>NHIP02000016.1 GCA_002170775.2 Euryarchaeota archaeon TMED192 | reverse complement strand
CCGGAGGCCCCGCCACCAGCAGTGGAGCCCGAACCGGAGGCCCCGCCACCAGCAGTGGAGCCCGAACCGGAGGCCCCGCCACCAGCAGTGGAGCCCGATCGGAACGTATCAGAAGAAAAGCCACCACAAGATCCAGAATCAATTGAAATGAAGTCTTCTTGTAGTTCCTGCTCAGCTTCTTTCAAGGTCAAAATACCGCTCGGAGCCCCGGGCGTCAGGGTCCCATGTCCATCTTGTGGCTCCATCGAGGTTGTACGCCGACCGTGACCTGAAGGGGTCACATCGGGGAATATCCTAAATCAGCCTCTCAAGAACTCAGTTACATGGCTGCGGATGCCGCTCGTGTTGTTCACCCGATTTCCGCTGCATCCCCGCCATGGTCCGCACTCGTCATAGCGCTCCTCTTTATGTCAGCCGCATCTCCTACAATTATCGCAAGTGCTGAGCAACGAGTTGCCTCTGATGACTTCCGAATTCTTGACGATCTGGATGCAGTTTTATCAATGGACCGAGCTATAAAATCTGATCCACAGGCGATGGATGAAGCCGGTACAGCCCTAGATCTGGTTAGAGAGTCAATAACACAGAGTGATGACTTTTCCCCGATACATGGAACCAATGATCTGTTGAACGGGCTTAGCGGAATCGAAACAACTCCCCCAGAGGTGATACATCCGCGTCCATATCGGATTCTAACCGACCCCAATGAACCTCTGCCCGGCGAAGTAAGAAACATATGGTCCACTATATTGAACATCACTGACTATGCGATTTGGGTTGAGTATGAAGATCAAAGTGGCAATTTACAGCAGACAATCGAACTTGTCACATTTACAGACTCGCTTCTTTCCTTGATATTCAACAATGGAGATCCGCTCTTACATCCGATGGATGTAGATGGGGATGGGAACGATGATATCCAGGTGGGATTGACTCTCGAATTCGATTTCAATGGTGGCTGGGGCATAAGCGGGGACAGACTTTGGATTAAACCAACCATCCAATTTCAGGTCGATGTAATAGATGAAGAGACCCCTGAGGATCCTGCATGGGCGAACTTGCAGAGCATGGAGGTATCTTTGGTCAAGGCCTTCGCATATTCGGATACATTAGGGCTCAATCAAGGCGAGAGTTACGTTTGGGTCATCGATTCTGCATTCACACAACCACCACGTCAATTCACACTGGACGTAGGGATAGAAAGAATATTCCTCGATATATCCGATGCAGGTGCAGAATTCCTGACAGCAATCACCTTTGGAATATTCAACCCCAATGGAGACGTTGACGACTCTGGAATTTCCATAGCCTCTTTGGCCGCACCATACGTGATTTCGATAAATAACCCGGTAGAAGATCAGTGTCCTGATCGATATGACCCTGTTGAACTGAATACCCTCACATCAATGGAGATTTCTTGCGGCGTCAGGGCAGGTTTCGGCTACATCCATTATTCGCCGCCAGATCAGAGCGACCGTGAGGTATGGGAAGTTGCATATATTGACTTAGGCATCCATCCGGAGGGCCAAGAACTCGTTATACCAAGGGAGGTTTCTGTAACGATCCGTACGGATTCTTCTCTCGCTTCAGGAGCCGGTGGCCCAGGGGAACGCAGTCTGAGTACGTTAGAATACTACGCTGATCGAGGAGCAGACATCCATCTTCATTTCCACGAGGATAGGGTAAACGTACCTGAAGACAGTGCAGATGGAGATTACGGCAACTCCACAGATTCATTGGGTTGGCTGAGGGGGATGCCGTCCGGTTCGCTCTCAGCCCAAGAGATAGATCGAGTCTTTACGATGCTTGGTTCGAGGTCTAGCCCAGAGTTACCTGGGTCACAACCTGACCGACTCGGACTAATCATAGCAGTCAAGAATTTCTCTAGAGACACTTCTCCGAATGAAGACAATGAGGATCTCCCAATCAATCCAGCAGATCCACCAAAATCGATGATAATGCTCAGATCAGTCAGTAAAATAGACGCTATCGAATACGACTCATGGCTCACCAGGGGGGGTGTGGTAACCGATCACCAGAGGATAACACTCCAAACCGGAGCAATCCCAACTGCACTCATTGTATACGGGGACTTCAACATAGGAGGCAATGACGAAGGAAACGACGTATCTTTTGGCAATAATCAGAATCTAGATTTTCTTTCTAGAATTTTAGATGCAGCGTTGGTGAATCTGGTAGACGTGTTTTTAGAAACGGCCTTGATAATAAATTCAATCCCCACTATTGTGGTTGACGTTCTAAGCGGTGGGGTCGAGTTCTCTCCAGATGGCGGCGGACAAAATCTACATTTTGAGATTACAGACGACTTCCGAATCACTAGGACTCCCGACATACTCCCATCAGTGGGGCTGGCCATAGGCTCGCACGATCATATGGAATTGGAGTCTTCAGACCATCTGATTCTTTCAAGAGATCGTGAATCGGCGCTTGTACAGGGCAGTGATGGGCCGATTGAACCCCTTGTGCCCATTGCAGCATCTATCGCATTCTCAGGTTTAGAAGCAGTGCATGTGACTTATGACCCTACAACGGAGGAGCGAACCTTCCAAATGAAATCAAGAAGTAGCGGCGCACTCAAATTCCTGTACATCGACCATTATGGAAGCAATCTCTCGAACGCCTCGGTCCAAAGTCTCCGTATCTCAGACCTACCTAATGTAATCGATCTGACAATCGATTCCGATTCTTCATCATATTCGGCAAGTGAGGACATAGAGTCATTCCAGTATCATGCCTCCAACGGAACACAACGACAGGCAGTCAGGATATTGGGCATCCCCGCCTCCTTCGATGCTAATTTCGGAGACACTCTATCATGGAGCACCGGGGGAGCAATCTCTTCAATAGAAGCGCAGATAACCAATTCCGATGAACCTGAAACAATGGTTGGAAATCACTTTCTCTATACCCATGACTCTGAAAATGACATCTCCTCTCTCTCCACAAGGATATCCGGATTGAATAGTATTTCCTGGTCTCCTGCCAATGATCCGGACGCGCTTGGCAGCATGGGCAGGAGTACTGCCAGAATCACTACAGAGGAGCCTGTGCCTTTCGGGATAGCAGTAGACCACGTGCCAGTCTTAGGCCAGAATAATGCCCTCACAGCAACGATTTTGCTTGATCCGCTGCCCTCGGATGTATCTCTGCAGATTCCTGGAAACTCAAGTGATGATGCTGGAATCGATATACCGGTCCTAGATCGCACAAAAGGCGTTTCAGGCCTGGCATTCTTCTTGGGCGGATTCACAGATCTTGGCCAGTCAGTTAATCGCCTTCTTGCCTCTGCAACATCAGAACTCACGACTGGGGCTGAAGATGCCAGTACCTCATTTAACTATGGAATTGAGCTAGAATCGGATTCAAATTTCGATCTTATCATACAAGCAGAACAGGGCGAAGAGCCGGATGTGGAGCCTCCTTGGGTACACGGAATTGCGATACATGCACCCACTCAAGGGTTGTCTTCCGGTTTCTCAATGAAGGTATGGATACCAAACTTGCCCCCCTCAATAGATCTTGAGATGGAAAGGAGGGTGATCGATGATGGCTCTCAGTGGGCTGTGATCGTCGATGCAGAAGGATGGCTACCTGGTGCGGAGTCCATGATAATCGCAACGGACTCCATACAAGGGATGGATGCCTTCGTGACTCTTCACGGCCTTCCAATAGGTGTTAGCTCGGATATCGACCTCGAGATGGTATTCGATGTAACAGAGACCACTGGCAGCATATCTGAGATAGATGCCGTTGCTAGGTATGCAGCATCATTTCCCCTCTCCAGTATCCATGCCGAGCTGCTAGACCGGAATGCAGGAGCGCGTTCTGAGATTCTCATTAATGGCGTTCCCAGCAGAGTCAATCTCGACGCCAGTCTTGGAACAGCCATTAGGATAAACATGGACGTTCCAACGCCATATCAGGATCTTCAAGGGAGAGCGGTCGAATCAATGATGGTTCAACAGATGCAATGGTTCGATGGAGAATGGCGTCCAGCGACAGTGTTCCTCAAAGACGTACCCGGGACAATCGCGTTATCCACAGAACCAGGAAGGACATTTGACATAACCAAAAGCCTTGCTTTCCAGGGCATTGCACAACTCGACTTTGCATCGAGTACTCCAGGTATGTCACTTTTTATCGAGGCTCAGGGAGAGGCAATCAATCAAAGAGGCGACATCCTGATGTTAGCCCAAGGGATGGCAGATAGACTTTCGATCAAGCCCACGGAGGACTTTGGTCTCGCCGTGAAGTCTTCTGGTGAGGGCGTCGAAGTTCTTTACATGAGGGTATCAGATGTTCCAGCCGCCCCTCCGGTTGTGTTGGAGGATATGGAGATTCTATGCAAAGACATCAAGAGTGCAACTATAGAGGTTCACAATCTAATCTCTCAATTTGGATACTTCGAGATTTCTGATGTCCAGGGTGGAAGAATTGTTGCCTCTGCCCGCGCGCATGCGATTCTCGACGACGATCGGAAAATAGACCTTCGAGGTGTCCTCCTCGATGCTCAGTTTACCAATGGAATTCCCACAGGAACGACCTTTGGGGTGAATGGGATGGCATCAGATCTTTCAATCATAAACAGTATTCCTGGCGTCGACGGCTCAACTACCCATATTGTCATCCCAGAGCCCCTAACATCCGGACTCACAACAGTGGTAATGACGATCATAGGGGGGATATAATCGTGGAGGATTCTAGAAGATTCTCCAATCTTGAGCCCACAGAGGCTGATGAAGAAGTGGCCGATGAACTCTTGGAGTCCATTGAAGAGGCACTTGAGCGTGTACATCCGGTGAGAGTGATATTCTCGAGTCTGGTAATACTAATTGTCACACTCCTTCTGTTGGGAAGCTCCCTGTGGGTGATTCCTTATGATGGAGTAACTGCCGATGTTGTTTATCGTCAATCTGGAGGAGGACATATCGTTTTAGTTGAATTAGATAATCGTGGCTCTAGGGCGATGGAAGACATCGAGATGTCAATAAGAATGGTCGATGATGTCGGTATTGAAATTGGGAGAACCGATTTTTCATGGGAACGACTTGGTGCCCATACTTCGATCGCCCATGATGATTTGGAACTCATTATCGACGGCGCCTCTGTCTGGGAGAATTATACGATTGAGATAGATCTCGAGTACTATGCGTATGATGGGGATAGAAAGACAGAGAGATGGACTCATGACGTAGGCCAATGGACTTCCGAGTATCACATCAATGTCGGAGACTTCACAATCTTCTGAATCCTGAACCGACTACCCATACTCTCATAGAGAGCCAGAAGTCCCTAGTTATACATGAAGAAGAGGGGTGCAGTGCTAATAGCGGCACTTCTGACCACAATGATGTGGGGCTCAATCGACTTCGATAATCAAGACATTCTCACCAATGATTATCAAATCAGGCAGGTTGATCTCTCCGGACCCTCGAAGATTTCGGATATCCCTGAACCAGTCACATTCTTCGGTGTTGAAAGAGACCGATCAATGAGTGCAGACACCCCCATTGGAATGTACACTTTGGCCGGATTCATACCCTCTCAGACCATTCAATCTGAGTTTACTCTGCCAAGGCAAGATTTGGCAATGCTCCTAGTTGACGATATGGTTGGTATGTGGGATGCCAGAATGACAATCGAGGAAATACCGGGCTTAGAGATAAGAACAGCCGTCCCGCCATCTGGCTTCTTGGTTCAGGGCGATGAAAAGGCTCTCGAACAAGTAGCTCTATTGCCCTTGGTGGCGGCAGCTCACCCCGTCCCCGTAAGTTTGCTAATACACCCTTCGATCGAACCCACACAGGATATTATCGAAGTTGAGATACTGGGATGGAACACTCTCGATGAAGGTAGATCGGAGGACTCAAACCCTCTTGGAATCGGCAGTCTCGACACTCTTGATGAGACGGGGTTCTCAGATAGCGGCATTGTTGACAACGGTCGGAGATGGGGTTCAATCGATTATGATTCAATCGCCTCTATAGCTGAAAATCCTGCTGTAGCGTGGATCGCCCCACTGTCTCAACTTGTGCTCTCAAATGATGAGGTAAGGGACCATACCGAGTCTGAAGATGTGGAGACATGGTTCTCAACCACGCTAGATGGTTCTGGACAGAGAATCGCTGTCGGGGACTCTGGCATAGACCATGACCACGGCGATTTCGGATCCAGGATTGTCTCCAGAACATCAGTAACCCCCGGTGATAGCTCCACAGCAGACGGCTCTGGACATGGTACGCACGTAGCTTGTACGGCAGTGGGGGACGGATCTAGGAGCTCGGGACAGTACGCTGGAGTGGCCCCAGAAGCGGAAATCGTCTTCCAAGCAATGGAGGATGACGACTCTGGTGGTCTGTACAGTTATGGGATAGATACCATGCTCTCTCAGGCATACAACAACGGAGCACGCTTCCATACCAACAGTTGGGGCTCGGGTTCTGGTTACAACACATACACAACATCGGCAGAGGATGCCGACGATCGAATTAGCACATGGGACCAATATTGGACATACGAAGGAATGTCTGTCTTCTTCTCGGCTGGAAACGAAGGCAACAGTGGGATTTCACCACCAGCCACAGCAAAGAATGTAGTCACAATCGGGGCACATCAGAATAGGTATGGGGGATCCCCGGATGCGATGTACCCCTACAGCAGCGAAGGCCCGACAGATGATGGCAGAATCAAACCAGATGTAATTGCTCCAGGAATGTACGTTCGATCGTGCGAGGCCCAAGAATCAGGTGGATCCAATGAACTAGGACAGTGGTACGAAGAATTCAGCGGGACATCAATGGCTACTCCAGCAGCAGCCGGAGCCTCCATTCTGATCAGACAATACCTCATGGAAATCGCGCAGAGGCCTGCTCCACAGGCATCGCTCATCAAAGCCATGCTCATTCTTGGTGCAGAAGATATCGGCACGCCCAATATTCCCAACAATGTAGAAGGCTGGGGAAGAATAGACCTATCCAACAGCCTGATTCCAGAATCCGATGTTGGAATATTTGTTGATGACCGCCATAGGCTGAAAAGCGGTGAAATTGACGAATATTCGTTCGAAGTTACCCGTGCTGGTGAGCCATTGAAGGTGGTTCTCGCATGGTCTGACTATCCCGGGTCCACTTCTTCATCAGATCAACTTCGTAATGATCTCGATCTCGAGGTAATTTCCCCAGCGGGCACATCTACCTATCTCGGGAACGTCTTCTCGCAGGGTCATTCAGTGACCGGTGGACAGGCAGATTCCGTAAATAACGTAGAAGCCGTTCTGGTCGAATCAGCAGGACTCGGTGTTTGGACTGTCCGGGTAAGCGACGTGTATCACGCGGGAGCACGACAATATCAGCCATACTCTATTGCACTCAGGGGTGTGAATGTGAACGATCTGACGCCCGATCCTGCAGTTGATACAGACAGCTTCACACTATCAACGCCAATTCCACAGGTCGGGGAGACAGTCACTATTGGAGTTACCATTGCGAATCTCGGTGCAGGATCGGTACCGGCCGTCTCAATCTCTGCGGCTTCTCCAGGCCAGCCTNTCTCCGGTNTTACAAACAATAAGCATGGCTCCCGGTGAGGCTGTACCGTTNGAATGGCAGTGGACNCCAGCGGCATCNGGCACACGTCAAATTTCNATTGAGATCGACCCNACCGACCAGGTNGAAGAATCATCAGAANAAAANAATNTGCTCACAATTCCNATAGAAGTNAGNGAGCCGGGTATNCGAGTTGAAACAGANAACNCCAATCCNGTGATGACAGTTCCNAGNGGCTCCACAACANTNCAGATANCCCTCACCAATACTGCATTGTTCCCCACNAACGCCTCTATATCTGCATCNAATGTTGTTAGAATGTCAGATGGGGNAATTGTGCCGTGGTACAGCTCATTTTCTCAGACTGAAGTNGATCTGAATGCTTCAGAGGAAAAGCAACTATCATTCGCTCTAGCGCANCCNAATCCNCCTGAACCAGGGGTCTACAGAATCATAATTACNGGGATAGACGAGGTAAATGACGTTACNAGNGANCTCATTNTGAGNTTGACTATNTCCNCATTNCCNGCNGTGGAACTTAGNGTCCCAGGCGGNACATTGGCNGTCGATGCATTTGNACNATCAAGTGCTTCTCTACAGTTGACNAACGAAGGAAANGGGCCACAGACGTACGATCTNGCTCTGGAGGCACCTGCTGGATGGAGAGCAACCCTNGACAATCTNGGAACNTTTGTGGATTCNACNCATGGNTCNACNGGNACTNTGNCNNAAGGNGCCNNTCGNNNGNTTGATATCACGCTCAAACCGCCGTCNGTNGTGGTCACNGCTGGNACACTGATGAGNGCNCAGCTGACCATCTCNGCNCGNACAACAACNGACTCNTGGGTAGNGGANATACCGTTAATCGTCACTGCATCGGATAAAATANGNCTAACACCAGNCTCAGATGGNNTAGATGAGCAGGTNAGACCAGACGCNAGACACGAGGTTCCNGTGCAAATNGTGAATGAGGGNAATCGAGAGATTANCCTCACNCCTCAGATAATTTCNCTNCCNGGGGGNTGGTCNAGNNTNTCTTCNACTCAAACNATCACGATNGACAAGTCCTCNACNTCGATNTGGGANCTAGCNCTNGAAGGCAANGGNCGCGCAGTCGGCGGACTTGTAAAAGTCAGATTCCTAACTCAGGATGGTAATGCCTTCCTATGGAATAGAACATTAGACGTAAGTTCGGGTGCCCAGCCAGTCGTCTCCTTCTCATCCATAGTGTCCGCAGACGGCTCCTCATCTACAAGCCCGCTCGGTCTGGGTGCCCTTCCCGTAGGCACGCAGTTCGACCTTTCTTGGAATGTAGCAAATCAAGGGCTTGGGGCGTGGTCTCCAGTTGCTGAACTAACGGCCCAAGAAGATGGTTGGTCTACTCCCTGCTCGCCCATCGGCACCATACAGCCGGGCACTTCTTCGAAAGTTTGGTGTTCTGTTACCATCCCAGAGACACAACAGGGTGGATCTGAAGCCATGTTGACTCTGCGACTTGAAGATGGGGGTTTGGTCGCAATCGATACAATATCCCTACTAGTCAAGAAGACATCCAAGATGGAATGGTCATTTCAGGGTAATATGCCCATAATCAATACAGGAGACACCACACAGATAGCTTTCGATGTGGAAAATCTTGGCAACTCGCCAATAAACAGCAAGATCGAGGTGGATGCACCGGCGGGATGGTCCCATGCGATAATNGGGGATACGATTCTATCTCTGTCTCCAGGGGAATCCAGATCCATACAAATTGAGATTACCGTTGGCACGACAAGAGGGCCAGTTGTCATCGACCTTCAGGGCGGTTCCACAATCGAAGGCTCGTCCTATGAGGTGCCTCTCCAAGTTCGTGCCTCTGAATCAGGGGGCATACCTCTGCTGACCATACTCATCGGGCTTTTCGTGGTAGTTGCAATTGGCGTATTTGCGACCATGCGACTCAGATCAACAACTGATGATGAAAGCAAGCTATTTTCAAAAGATGAGGTGGAAGACAGAACCGCTGCTATTAGATGGGCAAAGGCTGCCATAAATGCCGGCGAATCAGAGGAGTCCGTTTCAATGCAATTACAAACTACAGGTTGGTCTGCATCCCAATCGAAGGCAATAATCGATTTATCCAAGAGATGATTCCGGGATATGCCGATTACCGCATGTTTTGGGATGTGAAGCGCACTGAAGGCCGAAGCCCTTAGAGAGGTTAGGACCGGCAAATGGTGTCTATGAGGCCCCGTTCCGTCGCGGTAGTCGCGGCGCTAATGTTCATCGCGGCCATCGCCCCGACCGTCTCCGCGGATGTAGATCCACAACTCTCAACCCCTGATTCGGAGAAGCCTGCAACGACAAGTGACCCAGCGATTTATGAGATCACGATAAGGAACAATGGGGATGATGACATGACATACTCACTCTCGACCCAACAGGGAGCCGGGTGCAATGGCTTCACCTCGACTGTCGACTCCCCAACTGGTAGCGTCAATTCAAACAGCGACGAACTTGTAGATCTCGAGGTTCAAGTAGATGACACAGCATCAGGGGACTGCGAGACGACATTGACAATCCAAGCAGCGGGAGGGACGCCGCCACCGCAATCGGATTCACTCACTGTAACTACAACAGCTGAAGACGGAGGCCTCTATTCCGTCGTTTTGACAACCGGTACTCTGACGAAAGAATACGACTTAGAAGGCGACTCAATCGAATGGATTGTCAATGTTGAAAATAATGGGGACCAGCAGGCAAACGTACAACTCACTGTCGAGAACGATAGTGGCTGCGATTCTGATGATGAGACTGTTTCCGCATCGGTTGACCCAGCTACGGTCAATCTGAATTCAGGCGACAATGAAGACGTTGACTTCCAGATCACTCTGGAAGATGAGGGTGAGACTGAAGCCGGCGAGCATTGCTTCATACTAAGAGCCACGGTCACTAATGACCCAACCAATGGGGCTGAGGACAATCTCACACTCACAGGGGTCGTGCCTCAAATCAGAACATGCGATGAAGGACTTGATTGGTCATTCGCAAACCTGCAACCCGGCCAGACAAGTTCCCAGAATAACTTCGAAGTCACAAATACAGGCAATACTGCCTGGACAGCTGCAGTCCAAGCACAAAGCGCGGGCGGCGAAGATATATCCGGTTGGGTTTCCTTCGACTCCCCTACAAGCAAACTTCTCGCTGAACCAAACAATAACGGGGACAGCTTCACATTCGGATTTGACGTCACCCCAGACTCATCTGTGGAGTCTGGATCGAGCGTCGACATTAGAATAATGGCAAAGGCAGGCTCTTCAGTCGGGTGCGAGGCCACAGTTACAATAAAGGTGGGCCAGATACATTCTGGAGATATTTCCATCAATACTGGATCTGTGTCGAATGTAGAACCAGGGAGCCAGCCTCAGGTTACGATATACCTCGAGAACACTGGAAACGGTGCTGATACGTTCACGCTTGAAACAGAGCCGCTACCATCTGGATGGAGCATCTCGTTCTCACCTCCGTCCCACAGTCTCAATGCCGCACAGACTTCTCAAAACCAAGGCTCCTCAACTGCAGTCATCTCAGTCCCTGACGACGCATTAGCAGGATCAACTCAAGTGGTCTTCAAAGTCACAGGAGGCGGCGGTTCAGGAACTCTTGACACCGTTGCTCTGAATGTGAATGTCAATCAAAGACATGAGGTTACGATAGACTTCGTCTCAACCGCGCAGAATGGGCGTACAGACCAAATCGTAAGGTTCCCATTCATTGTTTATAATCAAGGGAACGTGGAGGACACGATTAAACTCCAAGTGTGTAATCCGGGGGACCAGACTGGATGCAACTCTCCTCAATGGGCTGCGTCCTATTCTGATTCTAATGGAAACGGACTCAGCCAAGTACAACTCAGTCCGGGCCAATCTCGAAGCCTCTTCCTAGATGTCAATGTTGAAGGCGAAGAAAACGCAGACTCAGCCAGAATCCTAGCTAGAGCAGCTGTTTTCGGAGCAGATGCAGATGCAGAAGAGACCGTAACTGTGACAGTCTCGAATTATAATTACACATTTGCGATATCTCCTGTAAACCCCGGTCTGACGCCCGGACAACTTGATGTAACTCTCCCCCCTGGTGGAGAAATCATACTTTCCTTCTTCGTAGATAACACCGGAGACTATCCTGCTGGTGACGACCTAGTAATCGATATCTCAGGCCTCGAGGCTCTTGTTGTCAGGACCACAAGCATACAGGGGAATACCATAACTGCTCCAGTTCCGGTTCAACCTGGAGATAGGATCCAAGTTGATATCAGAATGGAAGTGGTGCAAGGCTCTGCCAACGGGCTAAATGGGCTAATGCAGATCAGCGCATACTCTGCTCTGAATCCCAATGAGGCATCTTCGATCGACATAGCGGTTGAAATTAGAACCATCCATGACCTTAGACTGATCATTGAAGAACCAACCAAGCAGACAACAGCATACCCCGATAAGGGCGAATACTCCTTTTTCGTGACTAATAATGGAAATATTGACGAGGACGTAGTTATCATTCCGACCGAATCTCTACGCGGTTGGTCTGTTGATATCGTACCTGATGATTTTGAATTAGAGCCAGGCCAAATGATGGAAATCAAGGTGAGTACACTTCCACCAGCCGATCTGATATCTGACGATGAGTATAGATTTACAATAGTAGTTCAGCCCAAGGGGCTGCCTGCAGCAGGACAACCATTGGATCTGATTACGGCTACGGAGCTCCCAGCCGGCTTCCTAGCCCTCTCAGAGGACGCTGAGCAGATAATCGTCATTGGACTCATAGCAGTCGGTGTGGCGACAGTGGCCGTTCTTGCACTCCGTTCGAGGCGTGAAAGCGAGCGAATTCTCGAAGCTCTAGGCGAAGATCGTAGGGTATGATACACTCACTTTGATTGGATGGGTTTATTGAGCATTTTCTGGTGGGACGACTCGTTGACCCCCCGTGGGTCTGTGGTGGTGTAGATGGATACCGTTACGGAGGCCTATCTTGCGTTCGCCATAATGACGCTCGTAGG
Source organism: Euryarchaeota archaeon TMED192 (assembly GCA_002170775.2). Lineage (GTDB taxonomy): Archaea > Thermoplasmatota > Poseidoniia > Poseidoniales > Thalassarchaeaceae > MGIIb-N1. Next base: position 116,224 of record NHIP02000016.1, on the reverse strand, counting down.
CATCGGATTTCCTGTCGGCGCGTTCATCGCCTCATACTTCCTCAGGCCCACTGAAGATCCGAATAATCGATCCAAAGTAAGATCGATATTGTTGCCAGGATATGAGCGAGATCATTCACTGTATCCTCGAGCTGCTTCGACATACGAGTGTGGAGCAGAGCCGTTGGGCGAGGCGCACATAAACTTCCATTTCCAATATTATTGGTATGCCATCATCTTCCTAGTATTCGATATTGCATTCATGTTTCTTGCATTCGGAGGAATCATCGTGATCGATCCGAATCTTTCCCAATCGGATGTGATCGCAGCTCTAGTCACTATGTCCGTGTTCGTCTTACTCATGAGTCTCGGAGTCTGGCATGTATTCCGAAAGAGAGGCAGAATATACATTTGAGGTGTTAAGGGATGGCGGATGAAGATCAGAATTTCTCAATTTTCAACAGTAGGATACTGGTGGATACCGTGGGCCATGTAACTGATGAGGCCCTCAAGGCATCGAAAATAAAGGACGTCATAGGAATCTTAGCAGGACGACTCTTCAACTGGGGCCAGAGAAAGTCGCTTTTTCCACTACATCTTGGAATAAAATGCTGTGCACTTGAGATGGCTGCTGCAGGAGCAAGTCGATTCGATGCCGAGCGTTTCGGCGTCTTCTTCCGCTCGAGTCCACGACAATGTGACGTGTTGTTGGTCAACGGTCCAGTCAGCAAGAAGTTCGCCGATCCCCTCGTCCGACTTTGGGAGCAGATGCCTGAACCCAAGTGGTGCATAGCCATGGGGGAGTGTGCGATTTCAGGAGGCCCGTACTTCCAATCTTACAATATTCTCGAGGGGGTTGATACAGTAATCCCTGTTGATGTATACATCCCAGGATGCCCTCCAAGGCCAGAGGCACTCATCGACGGGTTCGCCAAACTCCGGCAGAAAATAATTCGAATCGGAGCGATTCCAAGCGAGGGACGTTCTGAAATCGATGCCCCACTTATTCTCGGTGATGATTGAAGGAGGCGATTAAATGGGAAAGAGGGTTATTGCCGAGAATCAGAACGAAGCTGCAATGCAGCTTGTAAATTCCCTCATAGCCCTGGAGGGCGTCACTGGAGAAGTCCTCTCTAGAACTAATGGGACCCAGACTCGGAATATCGCTCATCTTCAATGTGAGCCATCATCCTGGAGAAAGGTCGCTGAGACGATGAAATACGATCACGAAGTCGATCATTGCTCTATGATAACAGGCATACACTGGCCTGATTCTTCAGATAAGAACTGGGAAGTCATCTATCACTTCCTAAGAACTGGAGTAAAAGATCCAGAAATCACAGAAGACGGATCCTCAATTATTCCAAATATTACAGAGCCGAAGAAGTTGAGCGGTAAAGAAGTCCCATTAGAAATTCAGGTGAACATAGCAATACCTGAGACCCGCACACCCTCTGTATCCTCAGTCCAAGACATATGGGTCGGTGCTGATTGGAATGAGAAAGAGACTTGGGATCTCGTCGGGATCGATTTTGATGGCCATCGAGGCATGCGGAGAGTGCTAAACCCCCATGAAACCCCGCCGGGCTATCATCCTCTACAGAAACAGCACAAACTTCGATATCACGGATTTGAGGAAATGTATGACGATGCTCAGGGGTTCTTACGCAAAGCTCCTGATTCAGGACGGGTCAAGTGAGGGTGTATATCTATGGCAGAAATGTGGATTTCAATGGGCCCCCAACATCCTATGACCCACGGTCTTTGGACCTTGAAAGTAAAGGTGGATGGTGAAACTGTAGTCGATACCGAGCCCGATCTCGGATACATCCATCGCGGTGTCGAGAAGATATGCGAGGCTCGTGACTTTACCCAAATCACCACCTACTGCGACCGACTCTGCTATGCAAGTGCAAATACATGGTCTCATGCCTACATTTATGCTGCTGAGGACTTGCTTGAGGTGGAAGTCCCTGAGAGGGCAGAGTACATCCGGCTAATCGCGGTTGAGCTTCAGAGAATCGCTAGTCACCTCATGTGGCTTGGTGCTTATGGGCCAGATATCGGAAATCTATCGATCATGGTCTGGTGTCTCAGAGAACGGGAGATGATGATGGATCTCCTTCAGGAATTGGGCGGATCAAGGATGCACTACAACTTCCCGAGGATCGGGGGAGTGAAGCGAGATCTCCCCTATGGTTTTGCACAGCGTGCCAGAGCTAAATTAGACCTCTTCAAGCAGAGAATCCAGGAATATGAATCGCTCTTCGATGAGAGTACAGTCTTTCTCGTGCGGACTCAAGGTGTCGGATATACCAAAGCGGAAGAGATGGTCAACCATGGAGTAACCGGACCAAATGTTCGAGCTGCAGGCGTTGACTATGACGTCCGTTGGGCACATCCATATTCGGTGTATTCAGAGTTGGATTGGGCCCCCGCCGTCGAGAGATCGTCAATCAAGGGTGCTGATTGTTATGATCGGTACAGAGTACGAGTAACCGAGATGGTTGAATCAGCAAACATGGTTCTCGAGGCGATTGACAGAATCCCCGGCGGTTCTGAGACTCATCATGAACCAGGCGATCCCGCTATTCTCGCCAAGGCACCTTCAAGAGCGCCAGAGGGAACATTCGGCTCTCATCATTTCGAAGATAGCAGAGGAGAGTCAATGTTCCATATCGTTGGAGGAGGAGACGGCCGAGGCAAGAATCCCTATCGGGTTTCCATACGTTCCCCTATGTTCATCACTTTACCTTACGCATCTAAGTGCATGATTGGATACAAGGTTGCAGACATCCCAGCGATAATGGGATCATTCGATCCTTGTATCGGAGAGACAGACAGGTGAGGGAAATAAATGGCAAGCAGCGACTGGCTCAATATCAGGGGATGGATGGATTCCATTATTGGATGGACCCTCGATAAGACCCACAATCTAATGCCCACCTCGGATATAGGCCTCGGACCACTAGGCTCTATCAATCTACAAGAGACATTCTCCTCCATTCAACCAGGCCTACATCTTTTCATATTTACATCCGTGATGTGCACCGTAGTGTTCGCCACGATGATGATCACGCTCATCGTGGTCCCGTACATTGAGAGGAAATTCATTGGTAGATTAATGGACAGACTTGGAAATACGATGAGCGCAAGAAGCTTGTGGGTAGGTGAAGGAGGAGTCACTGCTGGAGAATGGTGGAATTCCCTTCCATTCGGCCTTGGCGCACCAATAGGTATGGTCAACCGTGCACTTAACAAGAATTTTGGAAACGATCATCACACTAAGTCGGTCACCAGAGTTGGAGATAGAGGATATCATGGAATTTGGTTCCTTCTCCCTGGCTTCGTAGCTGCTGTGGCAGACTTCGTGAAATTCAATACTAAGGCGCACATTGTCCCTGAGAAGGCCGACCGCTTGGTTTTCGAAGTCGCACCAGTGATAATCATCTCAACAACTGTGATGGTCTATGCATTCATTCCTTTTGGCCCCCATATTTGGGCGGCAAATCCCGAACTTTCACTGGTCTTCATGATGGCCATATTCGGTGTCGCACCGTTGGGCGTATTCTTCGCCGGATGGGCTTCAAACAACAAATACACCTTGATCGGCGGGATGCGTTCGGCCGCTCAGCTTACGGCTTACGAAATCCCACTACTCGTCACAGTGCTTGGTATCGCTGTTCTGAGTGGTTCATTCAATATTATCGAAATAGTAGATTTCCAGATTCAATCGTCAGATACATGGAATATCTTCCTAATGCCTCTTGGTGCTGTACTTTTCATCGTCACCATGATTGCAGAAGTAGAGCGCATACCGTTTGACATGCCTGAAGCAGAAGCGGAACTCGTTGAGGGGTGGTGGACAGAGTACGGAGGCATCCGTTGGGGTCTGATGTTTGCTGTTGAGATGATGCGGGCTTATGCAGCATGCATCCTATTCGCATTGTTCTTCCTTGGTGGTTGGGAACTCCCTTTCCAAGACACACTCATCGCCCTCCCTCTCGTAGGGGGGCTATTTGCAATCCTCTCGAAAATGACCCCTGGCATCGCCATCTTACTCATCAAAGCATATCTGATGTTCGCGCTTTTTGTTTGGATACGTGCCTCTCTCCATCGAATCAGGACAGATCAGATATTGGAGTTCGGTTGGAGATACCTTCTGCCACTCTCAATGCTCAATCTTGCTCTTGCGATGATCATGAGAGTTGCATTGTGGGATGGAGCATGGCCATTCTGGCTTGCCCCAGTTGTGACACTTACAAGCTTCGCCATATTCGTCGTATTAGCTATCGATGAAGATAAAGAGGCATTAGAAAACTCTAACAGAATTTACCATACACAGACACTCGACAAAGCATATCCGGGCAGGAGGGAGTAAGCAATGGAGCATTATGATTTCAGAAGCGGGCACCCACATGCCCAGCCCAATTTCAGGAATCTAGTAATTCGTCCTATGTGGATCACTCTCAAGACGGCGCTGAGGACAATCCCCTTCGTCGGACGTCTATCATTCCTTCACAACGATTATCACAATAAGAGAGTCAGTATGGCAGACGGATTCACAGAAAGGAGAGTTGGCTCAGAACATGTCTCAATGAAGTGGGCAGATTCTGATTCCTATGCTGCCGATCGTGAAGCGACTGATGTATTGCCCTTCGTAGAGAGGCCCGTCACTGTCATGTACCCATATGAGCGACTTGAGGATCTAGAGCCCTGGCTTTTCGTTCCTGGAGCTTACAATGGTCGAATTGGCATCATATGGGAAACCTGCACTGCATGCAAAGCATGTGTACGGGCCTGCCCGAATGACTGCCTGCACATGACCACAGAGACTAGAGTCAATGTCCTGGATACAGCAGAAAAGGGAGATGAGTGGCACGGATATGGCAGCGATCTCGAGATCGGAGGCCATGCTGCCCTCCCAATAAGCAACAATAGCGATGCAGAAAAATTTGACCTTGTAAATGACCATGTAGCAGCGCCCCAAGAGTATGATTTCGGAGAGGTAATCGATCTCACAGGCTCTACTGCTACGATAAAATGGTCCAATGGCAGGGGTGTCGAGGATATTCCCGTCACGGACCTGAAGCCAGCTGAGCAGGACATAGTGTCTGGGCGTATTGACATTGGAAGATGCATGTTCTGCGGACTTTGTGCAGAGGCTTGCCCCTTCGAGTCATTCTTCATGACGAATGAGTACGATGGGATGTCTGGATATACCCGACAAGATCTTTGGTTCGACGCAGATAGGACCCGAGTCCTGCCATCTGTTCACAAAGAGAGGGTGGACATGGAGCTCGAGAAGAGAGCCAAGAAAGAGAAGACCAAGCGAGAGAAGAAGGCAGCAAAGGCAGCCAAGGCAGCCGAGGCCTCTTTAGGAGCATGATCAGATGTTCAGCCCCGAAGAAGTAGCCTTCCTGATATTCGCTGCTATAGCAATTGCAGGCGCAATCGGTTGCGTCTATGCCCGACGGGTAGCCCACTCACTCCTTTCTCTGATGATGACCTTCCTAGCCGTCGCCGGCGTTTTCATACTCGCTGAGGCTGAGATGCTTGCTGCCATACAGATACTGGTTTATCTCGGGTCTGTCATGCTGGTTGTCCAATTCGGAGTAATGCTCACCCGACGTCAGATACAGGAAGGGGATATCGAATGAGGGCGGTTGGGTTCCTAGCAAGGATCGGAGTAACGGCACTCGTCCTCGTACTATTGAGCGAAATCATGGCCTATGATGGCTGGTCAGAGTCATCACAGCCTCCAACCACCTCGTCCTTTGCCATTGCCATTTTGGATGACTGGAACATGATGACAGTGGTCTTAGGACTCCTTCTCAGCATGGCAATGATCGGAGCCTCCTATCTTGTTAGGGATGAGAGATTAGCAAATCTGACTTGGGATCTCGGTCAAGAAGTTGAAACCCCGAAGATAGGGCTCCCTCCCGCTGCTGCAAGACCAATGTCACCTGCAGGGTTGCCTGAAGGTAATGGGGGCGAAGAGGAATGATTGATCCATCCTGGGTCGCTGGACTTGCAGCCATCCTATTTGGCATTGGATTGATTGGAACGTTCTCCAGGAAAAATGGCATTGTAGTCTTAATGTGCATCGAACTTATGCTCAATGCTGCGAATCTCAATTTCGTTGCCGGCGCCCTGAATACGGGAGGGGTAGAAGGATGGGTCTACACTGCAGTAGCCATTGCCATAGCCGCCGCTGAAGTTGCTATTGGACTTGCAATCCTCCTCTCGCTTTACAGCACTCAAGAGACGATATCTCTCGATGAGGCTACTTTGCTGAGGAATTGAGGTGAGTGACATGGGCGATAATCACCAACAGGAGTGGAATCTCCTTCTCCCATTATTGCCTGCATTGCTTATCGTCCCGATACTGGCGGCATTTGGTGTAGAACCGCTAGATCTCGGCTTCGCTGCAATCCTTGCCCCCCTCTTCATGTTCCCGATTGTCCTGCTAGTGGGGCAGATTTGGAATGGAAATGAGGTATGGGTTGGGAAACTCAAAGAGGGTGGGATCCTCGCCCTCGCTTCGTTAGCCATATCGCTCACAGCAGCGTTCTGGATGATCGTCCATTTCCTAGGTCTCCATGAGAAGAAAGTTCATGGCGACTCAATTACATGGTTGAATTTCGATGTTCTGAGCCATGATGGTACACAATGGAGCGTAGATGCCGGATTCACCAACATATCATTTGGGATATGGCTTGATTCTGTCAGCATCATGTTGTTATTCGTAGCAACGTTCCTCTGCTTCCTAATTTGTTGGTTTGCAATAGGGTACATGACAACAGATGACATCAACTCCAACCGGAATCATCGATTTTTCGCTGAGTTCATCTTGTTCAGCATGGGTATGTTCGGCATGGTTCTCGCTGATAGCTTCCTTTGGTTATTCATATTCTGGGAGATCATGGGTCTTTGCTCATACCTTCTCATCGGATTCTACTATTGGAAGGAGAGTGCGGCCGCCGCTGCAAAGAAGGCTTTCATGACAACCAGAGTCGGGGATGTATTCCTAATGGTTGGTTTGCTGATGCTTTACGATATCTACGGCTCTCTCGACTTCGCGGTCGTTTTCGATGACCCGTCCACCGGTGTCGGTGGAACGATAGTAGAGGCATCGAGACTACAGCCTGCCTTGCTGATGTTGTTCATCGGTTGCGTCGGGAAGTCTGCGCAGTTCCCCCTGCATGTCTGGCTGCCGGATGCAATGGAGGGTCCAACCCCCGTATCAGCACTTATTCACGCGGCCACGATGGTAAATGCGGGCCTCTACCTGGTGGCTCGAATGGTCCCATTTGTCGACGTATACCACCATGGTGTTCCTGGTATGGAGGAACTGGGCCTAATCGTTGCATGGATCGGCGGCATCACTGCATTTATGGCCGCTTCCATAGCATTCGTCCAGAATGATATCAAGAAAGTACTCGCATACTCAACTATGAGTCAACTAGCCTACATATTCCTTGGTTTAGGATCTGCTCTGTACCTGCTTGCTGCTGACCATCATCATGCGGGATATTTCGTTTTGGGAGGCGCTCTATTCCATCTTTTCAATCATGCAATGGCGAAAGGTATGCTCTTCATGGCTAGTGGTTCTGTGATACATGAAGTACATCATGCCCATCACGATCTACAACATCACGGGCACCATGACGACCACCATGAGGAGTTCGATCCACAGGACATGCGCAACATGGGCGGCCTAGCCTCTAAGATGCCAGTCACTTCAATTGCAATGATGCTCGGAAGCATGTCCATCATTGGGATACCTCTTGTGGGTGGATTCTGGTCAAAGGAGGCCATAATCGCTGAAACTTGGCTCGGTGCTCTGGAATACGAACCACTGTTGCTGGGGCCCGCGATCCTTGCAGTCATGACTGCAGGCATGACGGGCTTCTACATGACCAGAATGTGGATGATGACCTTTGCAGGCCAGCCCAAACACGAAGCATCCGCCCATGTCCACGAGTCGACCCCATGGATCAAGACCCCCCTCGTCATTCTCTCCATCGTAACCGCAACAACCGGCGCGCTTCTTGCATCCATGCACGTAGGTGAGTTCCTCAGCGGCGAGGAAGCAGGATTTCATCTAGGTGTAGTTGATGCACTGAAGCATACCTTCTTCCCTGAAAAACAGGCTCTCATGGTGGTTGGATATACCACCATCGTATTGTCCTCATTGGTAGGCCCAATCATCGCCATGAAGGTCCATGGCGGTAAACTCGCCGAGGGCGAGTCAGCCAACAGAATAGTTGCGTGGCTAGTTGATTTGTCTTCAGCATTCAGGCCAATGGACGTTTCAGGCATGGCCAATAGCAGACTCGCAGAATCACTGCAAAATCGCCTTCACTTCGATGATCTCTACGAGTGGGCCATTTCTAAGACGATCACACCAATGTCTGCTTTCTCCGCATGGTTCGACGCCAATGTTATCGATGGCATAGTGAAGCTCGTCGAGAGGACGAGCGTTAGCGGATCTATTTGGATTCGGTCCTACACCACGGGAAGTACTCGTGATTACATCCTCATGGCTGCAGTCGGCGCACTATCCATATTTGCACTTATTATGGGGGTGAGCCAGTGACTTTCACAGATCCGCTCAGCATCATTACGCTCGTACCACTTCTCTCCGGGCTCTTACTCCTCATCCTCCCGAATATTCTTCCTGAGCATATATCCCAACGTATGCAGGGCTCAGTTAGGAACGTTGCAATCGGGCTTTCGACTGCAATATTCGCACTTACGACATTGATATTCCTAGGCACCATCGGCCAGATTGACTGGCTATCGATTGGCATGGGCTCCTTCGTGCTCGAAACAGAAGACCCAGTTTGGCTCATCGAATCAATAGGGGTGACTTGGCACCTGGGGGCCGATGCGCTTTCATTCCCCATGATTTGGTTGACTACGCTTCTGATTCCGATTTCGATGCTTGTCCAGTGGGATGTAGAAAGAGGTCATCGATTCCATGCACTCTTGCTCGTCATGGAAGGCGCTCTTGTCGGTGTCTTCGTCTCTTTGGACCTGTTCGTATTCTATGTGTTCTGGGAATTAACTCTAGTACCAATGTTCTTCCTGATTATGATTTGGGGCGGGGAGGACAGAAAGTATGCTTCTATGAAGTTCTTCATCTATACATTCACAGCAAGCGTTCTGATGCTTGTTGGAATTCTCGTGATGTACTTCAACACGGCTGATTCCATGTTCTCCGGGAGCCTCACAGGCCATCATTTCAACCTGGTTGAGATGACTGAACAGGCTAGAGTAGGCGGTTTGATTGCAAGCGAAGGTCTCCGGCACCTAGTCTGGCTGCTTCTCCTGATTGGTTTCGCTACCAAGATGCCAAGCGTCCCCGTCCATACTTGGCTTCCAGATGCCCACGTACAGGCCCCAACTGCAGGTTCGATGCTCTTGGCCGGAGTCATGCTCAAGATGGGCGCTTACGGATTCCTGAGAGTCGCAGTCGCGATATTCCCGGAATCCACATTGACTTTCGTCCCACTTCTTGTTTTCCTTGGAATGGCCAGCCTAGTTTACGGAGCCGTTGTCTGCCTTGGTCAAACAAATCTCAAGAGAATGGTTGCCTACTCGTCTGTTTCTCACATGGGCCTGATCTTCCTAGGAATAGCTACGATGCAACCCATAGGCTTCGCAGGAGCGCTATTCATGATGTTCGCGCATGGGTTAATCAGCCCACTTTTGTTCGCGGTCGCAGGCTCTTTCAAACACCATTACCACACTCTAGAAATTGGTTCAATGAGGGGCATCGCACACCACTCGCCTTTCCTTGCAGGCCATATGATGCTTGGATGGATGGGAAGCCTCGGCCTCCCGCTTCTCGCTGGCTTTGTCGCAGAGGTGGCCATCATGATAGCTTTCTGGATGACCTTCGGATGGTGGGTCTTGCTCCCTGCAATCACTCTGATATTCACCGCTCTGTACTATCTGACATCCATGCAAAAGATAATTTTCGAATCTAACGATCCTCACCAAGGCATCCTTCCTGACACACTGCACGGCGAAGATCCAAGAGATGTAACGTGGCACGAGAACATTGGTATGTTCATCCTCGGTGCACTGACAATCCTGTTCGGAATCATGCCGTTCATCTTCTGGGATATGATGTCAGCTTGGAGTACGGAATTCATCGAGACATATCTCATACATGCAATGAATGCTTTGGAGGCAATGCCATGATTCTCTCTGTGGACGAATCTCAAGCTCTCGCTCCGGAGTTGGTTATAGTCGCTGGAATTATCTTAGCGATAATAGTCCCAAATCTTGGAGACGCAAGAGTCAGAATCCCCCTAACATCAGTACGTATCCCTATTCTGTGGGGGGGTAGAAGATTCGAATTGACCTCTGACCCACGAGCACCAGGTGTATTGTCGGCAATCGCCCTTGGAATTGCATGCCTCCTCTCGGGCACAGCAATCGAGTCCGCTGATGGCATGAGCATTTCCGGAGTAATACAAGTCACCGGATTCAGCCGATTCATGTCGATGATATTCACCGCTGCATTGGCCATGACTGCAATAGCATCATTTTACAGGATACCCTCCAAACGATTGTCTTCCGAGGATCTCATTGATCCTGATGACTCCATTGAGAGTAGCCTGATGGATAACAGGAGGCAGGTCGATCTCCACCTACTCCTCCTCATGGTAGCTCTCGGGATGAGCCTCATGGCCCTTTCCAGCGACCTCTTCTTCCTCATCGTATGCTTGGAACTAGCGTCTATGGCTTCGTATGTATTGGTTGGATTCCACAAGGAGACAGAAGTCGGAGGAGAAGCCGGTGCCAAGTATTTCATCGTGGGATCTATTGCTTCTGCAACTGGAATATACGGTATGTCGCTGCTTTACATCTGGTCCGGCAGCCTGGACTTCGATAGCCTAGCAGAAAGCTGGTCTTCCATGGGGGACCTTGACCCCTTGGCCGGAATCGGTGTCGGACTCATGCTCGTTGCATTCGGGTTCAAGGTTAGCGCGGCCCCATTCCATCTGGCCGCCCCTGATGCATACTCAGGCACAAATGCCCCAATTGCGGGAATGCTTGCAACTGCATCAAAAGCAATGGGTTTCGTGGCAATGATGCGAGTTCTGGTTGGTTTCGCAGGTCCGAATGACGGCGTCATCGCATGGGGTCTAGCACTTGCCATACTTGCTGTGATTACGATGACATGGGGCAACTTAGCAGCACTCTCCTCCGAGAACCCAAAGAGGATGCTCGCATACTCCAGCGTCGCTCATGCCGGCTATATGCTAGCAGCACTTGCAGCCTTGGGATCTGGATTAGCCGATTCGGATACTCAGGAGATGCTTCAGATGGCAATTGTGTTTCACCTTGCTGTCTTGGTTCTATTCAAACTCGGAGCCTTCCTCGTTCTTACCTTGATTGAGATAGACGGCGGCGGGAACAAGATATCCGATTTGCATGGCCTCGCTCGAAGAGATCCCATCATTGCGACTGCTATGTTCGTCTTCATGCTGTCTTTGGCGGGAATACCCCCTCTCTCCGGCTTCCTCTCGAAGTTCCTCATGATTAACGGCCTCATTACTACAACCAGCGGAACAGGGGCCCTAGATGCAGATGGAGTCATCCCTTGGTTGCAGTCAGTTGATCCATTCTTCCTACTGGCTATCGCAATTGTACTGAATAGCGCACTCTCGCTATTCTACTATCTGAGAATCGGTTTAGTCATGTTCTTCGAGAAACCAGAGCATGACTCGCCCCTTTCGCCTGCGCTTGGTCTGAGGGTCCTTGTGATCGCATCTATGGTCCTCACAGTTCTCTTTGGAATGGGGCCAGCCAGCCAGTGGCTTCTTGCCTTGCTTGAAACAGCAATAGCATCATTCTAGCTATGACGGGACCCATCTATTTTGACGTTGATGGCTACTGGTAGGTTCACATAGGCAACCCTCGACGCAAAAGCATGGCACGTCGCGCAGAACGAGTCGATTCCGAGCTCCTAGCTCGTCTCGAATCAGGCGGAAGCGACAAAATCAGAGTTCCTTTACCGAAAAGGAAAATCAACGAGATGTTTGCAATAGCCGATCAGATACTAGGGGGAAGAAGAGTCACAGCAGTCTGCGAAGATGGCGAGTCAAGATTGGCAAGAATACCTGGAAAGATGCGCAGACGTCAATGGGTACGTGAAGGAGATTTAATCGTCGTTCAACCTTGGGATTTTCAGGATTCCAAGGCAGATGTTAGAAGCAGATACACCAAGACTCAGTCAATTTACCTATCTAGAAAAGGAGTTCTTCCAGAGATTGTTGACTTATTCGGATACTCGGATGATGACATAACTGCGATGGATGAGGGCGACATGCAGTATGATGACCAGCCAACAGAAGATCGATCGAAGATCGATGAGAAGATTTCTCCCGAAGAGATTGAAATTGAAGAGGAAGTAATAGTTGAGCAAACTCCGGAGTCTCCTGTTACTCGTGATGAAGATGATATCGACTCTTTCTTCGGATGAAGCCGTATGTCTTCTATTGAGTTGTCTGCCATTCTCCTTCCGGCATTATTCGCCGGGCTTGTCGCTATTCTAGCAACTGTAGTAATTGAAAGGGGCGGCGGCGCTCTAGGTGGAATAATCTCACTACCCACGACTATTGTACCGGCTAGCATAGGGATATGGGGGGGCGTGAGCGGGATTGAACCCTTCACCAGTGCTATGTCGATGGTCCCTATCGGGATGCTCCTCAATGTTCTATTCTTGGGCTCGTGGAGAATCCTGCCCAAGATCATGGGAACGAAAATCAACGGTACAAATCTTGTATTTTCAGTTTCCATGGTTTCAATCTTCATGTGGGCTTTTTTTGCAGGGATATCGACATTTTTGGTTGAAATGATGTCTGATGACATAGGCCCTAGCACAATTGGACTACTTGCCACATCCCTCGCCTTGATAATCGGCGTCTCCGCAGTAAGGACGAATCCCCCTGCACCTCCGGGAATCAACAAAGTTGGCCCTATCACTCTTTTTCTAAGGGGTCTCGCCGCTGGTTCTGCAATAGCTGCTTCAGTGTGGATAGCTGGTCTAGGACTTCCATTCATATCTGGAATGGTATCGGTTTTCCCTGCTATCTTCCTCACTACAATGGTATCATTGTGGATATCTCAGGGAGCCGATGTCCCTGTCGGAGCAACGGGCCCAATGATGCTTGGTTCTGCTTCAGTCTCCATCTATGCCCTCCTCTGCATACCATTCTTCGCAACTCTTGGCCCATGGTGGGGATCTTTTGTATCATGGGCACTTGCAGTAGGGCTGTACAGTTTACCAGCGGGATTCTGGATATGGCGAACCCTTGATGACGGTCCTAATGGAGCGTCGACCTAATGGCGAGCGAACCTGACGAGGAGTGGGACAACCATCTCGACGCACTTCAAAGATCAGCAACCCGGCACCAATGGATGGACGAACCTCGTTACAAACGACTCTTTCGGGATATCGAGGATCGAATATCAGGGGTGCTTGGCGGGGGCGAATATGAATGGGCAGATCGACGAGTTTTCGACAGTGTGTTCGATCAAAGCACACTACTTGCTTTGCATAAATTGATGCAGGGCGGAGAGATAGAAACGTTGGATTTCCCCATTGCGAGAGGTAAGGAAGCACACGTCTTCCATGCAACTACAGCAAACGGTCCGGCAGCAGTGAAAATATTTCACACCACCAATGCCGTTTTCAAGTCCTTATCCAAGTACATCGATGGCGACCCGCGCTTCGGCGGCCTCAAAAGACGACATAGAGAACTGGTCAATATCTGGGTCAGAAAAGAACTGAGAAATCTTCGTCGTTGTAGAAAACATGGAATTCCCGTGCCGATGCCCCGTGCAAATCTCAGAAACGTGCTCGTCATGGATCTGGTTGGGAATGAGAATGCCCCAGCTCCACGCCTGAAGGATGTGACTATTGACAATGTAGAGGATGTTTTCGATAAACTGCTCACATATATTGCAGTGTTATGGCAGAATGCCACCTTGGTACATTCTGATTTCAGTGAATTCAATGTTCTGTGGTACGAAGACACCCCTTGGATAATTGATGTTGGCCAGGCAGTGGTCGAGCAGCACCCGTCTTCCAGGGAGTTCCTTGTCAGGGATGTGACAAGAACAGTTGAGTGGGCGAATCGAAATGGAATGGCTGTTGATACTGCTGAATCTCTGTTGAGAGTGATTGAAGATCCAGTACCAAATCTGGAACCACTTCCTGGATTGGATTGAAGAAGGGCCTATTGGTTGACTTGTCATGGAGCCGCTGACGAGGATCCCCAAAGAACGAATTGCAGTCCTCATTGGCAAGGGCGGAGCAACTCGTAAAATGATCGAAGATGCTGCTGGGGTGAAGATACACATTGACTCTGAATCAGGAGAGGTTTCTGCAACATGGCCCGAAGATGCAGATCCTGTTCACAGAATCAAGCTACCAGATATAATTAGNGCCATAGGGAGGGGACTGGCNCCTTCAAGGGCAGTTCGATTAATTTCCGATGACACCTTTCTNCGTATGTATGACATNAGGGAATGGGTTGGCCGACGAGGCAATCANACTCGNAGAATGAGAAGTAGATTGATCGGAAGAGATGGTAAAATCAGGACTCTGATAGAGGGCTTNACCGGAACGGAGATTGCAATTCACGGGTCCACCGTTGTGGTGATCGGAGACGAGGCGGGACTCATGATGGCATGTACAGCGATAGAGGGGCTATTGGATGGCGCCGAACACAGCACGGTCATCCGAGGCATGGAGAAAGATGGTAGGAGGCGACGTATAGAAGACAGGAGTCTAGAAAGCTATCAGATAAGAGAGTCAGAGGTCGATGTTCAGTCTGGCTTTGAAGATCTTGTACCTGGCCTCTCAGATGCCCGAAATCGACGAAACCGCCGTTTCAAAAACTCTCAAGTGGACATGGAAAATCAATCACAGATCGATGATATGGTAGATCTAGAAGACGATGAGAGCATCANATACTCGGAAGAGTGATGTCAAAAAAACACTCTATGCGCCGATGCCCTCAAGGAGATGGTACGATTCGCCATCTTNGTGAACCCCCTCGAGACCCTCTATGACTACGAGCGCTGGGCAATACGTATCTTNCTGGTGGTAATGATACTATTCGGCATCGGTATAGTGGGCCATACTCTCGATATAGAGAATCCGCTATCTGAGGCAGTGTACACATATTTCCTTGATTCCATTCTTAACGAATCNAGNGGCGATAGCGGTTANAATTANGTCAATACCGCCTCATATGGNATCGGNCTGGCGTTATTTGTAGTATCATTATCAGGTCTCCTGAGGATCGCTGGTATCGATGGNTCTGATGCAATGCTCATCGCACTCCTTCCCTGGGTTTTGTGGGCCCCTCTTGGAGAGGTCATAGAGGACGCAGGCCTCTTCAGCGCCTCTTTCGCTCCATGGTTCGTAAGCCCNGGAGTCCATTTTCAGACAGCAGCATGGGTTGTCCTCGCTGGTCTGATNGGCCACAAGGTATCCAACGGTACAATTGAAACAGAGNCCGAGAAGAATGCTGCCACAAGNCATTTTTCTGCATTTCTCATAGCCGCGCAGGCCTCCATATATGGCATGAGNGTTCTAAGCAGCGANAATGTCGAGATACTCTCGGACGCATACGACCGAGAAGTAATGCTAATCATCGCGATGTTTGGAGTGACTGCCCCCTATTGGCTTGCAGGCTCNTATGTGGAGCGCTTCGANCACATCCANCGGATTGTGTATTCCACTGGGGTGGGGGGATCAATAGTACTCTTCGGCATGCTTGCCGGGTTTGCCATAGGGAGAGAAACATCTGAGATGACTGCATGGCCGATAGTAATCGTATTCGCAGTCCCNATCCTTGTTTGCTATGNNCTNNATTCATTCGGNAAGGATGCTGCTGAGGAATCACTCAAACTGGGATACACCCCTGGAGTACTTCCNCCGGGAGTCACTGAGGGCGATTATCTCNAGTCNAAGACNCCCNTGGGTGAAAAAATCGANGANCTCAGNAAAAAAGCNGTTCTTGCAAGCCCTGCTGTACTTCTTCCAGTCGGNGGNCAGATAGGAGATGGCATCGCTACGTGGATAGGNATAGATTACTTCGGATANACCGAGAAGCACGTAATTAGCTCAATGGTTACCGACGTTCTGGACACTTCTCTGACNTTNACGATATTGAAAGTCGGTATNGCNGGCGTCATTTGCTGGTTCTACTCGCAAGCCATATTCGAATACAGNCAGCAGCATCTCCGAGTTCTTATCGCATTGTGCCTNATGGTCGTTGGNATGGCGCCCGCCCTCAGAAATGTGTTCAGACTNACTCTGGGNGTTTAGGGCCAATTCAAACATTCAAACGCAACATCGTATCAACCCGGGTTATGAACGCACTCGCGGACGATGAATTGCCCTTTGAACCNGAGATGTTGGANCGTCTCGCTGAAGTTTCGATAAGAGTCGGTNTGAATCTCCAACCAGNACAAGACCTGATCATCACAGCACCAGTGGAAGCACTTCCNCTGGTNAGAAGACTGGCAGCCGAGGCATACAGAAATGGAGCAGGCATNGTAACAACCATGCTTTCCGATGATGATCTGGCCCTAGCTCGATATGAACACGCATCCGATGATAGCTTGGACAGAGCGCCAGATTGGATGTTCAAGGCTATGGCCGAGGCATTTGACAATAACACTGCAAGACTTGCGATATCAGCAGCAAACCCCCTCCTCCTNGCNGGACAAGACCCCTCCAGAGTTGCGAGGGCNGGAAAGTCGATGTCTCTNGCTGCAAAACCTGCCATGGAGAGAATCACAAATTTCTCCACCAATTGGAATATAGTGTCCTACCCCGGNCTTGCATGGGCCAAGCAAGTCTTTCCNGATAAGGAAGACAATGAGGCTGTCGCCGCTCTGGCTGAGGCCATATTCTCCATATCAAGGATTGACAATGAGGATCCGATAGCGGCTTGGAAGTCCCATCAGGAGACNCTAACAAAAAGACAAGAATGGTTGAACAAGCAAGATTTCCACTCTCTCCACTACANAGCCCCTGGNACTGATTTGACAATAGGCCTAGCAGAGGGGCACGCATGGAAGGGCGGGGCGAGCACCGCCAAGAACGGGATCGAATGCACGCCGAACATCCCTACTGAGGAGGTTTTCACAACACCTCATGCAGATCGNGTNGAAGGCACTGCCAGAGCTTCGAAGCCGTTAGTGTACAGAGGNACNCTCATNGATGGGATAGAAGTAANATTCGAAGCTGGAAAAATCGTCGATGCNAGAGCGGAAAAGGGCGAAGAAGTATTCCTGAAGCTACTTGATACGGATGANGGTGCAAGAAGACTCGGCGAAGTTGCACTTGTCCCNCATTCCTCTCCAATAAGCGCTTCAGGACTCCTTTTCTTCAATACCCTATATGATGAGAATGCGTCATGCCACATTGCACTTGGCCAATGTTATTCCAAGTGTTTTAANGGAGATATAGGCGATGATCCCGAATNAGTTTCTAAGGCNGGCGGAAATACNTCCAATATCCATGTCGATTGGATGATCGGNTCGNACGAACTTGACATAGATGGAATCTCAAANGATGGCAGCATAACNCCAGTTATGCGGAAGGGAGAATGGGCATACGAATAGTCGGATTNTCAAACTCCACCCATCGATTCAGCNATCAAATCACTCATATTTTCATGNTCATGGTAGGCCTTGTGACCNGCAATGAAGCCACCTGCATCACGCTTAGTACCGATGAACTCCTCTCCACACAATGGACAGAAAACACGNACAATCTCCGCNTCCACATAAGTGCCATCCTCGCGAACCAATGTCACAAACATNCCGATGTCGTCTTCGGTATACTNCCGATTACCTNCTGAATGGTCGACCATGTCTTTNGAGACAAGGTCTGGTGTGTGAATCCTTCGGGGCATTCAAGTNCACAAGCCTCTCCACNAGGCCATATGACCAAGCTGCGGACNCGAGTGAATCGTGGTGATGAGACTTGGATATCGCGCTCTGAGCGTAATGCTGCACTCATTCAGGAACTTCGNGAGAGAATCGATGCAGCCATGCAGGGCGGCAGTGAACGTGCTGTATCGCTCCATCGNGAGAGGGGNAAGCGTCTGCCTAGAGAAAGAATAGCAGAGATATGCGACCCAGGCACCCCGTTCCTCGAACTCTCTTCACTTGCTGCAGACGGTCTCTACGATGGCCGAGCATATTCGGCAGGAATCATCACGGGGATAGGCGTCGTCAATGGGCGAGAATGCCTTTTTGTGGCNAATGACGCCACTGTGAAAGGCGGNTCGTATTATCCGATGACTGTAAAGAAACACGTTCGNGCGCAAGAGATNGCTGAAGTNAACGGTCTTCCTTGCATATATCTTGTCGATTCNGGAGGCGCATTTCTTCCCATGCAGGACGAAGTATTTCCTGATAGAGACCATTTTGGCCGAATTTTTCGAAATCAAGCNATTCTNTCGAGCAAAGGAATACCNCAGATAGCAGCTGTACTCGGTTCTTGCACTGCTGGGGGNGCATATATCCCTGCAATGAGCGATGAATCNATNATCGTGAAGGGNAATGGCACAATTTTCCTCGCTGGCCCACCACTCGTCAAAGCTGCTACTGGCGAGGAAGTCAGCTCNGAGAATCTAGGCGGAGCCGATTTACACACTCGTGAATCCGGAGTCGCTGACCATTATGCCGAGGATGAAGACGAGGCCCTTCANATGGTGAGAANTATTGTGGAGCATCTCAATATAGAGCCAAAAAAGCGTCTNGACACCCGTCCAGNNGAACCTCCTGNCCATGATNATGAAGACCTTCTTGGCATCATTCCAGAAGACAATCGCACCCCCTTTGATGTGAGGGAAGTCATNGCNAGAATAGTCGATGGTTCANGATTCCACGAGTTNAAGCCAAGATATGGGACCACTCTCGTCTGCGGATTNGCGCACATCCACGGTTATCCCGTNGGCATTGTCGCAAACAACGGNATCNTGTTCTCCGACTCTTCTCTGAAGGGCGCNCACTTCGTCGAATTGTGNGGTCAGAGGGGCACNCCNCTCATATTCCTACAGAACATATCTGGATTCATGGTCGGCAGGGATGCAGAGGCNGGNGGCATAGCGAAGGACGGCGCNAAACTGGTAACCGCNGTCTCNTGCGTCCCCGTCCCAAAATTCACGATAATNATCGGAGGCAGTCANGGAGCNGGNAATTANGGGATGTGCGGNCGTGCCTATGATCCAAGATTCCTATTNATGTGGCCCAATGCNNGNATATCGGTCATGGGNGGCCCNCAGGCTGCTGATGTACTNGCTACNGTGAAGGAAGATCAGAGNTCCAGACANGGNGAAGANCCGATGANCGNAGANCAGAGAGATGAATTCAGNTCGCCNATTCTGGAGAAGTATGAGACAGANGGGAGCCCATATTACTCCACAGCGCGTCTNTGGGATGACGGGGTCATCGATCCAAGAGACACACGNGANATACTCGGCCTCTGCATNTCTGCAAGCCTGAACTCNCCCTTCCCCGATCAGCGCTATGGCGTCTTCAGGATGTGAGNANATGCAAGAACCGAANACAGAACTATGCTCGCTTGAAATNAAAGNCCAGCANGCCANAATNACCCTTCAAAGAANGGATGNNTTCAATGCNCTNAGCATCCAACTGATCACGGAGATNTGCAATCTTCTNGATTGGACGCGNGCGAACTCGGTCCCCGAAGGNGGNAATCTGAGAGTCCTCCATNTCCGNGGNAAGGGGAAGCACTTCTGCGCAGGNGCNGACATCCAGATGATGCGNGACGCCGGTTCCAAATCNCTNTCNGAGAATCGCGANGATTCNGCAAGACTNGACAGACTCTTNCATGGNCTNTGGTCGCANCCATGCTTCACAATNGGCTGCATACAGGGCGTAGCNCTCGGCGGNGGAGCCGGGCTCGTAGCTTGCTTGGACCATGTGATCGCAGAACCAAGAACCAGGATCGCGCTATCAGAAGCCAAGCTGGGNATCCTGCCNGCNGTCATCGGCCCCTACGTCTATCGCCGNCTCGGAAGCGCTCATTTCCGNCGACTCTCCATGCGTGCTTCAAGAATAGANGTCAACGAGGCNCTCAGNATCGGCTTNGTCGATGAAATNGTNGATTCGACGTCTGACTTCGAGGATGCGGCAGGGNTNGTGGCAGATGACNTCNTGACAACAGCCCCAATTGCGGTNTCGAAGGCCAAGNCNCTCACNTNNACATTNGACAGATGGANGGGNAGCGACGANGATNTGCGTGATTACACNCTAGANCTCACTAGNGAGATGAGAGGCTCTCCNGAGGGGCAGGAAGGACTCTCGGCNTTCCTNGAGAAAAGAGATCCGGATTGGAGGAGNTAGATCNCGGGCAGNCANCCNCNNTCNGGTGNAGCAGCATGTCTGAGAAAANCGTCGTAACCATTCTCGGCATAGCNCAAGACGGCGGAGTNCCCCACCNNGGATGTCTATGNGACACCTGCAAACGATTCTCAGAAGAAGGACGNCAGCTATCCCCCACATCACTCGCAGTGAGGGACGGAGATGAACTCCACCTAATCGATGTGACGCGTGATCTGGACAGGCAGACGAGGATGCTAGATACTGGCGCCCGGATGATAACTGACGTATGGATCACACACGGCCATCTCGGTCATATTGACGGTCTCGGGCTATTCGGCAGGGAGGTAATGGCTTCTAAGGGAATTCGACTCCATGCCAGTGAATCCATGTTCCACCTTATCCATGAAACACCACTGTGGAACGCACTCCTCGATCAACGGGTATTCATCAAGAAACAGTTCGATTCAGGACACGAGATCCAGGTATCCAAAAACCTCTCATTAGTGCCGATAAAAGTCCCACACCGAGACGAGTGGAGCGATACGCACGCCTATCTGCTGCGCGGGCCAAATCGCTCGCTGCTCCACCTACCGGATCACGACCACTGGGTCGACACCCTGGCACAGGTCGGATACGATACGATCAGAGAATGGATCTCTAGCATGCAGGCTGACGTCGTCCTCATGGATGGAACCTTCTGGAGCCTTGACGACCTGCCACGTCAGAATTCCATCCCTCATCCGCCGATTCTTGAATCGATCAGCAGACTGGGCCCGAGGGGGGAAGATGACCCAGATATACGATTCATACATCTCAATCACTCCAATAGGGCATTGAGCCAGATCGATGTCAGGGAAGAGCTGATGGGCTGGTCGATAGCATCAGAGGGCGATGAGATAATCCTGTAATCGATGACAATCCAACAACAATTCAATGAACGCATCTGAAGTGGGGGGCATCATGGGGACGCCAGAGTGGATGATGGAGGCGACCACTCCCTTCAGCTCCGTACTCGTCGCCAACAGAGGCGAGATTGCAGTCCGTGTGCTCAGAGCCGTCCGTGAATCCGGACTAAGGGGGGTTGCAGTTTACAATGATCTGGACTCCAATTCCATGCATCTCAATTTCGCAGATGAAAAAATCAGGCTACCGGGAGAGGACCTCGCGAGCACTTACCTTTCGATGGATGCGATACTGGATGCCGCCAGGGCATCCGGAGCAGATGCAATACACCCGGGGTATGGCTTTCTCTCCGAAAGATCAGAATTCGCCGATAGGGTGATTGAATCCGGATTGGTTTGGATAGGGCCATCTGCTGATGCGATTCGAACCATGGGGGACAAAATAAGAGCAAGAGAGGCGATGGTCGATGCCTCGGTACCGGTAATCCCCGGCAAATCAATCGAAGTCTCAGGTGACGAAGACCCCTTGCCCCAACTAGCCGTCGCTGCAGCAGAAGTGGGTTACCCGCTACTCCTCAAGGCAAGTGCAGGGGGAGGCGGCAAGGGCATGCGCATGGTCGAGGAGCCCAAGCGCCTCCGTACAGAGTACGATGCGGCCTCAAGAGAGGCAACTGCAGCCTTCGGGGATGGAACCGTGTATGTCGAGCGCCTCCTCAGGAGGGCAAGGCACATCGAGATCCAGGTATTCGCAGACCGCCATGGGAATGTGATCCACCTCAATGAGCGAGACTGCTCTCTCCAGAGGAGGCATCAGAAGGTGATAGAAGAGGCGCCATCCCCCGCAGTGAATCCTCGTCTGAGGTCTTTGATGGGAGAGGCCGCGGTGCAAGCAGCCCGTGCGGTTGATTACGTGGGCGCGGGAACAGTCGAGTTCCTCTTATCGGACAAGGACGTGTTCTACTTCCTGGAGATGAATACGAGGCTCCAGGTCGAGCACCCCGTCACTGAACTCATCACAGGCCTCGATCTTGTTCACATGCAGCTCTCAGTTGCAGCCGGACTACCTCTTCCGATAAAACAGGCCGAAGTGGGAATCTCAGGGCATGCCATGGAGGCTCGATTGTACGCTGAGGATCCATCCACAGGATTCCTGCCATCCATCGGCCCCATAGCCCGTTTCGATACGCCTAATGGACCAGGCATACGAGTCGACACGGGCATAAGGACGGGGGACGAAGTGACCACTGCATTCGACCCGATGCTCGCCAAGGTCATAGTCCATGCACCCGACCGAGCATCAGCAATCAGGAGACTCGATCAGGCCCTATCTCAAATCATCTTGCACGGAGTCCGTTCGAATATCGGATTTTGCAGGGAGATGCTGGTCTCGGACTCCTTCTCCGGACCGGGCGTCACGACCGACCACCTCGATGACATGGACCCCCCGTCCCGGCCCGAGGAGCCGATCAGGGGCATACTGTCCGTAATAGCCTCAGCAGCAGAGCGCCTCGGCCTCCAAAGGGCGGCAGTCACAAGCGCCCCATCCATTGTTGATCAGCATACAGGCCACTCCGGAGATCCCTTCCGGACTTTGTCTCGTAATTTCCCATAAGGTGATACAATGTATTGGAAAATTGATGGAGATGACAAAACTTGGTCAGTGAGGCTACGTTCTGAGAAGAATAATCTGTTCGTCGATAGATTGCAAGCGGAAGATACCGAAGTGAATCAGGACTTCTCAATCAACTATGATGAATCACGTGGGTCAATCATCATCGAGAGTCTTGGGAGAATGTATCGGGCAGATGTCACAAAGGTTGGAGACGCATGGTGGATATCGCTTGAAGGAAAGACATACATCGTTCGAGAGATGGGCCAAGAATCTACCTCATCAGACATGGATGAAGGCGGCCTCACGGCTCCTATGCCTGGTACTGTCAGAGAGGTCCTCGTGAAAACCGGTCAGCGAGTGCGGGAGGGCCAGCCGATGATGATTCTCGAAGCTATGAAGATGGAGCATCAGATATCCGCACCAGAGTCGGGAGAGGTCTCTTCTATCTATTTCAAAGAGGGTGACAGAGTCGACATGGGGGAAATTCTGATTTCAATCTCAACTCAAGACTCTTCCAAATCACCCGGTCCAGTCTGAGAAAATCCCTTCTACAGACATCTCAGTCCCTGCTCATCATGCTCTCGGCATCTACGCTGTCAAGTTCACATTCCCAGATGGTCCTTACATCCCATCCAAGATTGACCAATCTTTCCTGTTTCGATCTATCCCTCTCCACATTACGCTCAAACTTGGGCTTCCAATATCCGACATTCGTTTTCGGCATAGAAGGGTTGCAACTTGGACACCGATGCCAGAAGCACCCATGAACGAATATCGCAACTTTTCTCCCTGGATAGCAGATGTCGGGACGACATATGTATCGTCCCTCCGAGTCATCGATCCTCCAATGAATCCTGTATCCCGGGAAACCCGCATCCCTGAGCATGCGTCGTACTGCTAGCTCAGGCTTCGTATCCCGGCTTCGATTGCCCTGCATCGTTTTCCTCACCGCAGGAGAGGAAGCAGGGGGGGATACGCCGCTCATGTTGATTGCACGTGGAACATGCACATCACCGTATCGAATTGGATACGACCATCATTCTCATGCACTTGGCCCCCTTCGATTCTACTGTGGATGACGAGTCCTTGATGTCCAAGATTCTAGCAAACCCCCTCTTTCGCGGTTTTCTGATCTTCTCGATCTTTCGGGCCATCTACGGTGCAGCGATACTCGGAGTCACGTGGTTCCTGGCCACTAATGACGAGACTCCTTGGTGGTCGTCGATCTTATTCCTGCTGTTCTCAATGATTCTGAGCCGCATTATATTCAGACTCATCAAGAGGCGCTGGCCTAATCTCTGGAAACCGTCCGACACGAACCAATAATCGCTCCATAGACCTGAATCACCGGATATCGATGCTCAGCACTATGAAGAAACACCTCACGTGCTGATACGATGGAGGGGGATATCCAAGACAGTCCGCCCTCCGAGAACACCGTGAAGAAAAGAAGGAAATTCGAGGATATCGTCGAGTTCCTAATCTTGGATACCGCACTTGCGTTTATCGTGATTCTGTTGCTTGCCGTCCCCCTCTATTCCTTGATAGTCAGCGACGTCACCGAAACATCTCCGGATGTTGATGAATCCTCGATCCAGATTTCATGGGGCGAGTCCGTATTCATGCCGAGGCATGAGGAGTGCATAGATACAAGCAACGGGCAAGACCCCGGTTACGAGGGGTTCGGCGTTGGATACGAGCCATCGATATCCATCACCAGTGACGGCAGCATGTACATCACGGCCCACAAGGATCTCAGATGGGGCGGCGAGGACTCCCCTGTGCCGATCATCCTCGATCCGGACGACCCTGGCCCATGGTGGGCCTGTACCGATGGAGCAGACACCACCTGGGATTACTGGGCCAGCTGGTTCTGGGCGAGCAACGACGGTGGATTCACATGGGATCATGGCGATCAGTTTGCACCCACTCCCGGCAACATGCTACTTGCCAACTACGCAGGGGGGGCCTCCGAGTGCTTGGGTGATGAGGGCGATATATCGGTAGACGCATACGACGTCGTATACTATCTCGATACCACTTTGGAGGATAACTGGTGGCATCGGTTTTCGGACAACGGTACGAGTTACGAGGATGGGCCCTGTCAGAGAATGAACACCATGGCTGCTGATGATCGGCCCTGGGTGGCTGCTCAGGGGGATGGAATCATCCATTACCTGGGCAACTCAGGAGCATCCCCCCCGGAGTGCAGCGGAGACTCCGGGAGATACTGGTACTATCATTCCGAAGACGGCGGCGCATCATTCAGCCAGTGCTACTCGATGCCGGGAGGCTGGTCTACAATCTCATCACAACGAACAGGGCCCTATGTGTTCGTCGCACAAGAAAACGCCGATACAGACTCCGGATACGTGCATGTACGGATATCTGAGGACTACGGCAGGGGAACAGGACCGGGTCCTGGCGATGGAACCTGGCAAGATCCCATTGAAGTCGGTCCGAGAAATGGGAATTGTCCAGAAGGATATCCCGTGGTCAACAATAACGAGAAGGGAACAGTCGCAGTAGCTTGGGCCGATTGCCCCGGATCAGATACCGATCCTTGGAAGATGCGCTTCGCCATATCTTACGACAATGGGAGCAATTGGTCGGATTCGTGGGAGGTCCAATCTTTCCGGGGAATCTCGATGTACCCGTTCATCTCAATCACGGAGGAGGATGTCGTCACCCTTGCATTCTATGGCCTGGATTATGATCAGTGGGGCGGCGATGACGGTTATGTCGAGGGCAAAGAGTGGTTCCTGTACGCTGGTGCCGTTCAATCCCCTCAAGTCAACGATACATGGCCGTTCACCATAGCTGACCCCGAACCTCTGCACACCATCACAGCATACGAGGAGTCTCAAGGGGACGTGCACGCCCTACATGATTTCTTCGAGACAGTGACTTCCTCGGACGGAACTTGGATGGGAATAGCGTACCAGGTGAATATAGGGCAACACCCGTTTGAAGAGAACGAAGAACAGCGCTATATCAAATTCGTTCGAGGTGAGTTCGACTACTCATGAGCGGTTGGAGGACCGCCGGAATCGCAACCCCCCCATCCTCTGTCTGATATTGCTCCATTATCGCCACTAGGGCCCTGCTTGTCGCTACAGCGGTGGAGTTGAGCGTATGCACTGCCTCATTTCCCTTGCTTGTACGATAGCGCATCCTAAGCCGATTCGCCTGGTAATCCGTGCAATTAGAGCATGAGACAACCTCCTTGAAAGCACCTGCCCCAGGCAACCATGCTTCCAAATCATACTTTCTCGAGGCAACAGTCCCCATGTCTCCTGTGCAAATGTCAACAACTCTGTAGTGGAGTCCTAGGCTATCCCAGAGATCCTTTGCGTTGGAAAGCAACTCCTCATGCATAGCCCAGGAATCCTCAGGCCTGCAGATCACAATCTGCTCGACTTTGGTGAATTGGTGAACTCGCCATATCCCCCTGTCTGAAAGCCCATGCGCCCCAACCTCTCTTCGAAAACAGGGGCTGGTACCAACCATCCGGATGGGAAGCTCAGAGGGCTCGATTATCTCATCCATCCTCATCGCAGTGAGTGGATGTTCGCTAGTGGCTATGAGGTGGTACCCATCAGGTTCTATCCCATACATGACCGTCTCGAAGTCGGAGAGATCAGTCACTCCCTCGTATGCAGTCCTATTCATCATAAGTGGCGGTTGTACGAGCGTGTATGCCCTGTCTATGAGGAAGTCAGATGCATAGTGCTGGAGCGCCATTTCGAGCCTAGCTAAGTCGCCAATCAGGAAGTATTGGCGCGATCCTGCAACCTTGGCCCCACGAGCAAGATCGACCCATCCATTTTCCTCGATAATTTCATTGTGGGTCTTGGGGTTGAAACTGAAAACTCTCTCCGGCCCGTGCCGGCTAATCTCCACGTTCTTCTGATCATCTTTGCCGACTGGAACATCAGGATGTAGGATATTGGGGATCCGCATTCTGATATCGTCGCGTTCCTCGATCATCTTCCTGGCGTCCGACTCCAAACTCTCGATCATCTCTCCGAGATTGGATACCTCGTCCATGATACGCTTGAACTCGTCTTCGTCGCCGGATTTCTTCGCTGAAGCAATCCCCCTGGCTGCTGAATTCTTCTCCTTCCGAAGTTGGTCAACTTCGTATCGAATCTGCCTCCATCCCTCGTCTAGACGTATCACCTCGTCGATAGGATCGTCATCGATCCCCCTCTTCGAAAAGTCAGCACGGATGCTGCCTGGATTTTCGCGGAAGATCTGGATATCTAGCATCAGTCTCGATCCGTGGCCATCCTCGGGCCACTTGAGGGATTCGGCTTCCAGCATTCACAGGAACGTTATGTCCTGCCAAAGAGCAGCAGGCCCGACAACGATAATTCCTGTTATGATGTATCCTAAGATCGCCCCCCCATTGAGAAGAGGCAAGCCCGGCTGAGCTTTACCCTTTGCAACGAAACTCATCAGAGCCGCATATCCTAACAGCCCTCCTACGAGAGTGCCCAATGCCACCAATACCTGGCTGAGATACATCGAGCCATACGGGTTGTATATTTCACCTCCAAGCTCAGGCATGTAAGTTAAGCTTGAGATGACAAGCATGCCCGGGAAGATTACGTCACCCAGACCCATGAAAAGCGCATCCCTGCCTTTGTTTGATACTACTCCATCATCTTGCTGAAGTAAAGAACTTTCAGTAGTTGATTCTGAATCACGCATACTCCCCTGCTCACTTCTGAAGCTGTAATTGGCGTCCTTGGGAGCAACGAGAACGACTGGGAGTTTGAGATCAATCATAGTATCAGCCAGTTCAAGCATGTGTTTGGAGCGATGCACTGCCCAGTAGTCATAGATAGCCGCCGCGATCATGAATATGCATATCAGAACCGGGACGAAGCTAATCCCAATCATGACAATTACTCCAGAACCCACAATCATGCCCACGCCATTCACAACCCACCATTCAGGATATTTGTAGAGCCCGATTATTGCACCCAAGGAGAGAATGGGAGATGCGATAAACGCCATATTCCAAGGCTCCTGCCCCCCCATTCCAACAATTGAACCAATCAGTGCAATCAGGGGAAGAGTAGCATAAAGCATCGAGATCCAGAGTGCAAAAAGAACGAATCCTTTAATCAAGACTTGAAGCCCCTTTCTAGCAAGCCATATCACTGCAGCAGTGAATAAGAAAATCATGCACAATTCGAAAAATATGTTGGCCGCTTCCGTGGAACCCTCTTCACCGAAAGCCTTCGCCTCTTCGAAATTCCATGCAGGTTGGATGAAAATTCCCATGCATATAGTGAAGATGAACATTCCAGCCATCCCAAGCATCGATGACCATGCCATGGGCCTGTGCTTGTCGTCTGACATACCCCATCTCACCGCCTAGGCTCATATCAAGATGGCTCGTCCCCGATGCATGGCGCACTGGACTCATGAGGACCTTCGAGCATGGCTCGCTCCCGTCCCAGGACGCCGACGAATGAGGCTCGGACTAACCCATGTCAGACAGATGCTTGCACGTTTGTCGAATCCCCAGGACGCATTTCCATCGATCCATGTAGCTGGAACTAATGGCAAGGGCTCTCTTTGCGCACATCTCGCTGCCAGAGCCGCTGCTTCCGGTAATTTGGTCGGACTATTCACCTCACCCCATTTGGTAAATGTTGAAGAGCGTGCTAGGATTGATGGAATGCCGATTGATGAGAAAGAGTTCGATGAATGCCTCGCTCTTGTTAGGAAGGCAAGCGAGGAGGCACCTTCCATCGAGATAACGTACTATGAGAAGACATTCCTAGTCGCCCTAATTTCTTTCAAGAGAGCAGGAGTTAGTAGAGCAATAATTGAGACTGGTTTGGGAGGCAGACTCGATGCCACTAGATGCGTTAAAGCCGATTTCTGCGCCATCACAACCATCTCGGAAGACCATCTTGATATTCTCGGCCCCACACTCGTCGATGTTGCGAGGGAGAAAGCGGGAATCCATCGCTCAGGCGTCCCAATCATCATGTTCGACCCAGAAAATGAGGAGATCGAATCTCAAGTGCGTCGATTGACTGGCCAGGATTTCCTCCTGCATACGGACAATTCAACTGACAAACCCTGGAAAAAATGGTACAATATGGCCTCAAAGATCGGACAACAAATGGGGTGGAAAAAAGATCCAATGAATATCAGGTGGCCCGGACGAGATGGGACTGTGTATGCTTCAGGGAATGTCGCTGTAAGGCTAAGTGCAGCGCATAACTTGGAAGGAATCAGTGATGAAGCCTCCCGCCTGAGTAGGGATGCTGTGATAATGATCGGATTTACACAAAAAGACAATTTAGATGCAATTTTAGCACCTTTGATGAGTGAGGAGACATCAAGAAAGATCATTCATGCAGTCATTACAGAACCCGAACATGGCAGACTCCCACCACATCCTGCAAGAGAGATTGGCGACTCCTTCGGGACGACGATAAGGCACTCATTTGCAGAAAATGCCCTATCAGCTTTCGAAGAGGCGTTCCAACGCGCATCTGACAAAAAAGTGGAACTCCTCATCATGGGTAGCATACATTTGATCGGTGATGTGCTGGCTGTACTAAATCCTCTGAAACACGATCTATCCAATGCCTTGTTGGTGCATCCTCCTCGGCAACCCTCTTGACTGAGACTGCATGAGATAGGGGTATGAGCGAGAAGTGGGACGGACGTTTTCTAAGTCTTGCAACCCACATATCGAACTGGAGCAAAGACCCTTCAACAAAGGTCGGCTGCGTCGTTGTTGGTCCAGACAGAGAGATTAGATCGACAGGCTTCAATGGGTTTCCCCGGGGTATCGCCGATACAGACGAGAGACTATCCGATCGAGACCTCAAGTATCCGCTTATATGCCATGCTGAAGAGAATGCGATTATGCACGCAGCAAGAATTGGACTTGCCCTCAAAGATTGCACAGCCTATGTGACATGGCCCCCATGCACCCGATGTGCAAGAAGCCTGATCCAAGCCGGTATATCTGAGGTGGTTATCCCCTCTGGTCTTGAAATTCCAGGTCGATGGAAGGAAGATTTCGAGCGTTCTATGGCTCTATTGCGAGAGTCTGGTGTGGCTATCAGAACCGCCTGATCACGAAATATCAGATATGATCCGGTTCAATTTATGACCCAGAGAGTCCAAATCGCCATCATTCTCGATTTTGAAATCGGCCATTGCTGCTGTTGCGATAAGTGCCTGACCGGCTTGATCAGCGGCTTCCAATTCTTTTTTTTCTGATTCTATGAACTCCGCTTCACTGGATGGGTCACCAGGTCTTGATCTGATTTTCGCTCTGGACCATCGTATTCTTGGATCGGCTATAACCTCGATCAAAATGAAGTCCTCTCTCTTTCGAAGGGCCTCCACTTCCGCCGGAGTACGTATCGAATCGATGACGGCATTTCTCCCATTGAGACGTTCAAGAAGCATTTCAGCCAGAATGCCGCCTCCTCCTTGTCTACGCAATTCTCTTCCACCCTCGATTAGATTTTCTCTGGTTGATTCTATCCTCCTTTCTGCCAACCACGTTCTAATCGAATCGGAGCATGATTCAGCAACAAATCCTCGTTCAGAGAACCATCCAACCACAGTGGTTTTACCAGAGGCATTCCTTCCTGTGAGGCCAATCAGCATGTTACTCGGACAAACATCACCCGAATAGCGATTGTGTCAAGACCAGTATCGTCTAGTACGGGCATATTCGATCTCAGCGTTGTGTATCAATCTCAGAAGTTTAGTCCGAGTCTTTCCAGAATGGGATCTTAGAATACGCGTAGCAGTTTCCTCGCCAACACCTCTGGCCATGAGACACATAATCGCCTCAAATCCATGATTTCGTATTAATTCGGCATTTTTCTGAACCCGTCCACGATCCTTGGGGTCCCGACTCGAGACCCATCCGGACAACATATTCTCCATTCTCTCTGGAGCACAGCATCTCATTCCGCCACCACAAACCGAACAATCATCCAACCCATTCTCAAGACGTCCAACACGCTTCCTCTCGATAGATGAGCAGTTGATACATATCAGGACGCATCGTTCAGAAAGGAGCCTTGTCTCGAGACGCTCTCGCAGATCTTTGTCACTCCACGCAGGGAGTAGCATATCTCGTTCAGAACGGGGAGACTGGCCAAGGGGCCCCGGTCCCGTAACCACAACAGATACACGACCATTCTGTATATCTGACATCAGATCCATCGTTCCTTCTATGTCCATTCTTTCATAGAATAATTTAGACAGAGTCTCTTCGACCACTGGTGTACCCGAATATCGCTTCATCATGCCTTCGATATTCACTCTTCTTGGGTCTACATCTTTTCTCAGTACTCCGAATCTCCGAGCAACCTGTACAAATCTGGCCCTGATCGCCCTACCATTCGGGATAGTCATTCTCAGAATTGCTTCAAGAGCAGATGGAGAGGTCCCTCTCAACCATTCTTCGATATGCCCAGCATCTACCCTTGGTATCTTGAATGATATTCGGTATGGGTCAATCACCGCCATCCCTGTAGAACCTCCGAGTGCCGACCCCATTGCTTGAATGAAATGTGCTAGAGTTTCGTTGATCTTGGAACCACGACAGCAATTCAATACGATTGCATGCTCTCTCACCTCAATAGTTAGCTTGAGATCATCTGGTATATGGCCTGTAGAATCAAGATGATCCATGACAGATTGTATGTAGCCCGATGCAGCCTCATTTGAGAGGGGATATCTATCGAAGGGGATGATTCCTACTCGCTTCTCTAAGGAACCGGTCATTTCAGCAACACTCCTCCTTAGTTGCCCTACCTCCTGAGCAACTTCTCTTGGTACGGGCGGCAATTCCCCAGACCACACTGGCGCATTGCCAATTTCTGAGATCGGAGCAACAGTGAGCTCATTTTGCTCAGGATCGGCATCGATAATCTGCCAAGTTCGACCAGCCATGACAAATGTTCTGGGTCTCCCTGCACCTTCTTCGCTCCCATCAGAGCCAAGAGATAGAACGAATGCCTCATCCACAGTACCCAATACTCTTCTACTCACAACATCTCGGATTCTGTATAATGACTCATCAGGAATCATCGAGTAATGTTGAGTCCTTGTTGACATCAACTTCCCAGCAGGTTGAAACCAACCTTTGGAAATCTTATTCGGAAGTCTTGGCATCATGATTTTCTTCCATTTTTCAATCTTTACGGGGTCTATATCATCAGATGAAGAGGGCCTAATACTCGGAATCGAATCATCTTTAAGACCTGAATAAATCGCTTCCCATATCTTTGGACTCCAAGTAATAATGTCTGATTCTGGAGGATTATCGAATAATCTCAGAAGCCACCTATCATCCAATACTTTCAGAGTAGCAAGAGTATCTTCAATGCTCCATTTCTTGAATATCGAGGCAGAAGTCAGCACTACATGTGCCTCTTCGATTGAGACGACACTTTCCTGCATCGCCATCTGCATAAGCTGATTAGCAGCAACTATTGCCGGATCAGTGCGCCATTCTACGTCTGGAATATCCCCTTCCAAAGCTCTTCTGGCTATTACTGCAGACTCTCCCACGTCATCATCTTCCCATACGAGAACTTCACCTCTACCTGTCCCTCCAACCCTGTGGTCGGATCTCCCAATTCGTTGAAGCAAACTGTCTACACTTCTCGGGGATTGTAGCTGGTGTACTGCACGTATCGAACCAACGTCTATTCCGAGCTCCAGGCTTGACGTACAGACCATAGCATCGATTTTCCCTCCTCTAAGTGCTTCCTCAACTTCCTCTCTAGAATCTGCAGCGAGACTTCCATGGTGGACTCCGATTTCAATCTCGGGAGCAATCTTGAGCATCCTCTGCGCGACTGTCTCGGAATTCGATCTCGAATTTACGAAGACAAGAGCCGGCGATGATTTCCCGATAAGATGAGACAGCCTTCTGAGGGAGGATATCGCCCTTGGAGATACATTCCAGGTAACAGCCAGTGCCTCATCTTCAGGAGTCGACTGTTCAACATGTACTCGTACTTCAGTAGCTCTGGGGGAAGGCCCTTCGACAACAACAGCATCTTTCGAAAACCATCTTGCCACTTCTTTGGGATTTCCTATTGTCGCTGACAACCCCACAATTTGGATGTCCCTCTTTGACAATGCGCGAATTCTTTCTATTCCCACAAGAAGTTGGGAACCACGTTCGGACCCCGCCAAATCATGAACTTCGTCGATAACTATCGCACGAACCTTTGCAAGATGCCTACGCAACCTTGAACCAAGTAGCATAATTTGAGCAGTTTCAGGAGTCGTGATCAGCATATGTGGGGGATTTTTCGATTGCCTGGCACGTTCTGATTTACTCGTATCGCCGTGCCTCAATGAAACATCGAGCCCCAGAGGTTCAAGGAATGGCCCAAGTCGCTTATCCATGTCTCTGTTCAGTGCCCTAAGGGGGGTTATGTAGAGGACGGATAGAGGCTCCCAATTCTGATCAAGGGCTCTAGAAACGAGAGGTATCACTGCCGCCTCTGTTTTCCCACTGCCTGTGGGGGCCACTAGTAGAGCATCTTTGCCCGAGAGGAGGACTCTCTCACTCTCTCTTTGAATCGGAGTTGGGTTCCATTCAAGCCCCTGAAGCAGGGCTGATACCCGGGATTCAAGCTCGAACATCTTGCCCGCCATGCCCAGTCGCTAGAGACTAAGCAGAAAAGCCCTCTTCGTCAGACTCGAAGCCCCGGAAGGCCCTAATCCCAATTACCCTGCCCAGTGACGTGGCCCGCCTGTCGCCGACACAGAGGATTCGAAAATGGTGGAGGGCTAATCCTGACATACACTACT
Source organism: Euryarchaeota archaeon TMED192 (assembly GCA_002170775.2). Lineage (GTDB taxonomy): Archaea > Thermoplasmatota > Poseidoniia > Poseidoniales > Thalassarchaeaceae > MGIIb-N1. The sequence goes on along the minus strand of NHIP02000016.1, from coordinate 82,492 downwards.
CCGTCACGGCCTACACATCGATATTATTTGCAGGTGCTATGGGCTGGGGTCTCCTATTCTTGATGCTCGGAGGAGCAACTGACCCAGCAACCTCATCCATGGTCCCATTCAGTTGGGCTTGCCTCATTGTCGGTGGCATAGGATGCTTCTTCCTGCTCCCCGAGTTTTTCGCCTACTTGTCGCTTAGAGATACCTTCGAAGAGATTTGTGCATTGGATTCTAGAACTGAAGTAATCAGGCGCAGGAAGGAGGCTGAGGATGCGGCAGAGGCGCTTGGTGCCGGATACAGATCCAGATTACTAGAAGTGTATCATAATCTTGAGATTAAACCCAATCGTAGATGGAGCGAACGTCCAAAAAATAGTGCCGAGTCAGTCTCGTGGTGGTCCAATCCGAGATCCAAGATTTCAATTATTCTCCCACATCTCAACGCCCTGAAAAAAGTGGAAACACACAGAGCACTAATTTTCCTCACGTCCTTTTTCCTTATACTCATAGTGTTTGAATCGGTATTCGGTGGCCTTGATGCTTCTTCTCGATCCTTAAATGACATGATTGTAGGGAACCCAGTACAAAGCCACCCGCCGCCGCATATTGATTCTGTTAGCGCCGTAATCGCACTTGCACTTTCGATGTTATTGTGGATGACGACCCCTGCTCGTTCTATAGAAGAGGATGTGGAATGAGATGGCATCGTCGATAATCAGGGAGGCAATGATATCCATTTCATTGGTCGTCATCATACTGTCCGGCTTGTGGGCCATCACCGGTTCATGGCCACCTCTTGTTGTGGTCGAGAGTAATTCCATGATTCATTCAGAGGATGGTGAGGTAGGAGCTATAGACGCTGGTGACCTCATCCTGGTAACTGCCCCAGAAAGAGCGGATCGAATCATAACATTCGCTGAGTCAATTCAGGAAGGCAGTCCACATCAAGGGTATGAAAGACACGGTATGCCCGGTGATGTCATAATCTACAAGAAGAATGGCGGAAGCGATACTCCGGTGATTCATAGAGCCATACTCAAGGCGATTAACAATGAATCTGGTGGGTGGGATGTACCTGGTACTGATTTAAGAGGCGTGGATGAGATATCCGTGACCCTTCAATACGAGTGCTATCCCCATGGCGGAAGTCTGAGAATCGACCGATGGATACCTAGTCACGAGGGGTATCTCACAACAGGAGATAATGAAAAATCGAATGGATGTAGGATTGATCAACTCAGAGCCACAGATAGAGATGCTTCTGACCAGTACATAATGAGCCAAGGACTCAAGGATGAGAATGGTAACCCGGTTCTCGCCGTCAAAGACGAGTGGGTTATTGGTATCGCTTCCACTGAAATCCCTTGGCTCGGATCAATAAAACTTCTAACGACTGGCGCATGGCCTGCAGTACCGTCATCTAGCTGGATGAAACTTGCATTAGTGATAGGCGGCATAATCGCTGCACCACTCATTATCGACTCATTTAGAAACGATCTAGAAGAATCGGGGGAGAATGATGGGGATCATAACCAAGGCGAGGACGAGTAGGCTGCTGTAACCACTCAACCTATCAGCGAGACGTTCAATTTTCAAGGGATTAGAACCAGGCATAATCTTCTTTGCTACTATGTGTCCTGCATCCCTAACCATATGCCCCCCATCAAAAGGTATCAGGGGTATCAGATTTGCAACACCTAGTAGGAAACTGATCCACATTATCCAGAATAGGAAGTCAAAGAGCCCCAACATCCCAACTGTTCCGAAAATAGAGGGAATCAGCCCTTCTCCAGCACTCAGGAAAGCCCTCTCCTGCAGCACCATAGTCTGTCCTTGGTTCTGAATCGGAATCGCTCCAAATAACAAGGGGGAAAAGGCCACCAAAATTGTACGCTGTCCTATGGTCAGACCATCCTCAAACGGGAGCCCATATACTCGGGCGGCACTATCTGCAGACTTTATGCCGCTAACCCCAAGAAAACCCTCGCCCTCTTCTATTCCTGCCTGGTCAACGTTAGATTTGCATTCCGAATCTTCCCCACATAATTCGTAATAGTAGGCCTTCTTGTCTGTGAGTGTTACTTCCATTGTTCTAGTTTCCATAGGCCCATAGAATGGATTAGTTCCGACGGTCAGAAGAATCGTGTCCCCCGCCACATGCGCATCAAGTACATTGGTCAAATCTTCAGGATCCTCGAGAGTAATGTCATCTACCTGCATAATCAATTCATACGGCAGGAGGCCCGCCTCTTCAGCCCCTGAGTCTTCAACAATACCTACTGCATAAACTCCTTTCTCAGTCGCTACGAGGCCATGTGACGCCCCTGCCAGTAAAATAATCAGAACATACGTCAGAACGATATTTATTGATGGCCCAGCTGCGAACAGTCGAAGTCTTTCCCGCGAGGGCGCGATTCGGATTTCTTCTTGCTCGGGCTCATAAAAAGCCCCAACTGGAATGATTCCTGCGAGTAGCACTCCAAAACTTCGAATCCGCATTCCATGTGCTCTTGCCTGAAGTCCATGCCCATATTCGTGAATCACTACTGTTACGATTAGTGCTAGAAGAGGCCAGAATATTGGTACGAAACTCGTCACACCAGGGATGAAAAGTATGTCTGTAGCAGGGAGAACTTGCTGTTCAGCCGGAGCTCTTGCAGTTTGAAGAGCACTTGCAAGGATGCCGATAATTAGCAGAATCATGACACTAAAGCAGAGCCAAATGGACATCTCTCCAAAAATACGCCAAAGACGTCGGGGACGAGCGATCCATTCTGCAGCCTTTTTCCCCCGATTGGTCCTAATCATAAGTATCAGGCCAAGTACTCTAGTTGAATTCCATTTATCCAGAACGCCCCGATGCTCTAGAATAATGATACTAACATACCACATCGATAGCATAAACCCGATTAAAATAGAGAACACTCCATTTAACGTAAGAAGAGCTATTCCAAGCAATAAGAGAATCTGATTCGTCCCTATCGGCTGATTCTCCATGGTTTCCTGCAATTGGGCCCCTGCTTCAATATGTCGTGTGAATAGCAACACCCAAGTTCATCGTCAATGGGGAGATAGCATGGATGGCGATGGCAAGCGTGCTAAGAGAATTTTAAATCGCATCAAAAAAGAGCGCGATGCGGTATCAGCGCGACTGGAAAGAATCAATCTCGATACATCAAAATCCGAAATCTATGAGACCAAGAAGACCATCGAAGCAATTGAGAATGAACTCAAAGATTGATGTCCAAGGCTGGTCTGGAACCGTCTGAACGACAGACCATTGCTATGAATCCATTTAGCGGCATCCCCTTCTCCCAGTCAAGATGTGGGGCCCCATTTCGAGTAAGGGGAAGTTCCGGTACACGATTTGCTATCAACCTCATTTTCCCCCTCAAACCTTCCACGGGAACAGAAAATAATCTCCAACTGTCACCCCTAACACCTTTCAATCTGAAGGCGTAAAGTGGTACAAGGCCACAACGCTCACCAGTTTTCTGAAATGCTTCGTATTGCGTCATCGTTCTGCCTGAAAGGTATATTTTGCTAACCTTGGATGATTTAACCTCTATTGGAAAACAAACATCTCCTCTTAGAACTAATAAATCACCAGTTCCTTCAGAACCACTACCTGGTGCCCTGACAACAAGAAATGGTCTTTCACACACTTGCATAGCCCGAGCCCTCTCGACCTCATTGCACGATCTCGTAACCGCAATTACGCCCTTTTTCTCCCCTGCCAAGACAGATCGTAACTCTCGCTCATATGGGCCGCTCATACTTCCAATCGTAACGGGTAGGCTAATGACGACACCGGTCATCGAAGATTGTTAATTCGATATAATGGCAGATATTTACATCTGCGGTTGATTATTCACAGCAAGGCTTGAACACCGCCTCCTTCACAGCCCTTATTGTGGAATGCGCAGGTATCCGCACTAGGGATTACCAACTTGCATACAGGTTAATCGATGCACTTCGCTCTTCGGGCATAAGGCCCATACAACTCGCTCCAGAAGATCCTGTTCCCGCTTCAATGCCGATATGGTTTGGAACGCCTTCCGAGGTCGAGTCACAGCACGACTCACGGGGGATAGCCTGTACAGTAGATAATTTAGAGACAGCGATATCCTATGCTATACTAGGCCCAACGATGCCTGTCAAGCATCTCGTCTTTGGTGTAGATCCCGGCCCCAGGCCAGGTCTTGCGTGGATGGCCTGTGGTAAATTGTTGGGAGCAATTCAACTTGAGTCAGTGGACGAAGCACCTGACCACATAGGGTTAATTGTTGACAATATTTCTCCCAAAACCTACGTTGTCCGCGTGGGCGACGGCTCACGAACTATTGCAAGAAGACTTGCCAACGTATGTTTGGCAAGAGGCCATATTGTCGAATTTGTGGATGAGAGAAGAACCTCAAGAGGTTCGAGGCATAATCATTCAGCTTCGGCTGCAAGAATAGCACGAAAAATTGGAACTCGAGTCATTCAGCGATTGGTAGTCGATCCTTCAGATGGAGAACTAAGGGAGATACAGAGGAGATCTCGCACAATATCTGAGGGCAGGCTTACAATTCCAAGATCCCTTGCCAAGGCAGTAGCCGTTGGTCGTATGTCTATGCATGATGCCATAAAGGCACATTCCAATCGAGCTGCAGCCAACTAATCAATCAGGCCACGTCGATATTCTCTCGTACGGTCGACACCGGGGAACCTGTCCTCTGATTCTCTGTACACCGTCTTCATATTGTTTATGAAATTCGACTCCTGAGTGATGATTTTGACTTTCTTTACCCCAGGGTCATCTCCAGAATCCATCCATGCAAGAACGATCTCCATTGTCATCCTTGCACCTTCCCGATGAGGATATTGGAATATATCCATGCTGAGAGGCGGCAAAACAATCGTATCTCGGTTCTGTATCCCCTCAATCTCCTTGAACAGCGATGCATAGGCCGTTTTCAGAAGCTCTCTTCGATCAGTGTCCTGCGTTGGTCGTCGACAATCGGGTCCAACGACGTGGACAAGACTTCCATGCGGAAGTGAGAATGTTGGAGTCACCACTGCCTCGCCGACACCACAGGGCGGCAGATTCTCTTTTCGCCGCTCAACTGCGATTCCATGAGTATGCTCTCGAAGCTCGGGACCAGCGGCTTGATGGACCATTTCATCGACACCTTCTCTGCCTGCGAGGCGATTATTTGCAGGCGTTACTAGCACGTCACCCTCCTCTTTTGTGAGGTCTCCGTACATTACACGAACTTGCCCATGCAGGCATTCTCGCACGATGATGGTGTCAGCCATACAGCCGGCCGAACCGACCCCGACCTATATCCCCATCGACTAAAAGGGGTAATTTTACGAAGCATTCATCACTTTGATACTGTCATTACCCCACATGGCAACAGGATTCGTGCTGATCAACGTCGAACCGGGATCTGAAATAGAGGTCCAAATGGCAGCGTCAAAAATGGATTTTGTGTCTGAGGCAAACGTTCTATTTGGCGACCACGATCTGATTGTCAAGGTCGAGGCAGATTCAGTTGGCGATATAGCCAGAATGGTGGTCGAGAGTATACGATCAATAAACGGTGTGACGACCACAAAGACCCTCGCATGTGCTGAATTTTGAAGGGCGAAAAGACGTTTTTTCCTCCTCCGTAATGCCAATTTTAGCCCTCTCACCCTCGCAGTCAATCGAAATCGGGGAAACGGATATATATACAACAGTATGATAGTATGCCGGAGGATTTGTACCATGAGTGACAAGAAGTACTTCGTACTGCTAAACAAAGACGGAAGCGATTCGGACCACGTGTTCGTTTCGAAGCAACCCCGAGGAGCTGCCCTAAAGGCCGCAACTCGAGGACATACCAGCATTGAGCTGAGAGAGAGGGGAACCAACAGGGTTCACTGTTTCTCTGGCTCAGTGTCTATGGTAGACAGGCCAGCTTCTGGCCCTGCTTGGCTTCCTGCTAAGATCAAGAAAGCCAATGTGAAGAAGTCAGGTATTAGGCGCCTTTGAGTGCCTAAATCTGCCTCGATCATAGGCTAGAATCACGCAACACCCTCGAGGGCGTCTGCTCTCGGGGGGATATCAAACCATTATCGATAAGTCAAGATATTCTGCAAATCTAACGCTTGATTCCAATTTTCTTGGCAATCATTGCAATTGGGTCATAGTACTCTGTCACAACTCTTTCTTTGAGGGGTATAATCGCATTATCTGTTATGTTTATTCCCGCAGGGCATACTTCAGTACAACACCTTGTGATGTTGCAGTAGCCTATGCCGAAGTCTTCTTTGATCTGAGGTATACGACTTTCAGTATCAAGTGGGTGCATTTCTAGTCCTGCCATTCTCACAAAGAATCTTGGACCTGCAAACTCGTCAAATTTCTCATGTTCTCTGAGAACATGGCACGTATTCACACATAGCATGCACTCTATGCACTGTCTGAACTCCTGAATCCTATCTGCTTCGTTTTGATTGAACTCCCAGTCAAGTTTGTCGGGACCGTTTACCGGAACCATCTTCTTATTCATCTCATAAGCCCAACTAACATCAGTGACCAGATCACGAATTAGTGGGAAACCTTGCATCGGACGCACAGTAACCGGCTCATTTTCCGGCGTCTCCTCCATGATGTCTGACATCCTAGTCATGCACATAAGACGGGATTTGCCATTTACCTCGGCAGAGCAAGAGCCGCACTTCCCCGCTTTGCAGTTCCAACGACATGCTAAATCAGGAGCATGTTCTGCTTGGATTCTGTGGATAACATCCAGAACAACCATCCCTTCATCATATTCGACTTCATAGTCAGACATTTTACCGACTGATGATTCAGTTCTCGGGTGGCTAGCATAGGGCCGTTCCCCTGTATGGCTTCTGAATACTCGGAACGTCACTTGCTTCTTCATCATGAATCACCATCCAGGTCATCAGAGTCGAGTAGTTGCTTCAACTCATCTGGGATCGGCGGATAACTCCTGTGCTCAATTTTCATATTACCTTCCGAATCTTTCGTAATTACGCTGTTTACCTTACCCCAGGAGTCATGATCTGGGATCGGAAAGTCATCTCGCGTATGCCCGCCGCGGCTCTCTTCCCGCTCTAGTGCTGAAAGAGCACACATTTGGCTTACATCAATCATGGCCTCAAGTTCTAGAGCCTGATGCCAACCTGGATTGTAAATTACCCCTCCTCCGGGCGAACAATTTTGTGAACGAACCCTCAACGCCTCAAGCTCGTCTAGCGCCTCTACTAACTGGTCGCGAGTTCTGATTATCCCTACTTTCTCCTGCATCATCTCTCTAAGATCATGCACAATAGCAGCTGGATTTTCCCCTCCCTCACGATTCAATGGAGCCATCATGTGATCTATCCCTTGTTGTATCTCATCTTCTTCTATTTCTCCCCATGCGTCCATACTAGATGCCGCCTTCGAGGCATATAGCCCTGCTCTCCGTCCAAATGTCACAAGATCGGAAAGGGAATTCCCTCCCAATCTGTTAGCGCCATGCAATCCCGTTGCAGACTCTCCTGCGGCATATAGCCCTGGAACAGTCGACTCTTGGGATTCAGGATCTACCTTTACACCCCCCATCACATAATGCGCTGTTGGCCCCACTTCCATTGGCTGCTTGGTTATGTCCACTCCCGCAAGCTCCTTGAATTGATGATACATCCCGGGCAATTTCTTTCGAACCTGATCGGCAGGTCGCCAAGATATATTCAGATACGCCCCTCCGTGTTCGCTTGCCCGACCTGCTGCCTTTTCGCTGTTAATTGCCTTGGCTACTACGTCACGTGTCAAGAGTTCAGGAGGTCTTCTATTCGTGGCTTGCTTGTCTGATATTACTTCTTGAACCCACGCGAGAGCTTCTTCTTCAGTATCTGCAAACTCATCCCTGTACATTTCAGGGACATAGTTGAACATGAAACGATCCCCTTCCGAGTTTCTTAGCATACCTCCCTCCCCCCTTACTCCTTCAGTGACTAGTATACCACGAACGCTTGGCGGCCATATCATGCCCGTCGGGTGGAATTGAACAAATTCCATGTCGCCCATTTCTGCACCTGTCCAATATGCCAATGCATGGCCATCTCCCGTATATTCCCAAGAGCCCGAACATACCGACCAACATCGAGTTATTCCTCCGGTGGCAAGGACGATAGTTTTCGCCTTGAAGACATGAGCCCTTCCTCTCTGTCTATCATATGCCAGACACCCGGATATCCGTCCATCAGAGGTGAATAATCTGCATACTGTAAATTCCATGAAAACATCCATCCCCATATGGACTCCTTTTTCCTGAAGAGTACGAATTATTTCGAGTCCGGTGGCATCTCCTATGTGTGCAAGCCTAGGGTATGTGTGGCCGCCAAAGTTACGCTGATTTATTCGCCCTTCTCGAGTTCTATCGAATACAGCCCCCCATGTCTCAAGCTCTCTTATCCGATCAGGAGCTTCTTGAGCATGGATACGCGCCATCCTCCAATCATTGAGATATTTTCCGCCCTTCATCGTATCTCGGAAGTGCGTCTTCCACGAATCACGTGAGTCCTTGTTAGCAAGTGCAGCAGCCGCTCCCCCCTCTGCCATCACAGTATGTGCTTTGCCCAACATCGATTTACAGACTAATGCTACACTGACTCCCATGGAACTGGCCTCAATAGCAGCCCTGAGCCCCGCTCCGCCTGCCCCGATTACCACAACATCGTGCTCATGACATTCGTATTCGTACACTCAATCACCCCATTTTGAAACTAGGATCGCTAATTAGACCTTCAGCAACTGAAAGAACGAATATGTCTCCCAGGAAAACCATTGCAAGTGAGGTCCAAAACCAGAGATTGTGGCTTGCATTATGGCGACTTGAGAATCTGAATATCCGCCCAGCCATGGAAGAAATACCGCCTCGCCACTGATCTAGAGAACCACCAAAAAGATGTCTGAATGCGTGACATGAGATTACGTACATGGTTAGTAGAAAAGATTCGAACGCTAGTATCAGGGTTCCTAAGGAAAATCCCCAAGACCCTTCGAATCTCATTGTGAGAATCACATCGTAGTATTTCATTGACAGGATGATTACTGCAAGATATAGCATGTAGCGATGAATATTGTTGATGATGAAGATTCCTCTTTCCCCCGAGTAACCAACTCCATGATTAATCCCGGGCTTCGCAACCATGCATGCTGTTGGATTCTGTAAGAAGGTACGATGGTACACCTTTCGCATGTAATAACAAGTCCCTCTGAATCCAAACGGTATCCATAGAATCAGCATTGCAGAATTCATCCATCCGGGATGATTAGTAATGTGGAACAAGTGCAAGACGTCTGGAGAGAATATTGGAGAAGTAACTCTATGATTCTCATAGTGGATACTGCCGTCCAGTAAGATCACTCTGAGGCCTGTGTAGAGCATTGCTAATCCAAGTGCGGCGGCCATCATTGCAGGCTGGTTCCACCAATTGTCAATCCTCTGTGTTTTCCCAAAACCCTTCACTAGGGGCAGACGTTGGTACCCTCTCATACGCAGTGCCCCGACACTCTCCCGGATAGGCACTGCATAAGGCTGACCATTTTTGCATCTGCATCAACTTGATGAATAATGAATGGAGAAGTTGTTTGCAGGGGGCCTTTAATGGGAGATATTTCCTCTTCGATCTGCCTCAATTGTGGACATATGCCGGGCGTTTTCCTACCCGGCGTACCATGCCCTGAATGTGGAGAACCTTTCTTTCCATGAATCACCAAGGATATTTCCAGACCCAGAGCATTCCATCGTTCACTATCACTTGAATTCCAAGCATAAGGCCACCAAGCAGGGGGAGTATGTCCGTCCCGCTCGCACCCCCGCTCCACGCACTCCATCCAAAGAGAATCAAAAGCACATTACCAGATACCACGAGCCAGAGGTTTGCAATCACGATCCACTTAGTGAGTGAAGAATCATTCTGTATGTGTATGTGGGTCAATTCGAGCCAAAGCATCGATGGTATCAGGATTAGGAGGAAGGCGATAAGGATTCGTCCATGCCCACCTTCTGAAACATCCCCGCTCCACGGCCATCCTGTCGACTCGACAACAACAACGTCCCATCCAAAGAGAAGCTGCCACCAGGCAATCAGAAAACCAATGGCAGCAATGAACATACAAATCACATTGAGACCCCTCCAAGATTCGGGAATACCGCCCCATAATTCCATTGGATCTTCCATCCTACGAACTCCAATAACATATGACGCAAGAACCATCGGTCCGAGTACGAATACCACTGTGCGAACCAACTCTCTAGAGACTTCCATGCTTCGGCCTGGTGCTAACTAGTGCTTGAACATGGCTGAAATCTGTACCCCAGTATTCATGACCGCAGGTTCTATCGGACATTCCAAGCGCACGTGATCTAGCGGTTATGATACGAGGTTCCCAACCTCGTTACCCGGGTTCAAGTCCCGGCGTGCGCACCATCAGTCATGAAAAATCAGTCCAGCTTCCGAGCAGAGATCATCGATGCAGCACCCATTAGTGCGATGAGGACCATGAAAGAAGAGAATCCTGGGAGCAATCCCTCTTCATCTTCCCCAACACAGCCGATCTGACCCGGCATTGGTTGATGTTCTCCTGATGGGCATGCTATCTGATCTGCAGATCCAGCTTCCGGAACATAGTTGTTGATTGATGAATATATGCAGTTCGACCGCCCTTCAATTGGCTGATAAGATCCTGCCTCACAGGGCGACTGTTCCTTGGCGCCTGCCTCCTCTACGAAGTAGCCCGCATCAGCACTTACACAATCGGAGGAAGCAGCCAATGGCTGATAAGATCCCTTTGGACAAGGTGTCTGCATCAATTGAGATGATTCTCCGACATAGTTGCCCTGATCAGCATCGATACAACCTGACATTCCCGATGATGGTTGGTATGTTCCAGGCATACAAGCCATGAAATCAACAGAACCGAGACCGATTGAATAATGTCCAGCAGGAACGATTTTGCAACTCGTCGACTTGCTAGAAGGTTGATACTCACCTTCAGTGCAGGGCGTCTGATCTGCCATCCCAATTCCATCTGAATAGTGACCAGGTTCGGCGTCCAAACATACCGTCTGACCAGTTTCAGGTTGGAACGTAGTTACTGGACATGGGACTTGATTTTTCGCTGCTGTTAAAGTGATGTAGTGACCTGAATCAGCCTCAAGACATGCAGATTGCCCTGACTGTGGTTGATATGTTCCTGGGGTGCATTCAGTAGACTCGATACTTCCCTCTGAAGGAACATAGCTGCCGGGAAAAGCATCGATACACCTCTCTGCCCCTGATGAGGGTTGATACGTGCCTGCAGAACAATCCAAAGGTGCAGTGAAGGATGCTCCCGGGGTATATGACCCGGGAGACGTGACCTCACATCCAGTCATCCCTTCGGCAGATTGGTAGTAACCTGAGAGACATGGTTGGTATGTCGAAGCCATCGGTATTGAGACATAATGCCCGGTAGGAGCCAGGAGACATGTACTCTGTCCGAAGTCGGGTTGGTAGGAACCCGGTTCACAAGAAATTGGCTGTATGGAAGCTGGAGTATCGGTGTATTCACCGGGGGAAGTAGAGATACACGATAGCGACCCCGATGAAGGCGAATATGACCCAAGTGGGCATGGAATCTCTTCTGAAGAGCCACTATTTGATACATAGAAACCAGGCTGTGCCCTGACACAGTCTGTCGATCCGCTAGTGGATGAAAACCTTCCAGCGTTGCAGGCAGTCTGCTCAATTTTTCCAGGCGTTCCTACCATATATCCAGGATCTGCCAGGATGCAAGAATCCGCTGCGCTATTGGGTTGATAACTTCCGGCTGGACAAATCGTTTGAGAAAACCCTCCTGAGACGGGGACGTAATATCCTGGAGTCGATTCTACACATTCTGTTTGACCGGTGTTTGGTTGGTAGGTTCCTGGTGAGCACATAACTAGATCCCACGGATTTGAGGACTCAGCATAGCCTCCCTGAGGAGCCTCACTACAAGAATTGTAGGAGTCTTGGTACCAACCAGAAGGACAGCCATTAGGGAACGCGTCGAATGGGACAAGTACCCCATCGCCGTCAATGTCCAAATCGGTTTGAGCAATTATGACATTACCCGGCATTGGCATGAATAAGGGGAGTCTGACCCCAGTATTCGTGTTGTGGACCGAACCATTCACCCCGTTCCAGGCATATGCCCCCCAGCAGTAAAGACTGCCGTTGGACATAATTCCACAGGTATTCGACGCCCCCATGATGACTGATGTGAAGTGGATGTCATCGTTTTCACCGCTCCAAACTGCATTCGGTGTAGACACATCTCCGCAATCAAGGTTCCCGCCGCCATTGGAACCCCCTGAGTAGGTGCAGTACCAGTTATTTGTGCCATCATAATCACCTGCATTTCCACCCCAGTTATCGCCCCAACAGAATGCGCCAGACTCGTTGAATAGTGCACATGCTTGAGCTGTTGAAGCAGATATGCTAAGGGCATGTTCCCCGGAGGGAGCGATAGCCAGAGTGGGAACCACATCTTCGGGTTGGTTGTTGTTCGTACCTATGCCCTGTTGACTCTCTGTGTTTGCGCCCCAGCAGATCACGGCACCGGTATCGGCCAAACCACATGAGAACACCCAGCCAACTACGACTTGTGTAAACGAGAGATTTTGCGCATCAGGAATCGTCACAGCAGTATTCTGGAACATGATCTTTCTCGGAGACGGTTGTCTGTGAGTAAAACCACATGCAGCATCGCCACTCATGTCTGTGACGGGATCCCCGCCCGTAACTCTGCAGTTGTTGTCCTGCCCCCAGCAGTAGACCCCGCCATCGGTACCAGTGGCGCAAGTATGCTCACCGCCCGCGTTGATGGACGTTATACCCACGCTCGACGGCATGTTGACTAGTTGAGGTGTGACAACATGGTCCAGTGAACCACCTCCGGCACAAGACAACTTACTCGTCGCTTCAACAGGGGCGCATACCTCGCCGTTTCCTATCTGTCCCGCATTATTATAGCCCCAGCAATAGCCATCGCCGTTTGTGCTGATTACACAGGTATGAACACTCGGACCTTGGGCAAGCGAGGCGACCTCGACACCGGATGGGAACGATACTTGGACTGGAGTGGTTGAATCCGCACTATTGCCATTACCAAGCTGCCCCTCATGATTCCTACCCCAACAGTAGACCTCGCCCATATCGCTCAAAGCACATGCGTGATCCCAGTATGCAGCTACTTCAACCACTGTTATTCCAGTTAGTCCGACAACGTAACTAGCATTGTGATATGCTTCATTCCCAGTCATACCAATACCTGTCTCGCCGTAATCTGTCCTGCCCCAACATATCACGCTGGCGTTGTCAGTCACTACGCAGGTGAACTGAATACCAATCGATAGAGTGTCATAAGTATCGATGTGCCCTTGAAGGCTTCCAATTGAGTTATTCTGCAAATGGCTTGTATCATATCTTACTTCTGAATCAGATAGAGAATCTTCTGTGGAAAGAGGATTTGTAAAAATCGTTATTGTTGTGAATGTGATCATCAATAAACTGAGAGAAAACGACACTATCCGCTTGTTATTCATGCATGGCGACAAGGGCTAGGGGAGATAGAACTTTTCACAAATTCCATTTGAAGAATATTTGATAATCATGCAAGAGATTCGTAATCTGCCTCGGCCTCTTCGATATGGATCTCATCAACATCCATCTGCGCCAACTGAAGCTTTCCAGAAAGCTCATCGTTGACTGCATGCCAGTATGAGTATGCTTCAATCACCCAAATACCAGATTCTCTGGTACCATTCCCAGAGCCCTTGACACCTCCGAAGGGAAGGTGCGCCTCTGCACCAGTCGTTGAGTTGTTTATGCCAGTCATACCTGCCCTTATGCCTGTTTTGAATCGATATGCCTCCAGCCTGTCATTCGTGTAAATGGCGCTGGAGAGCCCGTATGGCGATGCATTTGCCAGATAGAGTGCATGTTCGAAATCTTTGGCTTTGACGACCGTGACTGCGGGTCCAAAAATCTCCTCATGGAAGCATTCCATCTCATCCGTGACATCTACATACACGTGAGGCCACATGTATACACCACTTTCAGCGTCAGCAACGAAGCCTGATGGTGATGAATCCGTTGTTATTCGTCCTTCTCCATAGACCCTTTTCGCTCCACTCGATTCACACATTTCCAAACCTTTGAGAAAATCTAATGCATATTTCTCAGATAGCATTGGGCCATAAAGAACATCATCGTTACTCATCGAATCACCAATCTTTGTACTCCGAACTTTTTCCATGAAACTGTCCATAAAATCATCATAGATGTCTTCGTGCACAATTAGGTTGCCGAGACTTGTACATCTTTGACCCGCAGTACCAAATCCAGCCCAATAAGCCCCTTCTACGGCATTCTCAAGATTGGCCGAGGGCATGATGACTAGCGGATTTTTGCCGCCCAACTCAAGTGAGCAGGAAACTAGATTACGACCACATATCTCTCCAATCATTTTGCCCACCGAAGTAGAACCTGTGAATGAAATCTTGTTGACCATTCCTTCATCAACCGCATCAACGAGATGCTGACCAGCACCACTTCCTTTGCCATGAATGAGATTTACAACCCCATCTGGTAAGCCAGCTTCATGCATTATTCTTGCCAATGCAAATGAAAGAAGAGGACTGTCTTGTGGCGACTTCCAGACACACGTGTTGCCACACATGATTGCCGGAATCATTTTCCAGAATGGCACAGCAGACGGAAAATTGCACGCATTGATGATTCCACAAACCCCCAAGGGCCTTCGATATGTGAACAACTCCTTGTCAGGCAGCTCGCTATTGACGGTTTGTCCGTACAGACGCCTTCCTTCTGATTGGAAGAACAGACACGTATCTATCGCTTCTTGAATTTCTCCAGCACTCTCTTTCAGCGTCTTCCCTATTTCACGTGTCTCCAGACGTACAAGGTCATCTTTGTGCTCCATCAACAACCTTCCCATGTTGCCTATGATCTGGCCGCGTGTCGGAGCAGGCGTAGAAGACCAGCCGGGAAATGCCGACTTTGCCGACTTCAGTGCTTTGTGAACATCATCTTTGGTAGATAGGGGGAAGACTCCAAGACAATCAGCAAGGATAGCAGGATTCTTCGATTCAAATGTCGAACCATCAGATGCAGGTTCTAATCGCCCTCCAATTATATTGTATCCACGAATCATCGGTGAACCATTGGGGTTTTCGCTGGCTATCGCCTCAAATCCGGTCTCAAGTACATGGGGCATGACAAGCCGACCCCGGTTATTCACATGAATGCTGCTAACGTCGTCATCGCAGAAGTCGTCTGGTAAGTGCACAAACACGATGACTTTGGATATGGGGGTTTAAGGCAGCCCAATACATAGCCATCTCCGAGGGATACTCCATGTCAGACGAAGAAGGGGAACTTACACTTAGGGTTGCAAAGGCAATTCCAAGTGACGTGGGGCACGGAAGAGCTAGAGTACCATTTGATAATGATCTGAACCTCAAACCCGGCGACGTTATCGAAATTAAAGGAGAGAAGTCCACTGCTGCCATTGTATGGCGATGCAGACCTGAAGATGCGAATCTCGGAGTCATAAGGATAGACGGCATAATCCGAAAAAATGCTGCAGTATCCCTGGGCGATAGAGTAAACATTAGCAAAGTCGAGGTTTCTGAGTGTGAGAAACTTGTGCTCTCTCCAGTAATGGCCAAGCAGCAAAAGGTCCGTTTTGGGCCCGGTATCGAAGGGTTCGCTCGTAGGGGCCTAAACAAGCGTCCTGTTGTAGCCGGAGACAGGATATTCATACCAGGTATGACTTTGTTCGCCGAAGCTCTGCCATTTCAGATAGTCAGTACTAAGCCAAAGGGTATCGTGCAGGTTTTACCTTCCACAGAGATAGTCATCAAGGAAGATCCAGTTGATGAAGAAGACGAGAGTACTATTCAGACGATTTCCTATGAGGATATAGGTGGTCTAGGAGACCAGCTTCAGAAAGTCAGGGAGATGATTGAATTGCCTCTCAAGCATCCTATATTGTTCCGTAGACTGGGAATAGACCCGCCTAGAGGCGTCCTTCTTCATGGCCCTCCCGGGACTGGAAAGACGTTGATTGCCAAGGCTGTTGCTGCTGAGACACAGGCACACTTCACATCAATTAATGGCCCTGAAATTATCTCCAAGTACTACGGTGAAAGTGAGAAGCAGCTGCGCGAAATATTCGATGAAGCCGCTTCCAATGCCCCTGCCATCATTTTCATAGACGAATTAGATTCAATCGCGCCCAAGCGGGAAGATGTTAGTGGGGAAGTAGAGAGGCGTGTAGTCGCTCAACTTCTAACGCTCCTCGATGGCATGCAGGGCCGGGATAATGTGGTTGTAATTGGGGCCACGAATAGAAGGGACGCCATAGATCCCGCTTTGAGAAGGCCCGGTCGATTCGATAGGGAATTGGAAATAGGTGTACCAGACAAAAATGGTCGCTCAGAGATCATCGACATCCACACACGCGGCATGCCAATAAGTGATGATTTCGAGATGGATTGGCTTCTCGAGAATTCATATGGTTTCGTGGGAGCGGACATATCGGCTCTAGTACGTGAATCTGCAATGAAAGCCTTGCGAAGATATCTCCCAGAGATTGACCTAGATGAAGATGAGATACCCGCCGAGGTACTCGAGAAGATGGAAGTCAAAATGGTCGACTTCCGCGAGGCAATCAAAGAGATAGAGCCCAGTGCTCTCAGGGAGATTTATGTCGAGGTTCCAACGGCTTCTTGGGACGATGTCGGTGGATTGGACGAAATCAAAGAGAGGCTTAAGGAAAGTATCGAATGGCCGTTGAATCAACCAGAAACTTTCGAGCACTTTGGTATCAAACCTCCACGAGGCATTGTTCTATTCGGCGCCCCAGGAACCGGAAAAACCCTAATTGCAAAGGCTATAGCAAACGAAGCAAAGGCCAATTTCATCTCAATCAAGGGCCCGGAAATGATTTCCAAGTGGGTCGGAGAATCAGAAAGAGCCGTACGGGAGGTTTTCAAGAAGGCGAAACAAGCAGCACCCTCAATCATCTTCCTTGATGAATTCGAATCAATTGCTGGCGTTCGTAGATCAATGTCTGGAGATGGGTCAGATGTCATGAATAGAGTGGTAAATCAGATTCTCTCAAGCATGGACGGTGTTGAGTCGATGGAAGGGGTCATCGTTGTAGCCGCGACTAATCGGCCTGAGATGATTGATCCTGCACTCTTACGAAGTGGACGATTTGAACGTGTTCTGCATGTCCCGCCCCCAGATCGTAAGTCAAGACTGGAAATTTTGAAGATTCATTCTTCAGAGATGCCATTGGGCAGATTCAATCTCGACGATCTCGTTGATAGACTTGAGAATTATACTGGCGCCGATATAGAGGCAATATGCCGAGAAGCAGCACTTATTGCGATGAGGGCAGGTAGAAAGAGCGTTTCAAAAAGCCACTTCGAGGATGCCATTAACAGGGTCAGACCAACCGTCAATAAAGACATGTTAGATTACTATTCCAAGATGGAAGAGACCCTCGTTAGCGGCTTAGAGTCGGTTAAGAGAGACTCGAACACTCTTCAGGGCATTGAGTCGGTGTGATCTTGATGCCTTCGGGATTCGGCCGTGAAATTCTAAACCGGCCAATTCTGGATGGTGCTGGAGACACCCTGGGTTATCTGTCCGATTTAATATTCGATCCAAGATCTGGAAAAGTAGTCTCCTTACTTGTACTAATATCGGAAGAACTCGATCCCGCACTACTTCCGTGGCCCGTAAAGAAAGGATTACTCGAAGTTCCCGTCGAAGAGGTCGCCGAGCTATCAAATGCCATACGTTTGCATCAGTAATACGTCCCAAGGCCGGACAAGCGTCTTATATCGTTGGATTGGGTTATGCCTTGCTGCTGAGAGGTGACCGGGTGATAGAGAGACCAAGAAGAGCATCCCGATTCTTCAACGCAGCGAACCGAAGAAGGTTCCTAATGTTCTCATTTTGGTCTGTTTTAACACTACTTGTGGCATTTATCGCTTCTACATATATCGTAGATGGGAAGACCCAACAGTCAGCATATGGCAACGATTGGAATGATCTCGGTGATTTTCGTTCAGACATCAATGACATGGGGGTTGAAACAACTGCCATGGTGTCGAGCCCACTCCTGCTAGGGGAAATCGACAATCCTGATGAGACAGTGTTTGTGATATCTGGCGTAGAGCGTGATACAATCTCCCTCCCCCGCTTCACAGATGATGATTCTGTGATCGAGCTCTCCGACTCAGACGGATATACGGGATCAGAAATTGAAGCTATAGTGCAGTATGTGCAGGCCGGCGGAACTTTGCTTCTTATGGACGATTTTGGATACTCGTCTGCACTTGCACAAGAATACAATATTGTATTCTCAAGTCACCAGCTTTACGATGGAGAGGCATGGGCAAGAGAACTAGATTACAACTATGTGTGGACAAACGTAACAGACGCATACAATTTGACACAAACGTCTGGCTCAACATCAAATTATCACCCCTGTCTTGCTGACAGAGACGGAGATGCAATATTAGACTCCATAGACCCAAATCCAGATTCTCCCGATATGGGATTCACTCCTGATGACGTCTCATTCGGTCTCTGCAGTCATCGTTGGAATGATGTCGATGGAGTCTACGACTTTAGCGAAGATTATGATCTTCTGACCAGTACCCCGTCAGCATTCGATAAAGAATCTGCATTCTCTCCGGCAGAAAATCGATATCCAGTTGTTACATCAACCTTAGATTCGTATTTGGACTCGAATGATGACGGAGATCTGACGCCCGCGTTTGAAGCAGCAGGCATACAGGGCGACGAACAAGGCCCATTTGCAGTATATGCAAGAATCTGCTCATCAAGATTGTGTGCAGAGCCTTCCTCAGGGCAGGTACATATTGCGTCAGATGGATCATTACTCATCAATGCAATATACTCAGCCTCAGATATCGATGATTCCGCAGTGCCTGAGAACGACAATAGAATGTGGGCACTCGACATCATCGCAGATGCATTGCTAGTTGGCAACGGATCGCTAGTACCAAGTGATAACGCGGTCGTCATATTCGATGAGAGTAGACATCAGCAGTCCAATCCACTTTCCGACACATACAACTTAGCGTACTACTTTCTTGTTTATTTCACAAATGATTGGATGGCTATGCTCATCCTGTTTCTCGCTCTCTTCATGATGCTCGAAGTCGTGCTAATACGCAAAGAAGACCCCGAAGATTGGAGACATGTTTTCAGAATCATCTACTATGGCTTCGGGGACGCTAAAAGATACGAGTTTTATCAACATCCAGATAAGATTAGACAGGTATTACTTTCCAGAATCAGAAGTAGCAACACTCTGGCCAGGGAAGAATTTGATGCGCTCTCTTCCGAAGACTTGCAGGCACTTGTTGAAGATCCTGTACTGATCAGATTCATCTACGACAACCGTCGTTATAAGACAGAGGAATTAGTTGCAATAGTCAAGCGGATGAAGGAATGGGGCCCAGATGACGATGAGCCTGACGATGATCTAATGGAGGTGTGACTTTGTGGACTAGGAAAGCTACAATGATGATTGTCGGAGGAGTATCTCTGATACTTGTCGGCATGATGGTCAGCCATTTCCATCTAATGATTCTCGGGATGCTAATGGTTTCAATTCTAGTTATGGCTAGCTGGATCAGTGGATTTCCGCGGTTGGTGGTAGAACGTGAGTTATCTGAAGAGAATGTGTACAAGGGGGATGATATTACAGTCACTTTGAGGATAAAGAACCCCTCTCGCCGTAGAACCCAGACACTGGATATCTACGACAACGTCCCGCATGAAATGAAAATAAGGCGTGGAATCAACCTGATTCGAGCCAATCTAGGGCCAGGACAATCTACAACTCTCAGATACACTGTGAGATGCCCTCTTCGAGGCCACTATTCCATCGGTCCAACTTCTCTTCGATATCGGGATGTCTTCGGACTTTTCACAGACGAAGGCGTTGCCGATACAAGAAGCGATGTCATTGTTTTCCCTCAAGTGAGGGATATTGAAGACGCTCTTCTCAGATCAAACGTCCCAAAGTTGTACACTGGCGCAACGACTCTTCGAACGCCCGGCCAAGGAACCGAATTCTACTCTCTTCGAGAGTACATGCCCGGTGATTCGTTCAGGTCAATCAATTGGAAGGCCTTTGCCAGAACTGGAGACTTGATGGTGAATGAGAAGGTCAGGGACGCAGTTACTGATGTTCATATCTTATTTGACACTAGGGATATATCCAGAATTGGAACCGTTTTGAAAAATCCTCTGGAAATGGGGGCAGTCGCCACTGCCTCGGTATCCAATCACTTCATCAGAAGACGTGATGCTGTCTCACTAACGACTTACGGGAGGAGAATGGACCACCTTCCCGCTGAGGCTGGCGATAAGCAGCAGTACAAGATTCTGAGCCTTCTAGCAGGAGTTTCTGCTGGGGGGTCAATGCCTCTTCAAGCGGTTACAAACGCACTAATCCCTAGAATGAACCGAGGGTCTCCAGTATTCGTGGTGAGTAGCCTAGAGGGGGATGGAACAACACTTCCCGCCATAAGGGCGCTATCCAGTCACGGCCATACTGTGTATGTACTATCTCCCAATTCAATAGATCTCGAGAGGCTCGTTAGCAGGATACCTAGGATGGCATACGAGGTACTCAAGATGGAACGACAGAATAGACTCATGTCCCTTAATGGATACGGGGCGAATGTCATCGACTGGGTTCCAGATATTGATCTGGCACAGGCGTTGCTGCAGGTCAAAAAGGGTTGAGGTGATTGAGTGGCAGATGAAAATTTGGAACCAAAACACACCTTGAGGCTTCGCTCATTGCGTACGAGATGGCAGATATTGACCCTCCAATTGGTTGCCACATTGGCTCTTGGAGCGCTAATCCTAACAATGACCTCAGTGTATGGTGGATGTAATCAAGATTTCATCGATGAGGCCGAGGGCTCCACCTATTGGTGCCCCGCTTTCGAACACACGCGAGGTATGGCTTATGTCGAAGAAGCATTCGAGCGTGATTCAATACTTCCTGATTTAATCACAGGAGCGGATCAGGTAGGAGAAGCAGCGTTACTCATACCCTCCCTATTTTGCCTGTTGCTGACAGGTGCTCATGCTTATGCGTCAAGCAGGAGCTCCAAAACACGCCGAAGAATCAAGAATACTATTTACGCAATAGTCATCATCGCAGGATTTGGGCCTTTCCTGTTCGAATGGATTGCGAGCATGATAAGCTATCAGAGGTTGTACATTCCTTTCGGTCAAGAGTTTCCTGCATGGAATCATGGAGACAGACTCTCATTGGCGATGCAGGCAATATCAGAAATAATAGTGATGGGGGTTGTTTTCACACCAGTCCTATTTGGCCTGATCGGGATATGGAATATCTCAATGCGCGCCATAATTGCAACCATCAGCTACAGCATCATGTTCATAATTTTCCATGCTTTACTGACTTTCGAGGCAGTACTGGAATCTGTACAGGGAATAGGGCTCAAGCCGCTCCCTGCTCAAATTGGCGACTCCACACTGTTCGGGGGCCTGGTATCGCCTTTGGCTTTCGAGCTAATCACCATATCGATCCTCCTCTTCTTGTTTTTCGAGTCATCACACATGGTCATCCGGTTATTTGAGTATGTAGCCATGTTGCCGGAGAGCGCTAGGACGGATAATGAGCATATTCGGATGTTCCAGACAGTCCTAAATACACACTTGTCTCAACTCGTCGGAGTTCTTTCCCTTGCCACCGTGTTGACTGCGGTAGCACTTGATTTCGACGAGATAATGATCATGGTAATATCAGAGTTCCAACCCAATCAATGGAGCCAACAGGTCAACGACTCTCTTGAATTGCAAATGACCTATGGCAAGGTGATATCCGCTGGTTTATTCCTTCTCTTTGTTAGTATGCTCAGATATCTGGTACCATGGCAAACAGTTCTAGGGTGGTTTGAGTCAATCTTCAGAGGATTCTCCGGATCCCGCTCCGAAGAAACAGAGTCGTGATCTCACCTTATCCCAAGTAGCCGTTCTATCAGACGCACAAGGTGTTCAGTTACAATAAATGAGACGAGTATCGATATTGGATAAATTAGCAGTGATACTGAAGAACCAAACGACTCAGAGAGTGGAGGCCGGATTTCGCCTGCAAGTATTACGAATATGAATATCGAGGATACAAACAGTATACGCTCTAGCCAAGGACTGGATACTCTTCCGTCCCATTTTTCCGAGTCTGGAAGTTCTGGGCTTACATCCATGGATGTCTGCACCATGCTGCCTCGCAAGAACCTCTCGCTACTTCCATCGTGTTGAAACACAGATGGCGCCTCCCAATGTTATGTGCGGGCTGAAGGTCGAGTCATGTAGCCGGTGTGACCATACCAGTCTAATACATCAGCCGTACAGTGGTCAGAGACTATGTGGACGGCATTTGCACGAGTCAATAAGACGGAGAGTATCGAGGGATCTAAGAGTCCAACTACCTCTCCCAAAGGATGCTAGAAAAGAGGATGGAAGCCCATTACGAATACTTGCAGCCGTGAGCGGGGGCAAGGATTCTGCTATCATGCTCAAACTCATTAAAGACATACTCGGACGTAGAAGAGATCTGGAAATCATAGCAGGTGTGATCGATGAAGGAATAGATGGATATCGCTCCCCTTCCATCGCTTGCATAGAGGAATTGTGCGAGTCTCTCGGGATAGAATTACTCCAATTGGGGTATGAGGAAATGGGGTATTCAAGAATGGATGAAGTAGTCCGTATGATGCCTGATATCGCAATCAAGAATCCACAAGCGGATGGAATGATGCCCTGCTCGTTCTGTGGTGTTTTTAGAAGACAGAGCCTGAACACTCTCGCTGAACGATCAGGAGCAGACGTCATGGCACTGGGCCACAATTTGGATGATATGGCTCAATCTATACTCATGAATCTCCAGAAGGGAGAAGTTGACAGATCGGTCAGGCTGGCACCACATACCTCTACCCCAATAGATGGGCTCCCTCCGAGGATTGTACCGCTGAGATGGATTCCTGAACAAGAAGTCCATGCACTTGCCATGGTGCTCAATATCCCATTCCATCATGGAGACTGCCCCCACGCAGCCGGAGCCCAACGTCAACGAAGCCGAGAGATCATAGCAGCCCTTGAGACAGAAACACCCGGTGCAAGACACGGCCTATTACACAGTCTAGAACAGATTCGTCAGATGCATGCATCCTCTGGGAACACTTCTTCAGAGATTCGCTCATGCTCGTCATGCGGAGGTGTCACAAGCCGAGAAATATGCCAGTCATGTGTTATGCGTGCATGGCTAGATGAACAGAAGTAAACTGTATTACAAACCACCCGTCCATTAAGTACCATATAGTGAAGCCAACACCATGGAACGCGATAGTCTAGAGCTGATGACGGTTGCACAACTCAAGAAATTACTCGCAGAGCATTCTCTGCCAGTTTCAGGGCGAAAGGCAGAATTGATTGACAGGCTTATCGAGAATCAGGAAGACCCTCGAGGAGGGAATTCGGACAAGGAAGAGGAAATCGGTATTTTAGAATCTAGACAGGATACAGCAGCCGAGGTGATTGAAACAGTAGTCTCTGATATCGGAGATGGCCCAGTTACTCCTGAGGAATCAGATGTGACTTTCCAGACAATGATGCTCATCGGAGCTGTGGTTTTGGCACTGGGACTAGTCATCCTGTCTCTATGAGGCAATCATTTACTCCGTCTTCCAGACCTGCCGACTGTTCTTCTAGAGGAGCGACTTCTACCAGGCCCCCTTCTCCCAGATCGACCCCTTCTCGATCTCCTTCTTCTAGAGCTGCCTCCTGACGATTCCATTCCAGATGTATAATCGCCCGACCCTCTTTGTTGCCATTTGCTTATGGAAACCACTATGAATATCAAAAAGAAGAACGAGCAGCAGCCAAAGAATACGCCCAACAAACCCTCGGCTATATCCCATTCCAAAGGCTCAGTAAGCCTGCTCTCTCCAGGATCACCTTCATTGTACCAGACTTCTACAGTACCATTTCTCGGGTAATCAATGTATACCCAATCTAGACAAGGACTGTAATCACTGAAGAGAAGAGACTCACTGCTGTTGTAGACCGTTCCATTCACTGTATACTCGTAGTCAATCTCGACCGTACATTCGTATCCGTCCTCGTAGTAGGTCTCATAGTACGTATCGCAGATTTCCCTTTCCTCCCAGTCATCCCAGTAGCATTCCTGCCAAGATTCAGTTCTCTCCCAAGTCACAGCATCTTCGATATACTGACTGGTTTCCAGAATTGTTCCATTCGTGGAGATCCATTCATCAGAATCTCCTGATGATTCATCTCCGCTGTCAGTAGTTCCGTCTGGTAGAATNAAAGAAAGAGCAACGAATACAGCAGCCGACAAAAGGGAAATCGCAATGAATCCTCCAACAATGAATGGCAGCGACCGTCCGAGAGTGAATGCCATGCCGGCCTCATTCCTTGTTTCAGGATCTAAGTCAGGCGAGAACGATTTCTGCGATGAAGAATCCTTGGAACCTTCGTATTCGGCTTGCTGGTCCCACCAGCTGCCTTCTTCTTCTGATACCATATCTACAACTCAAACCCATTTGTAATAGGTATTGCACTAGAATTGATACGAATTGCGATCTTCATAGCGTTCTCAGATCCCTATTTCCACTTCCGCCGGGACCAATCCAGGCCTCAGGCTTATTCCCTAGAATCTTGTCTATCGATTCCATGTGAGATTCGTCGAGCTTCAAGGCAACACCAATACACCCTAGATTCTCTCTCAATTGCTTTGAATTCGTGGCACCAAGAAGGATCGTTGAAACATTCTTATTCTTCAGGCACCATGCCAAAGCTAATTGTGCCATTGAACAATTTAACTCATTTTCAGCATATGCCGTCAACTCCCTAACGATCTCTACCTCGCCCCTCTCTCGCCTGTCTTCCAACTCTTCTTTCAACCAGCTGTAGATTTCCACAGTCGCTCGAGAACCCTCAGGTATCCCATCATTGTATTTCCCCGTTAAGAAACCCGATCTTAGGGGTGACCAGATTGTTGTCCCAATAGAATATGGGGGCCGGTAAAGAGGAAAATACTCCTTTTCAAAACGATCTCTGTGGAGCATGTTGTATTGAGGCTGCTCGAATGAAGGGGGTTCAAGACCCTCGCTCCTCGCAATCCAAAATGCCTCGGTGATTTGCTGTGCGGACCATTCGCTTGTGCCCCAAGCAGTAGAAACTCCTGCCCTCACGATGTCGGTCATTGCTCTAACTACTGTCGAAGTTGGGGTGTGCGGATCGGGCCGATGACAGAACACCATGTCGACGTAGTCCAACCCAAGACGATCTAGAGAAGCATCCATGCCTTCCATGATGTGTTTGCGCGACAGCCCACGTTCATTGACGCCTGCCCCTCCCCAGAATATCTTAGTCGTGATTACCAGGTCNGANCTCCTCCAAAGTTCAGGNTCCTCTTCANCTAATTCGGANAGNGCAAGACCGAAAATCCTCTCTGCCTCNCCTNCNGGNGTNCCATAGGCNTCTGCATGATCNAANCAGTTCACTCCTGCCTCCCTGGCGATCTTCAAGAGTTCCTTCGCAGTTTCGACCCCTTCATTGCCTGAAAGATCGTTCTTGACCCCATAAGTGGCCCAGAATCCATATGACAATACTGAAATCTGAATCCCTGTAGATCCCATCATTCTGTAGTACATGTCCTCTGCCATGAANANCCGNTCACNGNCAGATACTCAAGCCTTCGCCANATTCCTTTCAAGTTNTATCANNCACTACNCCATATANGGCAAGACATATGTNCGGNCNGCCATTGAAANGGNCGGAGGAGTGACGCGTGGACCTCATTACAATGGACGATTTNACTAATGAAGAGGNGATTTCACTACTAGATGATGCAGAGCGACTTCTCCCCATTGCCCGGGGCGATGCATATCTCCCGCTGCTAAAGGGCAAAGTCTTAGCAAATCTCTTTTTTGAGAACTCAACAAGAACTCGGCTATCTTTCGAGACTTCTATGAAGAGACTTGGGGGGGAGGTTCTGAACCTTAGTGAAACGGGGTCTTCTGTTAAGAAGGGTGAGACACTCTATGATACAATGCAGATGATTGATGGGTATGCAGATGTTGCTGTAATAAGGCACCCGAGACAAGGTGCGGCACAATATGCTGCTGACGCCGTCAAAATACCTGTAATGAATGCAGGCGATGGCGCCGGCAATCACCCGACTCAGACACTTCTTGATCTATTCACAATCCGTCAAGGTCAGGGCAAGATTGACGGCCTCAATGTGGTACTGGTTGGCGATCTAAGATATGGACGGACAGCACACAGTCTGAGCCATGCCCTCAGTCGCTTCGGAGCTTCATTGACATTAGTATCCCCAAAACCACTCAAAATGCCATCCGAGATCGTAAGAGATCTCAAATCTTCAGGGTGTCAGGTAGAAGAAAGTGAAGAACTCTCCTCAGTTATTTCATCTGCGGATGTCGTGTACATGACGCGAATTCAGAGAGAGCGATTTCCCGATGAGGCAGAGTATGAGAAGGTCGCAGGCATATACACCTTGAAGGCCGAGGATTTGAGGAGCGTGCAATCCGATATGATGGTCATGCACCCTCTTCCAAGAGTGAATGAAATTCA
The DNA here is from genome assembly GCA_002170775.2 of Euryarchaeota archaeon TMED192. Taxonomy (GTDB): domain Archaea; phylum Thermoplasmatota; class Poseidoniia; order Poseidoniales; family Thalassarchaeaceae; genus MGIIb-N1. The sequence continues at coordinate 55,693 of NHIP02000016.1, read as the reverse complement.
TCCAAGTATAGATGCCACTAGTCATGCATGGTACTTCAAACAAGCATTCAATGGCGTCCCAACTCGGATGTCCTTACTCTGTCGAAGTCTGGGCATTGATATTTCGGAGGCGATCGTATGAGTGAGATGAGGAGAGTTTCGGCTATCTGTAATGGGACTGTGATTGATCACATACCATCTGGAAGTGCTGTCCAGGTCATGCGAATGCTTCATATTGATGGCTCCCATTCAAATCCAATTTCTCTTGTCATGAATGTTCCCAGCAGCAAGGTAGGCAGTAAGGATGTACTCAAGATCGAAGATCGAGAATTGAGTCAGGAAGAACTCGATCGACTTGCTCTAATAGCCCCCTCAGCGTCAATAGCAATCATCCGAAATTATGGTGTGGCTGAGAAGAGAAAAATTGAACTTGGCTCAGAACTGGTAAACATTGCAAGATGTTCGTTCTTCAATTGCATAACTCAAAATCCGAATGAGCCCCTGCCCCATCGTTTGCAAGTTGTTTCCCAAGATCCTCTGGAGATAAGGTGCGCATATTGCGGTCGAGCACAATCTGTGGGCGAGATAATCGATTCTCTAATCTAATCCAGATATCAAGTCACGAACGCCCAAAGTTCAAACCCGAACCAGCAAGCCGGAATCATGGCTGACAGCCGCCTCAACTTCTTTTTGCATTTCAGGAAGGCCGGCGGCACGAGAATCGTAAATTTGGCCATCGCAAACGGCGAGAGACTTTGGCCGAGACACGATAATGGGAAGCCATGCGATGGATCAGGAGCAACAATAGATCTCAGTTCTATGAATCATTCAGATGCTACAGATTTCTTCAACGAAGCCATTGGAAAAAAGATATCATTTGTTTCTGCATCAGGGGGAAAAGAGCTAGTTGAAGCAGCATTGGCACATCCAAATGTTAGGACAATATGCTCTCTAAGGAATCCCGGAAAAACATGTCTCTCGAATTATAATTACGACTATTATCTCGCCCTTACAAACGAGAGGAAACTATCCTCTTACTTGCATCATGCTGGATATTCCAATCCGTTCACAATATCTCTTCTTGGCCATGGACATCCCGAGCACAGAGAAGAGGAGTCGGTCAATGAGGCTATCAGACTCTTACAACAGTTTGATCTTCTGATCAGATTAGGCGATCCCGACTCCGATTCCAAAACTCGTGATGAGACCGGATGGTCTAATTTCGAGGTTAAGTCCCATAGTACGAGTGGTGAAGATAGACCATGGAAAATCTACAATCTTATGGTTAAAGGACGGATAATACGAGCCTTTGAACTCATGTCGGGAAAGAAGAGAGGTAATTTGAAAGACGTTCCAATCAATTCCATAAAATTAGATTCAGAACTCATGGAAAGACTCTTCGAGATTGATTAAGTTAGGTTAAATCCCATCTCAATCCATCAAAGACGCTCAATTATACTTCGAAAAAGCTCAGATTCAGATCCACTGGTACGAGCTTCCAGCCTCTTCAAGATCAATTCAGGAGTAGATCTCGCCGGAACTCCAATTCTAGGTACTCGATCGACGATTAATTCCATCTGCTCGTCCAATCCTCTGGCTTCAATCCCGTCAATTCTCGCCTCTGCATTCATTTTCTTACATATTGAAGCGCCTATGTGTGTTACCATGACAATCGATATCAAAGGATTTGAAGCAGCCGCATCTAACAATCCAGCCAGAATTCCTGAGGCTGCTTCTGGCTCGGTAATGGCCTCAAGCTCGTCTGCTAATATGAATTTCTTTTTGCTAGAAATTACAATCCTCGAGAGCCCCATCAGAGTTCTTTCTAGAGCACCTGCACTTTGGGTCCCAGTAACTTTTGACAATAGATGAATCTCATCTGCTAGGGAAACCACCGCTTGATCCGCTGGAACAGGTAAACCAGCATGAGAAAGAAGGAGAATCGATGCAACACCCTCAATTAAAGAGGTCTTCCCACCTGAATTCGCCCCTGTTAAGAGTACAATCGACCCCTTGGGGCAAGGTTCTGGGAGGTTTCCAAACCCATACTTCACAGGAATTGGATCGACCTCAAGAAGAGGATGCCTAAACCCTGAGAAGTAACAACTAGGTTCTACATCTGGTTTAATTTCTGGAAGAATGCATTTTCGGTATCTCGCCCATTTAGCAATCCCAATCCACATGTCAATATCAATAATCTCAGAAATTGAATCCTGAGCCTTGCCAATGAGTAAGGAGGCTTTCTCGGCTCGAAGCATAGCGCTTTCAATTTCGAAATTTGAAATCATACGATCTAGGTCCTGTTCTATTGCCTCAATGGCTTCCTTCCTGAAAGAACAAGGATATTCACTCTCAAAGCAGTTCATAGGAATTGAGATACCACTTAGCTCTAGATATTCTGAGAGCCTCTGGCGTCCGTATTCGAGTGATTCAGATATGGAATCCGATACCACACCCCTAAGTCTGTGTTGAAGCCTGTTAGCGTCTGAATAGTAGGCTAACATTTCTGATCCATCTAATGAAAGACTGGCCTCAGAAGTTGAACTCACTATAGAGTCATTCACCGAACCCTCTATGGCTTTGATTTCACTCCATAGTCCATCTCTGAGATTTTTAATATCTGCTCCATCATCTTCTGTTTTGAGAAGCCAATCAAGATCATCAAGACCATCCATTGCATCCCTTATCCTCTCACTAAGTGGGTCTAATCCGAGAGTAATATTACTCAGATCTACGAGTGATTTCAGGCTGCTTCTGTTATCCTCGATCCAATGGAGTGATATTTCTGGAATCATCGATCGGGAATCATCCACTATTTTACAAAAAACCCAACCAGAAGGCATTTGGTCAGGTGCATGTGGTCCAATCCATGTTACCCTGGGGAGCCCCTGATAGTCTTTCCAAGTCTCATTCGTGTCACGAACTACTATTCTTGCGTATTTTTCTGCGTTCTTGATCTTCTGTGCTGATGTAGAATCTGGAACAACAATTACCCTGTCCACCTTGCCGATGTAACTCTTCAAACTCTTAATCCCCCTCGATGCTTTATCCCATTCAATCACTGATGATGGAGCTGTTGCAATGAATGACATAGCTTCAGCAACCATACTTCTTCGAACTTCAATTTCACTATTTGATTCAACGCCCATTGGTTGTAAGACGCCTAGTCTCTTCTTGGCTGGGGATGAAGAAATATGAGCCTCAATATCGTTCAGGAGACGATCATGAAGTTTCTGCGCATCGCTTGTTTGAGCGATACTTTTCCCATTCCCTCCGAACTCATTGATTATACGCACCGCGCGATTTATGGAAAGCCCGTCAATCTTTGCGAGGGAAGCTACATCCTTCCTCTTGATAATGCGGAGAACTTCTCCTTCATCACCTAGCTCGTCGATAAGTCTCTGAGATAGTGATTCACCAACTCCTGGTATCGCAATCAATGTGTCCATCGGAGCAATCGAAAAAGTGGGGTACTTGATGACATCGGTGAAATGAAACACCAATCAACCTCGATCTAGGCTGTTTGCGTAAATGGAGAGCTTACTTGATGCCGCCCTTTTCATATCTTCTTGTCCACTTAAGACGTCGAGGATTACGATTGAGGTTTACATGATTCTTTCTTGCCTTAGAATCTTTGAACCACAGTACTGTACCATCTCTTCGAACAAACATAATCCCTGTACCGGGCTCTATCTCCTCTCTAGTGAAACTGCAAATTCTCGTTTCGGGCATTGACAACACTTCCTTATCTTGCACCGAGCTTACGGGCTTCTCTACCCGTATCTTTCAACATTAGGATATCTCCTATTCTGACAGGTCCCACAACGTTTCTGGTTATTATTCGGCCAATGTCTCGAGGGTTAGGAGCATCATTAACCCGTACTTTCACTTGAGTTGCCTCACCAGTCATACCAGTACGCCCGACAACTTCGACCACTTCGGCAGGCCAGGATTCTTGTGACATCTTTCAACCACCTCAAGCAGAGAGGGTCTCATAGTGGCCCTTAACTTCGTTAAATCGATCTTCACCATCTTTCTTTACGTCAACAACGGCCACTGCGGCGGTCTTTGTCCCATCAGACATCCCAGCTGCTTCAGCCAGGTATGTTTGATCTGGAACGTACATGAATGGAATCGATTTTTCCCTGCATATCATTGGTATGTGGGCTAGCAGTTCGCTCGGATTCACATCCTCAGCCATGACTACCATTAGAGCAGTTCCTCTCTCTGCAGCCTTGGTGACTTCATTTGCCCCCTTTTTTAGGCCCCCTCTACCATCTTTTCCGAGGGCCTTGACCATCTCGTAAACAATCTCATGAACATCTTGTGGGGTTTCGAAGGCAACGTGTACACTCATTGGAATCATCCTCGTGCGGTGTCCTGCCGCTGAACGCGGCCTGTATAAACACACCGCAGGACATTGGCCGCTATCACAGGGCGGTCAACAGCTTCTTGACGCCTCGTGCTAGGGCTGGCGCCCCTGAAACGACTGCACGTGGATTAGATAGCGAATCAGTACTGTATACGCCATCAACGTGGTTGACGAGCCTAGTAAGTGCCCCTGAGGTGAATAGCCCATGAGTGCACGCCGCATGCACTTCGGTTGCACCTTGTCGGCGCAAGGCGTCACTCGCCCTACAGATCGTGCCGCCAGTGCTGATCATGTCATCAACAATCGCCACAACCTTTCCAGACACATCAAGATCTTTCGGAGTATGCTCTATCGTGTGTGCATCAATCCTCTTTTTCTCAAGGTAGCTGTATGGAACCCCTATGATATCAGCAACTTCCTTCGCCCTGTCAATGGCCCCTTTATCTGGGGATAGAATAAAGTCTGGAGATACATCTTTCGAGAGTAACTCAGAAAGTTCAGGGACTGCGGTAACGAATTGAATAGGGTGTTTGTGAGATTCCAAAACTTTGGGCTCATGGATGTCAAGTATGACAATTCCATCGCATGCTGTTGCTAGATGATTAGCAATCACCCCTGCAGCGATTACTTCTCCGGCTGAGAATCTCTTGTCTTGACGCGCATAGCCATAGTACGGTACTGCAAGCAAGATTCTTCGCCCGGAGTCACTCAGATTTTGCTCACCTTCACCCTTTAGGTTAGACAAATCCCCCTTTTGGACGTCGGCAACACTGGCCAGCATCATCATCGTCTGTATAATTCCATTATCTGGGAAGGTGGAAGAGACCACAATCACCGGTTCAGATCGCATTGAATTAAAACCCTCAACAGGAGTCCGGAGATAACCCTCGCCATCTGGAAAACGACGAGTTTCAGTAGCCAGGTACTGCATGCCCAACTCATTAGCGAGACCCATTGCTACCTCCGTGTAGGCAGGGCCACTAACTACTGGCATCTGGTCTCGCGAGGCCCATGCTACTCATGACCTTGCCGGATCACGAACATGATTATCATTATTCGAATGGGCATCTTCAAATCAGTAGCGCCTCACCGGAGGCCGCTCAGGGCGTGTAGCTTAGCCTGGCTGGAGCACCCGGCTGATAACCGGGAGGCCGCAGGTTCAAATCCTGCCATGCCCACCATAATTACTCATTGAGTTGTAAATAACTTGGGAGAGAGAGGAGCCTATTGAGCGGACATCTCAGAATTATTTCATCGAGATAAGCAGTAGTTCTAGCCAGTTGAGTTACCGGGATTATGATTTGATCAGGTAGACTCATCCTTCGCTGAAGAACGCCGTGCACGTCTACCACAACTCCCCGATAAGTCCTCTTCACCTTGACCAGACTAACGACATTGCCTATATCGACTCCATCGTTATCCATGACTGCACGATCCATCAACTCATCAGGAGCCCAAAGCTGCTCATCAATCCTAACGGTGTTTCGCCATCTTCTCTGAAGTTCACGCATCGATTTGGATAATTTAACCGAACCATCGGGCCTTATGCTGTGGACCAATTCCTTGTGCAAAGGCGCATGATCCGCAGGCTTCCTCATGTATTCTTCTGCAACGCCATCCAATACCTGGATACGCATCGACCTGACAAATTCATCCCGGGGGTGAAATCGTTCACCAACTATAACCCCTACCAGGGTATCTCCAACATACACTTCCTTCTGCAATAACTCCTGTATTTCCAACTTCTCACTCATTCGATTACCACCGACCTGCACCCCACTTGCCCTCGATCCACACGAGTCGAGCAGCAAGTCGGCATATAATTCAATCGAATATAGATTTGATTTTTCAATTGAAAATTTGTATTAATAGATAAATAATCAATTGAAATATGAAAATTGTTTTTATTTTTTATAGTGATTATCAGCCCTCTAACCATCGTGCCAAAAATTTGATGCAAACAGCGAATATTCATTTGATACACCACTCCTGCCTTGCTCGATGGATAGCCGAATCGAACTGCTCAAATCTTCTTCCGGACCGGCATTTACCTATGGCCTCAGTAGTGAATCCATCGAGTCATTCCTTAGTAGCGACCCCAATCTCGAATTAGCAATAGATCAGGCTATCCTCGCCAGAGGCAACATGGATTCTTCCATTGAAGAACTCCTTCTAAGCCTCGATGAAGCAGATTTTGCAAAGGAGCTTCAGAAGTATTACGTGAATTTCTACGAGCCATCAACTGTAAATCCATACATACCTCTTGCTGCCAAAGGTCCTTGGATTGTAACAACTCATGGCGCTGTGATCCACGACAATGGGGGATATGGTATGCTCGGAATGGGACATTCCCCATCCCAGGTTATGTCGGCAATGTCTGAGACACATGTGATGGCTAATGTCATGACCCCTTCGCTGACCCATATGAGATTCGCCGAGGCCATAAGAACAGAAGTAGGACACAGCCGAGAAAACTGTCCATTTGACAGATTCATATGTATGAACAGCGGTTCAGAATCTGTTACTGTAGCGATGCGAATTGCAGATATCAATGCTAGATTGATGACTGACATGGGCGGACCGCATGAAGGAAAGAAAATCTGGACTGTCGCATTGGACCATGGCTTTCATGGACGAACTGATCGGCCTGCCTCGATATCAGACTCATGTCTGCCCAAATATCGAGATAAACTCGCATCATTCAGAAATCGAGAGGGAGTCAAACTGGTCCCTCCAAATGATATCGATAAACTTCAATCTGTTTTCAAGGAAGCAGAGGAGAACAACGCTTTCATCGAACTTGTTGCGATGGAACCCGTGATGGGCGAAGGAAACCCTGGCCTCTCGATTACGAGAGATTTCTATGACGTCGCAAGAAATCTGTCGAATGTGCATGGCTCATTCCTCTTGATAGACTCGATACAGGCAGGTTTGAGGGGGCAGGGCTGTCTAAGTATCGTTGACTATCCAGGTTTCGAGGATTGTGAGGTGCCTGACTTTGAGACATGGTCTAAAGCGCTCAATGCGGGACAATATCCCCTCTCAGTATTGGGTATGAGTGAAAGAGCATCGAAGACGTATGTTGTAGGCGTCTATGGGAACACCATGACCACAAATCCTAGATCTCTAGAAACAGCTATCTCTGTTCTTGAGAGCATAACTCCTGAATTACGGCAAAATATTAGGGAAAGGGGGAAAGAATTTGTGAGCAAATTAGAGAAACTTTCTGCATCAATGCCTGGATGTATAACACAGGTGCAGGGAACAGGTCTTTTACTCTCGGCAGAATTAGACCCTGCACGTTTCATCGTTGTAGGTGTAGACGGAGTTGAGCAATGGTGTCGAAGAAACGGTCTAGGCGTGATACATGGCGGTGTAAATGCGCTAAGATTCACTCCGCATTTCCTAATCACCTCAGAAGAAATTGATATGATTGTATCACTCGTAGAATCTTGTTTGAGATCTTTCATCGAGGAAGAACAGGTACCGGCTGAAGTAATCCTTGCAAATTGAGAGATGACTATGCCGGGTGTGGCTGATGTCCTGGGCCCTAATGGGCCTCTTAGAGATGCCATAGTTTCTAGACTGGATACAATACCATGCCAACAACATCAGTACGAAGACCCGCACAAGCTTGAGATTGGTGTTGGCATAGAGGCGAACGGACTTTCCGTCCTCCCTTGGAGTGAAGAAAAAATACCCTCTAACTCGCCACTAATACTGGTAAGGGACGTCATAACGGATACTTGCGACCCTTTGTGGGAGGATGGCACCTTCCATTCAATAATAGCCGACGCGGTATCCGGTTCCGATATTAATCCTAGAATCAAAAGGCCAAGATTCTGGTTACCCGTAAGTGATGTTGCTGAAGCAATACGGATAATGGTAATAGGAAATAAATTGCCATCTCCCAATCAACCATTGTTAATGGCTGGGAGGAGGCCGTGGTGGCCTGAAGCAGTGTATGCCGAGGCAGCCCACCTCTGGAATCGTTATTCCGCTTCAGTAGAAGGAACGCATGGCCCGAGCACTCTGAAAGAGCCCCCCATCACGCCATTACCGAGAGGACAAGACAACATTGTTAGGCCTAATTTCGATCATATCGATAGACACATGAGAGACTGTGGGGAGCCTAACGGCTGGAGGCCCTCAGGATCCCTCAGACTCGCCATAATGCGAGTATTCGCTAATCTGTATGGATGAAAATGCTGATCATCCGTTTCGGATGGTGCTGATCTTCATACGTACATCCTGTGCAGCGCCCTTTGCGGACTGCATTGCCTTGCGAACACGAGTCATGGCCGCATTGTTACCATTGTCGGACTTTACTGCGTCCGCCATTGCCTCGTTCAATTCATCAATCATGTTCTGTACCATATCTGCAATAGACATAGGCCGGCCGAGTGAAGAGTACTCTTTGAATATTCTCCAAACTCATTGACGAAGTAATGCTGCTCCTAGTATCGGGAGAATCATACTAGCCTCCCCTTCAACCAGAACATGTGGGGCCTCTGGTCTGATCTTGCCCCAAGATATTGCTTCACGAAGCCGCGCCCCGGATAATGAACCATCATATTCGGGAGCAGTTGAAATCCCAATCGCCGAATCAAGCCCCCCTCGATATTGGTTCCACCAAATCACATGATGCTTACTGATTCCTCCACCTACCATGAGCGCATTGGCCTTTTTAGACGTCCATGATAGGTCTGAACATATTTCTTCATCTGCAAGAACGTCAATCATGAATGAAGGACTCCTTTGCCTATGCATAAATAATTGAGCCCCTATTGAACCATCAGTTATACCGGGAATTACAATCGGAATCCTGTGCTTAGCGGCCCAGTAGAGGATGCTTCCTTCATCTTCCATTCGATCTCCTAGTGCCCAACACAGCTCTACAGTACCGAAACCATTCCATGGAGAATCACTCGATATACGCCTCTCTTCTTCGATTTCGCTCAACCATGGTAGAACCTTTGCTTCGAGAATTTCCCCATAGCATTCATTGGGAACAATAACATTGCCAAGGCGATTAAGGCCTTGCTGGCCAAGAGCAATATCATCCAATTCGAAATCTCCGTGGAAATATTGTCTATATGTTCTTGCGAGATCATGGTCTAGGGTGCCACAAGTTGTAACCACGACGTCAATTAGACGCCTTTTCACCAATTCAAGGAAGAAGCCACGAGTGCCTGTCGCACATAGGGCAGCAGGGAAGGAAATCCAATTGACGACGCCCTCGCCACCTGCTTCTTCAAACATTTTGGATAGCAGGTCCCTCGCCTTGGCCAATTTCGTCGCAGTAAAACCTCCGGACACAGACATCTGATCAATGAGATCCGAAGTATTCTGAATTTTATTGAAATCATAATCCAAAACGGGATCTTTGAAGTCACTCGGATTGTACCCGGCCATGCTTTTGGATCCCGCATCAAGATTTCAATTGGTTGTATACTGAAGTTCAGAAATTCTATCTCTAATAGCGGCTGCTCTTTCGAAGTCAAGCCTAGCCGCCGCAGCCTTCATCTCTTTCTCTAATCTTTCAAGAAGCCGACCCATCTCCGAATCCTCTACTTTACCGGCCAACACCTCTTCGGCTGCATCAACCCACTCGGGCTGAGAGATCGACTCAAGAACCGAATCTGAAGAGGTCCAGGCTCCTGCACCCAGATCAAACTTCTTTGCGAAAGTGGACACGTCTCTAGCACGTTGCTTCTTGGCTACCAGGCGCCTACCGCCCTTCGCTCCCCGTCCGGCAACCCCTGCAAGCAAGTCTTCCGCTTCATCCCCCATGGTCGGCAGTGCCTTTTTGATAGTTCTTGGAATCACATCGTGATCTAGATTGTACGCTTCCTGTCGCTTTCTACGTTCAGAAGTTTGTCTAATTGCGCCCTCCATCGCGGGAGATATGCTGTCAGCGTATAGTATGACCGACCCCTCTTCGTTACGTGCTGCGCGACCAATGGTTTGTAGGAGGCTTCGCTCATTTCGCAGAAACCCCTGAGCAGCCGCGTCAAAAATAGCAACGAGAGAGACCTCTGGAATATCGAGCCCCTCCCTCAAGAGATTTATTCCCACGATGACATCAATATGGCCAATTCTCAGAGCCTTAATGATTTCAGAACGCTCAAGAGTGTCTATTTCTGAATGAAGATAATGAGCTTTTATCCCCATCCCTTGCAAATATTCGGACACTTCTTCTGCGAATTTGATGGTGAGGACCGTAACAAGCACCCTCTCGTTTCTCTCGACTCTGTTATTTATCTCACTTAGAAGATCCTGAACTTGGCCACTTGTCGGCCGTACCTCAATTTTCGGATCAAGAAGTCCAGTAGGCCGAATCTCCATACTGACAATGCCTTCTATAGAATTGACAATCTTTTCCATGGAGCCATCGCCTTCCCTTTTTGCAATGTCGGCTTTACCTGCCCCTCCACCTGAGGGTGCATGGAGTAGCCCTCTCGGAACCTCTTGCCCAGTCACTTCTGCTAGGTGTCTAAATTCACGTTCCCCAGGCGTCGCGCTGACATAGAGCATCTTTGGAATTAATTTCTGAAACTCGTCAATCCTAAGTGGTCTGTTGTCATATGCACATGGTAGGCGGAAACCATGATCCACTAGATTCTTCTTTCTAGCGAAATCTCCTGCGTACATGCCCCCCACCTGAGGTAGAGTGACGTGACTTTCATCCATGATTACTAGATACTGATCTGCACCTCCATGGAAACTATCGGCATTAGTGGCGAAGAAATCAAGCAGGCAGTATGGGCGTTCTCCTATTTCTCTGCCATCGAAATGTCGAGAGTAGTTCTCCACTCCTTTGCATGAACCCAGTTCTTGCAGCATTTCTAGATCGAATTTTGTTCGTTGTTCAATTCTATGTGCTTCCAAATCCTTTCCCTTAGATTCAAACCAAGCAGATCTGTCATCAAGCTCCGACTCTATGTTTTCAAGTGCAGTGGAGAATCTTTCTTCATCTGTCATGTAGAACTCTCTCGGATGGATCCAGGCTTCTTCTATTTCGTCCAGAGGCTCCCAACTAACTGCTTCACACACCTGAATTCTTTCGATACCATCCCATCCGAATCTTATGCGGATTGGATCATCTCTACTTGGCATCCAGATATCAAGCACCTCGCCCCTGAGTCTTATGTCTCCACGCACAAGATCTCCAGTTGTTCTACGATACTGAAGTGTTATGAGTTCCCTAACAGCTTCCTGTGGCTCGATTTCCTGCCCCACGTGAAGTTGAACGTGACTCTGTTGGAATACTTCGGGGGGATTCAAACCATAGATAGCAGATACGGTTCCGATGGCTATGACGTCGGGCCGTGAGACCAACGATGCTACTGTTGAGAACCGTTCTTGCTCGATCCGCTCATTCATCTGCAATTCTTTGTCTATGTAGAGATCCCGATTGGGGAGATATGCTTCGGGTTGGTAGTAATCATAGTAGCTAACGAAGTATTCCACAGCATTATCTTGGAAAAGCTCACTCATTTCTTGCCAAAGTTGACGAGCAAGAGTTTTGTTGTGCGACAGTATCAAAGTTGGCATCTGCAGTCTTTGTATTATATTCGCCATGGCGAAAGTCTTACCCGAGCCCGTGACTCCTAGAAGGATACAACGTTCCTGTTCTTTTTCAAGCTGATCAACCAATTGATCGATAGCTTGTTGCTGATCCCCAGCAGTACTGTAATCAGCTTGTAAATTGAACAGCATACCACCTCATTCATTGGCCCTGCATAATCAACAGACTTCCGAGTAAAGCCCAACCTGTAAGCATCGAACACCTGAACAAATTTTGTTGAAACCTCTCCATTTCGATCTCTGTTTGATCAGAATTCTTAACGTGTTTAGTCATCACGTAGATATTCAAAATCCCCATTACGATTACTGCGGGAATCCAAAGGAAATACCGATAATCTCGGGGATCACCAAATCCTTGAAACCCCGTGAGGCAAAAACAGACACACCACCCTAATGTGAGAAGCACACTCAGGCTGCTGGTTGCTTCAGTCCCGAATCTAGCAGGGAATGATTTGATCCCTTGCTTACGATCAACTTCTACATCCATGCGAGCATAGTTGATATCGAATGCAGTAATCCACAAAGCTACTCCGAATGATATGAAGAATATTTCAGGGTACCAGAGAAGAATGCGTCCTCCACCTGTGTGGTGAATAATTCCCGTTATAGCCGCCCATCCATGGGTATCTGCTGCTATTGCAACCCATGCGCCTGCCGGTGCAAGGGCAAGACAAAGTCCGATCCAGAAATGACACAGCCACGAGAACCTCTTGGTGTAGGGATATATGACGAATGCAAGGACTGGCAACCACGCCATCTTCAAGGCCACTTCATTAAGTTCCCATGCAGAAAAAAGCAACATAATCAAGAATAATCCTGAGAGGGCCCATGCTTCCTTGGTAGTCATCTTCCCAGAAGGTAGGTGCCTAGAAGCGGTACGAGGGTTATTAGCGTCTATTTCCTTGTCCACCACCCTGTTGAGCGCCATTGCAAGTCCCCTTGCACCTATTGCTGCCACTATTATCCAAAGCAAATCTGTTCTTTCTGTGCCGAATTGACGATCTGCAAGTACGAATCCCATTAGAACGAATGGCAGGGAAAAAAGAGTATGTTCTATTTTTACAAAGTCTAGGATATCTTTCATCTCCATGAAAATCCCTCCTTTCACATCAATATGTTAGAGGGCCATTCCCATTTGAGCAGCCCGTCCTCTTCCGCATGTTTACTCACTCGCTCGAGAATTTCAGGATCATGAAGAGTTACAGCAGGCCACCGACGAGCTGGAATTGGACCATCTGCAGACGGTATAGGTGCAGTGGCGTCCCATGCGACCCTGCCCCTATCCTTGTCCCAAAGCAAGCCCCTATCAACATCAAATCGAGCGAATAACTGCCAGAGAAGTCTACGTTTAGCACCGCTATCATGCAAGCCTAGGTCATTGTCGGTGATGAAGAGCCAGCGAAGATTCTGGGCGCCTTGCATGCCCCATATCGTTTCTGCAACTTTGCGTACCTTTTCCCTCTGAAGTAGTGCCAGTTCTTCATGGGGGTCTTCCATGCCTTCTCTGGGACCAGGCCCTCCTTCGATATCCACAGTAACGACAAGCATGGAATTTCTAAGTAGACGAGCCTGAATTGCAATACCTTCCTTCACAACCAATTTATCGAAATCATCAGGGACACTCGGAGCGCCAGTACCCGCTATTCTCCATTCAGGAGATCGCATCACGGGAGAGCCGAGAGGCGATTTTTCACCATTTCTTGGATCGGTCGCAGGGATCGACGTCGCATCCACTAGGATCTTTGATTGTACATTCTCAAAAGGATTTACGGGGTCAAGCGAATCCCCTGGTAGCCCCTCGATCACGATGATGTCTTCGGAGGGATTCACCCTGTTATTCAAAGCATCAAGGAATACCTCCAAATCATGAGGGTCTTCATCTTCGTCAATGACCATGACTGTCTTCATCAGCATCATTTGACCTGCTCCCAGAAGACCCAGTGCAGTCTTTCGTCCCTGTCTAGGGTATCGCTGTTTAGCTGAAACGATAGCAAGATTATGGAAACCAGTCTCTAGAGGCAGATATAGGGAACGAAGGTCTCTGTGTTGGAATCTCACTACTGGTGTAAGCTGGGCACCCACGGCCTCACCGAGATAACCATCTTCCATCGGCGGCTGACCTACTATTGTAGCTGGAAGAACCGCATTCCGCCTGTGAGTTATTGCGGTTACATGGAGAACAGGGTAATTGCCCGGTAGCGAATAAAAACCATAGTGGTCGCCGAAGGGCCCCTCAATCTTGGTTTCGTTAGGGTCTGTCCAACCTTCTATGACTATGTCTGCCTCGGCTGGAATTAGCAAATTCTGAGTTTTGGCCTTTGTTATTCGTAGACGTTTACGACCAAGGAAGCCCGCAAACATGTATTCATCAAGATTGTCAGGAAGAGGGGCTATGGCTGAGAAAATCAACTCGGGTGGCCCTCCAATGCATATTGCGACAGGCATCTTCCCGTCAGGATGTCCAGCTGCGTGGTCAGCACCATGTTTGTGAACTTGCCAATGGAGGCCGATTTCTCTCGGTCCGTGCACTTGCCCCCTGTACATCCCCATATTGTGATCCTGAGTTGTAGGGTCTCGAGTTATCACTAGAGGCAGAGTGATGTAACGACCGCCGTCCATAGGCCAACACTTGGGTATTGGGAGGCGCGTAACATCCGGCTCTAGATCGACGATCTGTTGAGATGCCGCTCTTCTTACCACCATGGGGGGCAATGCAAGAGCATCTCTAAGCAGAGGTATCCCTTTCCATGGAGCTTTCAGGTAAGCCCCTATGTCAGGTTTCATCAGGGAAACTAGCCGATTTCCAATCTCATCCTTACCCTTTGCTCCAAGTGCTTTCATCGTCCTGGAGTGACTCCCGAATATGTTCATAGCAAGGGGAATATCTGAAATCGTACCATCTGGAAGTCTTGGTTTCTCGAATAACACCGCCGGTCCCCCAGTTTTCACAAGAAGGTCCGCAATGGTGCCTGCTTCAAGCTCAACATCCACTTCTCGAGTGATTCGTAGGAGCTCACCATCACGCTCTAGCGAGTCGATGTACCGACCCAGACTCGTCCATGCCACAACCCATACTCACGACTCCCCATTGAGAAGGTTCGCTTTTCTCCCACATGACCGTTGGATTCTTTTCACATCGTCCACTCCAAGGGACGTGTCGGACGCTATCGACGTTGATGTATTGGTTGTTGGCGCAGGTCCCGGAGGGGGAAATGCAGCACTACAATGTGCGAGAAAAGGCCTCAGTACGCTCATTATCGAAGATCACTCAGAAATAGGAACTCCAGTTCACTGCGGAGAATGTATTTCGGATGAAGCTGTAGCCAATCTGAATCTTCAACTACCTGAGGAAGTGATCAGCAAAAGAGTCAATGGGATAAGAGTGATTTTTCCTGATGGAACTGAGAAACAACTTACAGAGACCGGATATGTATTAGAGAAGCATCTCTTTGAGCAATGGATTGCTCAGTCTGCTGTTGAAGAGGGCGCAGAACTCGCTCTAAAGCACAAACTTACCTCCATGGAGAGAATCGAGCATGATGGCGAATTCAAGGGGTGGAGGTGCGATGGCAAGGGAGAGAAGTTCCCGATATCGGCTAAAATAGTGATCGACGCATCCGGAGTATCCGCTGTATGCTCAAGATTCATCAAGCCCGATGGGAGCAATCCCCTGAATCATAAAGGAAAGGTCGTTGCTGGCATGCAGTACGAACTAACAGACGTCCCTACAGATGGGTATTTGGACTTCTACATTTGGCCGAAATATGCTGAAAAAGGATATCTTTGGATGATTCCAAAATGCGACGGAAGAGCCAATGTCGGTCTTGTGACTGAAGACAGACCGAGAGCCAAGAAGGCTTTGGATGAGTTCATCGAAGATACTCATTTCAAGGGCCTCGAACAAAAACTGCCCCCTTGGAAAGAGAAGGGCAATCCTGCCTTTGGTGGCACCATACCAATCTCTGGACCATTCGAAAACACTCATCATGATGGTTTGATGCTCGTCGGCGATGCCGCCGGATTCACCTCGCCCCTATTCGAGGGTGGCTCGCATCTCGCTCTGAAATCAGCTGTTTTTGCAGCTGAAACCGCTGCAGTGGCGATATCTAAATCAGATCTGAGCTCTGAAATGATGTCTGCATACACGCGCTCATGGAAGGCAGAGTTCCCTCCATACGATAAGATCCTAAGGGGGAAGAATGCACTCTTCGAATTATCCGATGAGGAAATGTCTGTGATGGCCACTTGCTTCCCCGATGAGATGTCCGATATGGGCGCTTCAGGTAAGGCGATGGTCGGACTTCGTGTATTATTTAGGAGACCATCCCTGTATTCCAAGAAAATAGTATCTGCAATGCTCGCTTTTGGTTATAGTAGGGCCAAATACTACGGATGGTAAGTACGTGCTTCCTTTAAGCGGGCGTTTGATACTTCTGACAGCGTCAATAATATCGCTGATTTGGGCTTCATCATCGAAGATATCTAGGCGTCTACCCCTGTCAATCCTGGTCACTATACAGTCAATGCCTTTCACTCTAATGGTCTTTGCATTCATATGGAATTGGGAATCTCTCGACCTGGTATCCAGATTTGGGGGTGAAGAACTCCCCTTTCTTTACAGAATATCTGCAGTGTGGGGCGGACGCTCCGGACCACTCTTGATGTGGTGCACATGGTTGGCCCTGGGTTCAATAATCCTGTCTAAAACAAGTCCAAATGAACAAAATTCTTTGAGAATGACGGTCGGATTTAACGGGATCCTACTTTGTATTTCCATGCTTCTGGACCCATTTGCCCCCTCCTCAGGTTTTACCAACTATCTCAATCCACTACTTCAGACTGATCTGATGGTAATACACCCACCAGTCATCTTTGCATTTTACACACTGTGCTTGATCCCCGCAATCATATCTGTTTCAGGATTGTTGGAAGGTCGTAACGAGCTCTCTTTACATGACGAAATTCTCCCATGGGCCAGGGCAGCATTCGTAGTTGGAACCGCAGGCATCGGTCTTGGAGGTTTGTGGGCATATACGGTGCTGGACTGGGGCGGCTACTGGGCATGGGATCCTGTTGAAACAGCGTCTTTCTTGCCTTGGGTATGCTTGGTCGCCGTCCTCCACGCTCGAAGTCAGGCTTCTGTAGAGGCACGCAAAGCTAGTCCCGCGGTTATGATAGGTGTCGGCGCGCTTGCGATCCACTCTACACTTGTTACACGTGCAAATGGTGTTTGGTCCTCAGTGCATTCTTTTGCAGCAGATGGAGCAGGGTCGGAATCCTCGGACCCCTATCTAAGGATAATTTCCCTGGCTGGAGAGGGCGCTGCTGGCATAGAGGTCATAACATATCTAATCGTAATCATAGCGCTTGGATTAGCTTTGCTGGGGCATCTTCTCAAAGTGCAATCAAAGATGCTTCAGAAGATGGGCAGGATTTCAATGAGGGAGCAATCACCCACATTGGCCGCAAGTTTACTTCTTGTCACGTTAATAGTCGGAGTATTGACTGAATCAACACTTGTGTTGGTACTCAGTCTCGCTCTTATGGCCCTAATTGTAGAGGGAGACTCAGAAGAAATTTCCCTCGTATGGATTTTTTCCGGCGTTGCACTGTACCTGTTTGCAAGTTGGTCATGGGCAGCATCTCTACCTCTGGCAGTCTCAGGGATGGCTACTTTTCTAGTGCCTTGGGTCATGGCTCCTCCTGATGATGAACCTGAGTCTTTACTAAAACCCATTTTTAATCCTAGAAATCAAAATCGAATTTCTAGAGCGTCTCCATGGTTTGGTGCAATAGCATATCTTGGTTTAACTTGGATGTTGCTTACAGCAGAAATAGATGGTACAAGTCTTGAGGCGCATGAGGTATTCGGCGCTCCGATTTTGATCGTCCTTGCACTTTCACTCACGGTATATTCTTGGGGCAAGGGCAATGACGGCAGAGTAGGCGTATTCGCAGTAATTGGGACACTGACTATCTCGTTGGCGATAGGTGCAATGGCAAATGGCCTAAGTCTACCGGGAGATCCAGATCGGAATTTCACTGAGAGCCTTACGAGAGGACAAGTCGCAAGTAGTATACTGGTCTGTTTGGTGATTGCACTGCCGCCCACTTTGATTGAGATGTGGAAGTCAATACGTACATCCATCTCTTCTAGTGAGCGCTTGCACCCTGCTAGATGGAGCATCCCAAATCGACGTAAAGTGGGTTCCAGCATAGCTCATGTGGGTATACTGTTTTTGCTTCTTGGACACGTCCTGACAACTACTCTAGTTGATAGAACAGACCCCTCTCATTTGGTAACTCTAGTTCGAGACCAACCTGTCGAGCATGCAGGTTACACCCTTACATTCACTGGAGTAAACGCCATAGATTCTGATGATTCAGCATACGAGTACTCAATTGCTGATGGATTCGTGGAGTTCCAGATAGACATTCAAGATGCGGATGGCAATTATATCGAGTCAGCAAGCCCCGGGATATTACGATTTGATACCCCTTCCGGAGAAATTCTCACTAGATCTGAAGTTGATCGAATCTCACAGGTTCAGGGAGATCTGATGTTCATACTTGACGTTGCACAGGCTAGCCGAGCACTAAACGAGTTAATGTTTGGAGAAATCGAGAATATAGATCGAGTGGGGGTAACTGTTTACGACTTACGCGGTAGTCATATGGTCTGGGTTGGTTGGATTTTATTGCTTATCGGAGGGTCTCTAGCCCTATCAAGTCATGATTCCAGACGAACCCCATCAACCGACTGAATGAAAAGGGGCCAGCAGGTCGCCCGGCCCACTGGAGGGCCCAGAATGAAGAAGGGAACCATCGTTCACATCGATTACGATCTATACAATGCAGATACTGAATCGCTGCTAGAGACCACAAGAGAAGATGTTGCCAAGGAGCATGAAGTACACGATGAGCGTCGAACGTACAAACCAATGATCGCCGTCATTGGGGATGGTAGACTCATCAAAGGCTTCGAAGAGCATCTTGAGAGTGCAAAGGAGAAAGAAGAATACACATTTGATATCGAACCAGAGGATGCTTATGGCGATCGTGATGGCAATCTTGTTGAGACAGTTGGGATGAATGTCTTGATGCGAAGTGTAAGTGATCCGGACACTTTGGCCATAGGTTCACAAGTTGAAATCAATGGAAGATCTGGAGTTCTACAGATGGCCCGTGCCGGCCGGGCACGAATTGACTACAATCACCCTCTCGCAGGAGTTAAGCTTCGATATACATATTCAATCGTCAAAGTTGTGAAGCAAAAGAAGGCGAGGGTCCAAACTTTACTCGAGATGAATACGGGCAGAGATGATTTTGAGGTCAAATTTGAGAAGGACGATGTAACAATCACGCTGCCTGAATCCATCGCATACGACCAAAACTGGCCATATGCCAAGTTTAGTTTGGTTAGGACACTCAGGGAACATCTCGGTGTCGGAGTAGTGGTATTCCGTGAAGTACACGAACCTCGAAAGATCGATGAAGAAGAATAACATCAAACTAAGTGATAGTATCCTTGCCCGTAATCGTGAGATATCGCTTTTTGATTTTGGTATCAGCTCTCGGAGTGCTGTTAACCAGTACAGCAGTAATCGCTGAGGATGACGACGTAATAATCACAGTCGATAGCACAAATTTGCAGTTCAGCCCTTCAGATATTACGATTAAAGAAGGCCAAGCTGTTCGATTCTTCTGGTCAGGAGAGTTATTGCCCCACAATGCAGTATCAACAGATGGTCTGTTTGACAGTGGCGAGCCATCCAGAAATGTGGACTACAGGTTTGTATTCGAGGCAGGTACAAATGGAACCTATGAATTTGTTTGTGAGCCACACGAACAGTTAGGAATGGTTGGAGAAATAACCGTCCAACCAATGAATGGGGCCCAAGATGAGCCTGGGGAAACAGAACCGGGATACTCAGAATCAAGCAAAGGACGATCCCATCTAATATCATATGGATTGGGACTGATCGTACTGTCGATCAGTGCCCTTTTTCTCTTTCGTTATGGGGCTCTAAAATCAACTATATTTCGGAAGGAGTAATCACTCGCCTCTCGGTACTCACAGGGCTCGTCAAGCGCGTAGCTCAGTTGATGTTCTCGTCGTCATCGAGGCGTCCTTTCCTCTCGGCTGACACAATTCAATGCTTTGAATGGAAGCAAACCTTCCAGATGACCGCTCCGTTGAAATCAAATCGACAATTCAGTTACATCGATGCGCGCCTCCGCGATGGCGATCACAACCCTCATCCTAGCGGCAGGAGTATCCTCAGGATGTCTTGGATTAGTACTCCAACGAGAAATGATGGAGGACATGCGAGATCCGCCTGAAACAATACTTCGAGAAGAATCAATTGGTTTTGATCATACCTTCACATCAACAGGTTTCGACTCAACCGACTATTACAACGAAAGTACGATGGAAATAGATCCAAGCGTCCAAAGTATGTCCATATCTTTCCGTGCTCAGATGCCTCTTTCTGAGACATTTGAGAGCCTTATCGGAAATGAGACAAACCTAATTCGATATGTTGATGCAAAACTATGGGCTCCGGGGTCGAAATCAGCAGGCGGCGACCCCTTCTGGAAGATACGAGTAACTCAGGATCATCCACTTGAGAGGTGGGATTATTCTGGCATGGAATTCAGCGAGGGGGTATGGACCCTAGAAGTAGATGCGAGAGGATATGGGTGGGAGCCCGGCATAGAACAACTAACTGCTAAGGATCATTTTGATGTATTCGTCACCATCACAAAGCCGTGTATCAGATTCGCTGAAATTCATGAGTCTGATGATTGTACTTTCCAGTCAGAATTGGATTAATCGTACAACTCTTCTCTCATACGTCTACGGAGCGCTTATGAACGCCCGTTAGGTGGCGTCGTTGCTGAGGCATCGTGATGACGGAAGAAGTAGCCCCGCTAGTACCCTTCGACATGTACAGAACCAATGCGGTTCACATAGGTACAAATCAGAAGTCAGCTGACATGAATCGCTTTCTCGATACTGACAGACAGGATGGCACAGGCCTCCATCTGATTGACATAGAGAAGACCGATGAGCGCATACGTGTAGTAGCAGCATTCCTCAACAGATATGATCCTTCCAGAGTACTCGTAGTCAGTGCACGCCAGTACGGACAGCGCCCTGCTCGAAAATTCGCTCAGGCCATAGGTGCTAAGAGAATAGTTGGTAGATTTATCCCAGGTACACTTACCAATCCAAGACTTAGCTCATACATCGAGCCTGAGGTTCTGATGGTCACCGATCCATCGGCCGATTCACAGGCACTCAATGAGGCAATCAGTTCTGGAATACCTGTGATTGGAATATGCGATGCTAACAACACACTGAGGAATGTAGATCTTGCCTTACCAGCAAATAACAAGGGTCGAAGATCACTCTCATTGGTGTACTGGTTGCTTGCAAGGGAAACGCTAGTCCAACGCGGCGAGGCTACTTATGCGGATTGGGAGCGCTCACAAGACGTTGATGATTGGGAATCTACATTCTAATTGCGGCTGTTTACAGTCATCCATAAGTTGTACCGGCGACCAACGTCTATGTCTGTAGAATCAATATGGGGAGTGTATCATGCCGATGGCGGCTTAATTGGAGAGATAAAATACGTCGCAGGAGCCTTATTTAATGGCCAACATTGCTCACTTTGCGACATAACTCACAAAATTGCATGGGAAAAGTCGGACATGAAACAACTTAGGAGCAAACTCGAAATCCCTTTTCATCTCGTCCACCTGAATGAGCGTCCAGATGATTTGATCTCATACACTGACGGGAATACTCCCATTTTAGTTGCAAAGACCGATTCCGGATTCCTAACTATTGCTTCAGATGATGAATTGAAAGAATGCAGGGGTTCCGTGCTATCGCTCACAGAGCTAATATCCGAGAAACTAGCGCATATCGCCGAGTCATTGTGAAATATGGCGCTCCAGACCACCAGGACATGCCAGCAGGCCCAGTACCTCTCTTTCTCGCCCCTATGGCAGGAGTAACTGATTTGGCATACAGGCTCCTGGCGAGCGAGTGTGGTGCTGATTTCACCATGACTGAGTTCACTGCGGCCTCGGGCCTATCCAGAAAAGAAACTAAATCGTGGTTGAAGATGGATAGCCACCCAAGAGAGCATCCATTCATACCTCAGATATTCGGGGGCGATGAAAATGAGATGGTTTCCACTGTTAGGATGCTTCAAGATCGTGCTGATGTTATTGACATTAACTTCGGATGCCCGGCGCCCAAGGTATGCAGAAATAATGCAGGAGCAGCCCTGTTGAAGAATCCTGACCGAGTCGTACACCTAGTTCGTTCTTGCATAGAAGCATCCAATATTCCCATTTCCGTCAAGATGAGGCTTGGAACGGGATCCGGCCCAGACACTGCTCTTGAGATATCGAAAAGGTTGGAAAGCGAGGGAGTGATTCGTGTTTGTGTGCATGGGAGAACCTTGAGGCAGAGATATTCTGGTATAGCAGACTGGTCTTCAATACGCCAAATTGTTGATTCAGTTTCAATCCCGGTCATTGCCAATGGAGATGTAATAGACTCAAGAACTGCTGTTGATTGCTTAGAGTCCACTGGAGCAGCAGGCCTCATGATAGGAAGGGCCGCTATAGGGCGCCCGATGATATTTCACGACATAAAGCGGGACCTTGGGTGGACCGATGAAAATCCTCCATGGCATAGCGATGATTCGGTAGTTGCAAGACGTTGGTGTTGGGAACGATATCTGCAAATTTGCTCAGAAGTATACGGTGTCAAAGGAAGTAAGAATTCCAAAAGGCATGCAGTATCATTCACCAAGGGCTTGCCAGGAGCATCATCCATGAGGGTCGCTCTTCATAAGGCCCGCAACCCTGAAGATCTTGGGGAAATGGTGTCTGAATATCTTCGAGAACTGGAAGAAGATGCAATTGTCGCTTAAAGGATTCATCCGATTAAGGAATCTAAACGCTCTGCTACAGAAGATATTCTGGACAATGTACGTTCGAGTCCGCGAAGTACTGAAGACACTACCTCCCTCCCCGTCGCTCCTGTTAATCGATATCCAAGAGGCGCGCGACCACCAATTGTGTTGAGCAGCACCCTTTGATCGAGAAGAGGTATTTCTGCAAGGGAATTGGATACCTCTTCAATAGTCAAGGCCTGCTTCTCAAGACTATTTATCAGCGATTTACAAATATCATCTGGAAGACGACCAAGCCCTCCTCTTCCAATTAACCAATCACTGCCTCTAGCACGATATTGACGACTCAAACTCCCGAACACATCTATCGGTATACGTGCTTCGACAACTGCTCGCTCCACCATTCCTGCAGATCGCATTCTTTCTAGAATCCGGCTAACTCTGGCACGACTTCCACCTGATTGTTCCATGAGTAGAGAAAGCTCCACAGGACGATCAGAAGAAACCAGTATATTCGTCACATCTGAATGAAGGGAGTCGTTTGCTCTAGGCCTGTCCCCTCCAAAGCCAAAATCTGTCACTAACTCCTGTAAAACATCTTTTTCAGAGGATGGACCAAGTTCTACGATGTCTATCTTGAATGGGAGAGACTCTTCTTCTGCAGAAACTACCATCCTTGTTGGGCTATTCATGACCTCATCATACAATGGAGACAGTCTTTGCTTTGCTATAGTTGTTGCATTGGCTGAAATGAGTTCTATTGCTGTACTGAAGCTACCTCCTCTGAGCATGTATTTCTTACCCTCGCCACCCCTGACATCAGAGACAAGACCTGATTCTCTAATTTTCACCAATTGGTGGTGGATGCCGGTTGATGAGATTCCAGTAACCTCCGCAATCTCCGCACTTGTCCATCCCTTTCTCAGATCTGACATGAAGCATTTACTCACAATCGAATGCATTCCTCCCTGTTCATCAGCTATGCTATTCCCCTCGCCCCTGGACCTAATTAGGGCCATGCTATCCAGTATCCATGCTAGAAGGATACTCTTATCGCGGCTTCCCGCAGGAAGAGGACTCTCGACAAACCGAACTCTAAGCACGTAACGAACTCAAACTAACGGCCCATCAGTGTTGCCAATCAAAGAGCACCATTCACCCTCGGAAACCGACTCTGTTTTGCATATCGACCCAACCATAGTCGACTGTGGGATTTGAAAGGCAAGATAGATGACTCTCTAGTTTTATGATATCCTCTTGGATTATGCCCCTATTTCTGAGGACCATCACAGCGCTGTTTACGGCAGAACGAGATCTGCCGAGAGATCTAGCTAGATCGGCCTGACTCCTGAATGAATCTCTTTCTACCAAACGACCGACAATCTTTCTTTGAAGATCCGAGAGACCTACGGGCAATATGGATGACGCTCTGGCGTCACTGGTTATTCTGATGCCATCTAGAATTTCTAATTGAGCAGGGGGCCCCGCATAATAGCAGACCCGACCATTGGTTCTCTGAACAAATATCTCTCCTTCACTTTCCATCCTGTGTAATCGATGGCGAAGCGTTCCATTTGCAACCCCAAGTCTTCTCTGAAGCTCTCTAAAATGTATGCCTGGGCTCCGATCCAGAGTAATCATGATCCTATTTCTGAGCGGATGTCCCCACCCATGTTCCGGAGATCCTTTGAGAACCCCCTGGATCCCCGCAACGGGAATGCCAATAATGCCCATAGCTATGGACACGAATCGACCAGGCCATCCCGGTTGAACCATCTTGTGAATCAATGCCACGGCTGTTTCATGACAGAACAACGTATGAATGAAACGGGTTCTAGCATCACCCTAAACGCTTCTTACAAGTCCCTTTTCGATTTTCATATAGGCAATGAGGACACCTAGCAATCTACCGCATGCCTTCCCATGTTCCGTAAGTCGATATGTCACCCTTATGGGCGGACCCTCTTCCACTACCCGATCAACAAGACCATTCTTTTGACAGGCACTCAATTTGTCAGAGAGTGTTCTACTACTGATGCCTCCCAACAGAGTACGCATCTCATTAAATCGGCGATCACCAGCGATATATAGAGCAGCAAGAATTTCAATCGTCCACCTTGAACTAAATACTTCGAAGCACTCAACGGCTGCATCGACTTCCCATTCAATAGACGTCAATGGATCTGCATATTCTTCGAATTTATTACGAATCTTCCCACCTGTCGTTTTCACATCTTCAATTAAATCCAAGATGTTGCCAATATCGTTCTTCTTCATTTTCTTAGGCGTGAAGTTGCGGTTCATGGTGCGTCAAAAATCATCTAGTGTATAAACAAAACCTCGGTGTTGACATCTAAACTTCATGATTCATATAGGTATGATCTGAGACGGTGTTGAAATAACACCAAGTTGTATGGAGGAAGTTAATATGGATAAATGGCTAGAAAGTTGGGCAGAAGAAGCAATCGAGATTGAGAACTTGAGCGAGAAGAAGTCGTCACTAGTGGGAATGGCAATTTCTCTATTCTACAGGAGATGATGATTTGAGTCGGAAGGAAATAACTGATTTTGTTGTCCGCGCTATTGCAGAATACAGAGCCCCCGCTTGGGTTCAAAGCCCAAGAAGAAAGTATTAGGCACCATCGAAAGAAACCCTCGAGCCCTCTAGGACAGATTTCAAGCCGTTAAGTGCATCGTTGGTCGAGAAGATTGCTTCTAGCCCGTCCAATTCTGCTTGTAGGCCAATTCCTCGGTCTTCTCTCGATCCATCTGCGATTTCGATTAGATCCATAGCCATCTGGATAGCTATTGGGGCATTCCTCGAAATCAGTTTAACCTGACGGGTCAAGAAATGGTTGCTAGCATCAAATGAACCTGCTATCAACGATTCCACCCCCTCTCGAGTGTATGATGACAGAATATTTCCCATTTTTTCTGATTCACCCAATCTTGGCGAGTAGGGGTAGCCGTATGGTTCAGTAGTTCCATCAGAGGCGTTCATCACTGCTTTTTCTACATCAGAAAATGCAACAACTTCTGTAAGATAACCCATGGACAAGGCATCTTCGGAACTTATCCAGTTACCTGCTATTATGGCATATCTGGCACATTCTGCACCAGCGATTTGAACTGCACGTTGCGTTCCTCCGAGTCCTGGATAAATTCCTATTCCAGTTTCGGGGAAGCGAAGCATCGTCTTCGGGACCCCAATTCGGTGATCGCAGCAAAGAGCAAGTTCCAACCCCCCTCCTAGAGCCAGACCAGAAATCACCGCTATAGTGGTCAGTCTGGATGATTGAATATTATTCAAGATGCGATGCCCTTCTTCTGTGAATTCCTGTATCTCATGAATTCGATTCGATTCAATCCTATCGACAAAGAACTTGATGTCTGCACCTGCCACGAATGCCTTTCCAGCACCTCTGAAAACTGCCGTTTTGATCGAATCATTAGATTCTATGTTCTCCCATATTTCTCCGAGTTGAGCCATCACTTCTACGTTCAGTGCATTCATCGCTTCTGGGCGATTGAATGTTATTGTTGCAATTTCACCATCAAGATTCAAGTCAAAGAAATCGAATTTGAATGGCTCAGAGCCCTGTTTGATCAGTAATGATGGGGATTCCATTGAAGCCAATGAAGCGTATTCAGATGCTAGTTTTGAGGCCAAATCAACTCCCATAGAATTTGCCATTTCAAAAGGGCCCTTTGCCCATCTCAATCCTACTTTAGCCCCTCTATCGACATCTTCCATCGAGCATATCTCTTCTTCGACAATGTGGGAAGATACGCAGAGTACAGTTCCGAATAAGCGCCTTCTAATCACTTCTGAGGATTCCTCTTCGCACGCCTCGGATCCTGAGAGATCCCATTCCCTGCCTTCTTCTACAAGTTTACGCAGACAGTCTGCACCAGTGAAGCGATCAGTATCTAGCTGTGTAGCCAGGTAGTCTGTTGAATGGAGGGCTATTGATGGGCCTGTGAGATTCATAAGGGCAAATGGCCCCATACCTATCCCGAAGGAGTCTCTAGCGATTGCATCTATCTGAGCGGGGGTCCCGATGCCATCCTCATACAGGATGCACGCTTCGTTCAACCACGGTACGAAGAACCGATTAACAACGAATCCAGGCCTGTCTTTGCAAACTATCACAACTTTCCCCATTGCCCTGCAATATTGTACCACGGCCTTGGTCGAGGAATCAGAAGTTGATGAAGAGGGTATGACTTCGACCAGCCTATTCTTTGCTGGATGATAGAAGAAGTGCAATCCGATGAAGCGATCGGGACGATCCGACATTAAGGCAAGCTGCTCTACTGATAATGAGGAGGTATTCGTTGCTATGATCGTCTTTTCACTGCAGGATGATGAAAGACCTTGCAATACCGATCTTTTAACCTCCAAATCTTCGAAAACTGCCTCTATGACTAAATCCGTCTCCTCGTCTATCGAATCCACGCCTACAGCGCCAGAAACCCTTGAGAGCGTACTTTTAGAATCAGAATCGCTGAGTATCCTCCTCTCCACCGCCTCATCGAGGAAACCCTCGATTGTCATGATCCCCCTATCAACAAACTCCTTCTCCCTGTCGATCATCTGAACCATGAATCCCTCCTGAGCAGATTTCTGAGCTATGCCGGAACCCATGTTGCCCGCCCCTACTACGGCGATACGTTCGATTGGATGCATGACTAGCCGTCCCATGGGTATCTCATGAACCAGTCGCTGAGACACTTCTCGATAATTGACAATACTTAGGAGAAACCATTCATCCCGTATCACATGGGCGTGGGTCCGATCGATGCATTCGTCATCCTAGCGCACCCACTGGCTGGAATGGCTGCAGCCTATTTTCTGTACAAGCAGTGGAATGCGATAAAATCTATCCGTAGAAAATCGAATACGCCCACAATGTCTTCCGAACAGAAAGATGAGATTCTGAATAAGCATCAGACCATGGGCAAGAAGGCCCCATCAATCGTTGCATCTGTAATCATCCTCGCCATTGCAGCTGAGATTTACCGCGGCATTATTATGGATGTGCCATTCTCCGAATTAGTAAGTCTGCATGGCTGGCTAGGAGTCCTCCTCCTCATTGCGACAATATCGATGAGTAGGACTGGAAGGATGATGACATCGTCAAAGTCAGAAGATTACCACAAGGCTCCTCAGAGGAATCTACACTCAAAAATCGGGGATGCTATGATGTTGCTCTTAGCCTCAATCGTCTTTCTAGGATTTCTCAGACTTCTCAAAGTACTAGGTTGAGCCTAAATCAAGCAATTCTTGATTTGAATCATTCTTCTTCCAATTGGAGAGGGGATCTATTCGGAAAGATTGCCTCTCTGATAAAGTCGGCCTGAGTTTGAGGATCCAATTCCAACTCTGAAATTCGTGCTCTTCCAGCCACTTTCCATCGATCAACTACCTCGGGATCGGCCGCCTCTTCAATCGCTAGATGCCACGCTGTTGTATCATCTCGGGGCAAGAGTCTGCCACAAACCCCATCCACAATCGAGTCTCTAAAACCACCTTCATCCACGAACAATGCAGGAACCCCGATCGATAGCGCTTCGATGGCAGTCAGGCCAAAAGGCTCGCCATGGGCCATCGAAATGACGGCACGGGACCTTCTCATAGTAGCGATTAACTGATTTAAATCAAGGTCGCTGAAGGCCCATAGTTCAACATCACAATTTTTTGCGTGTTCTTTCAAGGCATAGAGGTCCTCATCCGATCCCCTTCCAATAATGGCGAGACCAACTTCTGAACCTTCCAACATGGAGATGCACTCCCAAATGCCCTTCACCCAATTGAAACCGCCTATGGTAACCACCCAGGGGGGCTCAGGAAGGTCCTCCACCTCTTTCCACGCCCCTTCCTCTCTATCCGTCTCCTTCTTGGCGAATTCTTTGGAAGACACATTGGGACGAATGACCCCTGCTTCGAACCCATAGGTAGAGAGAAACTTCTCAGCGCTATATGTCGAGTTAGCAGAAATAACAATATTAGGCGAAGAGGTCATTTTTTTCACCATTCTTCTATCCGAGAATCTAGCAAAAAAAAGTGCGATATGAGTAAGGAAAAGAGGCCTTTTAGGACGACCTCTGACATCAAGATGGAGTACATCCTCGTACAAACCACGATCAGGTTCCAGATAGTGAACATGTACGGATTTAGACGAATCGATAAGGCGTAGTATGCCCAACGATCCATCTCCGCTGACAAGATGAACCCCGTCTACATCGGATATTCTTTCTTCTATGCCCGGGATTGAAGCCCACTGCTGAAATGATCCCCTTTGCTTCCTGTGTAAGATTTCATTCAATATTCCCCGGGGCACTATCCACGGTTCCTTCGGCTGAAGGAGATCGATACTCAGATCCGAGCACAATTCCTCAAGATCCTCGGAAGGCCTTAGTGTGGCGACTGTAACCCTAAATCGCTCACACAAGGCTGGAATGACTCTGATAAGATCACGCTCGGCGCCACCCATCGGTTCGAAACACCCCTTAGCCACCAGTAGGCTTGGTTTGCTTTCCGCCCCGACTGCCAGTCGAGTCTGCATGCCGCTCCCTCTAGCGGATACTTATTGTCGCTTCCGGAGTTTATCTGTTCAAACTCCGATCGAAAATCATTTGTTTACAGCATCATTGTATGCTGCTTCAATCTCGTCAGCTACCTTGGGCCAGAGGTACTTTTCTGCGAAATTTCGACCATTCTTTGACCATGAATTCCTCAGTTTATCTTCAGCCAAAGATAGGCGCAACATTGCAAGTTTACATTGCATCACACTATCTGGTTCAAATGTGATTCCGAAACCCCCCTCCTTTACAAAATCCCCCAATCCGTTAACATCCGCCATGGCAACCGGAAGTCCGGCCCATGCCCCCTCTAGCAATACTGCAGGCAGCCCTTCAAATCGCGAAGGAAGCACAAGACCCGATGCATTTTCAAGCAGCCATGATTTCTCTTCTTCATCAACGAGCCCCAAGTGATAAAGATCAGATTCAGAAGGTGAATTAGAAGCATCAATTACATCCTGTTCCAGAGGCCCAGTCCCTGCAACTACCATTGCAAGCCCATTACGCTCGATATCATCCATAGAACCCCATGCATTGAGTAAGATGTCAACACCTTTCTGTTCGGTCAAGCGTGAAAGATAGAGCAAGAACGGCCCTTCAGGAGCCCCTTCTGGACGTTTACGAGAATCCTGAGGAGGCTCAAATCCAGTCGGGATTATCCTGATCTCTCCTCTTGCACCCTTCGATCTAAGCAGATCTCCAAAGTAGGGCCTTAATGCAATAATTATCTGGGAAGAAGTGAGCGTCCTTTTGCCTTGTAAAGACCATCTTATTCTCTTGATCAATCTGCCAATAAATGTTGATTTCACGTAGTCATTATGATATGTCGTGACAATGGGAATCCCCATCTTAGAAGCCTTCAGAGCCGTTTTCCTAATTAGTATGGGCAACGTATCGTGTAGATGTACGATATCAAAATCAGACATGTCGAGATTCTTTACAGAAACAACTGGGTCGACTCCTCCAAGTACTGAGGTCGCAGGAATACGCACTACAGAAATTCCGTGCCGGGAGAACTCTTTCTCATTATGCTCGGGAACATCAGCGCACCAAACTGTGACCTTGTGTCCCTTTGCGACAAGTTCCCTACCAAGTAACTCCACATGTCTGTCCCCTCCTCCGACATGTGGCCAGAACCAGACATGGACCAAGAGTATGTTGAGAGGGCTAGTCACATACTCAGGACGCCGTCCTATGTCTTCAATCGTATCCATGATAGTCCAAGGAATGTGTGAATAATCTACCTAGTCAATATAGACGAAGAATCATAATGGTTAGTTTCCCGCAACGGGGGTATGCTCCTAGAGGTGTCGAGTCTGAAGAAGGGATTTGGCGCAGGCTCTAGGAGACTCGAGGTGTTGAAAGGCGTCGATCTCTCTATGAAAAAAGGAGAACTAGTTGCCTTGATGGGTCCCTCTGGTTGCGGTAAGTCAACACTTCTGAACATCATTGGAGGCCTCTTGAAGGGCGACTCAGGCAGTATCAAGATTAGTGCCGATCCTCCGATGAAGTATGGTACGAAGTCCCCAAATCAAGTCATCGAAGTTAGGAGAAAGGGCGTGGGTTGGATTTTCCAGGATTTCCATCTCCTTGATCATATTTCATCCTTGGAAAACGTGATACTCTCGCTTGAACTAGCAGGGATGAGTTCTGAAATTGCAGAGCAGAGAGCCATATCGGCCATGGAAAGAGTAGACCTCTCAGAGAGGATGAGATTCATGCCCAATGAACTATCTGGCGGACAACAACAGCGTGTCGCTGTCGCGCGGGCGATCGCAGGATCTAGGCCACTTCTTCTGGCCGATGAACCAACGGGCAATCTCGATGTGAAAGCAGGAGAATCAATAATCGAGTTATTCAAGGAGCTTTGCACCGATCCCGAGAATCCAATTTCGGTGTTGATGGTAACTCATGACCCACTCTTAGCATCAAAAGCAGATCGAATGCTTTTGATGAGGGATGGCGTAACTGCAAGTTCGGACATAAGGTCCGCATGGGGCGAAGATGCGGGGGCCGAATCATGAGCATGAAGAAACCCTCCGACAAATCCATGATGGATCAATTATCTGATATTCCATCTGATCTTTCCACAGCAATCCGCAGTGCATGGAGGGGTAGAGAAAGAGGGCTTGCAGTATTCGCCGGCGTATTCTTGGCATCCCTTGTGATAACCACCGTTTTTGCTTACGGGGTCGGCCTCTCACAGAGCGCTCTCCAGAGGGGACTTTCTGACGAAGTCTATGACGCGAAAGTCGACTTCAATAGCGAATCTGATTGGACGACCAGGACGAACGATTCGGCTGAATGGTCTGCAGTGTGCGACGAACTTTTGGATAGGGAAGAAATAATCGATTGTGGCCTGGTTTTCGGACGACAGGGAATACGCCTCAGCGGATTCTTTGACAGTGCCTTTGCCATCCCACAGCCCTTGAATGCCGTCGATGCCGTAGGTCCAACTGGAAACTGGGACGATGTCTCATGGGATTACCCGGAGGCACTAGAGAACGGCCCATCGATAAATGGGGGTCGCATTCTTAGAATCGTCGACTCAGCACATTTTGACGGAGAGCTAGCAAACAGATACTCCGATCGCATACTCTACGGCTCATGGCCTGAATCAGTTCAACCAGGAATAAACCCGGTCATACTCCCTAGTAAGATAGCTAGTCAGGCGGAGGTAATGGTAAATGATACAATCACTTATCTCAATCTCACATATGTTACAGACTCACAACCGAGTGGTAGCGAACTTACGGGTTGCGAGGGAGAGGTAGTCACTAGAGTCATAGATTCAGGCGGCTATCAGTTCTGTACCGTAACAATGTCGCTCAGAAATCTGACAATCGTTGGGGTCTATGAGGAATGGCCGTTCACCAATCCTACGCTACTCTTCAACCCAGTAATTGTTGGCGATATGGCACTTACAGAAGCAGACAAGACTGCATTGATTGCTAACGATCATGGCTATCTCGGGGTCGCCATAGACAGAAGCCTTCTCCCCACGTCTTCTACAGATGATGCAGCCGATTGGCTTGAAGATAACAAGAAAGAATTGGAGGATGAAGGATATGGGCCAGATGGAGAAATTGAGATCAGATATAATGATCTGATTGCTGGCTCACTAGTGTTCTTCAGAATATTTCTCGGACTAGTCCAAGTTTTCGACTACATTTTGATGATTCCGATAGTCATACTCTCCTTCGCAGTGCTAATCTATGGGCTGGTCCTATCCTTGGAACAGCGCAAGAAGGAGATATCCATTCACAGAGTGATAGGGGGAACTGAGCGCGGTTTGAGGGGAATGGTCCTGAGGGAGATGACCGCCATCTCAATCGCAGGCTGGCTTCTTGGATACATCGTCGCATTACTTTCAGTGCCCCTCATTCTGGATGCAGTCGGATTCATGTCATTCGAGAAGGGGGACATAGATCTCAACCCTACTCTAGGGGTTGGCTACACTCTTGCAGTTTTCCTCCTCACGGTGGGGATTGCGTATCTGGTTGCAAGGGCTCGAACCAAGGACTTCCTTGAGATGGAAATCGATGAAGGTGTCCGCAAGGTTAAGGGTGTAAAGAAACCAAGGACTTGGTTGCACTTACTGGCTTTCTCAATCGGCATACTTGCTTCAGTGGAAAGCTACATCGAAACAGCTGGGGGCTGGGGCCCATTTGGTGAAGATGGAATCATAACCGGCTTTTTCATTAACTCCTTGCTCGCCCTGTTCGGGCCATTCGCCCTATGGATAGGCGGTGCTCTTGTTCTTGGACGAATTGGCGGAGCGGCACCGCGTATAGTGCTGAAAATCGTGGGCTGGTCGTCGGCTGTAGCCGATATTCGGAGAGGTCTCAGATCATCAGGGTCGAATGAATCTGTTGACCGCCTTGCCGTCATCCTGCTTTTGACTCTATCAATCGTTACTTTAGCCGCGGTTCAGGGGTATACTGGCACCCTCGTGGATGAGAGAACGGCCTCTGCTCAGGTGGGGGCAGACATACAAGTCCAATTCGAGGGCCCGGTTTCTGAGGACGTCGCCCGTCAGCGAGTAGAATCCGCGATTGCGAACTTAGGGGCTGATGTGATTGACAATATCGATTCAATGACTTCTGTGGGGTCGACTTTTGTCGCTGCAAAGGAGGGCGGTGGGCTAGTACCCGCACTTGTGCTGTTTGACGGCCATGAGGATACTCTGATTTGGGACGAACAAGCAGCTCCATGGGACAGTTATGGCGGCAACATGGTCACGATAGGGGAAAGCGCTCGAGACTTCTTTGAGATTGAGAGTGGGGCTGTAGAAATATTCTTTCCAACTTTCACACCCATATTTACAGACAATGGGTTCAGTGTATCAACCACATACACATCAGCAAATCTCCAGTATATCGGAATGCATGAGTGGGTGCCGGGTATGACTGGAGCAGAATCCACACAAGCCGTTTTAATGGGCGAATCGACATACAGAGCACTTGCAGGAAATACAACTGTCGATGGCCATACCTCGGCTCGTTGGTTCTTCGAAGTCTGCGACCAGTCGAATGCTGATTGTAAAGACGCACTTGAGCGACTCAGCGCGGAGCTGGTCAATATCCAAGGTGTCTCGGTTGCCTCTGATTGGAACAGTGCGCATTCTGAAGTAGAGAGAAATGGAGGTCTTATTTTCGGTACACAGGGACTTCTCAGTCTTCAATTCGTAGTAGCTTCTATGGCTTCAGTGGCTTCAGCATTCGTATTCCTGTCACTAGTTCTGACACAGAGAAAGAAGGAATTAGCCATCCTCCAAGCAATCGGAGCAAGCCCTTCGCAGATTATCAAACTCGTCCTCTTCGAGATACTGGCTATAGTGGGAATGAGCATGGGCCTAGGTATTCTCCTCGGTCTCGGTATTGCACAATCATTCAATGGATTCTTCGGCATTTTTGGATTCATATTCCAGACTTTCCTGGGATCGCAGGCAGCGGTAGATAGAACGCTCGTCTGGCCTTGGATGGAACTTGCAATCGTCAATGCCATCGTATTGGTCAGCGTCGTCGCAGCCCTCCTTATGGTCACCAGACGTGCACTAAACTCAGATCTAGCAGTTGTTCTAAAGGGGGAGTGATATCATGGACGGCTTCTATATCGGGAATCAAGGACCGGATTACATCCTTCAAGCTGAAGGCCTCTACCACGTGTATGAATCGAGTGCGTTGGATGGCAATGTCGTCGCACTCCGAGGACTTCATGTCAAAGTACGTCCCGGCGAGGCAGTAGCTGTAGTGGGGCCTTCCGGATCTGGAAAATCAACGCTCCTGAAATGTCTCGGTGGTCTAATGAAACCCAGCGCCGGAAATGTATCATTCCAAGGCCTGCAGATAAATCGA
Organism: Euryarchaeota archaeon TMED192; assembly: GCA_002170775.2. Taxonomy (GTDB): domain Archaea; phylum Thermoplasmatota; class Poseidoniia; order Poseidoniales; family Thalassarchaeaceae; genus MGIIb-N1. The sequence continues at coordinate 20,870 of NHIP02000016.1, read as the reverse complement.
TTGACGGGGCAAGAACTCGTCCGCTTACGTCAAGAAACTGTTTCATTCATATTCCAAGATGCTAATTTGTTGCCTGATTTAAACGCCCTTGACAATGTAGCGCAGCCTCTAAGACATCGTGGGGTTAGTGCGGCAGCTTCTAGAAGGAAGGCGCAAGTACTCCTCGATAAACTTGGAATGGGCGATAGATCGAATGGTATGCCCGTCCAACTCTCTGGAGGCGAGCAACAAAGGGTCGCTATTGCGAGAGCGCTCATTACCAATCCAAAACTCATACTTGCTGATGAGCCAACCGGCGCATTAGATCCCATTACCAGCAGAGAGGTATTGTCGCTATTTGCCAAATTACACGAGGAAGAGGATGTGGCATTCTTGCTTGTAACCCATAGCAGGGAAGTAGCATCATTCGTAGATCGATCACTTGAACTTAGAGAGGGGAGATTTATCGCTCAACATGGAAATGACGTGGACATCGCCGATCTGAGTAGCACTCGAGCCCTCATAATCGATGAGACCGGGACATTGACATTGCCTCCAGAAATCCTAACCCAACTTGGCGGCCCAGGTAGATTTGATATCGATGCTGATGGTGATAGTCTGACAATTTCCAGGGCTGTTGGAAAAGACCATGATGACGACATCACCCCAGTTAATCTAACTTTAGCCGCCGAGTGCCCCGCATGCAAGTATGTCTACACAGACGAAGCGCAAGAATGTCCATCATGCGGCTCTTCAAGACCAATGGTCCCAGCATAGATCCCATTCGACCTCAAAGGGTCGGAAGAGATAATTTCTGAGGCTTTGCAATACCGAGATCCTTGGGCAGATCGCGTATCTTCTCTGGTAATTTAACAGGGATCATCTCCTTCCCGATAAGAGCCACACGACTTTCGCGTCTCTCAGACAAGACCTCACGATCTACCATCGGTGCAAGCCCTCTTGAGAATTCCATCACCTCGTCATGACTTGGCATATTCTCAATGCTCAGATTGTTTCTACTATTGCCGACATACACATAGCCCTTAGCTTCAATGAAGTCCGGATCAGCCAACCGATCAAGCCTCGCATAATCTTCCTGGTAGCCCATGGACTCGCCTTTGATTAGCGTGTGCCTGCACACCGTCCTTGTATCGAGCGATGGAAGAATCTCAAGAGTCTGCTCAAGCTTGTAGAATGCGGATTGATCGAATTTAGGTTTACAGAGCCGATCAAATATCTCTTTGTTAGGAGCATCTACGCTGACATAAAGCTGAGTGGGAAGTGGATCCAGATTCTCGATTACCTTTGGAAGACTACCATTTGTCACGAGAAAAGTACTAGTCCCATGTTGATGGCATATGTCGAGAAATTCTCCTAGTCTTGAATAGAGGGTGGGCTCCCCATTAAGTGAGATTGCGACATGCTTCGGATTTTGGGCATCGAGCCATTTCTCTCGATCAGCCTTCGGGTTTCCGCCGAATCCAGTCAGAAGCCTTCGATGAGCCCTAACGCTCTGGAGATAGAGCTCATAGGGGTCATCATCGATTTTATTCAGAGTATCTGAGTGAGGCTCTCTCCAGCAGTATGTGCAGCCTAGATTGCAAGTATCCACATTGGGCGCCATTTGCATGCACCCATGGCTCTCTATACCGTAGAATGTTCCCTTGTAGCACGATCTATCCGCAATCAGGGATTGCTTTGTCCAATGGCAGACTTTGACACCACCATGCTCGCCAACTAGATGGTAGCTCTGCTTAGCGAGCTTAGCTGCAATACGCGGCTCGATCTTCGTCACGGGGCTCTGGACCATATCCTCATTCTATCCTGTAGTGGCTAATCGACTTGAATGATTCCTTGATTTCACAAGATTTACGATCTACAGACTGCCAATCGAGCCATCCTCAGGCAGGATTATCCAATTTTATGCCAGTCCCGTATGCAAATATCTCAATCCCCTTAGAACCCTGGGTCTTTCCCCTGTGCGTACCTATCATGCTTGTATCCAGTCTGACCCCTATTACTGCATCATATCCTTTGTCAGTGGCCATTTCTCGCAATCTCTGGAATACTTCCGATCTCCCCAATGCTATCAAATCACGATATACGTCAACGGAACCTCCAAAGAGCATGTAAATCGCTGCAACTAGTTGTTGCCAGTGACTAGGCCCAATCACTATGCTCGTCCAAATTACGCCTGATTCGGATACATTTTGAGGTCTTCGTAGTTTATCCATGGAAAGTACATCCTTGCCCGTTTTAGAAAGTGTCTGCCTCTCGCGTATTATCAGTTTCTTCTGCCATTCTTTCCTCTTCGATGAGCCGGTTAACGCACCATACAAGAACATGAATGGATAAGCTATCGAGAATAAAACCCCATATATGGTCCAAAATACACCCCACAGGACAAGTAGCAATAGCGGAATTCCGCATACAGCGTAAAACAAAAGCTCACTCATTTCCAGAGGCCACACCCCCTGTTCATTCTGTGACAACGGCAGTCCCGTAGCAGAATAACTCAGCAGCGCCCGGAGATACGGCGGAAGTCGCGAATCTCAGATTCACAACCCCGTTGGCCCCTCTAGCCTTCGCATCTGCCACCATCCTAGTAAAGGCCTCATTTCGAGATTCAACTAGTAGCTCCGTGTATTGGGGCAGCTCCCCTCCAACGATGTTCTTCAGCATCTGTGTGAAATCACGTACAACATTTTTTGCCCTAACCGTGGAACCTGAGACCACTCCAAGCTGATCTTTGATAATTAATCCGGGAATTGTTTCAGTACTTACGACGTATATTCCATCAACCGTGGAAGGCATAGTCAACTGCAGACACTCTTGATATACTAACTGTCCGTTGAATGAAACCCTGACTCCAAGTCGTAATCCCTGTCGGGTATTTTTGACCTTGCAGCAACTACAACTAGCAATGCTGCAAAACATGAGTTACATATCACAATCTGCACAATTGACAGGGTCAGGCTAAATGTTTCCGTTAGATCAAACCAGAGTTGCATGCCCGAGTCACCCACTTCAGAGTATTGTGGCATGAATCCAACACGATAGAACATCAGGGTAGTGATAATTTGACTCGACATGAAGCCAAACAACCAACCTGAAACCAACTTTAGACCAAGGTCCCTGTCTCCATTCCATAGAACAGGAATAGAAGCAGCAGAAAGTAGAATCAGCACCATGCTGAATACTGCTGAAACCTCGAATATGCCTGATTCAATAATCGACTCCCAGTAATCCATCGACTCATTCCAGAAGACCTCTCCCTCACGCCATTCATCCTGTTCTCGCTCATTACCTTCGCTGGGGTACTCTCCAGCTATGTCTTCCCACTCACTTGAGCCCAGTCTTTCCATGCCTATCGGTACAAGAAGGGAGCTAGCAACCTGCCCCACAGACAACAGGAACATTACCCCCATCACAATGGCGGTCCCCCTCAGCCACCATGGATTGGGCCCTTGGGATACCCCTTCCACGTCGTTCGAGGTACATCAATAGCATTTGAAATCAATGCAGAGAATTCAATTTGATTGAATAGTCCTAGGTTCGGAAACCGGCTAATTCACGAATGGTTGATGTACGACCGGCTTGGGACATCCCCAATGGCGACCCCAAGTATATCCGAGGCCCTCACTTTTGATGACGTTCTTCTACTGCCAGCTGCAAGCTCAGTTCTTCCTGCTGAAGTGCAGCTTCCGACGAGACTTACACGTACAATAAACCTCAATATTCCAATAATTTCTGCTGCAATGGACACCGTCACTGAGTCTGAAATGGCGATAGCATTGGCACAGGCGGGGGGAATTGGGGTAATTCACAGAAATATGCTGGCTGAGCAGCAGGCTGAGCATGTCAGGAGAGTTAAGAGATTCGAGGCAGGAATGGTCATCGATCCAGTTACAACTACGCCGGAAACATCCATAGGAGATCTCCGGAATCTGAAGGGAAAACATGGATTTTCAGGCCTTCCTGTTATCGATAATGGCAGACTCGTCGGTATAATCACCAATCGAGATATACGTTTCGTCGAGGACGGTTCGGAGAAGGTAGGCTCACTGATGACCAGGGATCTCGTCACAGTCCCAATTGATGTCAATCCAGAGGAAGCCAAGCGTCTAATGCACCACCATAGGATTGAGAAACTACTCGTTGTAGAAGGAGACAAGTGCCTTGGATTGATGACAGTTCGCGACATTGAAAGGAATCTCAACCACCCTGATTCATGCAAAGACGACAGAGGCAGGCTCAGGGTGGCCGCAGCCACTGGAACTGGAGACAAGGGTGTCGATCGTGCCACAGTTCTTCACGAGGCAGGTGCTGATGCGATTGTGGTGGACACCGCTCATGGACATTCAGAAGGGGTAATCGATACAGTGAGGAGGGTAAGGGAGACTATCGGAGATGAAACTCAAATCATCGCAGGAAATGTGGCAACCGATTCTGCTGCCATAGCTCTCATAGACGCCGGGGCAGATGCGATCAAGGTAGGAATAGGACCCGGATCGATATGTACAACCAGGATCGTTTCCGGTGTGGGGGTCCCTCAAATGACCGCAGTCATGAGTGCGGTGTCTGCGTGTTCCGAAAGGGGAATACCCGTCATCGCCGATGGCGGTATCAAATTTAGCGGCGACATAGCGAAGGCAATAGCCGCTGGAGCCAATTCAGTAATGATAGGCTCCCTTCTTGCAGGAACCAATGAGGCTCCAGGTGAGACCATCCTGTATCAGGGTAGATCGTACAAGGTCTACAGGGGAATGGGCTCCGTAGGGGCTATGGTGGACGGCGCCCACGATCGATACTTCCAGTCCGAGCAGGGCGATACCAGAAAGTACGTCCCTGAAGGAATCGAAGGAAGAGTTCCTGCTAGGGGGCCTGTCGACAATGTTCTGTATCAGCTGCTCGGTGGGCTGAGATCCGCCATGGGATACACTGGAAATGAATCAATAGACTCGATGCGCGAGAATTGCTCATTTGTGAAGATAACCAATGCAGGACTTTCTGAATCACACGTACACGATGTGGAAATCACCAGAGAAGCCCCGAACTACCGTCGATAAGGACAGTCATCTGAATACATCCTTTCCACGAGTTCTGATATTTGGTTCGTATCCATGTTGTTTAGCATCGGCTAGAGCCATCTTCCCAACTCCCCCCCTCGCATATACGACCGATCCTGTGCTCACAAATCGATTCCACAGGCGCTGGAAATTCTCAGCATCATCTTTCTTCGAAGCGAAGATAGTCGGAACACGGTGCACCATCGCAACACTATTCTTCTTGCGTTCAAATATCCTCCCTAAGGCCCCTGGAAGCATCTTAGACAAAAGAGTGGGGTGAATCGTCCTGACCCATCTCGGTATGAGATATCGAGCATCGTCCAATGGACCAAGGAGCTCTTCCATTGCCTTGGAGTAAATTCGGGATTCTTCTTCAGAAGCTCCGTCTAGGTGGATTCGAATCCATCCGCCACCACGATCCCCTCCTGATGGCTTCAAGGCCTCAGAGAATATTCCGAGACTAATGCCTGTACCAAGAATACACAACCCCATCGCCCCAAGAATTGACTCATCATTCCATGACGCTCCCTTGATTGCCCCTGGAGGGAAACCCCTGCCTAGTCCGGATCCTGACTTTAATTCAAGAGACCTCATCGGAAGCCCTTCGAAGGGATTTCCAATCCCCCACGAATTACGAGATTCACTTCTTCTAGATGATCGAAGCAGCATATCCTCGTTGAATAGTTGCATCCCGTCTCTTATCTCCGGGTATACAACATGCTTCCGCCCTGAATCATCAGTAGCAAACTCACGCTCCAAATCGGAAAACGCAGCATGAACGTGTCCTACCCCCTTCTCAATCGTACCATCATCCCCAACACCGTACAATTGTGCATGCTTCCGTCGAAATCTTTCAAAATCATCGAAACCCCTCATATATTCTTCAGCGATACATACTACATCCCAATTGTTTGCAACTTTATCTGGCCACGTCTTATCAAGCCTGAATGAACGCCCTCTAAGTTGATTGATACTCATGCTGGTGGTGACAGTGGTTAGGTCGACGAGGACATTTATCCTACTTGCATCCCAGCCCTCGCCAAGTAATCCTCGAGTACCCACCAGACATCTTGTTAAACCTCTTTGAAACATCTCGGTTATCATCTCGATATAATTCCGAGTGACCCAATCCTTTCCCGAACCACTAATTCCATGGTATCCGCTGTCCGTATTATCTTCGAGATTGATGGAGAGACCACGTTCCGAGATCCACTTCTTAGCCTCACTGAGAAAAGTACCTGCAAGATCATCATCCACCAATACCGTGCTTCCCGTTACTAATATGGGGTCTAGCGAATCTGTTCTGGAATCTGAGAGGATAGATCTGAATGCAGCTACCGCACCTCCCGCTTCGTTATCCTGAACCCCCTCCACTATGCTTGTTGCAGACGATTTCTCAAAATCTGTAATTACGACTGCACGAATCTTATCGATACCTAGATTGTTAATTTCGCAATCTAGGATGTCTGATAGCGCATTGGACTTTGAAGAGGAATATGCTAAGATTCTGGTTATCGGAGATGCACAAGCCCTAGATCCTGTTTCAGTAATCTGTACGCCCAATAATCTTAGCTGAGCAGTAATTTCTTCAGCCAAAGAATGATCATCCATATTTTCAGATCTTATTAGACCCCAACGCACATACCTGTCAAGGCAGATTCCCATGGCTTCCAACAGCGTCAAACGATTATGATGGGCCACATGATTCGGTATCCCTTCAAGCCCCAAGATGTCCAAAAATTGAGGTGCAGTGTCAAAGAATATTGGATCAGCATTTCTGAATGCCGTCCTAGAGGATACCCGGCCAGTGGGAAGCATCCGTTTATCGAACACTTCTCGAATCCACATGTCCATTGGAGGGATACGGTCATTCCCACGTGTTTCCATGACTTTCAGTATTATCTCTGATGCGCCCTTGTCAACTTGTTCTAAATAGTCAAGCTCATACCCGTCTGGACGTACGAAATAGCACAAATCCTGGTAGGGTGAGAGATTACCCTCTCTCACTAGAGCTGGAACGGGCACTTCATAGTCGACCTCTCCAAAGAATTCTCTGTATCGTGACCAATCTTTCTCATCCACATCCTCGGGGTCGGGAGGCGTCGCAGTCAATCCAATAACAATAGGATCGCCCAGAAGTTCCATTGCTGAATCTAGTATCCATCCCCAGTGATGGAGTAGATGATGGCACTCATCTAGGATGACCATTCCCACATTCTTCTCAGATAATCTCGATAATGTGTCCAATGATGAGGTATGCAATGCATTTTCAAAATCTCCAGATTTTATTCGAAGATCTCTCACCTTCTTCGTATAAGTCGAAAACCTCTTTTTGTAGTATGTTGGATTTCTTTTTGTGAGATCCTCAATCCATGCCTTTGCAGCGGAAGGGTCAGAGGCCTCTTCCTCCATAATTAGCCGATCTATCCAGAGATCAAGAGCCTCCATCTCCAGGTCGATGTCCGCTTTCTTTGGAAGCGTCACCGATTGATAAGTCAGGCTTGTAAGCAGACCGGGTTTCTTAGGATCTGTGCTAATGAAACAATCCTTCCCATTCAAATCGAATAACCCAGAATCTTTTGCTCTGGCAGCCCATTGTGCCTGTATAGCTGAATTAGGCGACAATACCAGGGCGGGTTTTCTGATCATATCGCTCCAAGAATATAATCCAAGAATTGTTTTCCCAGAACCAGGTGGGGCTACGATATTGAATTTCTTAGACCCCAATCGAAGTCCTTCATCCATGACTTTTGAAGCATCAATCTGGGAAGGTCGGAGTAAACCTGAGAATCGGATGCCCTCCATGTCAAATGACGCTTCCACGGCCTTTCCTATGTGCGGGAGCATTTCAGTTCAATGCCTGCATTTGTCTTCATCAGGGCCATGACGTAGATTGATAGAATAGAACTTCTCGTTACATGCATGGATGAGATAGTACTCGGAGGCGGTTGTTTCTGGTGCATCGAAGGAGGTATGAAAGGGATTAGGGGCATTATGGAACTCGAATCTGGATATTCTGGAGGGGCCGTTCCTAATCCTTCATACGAACAAATATGCGGAAAGAAAACGGGACACGCCGAAGTGGTGAAAATAAGCTTCGATCCCGATATATTGAGACTTCAAGATATTCTAGATGTATTCTTCACCCTTCACGATCCGACACAAATCGATAGGCAAGGGAATGATGTTGGGCCCCAATACAGGAGCTGCATATTTTATACAAATGAGAATCAGAGAACTATTGCACAAGATGCAATTGAAAAAGCAGCTGAACTCTATGAGAATGAGATAGTTACAATGTTAGAAGAAATCGATATCTTCTGGCCTGCCGAGGAATACCACCAGGATTATTTCAAGCGTAATCCAAATCAGCCTTATTGTATGTTTTCAGTTGCCCCCAAGGTGATTAAAGCGAGAAAAAAGCATTCTATTTTGTACGTATAATCGAATAGTGCGTTTATGCACAACTTTTTGCATTCTACCCCGAACCAAGAATCATGGGAGAAGTTGTTGAACCACTAGCCCCCGAACCATGGCCGCTGCATCTTTTGGGCCTCATCAGCCCATCTCTAGTAATCGCTGGGAACCTTCTTGGGGGCATTTACACACTACTGGGCGTCGTTTTCATATGGATCGTTAGTCCAATCCTCGACCTCATCATGGGGGTGTCAAAGACTACCCGCCCTCCTCGAGATTCTGGCAGACCATTTGTAGCGCTACTCTGGGTACACGGGGCCATACACTTTGCAATGATGGGCACATTCTTCATCTTCGCGCATTCAGAAGGGATCACAATTTGGCTCGTCGCAGCCGCATTATCTACTGGCCTTGCAGCGGCGGCATCAGCAATAGTGACCGCTCACGAACTGGGCCATCAACGTCCTAGAAGCCCGGGATGGCGTCTGGCACGACTCCTTCTCTTCAGCATAAACTATCCACATTTCACGACCGAACACAACCATAACCATCATCGGAATGTAGCAACTGATGAAGATCCAGCAAGTGCGAGAGTTGAGGAAGGAATCTGGTCATTTTGGCTTAGAACCATCCCCGGACAGTTTTCGTCATCTGTGCGAATACACAACAAGAAAGGGAGAACAGGCTTCTCAAATCCTTCATGGAGAGGCCTAGTGCTCCAAATCTCGATATTTGCTCTTTTGACAATTCTATACTTCTTAGGCTACAAACAGGCAGCATCAATTGCAATAGGGTGGCTAATCCTCTCAGCGATATCAATTTTGACACTCGAGTATGTCAACTACATCAGGCACTGGGGACTCAGACGTGATGATTCAGATAAGAAATTCCAAGCCGAGCATGCATGGAACACTGAATCAAGGTGGTCACGCTGGAGCCTTCTGGAATTAACCCGCCACAGCGATCATCACCTCCGTGCATCTGTTCCCTTCTGGAAACTTCGTCCCCATCCCGATGCCCCCTCTCTCCCAGCTGGCTACTATGCGTGTTGGTGGCCATGTTTAGTTCCTCCAATATGGAGACGAATGATGGCAGGTAGAGCGCCTAGTGTCTGATCAGATAACTCCCAGAATTCTAGATGATGGGTTTTGAGACTCTTTAGATATGCTGAAGGCGTCCTTAATGTTGTAAAAATCATCAGACCTCCTGTTTCTGTGATAGACCGTCGCGACAATTTCATTGCTTGAGACTGGACTTCCTATTCCCACGTGGATAACGACTCCCACCGCATGGTCGATTGAACCGCCCAATTCCGTTCTCCCCGCTCCAAGATTAAGACATAGGTCAGCAATCGAAACAGCGTCTATATCTGAGACCCACCCATCGTAGTCCGAGAAAATGTCTGTCGAATATAATTCGGGGCTCATCAAGCCAAGGCCTGCAAACATGTCCTGATCAGAATCGAATATCGACGACTTTCCCCCTTGTGCATCTACCATCTCCAAGAATTTCCTAAATGCAGATCCATCATATAGTGAATCAAGTATCATAGCCGACCCATGTCCACGGTCAACAGCCAAGCCTATCGAGTTGAGAAGTAAGCCGCCTTGAATGCACACAAGCTCTTCCAGATCACTCGGACCTCTTCCACAAAGCGTCTCAACAGACTCAACAATTTCCAGAGAGTTACCTACAGCATGTCCAATGGGATGATCCATCGATGTTATCAGACAGGTCGTAGAAATCCCCATGCCTTCAGCGACATTCTTCATGGAACGCGCTAGCCTTTCAGCCGAGGGTAGGTCTTTCATGAATGCGGCCTTACCAGTTTTCACGTCAAGTACGAGTGCACTAATTCCCTCTGCCGCCTTCTTGGAGACGATGCTTCCAGTGATAAGTGGGACCGATGCCACTAGTCCAGAAACATCTCTCAGAGCATACATCCGACGATCAGCAGGAACCAAGTCTTCAGTCTGACCGACCATTGCAAACCCTATTTTTGACACCTGTTCGATCAATTCCTCAACTGGGATATCGGTTCTAAAACCGGGTATTGATTCTAGTTTGTCAAGAGTCCCCCCCGTATGTCCCAATCCTCGTCCCGATATCATCGGAACTTTCGCTCCGCAGGCTGCTAAGGCAGGTGCCAAGGCTATCGACACTTTGTCGCCAACACCTCCCGTTGAGTGTTTATCAACAACCAAGGCGCCAATTTCTTCAGGCCAATGAATTACAGCCCCAGAATCCCGCATCTCCTTCGTCAATAGAACCGTCTGGTTAGAATCAAGTCCATTCTCGAAGATGTCTGTGAGATACTCGACCACCTCTTCATCGGACATCGATCCATCTGTTACAGATCGCACAAACATCTCGATACCCTTCTCACCCCTCTCCATGCCGCGTCAGAACCGAGTTAAGTGAATGATGCCTTCCATCATAAAGCGGATTAGATGCGGGAAAAACAAAAAATCTAGCAATTCCATATCTAAAATTAAAACATCGGCACCGCATTTTTGAGGAAGATCAATCTGGCTAGGGGCATGGGCCGAGGGCATACCCTCAGTGTTGCACTGACTACGCTGCTCGTCATGATTATGCTGGGCTCCTCTGGCACCCCTCTTGGATTGGAGAAAATCAATACAGCATCAACGCACACGGAATCTGGAATCAATGCGGAATTTAACCATCCATCAATAATCGTTGAAGGGTCTCAAATTGAACCCCTGACATTCAATGCAGTGTCTGCTTTTGGTAGCGAGGCAGAAGGAGACTGCACCCCTCCAATTATATGCCCACAGCCAGAACCTCCAATTAAGGTAGCTGATATTCCCTCAGACGGTGTTCTTGGTCAAAATTTCGGCATGTTGGCCATGGACGGGATGTTGTACTTCGATGCAAATACCCCAAAGTCACAGTTGTGGCAATATGACCCAACAACTAATTCAATATCGGAGATTACTTCAATCTCCCAGTCAAGCTCCTACGGAGGTCAGGTGGCTAAGTACGGTGGATTTGCGATTCTTGATCACACTCTGTATTTCGATGCTACTGAATCGGCATCTGGAACTGAACTGTGGGCATACAGCCCCCTGAATGAAACATACTGGATGACAGGGGATATACGTCCAGGCAGCGGCAGCAGCAAGCCTGGAAGTAGCACTGGACTAGTACCCATGTCTGGGAAATTATGGTTTAATGCGGAAGATGGTACACAAGGAAATGAATTGTGGAGTTATGATCCAGACTCTGGAACGGCAGAGATGGTGACAGACCTCTCGCCCGGCTCCTCCGGCTCTTCACCTGGAGTATTTTCCGGATTAGTTCCCATTTCAGATCGATGGCCAATGTTTGATGCGGATGATGGAACGACCGGGATAGAGCCATGGGTACACGACACACTCACGGGATCCACGAACCTTCTCGGAGATATCAATCCAGGAACTTCTCCAAGCTTACCCGGTTACTTGCTACCTTTCATGCAAGTGGGGGAACATATCGTGTTCGATGCAAGTAACCAAACCCATGGGACAGAACTCTGGGCGATAGACAAAACATCTCAGAATTGGGAGGCCACTTTGGTTTGCGATATTTGGGAAGGAAGCCCAAGCGGACAGCCAAACTCTGGCTCAGATGAACCAGCGGTTATCGGGGACCGGATTTACTTCTCTGCAAGAGATCAGACTCATGGCAGTGAATTGTGGTCATTCAACTCTATAGATCAAACGTGTACGCGGAACTCGGACATAAGGTCTGGGTCGCAGGGCAGTAATCCCGGTTCGGTTTCAACAGGTTTCCACAACATAGCTGGAATAATTGCATTTTCTGCCAATGACGGCACATCTGGAAATGAGCTATGGCTCTACTCTCCTGAAAACTCAACATCATGGCTGGCCGCTGATCTTACGTCGGGCGCGATATCTTCCTATCCAGGTCAATATAGCGGCTTCACCACTACAGATGAAGGCCATGCTTACTTCACTGCATCATCGAGCGGCAGCGGTTACGAACCGCATGTTATTGATGCGACTGACTTCTCGACATCCTTACTTGCAGATATCCGAGCAGGACCCCACTCTAGTGAATCAGCAAGGAGTACGGGTTATGTGATAATGAATAGAGACATGTATTTCGATGCTAAGGAGAGTACGTCTGGAAGCGACCTCTGGGTTGTGAGGAATGCAACCAATAACTCAGCAGTGGCGTGGACTGTATCGCCAGCACTCCCCTTTGGTCTCGAGATCTCTCCTGTTGATGGGACAATAAGCGGAACTCCCACTCAGGTGGCCGATCTTACGACATATCAGATAGATGCAACTAACTCTTCAGGAGTAACGGTAAGCATTTACATCGAGATAGCCGTTCTAGCTGATAACGATCTTGACGGCATACCAGATACTGTTCCAGATGATCTCTCATCATATACGGACCTAATTTCTGACTCAGACGATGACAATGACGGTATTTCAGATTCAGTAGAAGTGAATTCGGGCTCTTCTCCCCTAGATGTCGATTCAGATGTCGATGGATTCTGCGATGGGCCAGTCGAAGTGTCCGGAGTTTGCACCTACGGCCCAGATCCTTATCCGATGAATCCCAACTTCCCAGTCGATACGGATGGCGATCGTTTAGCCGACTCTGACTTCGACGGAAATGGCCCGGCTGTGGCTGACGATGATGATGACAATGACGGATTCATCGACTCTGAAGATGCCTTCCCTCTCGATCCGTCTGACTGGCTCGATACAGATGGAGATACTGTCGGCGATCTTTCTGACACAGATGACGATAATGACGGAGTAGATGATGTAGATGAGCATATAGCAGGAACAGATTCTACTTCCGTAGACACTGACGACGATGGTATCTGCGATGGCCCCTATGCGCGTCAATCTTGTACCACGGGCCCCGACCCGTATCCAATAGACCCCTTACTACCTATGGATACCGATGGAGATGGACTTTGGGATAATCTCCCTCACGATGCTGCAGACAATTTCGTTGAGGATTTTGACGATGATGGGGATGGGCTTGATGACACTGTCGAGACTGGAACTGGATTCTATATCTCGCCCTCTGATAGGGGAACAGATCCGCTCAACCCAGATTCGGATGGCGACGGATTCTGCGATGGAAGTAATGAGGTAGCAGGCACATGCTCCAGAGGTGAGGACCCCTATCCCTTCGACGCAAATATACCATTTGATAGAGACAAAGATCGTCTTGCAGACGACGTCGACCCTCAATGGCCGGCCTTCTATGGTGACGAGGATGCCGATGATGATGGAGACGGCTACACAGACAGTATGGAGTACAAATGCGATTCATCTGCGCTCAATCCAAATGATGTACCAGATGACCTAGATGGCGACTTCATCTGTGATGATGAAGATCCAGATATGGATGGAGACGGGTCATTCAACTCAGAGGACAGGTTCCCAGAAGATCCCAATGACTGGAGTGATTTTGACAATGATGGAGTGGGGGATAACTCAGATTTAGACTCGGATGGGGACGGCCTTGCCAATGAATACGAACATCCTGAATGCATACTTTCCCTTGATTGCGACATGGATGGAACTCTTGATGCCTCAGACCCATTCCCAACAGATCCGACTGAATACTCGGATACTGACAATGATGGAATAGGCGATAACTCCGATCCTGATTCAGATGGCGATCAAATTTGTGATGGAAGTACAAGCTTTCCTGGAATATGTTCGAGTGGGCCTGACGCATTCCCTTACGACCCAGCTGCTTACCTCGATACCGATGGCGACGGACTCACAGATTATCTGATAGAAGGAATACCCTCAACGTTAGTGATAGATCTTGATGATGATGGCGACGGCTGGGATGATCTAGAAGAGATACGTTGCAGATCGGATCCGCTTGATTCTAATGATGTGCCAAGTGATGTCGATAACAACAAAGAATGCGAGTCAGTAGGAGCCCAAGTGAGCGAGACATTCGCAGTATTCGGCGCTTTCATTGCCCTAATTCTCGTAGTCGGTTTATTCATCACCCCCCTGATCCGAGACCACATCCGCAAACGAGTCGAATCATCCCACTCCGAGGATGAAGGGTGACTCTGAAAATCGGATTGATATGCATGAGTGAGGACCCCCCAGAAGATGAAGATTCAGAAAATCTTCCAAATCCATTCGCAGGATTGAGCGGAGACATAAAGGAGAGAATCGAGGAGGAAAAGAAATCTGCAGCCCAAGACGAGCAGCAGGCTGCGTTGGATTTTATCAGGATATTTAGATTGAAGGAACGACTATCCGTTTTGCAAGGGTCTAACGATCAGATCGAGGTCATGCTCAGTGGACCACTGTTTTCTAGAACACTGCACAAAGATCCAATCACGTCAGTGGCATTCGTGGATAGCTCTGTATGTGCTTCAGTCGGGATGGATCAAAGAATTCATTTCTGGAATTCTACAACAGATACTGTGGTCAGAACCCTCGATCAAACCGCATACAAGGGTCGTCTGGCAGTACCTCCAGACAGATCTCTACTTGCATGCGGATCTCTAGATAAGACCGTCCAAATGTGGGATACTTCTGATGGACGACACCTCCGGACATTGGACCTGGGCGGCTTCGGAGTGCTAAGCGTTGATATCGATCCCAGCGGATCTACGATAGCATCGGGATTGTACAATGGAAATGTCAGATTGACAGACACAGAAACACTGGAGACGATTATGGAATTCAGAGCACATGAAGAATCTGTAACAGCATTGTCATTCTCCCCATCAGGCAATACCATTGCCAGTGGGAGTGAAGACGGGTCAGTCAATGTCTGGAAACTACCTTCCGGATCTCACATTGGTGGTACATCAGATTTTGGAAAACCAATCAACTCTATCGTAATGCTGGAAGACGACCGATCCGTTGTCGTTGCCTTTGATCACAAGCAGATACATCGATGGAATACCCATGAACGTGAGATTACCGGAACGTACTCAGGCCATTCAGGAGAAGTCTACTCGCTATCTATGTCGCCAAATCGAAAACTCCTTGCGAGCGGGTCAAAGGACAACACCATCAGAATCTGGGATCTGGAATCATGTACTGAGCGTAAGACCTTGAGAGGCGGTCCCGGGCGAATAAATGACATCAGATTCAGCGACGATGGTGAGCATTTATTCTCAGGAAACTCTGAAGGAGAAGTTGCTTACTGGGGAGTCCAACTCGATGTGACGCAAAGAGTACTCGACAGGGTTGAGCAGATGCTGGTTGATGGCGGATTCAGTGTAAGGCGGACAAGAAAGCAAACAATCCTCATTTCGCTAGCCTTAAGCTGAATCAGAACTTCCTCTTCATCTTCGGCATTTTTCTGCCAGATTCATTGTCTGAGTCCGCCTCATATTCGTCACTGACCGGACCAGCGGGCAGAGATAGGTACACTGCGATCAATTCCATCAGGTATGTCACAGCAAATATCCCCCCCCATTGCCATATTTCGGTCCATCCTAGGACTGCATATGCAATCACAGCTGCAGCCATGGGGCGGATCCATGAGAGGGATGAACGAAGTGTGAAACCCATCTTTCTGATTGATTGGGACCCCCCTGCCATGCTCCCTCCAACAATTACTGGTTCTTGATGTTCGCACCGATATCTGTCCAAATATGGTAGTTTTTTTTCAATTATTTTTTCTTATGCGCAAGTGAACCGTTCATCAGCGGCAGGTAATATATACATTGACAGCCTGAAGAGATAATAATGAGCGAAGCCCAAGAAAAACAAATGATGCCAATCGCACTTTCCGGAGCAATAGGCGTCTTGGCTCTTGCTGATGCTTTCTTGATCACCTCTGACTCGGATGATATGGTCAAGATACTACTTGGAATCGGATCCCTTGCAGTCTCTGCGATTCTTTTGTTCTCCGGCGGTAACTCGATGCCGTCCCTTCCTTTTGGAAATAAAGAGGAAGAACCTGAAGAGGAGCCGGAACCCAAGTTCTGAGGTGAATTAAGATGTGGGAACATAGAAGCATATCAAACGCAGAAATGCGAAAATCGAAGACGATCGCCCCATCTGAAACATATGTCCGTCTCATGGATGCAATTCAAGACAACATAAAGGAAGCCGAGAGTAAAGAACTCGACTATGAGAGATTCTTGAAGCATATACCAATGGAGGGCCCGTGGGCTCGTCTGGATGGTAATGACGAGGCTAAAGATAATCCAATCGAGAGATACGTGGGACCAGGGAAAGCCCGACTCATGAATACAAATTTATTCTTGGGCTCCTCCTGGATTGACACTCAGAGATTTAAATTTGAGCGACGAATTGACACTCCTGCAGATTTCATTCGTCAGAAGACAGTCGTCAATGCAAATATGTGGACTCCGAAACAAGTTTCCACGACTCAGACCCTGTTTTTCTGTTCAACTGGAGATGAAGATAGGCTAGGCGGCTCAATATTGTCTAGCAATGGCAAGCCAAAGAATAACATCTCAGATCAGCACCCCTTTTTGGGTAAAGGAGACTCGCCTTATGCGGAGTGGGAACCGATTCTATGGGGGCTTGGACACAGAGGTGTAGTGCCCGGATCTGATCCCCAAGACAAGGTATACTACCCCTCTTTGATGCATCGTGGAGTCACATTCAACAATAGACTCGGTTGGACCAGATACTCCCCTGCAGGATTCGGGAAAGACGCTAGTGGCTACATGATGACTAGGCCGTACTCTTGGATATGGCCTGCTGTAGACGGTAATAGGGAAAACGCCACTGCGTTCAATCTGCTTGTCAACATGCCGGATAGAAGAGCATCATTTGGAGAGGACGGCATCACAGATGTCTACATCACAACCGGAAAAACTTCTCTTTACACAATGATGGGAATGATGCGGTCCGCCACTGTTCGTCAGATGTTCGGCGGTGGGTCCGAACTTGTTCCTCTTGAATTCCACCTCGTTGAACCAGGCATAGACGAATGGATACGTGGAGCCAGTGATGAAGATAAGTATGCTAGGCTGTTTGAAGTCACGGCTGCCCTAGGTTATTACCTAACAAGTAACGAGACTGGGACCCTTGGCGGGGGCGGTAAGCGCCGACGTCTTGTTGTCTATCCTGATGATCAGGGGAACCTCTTGACCTGTGTCAACGCAAGTCAGGTCGCTGATCATGCATTGAAGACCAATTTCACTGCGTCCCTCTTTACCAAACTCGATCAAGCCGATTTC
This sequence comes from Euryarchaeota archaeon TMED192, assembly GCA_002170775.2. GTDB lineage: Archaea > Thermoplasmatota > Poseidoniia > Poseidoniales > Thalassarchaeaceae > MGIIb-N1. The sequence goes on along the minus strand of NHIP02000016.1, from coordinate 3,206 downwards.
ATGAATAGGGTATCAAGAAGATTCACCGCATATGCAGACCTGGTTGCTCGAAGTGAGAGCAGCAGAGGAGCGAAATGGATAAGCTCAGCATCGGTCAACGGTGAGAGTGTTCAGGGCCCCAACGTACACACCATCCTTGCAGTACGTGGTTATGACATCATGACCATGAGCGAATATATGGATACCTTCAACGATGTATCTGCGGCCCCTGAGCGTATCATTCGACGGTGCATACAGTCCATAGGCACAAACGCACTAAAGACGCTCTACAGACTAGATGACTTAGGAGAGATACCAGGACAGTCCCCCTTCAAGCATATCTTTGCCCCCGATGACGGGAAGCCCTTCGTTTACTTCACCGACCTAAGGTTCCTTGTACCCAATTCAATAGACCAAATGAGAACTCTGGTTGGTAGCAAGGGCGCGGATAGAGGTAGGATGCGCGATGCCTTCGCTGAGATGACTGGGGCCGACCCCCTTACCGCGTTATCTGTCTCGGATATCTGCCTTCCATTCTTAGCTGACATGGGTGAAGACAGTTGGCAGACAGGTACCGGTTTGAACACAGATGAGATCATTGTGGAGGTCACCATGGCCGTTGACCCTGCTAGAGTTTGGAAGTCCATGCTCGAGCCAACACTGGACGAGGTATTCGATATGCCCAAGGGCGGAAAGGGAACAGCTGCAAATATCTGGGGGGATGTATTCATCCAGAACGAGGCTCTGCATGACAGGATGCGGAAAGATGGACAGGGAGAATTCCTCAAGATACTACAACTCGCATATAACTGGTCAAATGACCATTCGAGGAAAAGGCACAAAGATGCGTTTTAAGGATCAAGAAGCCATGAAACCTATGGCTCGATCGCCACACGCCTAGACCATGGATCCCTTACAAGTCCTCATCGCAGCATCCACAGGGTTGGGACTAGCTGCAGCCTCCGGGTTCAGAGTATTCCTCCCCCCATTCCTGATGGCCGTTTGGTTGAGACTCGGTTTCCTGGACGTAAACATAGAAGGTAGTGAATTCGAGGCTTTCTCATCAGATGTGTCAATTCTGCTTCTTGGTGTGGCATCCTTATCTGAGATAATGGCTTACAAGATTCCCTGGATGGACAACATGCTTGACTCACTTGCGACCCCTATGGCAGGTCTCGCAGGGATATACGTGGTTGCCGTATCCTTAGAGGGGGCAGATCCTTCCGTTCAATGGGCTCTAGCAATTATTGCAGGAGGCGGAGCATCTCTATCAATCCAGTCCGCGACCGTAGCAGGAAGAGGACTATCCTCGATGTTTACGTTGGGTCTGGCGAATCCATTTTTCTCTCTCATCGAAGACATCGCCTCTGTCTTACTGATTTTCATTGCCTTATTGGCACCACTGGCGGCTCTGTTCGCATCGTCGATACTCATATTCGTAATATTGCGGAGGAAGATGCAGGACCCTACCGACCACCCGGATTAATAAAATAGAGTCGGCAATTGACATAACCGGTAAGAAAAGACTCTTGTGTAATTCTGTAGACTGTCTGGTTAGGGGGGTTATGAAATGCAAATACTGCCATTATTCCCGCCAGAAACGGTCAGAGATTACTTGGTAGTAGTACTAGCCATTGCATTCCTCATCAGAATTTCCATGGTAATCGGGCCACTTCGAAGGCTAGCAACATCAATCGATGACGATATCGAGCATAGAAGCACTATCTCAAATTTGATGAATGTGAGCGAGATATTCCTGAAGCCTTCGATCCAGAGCCTCGGCAGATCCTTCATATTAAGTGAATTTTTCATCCTCTTCGCACCTATTCTAATCGCCCTTCCTGTAATGACGTTGGTGGGGGCTAGGGAGATACATGCATCCGACCTGTCTCCGATATCCTACCCTCTTTTCGCTGGATTCCTTGTCGTGTGGCTGGCTCGAGACATACGCAGGTCATCTAGGCTCAGAGCATTCTTGGAGGTTACATACATCAAACTAGAGGGCATGTGGATGTTCGCTGAGGAGGAGTTCAAGTCGTGGAACCTGAATCAGGACTTCAGAAGATCATGGTTTCTTAATGAGCTTCAGCAGGCCGATCTAAATGAGGTAGCAGAAGAGGAAAGCGGGATATTATCGGGATTCGCAGGCCTGTTGTCAAAAAATCCGATTGCCGTTGCTGTTGTAAAGCAGATAAAGCGCGGACTTGACACCAACATTCTCGCACCTTTCTCCGATCAGATACATGCTACTGTGATGAGTGTAATCCGTATGAGGATGAATCAGATAGTCGGAGAGCAGTTAGAGGATTTTCGTCGGAAATCACCAATAAGGAGGGCCAATCTTTTATTCGAGGCCCTGCTTCCAACCATATTCGTAGCAGTACTTTTGATGCTACATTCAGGTGGAATCTGACGAAACATTATCCGTAATCCCTTGCCTTCCCTACTATGAACGCTCTCAAGATTGCCTCATTTTGCCTCTGCCTATCGTTGTTCACGACCGCTTTTTCCGGATGCCTCAGCCCAGATGAAACAGATTCCGATCCTAATCCCGAGCTCGAAGACTGGAATGTTTTCTACGTCCAATCTGAATCGGACTTACCATTATGTGAATCAAATCTTAATGGAAGGCTGTACTATATCTCAGGAGACTCATCTTTTCAGACATGCTCAGATAATATCTGGACTATTGTTGATTTAACTGGTCCCCAAGGAGTCACAGGGGCACAGGGCCCCGCAGGAGAACAGGGCCCCGCAGGAGAACAGGGCCCCGCAGGAGCACAGGGCCCCGCAGGAGAACAGGGCCCCGCAGGAGCACAGGGGCCCGCAGGAGAACAGGGCCCCGCAGGAGCACAGGGGCCCGCAGGAGCACAGGGCCAGCAGGGTGAGCCAGGGAGCGATGGAACGTCATTCAACATCATAGGGACAGTAGATGATACATCTGATTTAGGTGAGATATACATCGGGGACGCCGGCGATGGTTTCTTGGTAAATTCAACGACACATATCCATGTTTGGAGCGGTTCCGAGTGGGTTGATCTTGGAGACATATCTGGCCCATCAGGAGCAATAGGCCAAACAGGTTCGCAGGGGAACTCTGGAGCAGACGGCGCTGACGGGCAAGACGGCGCTGACGGGCAAGACGGCGCTGACGGGCAAGACGGCGCCGATGGCGCACAAGGCCCTCCTGGAACAATGCCTGTTGTAATGGAAATGACAATCACGGT
>NHIP02000015.1 GCA_002170775.2 Euryarchaeota archaeon TMED192 | reverse complement strand
GTCACGGTGATGAATTACATCAATCTCGATATGGCCGGGGTGAATTGGCCGGGCGGGGGAGGGGCGCCGCATGGGGATCCCGACCCCCAGATTGACGAGGACGGGTATCCTAAAGACAGCGAAGTGTGGCCATTGAGGGTATACATAGGGCCCGGGCCGAATCATGATGCGATTGACCAACCGGAGATGGTCGGCATCTCGAATTGGATTGGGGCGGATGCTCTAGGCCTCGAAGAGCAGATGGGGACTCTTGTCGGCATCAACTACTCTGCAGACACATGGAAGACGGACGTTTGGCTGGACATGGATAGGCCAGAGGTAATCGTGTACGAGGATACCACGGCGAGAAGCGACCATGCTAGCTTCCAGGATAATCTTGGCACCGTCACGGTGGGTTTCGGCGGGTTGGTGGACGGCTACTGGTGCTATCATCAGGTATGCGACACCCTAGAGGAGATGGAGGACTGGATGGACACGACCGGTAAAGAATACGGGGACGAGAATACAGGGGTTGCGAACGTCGTGAACAGTCTGGACATGATCACCTGGTGGGCGGTGCTGACTTTCTTCCACTGTGACGAGTCGCCGATCTACAATGCTCTTCTTTGACTCAAGTCACGGGATTCAATATCGGATTGAAGATCACAATGTTCGCATATACTGTGCCGGCAGCGATCGCGAGCCATATCCAGAATACCGTATCGGACCACGTCTTGATTTTCTTTCCATCAAGTGGGCCGAGTGGAATCATGTTGAACAGGGCAAGTACGCCATTGCCCCATATCCAAGTCTCGAGGAGCGCATTGATGATGCCTGACTCAACACCGGTGGTGTGGCCAATTAGTATCGCGGCTGCGCCGAAGGACCAGAGGACAATGTTCGTGACTGGTCCTGCCAATGCGATTCTGCCGAACTGGGAGGCTGTCGTTCGGCCCAGCACCATTACCGCGCCAGGAGCCATGAACACTATTCCGGTGAGAGCTGAGAGGATGACTCCGAATCTCAGCCCCGATGGGTCGGCTCTGAATTCGGCCCAGCACCCGTATCTCTTCGCCATTATCTTGTGTGCTATCTCATGCAGGATGAAGGCAGGCGCTATGGTGAGCAGCGATCTCACGGCGCCGATCATAAAGGCAGCCGGATTCGCCATAGCGCCGGTAATACGCCCTGAGAACATGAATCCAAGTGCTACGGTGAATGCGAGTGTTGCTAACGCGAGGTCGGATATCTCTTTCTTTGAAAAGTGCCACACTGAGCTTCTTTTTGGCACTGTGCTGATGAACGGTACGGGTTCGGAGCCGAATATACGGCTAAATGGCGATCCTGTTCTTGATGGTTGGATTACTCTGACTCCACGAGGCTGTCTCCACTTGCCATCGTCTCTCGCTGACTGGTGGGACTTGTTTCTTTGAAATCGGTCAATCGGATCGTCGTCGAACCACCAAGCGCGCGGGTCTCTGTCCTCCGACATGTGATCTCACTGTATCTTGTCTTGTTTCAAATCATTGTATAGCAATTAGAGGCTATGGTGTTGTTATTCTCGTCTGCTCTCGTCGATTGCCTCAATCTCATCGTTGAGTTCGTCCCACCACTCAGGGGCTCTTTCCGAGATGACTAGTGCTTCGAGCGCTTTGTCTATCTCTTCGCGGTCTGGATCCCGATCTGCCCAAGGATTTTGATTTGCTATGTCCCTTATGGGAGATGGCTTTCTCTTCGATCTTGCTTCTTTGAAGAGCTTCTCCACATCATCCATGGTCTCTGCTTGGGATGTTCCCTGGTGCTTTAGAAGAGCTTCGTGATACAGTGCCATATATGGTCCGTTAACCGGATCTGCTAGATGGTCTCCCGGGTTCCTGATCATGGTTGCCAGGCTTCTCGCCAATTGCTGGATGGGGCTCGAGGCCCTCTCTGTGAACAGAGCTTTTCTTGCAGCGGAGTGTCGTTCTATGCATCCTTTGCAACGAGTTGTCCCGGACTCATCGGGAGCGTTGCACATCAAACAGCAGACGGCGAGCCCCATCTCATCCATGGCGCGCCTAGGAAGAGACACGCATTGCTGTCGCATAGTTAACTGAAATAGGCTTTCTATTCGACTGGTGCCCGGCCTGTACGGTCATGTGCCCATATCTTTTCGCTCATCGGAGAATTGCAAACCTGCCATTGCGCCCGCCTTGTCCACCGGGATACCATGTTCAACGATTAGATGTCTGACCAAAAGATGTCTTCGAATCTTGCCGTCGCAAACTGGGCATGTTGTGATTGGCATAGGAGAACGTCCTTGGAATCGTTGTCGGCCTTCAGGGGTCATGAGTTGTCTTCCAGTTCTAACAATAACATTTGCAAAAACTAGAATGAAGAAAAGCGTACCACAAAGCAATCCTGTTGATACGGGGGATATTGGGGGTTCCTGTTCCAGCGTTATGTTCAGCATGGTGTGGTGGTCTGTTCCATCTTGATTTTCGTTATGGAGGGTTATCTGATGATTGAAGGTCTCCCCCCTCACAATCAGCTGGATGTTTACTCCCTCGTCTCGATCTTCGACTGGCAGTTCTATCCGATACCCGCCGCCGAAGTCGCTCATGCCCCCTTCACCTGAAAATTTAGCACAATCGTATGCGTGGGGTTCGCATTGTACTTCGATTTCCTCATACTGAACAGCGGTGTTATTGGGGTATTTGATAGTCCCGTAAATGGTGTAAGTATCGGCTGCTACGGTTGATGTGGCAAAAATTAAGAGGATCGCTACAGATAGTGTCCTCATACCGTTTGGTCGGTATAACACCGATTTTAATTCGCGTCATAGTTCATAGGAACTTGTCCGTTACGGAATCTAAGAAAATTGCTATGCTCAAATTTTCTTCCTGATGGTTGGAGACCACCAATTTGCCTTGCCCATGAGACGCATCGCGGAGGGGACTACTATCGCACGGACTATCGTTGCGTCAACGAAGACTGCCACTGCCAGAGCAAAGCCGATTGATTTGATGATCATCACATCGGCGAAGATGAAGCCGGAAAATACTGCGATCATTATCGCTGCCGCGCCCGTTATTAAGCTGCCAGAGGCTTGGAGGCCGGTCGCTACAGCAAGGGTGTTGTCCCCTGTCTCATTCCATGCCTCGTGTATTCTTGATAACATCAGAACCTCGTAATCCATAGAAAGGCCAAAGGCGATGCCGAATACTAACGGCGGGACCATCAGATCGAGCGGCTGAGGAGAAAAGTTCAGTGCCTCGGAGAGCAGCCCGTCCTGGAAAACGACCACTATGAGGCCGAAGGAGGCGGAAACTGAGAGAATGTTCATCAGGACAGCCTTGATCGGAACAACGATCGATCTCACCTGTAGCCAGACCAAGGCCATTGTTAGTATGAGGACGAAGGCTAGGACAATCGGTATTCTATCCGAGAGGTGTTCCTTCATATCCACCTCGAAGGAGGACCAGCCCCCAACCAGTACCTCTTGCTCGGAGGTCTCGGTGTGGACCCTTAGGTCGCCTATGAGCGCCTCAGCCTCATCTGTGCCACTCCGGTATGATGTTGCAACATCGAGCATGGCAATTTCCTCTGAGACTGTGGCGGACCACGCTACTACCGCTTCTTGGGGCCACTCATCAAATTCAGAGTCGAAGAGTGAGGGATTGCAAAATGGATGTTCCATTGAAATCACCCCCTCCGTCTCTCGTATGCTTGCACACATGTCTGATATCTCGAGAGAGAGCGCCTTAGAGAAAATATCCTGATCTTCCTCAAATACGATTACGAGAGGGATGACTGAAGCAGTGAAGGCAGGGAATTCATCTTCAAGTATCTCGATGGCCTGTCTTGACTCCAGATCGGGAGGAAGGGTTTCGATTCCTCCTGCAGTGAGTTGCACATGGAGGAATGGTGAGCCCAGAAGAAGGAGTACTGCCATTGCTGGCAACAACCATCTAACTGGATTCTTCATAACCCTCTTTGAGAATTTTTCCCAGAATCTAGATTTACGATTAGCCCCGGGAATAGGGACTCTTAGGGAGTTGATTCGGGGTCCTAGATAAGAAAGCAAAGCGGGTAATATCGTTAGAGAATACAGCAAAGCCCCCAACACGGCGAGGAACGCACCCATCCCCATGGATGGCATGTGGGTCTCGGTGAAGTAGAATAGGCTGCAGAGCCCAACCGCAACAGTAGCCCCCGAGTAGAGGATTGCGCGGCCAGCGGTATCCATCATCGTAGCTATGGCGTCTTCTGTAGAAGCACCTGCATCGATCTCCTCACGGAACCGGCTAATCATGAATAGGCTGTAATCTATTGATACGGCGATGCCTATGAGGGATATCATACTCGTCGAGTACTGTGTCATGGGGAAGTGCCCGGATATGTAGAAAGATAGGCCAATCGCTAAGGGGAGCATTAGTGCGACGATTGCCATCGGAAGGACGGCGGCGGTGAAAGTCCCGAAAACGAATAGCAGAATCACAAAGGATATCGGTAATCCGATTATTTCCGCTCTGAGTTGGTCTTGCTCCAAAAGACGGTCGAAGTCCTTGTTGATTACTAGGCTTCCAGTCACAAGAACCTCAAGGTTCTCCGAAGATATGCTATTCTTTATTTCGTCCAGAGCTGTTTCCACTTCGTGATCTGAGCCTCCGAACTGGACAAATATTGCTGTGCGTTTGCCATCAGCAGATACGTGCTGTGCTAAATGAAGTGGGTTTTCTTCATCGTCGTATGCCATGGAGATGCTGAGAATCTCTAGAGGAACTTCATCAAGAGTTTCGATGGCCTCGAAAACCCAATTTTTGAATTCTGGACTGTTCCAGCTTTTCTCTTCGTGTGTGAAAATATAGGTAACTGTATTTGTAGACGTGACTGGTAGTTCCTCACTCACCAATTCAAGGGCACGGCCCGCCTCTATACTGGCAGGTGGCTGATTTCCATCGGCAAATTGATTGCCCCCTGCAATCAAAACACCGGATATCGCGAGTGAGCATATCGATATGGCGACGATGGTTGCTCTTCTCTTGTGAGTGACTCGACCAAACTTTGCTAGTCGCCCTTCCATACTCCAATACTGATTGGATTAGGATATAAAAAAGTGTCAGAGAGCCAGATAGCAAATGATGCTGGCAGTAGTTGCGAAGAGCGTCATTATTACTGGTATGACCGCGGTTTCAAAGGCGGATTCTGCTAGAGCGACATTGGTTAATTCGGAGCCTCTCCATATCGTGGTTTTCATGGCCTCTGAGTCCTTGCCGAGAAGTGCTATTCTGGAATTGGGTGGATCTTTCTTGGTAATCCCATATTTCTCTGTGGCTTCAAGTGATAGAGTTGTTGCTGAACCATGGATCATGCATGGGTCCCCGATAGACAGACCCCAGAGCCTCCAACGATGTTCGAGAACCCTCCCGCTTCCATAGGTCCTCACTGCTCTCCAGAGATTGATCTTTCTTAGTTTCGCAAAACTCGAGTGGCTGCATGACCATGTGATTATTGGCTGGCCGAGTTCTTTCCTACTGAATGATCCTGGCTCGACGATCACCCCCCCTGTGCCATCATGTGTGACGAAAGTCTCATCCCCTGACTCGGAGTCTATGTCTCTCCAATATCTCCTAGTTTCCCTCTCCCCATCTGAATTAGTATATGTCTCCTCTATTTCGACATCATACAACCAATTCCATACAACGAGGTCCTCTGCGGTCTTCGATGGGTCGTTATCGACGACGACGGTCGGGGGTTGGGACATCGGGCGTACTTGGCCTATGACCTCGGCATCCCCTATGGCGATCGAACGGGCCTTCTGTGTAGGGACTTCGATGGCTGCTCTGCTTCTTCTACCGACGACTAGGGACACTGCAGTGAATATCGCGAATAAAATGGGCATGAAGACGAATGCGGATCTAGAGTCGATTTCAAGGAGTGGCGGTATCGTCATTGCGACGCCCATCAGAGGTAGGGTAGACATGATGACGAGTACACCGTTTGTGGTGAAGTCTGGAGGTGTTGGAGTCCCCACAACCGAGGGGTGCTCTTGTATGATTCCGTCGGGATCTGGTGTGAACAGGCTATCCGCGTTCTCCCATGATTCTGGGCCGGGGGGTTCGAACACCCAGCCTAAGTCATCAGAGGTGGGCCTTCGTACTGTAGCGCCCCTCCAAAAGCTCTCTAACTCAACTCCGCCTGCATCCAAACGGATCCTGGCGTCTCTAGGCGGGGATTCCTCGCGTATTTTTCTGATATTTTCTCGAATGGTTGTGTCTGCCTTCTGGCCGATTGCTAACATGGCGACGAAGAGGGCTAATTGGGACCCAAAGAAGAATTCCATATCATCGCCGCTCGGATATGTGTAATCCTCGAGGAAATACGAGGATATGTGTGCTGGGACTATCAGGGCTAAGAATGCCAAATACCCCACTAATACTATGAAAAAGGCGATTGCATATGGCCATGGCATGGGTATTTGGATATCGATCTGCTTGCTCTGGAACATGGATGGATCGGGCCTTCCCATGTTACGGGGTAATTGGCCTGAGTGTTGATACTTGTCCTTTTCTTGATGCTATCACGGGTTCCTGATGGTGACGGAGCAGAGGCTCGTAATCGGGCTGTAGTCTCTTCTAGGATCTAGTATGACCTTTGCATTCGGGCTCGGCATTTGTTGCAGTAATTGCTCATGTTTATCTTCAATCTCATCATGTCTACACACCAATCTGCCGCGGATAACGTACGGCTTGGTGGCATCCATCAAAGGGAGGAGGAGCGGGAGGAATTCGGAAAATAAGTGTGGGAGGTTGATGATCAGCATGTTCCAATGTCCCAGTAATTCTGGGTTGCCTGGTAGTTCTCTGGCATCTTGAATCCCCGACCATATGTTCATCTTAAATTGTAATTTCCTCTTACTCGCTTCTAAGAAATCGCGCCCGCACCACCTTCTTAGGTTGTCATTGAGTATGTTGATTGCCTCTGGATTCAAATCCGATGCCAAGATTTGGCTTGTGAGGTGTTGGCGATTGATTAGATGTGCAAGGGCAGGACCGACGCCGCAGAAAGGGTCTGCTATTGCGATCGGTGCGCCTATCTTCTCCCTAAGTGCCTCAGCCTCTATGACGTTCTGAATTCTCTCGGTCTGGAGCCTTGAGGAGTAATAGGCCAATGTGGGATCGCAAATTATCGTGTGGCCGGACTCTCTCACCTCGACTCTTGTTACAACTTTATCAGAACTAGGATTGTGCTTGATTTGTCCGTTGATTCTTAGAGCCATTGGCCTCAAGTCTCTGACTCTAAACTCCCCCTTCACCCCGCGGTCTTCCAAGACCAGTCTAACATGCGGATGGGATTCCATTTTCGATTTGACTATCTGTTCTTCGTAAATCCGGACCTCTTCTTCTATCTTGAGTAACATCATATCTCCAATGAACTCATGTGATGCGGGCCATATGGACTCGTATTCTTTGACGGTCTCTATCCCGACCAATTTCTCCAACACGCTCTGCCACGACGGTCTTCTGTTCTGAGTTGGCTTTCCCTCTGTATCAAGAATGGGGTAATGGTCAAGCGGGGGAGGTAGATTCTGTGGTGCGTCACTATCCAATGGCACTAAGCGGAATTCCTCGGATTCGTCAGGGTGTATGCGGAGCGTCTGAGATAGCCAACCCTCTGAGAGGAGCAGTTCTATTGCGCCTTGTACCTCATGATTGGGTATGATGAGGTGGGTGTTCATCAATCGATCCGGGAGGCACGCCATGCTTCAGAATGACGGCTGAAATGGAAGATATGGGGCAGTGTTTTGACGAGGGATCGGATGGAGAGCATGGGGGGACGTGATTGAAGGCGGGTCTGAGGTTGATAGGTATCGGCCCTGGTGACTTAGGATTGATGACTGTTGATGCAGTTGAAGCCGCAGCAGGGAGTGATCATAGATTTCTCGAAGGTTATACTGCAACTCTGCCGATTGAACAAGAAGAACTCTTGGAGTCTCGAATAGGGCCATGGAACAGATTGATGAGGCCTGATATCGAGATGCCGGAGGAACTTCTTCGGCTGGCCCGCTCATCGGTTGTGGCCCTCTTGGTAGTGGGAGACCCGATGCAAGCCACTACGCACGTCGATCTGCTTCTACGCGCCAGAGACGCGGGCTTGGATACGGAGATAATCCCGGGGATCTCTGCTACAACTCTGGCGATTACTCTGAGTGGACTTCAGTCCTATCGATTTGGGCGACAAGTTACACTCCCATTCCCTTATGGAGATTACTTGCCTGTATCCCCGCTCAGGTATATCTTGGATAATAAAAGTCGGAATCTCCATACATTGGTTCTCCTAGATTTAGACCCCACCGGACTTGGAGTCACGTCGCCGGTCCACATGAGTCCTGCTGAGGCTGGGGGGGTTCTTCTGAAAATGGTCGAAAAATACAGCGTTGAAGACGATTCAGAAATGGGAGCGGTCAAAGGCGTGTCTGATTGGCCTGTGATTGTTCTCTCTGATCTTGGAACGAGGGAGAGTAGAGTATGCTCCACCAATATCAGAGGAATTTCTAACGTGAAAGGGGGTCGGATTCATTGTCTCATCCTCCCTTCTTCTATGGATGACCTTGAGCAGTCGGGTTTTGATGGGATGTTTGTTGGTGATTAGCTGAGTGCAGGTACCCGACGGAATCAAGGATGAGTGGGGAGTCGGGGAGTTATGGCGCGCGCCCCTGCTCAGGTGAGATTTCCAGGGGACAAGAATAGGAAACAGAGAGTGAAAGTCCGGGGGATCAAGCAGGCATCCAAGGAAATACAAAAACGGCTTGCGCGTAACCTCGAGGCTCTTCTGGAGAATCCGGAGATCATTTTACCACGCATTGACGCTGATCTCGGGCGTCCTTGGCGTGATCCAATGGCCTACACTCTTCGTTCGATAGACATCGTTTCAGCGAAACGGCACAACACAAAGTGGTTGTCGAAGAAGATGGTAAAACGTAGGGGTGATGGTGTTTCTAGGGCTCTAGCAGGATCTCTGCTCGCTGCCTCAGAAGAAGATTGGAGCACGGTTTCAGTATTCAAGAATCAGCTATTCGGAAATGCTAGCTACCTACGACGAGGGAATGGTAAGCAAGGTCATCAGGCAGCCATACAAAATCACTCCAATCACCGGCTTCGGCTTCTTCTTTGGGATGAACATGCCAAAGCTGGACATTACTTCTTTTCATGGGAAGGGGGGTTCGTCTACACGGGTACCGTTGCGAATGCTCCCAAAGAATGGGTCGAATGGTCTCTAAGAGGGAGTCCCCTTGGGTTGAAGGAGACGGGTCATGGATTCGCTGGAAAATCAATTACAGAGAAGATTCTGACGAGTCGGAAACCAACGAAATCTGGTTGGATATCTATGTCATTCAATGACGGTACTGAATTGGGAATTTCAGCAGAAGAATTGAGTCAGACGGAATTGCCATTCATCCCCTCGGTCGCTCTTGGTATGCTGCCTCCGAGGGTTCCTGCCATCGCCTCAGCAGAATGGGTTTGGCAACCAGAGGGGTGGCCTGAGGGTATGCCTCTCCCAAAAGAAGGCGTAGAAGAAGTGAAGGATGCTCTGAATGAATGGATGTCATCGAGGATCGTTGATGGGTCAATTGCAGAGATTTGCAGACGAAGGATCCTCTCTTCGATCAATGAGGGTTTTCTGAGTAGGAATATTTGGTTCTCAGAAGACGATCGGAAGGGATTCCTAGAGAGCCTTGAGGGGTCCGAGATAGAACGTGAAGCTCTCGATATTATTCTAGATAATCTCGAGGGGGGCGTTTATGTGAAAGAAGATGGGACGTTCGAGAGTATCGAGGAACAAGTCATCCGCGTCGATGAAGCCGCATGTCATCCAATTCTCGTGACTCTTTGGGAAGAGTATGGGATGCATCTGCTTAACGAGATGTTCGAGATTGGCGAAGATGAGGGTTCTGATATCCATGCAAAGCAGGGGAAGAGGAAGCAGGGCTTCGGGGCGTTCCTCCGTCAGCTTAGAGAAACCAGGGGGGTCGATGATAGGCTTCGGATTCTACCGTGGGAAAGGGATTCTCTCCCAGAGCCTCTGGCATTTGCAGATCGTCTGATCAGGGATTCTTTTAGATCGGGGGTTTCATCCACTGTATCTTCTACTTCGAAGCAGAAGGGGCTGCTTCAAGCGATGGGTTGGGCTTGGCTGGTGGTGCACAACAAAACTGAGTCTGACTCGTGGAGGTTTGACGGCGACAGCAAAGACAAAGGCGGAGATTGGGTACCGTTTTTGTCGAGGCTTTACGAAGAGGGGGTTAGTCTTCTCGAGGGCGGTAGAAGTTCGCCCGAGGGATACAAAGAAGCGATGGTAGATCTATCATCAGCATGCGGTGTATCGATTGAATCAACTTGAAAATACGATCCATAGAGCAACCGCAACTAGGGCCATGCCAAGAATTGTGTTCAAGACCTTTCCAGCCCAATCGGAAGAGAATATCTTTCGTAAATATGAGCCGAACGCCGCCCAGGACATGACAGCAGGCAGGCCGAAAAGGAGATTCATGGCAACGAGGGCGACTTTCGCTGAGTAACTATCGCCGAATACGGTTCCGAAGGTAGTCATCAGTACCAGAAAGTGGATCCATGCCTTGCCATTGATAATCTGTAGGAATATCCCTGTTCTAAGACCCAGGGCCTCTGATAGATTCGCATCGTCGGCGGGAGGCGATGTTGCAATTTTAAGCCCCAAATAAGCAATGTAAGCCGCGCCCAGTATTCCGAGTGCTTCGAATATCTCCTCATTGCGCGCAATGATGTCGGTGCCCGCTCCGATTACTAGGCCTAAAGCGGACCATCCGATGGCCATACCGCCGATTAGAGGCAATGTGCTTCTGAATCCGAATCGAGATCCATGTGCTGCACATAGGACATTATTCGGCCCCGGCGTGAAGCACATTGGAACGATGAAGAGAAGTGCAAGATAGAGGAGGGTCGTGTCCAATATCTCACCCTCAGGCTTTGGCCTTGAGGGCCTCTGAAGCCTTGTCCAGTGCCTGAAACATATCTGCCCAAAGATCGTCGACGTCTTCTATTCCGATGCTCATTCTCACGAAGCCCGGTACTACACCTGCTTCGTGTCTGACAGATTCTGGAACGAACATATGGCTGGAGTTGAAGGGGCATTCAACTAAGCTCTCCACGCCACCTAGGCTTGTAGCTTCGAAGATCGTATTTAGGGCCCTCATAAATTTCAGTGCCGAATTATCGCCACCCTTGATGACAAATGCAAGCATCCCACTACCATTGGGCATCACCCTCTGGGCGATATCATAATCCGGATGGCTCTCTAATGATGTATGGATGACCTTTTCCACCATATCATGAGATTGTAATCTCTTTGCGATTTCGGCTGAATTAGAAGCGTGGATTGGCATCCTTGCATGCAATGTCCTCATTCCTCTTTCGAGTAAATAGCACATCTCCGGGTCGGCTGCACCGCCGAGGTAGATTTTGTTATGGAATATTTGTGCGATCAGGTCTTTTCTGCCCGCGGCGAAGCCCGCCGTCAAATCCGCATGCCCGCCCAGGTATTTCGTTCCAGAATGGAGCACGATGTCAAATCCCATCTTGACGGGATTACAGGACCATGGCGATGCGAATGTATTGTCCACAATTGAAATCAATCCGTTTTCCCTAGCAATTTCTGCAATAGCTCCCAAATCGCAAATTTTCAGAGTGGGGTTTGTCATTGTCTCAGTATAGAGAATCTTGGTGTTTTCCTGAATAGCTGCCTCATAAGACGAGGGGTCCCTAACATCAGCCATGGTAACCTCGATGCCCATTCTAGGAAGAATCTCGGTGAGCAGGCCGTATGTGCCGCCATAACAATCTGGAGTAGCGACTACATGATCGCCTTTGGATAAAAAAGACATCAGAGTTGTGGATATTGCTGCCATGCCGCTTGAAAACACCTCGGCGTCCTCCGTGTCTTCTAACGCAGCGAGCTTTGCAGAAACCACTTCTGAGTTGATACTGGATATCCTGCTGTAAACGACGGTATGGTGAAGTCCTTCAGCCCATCCTTGGTATTTCTCGTCCGTGAGTCTATACGTCGACGTCCTGAAAATCGGTGTTGTAGCGGATCCTTCGACGTCTATCATCCCTGAATGTACCGCCTTTGTCGCGAATCGCCTATCTTCATGGTCTGTAGCCATGCCCATCGACAGGCACCTTCCAAAATGAAGTATGTGCTTCGGAAGGCGTTTAATCAGAAGGAGGATTGGCGGAGTCCATGGCGATGATTGAATCCTCCCAACAGCCCTTGGCAGCAATGGGAATCGGTGTGTATGTTGTGTTCGTATTATTCGCAACGAAAGTACCCTATGAAATGATGATTTCAAGGGGTGTCGAGCATATTAGGGCGGTATATTACAATCGAAAGATTGTTCACATGATGGCAGGGGGCATCGGATCTTTCTCCGTGCCTCTTTTATTCACAAATATATGGTATCCAGCAGTATGTGGAATGCTGCTCACAGTGTTCACGTGGTTCGCGCATTTGAGTGGGAACCGTCTATTCTGGTTCCAGACAGAGCAGAATCAAAATGATGTCAAATTCGCTCTAATGTGGTGGACCTCAATCACGATTATTTGGTGGTTGGTGGATGATCCTTGGCTCGCTATACTACCATCTCTGTTCATGGCGTTTGGCGATGGGATCACGGGAGTCGTAAGGAATGCTGTGGTTCGGAAGAGGTCTAAGAGCCCGATAGGCAGTGTGTTCATGTTCATCGTTAGCGCCCCGATTGGATGGTATGTGGGGATGGTCGCTGAACCATCTATCCCGATGTGGGGGCTAATTGCGGCCGCTGTCGCTACGTATGTGGAAAGATATGAATTTGGTGCGATAGATGACAATATTTTGATTACCGTTTTCTCGACTATTGTGATATTATGTGGGGTCCATTTCGGGCCCCTGATCTGAGGCTAAGAACGATGTTATTCTCAGAAATATAGCAACTGTAGGGCCTATGAATACTGCAAATAACAGAGTTCCATACCACAAATCCCCCCCAAGTAGCCAGCCTGCGAGCAGGACTGAGATCTCTATCGTGCCTCGGACGATGCCGATTGGATATCCTGTTGCTCTATGCATGCCCGTCATCCAGCCGTCTCTAGGCCCAGGGCCTAGATTACAAGTGAGGTACAGCGCACTACCCACTCCTATCAGTGCCGTCCCTGCGAGGACTCTAAAAACCGAATTTGTTGGGTTTTGAGACTCTCCGATATAAGGGAGCGCTAGATCGATCGTCCCTGCGATGATTATTATGTTGAGGAGTGTCCCAATTCCCGGTCGTTCGCGCAGGGGAATCCAAAGAAATAGGACTGCGATACTGACTAGGAATGTCGCCACCCCGATGGTCAAATCTAGGCGCTGCGCTATTCCATCCGCAAGAACCGTCCACGGAGCGACTCCCCACTGGGCGCTGATGATCACTGCATCGCCGAGGCCGAATAGGAACAATCCGATCAGGAGAATAAAGACCGTCGGTGGTTCAGGGGCCATGGTCAACGTTTCACTCGAGCTCCACCATGTGACTGGGACGTCTTTCCCGAGTTTTGATTGGGGCTTTCCCTTCATTGACTGTCATTCCACCATTTTTGTTGGCCTTCATCATTTGAATCGAGTTTCTCGATTTCGTTTTTTGATACCATACTTGTCTGGTGCCTCAAACAATATTCTGACTCCTGATATTTCATAGCGTTGCAACCATCAATCACGCAATCATTGATAGCTCCAGTGAGCGTAGTTTGTTTGTCTTTGTCGTTATTACCGTGCCCTGAGACATCTTTCACCAAGTCAAGGGATAAACCGAATAGACCGCGGAGTATTTGCCTTGCAATATATTCCATCAAACCCATGATATGGGTTTGTTTCAATTTCGTAAAAGGCTTTTCCAAGCATCCTAATTTGAGATTCTTGATTGTATTTTATTCACCCATTCCGAGTATTCCTGGATGGCTTCCACAGGCCACCAGGTGATTTCAGGAACATCATAGGGGTTGGTTGATTTTATTTTGGATACCAAACTATCTTTTACCGTAAGGGGTGTTGTCATTTGTACCTGCCATTCAAGTTCGTTGACTACTTCTTCATTCCATCTAAAGATCGATCTCGCTTTTCTGATATCAATGCAAGCTGCTAGGTTCGAATCGATCAGCGTCTGGCACCATTGACCTAAGCCAGCTTCATTCATTTTTCCGGGGAGGGTGGTTTGGACCATCATGATGTCGTCATTCATACTGGATGTGTTGCGTGGTGCAATCATCAACTCAGTGGTCAATGTTGAAGTCTAAGGGCCGGTCATGAGGGGTCAATGGGCGACGTGGAGGAGTGGAAGAGGCCCATCGAAACAGGCCCAATCCCGGAATCCGGTGATGTATTCGATGTCATCGTAGTNGGNGGTGGNCCGGGTGGTTCAGCNGCTGCGAGTTATCATGCAATGGCTGGATCACGGGTACTTTTGCTGGAGAAGGANGTTTGGCCCAGNGACAAGATATGCGGGGATGCTGTTGGCGGGAAGTCCCTTTCCCATGTGGCTGAGTTGGGGGTGAAGAGCATGATCGAAGAAACACCTCATTTTCGGGTGGACTCGATTGTTTTCTCGTCTTCTGACGGATCTGAAGTGCGCGTTATGCTCCCTGAAGAGGATTTTGAAAGGATGGAAGCAGGGTATGCGCTCCCTCGTCTTCAATTCGATTACATGATGTTCAAACAAGCCACAGAATTGGTAATGGGTGCGGGTGGGGCTGTTATTCAAGATTTCACTGTCAAGGATGTGGTTGTCGATGCTGGAAATGAAGGTTCCGTTATTACTGGCATCACTGGTTTCATTGGAAGTAGAAAAGATGGGGTATTGTGCTCGTATTCCTCTGCTTTGACGATCGGAGCAGGAGGTTACAATTGTCCCGTTGCTCGAACTATTACGGAATCTGTCTATGAAGAGCCATTTCGCGATTCAGAACATTTCTGCGGGGGTTACCGAGAATACTGGACGGGTGTAGAAGGTTGCGAGGGCGACTCAGGGCCGATCGAAATTCACTTCATAGACGAGGTCAATCCAGGTTATTTCTGGATTTTCCCGGTCAGTGAGAATGTGGTGAATGTGGGTGTGGGAATGGTGATTTCAGAGCAACGCAAACAAGAGGGTATGCGTTCATCGTTGAAAAAGATGCAGAAGTGGATAACTGGCGAGTCGTCTCGTTTCAGTCATCGCTTCAAAAAAGCACAGATGGTGGAAGGGAGTGGTCGTGGGTGGCAGCTTCCTTTCGGATCACCTAGGAAGGCCCCTGCATCATTCCAACCACGACGTAATGCAATGGCGGGTGCCATGTGCGTGGGCGATTCAGCCAGCCTGGTGGATCCTTTCACGGGTGAAGGAATTGGTAATGCCCTTTTATCGGCGAAACTCACAACTCAATTCTTCGATTCGAAAGAGC
This sequence comes from Euryarchaeota archaeon TMED192, assembly GCA_002170775.2. Classification (GTDB taxonomy): domain Archaea; phylum Thermoplasmatota; class Poseidoniia; order Poseidoniales; family Thalassarchaeaceae; genus MGIIb-N1. The sequence continues at coordinate 15,326 of NHIP02000015.1, read as the reverse complement.
ATTCTGAGGGCTTCCCGGCAGATCAGGCTACGGCATATATGGAAGCGTTATGGGCAGAGCTCGGTAACGAGCTTAGCAACTCATATCGGTTACAAGGGATGGTGAAGAGAAAGCGGTTAATGAGTTGGTTTGTCCGACGTGCTTCTAAAAAGCCTAAGATTGGAGAAATACTCACTGAGATGATTGCGAGTAAGGAAAGCCAAGAAAATCTCTACAGCAAATGGTTCCTGTTCAAAACCATCGTTCTTCCGTGAGGATTTAGTTTGATGACTGTTGATGAAAGAATGGAAGGGATAGAGGCNGTATTCCTCGACCTAGATGGGACCATCTATCTGGGAGGGGAGTTGATACTGGGGGCTTCTGAGTTCCTAGGTAGGCTTGAAAAGAGGGGTGTGAAGCGGTTTTTCTTATCCAACAACTCCAGTCGTTCTGTACCACAATATCTCAAGAAATTGGATCTTCTTGGCATTCCGGCAAAGGAAGAAGAGGTTCTCCTTTCAACTCATGACCTTCTGAGATGGTTAGAATCCGAAGGGATTGACGACACCTTCCTTGTGGGGACAACGGGAATGGGGGATATGCTTGAGGCGCGGGGCATTCGTACACAGTCCAAAAGCCCCAAAGCTGTAGTATTGGGGTATGACACAGAAATAACATATCAAAAATTGATTGATGCTTCTATGCATCTTCATGCAGGTGTTCCCCTTGTAGCCAGCCATCCAGATCTGGTTTGCCCTTCCCCCGTGGGTGGTCTCCCAGATGTCGGGGCGTATCTTTCATTGTTCGAAACAACTACCGGAGTGCGTCCTGTCAAGATATGCGGTAAGCCGAATCCAAGCATGATCCTCGGTGTGATTGAAGAATTAGGGTTGGCCGCGGACTGCTGCGCGATGGTAGGGGATAGGATATACACGGATATGGCAATGGCCGAGGCTTCTGGGGTNCACGGTATTCTGGTGCTATCTGGGGAGGCTACTGCCGAGGACGCATTGGCGTCGGGTGTCAGTATGAGTCTGGTCGCCCCCTCTGTCGATAGTCTATGCAGATGATGCGTTCAGCGCGCGGCAAGGGGTTTCATTCAAGTGCCTTGATTCATCATTGGTTGGCCATGGAAGACGATTGGGGTGCGTTGGGTGGGGCTCGGTTAGGCGATTTGCCTAAGGTGAGCCGCTGGCCCACCCTGTCGGATCACGATAGGATGGTTCAGGCCTTTTTCGAGATGGGCGTTCTTGAGTCTGGGCCTGTTCATGACGCCATGCTCCGATCTTCTAGAGAGTATCATTCTCTGCCCCTTCCAGCTGGAGTCGAGGGTTTGAATATCGAAACGAGTGCTTTGAGAATCCCTTGGTGGGAAGATGTTTCTCTTCATCAATCTCTTCTTCCAGGGATGTATGAAACGATACAGATTCTTCAAGCATTGGATATCCATCAAGGGGATGATGTTCTAATCGTGGGGCCAAGGGGGAACTGGTGGACGGAGTTAACGATGCAACTTGGAGCCAGGAGGATAAGAGTCGTCGAGACGGTGGAAGAGCGCCTAGATAGCCTTCAAATCAAATGGAAGGGACTGAGGCTTGATCATGTCGCTGATGCGCTTGGTTGTGAAGTAGAATGGTGCATGATTGGCTCTCATGTGGATGATTCTCCTCTGGCGGGTTGGGACAGGATCCTGATTACAGGAGGTGTGAATGAGCCCCCCATGGCGATTCTACAAACAATGGCAAAAGGGGGATGTGCGATTGTTCCTGTGATGGAAGACGCGGGGACTATGGTGCAATCTGTACAACGTAATGAAGGTGGTTTTATGGCACAAAAGATGGCTATATGGAATGTTGATGCCTTTCCTGAATATGTAATCGAGTGTCTTTGCGCATCTGAAAGTATCTCAATCTCTGAAAAAGGGGTAATGAGAGGTGAGTGGGGTGTCGATGATGCTTGGAAAGCGGCTAATCAGGACCCAATCAGAGATAGGCTTGGTCCGTTGATACTCTTACAATTGATTGAAACGACGTGGGACTCTCTTGGAACCGGTTTTGGAACTAAACAAATCCGAGAAGACGCCCGTTTCTCAATTGCTGAAGACTTGTTTAGAATGGGCCATGTCCTACAGAGGCTNGGNATCAGCAGGTTAGCCGCCGAACATCATGGTTCATCATTCAGAATCGCTCCATCTTCGGAGGCGGCCAGTTTTCTGGGCATGACTTTCAGGGACGATGATTTGGATTCCCTGGCATGGCAGCGCAAAGCAATCGAGACTGACCCTAGATTCGGAGGGTCGTGGAATGAGGTTGGAGAGGCGATGCTAAACAGGGGCGATGCTAAATTCTCGATCGAGTGGTTCAGAGGAGCGATTAACTCGGAAAAATATGGTGAAAGGGGAGTGGCATGGACCAACCTTGCGAGGGCGCATCTTGAGCTTGAGCAGATGAATTCGGCACTATTCGCAGCACAGGAAGCCGCGACATTGATTCCAGATGATGAAGACCTCCAAGAATTGTTGGAAAGGCTCAGTGAAGACATGAGTTAGGTAAAACGTGATTTTCTATCGTTTGTACGGTTGGTTATGAGTGTGGACCGTGTAGTCGCCGTTACGGGTGCCAATGGGTACATTGGGAGTCATGTCGTTCAGGTATTGCTAGATCGTGGATATCGTGTTCGTGCCGGCGCTAGAGAACCGCACAACTCAGAAAGGGTCGGGCACCTAAAAAAGATGGGCTCCCGATATCCTGGGCAGTTGGAAATCGTGTCAACTGACGTTCTTGAGATTGATGATGTTCGAAAATTGATGAGTGGTTGCAGTGATTTGATACATGCTGCTGCTGCTGTGATGATTAGGGCCTCAGACCCACAATCGAAAATTGTCAACCCTAGCCTTATTGGTACTCAAAATGTGATTAACGCACTCAAGGAAACCCCCTCGGTGAGGACTGTTGTCCATACTTCTTCAACAGCTGCCATACGGCCAATGCGATGGGAAAATGGTGCGACACTCACTACAGATACGTGGGCGGATGATGCAACAATCGAAAATAACCCATATGGCCTCGCGAAGGTCCTTGCGGAGCGAGAAATAAGAAAGTGGCATGAAGAGTACGGTGTACAAGAAGGACGCGTGTTGAGGACGATACACCCCTGCATGGTGTTCGGTCCGCCGTTATCGAAATACCACCTAAGGGGGTCCCTTACCATCCTGATGATGCTAGCGAGGCGAAGCATCCCAGCCATAATCCCGATGAATATCAACATCGTAGACGTTAGAGATGTTGGGGAGGCGCATGTACGCGCTTTGGAAATGGGTGAAGACGGGGGCAGGTATCTTGTGACGTCTGGATCCATGTGGATGAAGGACGTGGTAAAGGAGCTACGAGCATCATACCCCGATCATAAATGGCCTCGATTACCGATTCCGTACCCGTTNGCTGTGGTCGCCGCCGCACTTCACCCGTCTGCCAGCATCAGCTGGGCTAGAACTCATCTCGGTACTGTATTGAACTGGGATTCCAGCCCTGCTGAATCAGATCTCGGGATGGTGTGGGAATCGCCTCGGAACTCCGTCGTGGACACATTCAGTCCTATCTTCGACTCTAAATGGCTGTAAATCCGCATATCTGATGAATGTGGAGGATGTGCGATGGCCGTGCGCGTCAAGACTTTGGGGGTTGTACTATTGTTGTTTTCAGGAGCCTTGAGTGGCTGCTTTTCAAGTGGAGGGGTTCTAGTTGACGCCTTTAGTAGCCCGTTTGAGGATCTTTGTGAAGATGGTATCCCGGAAACCACGTGGTACCATTATGCCAATGCAACAGATGCCACGACTTCTCCTTGGTTCGTTGAGGGCCCCGACGACTTCGTGCCTATTCTAGAGGGGCCAAATGCTCCTGTTTGCACAGAGGGGACTTATTTCGGGATAGGGATGACTACTTTTGAGCCCACGATAGGAGTCACTTCTTCTGACAACCTGTACATGTCAAGTTACGGGAACGGTCCAGCGGGCTCCACAGCAATAGTGCAGTGCTCAGGTTTGATTGGTATGATGAATGTTAGCGACTATGCCTGTGAAAATGTGTATGATGCTCTGGCACCTGTTGCGAACAGCAATGACCCGTATGTCTACGTGGACCCGTGGACTGATCGGATCATGAAGTTCGACATGCATGCACTGTTGGGTATGACAGTTGAATGGTCGGACAACGAAGGAGGGACATGGTTTGGGCCCTCTGTCGCAACCGGCTGGTCAGTTCAAGATCATCAAACAATAGCATCGTCGCCTTACCCGGCAATTGCGCATCCGACTACGTGGGTGTTCTGCGTCAATGGGAATTACCCCTATCCCGTATGCTCTGCAAGCAACGATGGGGGGGTCACGTGGGGGCCTGAGCTTCCCGGTACTCCTTCAGGTTGTGAAAGCGGTGGTCTGACGGGGCATATGGTCGGTTCAGATAATGGTAATTTCTACAGAGGGCATAGGGGCTGCGATGGGGGAGAGGGTTACTCGGTCTACAGGAGCACGGATGGAGGGATAACCTGGACTGAGCACCCATTGCCAACAGAGGTTTCAGGGACAGCTGAGACGTGGAACTTCGAAGAGGCTCAGGTTTTCGCTGATGAGGCCGATAATGTCCATGCTATGTGGATGGGTATTGACAACATGCCATACTACTCTTATTCCACTGACGAGGGAGGGAGTTGGAGCGATGCGCTGATGATCGCCCCCCCGATAGGTCTCAATGGAACTGGTTTTCCTGTCATCGCTGCAGGGGGAAGTGGGCAAGTGGCAATGGGGTATATCGGAACTTTTGATGGGGGTGCGACCTGGAACGGCTATCTAAGCGTAATTACAGATGTCTTCGCTGATCAGCCATTGATAACCACGGTTCAGCTCAATGGCTTCGACGATCCTCTGGAGGATGCCAAGAGCGATTGCGGTTACGATCGATGCGGTGGTTTCGGTGATTTCAACGACATCATAATCGATCAACATGGAAGGGTATGGTTCGGTCTCGCTCACAATGTGGCAGGGGAATTGGGAATCTTCGGCACGTTAGCGAATGGTCCGAGTCTCAGAGGCCTGGGGCCTCTTCCAAACATGCCATTGGGCGGAAACTCAACCCTTTGATCGAAGGAAACATCTGGCACATGAGGGGGGCGCATGATATGCATAGGCGCGCCATTGTACCCGCTCGGGTGAATATTATCGGAGAACATGTCGACAACCATGGCGGCATTTCACTCCCATTCGCCACCGGCGAATCCCTCGTCATGGATGCCATTCAAAGAAATGAGGGGTATTCTGGGGATGAACAAGTTATCCGTTTGTGGAAAGAGGCGGGGGGGTGGCCGGCCGACCTGGCAGTCAACAGCCGGATACCCATTGGAAAGGGCATGTCCTCTTCGGCTGCGCTATGTGTAGCGATTGTGTTGTGCGCTAGAGGTGTGAATGAGGGGATTGAGACTTGCAGAGAGGCTCGTAGGATTGAACGAGTCGTGCTGGAGAACGACTGTGGTCTTCTAGATCAGATCGCAATGATTTTCTCGACTAAAGGGCATGCAGTCTTAGTCGATTTCTCAGACCTTTCTATGGAACAAATCCCCCTGCCCGCATCATGGATTTTCAAATTGGTTGATTCTGGAATCAGTAGGACTCTCTCTTCTACAGATTATGGTAAGAGCGGTTCATATTCGAAAGAGCATGTCACGAATGAAGTGCGGAGGGTCCTAGAATCGAAAGGCGCATCTGCTGAGGATTTGGGTCAATTGCTGAATGAGAGTCATTCCTCGTTGATTTCGCTCGGAGTTAGTTTGACCGAGATAGATTGCATGGTCGACGACTTACAGCGAATGGATGGGGTTTTGGGTGCTCGTATGATGGGAGGGGGGTTCGGCGGGATGATTCTTGTTCTCGTCAAGAATGAAGATGTTCTTCCATCGATTCCCGTTGTTGTCTCTTCTGATTCAGCGCGTCTTGAAGAAGTTCTCTAGGCTTGCCAGACGCTCTGGGGTCCCCATGTCCCAAAACGGAGTATCGTCGAGATGCGCCCGTATCTCTCCAGAAAGTATTGGGTACACGGTTTCTTCCCAACTCCATTTCCCATCTTTCCCGTATTTTCGAACCACTGCTTTGTCGACCATGCTGGTACCAGCTTCGTATCCATTGAAGTTTGATCGTATTATTTCCTTGTCGTAGGCAATGACCTTTCCATCTTGATGTTCGAGGTTGAAGTGTTGCGATGTCTCGGTGACTGTCATTGTAATGGGTGCTCGACTTGTCCTGTGATGCCTGACGAGTGGCAAGTATTCGATAGGGTGGAAATCGTCGCCCCATAGAAGTATGAATTCATCTTCTAAATGATCTACAGCGTTCCAGAGTGCTCCGCCTGTGCCAAGTGGTTCAGTCTCCTCATGGAAGGTCAGACTCATGTTGCTGAAACTATATTGTGTGAACTTGTCGCTTAGATGGCCCGTCAAAATCAGGGCCTTGTTACACCCTTGGTGTTGCGCCCAATCCAGTATATGGGTCAATATCGGCTTGCCATACACATTTACCAATGATTTAGGAGTCTCCTTTGTGATATCGCCCAAACGAGTTCCGAGACCCCCTGCGAGAATTACGACCTGCGGCATTTCTTTGTGCATGTTTGTTGGAAGAACGGTCGATTAATGAGGTTCTTTCCCTCATCATTCAGACTTATCAGCATGTGGCCCATCATCCGAGTCTGGGTCCGCGNCGTGTTCTGAATATGTGTCATCATCTTCGTAGTATCTCTCGGGTGTTCGTTCTTTTCTGATAAGCAATCCTATGAAAATCAGTGCACCGAACAGCACCAACACGAGCAGTGCAAGCAAACCAACGAGCAGCCCGAGCAACGAGCCGTCCGATTCCAACGCATCGATCTTCTCCTCTCCCATTATGTGCACACCTACTGCTAGATTCGTGGAGGCCTTGTCATCTGCAATCGCACGGACGAGAACCACTTGGTGCCCCTCGACAGTATTATTCGGGAGGAATTTGAGTCGGTCTACAAGCAATCCGTGAGTCACCTCGAATGTCTCATCACCAGGATTGAAATCGGCCAGATCCATCCAGTTATCTCTCATGTCCCATGTTCGCCATTGGACTCTCTGGGCGCCGCCGGCGAGATTGAATTCGACAGCTTCCCCCTGATCGATGTGAACACGATTGTTGGCCCCATACTCTGTGGAGAGCGTCACATTCAGTGACATGCTTAGTTCGTAGTAGTAGTTGGCAGCCTCTTCGACGGCGGGTTGCGCATTCACATGGCCGTGTCCGTAGACGTTGTTCTGCCTGTTCTTTGGTATGAGATCCTCCGCACATGGCTCATTCGCAAGCATGTAGTGGCATTGCCTGTATGTTGATGTCTCTTGCATTATGTTGCGCACATCGAAGGGGCTCAGATCTGGATTGGCTTGATACATCAGAACAGCGACGCCGGCAGCTCCAGGTGTTGCCATGCTGGTTCCAGACAACGCCACGTATCCATCTCCAGTGTTAGCGTCGGGTGCATTGACACTGCTTCCGACAAATGCCATGTTTGGTTTGACTCTGCCCTCCTCCGTTGGGCCCTGGCTTGAGTAGACCGCGATGGCTGTGTCTTTGTCAAGTGAACCTACAGTGATGACGTCCTCTGCGCTCCCTGGGGTCCCTATTGTTGCAGTTCCTCCGCTGTTTCCGGCTGCGATGAACAGTGTGACTCCCGCTCTCATCATTTCATTTGCCATTCTGTTGACTGATTCTTCTTCTGATGAGGTCCATTCGATTGCTCCTGTGAGAGCGCCGAGGCTCATGCTGGCTGCTCTGATATTGAACTCATGTCTCTTCTCGACTGTCCATTCCATTCCAGCCATTACTGCGGCGAATGAACCGCTTCCACCCCCGTCCAGTACCTTGACCCCCACTAAATTTGCATGGGGCGCTACGCCAACATGCTGATAGTTGGGGGCGCCCGTCCCGGCTGTGATTCCTGCGCAGTGAGTACCGTGACCATTGTCGTCATAGGGGAATATCTCCGTTCCGTTCGTTGCTTCAGGGTGATTAATCGCATCATAGAATGCCACTATTTTGGGGTCATTTGTCGTGTTGTCATCGTCTAAATCGTCTAGAGCTGTGTGGTTACCGTCGATTCCGGTGTCGATGATTGCCATGGTTACCCCGTCGCCAGTGTATCCTGTGTCCTGCCAGACCAGATCGACGCCGTGGGTTGGAACGACTTCTTCCATCTGAATTCCTAGACGCGCGTCTAGTTCTACGAATACGACTCCTGGTAGATTTACCAGCTCCGGTATTCTGTCCAGCTCTATTTTTCCTGCGACTGCGTCTATCAGCCAATAGCGAAATTGGGTCTCGAATCCGAGGTTCTTCTCGAGCGTGGATTGGTCGGCCGAAGTGGGTGTGTGATCAAAATCGACTATCACTGAAATCTTGTTATTCTCATCGAGATAGTCGTAGTGGTTATTCTGAGCAGCTATCCAGATAGCGTCATGGATGTAATCTCCGTCCGAATCCATTGTTGTGGTCTCCCACCAGTCATCGGAATGGTCATTTTGCGTGTTGGTGGTATCGACGTTGGAGACTGATGGCGATGCTGCGGCCAATGCAGGTACCAGCATCATCCCCAATATCATCAAAGGGAATGCTCTTCGCTTGATTTCGCCCAATGTTCGCATGCCTACTGCTCGTATGGTGTCAAGACATCGATTTCAAACAAGCGGTTCTCTGTTGACTATATTGCCTGAATCTGAGTCCATGCAAAGCCCAGATATCCAGCCGCGAATAGAATCATGGCGATTCCGCAAGCAGCCAGTACTGCCTTGTAGATGTGGATTGGCATTCCGTCCCTCAACCTGTAAATCATGAATGCAACTGCGCATTTAACCAGGATTATGCAGAGTATGAACGAAACAGCATAGGCGATTGGGGCGAGCGGCTCCGCCTCTACTGAAGCGGCCATGATCGGCCCGCCGATGAGGAACCAGAAGACATAGACATTCGGATTCAGGAGGTTGGTCAGAACGCCTCTGCCGAAGGCCCTTCTGCTCGATATGGGTTCCAGAAGTATCGCGATCGAGGGCGGTTCTATCTTGAAGCACTCGATACCCATTTTGAGCATGAATGCAGCGCCCAAAATTGAGATCGTGACCAGCACGCCGGGATTATCCGCGATCAATGAGGCGAAGAAGAAGCTCACGATTATGAGCGGTCCGTCAGTGAATATCGGCGCCGTTGCAGTCCAAAGTCCTGAACGCAAATCCCCAGAAAGTGTCTCCCTGATCACCATGGTGAGTAACGGGCCGGGTTTGATCCCCTCGATGATCGCGAGGAGCAGGCCGGCGAATACGGATGCGAGGATCAGGTCCGTTTCCATCGGTTAGCGCCTCGAGGTGTAATAGGCAACCTTTGCTAACAGTCTTAGAATCTCAATATATAGCCATACAAGCGTCACCATGAGGCCGAAAGCCGCCGTCCACTCCAACTCTTTCCGAGCCCCTGATTGGACGCCTCGTTCGATAAAATCAAAATCAGCAACGAGGCAAAGCGCCCCTATTGCAATCACGAAGAGTGAGAAGGCTATCCCTATGGGCGTTGCATCGTGGATGTATGGAACTGAGTATGCTCCTGTAATTGCCCCGATGATGGAGACAATGTAAATCAAAATTATAGCAACGACAGAGGAGGCCACGGCTATGGCAAGATTCCTATTCCAAGCTATCAGACCCGCGCGATAAATGGCAAGCATGGCAGCGAGTATGGCGAAAGTAAGTACTGCTGCGATAATGCCTATCCCTGGTAGATCTAGGGCCACCTCGTAAAACCACGTGAGTCCTCCGATGAACAGGCCCTCGAATGCCGAATGTGCGCAAATCAGACCGGGGTTGATGGATCTTCTGAAGACGATGAACAAGGATAGGATGAGCGAACCCAGGAATCCCAAGATGATGAATAAAAAGGCTGATTCAGGCGTTGCTGTGAATGCAGTGGCGAGAGCCACTGTCGCGGTAATCAGCAGGAGTACGCCTGTCTTCTCCGCCACCCCTTCAATCGTCATCGATTGACTCTGATTGGAATCCCACCAAGGGGCTCCCTGGTATGTGGAGTTCTGAAATGTTGAGTCCCGCAATGTGGGGTTTCCTGAGCGATACATGGACGCGCCGCCGGGTTAGAGATTTTCAATCACGCTGTATGGATGCGTGCTGATATCTAAATTTCACAGGATTTCTCGTAGATGCCGGCCAGTATGGCTTTCTTCCACGGATGCAACTTGCTCCGGGGTGCCCTGTGCGATTATCCCGCCCCCTCTGACACCGCCCTCCGGACCCAAATCTATGACCCAGTCACATGACTTCACCACATCCAGATGGTGCTCGACGATGACGACGGTGTGTCCGTTCGAGCGGATTCTCAGAAGAACGTCGATCAACTGATGCACGTCGAATAGTGAGAGGCCTGTCGTGGGCTCGTCTAGAATGTAGAAAGTGTGCTTCTTAGGGGGCCTGTGGAGTTCTGTTGCAAGTTTGACACGCTGGGCCTCGCCGCCAGATAGCGTTGTGGCGGGCTGGCCCAAGCGGATGTAGCCAAGGCCGACGTCTTTGAGCGTGTTCAGTATTCTACTGATTTTTCTCTGATTCTCGAAAAGAACGCAGGCCTCGTCTACTGACATCTCCAATATATCGTGGATCGTNCGTCCTCTCCATTCGACCTCCAATGTCTCCCTGGTGTACCTCTTGCCCTTACAGACGTCACAAGTCACCCAGACATCAGGCAGGAAATTCATCTCTAGCATCGACGAGCCTGCGCCCTTGCATGCTTCGCATCTTCCTCCCCTGACATTGAAGGAGAAATGACCCTGCTTGTAGCCCCTCTCCTTGGAAAGCGTAGTTTCGGCATACAGAGCTCGTATCAGACCAAAAACGCCTGTGTACGTTGCCGCATTAGAGCGAGGAGTGCGGCCAATTGGGGATTGATCGATGACAATGGCCTTGTCGATCTGCTCTATGCCTTCGATACCGTCATGTCGCCCAGGGGTAGCGTCGGCCCTGTGTATAGTTCTCAGAAGCGCGGGCGCGAGAGTCTCGGTGACCAGCGATGACTTGCCGCTTCCAGAGACTCCCGTGACCCCTATCATACAGCCGAGTGGAAAAGCGGCATCGATATCTTGGAGGTTATTCTGTCTTACAGATTTCAAAGTCAGCCACCTCTCTTCAGGGGGTCTTCGCTCACTAGGGACTGGTATTGATTTCTTGCCGGAAAGATAGGCGCCTGTCTCTGATTTCTCAGCTGCAAGCAATTCTTCTAAGGAACCACTTGAAATTACTTCACCGCCCTCTTTCCCGGCTCGGGGACCTAAGTCGACTAGCCAGTCTGCCTGAGTGAGGGTCAACTCATCATGTTCAACAACAATCAACGTATTACCTAGGTCGGTCAGTTCTCGGAGTGTCTTGAGGAGTCGTTCGTTGTCTCTTGGGTGGAGCCCTATGCTAGGTTCGTCTAGAACGTACATCACTCCTGTGAGTCTAGTGCCTATCTGCGTAGCCAGTCTAATTCTCTGCGACTCGCCTCCAGAGAGGGTGCTTGCCCGTCTGTCCATTGTCAGATAATCTAGTCCGACCAATGCTAAGAATCGTAATCTTGACTCTATTTCCTTGATTACATCGGTACCGATGAATATGGATCTGTCATCTAGTTTCTTCGTTTTTGCAACGGTCCCTCCTTCGGGTCGGGATCTGTCTAGCGTTGACCATATTGGATCTATCGAGTCGCTCTTCCAACTCTGAACTATTGCGAGTGCTTCCAAGACTGTGGAAGCGGAGAAATCAGGGAGAGTAATTGTCCCAACCGTGACTTTTGATACTGCTGGATTGAGTTTCATCCCCCCGCAGTCCGAACATGGTTCATCAGTCATATACGCTGCAAGCCTCGATCGGGTCCGATCGGAACTTGTGTCTGTGAGNGTGCGNCGNAGTCTNGNAAAGACGCCTTCCCAAGGCCTATTCATNCGATATGACGANCCTCTGTCNGATTGGAAGTGGAANCCTATNGTGGTCGAACCCGTCCCGTTCAATAGGATGTCCTTNTGATCNTCNNCAAGNTCTTGGAATGGTANNTCCACNGGTATGGAATANTGGTTGCAGACCTGCACCATTTGNCTNTTGTACCATCCNGACATCATCGANCTTCGAAATGGTCTGATGCATCCCTCCTCCACTGTGTTGGTTCTGTCGATGACAAGTTCTGGNGAGAATTCTCTCTGGACGCCGAGTCCCTGNCAGCTTGGACANGCGCCAAGGGGGTTGTTGAATGAGAATACGCGNGGNGACATCTCNGGGAGGAANGCGCCGTGNTCCGGGCATGCAAACTCTTCTGANTAGGCTACCATCTCNCCGATTTTNGTGTCNGNCGAGGGTNTCTTTGGNCTATCGATATTCTCGATTGCGACCGTNCCCCCGCCNAGGCGAAGNGCTATTTCAATNGCTTCNGTGAGNCGTTGTCTGTTGGTTCTGTTNATNTTGATTCGNTCTATCCTGACNTCNATGTCGTGTCTGAGATTCTTCTCGAGGGNGGGTGGNTTCTCNAAATCCGCNTCCCTACCATTCACCTGCCCTGCAAGATACCCTTGTTCGACCATCGCCTGAAACAAATCTGCATGTGTCCCCTTCCTGTTGCGGACAACCGGCGACCAGACGCCTATTCCATGGTTCTCGAACTTCCAGAGAACATCATCGACGATCTCCTGCACTGTTCTTCGCGCTACCTCTTTCCCGCACTCTGGGCAGTGGGGGACACCGATCCTGGCCCACAGCAGGCGTAGGTGATCCATTATCTCGGTGACGGTCGCGACGGTCGACCTCGGGTTGTGACTACCCTGCTTCTGATCAATGCTAATGGCTGGAGACAGTCCCTCGATGCTATCGCAGTCGGGCTTCTTCATCTGACCCAGGAACTGCCTGGCATAGGAGGAGAGGCTCTCGACGTATCGCCGCTGCCCCTCTGCGTACAGGGTGTCGAAGGCCAGACTGGACTTCCCGCTTCCAGAGACCCCGGAGAACACAACGAACTTGCCCCTGGGGATCTTGACGTCTATGTTCCGGAGATTGTGGGTTCGGGCGCCTCTGACGACGATCCAGTCCCCGTCGTCTCCTTCCTCGGAAGGGGCGAGTGGCGTCGTCATGGGCCCATTCCGTCTATCATGGCCCTTGAACTCATGCTCGGACTCACGGCAGCGGTCAGGTCGGCCCGAAACGGGGTGCTGAGAATGTTTTTTCGGAATAACCCGTGTCAAAACACATGAATAAGCCCCGAACCGGATTGCTTGCCATACTGATGATGACCGCCGCCCTCGCTGGGTGTGTCAGCGAGGACACCTCGGACCTAGACGCCCAGATCGAGGACCTCGACACCCAGAACACAAATCTTACCCAGACCCTCGCAGAAAGGGAAGTGGCGATCTCGGAGCTCGAGGCGTCCATCGCTGGGCACGAGTCCAACATCGCGGGCCTCGAGGCCGCCATGACCCTGATGGAGGAGCAGCGGGACTCGCTGCTGGCCCTGCTCAGCGACTCGCAGGAATTCGCCAACCAGACCATCGCGCTCGCCGAGGCGATGAACGAGACGATCGCCGGCCTCCACGCCATGCTGGGGGAGAACGCGACACAGGTACAGCAACTGCAGACAGACCTCGCAGAGCAGCAGGACCTCGTCGCCCAATGGCAGCAAACCGCTGAAGACAACCGTGCCGACCTGAGTGGTGCCGACTTGTCCTATGCTCGCCTGAGTTACGCTGACCTGAGTGGCGCAAACCTGAATGGCGCAGACCTGAGTGGTGTTAGTTGGTACTACACAACCTGTCCGGACGGAACTCGTTCAAATGACAATGGAAATACCTGCGTGAACAACCTCTAATCGGTGTGCAGCACATCGTTTAGATTGTTCTGTAACAGGATTATTGTATGTTTTTTCTAAATACGCAACTAAGTGCGAGGCCCGTCGAGAATTCGCCGTGAGAGACGCGATTGAAGCCGGTTTCGAACGGTCGATGGGGGCCGGGATGGATGAGAATGTCAGGAGGTTTGCCATCATCGCAGCCGTTACCGGCTTCTTCGCCCATCTGTCGCTGTGGGCCCTGGACAACTCAGGCCAAATAACAATCGTGGGGGATTCTGCCGAGTTGGTCCGATCGCCTCTCTCCGCCCTTTACACCCCGTTCTCCATACTTCTGACCTATGAGGTGTACCAACTCATCAGGACGATACCGGATTCCTTCTCGTCATCGGTCGGAAAGCAGTACGAGATCGCTACCCTGCTTGTGGTCAGAGACATACTGAAGCGGCTACCAGAGGTTGATGGCTCGGATGGTTGGAAAGTAAGCGACGACGTCGCTTTCCTCTTGGTCGAATGCGCGGCCTTCTTGGCGTTATTCTACACTGCCCTGACATACTACAACATGAAGAAGGGCGAGGAAGGTGCCCTCAGCGTCTCCGAGGAAGTGAGCGCGTTCATAGTGATGAAGAAGGCGATTGCGATCTTCATGCTCGTCGTATTCGTCATAATCGCACTGTTCTCGCTGACAAGTTGGATAGCGGCCGTCCAAGAAGGCGGTGGATCGGTCGACCGCACAATCTTCTTCCTGGATTTCTTTACGTTCCTCATACTCGCAGACATCCTAATTCTCTTGATATCCTACTGGTTTTACACGGATTTCAGGAATCTGGCTAGAAACACCGGGTTCGTGCTATCCACTGTGATAATCCGGGTGGCCATATCCGCAGCTGGAGTATCTTCGATGATCCTGTTTACCCTCAGCGGTGTCTTGGGCATCGCCATTCTCAGAATGTTTGTCACGAACAGGCCTTCGGGGGCCTGATTTTGACAAAAGGCATCCTTGGTGTATGGGATGGTGAGATGGGAGAGATTGATTCCTCTCAGATTCCCATGAAAATATGGTATCATGACCTATACACGACGGGCATTCATCGTGATTCGAGGTTCCCCAGAGAAAGATATGAGATGCTCAAAGACCGTATACAGAGTTCACAAAGTTCTGGTTTGATCGATTTTATTTCCCCAGAATGCGCAACGGAAGAGGATCTGTTGATATCTCATGATCCGGGGTTCATACGCCGTTTTATTGATGGAGCGTTGGAAGAAAAAGAGATCAATAGGATTGGTTTGAAGCCTTGGACCGACCTTTTCGTGGAGAGGACGCTTCGTATTATGGGCGGATCTCTGTCTGCGTTGGAGCACGTTTGTGAATTTGGCGGGATTTCTGGAAATATGGCAGGTGGCACCCACCACTCACACGCAGGCTTTGGATCCGGTT
>NHIP02000014.1 GCA_002170775.2 Euryarchaeota archaeon TMED192 | reverse complement strand
CCTCCACAAAGCCAGAGGGTGCCTGCATTAGACCATCATTTACGATTGGGACCGAGATGGTAACTATGTCCCCAGGTACGGCATCATATGGTGAAGGGATGGTTTCGATAATGCCCGACCTGTTGCGCTCAACGGAAATTGAAACAGATTCAAGTTTGAGGTCTACCTCATGTATATCAGGGTCAAGTGTGACTGTTGAAACTCCTATGTTGTCTGCTCCAACTCTGGCCAAAATACCGTGTGAACCGTATTCACCGACCACATACGAGTCATCGCCATACGCGCCGTAATCGAGAGAGAGGAATGCTGATCCATTGGAAGCAGTAGTGACAGTTGTTCCGAAACCTGTTGCATCGTACCTAACTTCCACATCAGTGCTTTGCAGGGGCGTGCCTGAACTGTCTGTAACATTGACCCATACTGGAGATTCGAGATTGAATGGAGAGAGGGGGTATCCCAAATCCACATGGACCTCAGTGGACCTGAATTCAAGACTTGAGAATTGAATCTCATGCTCTGCCATCAGTCCGAGTGTAACCTCGTTCAGAGTTAGGACATCGTTCCCTATCGAGTCACAGTGCCAACCGTATCCAACTATGCTTCCATTGACATCCGTAGCAGTTACATTGTAACTCACGGCACAACCTGAGTGGCTAATTCCTGGGTAGCCGGCCTGCACTACAGTAGATGTAGTCTCAACCTGCTCAGAAGAGTCCTGCGGTATGTCCACATATGCAGACGAGCCGGAATAAGTGGTATTCACCGTGTAATTATTCACCCACGAGTCGCCCACATAAAGCGGAAAGTCATGTCTCTCAAGAGGGGGCCAATATTCGTTAGCGGCAGTAATAGAAGCGATATCGCAACTTATCAGCAGGCACACCCACCAGGGGCCGTCGAATTCGATATCGATTGTTGCAGTCTGGCTGATAACAGCCATATCGCTAGCCCGGATTAACGATACAGTCTCCATCTCGACAATTACGTCTCCATTTTGACCTTCGAGTTGTATGTTATCTGCACGATAATCCCCCTGTCCAGTGGCCTCATATACGATTGTCTGAATTCCCCCGACGTCAATCTGCATTACGTCTGTCACTTGGACATCAAGGGTTCCTGTGAGCGTATTGACGTTGGTTGAAACCCCGCTCCCAGAGATAAAATCGTAAACGTCTAGCTCCCCATCATACACCCAACGGTCATTGATTTTCCAGGAAGGTGTATCAACAGAACCCGATGTGTGGGAGAATCTCTGATCGAGCTTTTCTTCGCGTATCACTTCAGATGCGGACCCATGTGGCATTAAAGGCATCAACAGGATTGCAACCGCTGTCCAAAATACAAAATCTCGCAAGCGTGGGCTGTCCAACACGACCCATTGACGGAAGTCAAGGGTATAATCACTTGTCGTGGTCTCAGAGAAGGTCGGCCAATTCATCTTGGATGAATTGGACGGCTTCTAAAATCTCATCTTTCCTTCTCGCGCCGGTTATCACCATCTTACCGCTTCCGAAAATCAAACACACGACACGCGGGTAGTCTAACCTGTAAATCAGGCCTGGGAACTGCTCTGGCTCATATTCCACCTTGTCGAAAGGCAGGTGAAAAGTAAGGTTGTTCAGATTCAGTTTCCTGGGCATTGTAGCCAGTGGTTCTCCCTGCTTTATTCCACGAATTTGGAATTCGCCGAACTTTTCTTGCTCTTCTTTTGTCATAGCATTCCAGACTTCAATCTCTTCATCATCAGCGGGACGGATTTCTCCACCATCAAGATCTATCACACGGGTGTTGATGTCGTCCATGCGTGCAGTTCCGTCGTAATCTTCAGGATAATGCAATGCATATGTGGCCACCATGTTCTGAACCTCAATCTTGACATCTTCTATCTCCCAAGTTTCGATTCCTGCTGCTCTCAGATCCCCTATCATGCGGGTGATTCCTTCGTGGATATTCTCCTCATTCTTCCCGCCTGTGCACACGGCTCTTCCCGATCTAAACATCAAGATTGCAAGTTTCGGGTCTACTACACGGTACACGACACCGGGAAACTGCTCTGGCTCATATTCACAATTCAGCTGGATTGCGATATCGGGCAGATCCAGTTCTTCAGCGACTCTTGTAGATGCGACTACGTTGACCACCGTCAACCGTTCTTCATCACTCTTCATGTCATTCCGCAGTTATATACCATATATAAGGGGGTGTGGCAGGAAATCAGATTAAAATCTGCGCCCCTTCATTGTAAAACGAGCTTATCATAGCTCTCGCGCCGTGTAGCTCTATCATCTGAGCGACACGTTCGGGATCTCTTGTCAGAGCCATCATGCATCCGCCCCCTCCCGCACCGGTAAGTTTGGATCCAAGGGAGTAAGGGCGCACGGATGAGATCAACTTCTCCAAGAATGGCGTGCTTAGGTTCAGTGCTTCGAGCCTATCGTGGCATGCATCCATGGCCATCCCAACTGCTTCCCATTCAGCAGAGGCGAGAGCGACAAGCCCTACGGCAGTGATTTCTCCGATTGAATCTAGATCTGATTTCCGTTCAGAATTCGAGGATATCAAATCTGCGACCATGGCGACCATTTTACCTGTTTTCGATGGATTTCCAGTGAATCCAAGAACTAAGTATGGAGGATCAGAATCAATTGGGAGTTCAATAGTTCCCACATCCCAAGTACGGAGGCCCTCAGATGTTTCCAATTCTGATCCAAACACGTGCTTTGCCATAGGTGGGAGCGATGAGGAAACAACGACGCAACCGCCAAGAGCGCTGGTGGCCGTGTCTGTCGGGCTAGCGCGTCCGGACTGGGCATAGGCCTCCGCTAAATGAGCGGATCTGGCAGCATCTATCAGGTTCGAAGATTCACCAATATGGCTTCTAAGAGCGAGATGTGCGGCCACGGACAAGGCTGCGGAGGACCCTTGGCCGGCTGCAGAAAAAAGTGTACTGGAAATCTGGAAGGAAAATGGTCCTGACCCCCTTCGCATCCTAGATATAATTGATTTCAGGTGCGGATGTCTTACCGAGTCTAGTGGTCTACCCTCAACTGCCCATTCTTTATTATTTGAAACCGCGACATTTACGCCTGCTTCAATTGCAACAGCAACAGCAGGATGGCCATAGACAACTGCATGCTCTCCGAACAGGATTGCCTTTCCAGGTGCACGCGCCTCCGCCATGGCCCCTCGTACTCGGTATTGGGGATAGCCCCTTCGTGTGCTTACGTGATGTTCAAGGCCTCAATGCAATTAACATCATTCAACGGGACACCCCCGCGGAGCGATTCTGGATGGAACACCCCCTACTCATCGAGTACAACGGCATCCCAGGATGGGCCCTACTCATTGTATTGGGGGGCGTCTCAATTGCGTTCTTCACCTATCAGGTTCAGAAGGCTATTAGGCTGGTTCTAAGAGGCAGTTCGGACCCCAGAACAGATGCTTGGTTCAGCAGAGTGGTAGAAGTCGCAACGGGATGGCTGGGTCAAAAGCGCGTACTTGAGGATCGTGTAGCAGGGGGTCTGCATGTGCTCATGTTCTGGGGATTCCTTATGCTATCCAGCGATATGTTCGATCTTGCTACTGCAAATTGGTTCTCAGGGTCATTCCTCCCTAAGGTGCTCGTTGGACCGTGGAATGGGATGGTCGAGCTCGGGTACACCTCTGCGTTAATTGGGTGTGTAGCAGCTTTGACGAGGAGGGTGGTTTTTACGCCTGAGAAGTTGAAAGGAAAATCCCAGTTAGAGGGAAATGCGATACTTGTTCTGATATTCACAATTACGACCACCTCGTTCGTGGTTGAGTCTGCTGAGGGTCCGTCCCCGTTTTGGGAGCCCCTGGGCTACTTAGTTGCTCAAGCAGGAGTCTCCGAGGCCTTTGTTATCGTGTCCTACTGGATGCACATGATAGCAATATGTTCCTTTCTCATCCTAATTCCTCTTTCCAAACATATGCACCTAGTAATGGCACTTCCTAACGTGTTGTTCTTCGATCGTACACCTATGGCAAAAATGCGGCCATTGGCGATCGATGACAGTGGCATGGCCGTCCCCCTTGAGGAATTAGACATTGATACTTTTGGAGTCTCAACATTCGACCAATATACCTGGAGGCAGCTGATTGATGGATGGGCATGCACCTCTTGTGCGAGGTGTCAGGACGTGTGCCCGGCGTATGAGTCAGGGAAGGCGCTCAATCCCATGCAGATAGTACATGATGTCAGATCATATGCCAATGAACATGCCCCGATATTACTCTCCGGGGAGACTCCTGATGAAACCATGATGCAACGTTTGTCCGCAGATGCGGTATGGGCTTGTACTACCTGCCACGCCTGTGTCGATGCTTGTCCTCTTTACATCGAACACGTTCCAAAATTGACTGATCTTCGACGAAATGCCATGATGGAGACCATGGAATATCCAGAGCAGTTGAACGTCGCCATGGGTAATTTAGAATCTGGATCTAATCCATATGGATTTGGGGCTCATGAGAGAGGTGATTGGGCTAGCGACCTTGATGTGAAAATAGGGGAGCCGGCTGAATACATTTACTTCGTTGGTTGCGCGGCGAGTTTCGATGAGCGGAACCAAAAAGTTGCTAGGGCCACGATATCTCTATTGAAAGAAGCAGGATTGGACGTAGGCATATTGGGCATGCAAGAGGGGTGCTCCGGCGATCCAGCACGAAGAGCTGGGAATGAGTATCTTTTCCAGATGCTTGCAGAAGCCAATGTGTCTACATTCCAAGAATTAGGCGTGAAAAGAATCGTTGCATCATGTCCCCACTGCTTCCATACGCTTGGCAAAGAATATCCCGATTACGGCGCGGATAAGCTTGAGGTGCTACATCATTCACAAATCTTAGCCAAATTACAGGACGAAGGGCGTTTGCCGAGAATTACGGATCATGAAGATAGTGTGACATTCCATGACCCTTGTTATCTTGGGAGGATTGGAGGGGAGGTCGAAGCTCCAAGAGCGGTCATCGGGGGAGTGGACGTTGAAGTGGAACGTCACGGAACTGATTCTTTTTGCTGCGGTGCAGGGGGTGCGCAAATGTGGATGGAGGAGGACGCGGATAAACGCGTCAATGTGATCAGGGCGAAGGAGTTGGCAGAAACAGGTGCTGATACAGTTGCGATAGGATGTCCTTTTTGTTCCGTGATGGTGAAAGACGGCTTAGACTCAATCGGGTGTGAAATGGATGTCAAAGATCTAGCTGAGATTCTGTGGGAGAAAATGGTCAAAATGGAAGAGGAGGGGGATGGCGTCACAACCGAATCTAGGCTTGCTGCATCTTACCCTCACATGCAGGGTAATCGAAAAGATACTCTAAATCGGAATCGCGTTTTGGATTAGTTGCAAGACCCAGGCCAAGTGTTCAATCGAGATTATCATAAATCGCTTCTGACACGAATGCCCATGAGCGAAGAATTTACCCAATGGGGAATAACAATTCCCGGACTCGCGAACATGTATGGCTGCATCCTGATTTTCTGGGGCTTATTCTCTTATTTTGCCCAGACCCCTGCAGAGGGTTCAGATCCCTCCATAACCGCAATGATTCCGGCTTTCATGGGCCTCCCACTAGTTATGATGGGCGTACTTTCAAAATTCAACGAGGCGAATAGACATCACTACATGCATGTTTCAATGGTAGTGGCCTTGATTATGTTGCTAGCAGGAGGGTGGAGAATGGTTAAGAATTTCTCGGAAATGTCGAATCTTGGACTGATTTCACACATGTTGCTTGTGCTTGTTGGGGCCTCCTTCATATTTGCTGGAGTCAAATCATTCAGACATGCTCGCCTTGTACGAGAGGGCTGATTCGAGTGAAACCGAGAATCGGCATAACTTCTTCCATCAACAAAAGAGATTACGAATCTGATGATCGCGAAGTAGTCATGCTCCCGTGGAATTACACCACGATTGTAGAGGAGTGTGGCGGCCTACCACTGATATTATCTGAGGGAGGGGATCCTGAATCATGTGTCGGTACGATAGACGCGCTGATAATTGCTGGGGGCAGGGATATCGATCCAGCCACGTATGGACGCGATTCTATGCCTGAAACAAATGATGTACGACCCTCCCAGGACTTGTGGGAGCTTGCACTGATTGATTCTGCAAAGAAAAGAGGGTTGCCGATACTCGGCATCTGCAGGGGGCATCAGCTCATGGCTGTCTCGTATGGAGGTTTTCTTCATCAGCACCTCCCCACGACCCCCCCTTTCGAAAAACATGGTGCATGGGGCGGAAAATGGTCCAAACATTCGGTATCCATAGTGCCTGAATCGAGACTCTCAAAGATTCTTGGACTGTCTTCCAATGTGAACTCTGCACACCACCAGGGCGTATCTGAATCGGGGAGCTTGGAGGTGAATGCCAGATCGGAAGATGGTCTGATTGAGGGTTTAGAAGATCCTCTTCAGAAGTTCGTGATGTCGGTACAGTGGCATCCGGAGGCTCTTGGCCAAAAGTCGCTCATATCTGCACTTGTACAAGCAGCGATTTGATGGGTGGGTTCATCCCCTCTGGCTCAGAGGAGTTTGCATGAATAGACCTGTAATTGGGATTACTGCGCCCACTCGCATGACGAAATGGGGCCCATGGGACATGGATGCGACCGTGATACCTGCAACTTACGCTCTTGCTGTGATAGAGGGGGGAGGCATCCCAGTCATACTTCCGCCGGAAGATGGTACTACTGACATAATATCTGGAATAGACGGGCTCGTCATCTCCGGTGGGCCGGATATTGATCCCTCCATGTACGGGGCCGATCTAGATCCTGATACTCTCGACACGTATCCCGAGCAAGATATACGTGAAATTGCACTAATCAAGGCCTCAATTGAAGCGGATCTCCCTGTATTGGGTATATGCCGAGGAATGCAAATAATGTGTGTTTCGGAAGGTGGTTCCATGCACCAACATCTCCCGAAAACCCCTGGGTATGAGTCGCATGGTTCATGGAATGGTGCGTTTTCTGATCATGAAGTTACTTTCGAACAGGGAACCGAAATTCACAGGGTGCTGGGAAAAAGTATCTCCGTTAATTCCACGCACCACCAGGGAGTTCGAGATACTGGGAATCTGAAAGTGACTGGAAGAGCAAATCATGATGGCCTTGTTGAGTCAGTTATGTATGAACATCTGAAATTCTTCCATGGACTGCAATGGCACCCGGAGAGAATAAATCAGTATCAGATGTATGCTGCTTTGGTTAAAGCGGCGAGAAGTTCATGACCTTAGCATAAGAGGGCCATATGTGCCTCTGAGGCTTTTCAACACATCATCGCGAACGAAGCAGGAGATTGACATCTCAGGCGAAGAAGTCACGATATATGCCTGTGGGATCACTCCCTATTCGCCCAGCCATATCGGCCATGCCCGTCAAGCCATAGCATTCGACACCCTAGTGAGATGGCTAAGATTCCAAGATGTTCGTGTTAGATATGTTACAAATTTCACAGACATATCCGATACAATAATCGATGCTTCGAAACGAGAGGGTGTCAGCTTTCTTGAGGTGGCGAATCGTCACATATCGGATTACAGGATTTCGATGAATAGACTCAATGTGCTTGATGCTGATGCCTATCCAAGAGTTACAGAAAGTATTGAGGGGATTATCTCAATGATAGAAACCCTAGTGGATAAGGGTCATGCGTATTTGACAGAGGATGGAGTCTACTTTGAAATTGATACTGCGCCCGAAAAGTATGGGCAGTTAACCGGACAAACACTCGAGATGGTTCGATCGGGCGCAGGAGGGAGGGTTGCGTCCACCGGAGCAGGCAAGAGGGATCACAGAGACTTCGCCCTCTGGAAGATTGCAAAACCTGGTGAGCCGAGCTGGGATAGCCCCTTTGGAAGGGGAAGACCTGGTTGGCATATAGAATGCTCCGCGATGGTTCACGAACACTTCGGGAACCAAGTTGACATCCACGGGGGCGGGTCAGACCTAATGTTCCCACATCATGAAGCAGAGATATTCCAATCAGAGTGCTGTTTCAATGTCGAGCCTTTTGCAAAACATTGGATGCATAACGGGATGATAAACGTGGAGGGAGAGAAAATGTCGAAGTCTCTGGGTAACTTTTGGACAGTTTCCGACGCCATCGATGCAGTCGGTCCGATGGTGCTTAGATACGCACTCGTCAATGCACCATATCGACAACCGATTGATTTCAACCAAGTTCTTCTTGATGATGCTGAGAAGAATCATGGTAGGCTGATTGAATCGATCATATCAGCAGGAGGGGTCGATGTGGCAACTCAATGGGACGGTATTGAGACACTCAAAAATGCTGAAGAATCACTAATACGAGGAATGGATGATGATCTCAATACAAGGGTTGCGATTGCAGAGATGCAATCGGTGGTCAAGATACTGAGACAAGCAAATTCATCTCAGGATTCCTCAGTGGCCTTTGCCTGTGTGGGCTGGCTTTCAGCATATGCAGGCGATGTACTCGGGCTCCTTCCCGATGAAGAGGCGCTCCAGAACATGGTAGACCGCGCATCTGAACGACGCGAAGAAATGAGGGGAAAGGTCGAGGGCCTCATCGCGATGAGGGAGGAAGCACGCTCTGAACGTGATTGGGCCAAGGCAGATAGGATCAGGGACGAAATTTCCGAGCTGGGCGTAGTTGTCGAAGACGGAGAGTCTGGGGTAACCTGGAGAATGAAAGAACTTTGATTCACTTTCTACGGTTCCAGTTTGTCACTGCAACAGTTAACGAGCTTATTATTAGACCCAACAATCCCACAACCGCAATCCAGTAAATCGGTCCGCTTATTCTTGAGTCCTCTTCGTCAAGAGTCGCGGGGCCCGGTTCAGATGGTTCGCCTTCAGGCTCGAAGAAAGACCAGGCGTCCCTACACTCGACCCCGGCGGGCATGGAGAGCTCCGCGCAAAGTTGCCCGGGTACAGCAATTGCCCCTCCGACGGCTATGCTGCAATAATTGGTATCGGAAGTTACGAGGCATTCCTCCCCTGGAATCGTTCTAATGGATAAAGCACCACAAACAAGTTCTCGGCCCGAAGGAGTAGAAGGGACCCCTTCTGCAAGAAGTATGGACGATGTGGAGCGACAAGCCTCGAGATGAATGCCCTGAGATATTTCAACGGGGTGTGCAACAGTTGCGCCCAACGGGCCATATGTCTCGAATATTTGCGGGAGCTGTACAGGGTCGATGGTTTGAGAGCCGTCGCCGTTGTCGTTGTTTATGCTCGTCTCTATGGGATCAGCTCCGCCGACTGTTCCCCCTACCCTGTGCCCATCCTGATCTAAATCAACATCATAATACATTGTCCACAGATCTATCGAACGCCCGTTTTGAAAAGTTGATGAGCGGTTCAATACATCGAAATATCTCTGATCTCCCGTGGTGAAGAGATATTCTATTGGGATTGTTTTACCCTGGTTGCATTGACTCAGATATTCCATCATATCCGCATATGTTTGCTGGGCCTCTGGGACTCCCTCGTAAGTAATGTCAATTGCCTTGCTAAAACCAACTCCATGTATGACTTCGACATCATCATCCATAGCTTGCATTATGTCCACGTCCCCATATACTGGAAGACCCCCTACAACTACGAGGCGTACATCTGGGTCAACTGCCTGGATCACATTCCTGTAGGGGTCTGCGTGGAACGTGTCAAGCACGACAAGGTCTGCAGCAAGGCCGGGGACGATTCTCCCTGTGTATTCGGACCAGCCAATGGCATCGACAACATTCGTCGATATTGTCTGGACGAGCTCAAAATCAGAAAATATGTTCCCAAGAACGTTCTGATCCCACCAATCAGCGGTTTTCAACTCGTGCATCGAGCTCTTGGAGCCTGATGGCCCCCAATCTGGGCCAATCATGATATTCACACCTTCTTCTTTCGCGGTTTTTATGTCAGTTGTTTCCCCATACAGGAGAAGATTGGAGGTGGGGGACCAAGCGATACTTCCGCCGACGTCGCCAAGAGCATTGAATTCTGTCTGAGTTAACGCTGTTCCGTGCACTATGACGATCTCGCCAACCAGCAAGTTATTCTGAACTAGGACATCGAACTCGGATCTGCTTGATTCATCAATTCCTTCTGCCAGATGTATGAACCATGCATCAAGAGTTCCCGAGTTATTTCCAGTCTTGATGTGATTTCCGATATAATCTGACTCCAACTCGGTCACCTTGGTATGAATTGAGTCCTTATCGAAATTGTACAGCTCGATATTTCTTGCAAGTATGGAATCGAACGTATCTGTATTTGAGTTAGCGCTTCCCTGAAGCGCGGTATTTCCCCCTGCGATTGCCCTCAATTCGGCAAATCTCATCGCGGATGAGTCGTACAGTGAACATCCGATATCCTTGGCATCCGAATATCCGGAATAAGACTGCCACTGGTAACGATTATCCCAACCATCAGTACCATGGTCCCACAAAGGTATCAAGTTGTATTTCGCATGATTGTGAGGATCTATGAATCCGGGATATATTGTCCCACTTGTGGGAATAGAAGTTACTCCCTCTGCTGCACTGGGAGCAGGTGATGTTGCGTCCCAAACCGCTTCTATCATACCATCTGTGACAAGAATTCGGCCCTGATCGATTACAGAATTCTCGGCCTCCATGGTCACTATCCTGCCTTCCAATACGTACGAACCACTGTGGACATCGTCTCTGACGCCATAGCAGGAGCCCTGTAGATGATTGGTTCCGACCCAAGGTTCGTCATTTGGGCCGCCCGGGGTCGGGCCCGAACTTATTTCCGACCACATGCCGTTAGAATCTAGACCGAAGGAAATGCCATACGAGGAGTTGCCAACATCATATGCAGATCCCTCCCATGTCTGGGGCCCATAATAACCCATACTATCCACCACTGTCTTTGAGCTATCTGAAAGCGTGACTGAGTCTCCTTCAAAGAAATCTAATTCAATCCTGGTTAGTGCTCTGAAAAAAGTGACGTATGCACCTGGCTCGATTACCGTGCCGAAACCGATAGAGCATGCTGGTGAGCCTTCTCCAGGCGTATCATCAAGCCACCAACCCCCGACATCAATAGGATCGTTCCCTGGATTATGCAGCTCTATGAACTGGTTAGAGTATCTCCCAATCTCCCCATCTCCATTCCAATCAATACCACCGTAATCAGCACTGTTAGGCGATACATAGACCTCCGTGACGATTATTCTTGAATCATTATTCTGTGCAACTACTGGAGTCGTTAGTTGGAGAAGAAGTAGGGCCATGGTGAATGCGGCTGCTCGGTTCACATTCGCTAGGCTATGAGTCGAGATATCAAATCATCTTATGATTGACAGATCCCGAAATCGACATATTAGCAAAATTTCCATTAGTGTCGATGTAGTGGTTGGATATAATGAGGAAATGGGCAACAGCCTTACTCTTGTCTGCAATGGTGCTCTCAGGTTGTATAGGTGAGGACTCTGGAGAATCGGAGAATGCTACAATGTGGGACGAAGGCCTCACACAACTTTCTCTAGAAGGGCTCGACGATATTCGGAACTTCTCAGTCGCACATGCTTTCGATAATGATTCCATAGGCGAGTCTAACTGGGCTGTATTTGGAAATGAAGAGGGCGGGAACTGCTGCGAGCATTATCTTGCCATTACCAAGGAAGGTTGGATACTGAATTTTGGGGGGGAGTACCCCACTTGGTCAGAAGATAGGGGCAGAACCTGGCAGGAATATATCCCATCTGTCTTCTCACAAATTGGATGCATGGAGCCCAAACCCACGGTTCCCGGGCAAGAAGGGCTTGGGGAAGGCAGCATAGTACAGGCCACCAATGGAGATCTGATTGCTATGGGGTGGTTCCCCTATCCCTCAACATCTGGTGCCGATCAGTTCTATGCCTTCTTCTATGATGCAGCTGATGAAGAGTGGAGCTGGTGCTTCAATAGGACCCCGGAGCCATTCTATGACAGATCTTGGCAAGTAGAAGTGATCGGCCCGATCAATGGAGGATTATATGGCAATGGGCCCTATGCAAGTTTGGTAATCTCAAACTTCTGGCATCAAGTTCAGAATGTTGGCGGACAAATCTCCACTGATGGTCTAAACTACGACTACTTCGGATTCCCAGATAGGGATTCGGACCTTCCCGCGATAGAAGTTGACCTAATGCCCGGGCCTCTTGGAAAGGAATGGGACTACACCAAACCCCACAAAGAAATGCGTGCATTCCCAGTCCCTTCGGGCGGCCTTTACTTTCCCGATTATTTTGTTGACGGGGACGACGCCTATCTGGACACTTCCCTGAATTGGTGGACAGGAGTAACGATAAATGGCTCATCACTTCCGTCCCAATATTGCTCATTCGATTCTAGCGGGATTCTTCACTGTGTCCGAGCAGACGGCATGACTCTCACACACATGATATCGTCTGATGGAGGGGAGGCGTGGAGAAATCAGACTTACGATCTTTCAGGAGTCGCATCTGAATTAGAGGAATGGGAGTTTCATTCAAATGGTTTCCATGATTTATTCGTTCTTAATGTGAGGTATCAATCGTCTAGTGGGCCGGATATCGACGTATCATGGCATGTTCGAGATTACTCTCAATCGCTTGAGCCGGATCTTAGAACGAATATTGGCCTTGGCGATCTAGACTCAACAAGTGGAGCGGGGAATGACATAAGATTTGATTTCGCCTCGATGGGCATTCTCCCGGATGGCGGTGCTGTAGTGGCATATCACGATTCGAGTGATCCCGACCCTCTCTTCGGAGTTGAAACGTTACTGCCTGTAGAATATAGTGCCCTATATGGGGCTCTGTAGGAACGTTTGAATGGAAAATATCGAAGACAAAGGCAAGGTGTGATTGGTGGAAACTATCGTTGTGGCAGCAGGGGCTTTCATCGCTGCTGCTCTCACTGTTCCTGCTGGTTTTGGGCTATCCACAATGCTAACCCCGTTCGTGTTGGCATTCATGCCGCCACACGAGGCAATAGCTGTCGTAGCAGTGGTACACGGCGCGCACAACGCTGCAAAATGCTGGAGCATGTGGGAGTGGATAGATTTCTCGGCCTTCAAGCGATATGGTGTTTGGCTGATTTTTGGGGCGTTGGCCGGTGCAGGATTGCAGAATCAAGTTTCACAGGATCCCCTGCTGGTCGTCGTCGGGTCATTTCTGGTGATTCTCCCCCTGCTCACGCTCTCAGAAAGGTGGACTGGATACATAATACCGGAAGCGAATGACAGAGTGGGTGGCTTTGGTTCTGGATTTATGGGGGGCCTGTCGGGCCACCAAGGTGCACTTCGTGCGATGTTTCTGACTCGTCGATTACCAGATAAAATGGCATATGCAGCGACTGCAAGTATCCTTGCACTTTGCGTAGACTTTTCCAGGATACCCGTTTACTTGGCATTTCGCAGCGATGATTTGATGGCTCATGCGCAAATATGCTCCATTCTAGTAATATCAGCGGTATTAGGTGCACGAATGGGGAAAAAGTGGCTTGAATCTCTCAAATCAGATTTAATTCAAAGAGGCGTAATGGCAGGCATCATGATTAGTGGATTTTACTACATCTATGAAGGATTGGCATGACTCTTGACTCGCTTTGATCAGCAAGCATCCGTTTTTTCCTACTCCCATACTAAATAGGAGAGGGTTTCGGGCGAGACAGAGGCATATCTTGGTTCGATTTTCAGATTTAGGGATTGAACCCAATTTGGTAGTTGCTCTTGAGGGAGCGGGTTTCACAGAACCTTTCGAGGTACAATGTGAAGCGATACCAGATGCAATGCTGGGGAGGGATATCTGTTGCAGAGCCCCCACGGGATCTGGGAAAACCCTGGCATTCGGATTGCCATTGATATCGAGGACTGCCAAAGCAGAATCGAAGAGACCCACATCACTAATTCTAACACCTACGAGAGAGCTCGCAGAGCAGATTCGTAACGTTCTACACCCACTTGCCCGCTCAGCTGGTCTAGACGTACTATCCGTCTATGGAGGGACTCCCTACAGGGGGCAATTGCGAAAATTGGATAGAGGCGTGGAGATATTGGTAGCATGCCCGGGCAGACTGATTGATTTACTCGACAGAGGTGCTTTGCGTCTTGACGATGTTGGGATCGTGGTTCTCGATGAAGCAGATAGGATGGCGGACATGGGATTCATGGAGCCTGTATGCGCCATACTTGACGAGTGCAGCCCGAATCGACAGACGATTCTGTTCAGTGCGACATTGGACGATGATGTGGAGGAGATAGTAGATTCATACCAGGACAATCCTGCAATAATCGGCATTGGTCCTGAAGAAGTAAGCATGGATAGCATGCAACATTTATTCTGGAAAGTTGAATCTAGGGGCAAAGCAGACCTATCAGCGTATATCACCGAAAAATGCGGCAGGAGCATCATATTCTGTAAAACAAGAGCAGGCGTCAACAGACTCGGCAAACAGATGGATGAGTTGGGTTCGTCGAATACTACACTCCATGGCGGCATGAATCAGAACCAAAGAGATCGATCAATGAGAAAATTCAGCACAGGTCGTGCACGGGTTCTGATAGCAACTGATGTCGCCTCTAGAGGCATTGATGTCGATGATGTGGGGTGCGTTATCCACTATGACCCTCCCGAAAATGGAAAAGCGTACAAGCATCGAAGTGGGAGAACTGCTCGTGCAGGATCTACTGGGACAGTGGTCTCTTTAGTGCAGAGATCCCAGAATAGGCAGTATCGACGGATTCAGAGTCAAGTTGGCATAAGGTGCGATATTACAAATCCAGAGCCTGAAATCCTGGATGAGAGAGAGTTTGTCCTGGTTCCCCCTGAAAAGTCACAAGGTAAGCGAGAAGGCCACTCTCGTAACAACAACAAAAGATCCAGAAGATCTCGGAAGAGTAATCGCCACAAGGACTCGAACAAAAGCGGGGACAGGCGTAACAATAGGGGACGAAAAGGGAATAGGGGTCGTTCCAGAGGCAAGAAGAAGGCCGACTCCAGAGATTGAAAATTTAAGTTCAACCGCCTTGGGTTTGCCTTCCCTCTATGGCTATCAATAGAATCGCCGCTGCTGCAGCTATTCTCGGGTCCACGCCTGATGATTTTACGCCGGTTACAGACATTTTGTGAACAAATGGATTCATCTTCTGCGTGTATTTCACCGCACCCTTAGCCCCATTTACCCTCAAGTGAAATTGTTGAGGGAATATTATGGTAAGGTATGGGATGAAGCGACGGATTAGAGCAAGCCCCCCACTTTCTTCGCCGAGCGTCCCGATCACATTTCCCCCATCATCAATGAGCACCCAGGAGTCCCTTAGGATGGATTTCATGCCTTTTCGCCTTAGTGTTCCCAGCGATTCCCCCGTCTGTCCATCAACTATAGTGAAGCCTCCGGTGAAATCTAAGATTCCTTTTTGCTTGATTATCAATAGCTCTGAGGACTTGGATTCATCGGAGTACAGTCTGATGTCCTCTTTAAGCTTCAATGCAGCCATCTTTGAATATCCAATCATGCTATTCATAGATTCATCTGAATAGATGTGAAACTCCTCTCCAAGGATTTTCATCACCTTCTGTCGAACCATGTATCCGTCCGAATCGAACAAATGCGCCATATCCATCGCTTCACCTCATTGGTCATAAGTGAATTCGAGTAATGCATCGAGGAAAATCAAAAATGAAATGTCTGATTCTCTGGGTGCCCCCCCGACGTCGTTGGATAGAGGTTATATCCAGAACTGATCGCGCCGGAAACAATGTCGAAGTGGATCAAGGTTACAACTGAAGGCGGTATAACACGAATAAGAATGGATGCAATATGCGCTTATCAAGCAAGTGACGATGGCAAGAAGCTACTAATCTACACTAAGGATAATTCTCTCTTCGAGATAACGGACGACATAATGTCGACTCTTGGCGCCCTCGACTCTAAATTTGACCTTGAGTGATTCCTCTAGACTTTCGTGCCTATCAACACTAGTGTGCCATTCCAACCCTCTTTGGCACCCGTGAAAAAGCTCTCGACCTTCTTGAAACCGGCCATCCTGAGCCCGTCTCCCCATTCCTCTGCTGAGAGTGTTGTCATATGGACGTCCAGGGACTCAGACCAGCCAAGGCTTGATTCATTTTCTAAGTAGTGATCTAACCCAACTGCAACAGAGCCTCCGGGGAGCACCCATTCCTCGTGTAAGGTCTTTAGAAATGATATTGGATCTTCCAAATAGTACAAGAATTCCATACTTAGAACCAGATTTACTGGGGCATTCGGAGACCATTCCGGGAGCATGCCGTGGAAATATTCACCTTCAGGGTCTATTGATCGAGCCTTGCTAATCATCATCTCAGAACCATCCACACCTGATGAGGATTTACAGCTTGGCATCTTCTTAAGTCTGCGAACAGCCCATCCATTTCCGCATCCTAGGTCTATAGCGCTGAACTCGGAAGGCAGACGCCCACTAACTGCGGAGATAATCGCATCCACACTTGGTGAGTGGCCTCTCTCCATGCCCTCATCACGATTGAGTTTCGCCCACTCGCTGAATAGATCCACGGCAGATGTACTAGACATATCCATAGGGACATGGTCGGGTATATCATGGATTACCAACAAAGTTTGGATATGATATAGTGAGGATTGCTCGATAACATGAGAGGGGTTGATTCATGGCTAGAGCGCTTGGAATTATTTTCTCCTTATACGATTATGCGGTCTTTGCAATCGTAGTATCGGTTATCCTAACGAATGAAATAATCGGAGGTGATTCTTTGTTTTCAGCGTATATTGGAATTTCTTTCTTGGTTGTATGGTATCTCGTAATTCCCCTTATTTTCCGATTTCTTAGAATCGTGATATCAGGTATTTCCGAACTCAATTAGTAGCCGGATGCTTCTGATTAGATTGTGTTAGACATTTAGATTGAAAGATGTTTCAGAGGGTTGGCCGGGCTTTGCAGGCGTCAGGGACATCCCCCTGAGCGGGTTTGCCAGAGTCTGCACTCCCTTCACGCTCCATACTGCGCCCCTAGCGACAGATTGTATGTCGCAAATTGCTTGACCGATTGTATTTACTGGCGCACAAGGTATTCCCTCCAATACGTCCTCCCAATGACTTCTTGTGTTATTTTTGAATATCTTGGACAGTGTCCTCTCAACTCCAATTCTTTCTTTCACCCTCCCTGAATTAGTAGACCATGATT
This sequence comes from Euryarchaeota archaeon TMED192, assembly GCA_002170775.2. Classification (GTDB taxonomy): domain Archaea; phylum Thermoplasmatota; class Poseidoniia; order Poseidoniales; family Thalassarchaeaceae; genus MGIIb-N1. The sequence goes on along the minus strand of NHIP02000014.1, from coordinate 148,927 downwards.
CCGGGCAGCCTATCTCGAGAATCTCGACCATCCGCTGCCATTGTGAGTCGCTTCCTACTGCCAGCACAAACCACCCATCTGATGCTTCGAAGGCACGATAAGGCACCAAATTTGGGTGTGCACTCCCCATTGGTCGTGGGTCTTTTCCTGATGCAAGCTTGTTCTGTGCTTGGTTTACAAGTGCAGAAATAGCGCAATCCCATAGGCTGATATCTATACGCTGAGATTCTCCCGTTTTCTCTCTGTGAAGAAGCGCGGCTAGTATGGCGGATGTGGCATGAAGGCCTGTTATGACGTCGATCCAAGCAACACCGACTTTGACCGGTGGTCGTCCCTCCTCCCCTGTGATGGACATGATGCCTGATCTTGCCTGCAAAGATAGATCGTATCCTGGTTCTGATGATCTTGGCCCAGTAGCGCCGTATCCGGATATCGAGCAAAGTATTGTGTCATCCGGAAGTTCCCCGACCAATCTATCGAAAGTTCCGGGGCGAAAGTTTTCCACGACTATGTCTGCCTGGGCAACAAGATCTCGAAGTTTTTTGCCGTCCTCCTTGAGATTCATCCTAATTATCGTCTTGCCGCGGTTGCATGAAAGGAAGTATGCAGCTACATCCCCCCCATCAAAACCAGTCGTGAAAGGGGGACCCCACCCTCTTGTATCGTCGCCCCAGGGCGCCTCAATCTTGAGTACATCTGCTCCTAGGTCTGCGAGATTCTGTGCAGCATACGGGCCTGCTAGAACCCTTGACAGGTCGAGTATCTTCACGCCCTCAAGCACTTGCTTCATATTGAGGGGGAGGGGCGGGGGCGATTCAATCCTCGGATGGAGATACTGTGAATCCGATCATTGATCCATCCAGCTCGAAGGACGACTCCATTGGAGATTGGTCATCAGACCTGCGTCCTGATATCGACCTTGTTTCGGAGAGTATGTGATTCCAATCGTCCTCTGCTAATTCGGGGGATCCCGCGGAAAGCGATAATTCGAGAGATATGGATGCTTCGATCCTTAGATTGAGTTCTTTTCTCTTGGCCTGAACTCGACGAATTATGTCTCTCGCAAGCCCTTTGGATAGTAATGCCTCGTCCAGAGAAAGGTCTAGAACGAGAGTTACATCTTTGCCTCCGCTCTCCACGGTCATCGCCGCAAAGCCCTCTTTCTCCACTCTTCTGACTTCCACGTCCTCCATCTCTATCTGATATCCCGCTAGATATGCTATTCCCGCTTGTATTTCTAGCAAGAATGAATCTGGATCGATTTCCGAGAATTCATTCAGAACAGCAGGTAAGTCGGAAGTGCATTTCCTGCCTAGGCTTTTCCTATTGGGCTTGAGTTCCATCTTTTGGAATCGTTCTAGATCATCTTCATGCTCTAAAGATTCGACATTGAGTTCTTCTGAAAGTATGTCTTTCAAATCCCCTAGGTTCGCATCGCCCACGATCCAACCTTTCTTGCATGGCAGCCTCTGTCTGCGAGATGATTCGACCCTTATTCTACGACCAGTCTCCGCCAGGTTTCTGGCGAGGTCCATGCGAGACTCTAGTTTTGTATCTCGAGGCGGCAATGTGCTATCCATGGCCTCGGAACCACAGGGCCAATCTGCAAGGTGGACTGACGCGCCAGTCAAGTCCCTGTGTATCCTATCTGGCATGAATGGTGCTATTGGGGCCATTATCCTACAAGTAACCAACAGCACTTCTCGCAATGTGTGGTGGCATGCCGCCTTATCAGCGCTCTCGGCTTCGTCCCAGAGTCTTCTTCTTGATCTCCTGACATACCAATTCGATAGATCATCAACAACGAAGCGTTCGATTTCCCTCCCAGCTTTATGGAAATCCCATGCCCTGAAGAAAGAGTCTACCTTGTCAGCCATGTTGCTAACTTGAGAAAGGATCCATCGATCGATTGACGGCCTATCACTCATATTCGGGGCATCATCTTCGCTGACTCGGTCGAATGAGTCCAATGCAGCATAATCGGCATGGAATCTGTAAACGTTCCACAGAGTCAGGAACATCCGCGCATAGGACTCCCTTACTCCGTTGGGGTCGAAGTTTGTAGGCTGCCAAGGAGAGCTTTGAGTGGTCATATACCACCTAATCGCATCTGCGCCCTCCAAGTTGAAGTGGTCCCAGGGGTCAACTACATTCCCTCTTGATTTACTCATCTTCTTTCCATGCTTATCGAGTATATGTCCGAGAGAAAGGCAACTCCTGTAAGTCGGTTTATCGAATACTGTTGTTCCAACGGCCAATAGCGAATAGAACCACCCACGAGTCTGATCTACTGCCTCACAAATGTAATCCACTGGAAATGACGATTCGAAGATTTCCTGATTCTCAAATGGGTAATGCCACTGAGCAAATGAAGCACATCCGGAGTCGAACCAGCAATCCATGACGTAGGGCTCACGGTTCATCTTTCCAGAGCATCCCTCGGAGGGGCAAATAAGCTTGACATTGTCCACATATGGCCTATGCAGCTCTTTAGGCATATTAGATTCGTCAGACAGCATAGCTTCCATTTCGCTACGGCTACCGACACAATGCTCGTGACCGCACTCACTGCATATCCAAACAGGTATTGGGGTTCCCCAATACCTTTCCCTGCTTATTGCCCAGTCTTTCAAATTGGAGAGCCATTCCCCCATTCTGCCTGTTCCTGTCGAAGGAGGAGCCCACTCAACGGAATCGTTGTGCTGCATTATTGAGTCCCTAACAGCAGTCATACGGACGAACCAGCTATCCATTGCATAGTACAACAGCGGATGGTCAGTCCTCCAACAATGAGGATAATCATGCAAATATTGGTGTTCCCTGTAGAGCTTGCCAGATGATTGTAGAAGGTCAATAATAGAGTCATCACATTCTTTGACATATCTTCCGTCGAGTTCCGGATGAGTTCCTTCAAAGAATCGACCATTCATGTCCACAGTATGCTGTGCAGGAAATCCGACCTTCATTCCGAGATTGTAATCATCTTCCCCGTACATAACCGCAGTATGCACTATTCCGGTTCCATCCGTTGTTGTTACGAAGTCTGCAGCCACCACTGTCCAAGCAGCTGGATGGTTGTTCCCGTTGATAGCACCTGGGAAGGGGGAGGCGTATTTCCTCCCTTCAAGATCAGAGCCTTTGAACTCGGATATGACTTCCACCTTGTGTCTAAGCACATGGCCCATCAATTCCTTTGCCAAGATCATCTCTTCGCCTACTTCTGCACCACCTCTTCCATCCCATGCGCCAGACGGGCTTTCTGTGATTCTAACTCGTACGTAATCCACGTCCGAGCCGACGGCTAGGCCGACATTTCCAGGCAATGTCCACGGCGTGGTAGTCCAAGCTAGTATGGACGCCTCATCGTCAACAAGTTGGAACTTGACGAAGACAGCAGGTTCTGAGACTTCCTTGTATCCAAGAGCCACCTCATGACTAGAGTATGAAGTGCCTGTCTGAGGGCAGTATGGCAATACTTTGTGGCCTCTGAACAATAGACCTTTGTCGTGCATCTGCTTCAGTGACCACCACGCTGATTCGATGTAATCGTCGTGCAGGGTCACGTATGGGTCGTCCATGTCGACCCAGAAACCCATTCGCTCAGTCATTTCTCGCCATGCCTGCTCATAGGTCCAGACGCTCTCCTTACATGCTTCATTGAACGCCTCCATCCCGTATGCTTCGATTGCCTCATTGGACATCAAGTCCAATCGTTTCTGAACTTCAATTTCGACGGGCAGGCCGTGTGTGTCCCATCCTGCTTTTCTCTCGACTACTCGCCCCTCCATCGTCTTCCACCTGCAGACCATGTCTTTGTACAGCCGAGAGAGGACATGGTGAATTCCGGGTTTGCCATTTGCTGTGGGAGGGCCTTCGAGAAATATGAATGGCTTTCCAGAGGTTTTTCTGTTTTCTATGGACGACTGGAATGTATCCTCATCATTCCATAGGCGGATGAGGTCATTTTCCAGTGCTACCGGGTCAAGGCGGCCTCCCTGCTTAGACTCCATCGGGCCTCTCGACCCGGGCTATTGATTTCAATGTCCCCCGAAAAGATGGGCACTAACTTATGCCTAGGACGCGTGCAATAGTCCATTAGCGGCCATCTATTGTGGTGGTTCGTGGAAGATTGGGGGAAGCTCTGCGGAGATATCTCGAAGTGGATCAAGAAATACGCTGATGAGAATGGGATATCTGCTTTAGTTGTGGGCGTTTCAGGTGGCATCGACTCCGCTGTCACTTCGACACTGTGTGCAAAAAGTGGATTAGAAACAATTGCAGTCAATATGCCAATACATCAAGACTCGTCCCAATACGACTTGGCGAAGCGCCACATAGATTGGCTGGAATCAAGGTGGGCTAATGTGAGCAATCACCTAGTTGATTTAACCGAATCCTATGACTCATATGTTGGAGGGGCTCTTGATGGTCTTGAGATATCAGAGATATCATTGGCGAACACAAGGGCAAGATTACGGATGACCACACTTTACGCCATAGCTGGTTCCAGAAAGGGCATGGTGGTTGGAACAGGGAACAAAGTGGAAGATTTCGGAGTGGGATTCTTCACAAAATATGGAGATGGGGGCGTCGATATTTCACCTATTGCAGATTTGCTGAAATCAGAAGTTTACTCCCTTGCCAAGGAAATGGGCATAATTGAAGATATACAAAATTCGGTTCCAAACGATGGATTGTGGGCGGACGGCAGGACGGATGAAGACCAAATCGGCGCAACCTATGAGGAACTTGAATGGGCGATGGCACAAGTTGATCGGACTCAGCGAGAAGATTTTTCTATTCGTCAAAAAGAAGTATTATTGATTTATCAGAAACTGCATGAATCTAACTCCCACAAGATGAATCCGATTCCGATTTATATCAAGAATTCTTAATCTGGATGGCCGGAGTTGCTTTATGGTGTCCGAAAATCTTGAGGAGCCTGAATTCGAAATAATCAAGATTTACGATGGTTTTGAAGTAAGGAGATATCTCGATACGATTCAAGCAAGAGTGGTCACCAATGGAATGAATTACCGCAATTCGACTGGAGCCTTTAGGCGTATTGCGTCATACATATTCGGAGGCAATGATCAATCTCGGAATATCGCAATGACTGCACCAGTACAAATGTGGGAATCTGACGATTCCTACGTTATGGCATTCACCATGCCTTCAGAGCATGGGATGGGGGATCTCCCAAAACCTGCTGACTCGAGGGTTGAATTACTTCATGTGAAAGGGGAAGTTGTGGCTGTTCTGAAGTTCTCAGGTCTTTCTCACCGCAGAAAAAGCTTGAGGATGATGAAGAAATTACTCTCAATGATTGAAAATAATCGACTTGTTGCCTATTCCCAAGCTAGATTGGCAGTTTATGACAACCCGACATCGACCCTTCCCTTTATGCGCAGAAATGAGATAATTCAACCGATAGAATGGGACGGGGGCGACGAAAATGGCGTATAGTCTGAAGGTTTCAGGGATAGACGCTATTTTAGAAGCAATTTATGAAGGACGGCCAGTGACTCGTATACTTGTTCTAAGAGAAGCTCAATCGGAGGCGCTGGACAGGCTACTCGTAGAAGCCTCAATACGTAAATTGAAGGTCATCGAGGGCTCAAAGAATGATCTTAGGAGGATGGCCAATATGCCATTTACCTCAGAACCCCCGAAAGCGCTTGGTCTGCTCCACAGGGATCCTTCTGCAGAGGTTAGCGAGATAATGGCATCTGGAGGATTAATTTGGTTACTTTCGGGGGCTCAGTATCCCGTTAATATCGGATTTGCAATCAGAACAATCGAAGTAAGTGGAGGCTCTGCTGTGTTTGTAGATGCTGATCTTAATTCCGAGGGGCGGAAGGCATCTTCTAGAGCGTCGATGAAAGCAGACCGGTTCATCCCCGTGAAATGGATGGGTTGGCGTGAAGCATCAGATTTGGCCAGAGCTCACAATTATCGCATAATTGGGATTGAAGATTCTGGAGATGTGGAACCTTGGGATGTCGATTTGACGGGGCGATGTATGCTTGTGATAGGAGGGGAACGACATGGCATCTCAGCGGACCTGCTCCAGGAGTGTGATTCCATAGTGAAAATTCCAATGCAGGGTTTCGTACCATCATACAATCTTCAAGCCCCGCTAGCAGTCGTAGCAGCCGAGGCTTTACGACAAAGTCGCAAGAACGTTTGAATCATTGGTACTGGGGGGATGGACATGGGCAAACTATCCAAGGTGTTCTCAGTCATCCTAATCTTATTGGGCGGGATATTACTTCTTGCTTGGGCGGGGAGTGGTTACGCAATCGGCCTCTACGAGGAGGGAATTGAAGAAAACTGCGATACGACTGTTGGAACGATAGCCCAAATTACCGATTGGGATGAAGGCAGATGCGATGACGCAAGGGACAACATGGAGAAATTAGAAGATTACAGGCCGTTCATCCTTGCTTCGGGGGCGACAGCCTCAATTCTGGGATTAATGGTGTTATTCAGATCTTAGATTAACGCCTCATTTCTTCCCTAATTCTCTTTTTTGTAGCGGCCCAGCCACAAATCATGCAATCCGAGAGGTCGTGCCTTCGTGCCTGGCAGTGATCTCTGCCGAAGAAGATTATTTGCAAGTGCCTTTTATTCCATGTGGACTCCGGAAAAATGGCTTTCAGATCATATTCGGTTCGTTCGACCGTAGTACCTCTGGACAGGCCCCATCTAGCAGCCAAGCGGTGTATGTGGGTGTCAACAGGGAATGCGGGTACCCCAAAGGCTTGGGCCATGACGACGCTTGCTGTTTTATGGCCGACACCCGGAAGGGTCTCTAGATAGTCCCAATTCGGCTCAATTTCACCACCTCTATCGACGATAATCTCAGCCATTTTCTTGAGGTTTTTTGCCTTGGTTGGCGCCAATCCTACTTGCCGAATTGCAGATCGTATATCCTCTACATCCAGAGAGGCCATTGCGGCGGGTTTTGATGCGAGTGCGAAAAGCCCGGGGGTTACCTCGTTCACTTTCTTATCAGTTGTCTGTGCGGAAAGCATGACTGCCACTAGTAGCGTGTATGGGTCTTGGTGGTCGAGTGGTATAGGGGTATTCGGGTACAAGTTTTCGAGAATTACACTGATTCGTTGGGCCTTCTCTATTCGCCTCATTGCTCTACCTCACTAGATCCCCTGTACCCCATTATGAATGCAGACATAATCAGCGCTCCGGGAACTGCATAGCAGGTTAGATACTGCCAATCTTGCCAGGACTCGCTACCTCCGAAAAGAATCCACAATGATAGCCCTGCTACGAACGCAGGCAGCACCGTAACGGATGCGAAAACGAGTGCTCGGCCGAATCCCATTGTTTCGGGGCAGGGGAGGTGAGATAAGAGGATTCGTTATTATCCAAGGATCTCATCCAATTCATCTCCTGACCTGGTATTGAGGACGTCTTCTGCGCGGAGCCATCCCTTGCGCGCTATGTCCACGCCATATGAGATATCAGAGAGGCCCTCTGTACTATGTGCATCCGGGTTGATTACAATAGGCACCCCATTCTCTTTAGCTACCTTACAAAGCTTCCAATCAAGGTCGAGACGGAATGGCGATGCGTTGATTTCTATTGCCTTGAGCGTGCCGTTTGAGTTAATCTCGCCCATCCTTTCGATGATCTGGATCATATCGATTGGAAATCCGTCTCTTGCTTGAAGAATACGGCCCGTTGGGTGGCCTAGTATGGTGAACGTTGGATCTTCAACTGCTTTGATTACTGCATCAGTGTTGTCCTGTTCATCCCTTGACCTCCACGAGCCGATGGCGTGTACTGAACCTATCACGTGATGGAATTGATTTCTAACATCTGGAGTGTAGTCCAACTTTCCATCGGGGAGTATGTCGCATTCCGTGCCGTGGAACATCCTGAATTTTTCATTCTCATCCGTCCATTTCTCATTTAATGCACGGATCAGATCACTCTGAATGGAAACCTCAACAGGGTCTACGCCTATACTTCGACCTCCGATATTCAATGCAGGGGAGTGTTCTGCGATTCCAAGATACTCCCAACCCAGATTCATCGCTGCTGAAGCCATTTCCTCGAGAGTGCAAGAGCCGTCAGAAGCAACTGTGTGATTATGTAGCGCGCCTCTGATCATATCCGATTCTATTAGGTCGGGGATACCATTCACCGAAGCTGCCTCGATCTCACCCATATCTTCCCTGAGTTCGGGAGTTACCCATTGAAGCCCGAGCATGGAATATATGTCTGCTTCATTTTCACATGAGAGCGTGTGTGTGGCCGCATCTATACCCTTCAAGCCAACAGCGAGTTGCTCAGGAATAAGTCCGAATTCATTGAGTCTTAACCCGTTATCTATTGCAATCTGCCTCATGCGTATATTATGCTCTTTTGAGCCGGTAAAGTATGCCAATGTGAATGGGAATGTCTCGGACGACACAATTCTTACTTGAGCGTCTATGGTTGCATCTTCAGAGCGATCAAGAATGGCCTCATTGAGGGCGTCGTCGATACTGCCAGTTGGGAATGAAGAATCCAAAACACTCTGCTCAAGGATGAGGCTGATCTTTGACTCGCCATGGCCTTTGATATCTGCAATTCCTGGTAAGTTTAGAATCGATTGGATTACTGAAGAACGATTCTCAGGACGTGTTGCCACTACTACATCTAGGTCTCCGATAGTCTCCCTCCTGCGTCTGGCGCTTCCCGCGAGTTGCGCCTTCTCAACTCCGGGGATATTGGAAATTCTGTTTTCTAGGGCCAGTCCGAATCTTAACCCCACATCTAATCTAGTCCTGCCTTTATTTCTTCGAAAAAGTTCGATTCCCTCCAGGTATCTCTGTTGGCTTTTCTCTCCGAAACCTTGCAAAGAGGCGACCAGATTTTTCTCGCATGCAGATTTTAGAGAATCTATTGATGAGACGTCTAGTTCTTTGGACAATGTCCTGGCTCTCTTTGGCCCTAATCCCGGGATTCCTACCATCTCAACTAAGCCCGGCGGGACTCTATCGTAGAGGGATTGTAGGTCCCCCCATTCACCAGTCATAACAATATCCACAATTAGAGATGAGAGTCCTTTCCCTATTCCTTTGATGTCGGTCAAGGCATTTGATTCGATGACATCTACCAAATGACGATTCATCTGCCCAAGGGCTCTGCTTGCATTCTGATATGCTCTTACTCTGAATGGATTTGCTCCGTCGAGTTCCAGGAGAATTGCCACCTGATCGAAAACTTTCACAATTTGACTTTTTGTGAAGTACGGGGGGCCTTCTCGACGAGTAGTCGGTAAACCCCACCCCCTGACACGCGCCATGGGCTCCTGTTAGGGAGGTCGTCTATCGTTGTGTGGATTGCACTCCTCCCAGAAAGTTTCACACACATGTCGCTTCAGGCGTAAGTATGGGTCTGGTTGACACTCTTGAGACTCTGTCGGTGAGCTTATGTGGAATCTCTGTCATCTTGTGGATGAGTATCGGCACTATCGCACGTTCTGAGAAAGCAGAAATCGTGGGCCAGCGTACCATAATGTCATTCTGCATATTGGCAAGTATCCTCCTATTCTCACTGCACTACCTTGGAGGGGATTTGTGGGGTTCCCGTAACGCGGCGAGGCCGATGGCAGTCTTCTCCCTGGTTCTTGCCGCTGCTTCCAACCTCAATCTGAAGGGGAAGGAAGTACAGGGAGAAGTTAACCCTCATCAAATTCGTCGCCTTCGAGCAGAGAAAACTGACGATTGAGTAGTTCTTCATCATGATTCGATGCCAAGTTTTTCATTAATGAATGACCTCATGTAAGCAGGAAGTTCGCCATTTACAAAGATCACGTCGTTGACTTGATCGAGTTTCATCAGAGAGTAGTATATTTGCATGGCAGTCATTGGTGTGGAGCTGCAACCGGTGCATCCCCCCTCCAAGGAGATGGTAATGATCCCTCCGGATGTATCCATGACGTTAACCACCCCATCATGGGCATCCAAGATGGCCTGAACTGGACCTACAGAATCGAGGATTGTCTGGCGGTCTAAGCCCGTCATGGTGTTCATTGGGAGAGGGGTTGGCTATGAAACAATTGAGGTATTGTGATGACGAATTGGGCTATGAGTGGATATCGGCTTAAATACCGAACCTAGGTCGAAGTCTCAGCCTAACTGGTGATATTATGGACGGAGAACAAATTGGAATCATGGGGATGGGAGCAGGAATATTGGGTCTGCTCATAGCTTTCATGCTATATCGAAAGGTAGATTCAATCGAGATTGAAAACAAAACAGTAGCTACCATCACTGCAAGAATTCAGGATGGGGCAATGGCTTTCCTCATGGCTGAATATAGAATGCTAGCGATATTCATTGTCGTTGTTGCTGCACTATTATTCGCAGGTGGCGAAGATAACGGTCTCGGTATGGAAACCATGGTTGCTTTCGTTATTGGTGCCCTATGTAGTGTGGCTGCTGGATTTAGCGGGATGCAATCCGCAACAAGTGCAAATGGACGAACTGCACAGGCAGCCGCAAATGGGGGGCAGGCAGCCGCACTCACCACCTCGTACAACGGCGGAGCGGTGATGGGGCTGGCAGTTGGAGGGTTAGGGCTATTCGGCATCTCTCTGATGTACTACCTCACAGATCCAGTTGGCGGAGAGGGTTTCCTTTCTGTTGAGAATGTTGCTGGATTTGGAATGGGTGCATCGTCTATTGCACTTTTCGCTCGTGTTGGAGGCGGCATTTACACGAAGGCTGCAGATGTTGGCGCTGATCTAGTTGGCAAGGTAGAGGCGGGCATTCCCGAAGATGATCCCCGTAACCCGGGCGTAATCGCTGACAATGTTGGCGACAATGTTGGAGATGTAGCCGGGATGGGTGCGGATATTTTCGAGTCATTCGTAGGCTCGATCATCGCTGCAATGGTCATCGCTCAAGCCAGCGACGACCTTGGTGCTGATTACCTTATGATACCAATTGCCCTAGCCGTTGTTGGATACGTCTCCTCAATCATCGGAGTGTTTTCGATTGGCGGCATGAAAAATATGCATCCTGGTGCTGCTTTGCGGAACACCACATTCATCGGTGCTGCTTTATTCATCGGAGGAGGGTATCTTGCCTTGAGTTATTTGGAATTGGATACTACCGTAATTCAAGCAGTGGCTATTGGATCGTTAGTTGGTATTCTAATCGGACTTGTCACTGAATACTACACAGGAATCGAACCTGTCTTTGGAATCAAAGTACGGGCTATACCATATATCGGAGAGGCGTCGAAAACTGGAAGTGCCACAAATGCAATTGCAGGACTAGCTGTAGGAATGCAATCGGTTTTCATCCCCGTTCTTCTCATGGCTGGTGGAATTTACTTTGCTAACGACGTGATGGGCGGCGGAGATGCTGGCCTCTACGGGATTGCTATGGCCGCTATGGGAATGCTGGGGACAGTCGGCGTTACCATGACGGTGGATGCTTATGGGCCAGTTGCGGATAATGCAGGTGGAATTGCAGAGATGTCGGGGCTAGGGAAGGAAGTTAGAGAAATCACCGATGGCCTAGATTCAATTGGGAACTCTACCGCTGCTATAGGAAAGGGATTCGCAATAGGAAGTGCAGCGCTAACTGCTCTGGCACTGTTCGCTGCATACAAGACTAGCGCTGGGCTTGAGGCGGCAGATCTTTCTCTGACCAATCCTGAAGTTGTGATCGGCCTACTAATAGGTGGTGCTTTGCCTTTCGTTGTGGCTGCCATGACAATGAAGTCAGTAGGGCGCGCGGCGGAGGAAATGATTACTGAGATTCGTCGGCAATTCAGAGAGATTGACGGCCTATTGGAAGGTCGAGAGGGTGTTGAACCAGACAGTGCCACTTGCGTTGATATTTCTACACAAGCAGCTCTACGCGAGATGATTATGCCTGGATTAGTTGCAATTGGAAGCCCTGTCGTGATTGGATATGTGCTCGGACCAGCGGCTCTTGGCGGCACTCTAGCTGGCGCAACAACGACCGGCGTATTGATGGCCCTTTTCATGGCAAACGCTGGAGGGGCTTGGGACAACGCCAAGAAAGCTATCGAGCAAGGCGAGATTCCCGGTGCTGAGAAAGGCGATGAAGCTCACTCCGCTGCAGTTGTCGGTGACACCATTGGCGACCCATTCAAGGATACCAGCGGGCCTTCGTTGAATATCCTGATCAAGTTGATGTCGATTGTATCGGTTGTTATCGCTGGCCTTATCGCTTAAACGAGAAAATCGGGGTTTCTTTGGCCGGTTACGGGAAATCGCTTTCCCGCATGCGCTCTTCGAAGGGACATGATCGGGCATAAGTTGTTATCTGCTTTAGCAGTCCTTTCCATTGCTCTACAAGGATGCATGGGCTCTACAAACAGTATACTTGGAGGCAGTGAAGATCTTGAAGTTCCCGAGTGGGAAATCGGTGATTGGTGGCTATTCACATTCACCACGCCTGAATTCTATGACGACTCTGCACGTCTTGTAGTAGCCACTGTGGATGAAGAGGAGGATGGGACTGCGTATATGCTTGGAATATCTTCGGAAGAGGAGGCAAGAAGGCATGCAGTTCTCAATCACAACCCATTCCTTGGTAGAATTACCCATTCGACACTGGGAGTATTTGAAAATGGATTTGAACAATCGGTGCTCTCATTCCCACTTTCAAGCAACTCATGGACATTTACTCTTTTCGACGTAGATTGGGAGGCTCGTTCGACTCTAGAGGGCGAAAGGGCGTATGTGACAGCAACAGGATCGGATGGAGGTATCTTGACCTATACATACGACAAGTCAGTGGGATTCATCACCTCATTCGTCAGGAAGGATTCTGATGGCCTCGAATTGCTAAGGATTACTCTTGCTCAAAGTGGCTCAGAGCATGAAGGAGAAGTACATTTCATGAGAGGTAAAGATCTTCTTTCTAAGGATTATGAAAACAATGGGCCAAATGGAGACGTGGAAGACTCTTTTCTTGTCCAAGAACATCCCAATGACGGATCATGGGACGAGATGATCTATCTGATGGATGCATCCGCAGGCGGAGGAGGCTCTAGCATCACATTCACCCTTCGAGATCACACCTCATCATCAGTGCTCGAAAGATTCTGGGGGCCCGGCTCTTCGGAGTCCGGGACATTGGGGACCATCCCCTCGCCCAGCGGAGAATATACTCTGACAGCTAGTTTCACAGGTCAGACCGAGCTCAGCATAATGATTGCCGGAGGGATAGGATACTCATGGAGTCTCTGAAATGGCAACCACGAATAATTTGGTGATGCTTCACGGGATGACGGGGACCTCAGTGAAAATGAGGCCCCTGGCCGAATCTCTCGCTCCAAATAATTGGGGTATTGTCTGTCCTGAGGGCACATATGTTCATCCAAGAAGTGGGCGTGCTTGGTGGGTTCGGGAAGAAATTATTGATGCGGTGACGCCCGCTAATCAAATTCTAATGTCCATGAAGGGTCTCGAACAGAGCCTCCCTGAAGGGAAAATGATCATCGGAGGGTTCTCTCAAGGCGGCGCTATAGCCTCGGCGATGCTTGAAACGAGTATCGAGGAGCGTATTGTGGGGCTCGTACTTCTAGCAACCATGACTGTGCGAGGGGAACAGCTTCAAAAGATCCTCAGATCGATTCGCCCTCGAACTGTGGTGTGGATGCACGGTGAGAGGGATCATATCGTCAATATTGATGATGGTTTGAAGCTAGCCACCATTTTCAAGGACGCTGGATGGAAAGTAATCCAACTTCGCCATGGAAAGGGACACATGGTTGACTTAAGTCAGAAGGGTTCACTCGTGGATGCGATTAGGATGATGTCGGAAGAAGATTAGAGATATCTCTTCAGTTCATCGAATCCTCCGACGAATACTGCTTCCTCTCTAAGATCGAAAATGATTGGTACGGTTCTATGCCCTGTCGCCATTATCAAGTCAGATCGTAGCTGGACATCATCATCTAGATTGATTTCAGTGTATGTCATGCGAAAGCCTTCGAGGAGCCTCTTTGCGGCCACACAGTATCCGCATACTGTCTTTGAGAATACTAGGAAGTCGGTTTCGACTTCCTCAAACTGATGGAGCGGGTTTTTCATCGATCATCACATCGCCTAGGATTGGTTCGAATATTTCTGGCTCATCTTCTGAATGTGTGTCTTCGCTCTCAAGGATCCTGTCAGTCTCGTCCTCATCAATGAATACAAGCATGAACACTGTTACGAGGGTCAAAGCAGCACCGATATAGATAGCAGATTTATAGTCGAATACCGAAATCATCCTCTCTGTTAGAGTGTATGCAAAGACGCCTGAAAGATTGAACAGAGACATGTATGCTGTGAATTGGGTTCCCCCTACCTTGCTCCATGTCAGCCTCATACTAAGCGAAATAATGCATATCCATGCCATCCCGCCAACGAACGCTTGCGCAATAAGGTAAACAGTCATTATCGAGGTGTTGGACCAGAGGGGTTCTAGAAGTGCGAAGCAAGCATTTGCAAGGGCCAATACAGTAAATCCAACCATTGCAACTCTCCTGACGCCGAATCTATCTCCCAGTAGACCTCCGATAATTTGGCCGATTAGCGCGCCGAACACTACGATGCCCCCGACTATTCCGTTATATTTCGCTTGGGACCAGCCTGCTTCGTTAATGAAGATGTCAATCACAATTGGGCCCACGAATATGTAGAGCTCAGAGAGCAAGCAGAGTCCAATCAATAGCAGAGCAGAACGGACAGAGAACGCCTTTGTAAGATAGAATGAGGTTTCAGCTACACCTCGTCTTGTCCCCTCGGGGAGACGTGCTAATGGATTCGTCACACGGTAATCGCTTGATCCGAGCATCCCCCTGGCGGAAAGAGCAAAGGCGGCGAATGATAAGAGGAAGAAAAGGTAACTCACCGGATTTGTAATCTGTCTGATGTTATCACCCATCTTGAAATCGATGGTGAAGACATCTATTGCGAATCCAAGTACCCACAACGAAAGAGCCGCTATCGCAAAGAATGCGGATAGGGATATTTTTCTACTGTCCAGTGTAAATCCGACTTTCCGGGCGAGCTTGAATCTCTGCTCTTCCAGCCATGGCTCTGAGGGCATCTCAGAGTCGCTATTGTCAATGGCCTGAGTGTCGCCTTGGCCATCAGAATCATCCTCCCAATGACTCTCATCTGACTTGGACCAAGGAAATAATTTGACGCCCGGCCTCTCAACCATGGTAAGTGGGACCAGCAATATGAGCGAAAGGAGTACGAGTTGAATGGCAATCACGCCGCTGATGCCGATTTGAGTGACTGATACCCCGAGTACTGCACCGCCGACGATGATTCCTGCCCTCTTGGCTGCAAACATGAATCCGTTAGCCTTCGCCACCTCGTTTGGCTCTAGTATCTCCACCGCCAGTGCATCGGTGCCAACATCTTGCAGGGAAGCGAAAATGTTGTGCACGAACAATAAGCGTGTTACCAGGTCTATCTCAGCATTCAAGTCGGGCACTAGGAGTAGAGTGCCTAGTGTGACGACCATACCAGCTTGGGCTATCAGCACCCATTGTCTTCTAGCACCGTATCGGGGTATGTTTACTGCATCTACGACTGGACCCCATATCCACTTGAATGTCCACGGCAACGCGACTGTAGCAAATAGTATGGCTATATCCCCAATCGGAACCCCGTTGTCAACCAAGTATGCTGCGAATGTGACGCTGGCAAAACCCCATGGAAGGCCTTGAGCAAAGTAAAGAATACATAGCGTCAGAAGCCTCTTAGTTCCATTCTCGGTAAGAGGTCCTCCTCGTCGTATCTCGGCCGAGAATTTCCTAATCCCGCCCGTAAATGATCCGAGTGGATCTTCTCGCCAATTTGAAGAGGGTGTTGATTCGCTATCTTCATCCTCATTTTCTTGCTTCTTAGCGGGGCTTGTGGACCAGTCTTCCCTCAGGGCGGTCCATCCGAGAAGTGCAAGTGTCGCTAGGAAGGGGATGAAGAATACATATGCTCCAATTGATGATTGGCCCCCTGCGCCTCCGCTGGAGCTCGCTAGTTCATCCACGAGAACTACTCTTCGGGCATCCACGGGAGACATCCTCTCGTCGCTGATAACCAGCCGGGCATACACTGTCGAGTTACCTGACTCAGTATGTGGGTCCAACTTGATGTTCCAAGACGACCAGTCCCCTGCAGAAGATAGGTCGGCTGCCTGATTCCAATCATCGCCTCCAACCATCACCTCTACGAATCCGACGCCTGGAACTCCGCCGGTCGAAGTCCCGGATATCCTGGTCTCGTTGCCCAGATGCTCCAATGTTTCAATATTCATTGAAACGTTCAATGAGGAGTCTATCGAACCTGCTGCCTGTACAAACGCCAGAGGATCTGCCTGACCGTATCCAAACTCGTTATCTGGACGGGTTTCCAAAACGCTACAGTCGTTAAATCCGGGATCATCGAGGAGTTGGATATCGCGCTCTATCGACAGAGCGCTAATGATAGACTTGACCTGTTCATGGTCGATATCAGGATTTGCCTCGACCATCAAAGCAGCAATGCCTGCCATGAGAGGGGTTGCCATGCTGGTTCCGGATTTACTTGTGTAGCCATCAGATGTAGCGGCATCAGGAGCCATTATGTTCGACCCTATCGTAGAAACATCAGGCTTTACGCGTCCATCAGATGTATAGCCCCTGCTTGAATAGATAGCCAGACCCAGATCCTTGTCCAGGCTTGCGACTGTGATGGGGAGATTTGCATCGCCTGGGCTATCAATAGTATTGCAACCGGCCAGTGTTGCGCCACCGAATTCATTTCCAGCTGAAAGGAACGTGATGATTCCCGATGCTGCGACAGCATCCATCTGCTGGCTCCATGCTGATGAGCCGTCATTATCGAAATGAATCTCAAACTGCTGCTCGCCAAGTGAAGAGGTTAGGATGTCTATGCCTTTGGAATCCTTGTTCTCAATTGCCCACTGCGCGCCTTCTATTACGTCCTGGATATCACCCTCACAACATGCGAGGATATTGACCACCCATGCGCCTGGTGCGACGCCCACATACTTCGAGCCGTCGGGTGCCTCTTGTCCACCGCCTGTACCAGCAGCAATGCCCGCAACATGTGAGCCATGAGTCCCTGAATCGTATGACTCACTTGCTGGTCGCTCGGAGTCGGTGATTACAGCATCGTAGAAAGCAGATATCTTCGGATCGCAATCAATTGTTATTGGAGTTGGATTAAACGGATCTGGATCGGGTTGATCACAACCTAGCGTAATCTCATCATCTAAATCATTGAGGCCCTCATGATCCCCTCTCACCCCAGTATCGAGTACAGCGATAGTGACTCCAGTTCCATCATAGCCATATTGAGACCATACTTGATCAACGCCCATATTTGGGGCTGCTTGATTCATGTGGGTCTCAGCCAAACCTAGATCCTCCAGCATAACGACTCCAGATAGATCGAAGATTGGTGATTCGTGATGGAGAAGGTCAATGGGGACTGTTGCAATCAAACTGTCCAGATATATTGGACGCATTGTAATTTCCACGCCCAGTTCTTCAATCGCCTCGACGTCTGCTGAAGAGGGATGGTGATCGTAATCGATGAATACTCTTGCATTGCCGGCATCTGCCATTCTCCACCAATTGGAATAGAACTCGGTTGGTTGTTCAAGTAGCCATTCAAGCCTGTCGTCAATCATGTTTTGATTGGAGTCCCTGGACCAATCATTCCACCACTCATCATGAATCTCAAGAGAATGCCTTGGTTGCCACTCGCCAGCATGGTCATAACCTCCTCTTTCATCATCTCGGGGATTGATCTGGGAAGCGGTAAGCGGGATGAGCAATGTTGCCAATATTAGGAGTGCAACTGCTCGACGAGAGGTCGTCATCAATTTCCCGGGTGGGTCACGCCTCATGTTACTTGCGCTCAGTTGGAAACCTCTAGGGCCGAAACGTCACCCTATTTAGCAGGGCATCGGGAGGGAGGGCTATGGATGCGACGAGCGAGACGGATCAAGTGGCCTTAGCAGTTGAAGCGTTCAGCAAGGGTAAGCCAGTAATGGTTTTTGATTCATCTTTCAGAGAGAGCGAGACTGATCTACTTTGGCCGGCTCAATTTGCCAGCCCAGAGGTCATACGAAAACTTAGACAAGATTGCGGGGGATTACTCTTTCTCGCGATAGGCGAAGAGATCGGGAGTATGTTCGATCTGCCTTGGCTTCAGGATATACACGTTCATCCTGCATTGACCGCCATTCACCCGGTTCTTGATTTGCTTAAAACCAACGATCTGCAGTACGACACTCGGTCCGCGTTCACACTCTCGATAAACCATAGAGAGACTTACACAGGCATTACAGACAGGGATAGGGCGCTTACTACGAGGAGGTTTGGAGAATTGTGCGACGAGTTGATGCAATCTAATACATCGCCGAAAGGGGCTCGTGAAGCCTTGGGAAATGAATTTCGAACGCCCGGCCATATCCCCGTGTGTAGAGAAGCACCAGGGGGATTAACTGCTCGACAAGGGCATACGGAGCTGGCCGTGAGCATTGCGAGGCTTGCCGGGTTGAGGCCTTGTACGATTGGAGCTGAGATGCTCCAACCAGATGGGGATGGTGCACTTCCTGTTGAACAAGCTCGGATCTACGCGATGCGTCACTCCATACCCATGCTTACAGGCGATGATTTGCTCAAAGCCCATGGACTTGGAAATTAAGGGGGGATTCGATGACTAGGATAATGGCTGTGGGGGTATTCGACCTTCTACATGCAGGACATCTGCACTACCTGGAGCAGGCAAAGTTGCTTGGGGACGATCTCGTAGTCGTAGTTGCACATGACGACACAGTTCGTCAGCGGAAGCATGAGCCAGTGACATCACATGACCTGCGGAAGAGGATGGTTGAGGGGCTGAAACCAGTAAACTCGGCGGTTGTAGGAAATCCTCCTTCCACGCCCATATTCGATATATTGGGCGAGATATTGCCGGACATTATTGCCCTCGGATATGACCAGAAACACTCCATAGACGCCATCCGAGAGGGACTGGATTCGAATGGTTACGGCGATGTCGGTTTAATCAGAGTAGATGGCCTTTCAGACGATCTTGACGGGACCAGAAAAATAATTGCCAAAATCTTGAGTCTTTGGCCGAATGAAGAAGGCGGCCCATTTGAGGAGTGATTGGTAGTGTTCACAGGTATTGTCGAATGTAAAGTGGAACTTAGTTCAGTGAAACAGTACGATGGATTTACCAGGTGGATAATTGATCTGCCTCCCATGCATGGGGAAAATTTGGAAATTGGAGCGAGTGTCTCTCTAGATGGTGTCTGCCTGACTGTTGTCGAAATTGATGGTGGCTCCGTATCCTTCGACCTTATACAAGAAACTCTAGAACGGTCGACTCTATGTCTTCGAAAAGCAGGTGACTGGCTGAATATGGAACGTGCTCTCAGATACGGTGATGAAGTAGGAGGGCATCTTGTATCTGGACATGTGATGGCTGTTGGAGAAATAAAGAGGATGGATGTTCTCGAGCAGCAAACCGATGGATCGAAGACGATGGATATTGAAATCCATGTGCCCCCTGAAATCTCCGAATATGTTTTCGAAAAGGGATATATTGCAATTGATGGCATATCCTTGACAGTCGGCAAGACTCATGACTCGGGGGGGTTCGATCTCCACATTATTCCAGAAACAATACGACGTACTACTTTGGCTGGAAAGCAGGTCGGCTCCTCAGTTAATGTAGAAATAGAATCGTCGACCCAAGCCGTTGTAGATACTATCAAGAAGATGCTAAGTAAGAACCCATTATTAAGATCAGGAAACCGGGATCGACTATCGAACATGAAGGGGGTCTCTGAATGAATTCCATAGCTCTTGTATGCGGCTCATTCCACAAAGAGGAAGTTGGGGAGATGATTTTGCATGCTGAATCTGAAGCAGCTGAATGCGGCCTAGAAATAACAGATGTAGTGTGGGTCCCTGGTTCGATGGAAGCACCCCTAGCAACTGCCCGCCTACTTGAAAATGAGCGGATCGCAGGTGTGGCATGTCTTGGCATCATAGAGAAAGGACAAACTAGCCATGGACTCGCAATGGGGCAAGCAGTGATCAAGAGTCTCGTTGAGCTTCAGATTGGATACGACAAACCGGTTGGCCTAGGAATCATCGGGCCGGGTGCAGAGCCCGAGCACATTGAATCCCGGTTAGAGCCCCATGCCAGAGCAGCCATAAAGGCCATTCAAGCAATGATAGCATAACGGCTTGGACAATCAGAATCCTTGATTCGCATGGTCAATGTTGAAGGGACTCCTAGCATTCAGAAGCGCATATGTCGCAGGCNGTACACAACGTCATCATCATCGGATCGGGNCCAGCAGGGTATACTGCGGGCCTATACTCGGCTAGAGCCATGATGGAACCAATGATGTTCGCNGGNTACATGTCCGGNGGGCAGTTAATGCTCACTTCGGACATNGAAAACTTNCCAGGGTACCCCCAAGGCATAGGNGGTCCNGAGATGATGATTGATCTNCGCTCNCAAGCNGAAAGATTTGGNCTTNAAGTGGTTGACAAGAATGTTGAGAGGGTNGATTTTTCNTCNCGACCGTTCNNGGTATGGGTCGAAGGCGAAGANTTCAGAGCCGAGACTGTCATNATTNGCACCGGTGCTGAAGCGATATGGCTCGGNGCNGAGGGAGAGCAGGGGCAGAAGGGGAGAGGCATATCCACCTGTGCAACTTGNGATGGTGCTTTCTTCAGNGNCGATGANGTGATCGTAGTGGGNGGNGGCGATTCTGCCATGGAAGAGGCNACATTCNTGACAAGATTCGCNAGTAANGTCACGATAATCCATCGNNGNGACGTGTTTAGGGCCTCGAAAGTCATGCTAGAACGNGCAAAAAACCATCCTAAAATCGAGATAANGGCTCATCGGCAAGTGAAAGAGTGGCTTTCAGANGATAANGGGCTTACTGGAGCGNTGCTGGAAGACCCTCGAGATGGTTCTCTAGAANAAATCGAGTGTACTGGCGCNTTCATAGCCATAGGNCATAGGCCGATAACTGAATTCTTNGNAGGNCAAGTAGACACAGATGAAGAGGGGTATATCANACANTCAGAGCACACNATGACCAGCATTCCNGGAATTTTCGCNGCAGGGGACGTGGTCGACACGCGATATCGNCAGGCGATAACTGCTGCAGGGATGGGNTGCCAGGCAGCNATAGANGCAGAAAGATGGCTGGAATCACAGCATTGAGGCGNTTCCATGGAACGAGGNGTTTTTGATCGGNNNCAGNAAAGATGTTGCTTTCGNNAACNGAGCAGCAGCATATTNCCTCTANNTGACNCANNTGGCAGTGACNTTTCTTGTTGCNGTNGGTTGGCTTTCCCCNTGGGANTCGATCNTATGGNNNGTGATTATNGTCTACGCCATAACTGAANTNCTNTGGTTTACTCGNGACGGATATTGNATCCTCACAGATTTAGAAAGGTGGTTTTTAGGNATAGAAAAACCCGAAAATGCACTTCAACANAATTTCATTCAACGGCTATTGGNCAAGTTGTTTGGAGTNAGNCATGTCNNCTACAAAATCNCGNAANNTGACAGTCGCNTGGGGGAGATTCAGCTTCATTGTTTCATCCATACGATTGNTTTCNNCGGGGTTGTGAAATTATGGAAAAAGAACGNCTGGAAAGGTATAGNAGGCATATTGTACTTGACGAAGTNGGGTTNGGCGGACAGATTAGGCTAGCCAATTCCNCANTCACTATCGTTGGAGCTGGTGGTCTCGGATCTCCNGCATTGCTGTATCTTGCTGCCGCAGGGATAGGAAAAATTAGAGTGATCGACGATGATGTTGTAGATGAGTCCAATCTCCAAAGACAGGTCATACATTCTGAAACCGAAGTAGGCANGAGCAAGGTNAAATCTGNCCGAAGGCGCCTGAGCGCACTTGATAGTAAAATCGTAATTGAGTCGATTGAAGAACGAGTNTGTCCTGAAAACGCTGAACGTCTACTTGGCGGTTCAGACGTAGTTATCGATGGGACTGATAGTTTCGAGGCTCGTTATTCTATCAACGATGCTTGCNAAAGCCTTGGTATACCNTGGGTTTTTGCCAGNGTNCTTAGATTTGAGGGGCAAGTTTCAGTNTTCAATTACGAAAATGGCCCCAATTACNGAGATCTATTTCCCGATCCACCGCCGCCAGAATTGGCTCCNAGTTGTGCTGATGCAGGNGTTCTTGGGGCGATTACTGGNATTCTTGGGTCGATTCAAGCAGCAGAAGCAATCAAGATCTTGCTGGGCATAGGTGAGACTCTTTCTGGCCGGTTGTTGATTCTAGATGCAATGACGATGAAAACTAGGATTTTACAAATTGGTTTCCCGGAGAAAGAAGAAACGGAAGATGTTACGCAATTGAGNGCAAATAATTCGATTTCACCTTCCATTCANCCNATTCAACTGAAGTCGATGATTGATGATGGCGTTGATTTCTTNCTTCTTGATGTGAGAAGGGCTGATGAGGAGTCGATAGCNTCGATAGAGGNNACGCATCTCAGAATNGAGCACTTCAACGTGCCCAGTAGAATCGATGAATTNCCACTNAGTGTGCCGATTGTCGTATATTGTCACTCNGGAGTTAGATCAGCAAGTGTAGTGAGATATCTTGGAAGTTTGCCANCATTCGACTCCAGNGTATCGAATCTAGTAGGNGGGATAGACCTCTGGTCAAGAGAGATTGATCAAAATATTCCAAGATATTAGTATTAAATTAATTCATGTTTTATTTTTTATTTATTTTTATAAAATTAATGTAAATAAATAGTATTTTATTTTTTTAATTAATGTAAATTTAATCTTAGTATAACGTTTTTTTTATGTTTAAATATTATTTTTTAAAATTATAATTTATGTTTATATAATAATCAAGTTATCGAATATATGATGTGCTTTATCGTTTTNCAAGTATCATGNNCACANCATCATCAGGGATATGGAGATGTCCNGCNTGNATGCATCATCAGCCATGGTTTTCTTCGAAAAAGGNCCTCAAAGCACTGGACAGGAGGTGCTCAAAATGCTCGGAGCGGACCCGGGTGCTTATCGANCGTTCAGGCAGTGGACAAGGTAGGACCTCTGATGCAAGNGTTTGGATGAGGCCNGNGGTCGNNGAAGATGCNCTAATTCGAGAGGCTGATAGCAGAAATCATGCATTGAAGGGTACGGCGAAGGGGGGTGTGAAGGAGCAATCNGATCTGCCGCCGATATGGGGCGTAGATTGGATGCCGAAAGCTGCTCTGAAGTTTTCTAAGCCGCTACNCGGGGAAGTTATTCGGTCAGAGATCCTAAGATTTGTTGCTGAGAGGTGGGAAGGGCATCTAAATTTGGTTGCATCCGTTCTGGAATCTAACTTACCCATCAAATCGATGAACGGAGATGATTTTTACAATTGGTCAGAATCGTTTTCGAAGTGCTTGTACGAAGCTTTTGATGAGCGACTGCATGATCTTGAAGTCGGGGACGTTCTAGAAATGGAGATTATGCCGCGGAGGGATGGTAGAACGTACCTATCAAGACGTAGATCTAGATTCATATTGGATATTCGGCTAACTCTGAGAAGATTGGCCTATTCGGCTGCAGTGACTCTCGAACAGCGCCTCAAATGGCATCGCTGGATGGTTAGAACTAAGATTCTCGATGAACATCTGAAAGACTTGTTCGTGAAAGGTGTGGAGACCCCAGAAGGAGAGAGGTTTGGCGGAAAAGGGTTCAGGTCAACTTGGCAGGAAGCTGTTGCTGCCTGTGGGACGGCTATTGAGAGGGGTACAGATTTTGCTGCCCCTATGATCAGGGATCTCGGACTTGCCCTGGCACTTGGCCAGACACCTCTGTCAATAATGGCTGCACAAATGGGTAAATCAGAGTCTAAAATGAATGGAGGGCACATTGGAAGCGGGGGCAGGGACCTTCACATAGGAGATTGGAGTAAGAGAGTTCTTCCGCCCACTGCACCATTACCGATTGCAAGTGCAACGATTACGGGAATAGCTCTTGCATCCAAACGATTGGGAATAAGGCGATTCCATCTCGCACCAGTAGGGGAAGGGTGCAGCAGTAGCGGAGAATTCTGGGAGGCCATAAATTTGGCCGGAGTCAGGGGCCTTCCAATCTGCTATATTATTCAAAATAATCAAATCGCGCTTGATACATTCTCAGGGCGGCAATCTGGAGCAGAGACGTTCGGGGACAAGGGCGTTGCTGTGGGTTTGCCTTCTTGGACGATAGACGGGTCTGATCCGTCTGCGTACCACGCATCGGTTGCTGTCGCACGTGAGCTTGCAATTTCAGGAGGAGGCGGGTGTATAATCCACGTAGAGACCATGCGAGGGTGCGGACACGCGCATCATCATGACGACCTGTATCTGGGCGCTGAGAGCGGCAATCCTCCTGGATATGTTGATCGTGACCTACTGAATTACTGGGCTGAGAAAGAGCCTATCTCAAACCACGAAGTTTTGATCAGGAAGATGGGGGCTGGCGCTAGAGAAATTAAAGAGATTTATCAAGAGGAGGAGGCCCTTTGCGAGGAGGCCCGCTCCAAGGTGGAGGCAATGCCTTGGCCTGATCCTGAATCAGTGATAACAGGCGTGACTAAGACGAGTAATGCAAGAACTCACAACCAACAATTGGAAATGCTAGAGAAAGGATACGAGAAATCTGCATCTCCAATACTGACTCCAATGGATTTCAGTGATGCATCTAATGCGTGGACGTTCAGCAAAGCAATACAAAGCGCCATGGTCGAAATCGCGGAGAGATATGGGGACCTCTCAATATTCATGGGCGAGGACATGGAGGTTGCTGGCGCATTCGGCCTCAATCTGGCTCTCAANGCCAAAGGGCANGGGGATAAGCTACTCGACATGCCTCTTTCGGAATCCATCATCATCAACAGTGCNACAGGTGCAGCAATGGGTGGATTGCGACCANTNGCAGAAATACAGTTTGGAGGNTTCGCCGCNTTAGCGATGAATGCTCTCGTGAATAATGCAGCACAGCTNAGGTGGAGATGGGGTGCCGATGTGCCGATAACCGTNAGAATACCGCTTGGCGGAAAAACAAGAAGTGGCCCGTTCCATGCAAATATGATTGAATCTTGGTTGCTAAACGACCCNGGGCTCTTGATTGGCTTCCCGTCGAATCCCCAAGATGCCTATGANCTCNTGCTAGAAGGGGCTGCTACTGATGANCCATTCATACTNCTGGAGCANATAGGCNTGTATGGGTTGAGAGGNGGNCTNACNGGATGGGGNGACCGNATNAGTCAATCAGTGGANACTNCGATCGCTGAACAACGGATCAGAACGGGCACTACGTCGATAGGTAAAGCACGTGTAACTCGCTCNGGGAGGGATATCACGATAGTNACATGGGGCGCTATGGTGCATGTTGCAATGAGTGCTTCGAAGATGATCGCTCGAGAGGGTATAGAAGTGGAAGTGATNGATCTCAGAACTCTTCATCCTCTTGATTCGGGCACATGTATTGAGTCTGTTAATCGAACAGGTCGACTAATCGTTCTTCAAGAGGCTCAGTGGACCGGCGGTTTCGGGCATACTGTTTGTTCATCCATTCTTGAAGGATCATTTTGGTCCCTAGAGGGGCCTCCTGTAGTGATTGGTGCTCTGGATACCCCTGTGCCATTTTCGCCTCCTCTCGAAGATTATACGCTTCCAGATTCTAACCTAGTTGCGGCGCATATTCGAAGAATGGTTTGAATGGTCGCGTGAGAAATCTTCCGCTTCATATATCCCCCTGAGCGTTGCGGGCCCATCATGATCGGAGGACTTCCAGACGGGGCCCTCCTCTGTATTGGCCTCATACTCCTCGTATTTGGAGGAGAGGCAGTGGTTCAAGGATCGATGAAAATAGCAGATCATTTTGGCATGCCTTCGTTCCTAGTGGGTTTCACATTAGTTGCAATTGGTACGAGTCTTCCTGAGCTCGGGGTTGTTTTGAATGCGCTAAGTCGGGGCACCGAAGAGTCTGTTGATTTGGCTGTCGGAGGGGTGGTGGGGTCGAATATCGCCAATGTGATGCTTGTTCTGTCAATAGCAATGATTCTTGGTGCGACATCCAAGCCCGACAAAAATCTTCGAGAGGACTCATTGATGCTACTAGTCGCGACGGGAGTGGTCCTTGGAGCGACTCTACTGGGTGAGTTCCCTGTATGGTTGGGGGTAATGTCGATACTTTCGATGGGCGCCTACTTCGCATACATCCTGAAAACAAGGGAAGAGGGCTCGGACGACGAGGGGGGATCATGGTTCCCAGGCGGCATAGGCATAGCTTCTATTGCATTTATCGGAGGACTAGTTTTGGTGAAATATGGATCTGACTTCCTNATAGAAGGGGGCGAGGGGATTGCCATATCCGTAGGTGTTCCTGAAACTGTTATAGGCCTCACTTTGGTTGCGTTTGGAACCTCTTTACCAGAACTTGCAGTCACGATAACTGCATCATTACGTGGTGTGCAAGGCGTGGCTGTAGGCAACATACTTGGGTCGAATGTTGCNAATGTGATGGCNGTCCTCAGCATAGGTTCGATAGTCGGCGGCGGNNTCGGAATTGCTGATTCATTCATGGATTTNGACATATGGGTACTTNTGGCCAGCTCNGGACTTGTGGCCTNCTCGATACTAATCGGAAAGGGTCTTTCCCGCCCCCTCGGNGGACTCATGCTTGTTGGATATGCAGCATACATAATTCGCCTCTTCATGGGGTCGTGATACACTGGACAAATCTTCAGAAAATTATTGCATAATCTTGGCAGCAGGCTTCAGTCGAAGGCTTGGCAGGGACAAGGCTTTGATTGAAGTTGGGGGTAGGCCGCTTGTCTCAGCAATGGCTCAGATGATGATGAGTCATGGACTTAGGGTCTGCGTCGTTAGCTCTACGCAGTGGGATGAGGGTGAAGTGCCACTTTTTGGTGCTNTTNATTGTGTTAATTCCAACCCCGATANCGGCAGAACNGGGTCGATAAAATGCGGTCTTTCGGCTCTTGGATGGCCAAAGCGTGCCATANTNGCGCCGGTGGATCGGCCCGGTTTCTCATCCAAAACTCTCAGACGCATTATTGACTCTGAGGTTTGTACCTGNCCATCGAATGATGGCAGGGGAGGCCATCCCATACTTCTCGACGAGTCGTCTATAGAANCAGTCAGGCACGCGCTACCNGATNTGCCCCTCAGNAGNCTCTGTACCCCNATTAGGTTCGAAGTAGAGGACCCCCACATGAATCTCAATATAGATACGGAAGCNGATGTTCANATNCTCAAATCGAAATGGCCNGANATAGAGTCTTCATGGAAAGTCGACGCCCNNCCAGAGNAATATTAGNCCAGAGGCCANNCCNGGCANCAGNGTNTGAACTGNNGCCCACAANGACGCTGTNCNGTGGCGTACTAGNAGNGGNAACAAGGCATCGCCATCCTGCGATATNGCGTTNGCCACTAATGCAGGAAATGAAATGATTCCNTCTATGTANGACGTTATCGCNATTATCTGAGGGCCNCACCCGGGTATNAGCCCTATGGCAGCNGCGATGATAATCGCCATTNCACCNTCGCCATTCGAAGCTAAATCTGACTCNGNTATGCCGCCTAGNGACATNGCNACTTCGAATACNAGATACGCAGAAAGGACCCAAAANGTCACGAATGCTGTCTCCGAGGCNGCATGAGTCAGAGTCTCATCGAGAGAATTCAACTTATCTCCGATTGTTGCCTCNGTATCATCNGCNANAAAGCTCTTGGAAGCAAGATATAGGATAATGGAAAGNGTGGTGCCGATTNNGCCGACCCATGTGAGNAGNCCATCTCTTGTCGATATGTCCCATNCAATTTCTGGNGAGTAGTTTGGNTCCTCNGCGAACCAGAANATCAGCATTANGCCNAGNACCAGTCCAACAGATGTGACTGCCCACCAGACCNTGTATCCACTNTGTACNATACGATACGATAGCGTCCCTGGTTCTTCACGNGGGAAGCTGGAGATTATATCGAGGNTNTCATCNNNGATTTCCTCNNNNTCNNTCGTCTCANNNGTTTGNTTGGCATTCCGANAACTGAGNCGNCCCAANGGCCTAGAAGGCGTNATCTCAAGATAATCNGCNCCATACCCCCANANCACTCCANCAANGAAGGATATNNNGTGGACNNCNAGAACAGGTTCCAGAAGTGATGNGTCTTGTATTGTNGCTCCGAAAAGAACGAANGCGGAATCGCCNAGAGTGGCGATCAACGTAGATAGAACAGTGCCGTATGTGACATACCCTCTTGCATACATNGGCATCATTATGATGGCTCCNCCACACCCTGGAGTGAGACCCATTAGAGCTCCGATAAGCGGTTGCCAATGTCGGCTTGACCTTATCCATTCAACGAATCTTCCTGCAGTTAGGTACTGTAGCCAGCTGAATAGTAGCACCATTGCGGCAACGAATACTGTGACAGCGAGGAATGCATCCCGCATAGCAGCGATGACAATGTCGAGCGTCTGACTCACGTCCCGGGCAGAGCCATAGCGGTCTTATCTGTTCCCAATTCTGAGGCTTGTTATT
This sequence comes from Euryarchaeota archaeon TMED192, assembly GCA_002170775.2. Classification (GTDB taxonomy): domain Archaea; phylum Thermoplasmatota; class Poseidoniia; order Poseidoniales; family Thalassarchaeaceae; genus MGIIb-N1. Next base: position 120,290 of record NHIP02000014.1, on the reverse strand, counting down.
TCCGTAACAGAAAAAGACAATGTGAGTATGCGTGAAAGCATGGGTGCGAGGACTCTGGAGTGGTCTTTAGAGAGAATCGCAGAGTTGGAAAGCGTCGCTATGGCCTCAATTGTGGAGTCCGGCGGTAGCGTTCCTGCGAAGGTGGGTGCGAAGATGGCGATATCTTCGAGCGGTTTAACTCACGGCACAGTGGGCGGCGCTGGTCTTGAAATGAAGGTTGAGGCCCGTCTGAGAGACATGCTTAGAGGTGGAATTGGAGGGGTCGAGACATTTGTTCTTTCCAAAGAAAATGAAGATGCTTCTACCACTAACCTCAACAGCCTATGTGGGGGCAGGGTAATCGTGGCGTTCGAGAAGTTGGAGCCTAGGCCCCACCTACTCCTAATGGGGGGTGGGCATGTAGCACATGCGATAAGCGAAGCATGTGGCCTCCTTGGTTGGAGTTACAGCGTATTTGATGAAAGAAAAGAATTTGTCTCTATGGATAAATTTCCTGATTCGAAGGAGCTTATTTTTCTCAAAGCAGAAGAATTTCTCAAATCGGAAAATCTAGCATCTTTAGGAAGATTCTCAGATATACTACTCCTAGGGCATGACTGGTCAATAGATGAACAGCTACTTATCGGCATTTTGACTATGGAAGGCGAGAATATGCCAAGAATAGGCTGTATAGGTTCCAAAACCAAATGGAGGGCATTCGTGAAATCTGCTAAATCAGCAGGAGCCCCTGCACAGAAAATAGATGATGTCCGATGTCCGATAGGAGTGCCGATCGATGCAGTAACTGTGGAAGAGATTGCGTTCTCAGTTTGTAGCGAGATAATTCACATCATGAGATCTGATCTCTGAATCTCCACAAGGAATCAGATGGTTTCATTGTTCACAACCAGGCACCGCTATTGGACTACTAGTTTCATATCTGTGAGTGAGCATGATAGCATATGAGACGGGTCAGGCTTCGATGGGACAGAAGTGGACTCGAAGGGATCGAAGAATTCAAACAATTGATGGACAAAGTTGAGAGCTATCAGATTCTTGCTCATCTGAAATTGGGCGGGGATGGTATTGAGCATCTTGCAGAAATCAAATCTCATTCCGGAGTCTTGGATGATGTGATGCAGATCTCCACATTCGATCTTATCGAAGTTCATGAGAAAGATGCAGATACGGGAACGTTTCTGGCATCAGTGAATCTTACACATACCTTGCCCATGATGATGCTTGACCTTGAGAAAATTCACCTTCATCCGCCATATGGCCTCGATTCGGAGGGGCTTGAGCTCAACTTTACTGGGCGTTCCGACTCGATGAAGAGGCTGATTGAATTGCTGAAAATCATGATGCCATGGGACTCGATAAGCATTCAGCCAGTTAAGGCCGATGGCCAAGGATTGTGGAGAAATCTGCTTACTGAACGCCAAATAGAGGTCCTTCGATGCGCAATCGACAACGGATACTATTCCGAAGAGCGAAAAATAAGTGTAAAAGATCTTGCAGAAACAATGGGTATGGCTAGATCTACCATGGGGGGACATCTCAAACTAATCGAGAATATCATCATGGGCAAGGTCGCGGATGACCTTGGTTGAATAGCCCTAACTCTCTTACACCACCGGCCCCGGGTGGTTGCATGGTCGCTCACCCCCTTCCTGTCGAAAATGGGGTTTCCACTAGGGCATGGGCATCCTCCGTGAATGGGAAGAGCCGACAAATAATCATCAGGGATCACGACATTCTTCTCGACGTATTGAGAGATGGTGTGGGCGCACTTGGGGCGAAAAGAGGCTGCGACATGGGAACATGCGGATGCTGCTCGGTTCTGATAGATGGGAAACCTAAGTTGTCATGCATGACTCTTGCAGTAGAGGCGGAAGGCTGTGAAATTACTACCGTGGAAGGGCTCGCAGATGGCCACCACCTTCACCCCATACAAACCATGTTTGCAGAATGTGGCGGAAGTCAATGCGGGTTCTGTACCCCTGGCTTTTTGGTCGTCTGCGCTGCGCTACTAGAATCAAATCCCTCTCCAACGAGAGAAGAGGCCCGGGACGCTATAGAGGGGAATCTCTGCCGATGCACGGGATATCAGCAGATTGTAGATTCTATAATGGAAGCTTCCGAGATCATTTCATCTGAAGAAAGATTGGTTTCGACTACTCGCCCAGCAAGTAACCCTGATCCCGAATATGGAGGCTGATCTGGGTGTCAAAAGACAAGAAAGAGATGGTTGGCTATAGACAACAACCCGGGAAACTTGACTTCACGCGTCCGGGTTCAGGCGGTTCCTCGCCGATCTCAGAAAAGAGGGGATCTGCGAGAATACCTGAAAGCCAGGGTGGTGAACTCCCCCAGCCATGGGGCCCTCATCGTCATGACGACCTGGTAACAGGAAGAGTGATTGGAAAGCGAATCCCCCTGATAGATAGCAAATGGAAAGTGACCGGACAAGCAGTGTATGGGGATGATGTTCGTCTCCCTGGTGAGATAATTGGGCGCCTTGTCCGTACTGATCGGCATTATGCTAGGGTATTGTCAATAGACGCTAGCGAGGCTGAAGCTCTTCCAGGGGTTCTTGGCATTGCAACAGGAGAGGATGCGCCCCATGCTTTCGGAGTTCTACCAGTCACGAAAGATGAGCATGCGATGGCCGTAGAGAAAGTCCGCCATATTGGCGATATCGTTGCATGTGTAGCGGCCGAAGATGAAGATACAGCGCGCCTGGCAGCCAATTCTATCCGTATCGAATACGAAAATTTGGAACCCATATTCGACATAAAAGATGGTTTGAAAGATTCAGATAACCCAATTCATGACAGAGGTCGGTACCATATCGGAGAATCAAATGTACAAAAGAGGGTTTTCCAAAAATTCGGTAGAATTCAAAGTATTGGAGATTCGATTGCATCGCATGAAAGTTCGTGGACGTTCAAGGGAGTAAATCACGGGTTTACAGAGCCGCATGCAGTTGTTGCACACTGGGACCCTCGTGGACGACTAACACTCTACACACCTCAACAAGTTCCTCACTATGTGCATCGTGCATTAGCGGATGTACTTGAGATACCGATGCATCAAATTAACGTCTATCGGACGTTTGTAGGAGGGGGTTTTGGTGGTAAATCGGACCCATTTCCCCATGAAATGTGTGCAGCCATTCTAGCCCGGAAGACCGGTCGTCCTGTCAGAATAACCTTTGATCGGGAGGAGGTTTTCTGGACGAATCGAGGCAGGCATCCGTCAAAGATATCCATGGCCATTCATGCTGATGATGAAGGTCGGCTCAGCGGGATAGAAACGGATGCATTAATTGATGGAGGCGGGTTTGCATCTTTTGGTCACGTCACCACATACTACAATGGCGTACTTCACACAGCACCATATGAAATCGGAGCATTTCACTACACCGGAGCCAGGGTCTGGACAAACAAACCGGCAAGTGGGGCGATGAGAGGGCACGGCGCCGTTAACTCCAGGTGTGCTGTGGAAGTGGGTATTGACGATATTTCCGAAAAACTTGGAGTGGATCCCATAGATTTGAGGCTTGCCAACCTGCTGCCCCCTCAATCAGCAACGATTACTGGTTTCCGGATCACTTCGATGGGAATGAGAGAGTGTCTGGAAAGGGTTCGGGCAGAATCGGGATGGGATGAAAAATTCAGAAAGATGCCCCTCGGAAAAGGGATAGGCGTGGGATGTGGCTTCTTTATCTCTGGAAGCGGCCTCCCAATTCACTGGGATCCGAACAAATTCCCTCACGCCACAGTCCATCTGAAAATTGACATGGACGGAGGGGTGACAATACACACAGGTGCAGCGGATATTGGGCAAGGTTCTGACACAGTTGTCGCCCAATCTGTGGCTGAAGTCCTTGGTTTGCCGATGGATATGATAAGAATAAGGTCAAGAGAATCAGATACTTCTCCCGTTGATCTTGGATCGTACTCTAGCCGTGTTACTTTCATGAATGCGAATGCTGCTGTTTCTGCAGCAATGCAAATTCGTTCTGAGTTGATCAAGGCTGCATCGGAAATAACGGGTGCTGATGAAAAGAGAATCGTAATCGGAGACAGGCGAGTTTTCAGCAAAGACGATCCATCGAACGGGGTTTCCTATCTTGAAGCTCTTCACAAGGCACAAGAAGACCGTGGCGCACTTGTTGCGTCGGGTTCGTACAGGACCCCCCCCATGGGCAAGATGCACAAAGGTGCAGCAGCGGGACTCGCGCCTGCTTACTCTTTTTCTGCATATGTGGCTGAAGTGGATGTTGATGTCGAGACTGGCAAAATAAAGGTGGAGAAGGTCTGGGCTGCCCATGATTGTGGAAAGGCACTCAATCCGCTCTCCGTCGAGGGACAGATTATCGGATCATGCCACATGGGGCTTGGCCAAGTAATCTCCGAGGAGATGCGTTATGGGAGGACAGGCAATCTTCTGAATCCTGATCTTCTCGGATACAAAATACCCACAGTTCACGAGATGCCTGAGGTCGTTCCAATAATTGTAGAGTCTAACGATCCAGAAGGGCCGTTCGGAGCCAAGGAAGCAGGGGAGGGGCCCCTATTGCCGATTCTGCCAGCAGTATGCAATGCTGTGTACGATGCCATTGGAGTCAGAATACAAGAGCTGCCCATGACTCCGGACAAAATATACCGCGCTGTAGAGTCTGCTTGCAGAAATGGGCGCTTCGATAGCCCGCTGGATCTGCCGTCACCCAGACTAGATCAGACTCCTTTGTCTAAGATTCTAAAGGAGAGGGGCGCTCAACATAGCATTCGAGACAGGGAACGTCGTCTAAAGTCCAAACCAGATGCATATCACAACGGGGCACTGTTTGGAAATGATCCAGAAATACCTCCTGAGGAGTTGGATCCTGATTGGCATGTCCAAGTATTGCCGGATGAAGAATACCTCGAAGAGCCGGGGTTGGCAGGAAGTGCATGGCTACACACCGAGCGTCGGCATAGGGGTGAGGGCGTATGAGGACCCCTGCATTCAATATCCATACCCCCTCTACGCTTGACGAGGCTGTTGAAACTGCAAGGAAACTGGCCGATAAAGAGATAGAATTTGATTGGGTCTCTGGAGGCACCGATTTAATTCCAAATTACAAATGGGGTATCAATCCTAAATCCGATGTCATCTCGCTAGCGGCCGTTGAAGAGATTGGAGGAGTTTCGACTTACAGGATAGGCGCGATGGCGAGACTGCAAGATATCGTTGAGTCATTAGAAGTTCATCCACTCATTTCCGAGGCCGCTTCTAGTGTTGCGAGCATAATGATACGTCGCTCTGGAACCCTTGGTGGTAATTTATGTCTGGATACTCGTTGCTTCTGGCTAAATCAAAGTGAAACTTGGCGCCGTTCGATAGACTACTGCCACAAATGTGACGAGGGGACTGGGGCTGACTGCAGAGTCATACCTAATCAGAATGAGCTCTGCGTGGCTACTTACCAAGGCGACCTTGCTCCAGCGTTGATTTGTTTAGGTGCGGTGGTGCATCTTGCTTCTAGTGCGGGACGCAGGGAAATGCCTTTGGAACAATTCTTCCAGGAAGACGGCATAACCCGAAATGTTCTGAAAAATGGAGAGATCGTGACTCATGTTGAGTTGCCAAAATCGTCTTCCTCGGTGGTTGGGTCGTATCAAAAATTGAGACTGAGAGAAGCCTGGGATTTTCCAGAAGGAGGAGTTGCATTTGCCGTCCATGTGGACAAGAAAGGCAATATATCCGGCCTGAATATGGCAAGTACTGGATTTGAGAGCATTCCCCGGAGCCACAAAGACCTTGTTGATTCTATCGATATGGGTGCTGAATGGGGCTTGGAAGCTAAACGTCTGGGGGTAGAACTCAAGAGAACGGTACGACCCGTTCTGAATACGTGGTTCCCTCCGTCATATCGAAAGAAAATGGCATCTGTTCTCGCGAAGAGAGCGATGGAGGAAGCGGCAAATCGCGTTACATCGACGTGATTATAGCTTCATTACTCGTACTCAGCTCAGCGGCGACAGTGGCCGCACAAGACGGCGTTACGGGGTGGTCGGCCACTGTTGCCGATGAAGATGGCGAGATACAGAAAATCGTGCTATCTAATCGAGGGGGGGCGATTGTCCCAATATTAATCCAGAATGATGGAATAACGAGTATCGAGGTGTCCCTGGACTGCACCGGTCCATTCGAAGCCCAAGTTGCATGTCCTGCCGATGTGACTGTGGGTGCAGGCCAGAATGTGACTGTCGAGGGCGTGATTAGCGGCATTGACGTCATGGCTCATCCTGCCGGGACAACCGAAGACTTCCAAGTGACTGCTACAGTCACTGCTAGGCAAGGGATACCTGTCGCGCTTCCCGGTGATACAAATTCTGATGACGTGGCTATCGAGATCCCTGCGATACACTTGCTATCGATCGAAATAGACGATCCCCTTGGCCCCATTAATGCAGGGGCTGACACCATACTCCGTATGACTCTCTCAAATAATGGCAATATTGCAGACAGGGCATCTGACATCGAGGTTTCAGTTGATTGTACGTTGATAACCGTAGGGAACCAGATTTCAGAACTCACCAACAAGGAAGTGGCAGTGGGCGGATCAATTAGTGCGAATGTGGTGTTCGAAGCGGCTCTTAGCCATCCTTCGAAATATTGCGATGTAGAAGTTCAAGCGATATCCCAGGGGTCCGGAGGTTCTCAGACATCTAGGGACGACACTCGGATAGAGGTTCAAGCTGCCACTGGCGATAGAGACAATGATGATGGCGGGGGGGGAGATGATGGCGGAGGGACTGTCGAAGTAGTAACAACAGGTTTACCTGCACTAGGCATCATTCCAAGCATAATGGCAGTATTCTTAGCTGCCATGATGGCAACAAGATTGCGACGATAATACTCGTATTGCCAGTGCGGGTCTTGTAAACCAATTTCAGCAACCTATAACACCTCGCGAATACCGCAAAGCGCCTGTCGGGTACTATGCCGGGCGCGAAAAGAGGAAGTTCAGCATGGCTAATACGACCGATGATGCAGAGCGATTCAACAGAATCGTAATCTGGTCTCTTGCTATTACTGCAGTTCTTCTATTGATTCTACCCATGTTCTTCGTACTGTCCAATGAAACATACTATTCCGCGTACGTAGATGGAGGGGATACGGATGCAGAAAAATTCGCTCAACTTTCAAGCATGCGTGATACGCTCATGGAAGACATATCCAGAGGAAATGGCGAGACTAACTACGGATACGATGTGGCCAACACCATTTCCACTCCTATGTTGGTAAATGATTGGAGAGACCCCCATAGAAGTATGCTTGTAATCGTAGGTCCAGAGAAGCCAATAGATCAGACTGAAGCGCGGGCGATATATGACTTCGTGACAGAATCTGGAGGGAAGGTGATAGTTGCGTCTGAGAATTCAAATGCAAATGAGTTAGCGGGGCTATTTGGAGTCACATTCTTCGACGATCCCATGCATGATGAAAATCAACATTTCCTAATTTACAATGACGAGGGCGATCCGTATGATCCTTCATGGAGGAATGTTTGGTCAGCGGCAGCAGTCGAACAAGACGTTCGAACAATGCAGCCGGCATATCTGAGTCAAGTCTGTACTGACGATCAGATTAGAAATAATCTGATGTCTAACTGCAGACTTCCAGTGATGTTCAGATCCCCTACCGGTTTGAAGTTTGAACCGACTGAGGAAGATCGGTCTGACCCTGACCATCGCACCGTCAAGATCCTTGCAAGGGCCTCATCTGGGGCTTTCATCGATGTGGCTGGAACTGGCGATGCGGGAGACTACAGAAATCCGGCCCCTGGAGATTTAGCACTCATAATCAGAGCAGATTACCCTGTGAAAGCCTACGATAGACCTCAAGAAAGTCAAGGAGGCTTTGTCGGTACAACCGAGGTTGCTGAAGTTGATGTGACTGGCAGCATCACATTTGTTGCCGACGATGAAGCGTTCTCCAACATGTTGTGGGACCTTGAACAGGCGCAAACTCAGGGGATAAGAGAGAGTTGCGATACGGTCAATTCGTGTTGGCTCGACGTAATCCCTGAGGGGCAATGGGTCGGTAATTCAGCGTATTTCCAATCACTCATATTTGATATGATGGAGCATCGGAACCCAGAGTTATCATCTAGCTTTAGAGACGACAAGTCCCAATATCAGATCGTATTTGACGAAAGTCGGCACTCAACTGGACGGCTTTCTGCTCCTTTCGTTGAGTCAATGGGGACAGTGGTCCTCCTAACATCGAATCCATTCCTGAAATGGTTAGTTGTGCTAAATGTGGGACTTCTACTTCTCGTATCGATGATGATTGTTCCACAGAAAGAGAACTGGAGGCATGTATTCGATTTGACGCGTTTCAAAGAAAGACCTTCCAAATTGGATCCATCGACATACAAGGAACGTGTCCAACAGGCACTTTTCACAAAAGTAAGAGTCCACTATGATTTGACCAGGGATCAGTTGGCGTTGAAGCCTCCCGCTGAGGTCCAAACGATGATCAATGATCCCAAACTTGTCGAGCTTGCATATAGTCAAACTCGCGTTTACCAGTCCCAGGAATTGCGACAACTAATGGTCGCTATACGTAAATGGGGGAAGCCAAACTGAACACATAGGAGAGTACAACATGTCAGACACACCAGCGCCGCCAGCCGGCATGAAAAAGAAGGAAAAAGACGCCATGAAAATAGATGAAGGCTATGCCAAAAAGGCTGCTGAAGCTCGTGGAGGCGGCGAAATGAGCGAACGTTTGACGGCTGTTGGAGCGATTGGGAAAGCCATCTCTGGAGAAGTTCAGAAAGTGATCATTGGAAAGTCTCATGTCATTGATAACGTCATGGTGAATATCCTCTCGAATGGGAATCTGCTCTTCGAGGATTATCCGGGCCTTGCTAAGACCCTGATGACGAACACATTCGCTGATGCCCTGGGGTGCGATTTCAAGCGTGTCCAATTTACTCCGGACCTGCTTCCAGCAGATATCACCGGCACCAACATATACGACGCAAAGAAGGGGGAGTTCACATTCAAGCCTGGACCTATATTCTGCAATCTGCTTCTATCTGACGAGATTAACAGGGCGCCTCCAAAGACACAGGCAGCGCTTCTAGAAGCCATGCAGGAAAAGCAAGTTACCATAGGAACCGTTACTCACAAACTACCTTCTCCGTTCCTCACGATGGCAACTCAGAATCCTGTTGAGCAAGAGGGTACCTATCCACTGCCTGAAGCACAGTTGGATCGATTCATGTTCAAGATGAGCGTTGGATACCCAGACAGAGGCGATGAGGATGAGATTCTTGCTCGTAGAATTGAGCGTAAGAAAGACGATGTCGATGTAGACGTAATTACCGATCCTGCAAGAGTTGTTGCTATGCAAGAAGCCATCGAAGATGTCTATGTAGATCCAGCAGTAAGGATGTACATGGTCGAAGTGGTGGCAAGAACTAGAGAAGATCCTCGAGTCTTGGTTGGTTCTTCTCCTCGAGGTTCTCAGGCACTTCTGAAGACGTCGAGGGCCGCAGCAGCAATGCGTGGAAGAGACTTCATCACTCCCGATGACGTAAAATCTGTCGCAACTCTCGCGGTTTCTCACAGACTCATCTTAAAGCCTGAACATCAAATCAAGGGCCTGGAGACCGAGGAAGTTGTTCGAGACATACTGAACCAAGTCCCAGTGCCTACGGTCTGAGGTCATATTTACGATTTGATAGGGGGAATTGTACTGGCGTGGAGCAGAAAGTCAGCGATGTTCGCATCATTGGCGGTTGGGCTCTACCTCCTAGGGCTGGTCCTAAGGAATCAGCAGTTGGTTACAGTAGCCGTAGTGCTCCTCTCATTCTTGACCTATGCCGCTTTCCGTACGACGCATGCTGATGTAGCCTCTGCGGGTCGAAGACTCGAAGACAATGACTCTGACGAGGGGGTTCAACTTGGAGGTATATCCGCCCTCAGAAAAGTCTCATCCTCGAGAGTCTTTGAAGACGGAGAAATTGACGTTGTTCTAAGAATCCAGAACAGGACACCCCTGGCGAAGATTATCGAGATCAGAGACAGAGTCCCGGAAGTGATGAGGATCAAGAAAGGCGCCAATTATGTGCTGATGGAATTGGGAGGTAGGCGTGAGACTGAGATATCGTATACAATTGAAGCTCCTCTGAGAGGATTCTACACTATAGGGCCTGTTTGTGTTCGGATTCAGGATACATTCGGACTATTTCACAACGAAAGAGAGATCCAACTCTATGACGACTTCCTCGTATTCCCAAAAATGGAAGACATCAAAGATGCAATGATCAAAAGTAGAGTTCCAAAAATATTCACCGGCGCAGTAAATATCCGAAATCCGGGAGAGGGGTCTAATTTCTACAACCTCAGAGAATACATACCCGGCGATCCAATGAAAAAAGTAAACTGGAATGCTACAGCGCGTAGCGGTGGCAAGATGATGGTCAATGAGTTTGAACGAGATGCTGTCAGCGACATCATTCTCATCGTAGATAGCAGGTCGATTAGTGAAACTGGGCCGGTGAGTAGAAATTCATTGGTATACAGTACTAGAGCTGCGGCAAGCCTTGCACAGCACTTCCTTGCAAGGCGCGACTCTGTAGGCCTCGTGACCTATGGCGATGAAATCGTTTCAATCGATAGGGACACGGGAAAGAAGCAACTCTATGTCATCCTCACCAAGCTTGCCGGTGCTGTTGCAAAGGGCAACACCCCCCTCAGAGTGGTGACTAATCGGCTCATGCCGCACATCAACAGAGGGAGTCCGATAATCATCCTCAGTCCACTAGAAGATGACCCGACGATTATCGATGCAGTCAGAGACCTTAGGGCGAGGAATTTCATGGTGACAATTCTTTCTCCGAGCAGTATTGACTTCGAATTCGATGCAAGGCGTCTCGATGGGGTGGGATATGAATTATTGAAGACTGAGCGAGACATCCTGATGACTGAACTCAGAGGCCTTGGTGCGAACATAATGGATTGGGATCCCGACATGATGCTGGTTACTGCTCTAGCTGGAGCGAGGGGATATTGAGGTAGATTGTATGGCTGAAGAAGGTACATCCGATACATCTCACCTGTATGACGGGAAGACTGTGAGGTCCTCTGCCCCAAGCAGGAAGAAGGCTGCTGGAAGAGTGTCTCAATCCACCGCAATCCCAAAGGACGCGGTTCCTGAAACCAAGGTACCTACCTGGGTAGAGTCTTTTTTTGGCGGCCCGCTTGTCCCCTCAATTAGATTCCTAGCACCGAATAAGACCGTAGTACGTCTGCAAACTGCATCCGTTACTGTGCTGCTATTGCTCGGTCTTGTTACATTCATGATAACCCCCTCTTCAGGGACTGCATGGTTCTGGCTCTCAAATGCCATAGGAGTTCCATGGTTCAGCGGCATAATTCACTATCTTTTGTTGATAGGCGGAGTTGTGGTGGGGGCCTATGGAGTCCTACAGCGAGATCAGCGCATGATATTGGCGTCTCAAGTCGCAGTGATATTAGTCACTATAAGATTCGCAGGGAGCAAAGTAGAGTTTGCAATGGAGGCGTTGAACATCGGAAGCGAATTGGTACAGAAGATTCTGCTAATATTCTATGCCCTTTTCCTAGTCATGTACATTGAACTCTCATCCGGAGTGATACGCTTCTCGATGCTTGATACTTCAATCAGGACTCGAGAGGTATACGTCATGGGTCAAGAGCGAATCATACAGAAGTACAACAGATCTCTCGGGACAACCCCTGCAATTGCAGGATTCGTCGCCTTGATCACACTCCTCATAAATGTAATAATTCCCGCATTCGTAGGGTTCTTCGATGAAGTCGCATCGAACAGGCTCAGTGAAAGTGTTGAGTTGACTAGCGTGTATGGTGTAGCGCTTGGAACAGCAATGGTTTTTGGCATAATAGCAATATCCTTCAGCGTCAACCTTCCAGCGAGAATACAGAAATTCCAGGAAGGCCGTGCAGAATAGTCACGCTGAGTTATCTTCAAACTGCCCTGACAAGGTCAAAAGATCAGCAATTACGAGTATTGCAGCGGCCTCAGTCACCGGGACAGCTCGTGGGCCGATTACTGGATCATGTCTCCCTGTCACCTTCAACGGTCGTTGTTCCCCACTAGGGAGATGAAGAGTAGATTGAGGGCGGGGGATGCTGCTGGGAGGTTTGAAGTGTACGACTATGCGAAGTGGCGCTCCTGTTGACCGGCCTCCAAGAGCCCCGTCCGGAGAGTGGCCAGCAGATGGCTCAGGTGTTGGGCGATCATCTTGAAGAGTCCATGAATCGTTGTGCTCTGAACCCTTCATTTTGGAAGCATGTATGCCTCTGCCGAATTCCACTGCGCGTGCCCCGGGTATTGCCATCATAGCGCGTGCAAGCGCAGGTTCGATGCCATCGAACCAAGGCTCCCCCATTCCAATTGGGAGTCCGCTCACTATGCATTCGACGCTTGAACCCAATGAATCGAGTTCCTTCCTAGATCTCTCTATCACGCTTGAAAATAAATCTGCGGCCTCCGAGTCAAGACAATTGAGTCGTTGCATAGACTCTTTTTGGGTTTCATCGGTCTGATTCAGATCGAGCAACGAACGTGATTGGGAATCGCCTACTGAGTAGAGATGCGCCCTCACGTGAATTCCTCTTTGGGACAACAGCTGTCTAGTTTGGCTGGCTGCTGCTACTAAACCAAGGGTAAGACGGGCAGATTGCGATCCTCCCCCCCTAAGATCTGCAGCACCTCCTGAACGTTCTATCTCAACCATGTCTGCATGGCCTGGACGTGGATGATCTGGAAGAAAGCCATAATCACTTGATTTGGCATCGTTATTTCTTGCTACGATTAATATCGGCCACCCAGTTGCTTGGCCTTCGTAGACCCCAGAAAGAATCTCGCATTGATCCGCCTCAAGGCGCCTACTCATCCCCTTTCTTCCTGGCTTTCTACGTTCCAACTCCCTTACTAGAGCATCATTGTCTATTTTGGTTCCTGCGGGTATTCCTTCAAGAAGTGCCCCCACGGACGGGCCGTGGCTCTCCCCGAAGAGGGTTACGCGTATGTTATCTCCAAGACTCATGCCCATTGTATTCCCTCCATTTGGTGGGGGTCATGAAGAATCTTCGTAGTGATTGTTGGTCCGTATGCGCCTAGAACCTCAGAAAGATGGTCTGCCTGATCTTGTTCATGTAACACGGCTATAGCAGGCCCAGAACCCGATATATTTGCAGTGTAATCCAAAGAAAACAGCCTATCAATAATCTCAGATGCTAGTTCATCGCCCGTTGACAACGCTACTGCATCTGCATTTTCCCTCATTGCCCTTCGGACATCTCCAGACATCAAATGGTCTCTAGCCGTCTTGAATTTTGACGTATTTAGATGGAAATCTGACTTTTCAGGAGTTGATTTCCTTATCCCCCTGAGCAATATTGTGCACATACTCGATTCAATATCAACCAAGGCTACTGGCTCAGACGGATTTGAAGTATCAGTGCGGATAACCGCCGCCATCTTGCCTAATGCTGACCATGTATCGTCGAATGACCCAGTCATCGAACATCCTGCACGAAGTTGCATCTGAGTTGCGACTTGGATGGTCTCCGAGTCTGAAAGAGATATGCCGTGCATTGTCGCCGCGAATCTGACTGAGCTAACTGAGGCTGCTGATGAAGACTTTAACCCCATGGAGGGAGGTATTTTGCTCCTTATTTCGAAAAAGAAGGATTTTCCAACATCAAGCCCAATCACTTCCATCAGGGAGGGGCGCAATTGTGCCAACAACATGTATGGATCTTGATCGATATTGGGCCATGAGTCGGATACAAAGGCCTCGCAGGTTAATTCCAGTGGAATTGTACAGCCCCAACCGCAACCGGCTGCGTGCAGGATGCTAATGCCCCCATAGGCGCGTGTTGAAGTTTCAGAATTCATCTTTCATTCATCTCCCCTGCCAACTCAAGACCCACATGGCGCATGCCTGAATCGCCTCGAACGAGTATCTTGTCACCCGCCTTTAGTGATGTTACGCTTACATGCCCCCCTGGTATGACCAGGCGAACTGTCTCCGCCTGCTGGACAAGTATCTGTCCGACATCGTGTCCTAATGAAAAATGAATGATCAGGAATGGTCTTCTCTCGATTTTTAGACGGCCTATTGTAGCTGGGCGTAGTTTCCCTTCCGAATTTACTACAGCCACCTCATGTCCTGCTTCAAGCTCACTGAGATATTTTGTGGAGCCGTCAGCCATCAAGCAATATGCGTGTACTGCACCAGCATTTACCCTAAACGGGCGTGTTGGAACATACTCGGAGGGAATGGTCTCCCCATGTATAATGGCCATTGCATTGGCCGATGATCCAATCAACATGCCTTCCCCTGAATCGAGTCTTTCTGTCAGATCTACGCAGACTCGTTCTCCGACTCCACCAGATTGTATTGATTCCACATTTGCAAATGAGAGGCGTGCTTCTGCGTAGGTTGATTCTGCATATTTCGATGGTTTCTCTTCGGCAATTTTCTTCGCAGCACTGATAATCCCTGGTTCAAAAGGCACCACTATTGCATCGACCCCGTGTTGCAAGGCAAAGGCTGCGCCGTTGAGCTCGATTTCCTTCGATATCGAAACTGCAACCCTAGTTCCGGACCCAGATGCTGCAGCGATGATGTTTTCCAATGGTATCATCGTCCAGTCAGAACATCGAACGAGTATCCATTCAACCATGCCGATCAATGACTTTGCATCCTCTTGACCCCTAAAATCATCGAGTTGAACGACTGCCACGTCACTTGAAGAGCCATTCCAAAGTCTGCTGAACTGATCTTGGAATTCTTGATTGAATTCCTCCTCGGATTCGAAGGTAGTTATGTCTAGCCACAAATCCATGCGCCATTCACTCCAGCAAAGTGGAAGCCTGATCAGCGGTTGCGCCTTCGTGGACAATTGCTCTGAGGGCTTTAATCCTGCCAACTCGATTGGATGAGGAGAAGACTTGTCGACCCATGCACACCCCAGAAGCTCCTGATGATATCGCGCTTTCTACAATCTCGAGTGTCTGGGTGAACGGCTTCCCCTTGGGGCCGCCTGCGATTAATACGGGAATGGGGGCTGCGGAGCAGACCTCTTCGAAAGACTCGGCGTCTCCCGTCCACGGCACCTTGGCCACATGACATCCCAATTCCCATGCCACACGAGCTGCATGTGCAACGCCATAGGTCGCATCCTCCTCACCTAGCACCAAGTTTGGGCCTCTTGGGTATACCATTCCTAGAACTGGCAATGTATATTTCAACGCAGAGGTGGTGAGGGCGCCTGCAGATTCCATCATCTCATATTCCATTTTATCTCCGAGATTTATTTGGCAAGAAAGACCACTTGCGCCTCTCTTGTGGGCCTCCTTTGCAGTTCCAACGAGTATCTTTCTATCTGCATTTTCTCCGCCGTGTATCGTAGACGCTGATACGTGCATTACGAAATTTTTCCATTTTGTCCTCGATAATTGATATGAAAGTACTCCTTTCTGGAGAACGATTGCGTCGGCACCTGCAGATATACAATCATCCACGGCTGAGTCGATGTCATTGAGACCCTCTACCGGGTAGGAGCTTAAACCATGATCCATGGGTATCCACACACCTCTGCCACCCGGCAACAGCGAAGAGAGAGCGTCGTTGACATCATCTGCCATATGTTGAACTAACAGGCCGGTGCGTTTGAATCTCTGCTATTCGTCTGCGAAATCTGCAACCACTGGTGCGTGATCTGAAACCGTAAGGCCACCTTCCCGTATTATCTCCGCTGAAATGAAGGTTTCAGAAGCAGCAGGGTTGGCGAGAATATAGTCGATTCTCCACCCCCTGTCGAGCTCTCTGGCCCGGCCCCTGTTAGACCACCACGAATAAGGCCCCTTTATTGGCCCGAGATGATTTCTGAGTAAATCTTCCCAACCGATATCAATCAGTCTATCGAACCATTGCCTCTCATTATCTAGGAATCCGGATGTCCTCTTGTTTCCTTTCGGATTCCAGATGTCGTTCTCAGTATGGGCTATGTTCAAATCTCCACAAAGTAGTGCGGGTTCCTTCGATTCGACAAATTTCCTACTCCAATCAAGCATATCTTCGAGCCATTGATCTTTGTAGTCTTGGCGCTCCTGTCTCGATGAGCCATTTGGAAGATACATGTTGATGCAACTCAGATTGCCATGCTTTGTGACCAAAACCCTGCCTTCCGGGTCCCTAGAGTCGTCCAAATTGGTATCAATGCCCCTTTCGATCTCGTCCATTTCGATTCTCGAGCATGACATAACTCCAGAATATCCTTTCTTGTCCGCTGGATGCCAGATCAACTCATACCCTTCTGGTTCAGACCAATCCTTTGGCATCTGTTCAGGTAGCGCCCTAACCTCTTGGAATAGCATGATGTCAGCGTCGATTTTCTCAATGAAATCATCAAGTCCCTTTCGATGAGCGGCTCGGATGCCGTTTAGGTTCCACGTAACAACCCGCATATAGACTGACTCACTGAGATAGGTCTTTGACCTTCTCGACGAGATCTAACCTACTAATTCGCCACATTCCGAAGGGAGTGAGCATTACTGATATGAAAACGACTATGCCGACGAGTTGCGCTATGACCATGGAATCAGGGCTGACGGTCAGATAAAATGCCCATTGTATGAATGTAGAAACTAGAGCCTGGGTGCCAATAATTGTGAATCCAGTGGCCAGAATTCCGCCGATTAGGCCAATGGCGATATGTTCGCCCAGCATCATCCCCCCAATCTTGTTGATTGGGGCACCAAGCACCCGTAATGTCGCTATCTCCACGTCTCGTTCTGCAAGATTCATAATTAGCGTGTTGAATAAAACGACTATCGCAATGATTATTCCAAGCGCTAAGACTGAGCTGAAAATTGCCTGTTGCTGATCGAGAATAGTCTCAAAAGTTGAGATTAAGTCCACTTTTTGAGTCACCCCGAGTGAAATTTCGCCCAATTCGCTGTCGACTTCCGCCCCACTTGGCAGTTCAATCAAAACAGAGGTCGCCTCTATCCCCACCACAGGAGCCAAATCCTGCCGGTGGACATATATGGTTCTCGATATTTCTCCTTGAGTGATACCGGTTATCTCAATATTCATTGGATTGGCGCCGAACATGATTGTCTGAGTTTGGCCGACTTGCCAATCTAGGAAGTGCTGCAGCCCCTCATCAACGAGCACCTGAATAATTTCAGAATTAGCCACAGGAAGTGATCCTTCCTTGAGATCTAAGACTATCATAGAATTGTCATTGGTTGATATTGTATCTAATCCATTGACAGTTAGATACCTCGAATCCCCCACGGGATTGGCCGGGAACGCTAACTTCAATTCGTAATTTGCACCTCTCTCTTCAGCCCATTCACTAACTGCTACCTCTCCTCCAAAGGGAACTGTAACTTCAGCATCCCAATTTTGGTTGTCCTCAACATTACCAACTATCGCTTCTTCCATTGTGCCCATCATTAAACTCATACTTCCGAAAATTAGCATAGACAGGCCAACAGCGAAGAACGTGAAGGCTAGTCTGGCAGGCTTTCTTATGCTAGATCGGATTGTTAGCCCCACGGTGGAAGGGAGCCTGGAAGTTAACCTCTGTAGCATCCTGGATGACAGTCTAATCTGATGTTGTCCGCGCATAATCTCTAGGGGCTGCAGCCTGGAAGCCTGTATAGCTGGGAGAATGCCAGAAAACAGAACTATTAGCATGGCAATCCCGGATATTTGCAGCAAGATTGGGTTGATATCTGCAGATTCGATAATTGGGATTCCCAGCACCCCTTCATAGATGCCTAACATAGATGGGGCGCCGAATAATATTCCAAATATCCCCCCTAAAAGACAGCCTACCAAACCGATTATTATCGGCATTAGGATATATCCTGGAATTATGACGTTTCTTGGGATTCCGAGGGTCCTAAGTATCGCAATCTCTCTAGCTTGGGACTGCACCAGCCTTTGAAGGCTCAAGAAAATGGTTATTCCAGCAACTATTGCAATCATAGCTGTAACTGGCACATAAATCTCCATTGCACTTTCCGCATCAGCACGAAGAAATTCTACTGATTCAACTCCGGAGCGGCTGTATACCAGAGAGGGAGAGTCTTGGATATCTTGTAAAATAGAGTCAATTTCATCAATGACGAAGATGGTTTCTTCGCCTTCGATATCGGTTGTCGATTGCAAGTCATATTCCGGAGTTCCGACTATGTCAATGAGTAGGAGATTTGCTGATCCAACGCTGAGATTCGCTAACTTCTCGAGGCCCCCGGCCGTCAAGTATCCAGTAGCAAATGTTCCAGGATCTGCGGGGAATAGTGACCCGCTCTGAGCGTAATACAGGTGATTTGGGTGAAACCCTATGCCGACGACACTGTAATTCATACTGCCGAATCCTGCGCCTATGGTGATGCTATCGCCAATTCCAACATCCATTCCTTCAGCCACCCTCACATCCACAACTATCTCATCAATTGCGCTGGGCATCGCCCCTGAGCAACATTCATGATCGGGAAACCAAACTCTGTCGACATGCCCTTGATCAATTCCGTGCCAAACTGCAGGAATGATGGATTCTTGGCCGTCATCGCTGATGTGGAACATGACGCCGTCTAGTTTCAGACGAGGCTCGCATTCGTTTAGTGACAAATCTGAATCCGGCCATTGGGCTTCAATTTCATCACAAATAGAGTCAGCAGCGCTTCCATTCCATGTCGATCCGGGATTTTCCACCCATATATCTGCAAGATTCACTCCGTTATCTGTATCTGCATAGATATCATCGTACATGCTTGATGCGGTATGAGCGTATGCTGCAAAAGATATGCCTGCGAAAACGCCGACCATCACCATGATTACTACTGCAAAAAGTCGTATCTTTGTGCGCCAAAGGCTTCGTGCCAAACGCTTTGTTAGTAATCCAAACAAGAATCCCGCCTCATTCAACAATCTCATCGGAAATTATTTTTCCACTGTCAATCCTAATTACTCTTGTAGCGAATTCAATCAATGATTCATCATGAGTCACCAAAACACAGGTTATCCGTTCCGCCTCACATGCCTTGACAAGGACTTCCATCACCATGGTTGAAGTCTTTGAATCAAGATTTCCTGTCAACTCATCTCCCAGCAGCAGCCTTGGACTCTTGGCGAGGCTGCGAGCAATTGCGACTCTCTGTTGTTGGCCCCCACTGATCTCTGCTGGAAATCTGTTAACTTCAGCCTCTAATCCTACTATTTTGAGAAGATGTAGTGCTCGCTCCTCATCCCTTCCATCTGCTAACTCCTGAATAAGCAGGATATTCTCAAGAACTGTTAGATCTTGTAGTAAATTGAAGAATTGGAATACATACCCAATATTGTCCCTCCTAAACCGAGTCATCTGTTCGCTAGCCTTCGACTCAGGCCTAGAATGGGTGAAATAATCAATAGGGTAAAACAAAAATCGAAGTGGCGGTATAAGGGTCAGGGGATTCCATTGAATTGAGGATATTTTTTCCCACAACTTAGGCCCCAATGCCGAAGCCCTGGGTACCTCCTTGCCCGCGAATTCGTAGGAACCTCCTGTTGGTGTGTCCAATGCAGAGAGGCAATTGAGCAAGGTGGACTTCCCAGACCCAGAAGGTCCAAGGAGAATTATCCTTTCACCTTCTTTTATCTCCAAGTCGACCCCGTCAAGAGCTTTCACGGTCCCTGACGGCATAACGTAATGCCGCTCAAGTGATTTTATGTCTACTAGGGCCATACCTTAATGGGCACGTGGGGGCCTAATTTACTATCGCTTTCAAAAATTTACTAATTTAGAGATACCCGGTTGAAGAATGCCATGGATTCCCTGAAGAGTTCTTCTCTTCTCCGCCTTTTATTTCTCCTCAGATGGAAGAATGTGAATAGAAAAACTAGCCCAATCAAAAAAGGAATCAAAACTTCAGCTTGGTATCGTTCCATGAATTCGATTATTCCTCTTGCTGTGTACGCCCAAGTGATGGATGCTGCGGTTCCGCCTAAAGTGCATGCAAAGAGCACTCGCTCAAATTTCATTCTCGCGACAAGCCCCAGCATGGCACCAACTAATACTCCACTTGCCATGAAAGGGATCCAGACGAATACTATCAGGCCCCAGAAACCATACCTGTCTATCCGTTTCCGATTACGCTGCGCCACATATTCGACACTGGAAAGAATATCTCCCCCTACAGTCTGGAGGAGTGTTCCCGTTATTCCGGGCTGTTTGGCGACAAGTGCTTCTCCAGAGAAATTTGAACCACCTTGCTCCACACGTCCTGCGACTGCTTGGTCTGCAAGAGTTCGCCTTAGGTTCCTGGCGCTGACTATCACCTTCCTTCCATTCAAGAGTTCGGCGAGATCATGTTCCAGGCGTTCAGAAAGACTCTCCTCAATTTCAATAAAGTTCCTTGGGAAGAAGAAGTAGCTGAATCTCATCAAGGGGCGGTAAATCATCCTCACATAAACGGCCTGATTGTCTGCAGATACAAGTGTGCCTTCATCCTCCAAGTCATACTGGTCTAGTAACTCGGATATTACCGGCCTAGCAGAGTCTTCGATCATACCGACTATGGAAATGGAATCAAAGAATGGCCTGTAGTCGGCATCTATTACCGATGGATCGAACCCTTCCAGAGAGAGGCTTGAATTCATGACCATCGATTCTTCTGAATTGATTGTGGAGGTTGATTGGACACGTAGCTGTAATGGCCGCATTTCACCGAATATGGCGAATTCAGATAACAAATCCCGCATCAAGATTGAGCGGACTTCTGTTAGAGTCATGATGCTCTGACTTTTCGATGTGTATGGGACAAAGACATCTATCGATATGGGGCGCTCTTGCATTCTAAGGCGTTCAAAATCGATCTCAATTGAGGCCTCGTCTTGAGAATACTCGAGAATTCTGAAGATCAGCCGCTCAATCTGATTGGCATCCAGAGTTTCTTCACCTTCACGATGATACATTTTGTGCATCAAGGGATACTGGATGTATAGGAAAACGATTGACATTCCCAATGAAACAAAGGCCATCCACCAAGCAGGTACCCCGCCACTTCCCCCTGTTAACATGGCAGTTTCTCTCCCCCCAGCCCATTCTGCGGCCATCAATAACCAACCCCATTCCCCGAGATTCTTCAGCGTCATACATGCTCGTGGACCAGTCTCTTCTACATCGATGTCAATTACCTCTCCACTGGAGAATAATCCTCCACGGCTCTTGTGTTCCACTTCAATTCGGAATTCCTGATTAAAGATTACAGAGGAAGATTCAACGATCTGCGATAGATTGTCTTCCTGATGTGAATCAAGGGGCATATCATAAATTGAAACTTGCACATATTGTTCGCCAATCATGATATCCTCGCCGTCGATTGTTACGGACAGGTCCCCTAGACCCCTCTGTAGCTCTTCAGAGAGGTTATTACTTGAATCGAGGTAGATGATTTGCATTGCTATATCGCTATCCGGGACGTTGTACGAACGTGCACGCAGGTCATGGTGGTCTTCGAAGACTGATAGCCATATCTCGCCTTCCTTATCCATGCATTCTCCTCCTGTGTCCAAGGGAGTTCCGGATAAGGTCTGGTCGATTGCGACCGAATCGCCGGCTATCAACCCAGTACTTGAAACTGCGATAAGCATCACGAATAGCCCGCCGAAAACGACTCCGAAAAGAAGTACGTAGTCCTCGACGGCCCATCTAAAGAATCTCGTATCTCCCAATCTTCTCTCTCTTATCGAATCGAGGTCGCGATCAAGCCGTATTTTCTCAGCCTCAGTGATGATGTGGGAAACATCGCCGAGATCTACTTGACCGTCCTTATTTAGATCGAGTCGAGAGGACTTGTCTCGGGTCGCCACGATATCCCATACTACAGGTACTTCATCAAACCGTTGGCGGCTTTCGCTGAAACTAGCCTGTTGATTTGGTGCAGGGGACAGGATTCGAACCTGCGAAGCACTACGCACTGGGACCTAAACCCAGCCCCTTTGACCGCTCGGGAACCCCTGCTAGGGTTCCATCCCGTTGAGCGCCATATTTTACGATGCCGCGGGCTGCTTGCTCCCTGATGCTACAGATCTTTCTGTCTGAAGAGTCTACTAAGTGGTTGAGACACCGGTCCATCGGCTCTATATTCCCGCCAAGGTCATAACGAGGACCATCCGCGGACGGCCATCTAGGTGTTTCTATGGCTCGTATAGGGATCTTTGGCATGGGGAACTGGGGGACGGCTCTTGCAAAGATATGGGGGGAGGACGGACACACGGTTACCGGGTGGACAATTGAGAACGATGTATATGAGTCTCTAATGATGGAGTCCATAAATCACAAATATTTGCCAGATATTGAAATTCCAAACCTTCAGGCGACAATGGCTCATGAGGATATTCTTGAAAGCTCAGAGATTCTCGTTTTTGCATTGCCAAGCGGAGTTATCCTGGAAGTTATTGATTTAGTTCTACCAGACCTCAGGCCCTCACATGTGATTCTGGATCTTGCTAAAGGCCTAGCGCCCGAAGAGGCCAGCGAAGATGGAATGATATCAAATGCAATTGAACAGCGACTTCGTGCCGTAAACAAGTCGAATCCTGTCTTAGTCCTAACAGGCCCTACTATAGCGCCCGAGGTTGCGAGAGGTGTGATCACGAGTGCTCTAGTAGCGTGTGATGATGATTCTGTTGCAAGCAAGATAGCGCAGCGTCTTTCCACTAAGACGCTTATTCTCACATCGGCTGATGATCCCGTTGGGGCGGAACTCTGGGGGGCGTACAAGAATACGGTTGCTCTTGCCTGCGGTCTAGTTGATGGGCTAAGAGGATCCATCGGAGGGGATAATCTGAAAGCCGCACTTGTGCAATCTGGTTTCAATGAAGGCAGATATCTTCTCTCAATGATGGGTGCAAGTCCGGACACTGCTTTTGGACCTGCAGGAATAGGGGATCTTTACGTCACCTCGACAAGCCCAAGGAGTAGAAATCGTACACTTGGCGAGATGCTCGGGAGAGGATTATCCCTAGAAGAAGCCTTGGCACAGATGACAATGGTGGCAGAGGGTGTTCGTGCAGCGCGTATGTTTTCTCAGACTGCCGAGAAGAATGGTTGGGAAACTCCATTCCTGAATGCTTTATGCCATTTACTTGACGGTTCGATATCTTCCGAAGAGTCTGTGAGAAGAATGGTTGAGTCGATACAGTGACTTGGTAACTCGTTACTCGTGGCCTGTGAAGACTGTTTTCCATGAAGTCCTTTTTACAACAGTTCTGTCATCGTTGAAGAAAGATCGAGCGTATACTGAAATGAAATCTATCAGAATGACTACTGCGAAGATTATGATCAAGTAGGCTAAAACCTCGTCATATGCAAGAAAGAATAGTGATCTTTCGATGTAATACCCAATACCTCCTGCACCTACAATTCCAATAACTGAGCCATGTCTTACATTGTATTCGAACATGAATATGGCTTGAGAAATCAGATTGTTCGCAGATTCAGGGATTACAACATGAATAGCCTTCTCAAAACGGCTCAAGCCCGCTACATCAGCGGCTTCCATGGGGAGGCTGTTCATGCCTTCTATGGCCTCATACTGAAGTTTGCCCAGATATCCTATCGAGTATATCGTCATGGCAAATATCCCGGAAATAGTGCCGAGTCCGATGAGTATTACAAAGAATATTGCCCAAATCAGGGACGGTAAGCTCCTGAAAGCAGCCAAGATGAAGCGAATGACAATGGATGTTCGAAGTGTACCGACATTCTTTGCAGCTAGGAGCGCCATAGGGAGGGAGATAGTCATTGCAAGTATTGTTGATACAAAGGCTATCTGAAGAGTTTCTATCATACCAATCCATGCTGTTGAGCATGTAAAATCAACAGCTGATGAGGCAGTGCACTCCGGCCAACCCCGAGGTTCAAGCACTCCCCATTCTGGTGGCCAGAGAGACTCATGAAAGAAAATGACTAGATTCCCGAGCCCATTCGAAAGTGTGCCCCAATCATCTACTGATCTATCCATCACGATCAGTGCGAGGATTAGGAGCGTTGCAAAAATATGCCCAGGATAAATCCTTAATTTTGAGCTCATATCTTTACCTCTAGTGTTTTCGTAGAGGAGATGAATGGATTCAGCCTTCCATCATCCATCACGACTAGCCTATCCGCCAGTTCGCGTGCGCGAGACACGTCGTGTTCAACTAAGATTACCGCCGCATCATTGTCACGCGCATATTGGACTACAGTTTGAGCAACATACGACATGGTCTCATCATCGAGCTCACTGAGAAACTCATCAGCGAGTATTACCTTTGGTGATTGGGCCAATGTTCTGGCTGTAGCGACTCGTCTCTGCTGTCCTCCTGAAAGTCGCTTTACAGGCTCCCACATTTTCTGTTCGAGGCCCATCTCGCATATCGCATTCCTTGCGCTTTCCTTCGCTTCCCTCGAAGTGAAAATTTGCATGGATCCGCACATAGATGCTCTAGATCCGATTAGGACGTTGTGCATGACACTGGCATGCCGAATCAAACCAAGTCTCTGAGGGATATAGCCCAAATCACCTCTGAAAGGCCTCTTTGGAAGAGTTGCATCGCACACTTCTATTGTTCCCCGCAAAGGGCTGACGAGGCCTGCGATTGTTTTGAGTAGTGTTGACTTACCTATGCCTGAGGGTCCTGCAATAGCAAGAATCTCTCCTTTTTTTATCAACAAAGACGGAATAGTTGCGAGGGGGTTGTTTTCATCATATCCGATAGTTACGCCATCGAGCTTGACGATAGCATCACCCTCTGACCCACTTGTCATTATTTTAGGCGCCCCTAATCCATTATTTGGATGTGGTGGGCACGTTGTGAGGGTGGTTTGAGGATAATATTGGAGAAACGGCAGAATTTTTCGAAGTATCAAACATAACGTGAAGTGGTACGGCGAGTGCAGTGGAGTGTGCTTAACCAACGCATTGTACTCGCAGCCGGGATTGTTGTGCTGATTATCTCACTCTCTTTGTCTCCATTCAGTCACTCCGAAGATCTTCAAAAGCAGAATATTTCGATGGGGCAGTTTGGTGGCGGGGGAACTTTCGAAGCGCAATGTTCCCAAAGTTCGTTTGAAGACGTTTTTACATACACTTGGGCAGAATTTAATGTAACTGTGGCAGACAACTGGAGAACTGCACAGATCAATGCCATGGCATGGGTAAATGGGACAATGGCCGATGATTTCAGAACTTTCTTAGATGATCTTCTGGATGGTTTGGTGCCAAGTGGTGGCGATGGATGGCTGTCATCTGACGAACGCGAAGCCGTCAGATCAGTTGCTGCGGATTGCGTCGAGTACACCATGACCCGGGTAGGGGTTAGAGATGGCGAACACCATCGCGGGGGAGCAGCAGTGGACTGGAGGAATGCTACATGGGTGGAAGATGGTGTTTCGATAGATGAATGGAATATGGTTCCGGATAGACATAGTTCTGTCAGAGATTGTAGTAGCTTCGGAAGTAGCCAAGGTTGCTATGAGATCCCAGTTGTTCCAAACTCGGATCGTGATTGCGACTCTGATAGCGAATCGCTTGATGAATGTAGAATTGAATTGTATCTAAGCGGAGAAGTCGACTTGCACAACATTCAGTCCCTTGAGACGCTAACTCTCGCGATGAATGTCTCAAATATCTCTCGTGCTACCTACACGATAAATGCACCTTACGTAGAAGGAATGAGGCTGTCTCTGTTTGAAGAATGTGAGGGGCGTGATTTGCTTAATGGGGGTTCGCCTACACCCATTAGAGGCTCCTGCATAGGGGATGGTTCTTCTTCAGTAGTGACAAATTACAACGGTAAAGGGGGGCTCACCTTAGAAATCGAGCCGAGCCGGCCAAACACGTATTGGCCTTCTGGAGAAGACCTATTCTTTGACCTCACAACTATTGCTCCTCCCGTAGACAATCCTCCTTCATGGACACCAGAAGCGCCTGAAAATGGCTCATTATGGGTTTATGGCATAGTTGAAGGGGATGTTTTTGATCCTAACGTGGTAATCGCAGAGTGGGGGGAGATCGCGGGGTGGTTTACCGATGATATGGCTGTTTCGAAACTAAACATAAATTGCTACAACAACGAGGAGGTGGAATTCAATCTATTTAGAGAAGACAGGTCGATACGAGCGACTATCCCAGACGATACCGGAAAATCTGAATTTATCTGCTCGGCCGTCGATCTCTCTGGCCAGCAATCTGCTGAGAGGAGCTTTATGGCAGTGAGTGGATTCACGGTGAGCAGTAATTCGTCCCAGAGTCTACCAGTCATTTATGATGCAGTGGATATGGAATTTTACGGAGTTCAACTTCCGGTTACAGATGACGGAGTTCCAAGGCAGATCATCTTAGAAATAGGGCTGAGTCAAAATAATGGAGAGCCCATATACTACGAAAACGCGGTCATTCTCCAGAATGGAGAGGGACGGGCATTCAGCGAATCTTCCTCAAATTTGATTCCCGGCGCTGTTAATGTCTGGTTCAAAATAAGTGGCGATGGGCTCCATGAACGTGTTGAGAAGAGCCGTTTGATATTTCAGAAAATTGGTGACCCCCCGATTATTTCAATTTTGAATAGCGAGTGGGTAGGCACCACATGGAGCATGAGTGGAATGTTCGGAGAACCAGATGGGGAGGATGTGTCATTCAGTATGCTGATTGATGGCAATACTTTGGGGAATGTCGATGCATCGGGCAACTCTTGGTCAGTAGGACCCATCGACTTCGCACTCTTTGATCCTGGGGAACATACCGTTACAGTACGTGTCTGCGATGCCTCTGGGATGTGTTCATCTGCTGATAGGAGCTTTGACTCAACCGAAGTATTGCAGACCCCTGATGGAATAGAGCCACCGCCCAGGGCCGGTCAAAATGATGAAGGAGGCCTTCTCCCATTCCCCGGATCATCGTCCATGATTGGAATTCTTGCTGCTGCATTCATGTATAGAAGAGGGGCCCGCAGGCTATCATGACAGTGAAGGGGCGAGTCGTGTCGCTATCTCATGTTGGCGGTTTACTCGCAGAATTCGAAGACAAGGCGCCTGGTCTGGGCTGGGAGGTTCGTATTGAAGGAGGCCGGACAATAGGCAAGGTCGATTCCGTTATTGGAGGCATAGAAAATGCACTTGTGCATGTTTCTCTATCAGAGAAAATAGACTCATCATCCGCAATAGGCGCCCCTATTGAAATCGGGAGGAGAAGTCGAAATGATAACAGAAGGAATAGCAATGTGCCGAAAGGAGGGGGACATAGGAGAGATCGTCCGAGATCAAAAAGCATGGGGAACGAGAAATTCGGAGACAGGAAGCCCCGTAAGGCCAATAGCGGCAGGATGTTGCCTACATGGGTCTGCTCAGCCTGTAGAAGTATGAATTCTAGAACTTCGAAATGTTCGAAATGCGGAAGTCCTAGACCGTACAAGAGTCCGGGTTCCGGTGCTGCTCAACGAAATCGTTCAGAAGCAGGAAAGAGACGCGGGGATGCAGGTGGTCGTCGTCCTAGAAGTAGCCCCATGCGACGAGATAGTAGAGACAATAACGCCCGTAATCGAAGCGATAGAAGCAGAAAAGAGAGTCATGGTGGCAAAAGAGGCCGTACTAATCGGAGATCTAGATGAACAGGAGGATTCAATCCCAATGCCCCTGTCCCCCGCTCGATGAGTGAGCCTGAGGATGTTGTCGGAAGGATCCGTGAGACTCTGAAAGAAGAAGGTCGAGAAGCAGCCATAGAAGCTGTTGAAGCTGCTCTGAAGGATTATCCGGAAGATGGCTTATTATGGCTTGAAGCTGCAGATTTACACCTCCCCCCGAGAAGTAGAGGTAGGCCGATAGACCCTGATCTCTCACAATGTGCCAATGCAGTGAGATGTCTCCGTTCAGCAGTTTCTTTCAACCCAGATCTAGAAGAGGCATGGGCCCTTGGAGGACTTATTCTTGTCGATCATCTAGGAATGATGGAGGATGCGCTAGAGTGGTGGGGGGAATATCGCGTTCTAAAACCAGAATCTCCTGCTCCAATGATTGAGCAGGTTGCAATTCTTGCAAGATATGGCGAATACGCTGCAGCATCTAGAATTATGGATTTGATAGAGAATCTAGACCAGGATACGCTGACTAAATCTCAGAAACGTAGGACTGAGGATGTGGGGAGGAGTTTGAAAGACGCGCTTGGACTCAGGCAGAAGGACGTCTTTAGGCCTCAGGATCCAAATCACCCCCGCTGGGAGAAGATTGAGAGGTATCGGAATCAGAAACCGGTATCTCAGACATACTTTCTATTCTTCATGATAGCACCACTTGTATTCGTACTCGGATTCATTGCTTCCGCTGCTCTTTCCCCATACGGTGCTAAAGGTCAAGTGGCCACATTTCTGGTAATCCTAACTGCATTTTTTACAATGACTCGCATATCAGAGCCCCTTTTCAGATGGATGAACAGGAACGCGACTGATCTAGATCGCGCACTGGATATAGAAATGGCCTCCGGAAAGGTATGCATACCGGAGAATATCAGAGAAGGAAGGCTCCACAAATCGATGTTGAAATACAGGCCCCCGGCATGGATAGAACGTCACAATAGAATCGTTGCCGAGGGGCAGCGCGTACAGCGCCGCTGGACCACGGTTTTCACATCTCATTGATGTTGTCCAACTACTTCTTTTCTAGATTAGCGTAGTAGTCCTGGGCGTACTGCCGGGCATAGTCTTCAGGATATCCTTGCCCGACCATCTGCTGCACATAGGCCTCAACTGGATCCATGTCCTCCACGCCTTGGAAGGACCTTATTTCGTCACTTACTGCTGAGGAGCTCCTGCCCCTCATCGAAATCGTGACTCCCGCTATGGCTAGAACAAGGAGAAGAGCCCCCACAATCGGAATTATCAGTCCGAGGCCCTGACCTTCAGTATCGCATCCATCAGCAGATGGGTCCCTTTCGCATGGGTCACTGCTTCTCTTTAGTAGATAGATGTCTTCGCTGGAGGTGGTTGTATACCTCACGCCATCACCTTCTATGATTCGGATGTAAACCGTAGATAATACCCCATCCGTTTCAGAATAGAGATCTGATATATCCAGTGTGATAGAGAATGAAGCCCCATCACCGAGCAATCCTGTCTCGTTGTACTTACCGATTGCCTTCTGTGTGTTTTTCGGTGTTGGCGATAGATCCAAAGTAACTGCATCAAGTGCTACTTGTATCCTTACATCCGAGTTCTCGGCGCCTGAGACAACCGTACCGCTAATCGTGACTCGATCTTCGGTCTGGGAATCATTTGGCTTTGGAGAGCTGAAGGATACTACTGGAGGAGCGTCTCCATAGTCTTCGCCCACCACTACGAAGTACATTCTTGCCTTTGATGAGTCTTTTCCTGCCTTATCGTAAACGATAAGCTCCAGGCGGATTTGATTCTCCAAGACGCCGTCACTTGTCACATTGCGGAACGTGTAGGTGAATGCATCTCCTCCTGCCAATGCCGGAACCTCGAACAAATGCCCCTCCAAGCTAGGCTGGGAGGTTACAGGATAGTCAAAGTAAACGCGCCATGAGTACATCTGGATGCCAGTCTCGCCCTCAGGAGCATCCGGATCGATACTTTCAGCACCTGTGAAAGATAGAGATATGTCCCCGGTAGGAGTCAGTCTGACGCGATAAACGTCCCACTCAACGCCTCCGACAGTCTTCGTTCCATCGCTAGTGACAAACTCGTCTGTGAGACCGTCCTGAACCATGGAAATAGATGCAGTTGGATCAGATTCATCCGCCAATGTATCATTCGTGATCAAACGAACATAGGTCATTCGAGTATGCCCCTCTGCGTCGTGCAGATACAGAGTAAGCAGCCATTCAGCACCAAGGAAACACCCGGTGGAAGACAAAGTATCCTCTACGCAGAATGACCCAAGTGTGGGGAGGTCTGCGGATGTCTGGGAAACCCAAGAGTACTCGCCTGGATCGACAATCTCATTCTCCCATCCAGTTACTGAGTCTTCGCCCCCTGGCTCCAAGGTCCAATCGGCTATCAGGTCACTATGCTCGGACACATAGCTAAACTGAAGTTGGGAATTTGACTTGATGTAGACCGTATTGTATGCCTTGGTTACGGTGTTGATTGAAGGTGCTTCGCCATTTATCGTTAGGTCAAACGTATCCCCAGCAATTCCGAAATCAACAGGATACGGCGTAACGCTGTAATCGAGCATATTGGAGAGAAGGGGCATTGACTCGCTGCCGTATGGTTCTGAGAAGCTTGGGTTTTCAACATCCATGGTCGTGACAATCATGCCTCCGTTGCCTCTGTTGCAGAGACTTAGCAAGGATTGTGAGCCGTACTCAACACTTCCAAGCAGGCTGTGGAATGTTCCCAAGGGATCAGAAATCCTGCCACCGCATGCAGAAGGAACCTGATTGGGCTGAACTTGAGATATATCCAATCCCGATCTCGCCACATACTGACCGGCGTGGACTGATTGTAAGTAGCTCAGTTCGATATTGGAAAGGAGAGGGTGATATCGATCAATGACTCGAACGTCTTCGTAATCGAATCTGATTGACGAATTCGAGGGATCTCTCTCCTGAATATCCATTCCGAAGGGGAGATTATCTGGAACGTAATCGTTCCTGTATGGGCCCAGATGAACCTGCAAAGTACCCCCATTGACCATGAAATCATCCAGGACGTCGTTAGTTGAAAGTCCGTCTCCGCGCAACTCATTCAATTTCTGATAGTATTCGCCGTACTCAGCGTTGTAATCAGTTTGCCATGGGAGGAGTATCTTGTCATAAACTCCAGTCCAGTCCTGCGTAACATAATCTTCCCATTCACTCGTTCTGAATTGTGTGTACACCATGCCCATGGCCTCTAGATCTGACTTGACCCTTTGGAGACGATTCTGATCAGTTGGATTGGATAGAATGGCCACATCGATATCGTCCATGAAGGTGATTTCAAAGAATCTTACGTTGCCATTGTCGCTATCATCGCTGATGAGTTTTGCTGCCCAGCTTAGATTATACTTCCTGCTGTCCTCCCATGAGTTGAACATCCCACTGGAACCTACTTGGACATTAGATCCTGCGGACCAGTTAGCGAATGTACGCTGATGGGGCACCAAGTCGAAAGGTCCGTTATCTGAATTTGCTTGCCATACCGTCTGACCAGTCGTCGTATCTACGACGGTCATCGTAACCTCATAGACACCTTCAATCACACCATTGAGTATCGGGAGCGAGTAGGTATGTGCCGATGTCGGACTTATCGGATAGACGCATTCGTATGTGACATCGCCAACGCAATCAAGCACGTTGGGTTGCAAGAGGGTTATCTCAGCACTATCAATGCTGAATTGAACTTTAGAGAAGTTATTCGAGGGGTTTACCTCTTCAGCCAAATACCACTTCTGAGTTGGATCATTGTTGTCAAATATCGTCCTAACATCAATTCGATACAATCCGGAGTCGAAGTCATGTGTCCCCAATGAGACGGTCATTTTCTCTTGAGAGTCGAGTCCGTTTACTGGCACCGAGTAATTCCCATCATCTTCGAATGTAAATTCCTCGAATCGGATATTGTCAATGGCGAATCCGGCCAGACCGGCGTTTCCATTGACGCCGTCCCCATTGGATGTAAATCTCCATGTGAGTGTGACTTCGGCATCGGCCAGAGACGTACATTCATCCCTCCACTCTTGTGGCTCCTCAGATGTGCGATTCTGTATCACAATGTGCGTAAGATCCAGAACTACAGACTTCACTATTGACTCTGAATCGAACCAAACGATGTAATTGCCCTGATCGTTCCTATCTCCGAAATACTCAGCTTCATCGTAGTTGCCATCGTTATCGAAGTCTTCACATGCATGGAAGTTTGGGTCTTCCGGATTTGTACGCTGGACCCCGTTTTCATTAAGATCGACCCATGAGCCGTAAGCTAGACCAGTGTATGACTGTCCGCTCTTTGTCCAGTCCACAGTAAGGGATGCTGAGTCGCGAACTGCGAGTACATTGCCGAATTGATCTTGGAGATAGTCTCCTTCTGCATAGTAGTCCCATGAGGCATAGGTATAATCAGAATCTGTCTGAGATACAGCAACTGGCCCTACTGTGAGTGTCTCATCCCAGTTATCCCCGTATCCGATATCCGGGTCTCCGAGCCAATATGCGAAATTCTTGAACACACCCTGATTTTGTGGGAGTGCCTGATTTGATGTTGTGGAGTCATCTAGCCTACTGCCATTTTCCTTGCCTTCCTGATCATTATCATCTGTCCATATGGGGTTTATACCCGAGAAATCCTCGATAGCGGTAAGATCTGGTAACGCATTGAATATCTCGGCTTCTGTGGTCCAATTCACTATCGTATTCCCGAAGTTCTGAACTCTGACATCAATCGGATATTCTGCAGAAGCGTACCTTACGCCTGGTTCGAAATCGACGAATGGGTCGGCAGTGAGGCCCGGATCGTATAGATTCCTTACGGTAGTCTGGAACTTCAATCCATCATTAATGGGGTCCTGATCGACGAATCCATTGAAGTTGGACAGTGTGGTGCTGATGTAGTAGGTCTTGTTATCGATAAAATCTGCAGAAAGAGAAATTTCCCTTTTCTCACCTGCAGCAAGTGGCTGGAAGTTAACTTGTTGCGAGGTAGACTGCTCTAATCCAAACGCAGTATTTCGCTTTATGACGGTTATATTGTCGAATGCGAAACCGTCGAATCCTGTATCATAGGATGTGTCGACAGTGCCTACAGAGCCTAACAACCCGCTCCTGAAGCGGAATCTGAGATCGATGACTTCTCCGGCGTAAGGCGTAAGATCGATTGATTCCACCGTGTTGGTTAAATTATCCTCGGAGCCTCCCTCCGAGTAGTTGGTCCACTCCGTGATGTAATATGGATAAATTGCAAAGTTCTTGATCTCATATTCAGGGTCCTGATTCAATGCTAGGAGGTTGAAGTATCGATCTTGGTCGTATCCTCCTTGGAACCATACGCGTTCCCATCCCCTTCCTTCTGAGAAGGCTTCTATCCCGCATGAGTCCTCGTACAACCAGCGTTCTTGGACCACATACGGTTCCGAGAGGAACAAGTTGGTATATGCAACACTGCAAAGAATTGATGCTTCCAAGAAAGCGGCATCGGCTCCCGTGAGATCTACATTTTGCAATATGAAAGCCTCATCCATGTTGTTGAGGTATCCGGAGTTGTTCTCATCAGTTCCATTGTAGTCTAGCCCCGCCCACATGTAGTTAGTTGGGTTGTGATCTGCCTCGTAAGTCGAAACATTCTCTGTTAATGCGGTTGAGTTTCTCTCCTCATGCCACGACGTCCCCGGAGAGAAGTCTGACGTGTATGATGCTCCAACCCATGTACATGAGGAGCAGTTGGAAGACTCGACGGTGCCGTCGAAATCATTTGAGTAAACTACCGTATCAGCACCACCCGTGACCTCCTTCACTGCGAGGTCTAGGTTGACAGACCCGCTTACGGGATTGAGTCCGGTATTCATCAGAGTGACATTCACAAATCTTGTTCCCTCACCTAACTGTGCTGAACCAGTCGCTGGATCGGTAGAAGCTGGTGCGATTGTCAAGCCATCGATCGCAACGTCTTGATTGTCCAATGTCAGTACGGACAGGAAGTCTCCCGCGCCTGGCCATCCCAAGCTATCCATCCACATAGCCCCACTTGAGAAGCGATAGGAATAGTCGCGCTGACCGATGATTATCTCCTGTGCTGTTGAGTCGTCCCCCTTGAGTTGAGCGGGTACTGCTACGGTAGGCCTTCTTCCAACATCAAAGGATATGGGTGACAGGTAACCCGTGCCCTGAGTATCTGAGAGAATGATCTCTACACTGTTGAGTTCCCTCAGGTTCTCGACTGTAGTGTAAGTCTGGTTCTTGGATGACGAGTCTTGCAGTCTGGTTAATGTCAATTCAGTTGGTACGAAGAAGTCCATATTACCATCCCCGTTCACGTCCGAGATTGTGATAGATGCACCTTTGTAATTTCCAAGATTGATGTAATTTCGAGTGTCCCAATTCGAGTTTACGCCGCTCCTAGTAGCGTAACTTACCCTGCCCTCTATCCCGTCTACTGCGGCTACCATGTCGATTATTCCATCTCCATCGGTATCTTCTACGTCGATCTGAAGTTCATATCCGTGTTCTGCGTCGAGTGTGAAATCGTGGACTGATGCTGCTGCAGATCCTCCGACATTAGGATCGGCATAAAGCCCAGTTACACAATCGAACTCGATTACAGTCATGTTATCGTAGTTACCAACTGAGTAACCTGCGCCAGGGTTGAACCTGGGGGTTCGGAGGACCCAGAGATCTAGGTCCTCGCACTCGCCGGGAAGGGTGGCTCCGGTAAATGGATCCTCGGCTAAATCTTCGCCCCAATGGCCGAGTTCTATGTAGCTATAATGCCCATACGTGGGGGCTGGCACCAATATTGTCTGGTCTGCCTGAGGCCCTGGATCTGGGCCTTTAAAGACCTCGAGGTAGGTCTGTCCACCATCGGGCGTCATTGTTGCAAGTACGATGTCGTCATCGCCATCATCATCAATGTCCCCTACATCCATGCCTTGGCTGAATGGATGAGATGCGATCTCGATGATATCCCGGCTCCATTGATGGGTATTCATGTTGCACTCGCCCCACAGCACAGTGAGGTTCGCTGGACGAACGAATGTCTCTCCGACAAATCTTACGTTCTCTTGGAAGTAGACGATATCCGGCATCTGATCGCCATCTATATCGGCTATCTCTATCTGTTGACTGTTTGCAGTCTGAAAGATGCTCTGTCGCTGGGAGTCTCCTACGCCTCCTGCGATGAATATGTCTTGTCTGTCAGGGAAGCCTCCTGCCCCGTCATTGAACATCGATGTGAGGTAGAAACCCATGCTGCTCGATGCGGCGATATCGTCATCTCCGTCACAGTCGAGATCACCTGTTGCTACGAAATGGGGGTCTCTCTGCACGGCGTATTGGGTGATCTGCGAAGCGCTTGCAGCTGGGACGAAAGAAATGAGGGTCATTGAGACCATCATCACTACAAGAGTGATTGCCTTAGCCCTCCTGTTTTGAGTTCTTTTCCCGTTGGCTCCGCTGCGCATAGCAGCGCGGAGATACAGGGCTCTCTTATTGTTTGCCGCAAGTTGGGCATCGAAAATTGTCGGATTCATTCCCTGTAGACTTGTATCCAAGATGGCGAAGGAGAGTACTCCTCGCCCTGTTCTGTAAGAATTTTATCTACTTTCCCTGCAACCCACAAACGCTTGAGTGCGATTGTTACTGCAATGTCGTCGAGACTTGTTCTTTCTGAAAGAATGCTGGCTATAGTCTCGGGCAGCATAGATGAAATTCCGTGCTCCGTGACTACGATGGCAAGTACCAATCTAAGCCATTCTTCCGTGAGAGGGTCGTTAGATATTGAATCGGGAGGGATTTCTGGCTCGGGCATCTCTGATATGAATGAACGAAGCTCCTCCTCGTCCAAGGGTGGTGGCTTATTCGATTCTAAATTCTTGGAAGGATCGAATGAGCCTATTTCTCGTATTACTGCAGGGATCTTGGATGGATCAGGAGTTGGCCCGGGGAGCAATGATGGTCCTTCAGAGGTCTTCTCATCGTTAGATTCCTGACCTTGTTGGCTCATCTTCATCGTCCAGCCGCAATCCCCATCAAGGCCTATCTGCTCGGCGAAATGTTTCACCCAAGCTTCAGGTCCTTCGATAACGGCGACTATGTCATTCGGCTCATGTCTGAAAGAAAATCTCATTTTCACCATTCAACAACACCCCTCAATCAGCAAGCCCCCTCAGAACGGTCTGAAGAATACCCCCGTTGCGGTAATACTCCACCTCGACAGGGGTGTCAAGCCTGACTACTGCCTCAAACCGTATTGTTGACCCGCCTTCTTTTCTAGCCATAATAGGGATATTCTGACCTGGCTCGAGGGCTATATCCGCGGGTATGTCAAATGACTCAGTGCCGTCG
The DNA here is from genome assembly GCA_002170775.2 of Euryarchaeota archaeon TMED192. Classification (GTDB taxonomy): domain Archaea; phylum Thermoplasmatota; class Poseidoniia; order Poseidoniales; family Thalassarchaeaceae; genus MGIIb-N1. Next base: position 84,194 of record NHIP02000014.1, on the reverse strand, counting down.
AGGCCCAGGGAATAGGCATCATCCCCCTCTGCGAATGTCAAGGGCAGGATGCCCATTCCCACCAGGTTTGAACGGTGAATCCGTTCAAATGAGGTTGCGATTACAGCCCTGACTCCAAGCAGTAAAGGGCCCTTAGCGGCCCAATCCCTGCTGCTGCCTGTACCGTATTGGCTGCCTGCAATTACGATAAGTGGAGTGCCCTCATCCCGATATCTCCTGCTTGCCTCAAATATAGATACAACATCTCCTGAAGTCATATGCGTGGTGAATCCGCCCGTTGTTTCTGGTGCTAGCATGTTTCGGATACGCACATTCGCGAATGTGCCTCTCATCATCACCTCATGGTTGCCTCTCCTGCTGCCATAGGAGTTGAAGTCTCGAGGGGATACGCCCCTGTCCGTCAAATACAAGCCGGCTGAAGAAGACGATGCGAATGCTCCAGCGGGACTGATATGGTCCGTTGTAACGCTGTCATCAAGCATCAATAATGCTCTTGCCCCTAAAATGGGGTCTATCGGTTCGATATTTCTTGGGATGCCGCTTAGGAATGTTGGGCGCCTTACATAGGTCGAATCCGGATCCCAATTGTAAAGCTGTGATGTCGTCGCTGGTATAGACTCCCACTTGGGCTCACTAAGTACATCCGCATATCTGTCCCTGTACATCTCGGGAGTTATTGACTCCGAGACTACGGCGCTTATCTCGGTATCTGATGGCCATAAGTCGGCCAGCATTATTGGATTTCCTTCTGAATCATGGCCCATTGGGTCCGTGGAGAAATCGAAATCAAGATGTCCTGCTATGGCATAAGCAACTACCAGCGGGGGACTTGCGAGATAGTTTGCTTTCACCTTGGCATGGACGCGTCCCTCGAAGTTCCTATTTCCAGATAGCACGCTACCAACTACAAGATCGGCCGAATCTATGGCGTATTCAATATCATCATCCAATGGACCTGAGTTCCCTATGCATGTTGTACAGCCATATCCAACAGTATTGAATCCCAAGATGCTTAGATCACCGTCAAGATTTGCAGCCTCGAGGTACTCTGTAACAACTCTTGAGCCAGGGGCAAGGCTCGGTTTTACCCATGGTTTGATGGATAGTCCTGCGTTTACCGCATTTTTGGCAAGAAGTCCAGCAGCGACCATCACCGAGGGATTGCTGGTGTTCGTGCAGCTGGTAATGGCTGCTATGACGACTGAGCCATGGCTCAACTCTCCGTCTCTATCTGAAAGATTCTGGGTTGCGCTTACATCGCTCTGATCAACACCGTGTCCCGAGTGGCCCACAGGGGCTGTGAGAGATTCTCTCCAGTGTTCTCTCATTCCCGAAAGTGCAACTCGATCTTGAGGCCTCTTTGGCCCTGCCAATGAAGATTCAACGGAAGAAAGATCAAGTTTCAGAGTGGAAGTAAATAGCGGCGGGGAGTCCGATTCGGTTCTGAAGAGGCGATTTGCTCGAAGATAGTTCTCGATATCATCCACCATTGATTGTTCGCGTCCCGAATTTTTCAGATAGTTCATGGTGGTCGAATCAGCGGGGAAGAATCCGCATGTTGCACCGTACTCAGGGGCCATGTTGGCAATTGTAGCCCTGTCCGGAAGACTGAGTGAATCAAGACCCTCGCCATAGAATTCTACGAATCGCCCGACTACCCCGTGCCCCCTCAGCATCTCTACAATCCGCAGGGCCATGTCTGTGGCAGTTACCCCCGGACTTAGGGAACCGGTCAGCTCCATGCCAACCACTTCTGGCAGAAGCATGTAGATCGGCTGCCCGAGCATGACCGCCTCTGCCTCTATTCCGCCGACGCCCCATCCAAGTACTCCGAGCCCGTTTATCATCGTGGTATGGCTGTCGGTACCGACTAGCGAATCTGGCAACCATAGGCCTTCTTCCTCCCGAGCGACGGTTGCAATCCATTCAAGATTTACTTGGTGTACGATGCCACGCCCAGGGGGTACTGCTCTGAAGTTGTCAAATGATGACTGACCCCACTTCAAGAAAGAGTAGCGCTCCATGTTTCTACGATATTCAAACTCAAGATTGAGTTCAAGTGCATCGGGTATTAATCCCGAGGCATCGACTTGGATGCTGTGATCTATGACAAGATCAACTGGAACTTGTGGGTTTACTTTGGAAGGGTCTCCACCCATCTCAACGATTGCGTCCCTCATGGCGGCTATGTCGACAACAGCGGGGACGCCTGTGAAGTCCTGCAGAAGGACACGGCTTGGGCGGTAGGGGATCTCGGCTCTATGCCCACCAGGCTTCCATGAAGCGATCCTCAATACGTCATCTTCGGTTATCAGATGGCCATCGCATCTTCTGAGTGCTGCCTCCAGTAAGATTCGTATTGTGTAGGGCATATCTTGGATTCTACAAGCGCCATTCTCCTCTAGCGATTCTATCGAAACAAACCTTCCTTCAGAGCCATCTGAGGTCTGGAATGACCTAAGAGCATCGAACGGTATCCCGTGGACCATCGAAGAGGGCCCTATGACTAAAGCAATTGAAGATGCCGACTCACACCCGTATTCATCGTAAGACTGCAGAGATCAAAACAACTGGATTGACCGGGCGGTCTGCAGGGTCATTCCCACTTCCATCGTGGGTTGGGACCTCGCTTATACTGGTGACAACATCACAGCCAGATACTATGGAGCCGAAAACCGTGTGCTTGCCGTCCAACCAGTCTGGCGCACTATCCTCCGGAATAAGGAAGAATTGGCTTCCCCCCGTATTCGCTTGCGAGGTCTTGGCCATCGATATTGTGCATGACTCGTGCATGAGCCCGTTGTCCGCCTCATCAGGGAGAGTATAGCTGGTAGGGGAGCAGTCTTGGGAGGAGGTCGCCGGCTGCCCGTTACAGTACCCGTAGAATCCGGAGGCATACCCTCCAGTTCCATCAGAATTTTGGAAATCGCCACCTTGAATCATGAAATTATCAATCACCCTGTGAAATGAGGTGCCATCATACATCCCATTCTCAACATGTTCTATGAAACTGCCAACGTGATCAGGGGCATCATCGGGATAAAGCTGAATCTCGATATCCTCAGTGACTTTTTCGGCCCCCTGGTGAGGGTAGTAACTCACCGTCATGATGACGGTATCACCCTCGGCAGCTGTATTCGAGTCCCCTTCACCAAAGTTGCCGATGATTTCCCTGCCTTGTCCGAATATCGCCAGGAGGATTATTCCGGAGGCGAACATCGTCAGGAGTCCAAATGGGGTCGGTTCGCCATTGGCGAACATGGAAAATCCACGGCCGACGTGTATTCCTGACTCGTCCATCATCGACATCAAGTTATTCAATTGCCTTCTTGTCTCTTTATTTCCTGAATCGAGCTTCTGTGCTCTTTCGAGATTCTTCCTGGCATCTTTCCATGCTTGGCGTCGTATGGACTCATCCGCCTGACCCCTGGACATGTGGACTATACCCGCTGTTCTGATAAGCAAAACCTGATCTCCTTTTTTTAGATCGTCATCCCAAGCATCTCTCAACAGGTTCAGAGCTAGATCATAGTCTCCGGCTTCTGATGCTGTATTCGCTTTACTCGCGGCGTCCTTGACCTTAGAGCGGGCTGGCATGGGCCTAGGGAGGAGGTGTTTACTGAAAACTTGACGGGTCAATCGATGAATGGGTTTTGCATACATTTGAGGGTCGCATGGAGTTTGAAAGTTTGACTGATGGGACGCGAATGTCTAAGTTCGTCACTCCTCAGCGAGGGCCGCTCGTATGCTGTGCGTGCGATTGCAAAGGTGTGTATTCCGGACATGGGCGCTACAGTGAACGACTTCGTAATCAACGTCGCAACGGCCAATGGGACAGGTTCCCAATCATCTAATTTGATACTGCTTAATGCATTATTCGAGATGGGCGTTCCAGTGAGCGGGAAGAATCTCTTCCCTAGCAATATCTCGGGCCTCCCGACATGGTTCATCATTCGTGCCTCCGACAACGGGTATCAGGCACCGGGAGATAGGACCAATATCCAGATCTTGATGAATCCTGATACCTGGTTCAAGGATATAGAGAAGATTGAGTCTGGCACAGTCATAATTTACAACGAAAACGTGAAAATGCCTGTTGAAAGAGAAGACTGCCTAACATTTGGCCTCCCAATGACTAAACTCGCACGCAGCATTAATCCCAAAATGGCCAAGATGATTGCCAATATGTACTATGTCGGCGTGATTCAACACCTAATCGGCATTGACCAGGGTGCTCTGGAGCGTGCTGTGAACAGGCAGTTCAAGGGCAAGTCATCAGCAGTTGAAGTAAATCTCAGAGCCATAGAAGAAGGACGTGCCAAAGCTGCTGAAGAGATTGAATGGGAGAGCCCCCATGTCGTGGAGGCGCGGGAGAAAGACGAGAATGCCTTCCTTGTGGATGGCAATGAGGCCGTAGCACTCGGATCCATTTATGGCGGCGTAAACATGCTATCTTGGTACCCCATCACACCGTCATCTTCGGTGGCGGAGGGAATCATTCAATGGTTGCCCGAATTAAGGGATACAAGCGACGGAGAGGCCACCTGTGCCGTAGTTCAGGCTGAGGACGAGCTTGCAGCTGCAGGCATGGTTCTTGGAGCAGGATGGGCCGGGGGGAGGGGAATGACCTGCACCTCCGGACCGGGTATCTCTCTGATGTCTGAATTCATCGGCTTGGCATATTTCGCAGAGGTCCCCGGAGTCATTTGGGACGTGAACAGGGTCGGGCCCTCCACGGGGCTCCCGACACGCACCCAGCAGGGCGATCTCAATCTCTTGAGAGAAGCAAGTCACGGAGATACCGAGCATATCGTCCTCATACCTGGAACCGTGGAAGAATGCTTCGAATACGGTTGGAGGGCTTTCGAGTATGCCGAGCGTTATCAGACACTAGTGTTCGGTTTCTCAGACCTTGACCTCGGGATGAACAATTGGGTATGTACCGGTTTCGAGTATCCGTCAGAAGAGATCGATCGTGGCAAGGTCCTACGTACAGCAGAGCAAGTTTCCGCAATTGAAAACTACGGCCGTTACAGAGATGTCGACGGCGACGGGGTCCCGTACAGAACTCTGCCGGGATCGGGTCTGGACCCGATTCTATACCGAGGGACAGGTCATGACGAAGACGGAGTCTACAGCGAGGAGCCAGATGTTTACAGGAAGCTGATGATGCGCTTGAAGAGGAAGATCGATAATTCCAGAGCGGATCTCCCAGCACCAGTAATGAGGGAAGAGGAAGAGCAGGATGTGGGCATCATCTACATGGGATCAATGGAGAATACGATTCAAGAGATTGATGATATGATCGAGGAGACCGGTTTGAAGGTGAGTCAATGTCGTATTCGTGCCATGCCTATCCATCCGGATGTTGCGGGTTTCATCGAGAGGCATGAAAGGGTCATTGTGCTTGAGATTAATCGAGATGGGCAATTGTACGGGGTCTTGAGAAAGGAGCTTCCCAACGATTTGGTCTCAAGGATATCCAGCGTTGCATACTCAGATGGCATGCCTCCGCGTGCAAGGATATATGCTGATATGATTCTGGAGACCCTTGGAGAGGTGAAACCATGAGACCCGTGAAACTGAATGTCATTGATCTTCCGAAAAGCGACTACACTGGTGGTCCTTCCTCCCTCTGCCCTGGCTGCGGCCACGATCAAATCTCAGGAGTAATAATCCAGGCCTGCTGGGAGAACGGTATCGACCCGAGCAGAATCGCGAAGATGAGCGGCATAGGCTGCTCTTCCAAAACCCCTGCCTACTTCCTCGGGAAGTCGCATGGTTTCAACACCGTCCATGGTCGTATGCCCTCGGTCACAACCGGTGCGAATATGGTCAACAAGGATCTCGTGTATCTTGGGGTATCGGGCGACGGCGACTCCGCCAGCATAGGCATCGGCCAGTTCATCCATGCGATAAGGAGGAATCTGAACATGGTGTACATCATAGAGAACAATGGAGTCTATGGGCTGACCAAGGGACAGTACTCCGCTACTGTCCAAAAGGGGTCGAAGAAGCGGAAGGGTGCGCCGAACGAGCAGCCCCCGATCGATATGTGCAAGCTCGCCATCAATCTCGGATGCGGATTCGTCGCGCGGTCCTTCTCCGGTGCGAAGAAGCAGCTAACGGCCCTGATGAAGGCTGCTCTGAGTCACAGAGGGATGGCTGTAATAGACGTGATCTCCCCCTGCGTGACCTTCGCCAATAACGACGAATCGTATAGCTCGTACGGATATGTGAAGGACCACGGCGAGGAACTCCACGGTATCGACTACATCCACCACTTCCAACCTCTCAACGAGGTGGATATCCCGGAGGGAGGGTATGAGGACGTTCAACTCTTCGACGGGAGCGTCCTCCGACTCGAGACGCTATCCTCGGAATACGACCACACCAACCCGACTGCGGCAATCGCAGCCCTCCACAACGCTGAGATCGACAAGAAGCACGTTACGGGCCTTCTCCACCATAACACCGAGATGCCGACGGCCGACGAGGATCAGGGTCTCGTGGACATCCCCCTGTGCGACCTTCCGCCGAACATGCTGAGGCCGGATCGGGAGAAGCATGAAGAAATCATGGCTCGGTTCAGGGCATGATATGGCTCATAGACCATCATGGGTTCGTTGAAATACAAAACCGTCCACCGCAGGGGCGAAGTCCCGTAGTGTAGTGGTCCATCATATGGCACTCTGGATGCCATGACCCTGGTTCGAATCCGGGCGGGACTACCAATATGTTTGTTCCCATCCAAACTTACAGCGCCCTGTAGAGAAACTGCGAGACCCAGGAGAGCATGATGATGATCATGAACCACCCCAGAGACAGGCGCAGTATCCTCCCACGTACTCGCTTCGGCGGGAATGGGTCGATGCCCAATCTCACAGCCTCCGCGAAGAGTTCCAACTCCTCTTCAATGGTTTCTGGGTCTCTTATCTGGCTCATGGTTCCACCGTCGGGTCCCATCCTGAGACATGATTCGAGTCCAGATTATCTATCTCGTTTCTGATCGGGTCGATATTAACGCCCATGGAATCTAGGTTCTCTCGCTGCCTAGATGGGTCGCTGGACTTTGGAATGACTACCGCGCCTTGGTCTAGGCACCAGCGAATGGCGGCCTGCGCACCCGTGCAGCCTATCTTGTTAGATATCTCCGAGATTTCTGGATCATTGGCCTTCTGACCCCTTGCGAGAGGGGAGTACGCCATGGTTATCGCACCCATCTCGCGAGTGACGGAATGGAGCTCAGGTCTCTGAATCCATGGATTCAACTCGACCTGGTTCACACAAGGCATTATCTTGGCATACGACTCAAGATCTCTCAGATGGTGTACGCCGTAATTGCTGACTCCGATTGTTCTCACAAGGCCTGCTTCCAGAAGGTCTTCCATGGCTCTCCAAACCGGCTCTCTCGCACCCGCATCTTCTGGAGGGGCATGCACAAGATAGAGGTCAATCTGATCCATCGCGAGTTTCTCCAAACTTATCTTGCAGTGCTCAATAGTAGATTCATAGCTGATCGCATGCATTCTGCGAAGTTTGGTGACTACTGTGATTTCTGATCTGTCAATCCCGGATTCTCTGATTGCCTCTCCGACCTCCTCCTCATTTCCATATGATCGCGCGGTATCTATCATACGATACCCGATTGATATTGCATCGATTACGGCGTTCTTACACTCATTCGGGCCATTCATCATCCAGACCCCTAACCCGATTCTGGGAATTTCTATCGAGGCAATCTCTCGGCCAGAACCGACCTCGCGATTGATCGCTCTTATGGGCTCCATGGGTGGAAGAGGGGGCATTCCAACTTCAGGGCTGCGGCCCTTTGCGGGGTTAGGGCATCAGCAGAGACATACCTCGCCACCCCGCCAATGCAAATAATGGACAACCCAGTGCTGTCACCGCAACATAGGCTGCTAAAGCACCAAAGGCACCAGATTCGCCCATCTCAACTGCCTCGATTGAGTATGTCGACATCGTTGTAAATGCCCCCATGAATCCAACGCCCAAGAGCAGAATTGCATCCTTAGAGATTGAGCCGCTTGAGAATGCGGCTGCGAGTACACCAAGCAGCAGCGAGCCAATCAAGTTGACTCCCAGAGTGGCCCACGGGAATGCCATACCTGCACCCAATGAGCCGATTGCCCATCTCCCAAGTGCGCCCAACGCCCCGCCAGTGGCGACCAGGAAGGCGGGGTTCATACAGGGTCCTCCAAGGCATGGCGGATAGCACTTTTCAGATGTCTAAGAACCATACATGTGATTAGAAACCCGTGAGGCCTCGTCTATCCATGAATCTCCACGAGCGTAGTACTGTTCGTCCGCCGAGGCGTGCTTCAAGCGCAGTACTTACCCAGGGGGAGCCCGGTTCGATTAGGATGCTCATGGGGCTGAGACATCCGGATGTTCCAACCTTTCCCGAGTTCTGGGCATTCCCTGGAGGTGGTGTTTCGAAGGAGGACATCGAATATGCGAGGAAAAGGTCAGGCTCGGGGGATGATGTCCAATCCATGGAATCTCTAGTAACCCTATTCCGAGAGGTTGTGGAAGAGACTGGCCTTTCGAAAGGGGAGGGAGGGAATTGGGTTGTCGTTCCTCCCAGTGTGCGCAAGAAGCTGGTTGAGGGGCCCGGGGCTTGGACCGAGGCATTGGCTAGGGGAGTGATAACCGCGGATATGGCTGGGGCTTCGCTGGTTACAGAGCGGACTACCCCTCCTTTAGCCCCAGTAAGGTACACGAATAGATTCTACCACATCCATCTTGGTGAGTATGCTCCAGAGCCTGAGCATCCCCCTGGGAGGAGTGAATTCACGGAATTCAAATGGTGGAATCCAGAGGATATCTTGGAACAATGGGAGCAGGGTACGGCAAGGATGGCTCCGCCCCAGGTCACTTTCATGCGAGATATCGTTGACCGTTGCAGTGAAGGTCGAGGAGTATTGGAAATTCTCTCCGAGCTTGCAGGCAAGCCGCCGATTGGGCCACATAAGATCGAGTTCGCGCCGGGTGTTGAGTGTCTGCCCATACCGACAGCGACTCTTCCACCATCCACCCATACTAATTGCTTCATAATCGGGCAGGGGGATGATTTGCTTCTTGTAGATCCAGCAATTCAGGATGAAGAGGGCCAAGCCATAATCGTCGGACGCCTGAACGAGCTAGAGAGCTGCGGTAAACGAATCAAGTCAATCTTGTACACTCACCGCCATACCGACCATATTGGAGATAGGGCCAGAATTCGAAAAATTGTGGACGTCGAGGTTCTCGGTACTTCCGAGACGCTTGCTGCGATAGGGGGTGGGACCGTGATCAAAGAGGGGGACATCATAGATCTCGACGATAATTTGCCATGGAAGGTTATCGAGACGCCCGGACATTGCCCCGGCATGGTGTCCCTGATTTCGAAGTCAGGACTGCTATCAGCAGATAATGTCACTATGGTCGGGACCATACTCGTTCCCTCCGCTGACGGAGATATGCACCAGTACATGAATGGTCTAGAACGACTTTCTGCTATGAGCCCGAATCTCCTGTTCCCCAGCCATGGCCCGGTGTGTGCCGCGCCATTGAGGGTCCTTTCGCGCACATTGAACCACAGAATGGATCGTCATTCCAAAGTCTTGAATGCGGTCAGAGGAGGGTTGAGTAGCTTAGGCGATATTGCCTTGAGTGCCTACAAAGACGCCCCGGGTGCACCCGAATCTCTTGTCCGCGATCAGACTCTTTCGCATCTGAGGGGACTCGTCAAAGAAGGGCTTGTCAACGAAAAAGGCGATGTATTCACTACTACGGGATAATCAGGGCCGGAGAGGCCAAGGTTCATTCCATCATTGCGACTGCAAAGAGTCATGGCTACAGCAAACATCGTCTTACTAGCTACTCTTGGATGCTCCGGACTACTCGTACTAGTCCTACTATTTTGGGCTATAGGGCTCTACAACAGAATAGTTCGCGCGGAAAATGAGTGTGACAGAATGTGGAGCAATGTGGACGTTGTCCTACAACAGCGCTACGACCAGTTTAGCAGCCTAGTGGAAACTGTCCGAGGCTATGCTAAGCACGAGAAACAAATGTTCGACCAGTTTGCAGAGGCGAGAATGGCTGCTGCAAGTGCCTCGAAGGGAGGTGATGTCGGGGGCGTGATGAAGAATGAGGCACTACTTGGACAGATGCTTCCCAAGATCTACGCTGTGGCAGAGCAGTACCCCGACCTGAAGGCAAGCGAGAATTTCCTTGCATTGCAAGATCAGATCAGCGATATCGAGAACATCATTAGCGACAGGCGTGAGGCGTACAATTCGGCTGCTACCAACTTTAACAATTTGATCGAGGTCTTCCCCAACGTCATGGTTGCGAGCTGGATGGGTAAGGGAGAGCTCGAGCTTTACGTGATGGATGATATGGCAGCAAGACAGCGCCCTTCACTCGAATTTGAGTGATGAGGCTGCTGATTTGTCTCGAGGGGTATGAAATGGATAGCCCATGGACTCAGATACCAGAAGTGGCCGGTGCCACGGCCGAGTCAAAAATGGTAAAAATGGATGATGGATGGTCCATACGAGTCATGCGGTGGGTGCCAGAAAATGATTCAGGCTCCACACCTCTCGTTATGATCCCAGGATGGAACAGCGTCTACGAAGGATGGCAGGATATAGTTGAAAAATGGGCTTCCAAGAGAAGGGTGACATACATTGAAACAAGGGAAAAAGGAAGTGCTGTTTCAATAGGCAGGCCAAGAAAATCAGACCTCTCAATCCATCGAAGCGTGGAGGATCTAAAGACTGTGATCGCAGAATTCCCAGAGATATCTTCTGGTAATGACTGGTTCGCCTCCTCGCTGGGAGCCACAATAATTCTCGAGGCGTTGGCAGAAAGTGCTTTCGAACCCAGGAGCGTGGCCCTTTTGGCCCCAAATACGAGTTTCGACTTCCCACTTTGGAGTCGTCTCCTGATAATGATGCCTAGCTTCGTTTACCCCCCATTGGTTAGGCTCGCAATAGTATATCTCGACTTCAAACTGAAAGAGGAGGGGCAGAGGATAAGATATCGAAGGACCTTGCTCGCATCCAACGTGAAGAGGCTCCGGTTAAGCGCATTGTCGAATGGCGCGTACAAAATGGAGGAAGGCGTATCTTCAGTTGATGATAGGATTGCACTGATAACCGCTAAATCGGACTCCCTTCATGCAGCCGGAGCGATCGATTTTCTTACAGAGCACCTCCCCAATTCCCAGTGTATCGAAGTGCCAAGTAACCAGTTTGCGCATAATGCAGAGATCATTCCTATTTTGGAAGCCTTCCAAGATGGCAGTTGACCCATGTGATTGGCTTTTTTGGGCACATAGGTAAGTTGGGATTATACGGCGTATGCGGAAGTGGCGGTACGCGTATGCAACATAAAGGGGCCAGACGGGCACTGCTTCTATCAGTGCTCATCATAATAATGGACGCATCATCAGGGGCTACGTCATTCGAAAATATATCTGAATTCAATCATGAAGATGATTACAATACGTCCTGCGACGAAGGGTGGTGCAGATCTGACAAAATAAAACACTCAGATGCACCCGGTGATGCCGGTCTGGCAGTCGAAGCATACGGTTGGTGGGAGTCGTATGGCAGAGATAGTGACTCTGATGGAATGGATGATCGTCTCGAAAGTATTCTTACCGGTGTGTCTGAGTCAATATCCCCCACGGCAATCATAGGGCCGGATGGGAGAAAAACCGTCGCCATAGTTGTGGATTATGCGTGGCACCCAGGAGAGACAGACGCGGAATCTCTCAGAAGCGTTCTGATGAAACATGGATGGCTTGAAGAGAGCTCGTGGTTCTTTCAGATGGATATACTCGATTCGATAGTCTTGGATAGAGTTCCGGTATCATCACTCCCGGATATTCTCTCGCTGCCGGGCGTCATCTTAATCGAGCAACAGAATGTGCTGGAACCGTATCTTGCAACTGCTACATATGCATCCAAGGTGAGGGGGAGCTCAGTGTATCCAGATTCATTCTGGAGCAACGGCTACATGGGCGAAGGCGTTGTTATTGCCATTCTCGATACTGGCGTAGACAACGAGCACTTCGGACTGGATGACTTCTCCGATGCTAATACGGACAACACGAATGAGCCAGGAGACCTTGCTGACCCCAAGTGGATTGCAGGCTGCGATGCTACATCCAGCCAGCAGACAGAGTGTTCAGACGGGAATTTTGATCCTGATGATGGAGATAGTCACGGAACCCATGTCGCAGGGATTGCACTCGGCACAGGTGATAGCGAACGTGAGCATATCGGATACTCTCCTGGATCTTACCTAGTTGACGTTAAGGTACTCAATGACATCGGCACTACGAACTCGGCGGCGACTCTGAAAGGAATCAATTGGGTTGCCAACAACGCGGATACAGACTGGGGTAACAACGAATCTAGTCGTGGGATCGATGTGATGTCGATGTCATTCGGCTCCATTAGCAATCCCGGAGGAGACGATCAAGGCGACGATGGGCAGAACGCAGATGCTCGGGCAGTCAACCAGGCAGTCGAGGCAGGTATTGTCGCAGTTGCGGCGATAGGTAATGACGGTTCTAACCGAGTCACTTCGGTAGGGGCTGCGGACAAGGCAATAACTGTAGGTGCGATCGATGAAGATGATTCAATAGAAAGAGGGGATGACGAGATAGCTTCCTACTCCAATTACGGCCCTAGGGTCAGCGACGATGATGGCGACAGTGAAGATGAGCACAAGCCAGATGTTGTAGCACCTGGAAGTGGAATTGTTTCCGCTGAATATGCGGCTCCGAACCCACTCCCTGTGGGTGATGAGAACTTGGCCGATGATAGTTACACCGAGAAATCAGGGACCAGCATGGCATGTCCTGCTGTTGCTGGTTTGGCTGCTTTGATCTTATCCTACGACGATACGCTCTCCCCGGAGGATGTGAAGACTATCATCAAAGTCACTTCTGAGCAGAGGGGAGATCCTAGCGACCCTGGAAACTCGGATAGATGGAACAACCAATATGGATATGGAATAGTCGATGGTGAACGGCTATACAGTTGTCTAATAGGTGGCGACTGTGCCCAAATACAAACCGGCGAAGAATGGATTTACATCGACTCGCCAGCAGAAAACGATTGGGTTGTCCAAGGTAAAAACTACTCATTCAGCGGCACTCTAAATGAAGATGAGGAAGGGACCTTGAGCGTAGAAGAGGTTCAGATTAGGACTGGTTATTCCTACAAGAAGGAAAAGCCCGGCGGACAGGTTGAGTTGGTAAAACAAGAGTCAAATTGGACAAATTTGTCTCTTGACGAAGATGGACGATGGTCCTCAATAGTATCCGTGCCGATAATCGATGTGAATGGGTATTTTGATGCTCGGCTCTCTCTGGAGACTAAGGCCAGGAATGAATCAGGAAGATGGAGCGCAGTGAACAGAAGCTTCCATGCGATTGGAAAAATCGATCTCGGGTTATCAATACCTGAGCCCGGTAGCACAGTATCAGGGTTGATGGAGTTGAGCGGCTCATATTCGACAGTGGATGGAGGGATAATCAGGTGGAAGATTGATGATGGCCAGTGGTTTGACGGGCCATCATTATCAGAAGTCAATAAGGATCGGGACGAGTACACAGGGGAGTTCGAGATTTCAATAGATACATCCGATATGGAAGAAGGAGAACGCGACATCCGTGTTAGATTGGAGAGCGGGGATGGTCTTTTCAGCGAGATTGACAGAAGGACTGTGGAAGTTGATAACCTCCCCCCCAGACCAAATTTGATCATAATGGACGGCTCATTGGTTACTGATTATGGGATCCCCATTGATGAGGCCCGAGTGGGTTCATTCCTCGAAGTAAGAGGCGAGATACGTAACGAAGGGGATGTGGGTGCCTCAGGGGTCATGGTCAGCCTTTACGAAGATGGTCAGCGCAGGTTTGAAGCAACGATACCCAAGATTTCAGTGAGTGAAAAGGCTGCGTTCACCCTTTACTGGAATCCCTCAGTTTCAGGTACAAAGGACCTTTCCATAGTTGTAGATCCATCGGACACGATTGAAGAGCTGGACGAATCGGACAATTTGGCCAGCCTGGATTTTGAGGTTATGCCTTTGAAGCAAGGGACCGACATAGTCTTGGTGGAAGGAGGTATTGCAACGTCGCCGGTGATTCCCAATCCTGGTGATCAGTTTACGTTGATCACCATGCTTCGAAATGATGGCAATCTTGACTCCCCAGGCATAGAAGCTACTCTCCACATCAAAGAGTCAGGAGGCTGGTTACCGATTCTGTCGAGATCACTCTCCATGATACCTGCAGGTCAGATTTCTATGGTTGAGTTCCCCCTATCCGCATCTACAGCGGGACCCATGGAATATCGCATAACCGTCAGTGGACCGGAACTGGTTGACGAGGATTGGAGTTCGAATGAAATCGAGGGCGTGATAGTCATCGATGATTCAAGAGTCTCCAGTCGGCTTGTTTCATTATCAGAGGATGAGGAGCCTCTAGCAGTTCTAGCATTTAGGAAAACTGGTCTGATTTTGACCTCTGAAGGAACTCAGATAATAATGCACAAAATAGAAGAAGATGGCACGATAGTTCGCTGCATTACCCCTCTAGAGAGATTCTGGAGTGGTTCGATAACCGCGACTGTAGATGACAGCAGTATTGCACATGTAGTCTGGACGAGGAGGCTTGTTACGGGCACCGGTGTACTTAGCGAGACGGTATCCTACTCCACGGTAGACGACCAATGCACCTCCACGGTACCGCAAGACCTGATGGAACCATTGCCGATGAATCTTGGCGATTACTTCGGAGTCGACATAGATCAGCAAGATGATCTCGTTGTAATCGCTGGTTGTCTTAGGGATCTATCATCAGGGTCGGCCTTTGAGCCCTTAGAATCAATTTTCACCCTTCATGCCGAAGACCCTCAATCTGCTAGCGAGTGGGAATTAGTCGTGAACGTGATAGAGGATATCGATACCTTATCGGAGCCCAATGTTGAGATAGAAGTTGAAATTGGAGAAGACTTACTCCATCTCCTGTACACATCGTCTAGGAATGACACCAGCTCAGAAGACGTACTCGGGCTTTGGTACGCCCATGGCATACTTGGAGATGATTCCTGGACTTACAAACGAGCCATCGCAGTAGAGGGAAGATCCCCCACAATGGCTGTTGACGAGGTCGATGATGAAGATAGGATTGCGATAGGTTGGATTGAAGGGGAGGGGGATTCCTCCGTACTGAGAATGGTTATTGTGGACGAGGGTTTCTCAACTATCAACGGGGCCTCCTATTCGATACTTGCAAGAGGAGCGAGTTTAGCGGCGATATCTCAGCGAGGGGGCGCATTCTACATCATTCACGACTCAGTCAGCCCCATTGGCCCCGTAGCGAATATTGGAATAATTGATCCCGAAGAAGGGTGGATTGGGCTAGAGAACAGGATATCGAGCGGCTGGATATACGGGGTATCGGACCGGTCTGATGGGCTTTCTATCCCATATATGCAACAAACCATGGCAGGGAGTTGGTCTTTGGTTGAAGTCATTAGTAACGGCAATCTCGATGACGGGCCGTCAAATATCTTTGAACAGGCTAAGGATTCGCTTGGATTGGATGACACCGAATTCAACATCCTCCTTGCAGGTCTTGCGACGGTCATGCTCGTAATTCTCTTGTCCCTGCTAGTGGGCACCATAAGACAGGGCCTGACGAATATCTCGGACCGCCGGAGGTCAGCTTCGGTGATCATAGAGGCAGATCCGGAAGATGCGTTGGAGATTGATGAGGATGCTGTTGAAGAGGTCTTGCCAGTGAGTATCCCCCCTCCAAAAGAAATTGCGATACAAGAAGTTCCGGCGCCGCCTGTGCAAGTTGATCCATCAAATCCTTTCAGAACCGTGACATGTGAATCGTGTTTTACACGATTCGACCTCTCGAAGAAAATCCGTCGTACTTCTTGTCCAGCCTGCGGAAGTAGGGTAGAGGATATCTGATGAGGATTTTCCTCGCTTCAGCCTCATCTCGAAGACGCTTATGGCTAGAAGCACAGTCCTGGATGGAGCCTCATAGCATCTCAATAGTGCCCTTAAATCTCGATGAGGCAAAAGTATTCGACGTATCTGACGTTTCCGGCACTGTCAGGAACGTGGTTGGGCTGAAAATTGAATCGGCCAGAGCACTTCTGAATGGGGATGGGGGAGATTGGATCGGGATTGTATCTGATACCATGGTCGAGGACCCAGTTCGTAAGATGGCATTAGGCAAACCTAGAGATTCGAAGCAGGCGAGAGAGATGCTCTCGACGCTCTCAGGAAGGAATCACAAAGTCTGGACCTGCACAGGGATACTGCTTCCGCGTAACAAGGGCGATATGATCTACACTGAGTCTGCAGATGTGTATTTCAGAAATCTCGACGTCAATGCCCTGGATGACCTCATAGAATCGGGTTCGTGGGCAGGCAAGGCAGGGGGTTACGATATTCACGGGAGGGCTTCGGATTTTGTCGAAGTTGTCAAAGGCAGTGAGATAACTGTCCTCGGACTCTCAGAAAATAGCATCATAGCTTTACGGGAAATCCTAGAGAAATAGCGCCATGGCCAAGTCAAATGAATGTGACTTCTCCATGCTTGAGGACAAATTCCCTCTGTATATCGCTGAACCATTCCAGCATTCCGCTGTGGAAGCGTACTCGACTAATACCTGAATCTGCGAGAAGGTCGTCCTGGATACCCTTGAGTGTGCCGGGGGCGGCCCCGCATGATACGCAGGCTCCATCAAGATCGATTACAAGTGACAATGTTGCATCTCCTTTTTTGTGTTCCTCGAGACTGAAGTCATGAACTACCAAGGCGCCTCCATGTCCCTCCAAGGCTGCTCTGACGGGCCCCAGACGTGCCATCAACGCAGGAATCGTATCTCCAGATGAAGATCTCAAGGTTTCTACGATATCTAGAGAAAGAAGTCTTTGATCTTCCTCCGGGTCGGAATACATCTCGATTCTCTTCTTGGCCTCTTCATCCACTATCGGAGCGATCTGAACCCTGTAGAGGTCTTCCAAACCATCTGGCTCCGCGTTATCGTCCATGTATGCCCCAGGGGGCGTGACAATTTGGGCTATTCCCCATTATGAGCAATTGGCATGGATTGAAAAGTAAGTGTCGCCAAGCCTAGACATAGAAGGCTACCCAATGTCTGAGAAACCCCCGGTTTTGTCTATTGAAGGACTACATGTAGGAATAGATGGGACCTCGATACTTCATGGGATCGATCTTAAGATAAAACCTGGAGAAATTCATGCAATTATGGGCAGGAATGGAAGCGGCAAGACTACTGCTGCAAGCACGATAATGGGTCATCCTGACTATGAAATCGAATCAGGCAGCATTGAGCTGAATGGGGCGGATCTCCTCGAGCTTGAAGCATGGGAGAGGGCCAGAAAGGGTGTTTTCCTATCATTCCAATACCCTCAATCAGTACCAGGTCTCCAGGTTGGCCATTTCTTGAGGAAATCGGTTGCAGCAATACGTGGTGATGAGGCTGCTAAAGGGGCTCCATTCAGAGATGCCTTGAAATCTGCAATGAAAGAAGTGAGCATTCCCCGCTCATTCCTTTCTAGATATGTGAACGATGGTTTCAGTGGCGGGGAGAAAAAGCGCTTTGAAATTCTTCAACTGATGCTACTCAAGCCTAAACTTGCAATACTCGATGAAACAGACTCTGGACTCGACATAGATGGCATCAGAGTGGTGTCGAGGGGGATAAATGCTGCAATACGAGGTTCAGATTCAGGTGCACTGATCATAACACACTACAGCAGAATATTGGAGCACGTCAAGCCCGATTATGTTCATGTTTTAATTAAAGGAAAGATCGTTAAGAGCGGTGGTCCAGAGTTAGCATTGGAACTTGAAGAAAAAGGATACGAGTGGCTCGAATCAGACGCGACGGAGGATGATTGAACATGGCAATGGAAGAAGCTAGGGAAGCAGTGGGTGATTACAAAGAAGGATGGCATGACCCGGAACACTCAACCATTCGATTTGATTCAGGTTTGAGTGAAGAGGTTGTTAGGAAAATTTCCAAGATTAAGAATGAGCCTGAATGGATGACTGAGGTTCGCGTGAAAGCGTATCACCACTTTGTCAGTCGTCCAATGCCTGGCTTTGGGGATCGTGAAGCACTAGAGGGAATCGATTTCGATAAGGTGTGCTACTATCTGCGTTCCTCGGATGCAACAGAAAAAGATTGGGAAGATGTCCCGGAGGATATCAGGAATACTTTCGATCGTCTCGGCATACCCGAAGCAGAACAGAAATGGCTTTCTGGGGTTACGGCACAATACGAATCAGAAGCGGTTTATCACAGCATAAGAGAAGACCTCGAGTCACAGGGAGTCATATTTCTCGACATGGACAGTGGGCTCAGGGAGCATCCGGAGCTAGTCAAGAAGTATTTCTGTAGCGTCGTTCCGTACCAAGACAACAAATTCTCAGCGCTGAACACTGCAGTTTGGTCTGGTGGTTCTTTCATATATATCCCAAAAGGGGTATCCGTGGAAATGCCCGTTCAGGCATATTTCCGAATCAATGCGAAGAATATGGGTCAATTCGAGAGGACTCTGATAATAGCTGATGAAGGGTCGAGTATACACTATGTTGAAGGGTGTACTGCACCAACCTATTCCACAGACTCTCTTCACTCAGCAGTTGTGGAATTAATTGCTCTTGAAGGGGCCCATATCCGATACTCAACCATACAGAACTGGTCGGCTAATGTCTACAATCTTGTCACTAAAAGGGGCATTGCTCACAAGAATTCAACGATAGAATGGATTGATGGCAACATTGGCTCCAAACTGACGATGAAATATCCCGCAGTGATTCTGAAAGGAGAAGGGTCGCATGCCGAGGTTATCTCCGTCGCATACGCAGGAAAAGGACAACACCAAGATGCAGGAGCTAAAATTCACCATCTCGCATCCAATACCACAAGCAAGATACTATCAAAGTCAATCTCCAAAGATGGTGGAAGGGGATCTTACAGGGGGATGGTTACCGTTTCGCCAAAGGCTGAAAACTGTAAATTGAATGTTGTCTGTGACGCGCTTATCCTAGATGATGGCAGTCAGACCGATACATATCCCACCATGGAGGTAGCGAATCCATCAGCTCGCTGCGAGCACGAGGCTAGTGTCTCGAAAGTCAGCGACGACCAGGTGTTTTATCTTATGAGCAGGGGCCACTCCGAAGAAGAGGCTCTTGCGATGATAGTGAATGGTTTCTTTGAACCGTTTACGAGAGAGCTTCCAATGGAGTATGCCGTAGAGTTGAACAAATTGATGGCTCTCGAGATGGAAGGTAGCATAGGCTGAACTGTTCTTTCGGTGGAAGTTATGGGCGTCTCAGAAGAATTGTATTTGTCACTTGATGAGCCTCCCACTTCAGATCATCTCTGGCGTTACACTCCTTGGAAAAAAATCCATCCAACCGGTGATTTCAGAGAAATTCCCGAGGATGTTGAAACTCCAAAGATAAATTTGAGTTACGTAGATGGGGGGCCTGTAGAGGGTGTTACTCTTGAGGCTGGTAAAGGAGTTGAGTTTCCCTTCGAAGGCTCACCGACAACGGATTCATTCCTAACGGCCATCACGAAAGGTAATTCCTTGGTACTATCCATACCAAGAAAATGGACGAGTGACAAGCCTCTCCTAATTGACATCGAAACGAAAGGAGGGATTGAGGCACTACACATCCATATTCTAGCGGGAGATCTATCTGAAGCAACAATACTCACTCGCATAACCGGGCCATGCGAGTGGCTTGGTCTGCTAAGAACCGCTGAAACAGGAGTGGGGTCAATCGTAACAGATATCGTCGTGAATAAAATTCAGGGCGGCTCTCTAATCCGTGTAGATGCGGTGCGTGCTGGGCGTGACTCTACGATTACGTCTGGTACCGTCAGCGCAGGGAGTGAGAGGACGAAAGCCGATATCAGATATTTGTTGGATTCCCCGGGTTCTAGCCTCAATGTGCTAGGCTCCCTCCTGTCTGCCGAGAAAATGCATCTCGATCATCACATAGAGATAAGCCATACAGCCCCACACACATACAGCCGTTTAGAATGGCACACGGCATGTGGAGGGTCCAGCACATCCGTTGGGACAGGAATGCTCCGAATCGAAAAGGGGGCAAAGCAAGCAGATGCTGGCCAAATATTCCACAACCTCCTGCTCTCCAAGAAAGCAAGTGCAAATAGTATTCCGGAACTCGAAGTTGAGGAGAATGACGTGGTTGGTTGTGGTCATGGCACGGCGAATGGTCCTGTTGATGAAAGTCAGAGGTTCTATCTCATGGCAAGAGGTTTTTCGAAGCAAGAGTCCGAGGATGCTCTCATCGCAGCGTTCCTCAATTCTACCCTTACCGAAATGGGGGGAGAGGATGTTCACTCGTGGTTGGTCACAGGTGTTGAAGATGCTCTCTTGAATCTGAATATCTGAGCAATATTATTCCACCTTCCGTGAATTTCTCGCTCTGTGGACTCGGACCACTGCCAAAATATAGCCTGTGAATGCGGATTCAGGGGGAGTGCAGTGCCAATTAGGCAGCACATGGAATGTCCTCGATGCAGAAGAGTCGTTGAAGCGTGTTGCGAAGGCGTCCCAATTTACTGACTAGCCGGTTCTGTCCCTGTGGCTTGCCATCAATACAGTGAGTAGCAACCCTACACAGATCCCAAAAATCCCTCCAGCGGAACTGCCGCCTGAACCTGCTAGGTCACGGAATGAAAAGTGCATTACAGCAGTCATGGGCGGCCCGTAGGTAACCATTCTTAATGCGATTTTTCTGGGTGATGGTTTCAAACCCATTGGCCTCAGAACCACAGAACTTCTGGATTGTAGGATCTGCCACTGGGCCTCTTGAGCATCTATTTTGAGTCTCTGCAGTACCGCAGGACGTATGTTTGGATACGAACGCTCCCCCTCCCATCGTTCTTCAGCACCGGTGACTACTCTGAGTCTCCCAAGTCTCGAGCGATTCCGTATGACACATTCAATAGCGGCAGAGGCGGCTTTAGCGTCAAGTCCGATCAAATCTATTGTCAAAACTCCTCTCTCGACTCTTATCTTAGTCGTTGAATCCCATGGAAACCTATCTGCTGCACCAATAGACATCAGAACCCCCCCTATAGCGCCACGGAGAAATTTAGCCGTCTCTTGTTTATCTTCCACATGAACTGGGTTTTTGCCTCTCTGCCTCAGGCGAATGAGCACCAAAATCAATACAGCGGCAGAAGTTGTTGCTCCTGCGCTTAAGCCCGTGCGTAATGCGTCTGGTATTGATTCAGGATTAGCATCACCGCCTATTAGGGAGAAAATGGTAACTATCACTGCAGCCATGGCGCCAATAACAAGTGCTGCAGTCAATGCATCCCGAGAAGAGGCGCCTGCCATGCACCTCGAGCATAACAACCCAACATGAATTAGCCTGAGTATAATTGATACATATCCACGATATGCGATAGTCGTGGAGAGGAACGGCGCTACTGGCAGGTCCAGAGAAAGTAAGATAGGTGCTCGTCTTGCTCTAATCGCGGGTTCTTACCTACTGCTGGTATTCGTTACACCTCTAACCATGGAACATGGCGCAATTCCTGAGCTCTCTGGAAGAGCGAATTTGATTGATTATGCGACGGTAGATGGATGGGGGTCTTGGGGCAATGCAGATCATGGAGAAGACTCGCCTGTCGGACATAACCAATTCATGCATGGCGGGGTATTTGCTTGGAGCGAGCATGGTCCACTGGTGGCTTTCGTATACCTGATAGGGGATCTTAATTGTCATCAGAAGTACGATAGGTCTTTCGAGGTGAATGGCAATCAAACAGCCATATGCGCCCGAGATATCGGAATTCTACTTGGTTTTTTGACAGGAGCGATAATCTGGAGTAGGTTCGGACTTAATCGCTATAGTATTCGTGATTCGTTTCTGTCGCTCTTACCGGATAAGTGGGTTGCGCCACTCTATAGGTCGGACAGACGACTTTTCGCTATGTGGGCAATTATAATCGCAGGATTAGCCCCTACGGGAATAGATGGGTTCACCCAGCTTCTAACGGGTTATGAGTCAACAAACATAGTTAGAGTACTGACGGGTTCTACCGCAGGTGCTGCTCTCGCATGGCTAATTGCGGCTACCATCTGTGCCCGAGGGTCTGACTTTGAAGATGTAAGAGAGGTTCTGCTCCCTGCAGATTCTAAACTCAAGATACGATAGATGTCTGAGAATTCCACCAATCAAGAAGGTATTGCTCATAACTGAGGTTTGAAGATATGTTAGATGCCGGTGATATCGACCTGATTCTTTCTACGAGAGTGTGCAAATCTCCTTCGCTAATTCCCATCTTCATTATTCCCGACATAGCATGCTTGTAGCTTGTTCTTGGGTTACGTGAACGCCAGAGCCTGATATGGGACCTAATAGGCCAAAGCACTAGCATGAGTGCCCCCAGGGACATGCCTTCCCTCGTGACTCTGTAGTGACTCCCTTCCCCACGTATTCCAGATGATTCTCTTATCCAATATCTGGAATCTGATAGATGTGCAATAACTCGATTTGCATGTCTTCTTGAAATCAGCCTCATTGGCCCCATAGCGGACAAGATTTCGTTCAGATCGCCTGCTGAGAGAAGTGATAATGCCCCCATTACTGAGTAAATAGATCTTGAATGTATGCTCCTAGGGACGCTCTCATCTGCACCATCACTTATTGAGCCGAAGTGTTTCCGCTCAGCATCACGAATCGTTTGCCAGGGGATTATATGAGTCGTAGATTTGCCGCTATTCTCAAATCCGGGAAGTTTTGCTTGGCCTGAATTCCAACCGATTATTCGCTTAATAGAAGTCAAATCTACATCATTGATATCTACATTCTTTGGCTTTGGCCTTGATCGAAGAAATCGTCTGAGTTCATTTATGACCCTGGATGAGAATTCATCTGCGGACGCGTCATTGAGAATCGGACCAATGATTTCAATATCGTCGAATGGGGTGTCTGTAAGTGAATTTCCAGATAACACCTCTGAATAACCCGATCTTATCATTCGTTGAATTTCTAGCGTCTCGAAATACTCGGCTTTACCCGGTGAAGCCTCTCTAAGACTCCCGCTCTTGATTCTGCGTATGGCGATTTCGGGATCGCAGTCGACCCATATGCATAGATCGGGCACTAGGGCCCCTGCATTGAGTGTGGCCACATTGCGTATCCCTATGCCTCCGACCACGCCCTGGTATACCATTGAAGAGTGTATATTTCTATCACATACTACGACTGAGCCATCCTGTAATCTGGGGAGTATCCAATTCAAACCGTGATCCAGACGATCTAAGGCGAAAAGCTTAGCTTCATGTTCAGGAGGGTGTCTTTTCTCACGGACTGCGTTGATGGCTGCCCTGCCGAGAGGATGCCGTCTTCTTGGCTCTGCAGTGAGCTCGACCGAGTTGAATCCACGCTCTTTTGCTAGCACTTCGCTAATGACCGTGGCTGCTAACCCTTTCCCACTTCCATCGCCACCCTCGATAGTGATCAAATACATGTCATCTCACCTGTGATGCGTCTACGGCTATCTCGGCTACCTGATCGGATTTTTTCTCGAATTGGACGCGTGTGCTGGATATGATAGCCATCCCTAACAGTATCATGAATGGCCCGATGAATACACCTCCTCGGCTCCACAATCCAATGAAAGCAAATACCTGAGTTCTCCGATATGCCTTGCCCTGGTAGCCGCTTACAGAAGCTGAGATTCCTGCAAGACCTGCAAGAATAGTTCCGAAGGCGATTAAAGTTCCCAACAGAGCTGAATCGTCCAAGTGGCTCTCTCCTCGGAGATCGATTACATCGGAGGAGCCATTTCCCTGTAACATTGATATTACAATCTGTGATGAATCCCCAGGGACCAATAATCGATATTCAGATATCTTGCCCTCCATATCCACCTCCAGACGCATATCATCTCGCTCCACCTCCTTGAATGAGAACCTGCCAGAAGAGTCCGATAGAATAGGGCCCCTGTGCACTGAACCATCCATGTCAAAGAGTGTCAGAGTAGCATTTCCTATTGGTTCGCCTCCTTCCTTGTCGCTTTCTAATGCCTCAATTACAATCCCGTTCAGAGTAGCGGTCCTATCTGATGCGGAGTCATCTAGAAGGTCCGATGGATTTACCGATATCAATAGTAAACCGAGAACTACGCCCATGGTTGAACCTATCCCTATCAAGAATGATCCGGCCTTTCTTGCTGCGGGATCTGCACGGATTTGGCCCCGCCACTCGATGATCCCCTCGGTGACACGCTCACGGACCATGTTCATTCGTCCTCATTGTACGCCGATAAGGATGGTGGGGGCTGGTTCAGAGATACGGCTACAGCAAAAGTTACCAATATCGTCAGAGATATCAGTAGGAGATTCTTTTTCGAGGCTATTGAATCGAATAGCGAGTCTTCAATATCCTCCAAGTCCTCGTTTTGATCGGTCTCGTATAACTCAATGAGGTGCATAATTGTCCAATTCTTGCCGGTTACCCAGAATCCTTCTCTTTCTTCATCCCATGCAATTCCATTGAGTACTTCATTCCTATCTCCAGAAGTGCCGGAGGGTAGAGTAGAGAGGTCCAGAGTGGCGATTAATTCGCCGTCGCTGGCTGAGATAACATGCATGAAGGGCGACATCCACTGATTTGCATATATCTTGTCTCCAACGCACTCAAGTTCATTCAAGTTCGAAATATCTGAATTATTCGACCTTACTAGAATTGATCCGGTTACCTCCAATGTTAGGGGGTCTAGTATCGAAAGCTGGTTTGTCCCATCTGAAACAATTATTCTGTCTTCAAAAGAACACATCCCCCACCCCTCTCCTTCGAGATTGTACTGATTGCTCTGATTGAATGTGTCTCGTTCGAATTCTAGAATCAATCCTGCCTTCCAAGTCAAAACAAGTATTCTGTCATCAATCAACGTCAGGCCCTCGCCGAAGAATGAGTCGTTCAGGTCATGAGATCTAATTAGGGACCCGTCTTCCACTGATATCTCCCTCACTTGGGAGTGCCCGTAGAGACCCGTTGATTCGAACATTCTGCCATCCTGCATCTCAAGTCCTTGCGTGAATGCAGTATCCTGATGGGGAATCGTGGAAACAAGATTATGGCCCAACGTTGCAGAAACTGATGTTGACAAGATAATCAGCAGACTGAGTAGTACGGCGACCGGATGCAGGACATTGGACGTGGACGCCATAACGTCCGAACGACGCTCCATCGATGTTAAAAGTCGCCTGTAGAGGTATGAAATGCTGTAAGGAGGCGGTGTGCTGACAAGTTATCGACATCGGAACAAAACACCGCCATTTGTTTTGGTGTTAATCCTACTAACGTCCTCACTATTTGCCCCCATATCTACAGCGGTTTTTGAAGAGCCTGTGACCCATCAACCAGAGGAGGCGTCGAAGGCTCATGAGAATGGTCGATACTATCCTGGAACCGGGTCTGGGATTTCTTCTGGATACATACCGCTCAAGACGCAATGGATCGATGAGGGGTTCCCTGGGCGCGTTGACGCTCTAAGCATCACAAATTCAAGGTCCCAAATACGGTCTTGTGCCAATGCGCATCAGGAAGGTGATTCTGTTACAATCAACCAAGGTAGCGAATCCACTGATGCAATTGTAGCAAAGGTCGGATCAGGCATAGCCATATTAGTTGAAGTTGGAGTATCTATTCCAGCAACAACTCTGAATGATATCTCAACTACATGGGATAATACCATTCAACCAACTGTCACATCTTACTTTGGATCTATTCCAGATATTGATGAAACCTGCACAGTAGAGCTTCTGATTCTCTCAATCGATGGCGGAGGGGGGATTGGTGGCTACTTCAATCCATCAATGTCTTCAGGCAGGGAGATAATCTTCATGGATTCGGAAGACCTCTCTTGGAGAAATACGATCATATCACATGAGTTTGCACATCTTTTGCATTCTGCAAGAGACCCGGGAGAGTACATTTGGATCGATGAGGGGGCGGCTGACATGGCGGCATATTTGACATTTGGACTGACTAATACCTTGGTCGGGCATGCCAATGGCTGGACAGAGTCGTCCAACATGTCTGTGAGATGGTGGAATCAGAGAAATGGAGACTATGGTGCTGGTTTCCTTATGATGCTATACGTCGTAGATACCATGGGGGGTTCGAACGCTTTCCAACGGCTTATCGCTGACTCAGCAAAAGGAAGCCAGGGCATAGTCAATCTCGCGCTTGCTCCGGAGCCGGGCGCGACGCCCATTGGTACGACATTCTCGGATATCTTTGCCAATTTCTCGGCCGCTGCAACCCTGGATAGTAACCAGCTAGGGCTTGGTTTCAGCAATCTTGATCTGGCATTCGGTTGTTCGAGCACTATATGCCGAGTACAATACAGCGGTTTCAATGATACATGGTCGGAAACGGCCACAAGTGGCATACAGGAAATCGAGGGATGGGGTATTCGTGCATATAGATACACAGGAGGCACTGGTGCACAGTTGAGTATCAGAGTGAATACGTCTGAATCGGGCTTCATGGGATCCCTTCTTCAACGAGACTCCTCGACTGGGACCTGGTCAATAACGAATATGATTGTGGACCCGACTACTTCAGATCTCTTGGGATTAGTCCAATCATTCGGAGGGGATGTTGATGATGTTTGGGTGATTGTAAGATTTGAGAGTTCTATTGGAGATTGCGACTATGCATATGCAAGTTGTGGCCCTCTGCCGCCAGAAGGGTATCCGACAGCCTCCATGGAGGTATTTGCTCAACTCATAACTGATCCCGCAGAAATTAGCATATCGGAATCCACCACATTCGATCGAGATGGCAATGGCAATGATGACGCCGTAGAAATGGGATATCAGGTTCTTTCCCAGGCATTCTATGAACGCGTTGACGTCTTGATCGAGGCAATAGACTCCGATGGCGAAGTAGTGTCTAGTTCCACTAACAAGATGATTGCAGGAAACAGCGTTCCAGTGGAAGGGCGATTCTGGTTCACACCCCCCTCGGACGGAGACTGGACATTCAGGCTGAGTCTCATTAATGGAGAAGGATTGGAAGTAGACCAAGCACTGGGATATCAACAAAATCTTTCCAATATGATGCCATCAGCATCTGGATCTTCTTCCACAATCGACACACAGCCCTGGCTGCAAATTGCATTCTTCGGATCGGGGACCGACGAATGGGGGATCGGTCTTCAAAATGGCACATACTCAAACATTGAACCCCCTGCAGCATACGCCTGGGATTTCGGCGATGGGGCATCTTCGACCTTGAAGAATCCCTACCACTCATACACTGAGAATGGTAACTACACAGTCACACTTCTCGTTACAGATCAAGGACTGGCAGATTCAGATATCGTCACATGGGATATTTTTGTGAATGATTCCTCTGACCCGCTGCCTGAAATTTCGATAGAGGGGTTATCGATCGGAGAAGGGATTTCTCTCCTCACCGGGCAAAGAGTTGCATTCTCATCTCGTCAGACAGAGGACAACGTGCCTCTTGACCTTCTTTGGTTTGAATGGGACTGGGGAGACGGGCAGGTCGAGTCCGGAATCGGCCTGACTGAAACAAGCCACGCTTGGAATGATGGGGATTCGGATGGCACAGTGTATACTCTCGGACTGACTGTGGACGATGGAATCCACAGAGTGAGGTCAGATTATCTCATCACAATATTGAATCGTGCTCCGTCACTGATTCTCGACCAGCCATTGCAGACATTCACACTAACTCCAATGATTCTCCCTGATATTTTTGAGGACGTTGACGGGGTGATAGTCTCTTGGTCATGGTCATTCGAAACTGGTGATGATGGGGATGGAGTCAACATAGGCGGTTCATCGCTGTCACTTGGTTCGGACTTTACGCAGACGAGTTCTGACCTCTCCAATCCAAGAGTTGCTTGGAAGACCCCTGGCATGAAGAATGTGACTTTAGAGGTTGAAGACAATGATGGGAATCGAACAGCACATACATTCAATGTTCTAGTCCTCAATCAGCGTCCTCTAGCTGTTCTAAGTCGGCCAATGGACGGAGAATCTGGACAGGAGTACATCTTTGACGCGACATCTAGCTATGATCCCGATGGGTTTGCAGGAGATCTTTCTTACCTGTGGACTATAGAAGGAGCGACTATTGAAAATATTTCAACAGTCTTCTACACCTTCGATGACCCGGGCACCTATTCAGTATCCCTCGTAGTATTCGACAATCTCGGCGAAGAGTCTGGAGTCAAGACCTATACGATAGAGATCTCAAATCCCCAGCCCATACCTGAAATAGAGGCTAGAATTGCAACGGATGGTGACAATCCGTTCCTAGAGACTGTGGATACGGATGATCCCTCGGTAATTTGGATGGTTCCCCACACGACCGAGGGTGGGATTTTCCTGGCGCCCGAGCAGCCTCTTTTCTTGGATGGAAGGAGTAGCATAGATGGAGATGTTGAGTTCGAAAATGGTACCTCTATCGATCCTGAATCTCCCGAGTGGACTGGCATTGTTGATTGGTATTGGGATTTCGGAGATGGGAGTCCAATTCAGGAAGGTGCGACCGCATGGCACTCATGGGCCCAACCAGGAGATTACATCGTAACACTAACAGTAAGAGATGGTTTCCTTACAGGTGATGTCCAAAGCACTACGATCTTAGTGACCGTGTCCGAGGCACCTGTGATTCCTGCCCAGAGCATAGTGAACACTGATCAGATTACGGTTGGCGATTCAGTTGACATATCGGCTACATTCTTCGATCCAGATCTTGAATCTGGAATCGTGGCATGGCTAGACAAAGACGCCTTTGTGGACAGTGATGGGGATGGGTCTGTTTCGAATGACAGGCAATGGCTGCTGACGGGCGAGCTTGAGTCGTTCTGGGATACGGACATCCTTCTTGACGAGGACGGGGATGGCGATGCATCCAATGATTTCGAGTGGTCGGATGCTTCATGGTCTGAAGTCGGTGAGCGCCAGGTCCTTCTGAGAGTATGTGACGGAGTGGACATATGCGTTGACAGAATTTTCATTGTCACCGTGTACACGGACCAACAATCCGATACTCCGAAGTCACTTGGAGAGTTGACTCTCGAAGACTTCGTCCCCTCAGAAGAAAATATTGGGCTTCTCGCTCTAGTATCGCTGCTCGCCATTCTTTGGTGGATGATACTGAGGCAAAAGGACGATGAAGAATTGGAAGCTGATGAGTTCGATCAAACCTTTGGCGTGCCTGAAGTGAAGCGCGAGGGCGGCCTCCAGGGCATGGATCAGCACACAGCACCGCCTCAGCCGAAGTATCTGACCATAGAGGACCGAAGAGACGAGGAATCGGGATACATACGTCCCGTACGCTCTAGAAGGTGAGGCAATGAAGGCATATGCAACATCTGTCGTGTTCATCCTGCTTTCGGTGGGATTTGTGCCCATCAACGGGGCAAATGGCCAGCAGTCTTCGTGCTCAGTCGCACCGGATCAAGGCGCCAATTCGACACAGGTCGAGATCGTGGATGCAGGCGGCTACCCTATATTTGATGGTGAGGCCGACGAAGGCTGGGGATTAGGATATGGGGAATTCGATCTAAGTCCCCTATCAGAGGACATCTATGCAGAGGTCTTGGTTCCAACTGATGATGCCATGGCCCTGAGAATGGAGTTGGTCAAAGGTTACAGATATCGATTCTGCGTCACGTATTATCTGGATCCCACCGAAATAACGGATGGGTCACCACCTATCGGGGATGTCTATCTGCTTGCGGATACTGACTTCGACATCTACAAATTGGACTATGACACCAGATTCGAGGGGATGCAAGAAGCGTTGGACTCGATACCCCTGGAATGGAGGGATATGGCAACGTGGCTGCCTTTCAGGGACGTTCACGCCTATGAGCGTGTTCAGCAGATTGAGTTCACTACCTCCATAGATTCAGATCAAACAGCGTACATCGACTGGTGGGGGGAAGGGGCAGATGCAAACATGTACCTTGTTCTCGACAATTGGAACTCTTCCAGACCGGGTAACCAGCCGCATGAAGGTATGGGGCTAATCGCAGAGGTCACTGTCGAAGTGGAGGAGCGTGTAATGCTCCCAGCCATCACGGCATATGCATTGGTATGTTTGCCCCCCATTCTCTTGATCATCGTGCCTGCAGTTCTCCATTCCAGATTTCACGGATGGAAGGAGGGCAATGAGTCAAAGGAAGAGTATGGCAGATCCATGCCTCTAGTTGAGGGAGACACAGGGGGCAAATGGTCTCGGGAAGATGCGTCTCAAGAAGTTGCTCAGGAGTAGTCGAGCATCTCCCATGCACCTGTGAGTTCAACAGTGTTTATTCTCCCTGAAGAAGTCAATTTTGGACCTGTTTCGCTCGTTGTGTAGACGACCGATATGCCGACAGCTGGTGCATGTATCCTCGTCCAGTCGCCTGCTTCCCCAAGACCCATGATTGTGTAGTCGAAATCTTCCTCCTTGAGTTCCCATGCAGCCTCGAACAGCTTCAATGCTGAGCGTTTCCCCGATGTTTCGTAACAAACCTTGACTAAATCTCCATGACTAGCCATATCTCTGACTTTTTCAATAACCTCATCGGAATCATCAGGGGCCCTGTCAAAGTGAACAGAAGCAATGATGCTAGTTTTCTTACCTGCCAATTTAATCAAATCACTGCGAACCTTGGGCTCTATATCTGTCTCAAGATCGACCCAAGAAACCCCTGATTCTATGGCTTTCCTCAAAATTGCGCATCGCTCTTCTTCATTACCCGGGAAATACCCTCCCTGCCGCATTGGTCTACAAGTAAGCACCACCGGTAGCTCGATTCCTGCCTCTAGGAGAGAAAGGGCTTCGTCGATATTTATGTCGGGATCATTCCTAGGGGTCAGTACGGTTTCTGGATGTCTGAATCTTGAATTCTGATCGTTATTGTTTGAATCCGAGGGCAATGGAGTTTCCTCCATGTAGAGCATATCAAGTCGTGCTTCGACCATATCTGCTCCGGCGACAGTTGCCAGAGAAGCATCTGCAAGCATCTCCTCAACCGTTGTTCCGGTTAGTGTCGCGCAGATTTTTGGTGCACCCACGAGTCTGGGGTTGAAATCGCGTGTATAATCGTGACTACCCTCAGAAATATTCGAGATGACCCCATTATGGGCTTATTCACTGCAATTTACCAATTATAACGGGATGTTTCATATACCGCCGACGTGGACTTTTAACGTTAGTAATCGGAGGTTCCCTTTAGGGTCCTTCGCAGGGTGGGAAAATTTCATGCCAGAGACATATGATGCATCGAATATCCAAGTCTTAGAAGGGCTGGAAGCAGTGAGAAAAAGACCCGGGATGTACCTGGGCGACCCCCATGATGGTTCTGCTCTGCATCACTGCATATGGGAAGTGGTCGACAACTCTGTGGATGAGCACCTCGCAGGGCACACTGCCTCTATAGAAATCACCATGCACGAGAATGGTTCACTTTCTGTCAGGGACTTTGGCAGAGGGATCCCTGTCGATACCCATGAAGAGTACGGAATATCGGCTGCTGAGGTAATCATGACCAAATTGCACGCAGGGGGTAAATTCGACAATAGTTCCTACAAAGTATCTGGAGGGCTCCATGGAGTTGGTGTTTCGGCAGTAAATGCCGTATCCGAATGGATGGAGATGACCATTTACAGAGGGGGCATGACCTACTTCCAAAGATACGAGGCCGGCGTTCCAGTTGAGGCGCTTAAGGAGATAGGCGAATGCTCCGATACAGGAACTAAAATCTCTTTCAAGCCAGATCTCTCCATATTCACTGAAGTGGTAGATTTTGATTTTGAAGAAGTGGATACGCGAGTTAGTGAGACTGCTTTCCTAAATGCTGGACTTAAGATGACAATTTTGGATGATAGGGGAGAAGAACCCCATGTCTCAGAGCACCTCTACGAAGGGGGTCTGGCGGAATATGTGGGCCAACTCAACGAAAGAAGGGAAGTCCTCCATGAGGAGGTCATCAAAATAAGGGGCGAAAAAGAAATCGAGAAGGGGGGTGTTGAGGTCGAACTAGCGCTGCAATGGTCTGATGCCTTCAGCGAGTCCATTCGCTGCTATACCAACATCATACGAAATAAGGACGGCGGCACCCATATGTCTGGCCTGAGAACTGCACTCACCAGTTCTGTTAATTCATATGCTAAGAAAAGAAAGTTGCTGAAAGGAGATGCACTATCTGGAGATGATGTGAGAGAGGGGCTGGCTGCAGTAGTCAGTGTGAAACATCCTGACCCCTCTTTCTCCTCACAGACAAAAGACAAGTTGGTTAGCAGCGAAGTGACTGGTATAGTCCAAACCATTGTTTATGACAAACTAGGAGAGTTCTTCGAAGAGAATCCCTCTGTTGCAAAGCAGATAGTCGAGAAGGCGCTTCTAGCCTCCAAGGCTAGAGAGGCAGCTCGTAAAGCTCGAGACCTCACTCGCAGAAAGGGCGTCCTGGAAGGAGGGGGTCTGCCAGGAAAGCTTGCAGATTGTCAATCCAGGGATCCGAGTGAGTGCGAGGTATACCTCGTGGAGGGTGATTCCGCAGGGGGTTCTGCGAAAACGGGGAGAGATCGTCGGATTCAAGCAATTCTGCCCCTGCGTGGAAAAATTCTCAATGTGGAAAGGCAGAAACACAATGCTGCAAAGGTATTCCAGAATCAGGAAATTCAAACCATGATTCGGGCTCTAGGAGCTGGAGTCGGCAATAATAGCGAGGAAGAAGGGTCATTTGACTCTGAAAAACTAAGATACTCGAAGATAATCATAATGTGCGACGCAGATATCGATGGCGCCCATATTAGGACACTGATGCTGACGTTCCTCTGGAGGTTCATGAGGCCTGCAATAGTGGATGGCCATGTTTACATCGCTCAACCGCCACTGTATCAACTGACTAAGGGCCGGGTAAGCAGATACGTATTCTCAGATGAAGAAAGGGACAAGGTGATGCTGGAATTACAGGGAGACAACCCTAACACGAAAATCGGTGTTCAGAGGTACAAAGGTCTCGGTGAAATGAATCCCGATCAACTATGGGACACCACCATGAATCCGATGACTCGGACCATGCTAAAAGTCACGGTCCAAGACGCAGAGGAGTCAGACAGGCTATTCGAGATATTGATGGGAGAGGATGTCCCCGATCGAAGGGCGTTCATCGAAAAGCATGCTAAGGAGGTGACGAATCTTGACATCTGAGGAGAATGTAGAAACCGACCCCCCGGTCAGTGATGAGAATATCCTGAACCATTCACTGGATAAGGAGATGAAGACGTCTTACATCAACTACGCAATGTCTGTGATTATTGGCAGGGCTTTACCCGATGTCAGAGATGGCCTCAAGCCAGTTCACCGACGTGTGCTATATGGCATGCACGAAGGGGGGCATACCTCCGAGAAGAAATACAGCAAGTCTGCGCGTTCAGTTGGCGAGGTCATGGGTAAATATCACCCTCATGGTGATCAATCAATCTATGATACGATGGTCAGGATGGCACAAGAGTTCTCACTCAGGTACCCTCTTGTAGACGGACAGGGCAATTTCGGATCTATAGATGGTGACCCTCCGGCGGCAATGAGGTACACGGAGAGCAGGCTGGACAAGATTTCCAAGCATATGCTAGAGGACATAGAGAAGAAGACAGTGGATTTTCAGCCTAATTTCGATGATTCGGATATGGAGCCTACAGTCCTTCCAGCAAGGCTGCCCAACTTACTCCTGAATGGAAGCGACGGCATCGCTGTAGGGATGGCAACAAGAATTCCCCCTCACAACATCAATGAAGTGGCTGGGGCAATTAGATTGCACGTTGGAGCCATACTCGAGGAAGGAGTGGAAAATCAGCAAATGCCGAGCATCGCGATCGAGGAATACATGGAGCACGTCAAGGGCCCCGATTTCCCAACAGGGGCGACAATTCACGGGCTGGACGGCATTCTCGACATGTACTCTACCGGAAAGGGAAGGTTCCATGTCCGCTCAAAGTGCGACGTTCATGATGACTCCAAGGGCAAGAGGATCATCGTCCACGAAATACCATATCAGGTAAAGAAATCAGATATGCTTGTCCATATAGCGGATTTGGTTTCCAAGGGATCCGTGGTCGGAATAAGAGACATTCGCGATGAGTCCTCCAAGGAAGGAATCCGCGTGGTAATTGAGGTGAAGAACAACGCCGACCCCCATGCAGTTCTAAACCAGCTCTTCAAATCCAGTAGGTTGCAAGAGTCATATTCAGCCAATATGATGGGTATATTGGATGGAAGACCTGTCCTCCTCACTCTCCCGCTAATGCTGCATACGTATGTCGAGCACCGGGAGTCCGTTGTTGAGAGGAGGGCCAAGTTTGAGCTAGAAAAGGCCGAGGCTCGGGCACATATCCTAGAAGGCCTCGTCAAGGCTCAGGACAGAATTGGCGATGTGATCAAAGTCGGCAGATCCAGTTCAAGCAGAGAACAATTTGAAGCAGTGCTCCAGGGTAAAGAAGAGATATCTGGAGTTGCGCCGTTCGACTTTACGGAGCCTCAGTCCAAGGCCATCGCAGAGCGTCGTCTGTACCAACTCAGTCGTCTGGATGTGGAGAAGGTCAAGAGCGAATTTGAAGACTTGAAGGTTAAAATCGAAGACCTCTCAGATATAATCGCCTCCAGATCGAGGCGTCTCAGCATCTTAATCGCGGAGTTAGATGAGATGATGGAGAGGCATGGCGATGAGCGGAGATCCATGATTGACCCCATGCCGCTCTCGATGGACAGAGAGGATCTGATTGAGGAGAAGGCGATCGTAATTTCACTGACCCAAGAGGATTACATACGACATCTTCCTGTCGAAGCATTCCGTCTGCAGAATCGAGGAGGAAAAGGGCTCAAGGGCGTCACTACCAAGGAGGAAGACGCTCCTGCGGCGATAGTAACTTGCTTCTCCAAGGACAGGCTACTGATTTTCACGAATCAGGGTCGAGTTTACGGGCTGCGCGCATGGGAGACGCCATCCGCCAGCAGATATGGAAGAGGTACGCACATACGCAATCTGCTAGAGGGTTTCAGGGACGATGAGAAAGTCATCTCGATACTTCCAATGGACAGGGAGTTGATTGAGGATCCAGAGGGACACTATCTCATCTTCGCAACGAGTCAGGGCAGAATAAAGAGGAGTCGTCTTTCTGAATACGTTAAGATCAACAGAAACGGGAAGTATGCCCTGAAATTTGCAACACAGAATGACTCTCTTGTCCAAGTCAGACCTGCTACTGAAGCAGATCATGTGGTCCTGGTATCCTCGGGAGGATATGCTTGCCGATTCCTGCCGTCTGAAGTCAAGACAAGGGGTGATCCGTCAACGGGAGAGGTCCACATGACCCACACAGTCAGAGTGCAGGGCAGAGTCAGTCAAGGAGTAGGGGGGATGAAGCTGCAATCTGGCGATAGTGTGGTGGGGATGATCGTAACTGATGACTTCGATACGAGCGTTCTGACAATTTCCAAGTACGGCATGGCAAAGCGTAGCCGATTGGGCTCCGGGGAGATGGTTCAAGCTACCAGCGAAGATAGCGTCCCAGTCTTCGATGATGAGGGGGAGCCGATGATGGAGAGGGACGGATACAGGAAAACCAACAGAGGCACGAAAGGGGTTCGAACGATGGCCCTTTCCGATGCAGACTCGATTGTCGGCGTCAGACAAATCCCAGACCTCTCTGATCAGTTGTTCATGCTTACCGAAAAGGGAATGATGATTCGCATGCCTGCAACTCAGACCAAGGAGACCCTGGGCAAGGTTACCAAGGGAACCAGAATAATGGAGTTGCGGGACGCCAAGAAGAAGTCTCACATTGACGAGATTATCTTCGTAGCTCGCCTCCCGGCTGAACTCATCGACGGGGACGACGAAGATTCTGAACGCAGCGCAGAGGAAGAATGATTCCAACCGCTCGCCTTAAGCCGGAATCTTGGGTCGCCGGAACATTGCGGCAGTCGCATAGCCTGGCCATTGCGCTGGATTGCTAATCCAGTGGTGTCTCACCTCGGGAGTTCGAATCTCCCCTGCCGCGCCATGTTATATCGAGGGAGGGTTCATGCGCTCGACGGTTTCCATGTGGTACTGATGGAAGGCGGCCCAACAAGTGGAGTTGCTGTTGATTTAGCCTGGCCCATTCTGCTGACGGTCGCGTTGGCATTAGCATTCCTGATTTGGCTAACAATGAGGCATCTCAGCCTCAGACCATCTAACGACAGATCATGGGTCAACGACAATGAGAGGATGGCAACTGCACATTTCAATAGTGATGAGGTGATGATTCGAAACGTCAGAGATTTCAATTGGAGAAGCACAAGAGACTTCGATGAAAGATGGATCGATGTCAAGATAAATCTCAACAAAATATCGAAGATCTGGTTCGCCTTGGAGTACTTTGATCCCTCGAAAAGACAGATGGCTCATACGATAATGAGTTTCGAGACTGAAGATGGAGAGAGGCTAGCCTGTTCCATCGAGGTTCGAAGGGAGAAGGGAGAGCGCTACCACCCCATCAAGGGGATGTTTCGCCAATACGAGTTAATCTACGTCTGGGCAACTGAGAGAGATGTTATCGGAGTCAGAACAAGATGCAGGAAGAAGTCGGTGACCCATCTCTTCGAAGCCGTCGTTCTGGGTCCGGGGAACGAGCGGAGGATGCTTGAATCCTATCTGAGGAGGACCAACAAACTTAACCAAGACCCTGAATGGTACAATACAATCACCAATACCTGTACCACAAACATAGTTGGGCACGTGAATGAGGTATACCCTGGAAGGGTACCGAGGGCCATCTCCATACTGCTTCCCGGGTTGAGTCCAAAATTGCTACACAGAAACAACCTCGTCAAAATGACGGGGACTCTGGAAGAGACTCTGGAAAAGAGCATCATTGACAAGAGGGCTGATTCCTGGGACGGGTCGAGTGACTTCGGGGACTGGATTCGAAGCGAGGGTTCAATCGACTCGTCCCCGTGAGTGTGTCGTGATCGAGTTACCCGAATCCAATATTGCCGAGGGCATGGCTTGGCCTCTTCCGGCTTCCAAGAGCCACATCATAAGATGGCTAATGTTGGCCTCGCAGTCTCAAAGCAAAATGGAAATCTGTCATCGAGGTGAAATCGGAGAGGATGTCAGAAATGTTGTTTCCAGCTTGAATAGGCTAGGCGGCAAAATAGAAACTATGGATGGGAAGATAAGGGTGGGAGTTTCCGATGTTGGATTCCCGATCCATGCCAGCGAGGGTCTTGATCTAGGGAATTCAGGAACTGGCCTCAGGATGCTGATGTCGCTATGCTCATCGCTCCCGCTGGAGACTTCGATTACAGGAGATTCCTCGCTTAGATCTCGTCCATTCGACATTCTTTCCAATGCTCTTTCGGCGATCGGTTGCGATTGCAAACGCTGGAAGGACGGTTCTTTGCGTATATCTGGTCCTGCGAATTCCGGAGATATCGAGTTAGATCTGTCGGAAGGAAGTCAACCGCTCTCAGCACTCCTTATGGCAGCCCCATCGATGAGGGCGGAATTGACCGTGCGCATCACCGGAAAGCCCGTGAGCAGGGGATATCTCAATCTGAGTTACAAGATTGCAAGTCTAACCGGATCTGAAAATGAGTTTTCAGAAAATTTTCTCATCATCAGACCATGGGACATTGTTCTGCCAGAAAGGGTAGATGTTCCTCCGGAGAGAAGCCTGGTTCCAGTGATCATGCTCCTGGAAAGGCTGCACGGTGTCGATCTCAGATCCTCGGTACACCTGGAATCCGAACTTCTAGGGAATGCTATAGAATCACTACACAGTAACAATGTGGAAAGCCTTGATCTGTCTGATGCCAGCGACCTGATTACGCCTGCAGCCGCACTTCTTGCGATAGGCGAGGGAGGGACAATAACGGGCATAGGGCATGTTGGTCGTAAGGAATCGCACAGAGTTAAGACTACGGTGGAGCTTCTCTCATCTTTTGGGATGGCTGCCTATTCGAGAGACGGGGGCATGCTGGAGGTACCAGGCAGGCAGGCATTGGTTCGTCCGGAAACCAAAATAGAGACGCACAACGACCATCGCGTGGCCATGACTGCTCTCGCATTGGCAAGTCGTGTTGGAGGGGTGATTCTAGGACATGAGTGCGTGGGAGCCACACATCCTGACTTCACAATTACCCTACTGGAATTATTGAAACAGTAGGGGAAAGAAACAAGATTGGGGTGCGCTTCCCCGCGCTATGGCACGGAGCGCCCTTCTGATTGTTTCTCTATTCTTCACTGCATCACTTGGCGCTGGCCTAGTTTACAACGAGGCATCGAATCGGAGCGAGATGAGCGACCTTGAAGATCAAATCGACCTGTTAGAAGATCTCTGGAGCGAGGCCAACAGTACATCTGACGGAGTCTCTGAGGAGAATCTCCTTCTGTTGGAGGCCCAGGAGAATCTAGAGTCGGATATTGAGTCGTTGAGCGCATTGATCGAACAGGCCACCCAGCGAAGAGTCGTCCTCGAGGCCAACATCACGGCACTCAACGTGCAAATAGAACAGCTCAACCAGACAATCGCGACATCCCAGGGAGACATCGATCAACTAGAATCACAAAGGGCATTGCTGGATCAGGAAGTCTCCTTATTGGAGGTGGACCTCCTATTGAGTGAAGGTCAGATTGAGGAGCTTCAAGCTAGTTATCAAACGCTCCAATCCACACTTTCTGCATTGCAGACCACGATCTCAAGGCCGATATTCCAACTTGTCGACAAATGGGATAGTTGCCCGTATGGTCTCAAAGGTCATGAATTTCAATTGGGATTCGATGACGGTACCGGTTCCCAAGACATAGATGGAAGGATCGCCGGGGATGAAATCACTCACAGGGAGGGGATTTGTAATGGCCCCATTGGCATGGTCAAAGACATAAATCCGGGGCTGGGGGACGCGGCGCCGAGAAACCCGGTTGTAATGGGCGGCGTTGCCTATTTCGCTGCTGATGACGGAAGTCATGGAGAAGAGCTCTGGCGCTCGGACGGTACGGTATCCGGGACCTACATGGTGAAGGACGTCAATCCGGAGGAGCGTTGGATAAACATCATCCAGGGCACAACTGAGCCTGATGACAGCGACATAACCGAACTGACCGTCGCAGGCGACAAACTGTTTTTCTTTGCCAGGAACAACTCACAACTACCTTTCACGGATCACGAGCTTTGGGTGTCGGACGGGACTGCATCGGGCACCAAGCAGGTGATAGAGGACGGCATGTTCTTCCAGACCCTGTCTCAATCAGTACCCTTCGTAGGTCAGAACATAGCGTGGTATACTGGCCCTCGAGAGCTCACTGCTGTTGGCGACAAGGTCTTCTTCTCCTCGATGGCAGCGTACTGGAATTCCTACGAGGACTGGGAAATGAGCGGCGAGGAGCTGTGGGTGTCCGATGGGACTGAACTCGGCACCATGATCGTGGAGAACATACATCCAGATACGGAATCCGGACAGGCGCAGGGCATCAATGTGTGCTGCGCCGACTGGGCGGGGTCTAGCCCAAGAGAGCTCACTGTAGCGGAGGATAGCCTTTACTTCACCGCGGACAACGGCCAGGATGGCAGGGAGTTGTGGAAAGTCGACACCGACGTGTCGTTCTTCAACTATGACGCTGTCAGGGTCAGAGACATCAATCCAGGGGCCTCTGGGAGCAATGCAGCATCCCTGACAGCGGCCGGGGACAGGCTGTACTTCTCAGCAAACGACGGAGTCAACGGGGATGAGCTCTGGACGACCATGGGGACCACTGCTACGACCGTGATGGTTGACGATCTGAATACTTCAGGCAGCAGCTCCCCCGACAGACTCGTATGGGCAGACGGCTTCCTCTGGTTTGCTGCGAACGTGGATTCTGACAGCAGCATGGAATTGCTGAAGCTGACAGGAGTTGCAGTGGCATCTGGGTATGATGCGACTATATCGTACATCTCCAACGACACTGTCGACCCCAGGCCTCTCTCCCCCCTCGGCGGGTACATGTACATCAGAGAGGCATCTGACAACACTGTGCATCGTTGGAGTGACGGAGATAACACCCTCACGAAAATCAGGATAGGGACGCCTCAGAGCAGCACTCCTGATCAACAGGACTTGATCATGCCCAGCGACAGCCATCTTTCCGTCTTGATCTCCAAGGATGCGATGCTGGACGGAACCTATCTCGAAGAGCGCTTCTCAGAGGATTCCTACGAGGCGCTATACATCACAATGTTCGTCTCGGGCGTTCATCACACCATCAATGGGAAGGTCATGATCGCGGAAATCACCCCTGAGGGAGACATATTTCCGCTCGGTTTTGGTTCCTCGGTTAGTGATCAACCTTTTGAACGCAATGGTCAACCTTGGGGCGGTTGTCAATATCTAGTCGATGTGGGGGCGACTTATTCAGACGTGTTTGACTGTGCCACTCCAAGAAGCGTGAGTTCCACTATGCCATTCGTAGCATTGGACCAGCACATACTCATGTCTGCAAGCCACGTAGCACATGGGACGGAGTTGACATCGCTATATCTGCCTCACAAATATGGGTATGAAGAGGGAACCGATGAAAATCTTTGTCCGATGGGCCCCTATGTCGAATCTTGTGGCTCCGACTTCTGATTCTAGGCTGGCCATATTGACCACGGGGTGATGCGATGTTCAGGAGAGGCAGCCTCAATGTGCACTTCCTGATGCTGTTAGTTGCCATCATCTGGGGAGGCTCCTGGGCCATCGGGCGCATGCTTGCACTGTCCTTGCCCCCGGCTACAGGGGCATGGATGAGATACGTCGTCTGCATGTTAGCGTTCTACCTATGGTTCTTCTACAGATCAACCAAGGGCGATCAAGTACGCTGGTTACCTGACTCGAAAGATGCATGGGTGCGTATTGTCCACATTGCGGTTTTCGCAGTGATGGGGTATCAGCTCCTGTTCATGCATGGGATGAAGTTCACCGCCGCGGGGGACGCCTCGCTGATAATCACCATGAATCCCATATTCACTGTCCTGCTAGCTTCCCCCTTCCTTGGCCAGAGGATTACTGCAAGGATGGTCTATGGCCTCGTCCTTGCCTTCATCGGGGTCGCAGTGGTAACGGGATGGAGCCCTAACACCGATATCCCCCTGCATGACAGGCTGAAAGGCGACTTCATGATAATGCTCGCAGCCCTATGCTGGGCCACCGCGACCAATCTGACCAGGATAATGCTCGAGACCGAGGGGGACTACGGTGCCAGCTCCTCAGAAATCGTAGTCTGGTACTCCCTCGTCGGAACAGTCCTGCTCACGCCATGGTGGCTTGCCGATGTCTACTCAGGGGGCTTTGAAACTCCCAACAACGAGGATATCGTGGCCATATTGTACTTGAGCATACTATCCACCGTCCTAGCTTACATCTGGTTCGTCGTCGGTGTTGAAAAGATTGGTGCGACCTCCGCCTCATCCTATGTGTTTCTCGTGCCGCCATTCGGGGTCCTCGGGGGTTGGCTGCTCCTCGATGAGCGGCTGGGTGCCTCCCTCCTGTTGGGATTCGTGCTCATCGTATTTGGCGTAAGAGTCGTCCAGAGGGAGAGCGAGGCAGTGGGAAGAGCAGGGAGAAGCCCCCTTCAGGATTAAATACGAACGGCCGGTCGCCGCGGACTGAGGGATTAAGATGGCACGCAAGCCAGCGAAGATGTATCGCCGGATCAAAGGCCCCGCCTATACTCGTAGAAAGTACACCGGCGGTGTACCCAACAACAGGATTCTCAGGTATCATATGGGAAACAGAACAGTTGCTGAAGCGGATGGCTTCGAGGTGATTCTGACTCTAACCGCAGATGACTCCTGCCAAATCCGTCACACAGCGCTTGAAGCCGCTCGGCAGATCTCGAATGCCACGATTCGTAATGCA
Organism: Euryarchaeota archaeon TMED192; assembly: GCA_002170775.2. Taxonomy (GTDB): domain Archaea; phylum Thermoplasmatota; class Poseidoniia; order Poseidoniales; family Thalassarchaeaceae; genus MGIIb-N1. The sequence goes on along the minus strand of NHIP02000014.1, from coordinate 42,142 downwards.
GCCACTGAGATCGGCTATGCTCTTCGTGTTCACAAGTACCCTCATCACATTATTCGCGAAAACAAGCAGGCTACAGGTGCTGGTGCGGATCGTGTTTCACAGGGAATGAGGCTGTCATTCGGCAAGAACGTAGGGACAGCGGCTAGAGTAAAGCGCGGAGAAGTTGTAATTTCCATACACACAAGACCCGAGTTTTACTTGCAGGCCCGCGACGCATTACGAAAGGCAAGTATGAAACTACCAACTCCTTGTACGACAAAAGTCGTAAAGGGTGCCGAGACATTGAAGGGTCTAGTCTGAGACCGAATCATATGAGCAGCCCACTCAGTCCGATGGGAATTTTAGAAGAATCTCTGAAAGGTGCGCCCATCATCTGGAAGGGCGACTATCCCTACTTCATTCATCCAATATCGGACGGTATCCCCCGGATGGATCCAATAGTCCTGAAAGCAGTTTCAACCCTAATTGTGGATTCCACCGATTGGGAGGGCGTTGATGTGATAGCAAGCGTGGAAGCTATGGGACTTCCACTTTTAGCAGCCGTTGGAGAGGCCACGGGCATTCCAACCGTTGTAATTAGGAAGAGATCCTATGGCATGGAGGGGGAGGTCGCTGTCGATGTTTCGACTGGATATTCCAGCTCAACAATATACATCAACGACATAGCTCCTGGAGAGAGAATCGTAATCGTTGATGATGTGATTTCGACAGGAGGGACCCTTGAGCCGCTCCTAGAGAAGCTTGAGGAAATGGGGGTAATTCTCCGTGATATCGTAATTGCCATCGAGAAGGGGGAAGGCAGGGCAAGGCTGAATCGAGAGCGTCCTGAATGGCCAATACGATCTTTGGCCCGTATCGAAATTGTAGATGGTCAAGTGCAAATGGCTGACTAATTATTGTCGTGGGTCCGAATCTAGAATAAATCCGAATAATCGAGATTGATTTATTCAATTCAGAAAAGTACCATTCCGATAGTCTGAGAGAGCTTGATGGATTTCCTCTCTGGTATTCATTACAAATGGGCCATAGCGCTCTATTGGTTCATTTAATTCCGGACCTGCGAGAATGAGGAATTCAGAATCTGACTTGGATTTGATCATAATCTCATCACCCTCCGAGAGAAGGGCTAGTTCGCCATCCCGGATTTGTTGTTTGGCCCCTATGCCAAATGCCATTGGATTGACTTTGACTTGCAACTTATTTTCTATCGCTATCTCTCCCCCGAATACATAGATCATACCATTTAGGTTTGATTCAAAATGCTGGATTAAACTTGCTCCTGCATCCATCCTAACGTGAATTAGCGTGATTGGTATCTTTGTATCGATTGACGAAGTAGCCCCCATACATTCGCCAGCGATCACTCTAGCCCATACTCCATCTTGCTCCACGACGGGTGATTCGGACGATGGGACTTCCTGATATCTCGGATCCATCATTTTGTGGGATGAAGGAAGATTGACCCATATTTGGAAACCATGTGTCTTCCCTCCAATTCTAAGAAATTCTTCCTGGGGCTCCTCACAATGGATTATTCCCCGGCCAGCAGTCATCCATTGGACATCCCCTGGATTCAGTTCCCCGCTATTCCCTGCACTGTCTTCATGCCTCATCCTGCCTTCCAACAGATAGGTTACAGTCTCGAATCCACGATGTGGGTGCCATGGTGCGCCTAGTGCTTCTCCAGGCCCGTAGTTTACAGGTCCCATTTCGTCAATCAACAAAAATGGACTCATCACTCTCCCCATCCTGTACGGTCGGCGAACTTTGAATCCGCCCCCCTCTCTAACTACGTGAGTTGGAACAATCTCAGTAACGGCCCGAGTAGTATGCATGTGACCAATACGCCAAGATTTACGCTTAACTACTCGTATTTTTCTTTCGATTACTGAGAGTAATCTATGCAACCGATGAAATAGGCGTCCATAGCCCGAACAAACGGCTGTCACCATGGATCTCGATCGTCATGACTTCGAACTGGACGATTTAGTAGCCAGGATAAAAGAGAATGATCACCGACTAGTGGCTCTTCAAGTTCCTGAAGGGCTTAAGATGCAAGCTCTCGAAATGATGGATAAAATAGAGACTGAGACCTCGGCTCGAGTAGTTCTTTCTGCTGATCCTTGCTATGGTGCATGTGACTTAGTTCACGATAAAATGCAAAACATTGGGGCTGAACTAGTGGCACACATGGGCCATTCCCAGATGAATATCGACTCGGGCATGCCTACGCATTTCATTCCAGTCACATACGATGGAAGCCCGGAAATTGCGCCAGTTCTTCCCTATTTGCACGCTCATCGAGAGATTGCCAGTAATCGGATGAATGACTCATCTGGACCGGTATTGTCTGAATTAGAGGGTCTAGATCGATTTGAAGACATGGTTGGCAGAGTTGCTCCATTAACAGACATAAAACTCGGTTTAGTGGGAAGCATACAGCATTTGCATCTATTGCCAACCTTCAAGGATCACTTTGAAAAAGCAGGATTTGACGTCACAATTCCCATTGGGGGTGCTCGATTATCATTCCCGGGCCAGGTCCTGGGCTGCAACTATTCGGGTGATGACCCAACAGTTGGTCATTACATATTCCTGGGGAGTGGCGATTTCCATCCGATTGGATTAGTATTGCACACCGGAAAGCCTCTCGCGATGCTGGATCCATACACTGGTGAGGCTCAGGAAATGGGCAAAGAGAGGATTGAGAGAATACTCAGACAACGTTCAGGACTGATCATGTCCTCAATGGATAAGCATAGATTTGGCATATTGATCGGGGCGAAACCCGGTCAGATGAGGCGTAATTTAGCCCTGAGGATGAAGAGGAAATTGGAGAAGCATGGCAAGAAGGGTTTCCTTCTAGCATTGGAGCATGTGGGTCCAGAATTGATTGATTTCTATCCTGTCGATGTCTTCGTGAATACCGCATGCCCCCGAATAGCCATAGATGATGCTGTCAAGTATGCTAAACCGATGATAACCCCCTATGAGCTTGAAGTGGCCCTCGGAGAAAAGAAATGGGAGAATGGATATCGTTTTGACCAGATCCATTGAATGCGCCCTCCCCCCGGATATCTCTAAGAGCGGTGTGGCGCGAATATTGTCGTATGGCTGACTATCTCGACCGTATAGGGGCCGGGAAAATCCTTGTCGATAGGTCGCCACTCTCATACGATTGGACGCCGAGTACACTGGTTGGACGAGATGATTCTCTGTCTGAACTTGCTTCTATATTCTCGCAGATAGAGAACCCAGATACGAGCTGCAAGGCAGTTATAACCGGGCCAGTTGGATCGGGGAAGACGGTACTCACACAGGTATTTGGAAATGATCTAAGAAGGCATTTGGAGGGACGGAGGAAGATTGTGCATGTTCATGTTAACTGCAGGAATCACCCTTCAGGCCCCCAGGTATTGCAACAGATAGCAATCAGTCTCGATGAGCGGCATCCAGAAAGAGGTTTCAGTTCGGGTGAAATGATCCAGTCAATCAAACGATATCTTCGAACGCACAGTGCACATATGCTCCTGGTCTTAGATGAAGTAGATGTGATGATTCGAAGAGATAGTACAGACCTGATATACAGGCTGTTGCGAATCGACGAGGGTCAGAATGAAAGAGGGACTATGTCGATTATTCTGGTTAGCCAGGATTCCTCTCTTCTCAGGCTTTTTGAGCCTGCCATAATTTCTCGACTTGGTGCCAGTAGCAGAGTGAATCTTCACCCCTACAACAAGATCGATCTGCTTCAAATAGCTCGTCAGAGAGCGGAAGCCTCCTGCATCAAAGGTTCAATTGGAGAAGATGTGCTTGGAAAGATAGCAAGATACGCTGCGGAATCAGGTGATGCACGGTTGGCGATAGAACTCTTGGAAGCTGCGATTATCCGGGCAGAAAAAGAAGGAAGGGGGGAAGTCGGGATAGGAGACATACATCCAAGCAAGATCAGGAGTGCATCTGTAGAGCCAAATCAAGTTGATGATCTATCCGAACACAAGAAATTGATACTGCTTGCAATATGCAGGCGGCTGAAGAAGGAAGACATGGTATCAAGTGGGGACGCTCTGAAACTGTATCATGTAGTCTGCGAAGAGTTTGGATTTGAGCCGAGAGGGTACACTACATTCTGGAAGCATGTAAAGTCCCTAGAGCAATCTGGCATGATTGAAAGTCAAACAGCCTCGGCAACGAAGGGGCGGGGGCGGACCCAACACATCACCATGTCAAACATGTCGCCCGGAGTACTGGAAACACGACTTTCCAGCGTTCTATCGCCTAACTAACGCACATTGGGGCTCCGAACCGCTCTTATAGGGGTCGAGTGTCGCATCGCCTGTCTGGTGTGTGCAATGGCAGGGGATCAGTCTTTCAAGGGAGTACTCAATGATACTGATCCGAAGGCAAAGGGCCGCTCATTCGCAATTGACATCACTGGGACAGGTTACAATCACTTTCTCGGGAAGAGGATCGGCGACACTGTTGATGGCATGTTTGTAGGTGAGGGCGACCAGTCTCTCACAGGATACACATTGGAAATCACAGGGGGCTCCGATACCACTGGGAGGGCAATGCGCCCAGACCTAGACGGAGGAGGGGTGAAACCTGTACTAGTTAGCCCTGGAGTCGGATACAAAGGAAAGAGGTATGTGAACAAAAATAGCAAGATATACCGGTACAAGTACGAGGGCATAAGGAGGCGAAGAAACCTCAGAGGCAACGTAATCAGCCAGAGTACCCGTCAGATCAATCTCAAAGTAGTCGACTATGGCAAACGGCCTCTCGGCGTGATCTTCGGACTAGAGGACGAGGCCTCCGCTGGATCCTCCGAAGAGGAGTGAATCGGCGGGAGATAAATGTCCACAACGCTACCATCTCAGCCTGAAGTCAACATTGGCATGGTTGGCCATGTCGACCATGGAAAGACGACGTTGACAAAGGCCCTTTCTGGAGTCTGGACAGATACACATTCGGAAGAGCGGAAGCGAGGCATAAGCATCAAACTTGGATATGCAGATACTGCATTCTATCGGACCCCGCAAGGTGAATTCTATCCTACGGGAAAGAAGCCCGGGGGGGAAAATGATGATCCAACTGAGCTTGCAAGAGTAGTATCCTTCGTTGATGCACCTGGCCATGAGACGCTAATGGCTGTGATGATATCTGGGGCTTCCATCATGGATGGGGCGCTATTGTTGGTATCNGCCACNGAAACTTGTCCTCAACCACAAACCAGAGAGCATCTGGCNGCTCTTGAAATTGCAGGGATACAAAACATAGTNGTCGTTCAAAACAAGATTGACCTGGTGACAAGNGAAAGAGCNATTGAATCNCANAAGGAAATCAAAGATTTCCTGAAAGATTCGATNGCTTCTGATGCGCCAATNATCCCNATATCGGCACAACANGGNGTTAATCTGGATGCNTTGATTGAGGCCATTGAANAAATCATACCNACTCCCGAGAGGANTGANGAGGAGCATGGTCTGATGTATGTAGCTAGGTCNTTCGACATAAACAGGCCAGGCCTNAGNCCCAATCAACTGAGNGGCGGCGTGATTGGCGGAAGTGTCGTNANAGGNTCATTCTCTGTNGGNGANGACATACTCATTGCACCTGGAAGAAGGATAACAAAGGGNTCCAAAACNAANTGGGAGCCGATTAANACTCGNATTCAAGGGATNAAGGGAGGGGGCCTTTCACTNGATTCNGTNCATGCTGGAGGNCTCTGCGGGATATCTACNCCTCTNGANCCGATGGTNACGAAGGCGGATGACCTTTCNGGCCAAGTCATGGCAAAGGAAGGGGAATTNCCNCCTGTCTGGNTNGATCTGAACATTGACCTGGTTCTNCTGGANGTCATGGTGTCCTCNTCCGGTGAGNCNCCGGAGANGGTNAGNCCGCTTCAATCNGGNGAGATGTTGATGTTGAATTCGGCNACNGCCACCAGCGTGGGCACAGTATCGNAGATNAAAGGNAAGAATGCCAAACTTAAGNTGAGGCTNCCGATCTGTGCNGANGTTGGAAGCAGGATAACGCTGTCTCGAAGAATNGGTTCTAGNTGGNGNCTGATTGGNCATGCNGCCATCAAGGAGTGATATGCCTGTCCGGCCTAATCNTAGANGCATGTGGNTGGGTGGCATTANTCGATGCTAGATTGAATCTGGATGTNGCCATGGCTNCTGTTGTCGGNTCGCCGAAATTNTTGGTTCTNGANTCCGTGGCAAAGGANTTNGAGAATCTNTCGAAGAAGAGNAGCGGTCTGTTANTGGATTTGCTNGAGCAGCGNTCAGANAGAATNCCTGACATNGAAGACATGAANCANACTGANGATATGCTCGTGAAGCTTTCAGTNGATGNCGGTTGGCCNGTACTCACTGTAGATAGGCGATTGAANGAGAGNCTGGTTGGTGCCGGNGGCTCNTATATNGAAGTTACAAGCGGNCCNTCNCTGAGNCTNGTTGGATNAGTNNANGTAAATNNNAATCTTNGTTTTATNTTCTANGGTNTGACTATCCTATGGCAAGGTGAATAGTCGNTCATCGNCATGCCCNTCCATCAATCCNATCCTCACAGCTGAGTCNATCCATGCATGTGCATAATTCACTGCTCCAAAGGCTCGAATCAGATCNCCCTCAGACANGAAATGCTCNGCATCTGAGAGATAGTCNTCAAACATCCTCATCATGGATTCGAGNTTCTTCTCCTGTTCGTCATCCAGATCNTTTGGNGTGGCNTTCGCGCGTGCTTCTTTTGATATNGNGATNTATCTGGAAACTCGTTCNNTNCTTAGAGTNGTNTTTTCGTGANNATCTGAGGGCATCGGAAGCCTCCTTACTTATTCTGAAATATCGTGTTCTNCCTTCCTTCCTTACNATCAAGTAACCATTCCTCTTCAATTTGTTGAATATCTGNGATAGTCTCGGTCGNCCGACCTCGAGCCTTGCTTGTANCTCTGGNTCTGAAGGNGATATATCNCGTACCGATGAGGCTGAGAGAANTATCTTCTCTGCNTGTGNGAGNCTTCTCGAGTANGANANGACGAATGNATCGGGNNNTTCCCATGAAGGCTCTGAGATTGATGAGAATGATATCCTAGNTNGNNGTACTTCTNCTCGAGNTAGATTCGCCCGGGGAATAGAGTGATCNTNGAATTNTATTTCTTGACGNNCCTCNACAGGNGGAGGGAGGTTGGCCTCAAATTGGCCATCAACAGTCCATACGGCCTCNTCNGTTGCTANTACTGGCGTNTTGTCTGGAANATTTTCTTCTGAGCGGNACANNGAGGGTTCTATNTGNACCCTTGATTTGACTTCNNGGGGTTCAACAGNGGGTTGGCTTGCATCNATAANACGATTTCCATCGCCACCTAGCGGCATCTCAAACGTAGCAGTGTTTGTTCTCCTNTGAAGNCCGGANAAAGAGCCTCNTGATGNNCTTTCTAAAGNAGGCTCGGGGAGTGGGGGGGGCTCTGTTCCTGGTTCCATCCAGACGAATCCGCCATCGGGAGGCTCGGGGATATTTCTTGACTTGGTGTCAGGTATTTCCGTAATCTCGTGTTGAGGATGCTGCATAATATCCTCCTGCTCAAGTATTTCAGTTGTTTCTGAAATATCCGTTGGTGGTTCTTTCTCTTGATACTCGGACGGCTCGGAATTCAAATCCGAGAGGTTTTGATTTTCTTGTAACTCCAGTGGGTCTCCGTCAACAGGTTCTATTTCTGCGTCTGGTACAGAATTAAACTGTGGCAGCCCATATTCATAGATCGAAGATATCGCACCTGCTACAGCTGGCTTTTGCTCAGGTGGTTTCTCGATCGCAGGGGGGTTTTCCGGCTCAACTGCCATAGGGGCGTCTGACCAACGCACCAAGCGTTCCAAGGAGCCCTTACTACCCTTCATACCCCTGCGCTCGTCCACAAGGCCTCTGAGGGTTCGAATCACGGCCCTTGGAAGACCTTCGGTCAACTCGTGAATCTTTTCAAGGAGAAGTGGTCGTATTATCCACCTCTGTCGTGCAACTCGCGCTATTCTCTTATCAGCCAATAATTGAATCTCGACCTGCTCTAGGTTTTTGAGGGCGTATGGTGTATCAAAGATCTCGAGTGTTCCCTCGTCTAATGATTGCAGTTGCATTGGCAACATTGTGAATACGACAAGCGCCCTCATCTTCTGCATTATCTGAGCAAGTCTAGGTATTACTCGATCTACTTCGACATTATATGGCAAATCGAAGGCTATGAGTGGAATTGGGCCATCCTTTCGCTCCAACTCTTCAGATAATTGCAGTATTGTCTCAGATACCACGGAGGGTAAATTATGGCCCAGGAAATGCGCTGCGGTTTGAGTGACCATGTTCTTCACAGGATCTCCGTCCATTGGCCAGTAGTGGCTGATGAAGGGGTGCGGCGTCTGTGAGGCGATTGCATTCAACAGAGAAGTACGTCCCGATCCTCGTGCTCCCGAAATTATACACATCCTCGGAGAAGCGGATACCATGTGTTCCCTACATTCAATCACAATGTCATCTCTACCAATCAGATCTTCTGCTTGACCGATAGAAAGGGGCCTGATTTCAAAGGGATTGCCGCTCAGGCTGGGGAGGTCCAACAGAGATGGTGGCCCTTCCATATATCATCGTTGTAGAAGGTTGTCTTTAGTATTAACGCATACTTACGCTATTTTATTACATATTAACGCATTATTAAGTCATAATTACTCTAAAAATATCAATTTAGTCTTATTTTTACATATTTACTAACGCTTTGTTAACGCTTTGTTAACGCTTTGTTAACGCTTTAAATTAAAATTAACGCTTTTTATTTGGCTCTATTCTGTTGAAATGTGGTTTTACCGATAAGAATCAAGCTCCACATTATGCAGCCTTCACTTCCTAATTTTCCGCATTCCTTACAACCCGCCAACCGAACCCAGCCTCATGCCAATCGAAGATAGCAGGATGCCAGGCTTCCATCGCCTATCNCCCAAAGAACGTAGAGAGAAGCTCGCTGAAGCCGCTAATCTTGATCAAGATCATCTAAAAGCCTGGGAAGCCGGAACTNTGGATAGCGATACTGCAGACAGGATGATTGAGAATGTCGTAGGCACCTATGCCCTNCCNATCGGTGTCGCTACTAATTTCGTAATTGACGGAGAGCACTATGCCATCCCTTTCGTAGTGGAAGAGGCCAGCGTAGTAGCGGCTGCTTCAAACATGGCTAAGAGATGCCTCTCAAATGGTGGCTTCAAATCAAATAATGACGATCCGATAATGATTGGGCAGATACAAGTTGTTGGTCTTGATGATGCTGATTCCGGTGCGGAAAAGGTGCTATCTGCAAAAACAGAGATCATCGATATGTGCAATGATGTAGATCCCATCCTTGTTCGATTCGGGGGAGGATGTAGAGATATTGAAGCACGACCGATTGAGACCTCTTCTGGCCCCATGTTAATTGTGCATTTACTGGTTGATTGTAGAGATGCAATGGGTGCTAATGCCGTTAATACGATGGCCGAAACAGTGGCGCCGAAAATAGAGGAATTGACCGGCGGCACTGTAATTCTTAGGATAATTAGCAATCTCGCAGTTCATCGCTTAGCACGTGTTTCTGCCATATTTACTCCAGAAGAAATGTCAGATGCTGGGGATAATGCATCCCAAGGGTCTGAAGTAATTGATGGGGTGATACAAGCATATCACTTCGCAGCAGCTGATCCATTCAGAGCCACCACGCACAATAAAGGCATAATGAACGCCATTTCTGCGGTGGCCATAGCCTGTGGACAGGATTGGCGCGCCATCGAATCTGGAGCGCACTCTTATGCCGCACATGGCCGGACATATGGATCGATGACTGAATGGAGCACAGATTCAGATGGGAATCTCATAGGATCTATCGAATTGCCAATGGCCGTTGGCCTAGTAGGTGGAGCGATACGTATCCACCCTGGGGCGAAGGCGAATGTTGCACTACTCGGTGTAGAATCTGCGAATGACCTTGCAAAGGTCATGGCTGCAGCGGGTCTTGCCCAGAATCTAGGTGCCCTCAGAGCATTGGCTACTGTTGGTATTCAAGCAGGACACATGAAACTTCATCTTCAGAATATGATAGTTGCCGCAGGTGCAGAGGACGGGGAAATAGAGGTAGTTTCCTCACTTGTCAAGTCAAGCGGAGAGAGGATAACGATGGCTGCGGTGGAGAAGGCATTGAAAGCGATAAGGAATTGATGTTGAACTCACTCTTCTCCGCCTGATGGCCCGTATTCCATGATTGTGGCCTGGCCGCCACTCAACGAGGCTGCAAGTTCAGCGCCAGTCATTCCTGCATCTGAAGCCTGCTTCCTAAACCATGCCCGTACTTTCGTAGACTCGACATCTGGGGCTCCGAAATATTCAGCGAATCTTCTTGTTGTCATCAGGCGTCTAGTCAATCCATCACGACGTCTGCTAATCAGGCCCATTGCAGATAGTTCGCGAACGTGGTCGTACGCCCTTTGCCCCAGCATGCCAACCAAAGTCGATTGCGACATTGGCTGGTGGTATGCTATCAATGCAGCAGCGGGCATCAGCCTCTGAGGTATATCTGGACGTACCCCGCCAGGCATTCGGTCTGAAAGACTGGGTTTCACCTCCATTATCCACCTTCCCGATACCTCAGATACCTGTAAGGCTCCTGATCGTCGGCGTGATAGTGTCGCCCTGAGATTCGAAAGCGCTCCCTCAACTAGGCCTTCGTCTTCCTGGGCTGCGAATGCGATCTCTCCGACGGTCATTGAGCGGCCCGCGCCGAACAAGATTGCTTCCAGAATCGTGGAGAGTTCTGGCTGATCCATCAAACAGCCTCCTCTATTTCAGGGGGCGGATGCAGTCTCAAGGATAATTCCTCGAAGTCGGATTCGTCCGGGTGAAGATCGGTCAGGATCACCGATCCATCGATGGCGTCTTTCTGCTCGATTGAGGCATACCCCCTGTTGACCAGAAATAGTGTTGCAACCATTGCCGCGACCTGTGCTTCAGCATTTGCTTCCTCGCGTATCGTGCCGCTTTCCATGGATCTATCTGCCAGCTCCTCGGATATGGCTGAGAGAGTGCAGGTTTGATCTTCGGGGTTTGCGCGCATTCGCATAGCCTCCCACGTCCTCCGTATGTCTCCCTCCAAGTCTTCGACGTGCAGGCTCCCGCTGAATCTCTCACGTGCCATTTCAAGTGAGGCCCTCCGCTTCTCGGCAATCTTTAGCCGTAGGTTCTGCTCTTCGGATATCCTGCTGGCAGCTTTCAATCCCATCAAGAGTTCTCCGAGAGTAACTGGGCGCCCCTCTTCCCTCTGAATTCTTCCAGAAAACATGTCTGGAAGACGTTCCTTGTGAGTTCCGGTTATTATTCCTACAGAGAAATTGTAATCATTATCATCGAAATCAGACTCCCAACCGCCATCGTAAATCCAAGGTTCATCGACTTCATCCTCGTGATTTTGTCTTTCTATGAGGGTTTCCGCCTGGCCTCTGAGCACCTGCCATGCCATGCGAATGAGACGGCCACACGTGGGTAAGTCGATATCTTCTGTATCTTCGATTCTTGTTGAAAACATCTCAAGGAAAGCGGATAAATCAACGGCCCATGGATCTAGATCTTTATCCTGAAATAATTGTAATACAAGTGCTACTGACCTATCAAAGGGATCATTCAGAAATTGATGCTCGGCCTCTTCCATCTCAGCTAATTCTAGTATCCTATCCAGATAGGCACTAGTCTCCAAATCTACCTCGTCAGTGAGTAATCGAGCTACGATATCATCGCGTAGGGCCTTCGCATCAAGGATGCCCATGTAGCCTCACTCCATCTCCGATACCTGTCCCAGGTCTTCTTCTCGTACGGTTGCATCAATCGATGCACCGGGATTCCTCTCACTTCCATCGTCTGCTGCTTCAGCACGATCTCGTAATTCTCCCAAAGGATCGTTCTTTCCCTGCTCGATCTTTTCAGAGTCTACCCCTGCGCGTTCCATGACTCCCCCGATAGAGGATAGCGAGTGAATTGGTTCTGGCACAATTGGTCTCTTTGAAGGATGAGGGAGGTCTTCCGATAGCATGTCTGAAGTTGAGGGGGGGCCTTGAGCTTCCATTTCTTTCTCGAATGCTTCGCCGAGGGCCAATGCAGCCTCTCTGTTGAAATCNGTAATTCTCCTACTAACGCCATCTCCAGCATGNGTGATTCCAACNTGATGATTGGCCATTGAAAGGCTGACTTTCCTCAATGTGACCATGATGAATTGNGCNGCCTCNCTTCGCCGNCTNCACAGCATTGCAATNCGTTGACAATTGAATGGATCGAGATTTTGATCTACNTCNTCGAAATANTAGAATGTACTTGGCTCGAAATCTTGTATCGAGAAAACAAGTGCNAGTGCGGCCATGGACTTCTCTCCNCCGGAGAGTTGTGATCTTCGTGTTTTCTGACTCTTNCCNGGAGGGACNCAATCCATCTCCAANCCNCCCTCGAAGGGGTTTTCTGGGTTCTCNAGCCTCAATCTNCCATTGCCACCTGGTTGAAGAATAGCATATACCCTCGAGAAATTCTCGCTGATGTGCTCAAAGACAGCGAGNAGCCTNCTCTTTCTTTCATNNTCNAGTCTATCNACGATATCAACGAGCATNTCGCGTCTCTTCCTAAGTGTGGANCCATCTTCGATGAGTTGCTCTATCCTATTTGCAGTCTCATCATACTGTTCGATTGCTAGCATATTGACATCGCCGAGACCGTCGAGTTTCCTCTCGATCTTCGATATGAGTCGTTCAACCTCGGCCAGGGTTGGCATCTCTTGATCGGAATCGGGGATTTCAATTTCCTGATCGATAAGTTCCTGTTTCAGACTCATTGCAGCGCTTTTGGCCGACATGATACCATGATCAAGCGCATCGATTGTAACTTGTATTCGCTCTCTCTCGGATCGTTTGTTCTGAGCCTCGGTACGAGCCTGAGAACGCTCTTCTATGATTGAATCTCTCCTGGATGAAAGGATGCCAAGTTCCTCGCTTGCNTGCTTTGCCTTGGATCTGAGTTCAGAAAGTTCGATTCCGGCATTTGCCGCCGATGAGTTGATTTGTTCTATCTCCTTTCTTTGGGATTCACATCGCTCACTGATACGATTCTTCTTTTTCTCAAGTTCAGTGATTCTGCCTCTTAGAACATCGAGGCTGACAACCCCTGATTCCACTTTTGCAATCGCCTGTTGTCTTTTAACCAAGGCCTTTCCTTTCTTAGTTTCAGCCTCAGAAAGAGTTCTCGAGAGGTGATCTGGAGATTGCTTCAGGAGGTCTTCACTTGCTGCCTTACGCGCGTCCGATGCTTCCTCGAGACCTTCCTTCGCCGCGATGAGATCGGAGGATGCCACTCTTCTTGCCGCCTGACATCGCTCTAATTCGGATCTCGCGCTTTCTAATCGCTTTGAGATATTCTTCACATCAGCCTCTGCTCTATCCAGATCAGCTCTCCATTCCCTGACTCGGGACTCTGACTCGGAGCCTGAAAATTCTGCAATTTTATCAGTGAGTTGCTGAACTGAATCCCTGGTTTCCCTAAGAGCTGCTTCCACGGTAGCCCTCACCAAACTTGCTTCATTGACAGCGCCCTCCAACGGCCTGAGTGAAAGAGAAGGGTCGGAAGAACCGAAGGAAGGGGCATTGCGGGATGAAGAGCCCCCTGTCATGGCGCCGCTGCCTTCCACTATGGATCCGTCCAGAGTGACTAATCTGACTCCACCCATATTTCTCCGAGCGACGTCAAGGCTCTCCACGAGGAGCGTGCTCCTGCTTACAAGATGGATTGCATTTTCGATTTCTGAAGGATAGTCCAAGAGTTCGTGGACAAAACCGATCACCCCTGGATTTCTAGCAACCATAAGTGATCTGCCATGAGGACGTTGTCTTCCAAGTCGATTGAGTGGCAGGAATGTGGCTCTTCCCCCGCCATTTTTCTTAAGCCAAGAGATACAGTCCGCTGCGACTTGATCGTCTTCGACCACGATACTCCGCATGCCTCCGCCCAATGCATGTGCGATTCCCTCCGCATTATTGTCGTCTTTCGGGGATGCCAGCTCTGCAATAGAGCCGAGTATACCCCTCACAGACCCCTCCTGTCGAAGTCTGGTCAATGCTGCAGCGACAGCAGCTGAACCGTTTGTCTGGGCATCTAATCTGGTTCTTGCTTTCTCAAGCCTCATCTCAGCATCCCTATATCTTGAGTCTGCCCTGTCTCTATCCTCGCGCAGCTGTGATTCGATCTTTCTCAGTCGCATCAATTCCTCGCCAAGTTTAGCTGGATCGTCCTTCTCTACCTCTATCTGCATGTCTTCGCCATGTATCTCCAGATCATCTCTGAGAAGAGTCGCCTGCTCATACTCCTCCTCAAGAGACACTACTGTCTCCATGGCAATGGCTGTGGATTGATCTGCCCGATCGGAAGCCAGCGTGGCATTCGAATGGGAATCTTGTGCTGCGGTTACTGCATCATTTGCCTTCCCAAGTGCTCTGCTAAGGTCCATCTGGATCTTGCTGCCTGTTTCCAGCGTGCTCTTCGCCTCTTTTATGGAGGCCTCATATTGCTCAATTTCAGCATCGGCATCTCGAATATCGTCAGAGGCTTCAGCCTTTGACGCTTCATGTTCATCGATGGAAGTCTGAACACGGTTGATCTCATCAATATCCGTCTCAAGATCGATCTGAGCCTCTTCAACGGATGTTTCTAGATCGCTTATCCTGTCCTTTGATCTCTCTATCTCTACCTCAAGAGTTCTCATTTTGTCTATGATTTCTCGATTTTCGCCAGTTGAGAGTTCCTCTATCTGCCGGCCTACCTCAGCAAGTTCTTCCTCTAGGGAAAGTAGGTTTTTTTCCCTCTGTCGCGCTTCCTCGAGGAGTGCGTAAGATCGTGTTCTATATCCTTCTTGCTCGGCCTTCAATGCATCGGATTCATGTAACTTGGCAAGATATCTGCATTTGGATAAGGATGCACGATTGAGCTCGAGTTCATCTTTGAGATGCTTGAATCGTAACGCTTGCTCGCGCTCCTTGCCTAGGCTTTCGAGTTGCTTCCTTTGATCGGCTTCGAAGAGATCTATTGTCTCCATTGATCCTTCGACTTGCTTTCTTTGTGCGGATGCCTTCCGTATATCTTCGTCATAGGCTGTTACTCCTGCGACGTCTTCCAAAATGGCCCTACGACGATGGGCGGTCATCGTGGCAAGAGTTGTCACGTCATTTTGTAGTACGACATTGTACCCGTCACCCCTGAGACCTGCTTCTTTGAGGATTCTCCTGAATTCTCCAGAGGATGTTTTTTCGTTATTTATCCTAAACTCGGATTTAGGATCGCCTCTTTCAGTGAGTCTGACCGATCTAGTGAAGGCTACCTCATCAGAATCAACCCTCAGTTGTCTAGAGCCGTCAGATGATTTAGGATTGGTAAAAGTCAGAGTTGCGGACATTCGCTTGGCTGCCCTTCCACTATTTCCCCCATTGAATATGAGTTGCTTGAGATTCTCGGCTCTGAGTGCCTTGGTTGATCTGGTTCCTAAAACGAATTGTATGGCATCTCCAGAATTCGATTTACCGGAACCATTTGGGCCTGTTATAGCAGTGAATCCTGATTGGAATGGGATGGATACTTCTCCTCCAAATGACTTGAAGTTGAGGACGTCTATCCTTACTAATCGCATTTCCCAATCCCCACAAAGCGGTTTTTTTTACCGCTTCAGACGGGAAGCCGCTCTCGGCGGCATTATCAACATTGAGTATCAACGAGGGCGCAGCATATCGATTTGTAGGGTTAATTATAATCACCGTTTTTTTTCCTGACAAGGTTCAATTCATTGGGTCTTTTGCGAACATCAATGGAGAGCATGCGTGGCATTGAGTTCGATGTCGTGATTGTCGGTTCTGGTATCGCTGGATTATTCACCGCACTGAGATGCACGCAGAGGGGGCTAAGTGTACTGGTGGTTACAAAGAGCAGGATTGCATCATCTTCGACCAATTGGGCTCAGGGAGGTATCGCTGCAGTTCTAGATGCGGATGATGAAAAGGCAATAGAAGCCCATGTCCTTGATACTATATCTTCTGGAAAAGGCCTCTGTGACGAGGAAGTGGTTCGCTCGGTCGTGTCTGAAGCCGCCCACAGAATATCCGATCTCGTATCTTTTGGCGTGGGATTCGATAGTGGGGTTGATGGTTATCACAAAGCAAGAGAAGGCGGCCACTCCGAGGCTAGAATTCTGCATTCCAAGGATCGAACTGGTGCAGAAATTGAGGGTGCGTTGGAAGCGGCGACATCAGGAGAAGGGATGACAGGGCTTGTCATAAAGGAAGATTGGATGGCAATCGACATAATTCAGAAAAAGCATGAAGATCCATTATCAGGGATCTGTGGGATATGGTGTCTAAAGCCGGATGGGATAGTGGAAACGATACGTGGATCTGCGGTGATACTTGCCACAGGAGGCTGCGGAATGCTGTATAATTCAACAACAAACCCCACAATTGCAACGGGCGATGGTGTTGCAATGGCGTCAAGATGTGGTGCTGATATTCGCGATATGGAATTCATACAATTCCACCCCACAGCATTGGAGGGCCAAGAACGACCTTTCCTAATCACTGAAGCAATGAGGGGTCATGGGGCGGTCTTGATGACTGTGGAAGACCAAATCAGATGGCGCGATGAAGGTGGATTGGCCTCTGATTACTCATACATGAAGAAGTACTCTCCAATGGGCAGTTTGGGTACTAGAGATGTGGTGGCAAGGGCGACTGACGCGGAGTTGAAGATGAGTGGCGAATCGCATGTTTTGTTGGTAACCGAACATCTCGATGAGGATTCTTTGCGCGACTCTTTCCCGACAATATGCAAGCGTCTTGATGAACAGGGATTGAGTCTTGGGCCAGATCCGATACCCGTTCGCCCTGCTGCACACTATCTTGTCGGGGGGATATCTGTCGACCGATTCGGCAGAGGCCTGAAAGATGGAGAGGCCATTCCAGGCCTATATGCCATTGGAGAAACAGCCTGCACAGGACTTCATGGTGCCAATCGTCTGGCTTCGAATAGCCTTCTTGAAGCGGTGGTTTTTGCTGAAAGATGCTCGGAGCATGTGTCTGGATTCGCCCATGGGGCGAATAAAATCGAAGATGTTCCGGATTGGAGGGCTGAGGGACTGCCTGAGTTGATTGAGCATGCTCCTCTGGGAACTGATTTACTCGCTCTAAGGAATATGATGACGCGTGATGTAGGGCTTGTTAAGAGCGATTCAAGACTTATGAGGGCCAGAAGGAGGGTATCACATCTCGAAAATGAATTGGAAACCATATGGAGGGGGAGTCTTCCAACCAGAGAGTTGGTCGAGCTTCGAAATCTAATCATATGTGCTGGACTGATAATCGAATCTTCAATTGAAAGAAGAGAGAACGTCGGTCTGCATTACAACATTGACTTAGAGTGATTATCTCACACGGCATTCACAGTCTCGATTGCTTTCACCAATGTGTAGAGTGTTGAATTTACAGGCACGGGAACTCCAGAAGCTTCGGCCTCTTCGGAAATACGGCCGCAGAGCGAGTCGATTTCTGTTCTTCGTCCAGACATTAGGTCCTGAAGCATGGAACAGCGGTTGTTCGATGTTGACCTTATCACTTCGATTACCCTGCTCTCAATATCGATATCGGGAATATCGACTCCCTTATTTCTTGCAACTGTTGCTGCTTCAGATGCGGCTGCTAGGGAGAGTGAAAGGAGACTCGGATCGGATTCTATCATCCCGTTCTCGAGACCTGCGATGGCACAAATGGGATTTATTGCGACATTGATAATCGCCTTCATCCATATAGAAGAGTTGAGATCTTCGGACCAAGCTGGTTTGAGGTCGGCATTCTCGAAAGCCCGAATCAGAGACATTTCGATCTTTCCGGGGGACTTTCTCTCAAGAGATCCTACAGTTATACTTCCAAAACCAGCCCAATGTATCCCTCCAGAATCGTCTTTCCAAGCACCATGAGTGGTCGAGCCCCCAAGCACCTTTTCTTTACCAACAATCTCGTTCAATTTCTCGACATTGCCTAGGCCATTCTGTAGACTCAGAACCATGCCAGACGGAGAGAGTACTTTGCGAGCAATCCGACCGAGTAGCTCGGTATCTCCAGACTTTCCGCATATTATTGCGATGTCGATCGATCCCGACACTTGGGACGCTTCTTCATCTATCGATGTATCCACCACTTCAAATCTACTTGGCGGAATCATCTCGATTGGGCCATCGTGATGATGCAGGACCAATCCCTCAGCGGAGAGTCTTAGCGCAGTTTCTGCTCTAGATACGGCAACCAGATCGTGGTTTGTCGTACTGAGCGCTCCTAAGATTAGTCCACCTATTGATCCAACGCCAAGGACGGCTATGCGCATCAGGTACAGCCTCCTGATGGGCATCTAGCTGCGAAATGAAGGACTACCCCGTTGTCGTCAGTGGTGAGCCAGACGGAGCCGAGGACGCCTCCGCCGCTCTCGAAGTTGACTGTTACTTCTGCGGATTGGTTTGCAGCTATCGAATCAGGGCCCTCTACAAGCCAGAGGTCAAGAGATGGCACGTCTCCAGACCATTCTCTACTCACTGTAACTGTCATATTCCCCCTATTCTCGATTGAGAATGTCTCTGAATCAATGGCTATGCCCATGCCTGAAACTGATGATTGAATATCCAGGCCATCTTTAATTCTTAGAACCTCAATCATTTCACGACCTTCACACACAACTACCCAACCCCCTGAGGGGATTGTTAGATTGACTGAGATAGGATTGGAGGAGAGTATCAAAGATGCAGTTCCGAGATTCCAATCGATGGGTCCATCGAGATTTGTATGGGCATCCATAGAAGATGTTTTGACGCAACTGGGATCGAAATCAGGGTTTCCATGGGAGATTCTGACATTTGGAATAAGCATCCTATCCGGGACGCTCCAATTGCCTGTTGGCAGGCCTAACCAGGATTCACTCGCTTTTATTGGGAGTTGCCAAGAACGTGCATCCCCCTGATCTTCTGCTTGGGGCGTGAATGTGATTTCTGGAGCCATCGCTCGTCCTCTGTCGTCCCTATCGGCACCTTCTATGGCCCCTGGAAGGGGTTCTATGCAATGCCTACTCCGAACACCGGGTTCCATCTCAGTGTTCTCCGATAGCCAGAATGGATGATCCACAGACCAAACACCCGGGTCATCAATTGACGTTTCGATATCGATACATGCAGATGTAGAGTTTCCTTCCAACAGCCAAGAAGACGAGAATGGTGCACTTCCGCCTGGGATTGTAACGAGTATCGGATGCTGTCTGATAGTGACTCCGTCGTCGATTGTGAGAATTATTCTAGCTGGATGTACAATATATGATTCAGGCGGATTGGAAACCAGCTTCAGCGAAATCTTTTGCTCATTACTTTGGATGATATTCTCGAATTTGATCTCATCAATTGTCGTCCCATCTGAATTCGTGACTTGCCAACCCGATTCAGAAGGATCGTCGATTTCAATCGCGATCTCCCCTGACAGGGGTATCGCCCCGATGGGGATGAGTGGAATTTCAAATTCTTGTGTGTCATTAACCTCGATACTCGATGGCCACGGTGTTGGGTCCAATCCCTCCGACCACTGCTCAAATTCAGTCGCAGGGGACATTCCAGGAACCCCGAGGAGAAGTATGATGACTGTCGCAGCAGCATATCTCTCGAGAGATTCTCTTGGGAATCCGTCGGCCAAGTTGACTACAAGCGGGGGTCTAAGCTGATCGTTACCGAACCGCCGCATACAGGCAATAGTCGCAATCAGCAACCATGGTACGAAGTCGCTTGAAACGAATACTAGGACCAAGGCGCCCAGAGAAGCTACGAATAGCAAATTCTGAGAAGAGATATCCAGATGTCGCTCACTCCCCAATATGGCTGAAAGGATTCTATCTCCCGGGAGACCTGGAATCGGAAGTAATAGCAACCATCCAAGAACACTCAAGGACAATCCTGCAAGACCCAATGGGTGAATCCACTGAAGCCTGATTCCGACATCTGATTCGATTAGTAGTGGTGCAATTAGATTTGGTATGATGCTGCCATGGAATGCCAGTGGAGCAGATGCGAGATTCTCTGGAGGCGAGGAGGGAGTGAGAAGTATTCCTGCCAGGATTAACGGCTGACCTACTGTAAATAGGATGGCGGGCATCGTTATCTCGATTTTGGCAAGTGTCCTCCTATCTGGAACGGGAGTGTGTTCGGAACTCTTCTGACTGAAGAGCCCAAAGAGTCCGAAAGGCCACCATATGGGTGAAATTTGAGGAATGGCAAGCGGTATTATCTGACCTGACCTAATACCTGCTTCTCGATTCATCCTTCGCTTACACTCGCTGGCGAATGCCAACGTTAGGATAAGCGGCAAGACGTAGTAAAGTAATGAAGTGACATAGGTATTTCCAGGGGCGTCGACATTTCTAGACCATGCGCTTCCTGCGAATAGGGCCATGATTGCTGAGAATAACCAAATCGAGGTCAATTGCCACGCGGGGAGTATTTCCGAACCGTAGGATCTGTCCCTGATTGTTAGTGTTGGGGGATCCATGGAGCTTATGGTTCCAATGAGTCCGAGTTGGACTAGTTCTTCATTGAGTCCTGAAATGGCATCTCCGTTTGAGTAACCAGATCTGGCTTCGACTATCCAAGAGTATCGACTTATTGATTCGTCACCGATAATGAAAAAGCGGGATGCCATGCGCTCGATTAGTTCAGAACGAGACCATTCTCTACGGTGAATGGTTATGGTATTCTGCCCCGCCAAGTGTATCTCTCCGGGATTGTCACCCCGGGGAGTCATTTCAATGACTTGTTTAAATGGAGATCGGGGTAGACCTATTTATTCTTGAATCGCTTTAAACGGAATGTCTCTTCTCGCTCCATTTCTTCGAGTCTTAATTGAATGAATGTCTGTGCCTCCTTCATTTCAGGGATGACCTTGAATTCAAGCGCATTCACTCTTCTTTTCGTGGCTTCTATTTCTTCAAGCAGTCTCTTGAGAGTTGCTTCCATCTCAGCAGCCTTTACTATGTTCTCGATTAGATTAGAGTAAGCATCTGCTGCTTCATCGATATACGCCGACCCACCAATTAGCCCTATACCACGCTCTTGAATTGTGGAAGTGAGATGCTCTCCAGTTACGCTTGGAACGACGACGCCCATGATATTACGCTTCGAAACTTCAACTTCGGGACGTGTAGCAATCGCAATAGCCGTGCTTTTGACGGGGAGCGCACCCTCAATACTGCTAGCAAGGCTGATTGACTTGATAGCGGCTCTGTAAGCCTCTAGCAGATCTTCTCGCGCTTTTATCATATCTGCAAGAAGCATTCTGAACTCGTGAAAGAGTCCGTCCCTCTTCATTTTGAGGAGTTTATACCCATTCTGAGTCTGCTTAATGCGTCGCTTGAGGTTGATTAGTTCACTTCGAGTTGGTTTGATATCCAAAGCCAAAACATCACCTCCAAATATTCTCTCTTTACATTAAATTCATTCTTTCTTCTCTTCGGGATGATACTTCTCGATGAGTTCTTGGTCAAGTCGGACGAGGTACTTTGTGTCGATGTTCGTCATGAGTTCCCAACAGAGATTCAATGTCTCATCGATAGTTCGGTCTTCATCCCTATCTTGCCTCAGGAACTTATCCTCAAAAATATCTGCGAACTTCAGAAGTTGTAAATCCCTCTCATTNAGCGCATCTTCACCGACAATCGCAACGAGNCCTCTCAGTTCTCTGCCTTGTGCATATGCTGCATACATTTGATCGCTGACTTTCTTGTGATCATCCCGCGTAGTCTTCTCACCAATACAGGACCCCATCAGCCTGGATAGGGATGGGAGAACGTTGATNGGAGGATATATTCCAGCTTGNTGGAGTTCTCTNGANATAACGATCTGTCCCTCTGTTATGTATCCCGATAGATCGGGTATGGGGTGGGTGATATCGTCCCCCGGCATGGTAAGAATAGGGAATTGGGTTATGCTGCCCTTCTTGCCCTTCACAATACCTGCGCGCTCGTAGAGCATNGCGAGATCTGTNTACATGTATCCNGGGTATCCNCGNCGNCCNGGGACCTCTTCCCTAGCNGCTCCAATCTGTCGTAGNGAATCACAGTANTTTGTCATNTCCGTGTATATGACAAGNACGTGNTAGTCATGTTCGAAGGCGAGGTANTCAGCTGCAGTGAGCGCGAGGCGNGGTGTGATCAGCCNCTCAACAGCAGGNTCGTCCGCAAGATTCACGAATAANGCAGCATTNTCNAGGGCNCCTGTGCGCTCNAGATCNGATCTGAAGAAGTTGTACTCTTCCGCNGTGATGCCCATTGCACAGAAAACCACGATNAANTCCTCATCGCTATCTCTGAGCTTNGCCTGACGNGCGATNTGAAGNGCGATATCATTGTGNGGAAGGCCGGANGCGCTGAAAATGGGCAATTTNTGGCCTCTTACTANAGTCGTGCAGCAGTCTATNGCNCTGACCCCNGTTTGTATNAAGTCNTGTGGCGATTGTCTGGAATAGGGGTTTATNGCAGCACCGATGATNTCTGCATCCTCATCTGCGATTATTTCGGGGCCNCCGTCTCNGGGACGTCCGGCACCATCCAAAATCCTGCCAATTAGCCCNTTGCTNACGGGGAGTTTGAANACATCCCCTAGGAACTTGACNCCGGCTTTGCGATCTATNGCCTCAGTNCCCTCGAANACCTGTACNACGACCATNTCGTCTGAAGTGTCCANNACCTGGCCGTTCTTCTCGGATCCATNNCTCAAGCGAATGCTNACGATTTCNCCNTAAGCCACTGGTTCNGTCTTTTCCAAGAAGACTAGTGGTCCTTTGATATCTGTGATTGTCTTATACTCCTTGCTTGTCATTCATCATTCCTCCTTCANTTGGCCTCCGCAGTTCCTGCGATTTCNACCACCATGGCCTCGACTAGCCCGCCGATCTTTTCCAAGTAACCNTCNGCNAATCTNGCTCGCATTANCTCAGTGCGGGCCGGCACGTTCACAACATCTTGCAATCTTGCACCAGCAGCCATAGCCTTCTTNGCTTCTTCTTGGAATGTTAGAATNGCNTGCGCCATNGCGTACTGCTGTTGTACNCCACTGTANGCATCAATTGGNTCGAAGCCNTTCTGCTGTAGGAAATACTCNCTAATCATACGGGCGACTTCCAAAGTTAANTGTTGNTCNATTGGGAGAGCATCTGATCCTACTAGTTGGACGATTTCCTGCAACTCAGCCTCTACCTTGAGCAGTGCACTAATCTGNGTCCTNACTTCAGGGAAGTCGCTGGCAATNTTGTCNCNNAACCATTGGTTTAGGCTNTGAGGNTATAGNGAATAGGAGCTAAGCCAGTTGATTGCAGGGAAATGTCGTTGCCTTGCTAAACCGGCATCNAGACCCCAGAAGACCTTCACGATTCTNAGGGTNCCTTGGCTCACNGGTTCGGAAATGTCNCCNCCNGGAGGGGAAACNGCACCGATTACAGTAACTGAACCGTCTTCNCCATTGAGAGTCTCGACACGCCCNGCGCGCTCNTAGAANTCCGCGAGACGACTCGACAGGTANGCTGGGTAGCCNTCCTCACCGGGCATTTCTTCNAGCCTACTGGATATCTCCCTCATGGCTTCTGCCCATCTGCTNGTNGAATCTGCCATCAANGCTACGTCATACCCTTGGTCNCGGAAGTATTCGGCNATTGTGATTCCAGTGTAAACAGANGCTTCNCGNGCTGCCACTGGCATATTTGANGTGTTTGCAATCATNACGGTCCTATTCATGAGTGGCTTACCNGTATTGGGGTCGATNAGATGNGGGAACTCATCTANAACTTCAGTCATCTCNTTGCCNCGCTCNCCNCAACCGATGTAGACGACGAGTTGTGCATCNGANTATTTCGCAAGTGACTGCTGAGTAACNGTCTTTCCAGANCCNAAGGGACCTGGTATGCCTGCTGCTCCGCCCTTNGCAAGGGGGAATAGGAAATCGAGTATTCGCATGCCTGTTACCAAGGGGGTGTCNGGCGCGTACTTCTGNGAANATGGCCTTGGATGNCGAACTGGCCATTCNTGCATCATCTGNATTTCNGTNCCGTCATCNAGTTTNCAAACCGTCTGAGTTACATTGAATTCTCCAGATTTGATGGATTTGATCTTTCCAGAGGCTTTTGGAGGGACCATGATCTTGTGCGTNATTGTATCTGTTTCTTGCACTGTTCCNATNACCTGGCCACCCTTNACTTCGTCGCCTNTGGANGCNGTTGGGACGAANTCCCANTTCTTCTTNANATCAAGGCCGTCAGCATCCACNCCACGAGTGATGAAGACGCCCATTACCTCTTCTAGAGTCTGGAGAGGCCTCTGTATCCCGTCATAGATTTGAGTCAGGAGCCCTGGTCCNAGTTGAACAGAAAGAGTCTGNCCAGTGCTCAGGACGGGCTCACCAGGACGTATTCCTGAGGTATCCTCGTAGACTTGGATAACGGATTGCTCGCCGTGTATCTCAATGACCTCACCCATCAGTTTCTCGTGACCGACNCTTACCACTTCATACATTCTTGCTTCAATTCCAGTCGCTGTAACGACAGGTCCAGATATTCGATAGATGACTCCTTCATTTTTACTCATTTCTTCACTTCCATTGTTAATTTTACTTCCATAGGTCGACTCCAAGGGCCGACTTGATAGACTCACGAAGAGTATTATCCTCTTGAGTCCCGATGCCCAAGACGGTAGGCGTTATGCTTTCCGCAATCCGCTCTCGGAGACGCTCCGAGAGTTGGGCTAGATCTGAGTTGTCCATGACAATTATGCCTACTGATGAATCCTCCAAGAGATCTCTGATGGATGATTCCATCTCCTTATCTGATGAAGGGTGATACAAGCGAGTAACGCCTGCTAATTGGAATCCAAGCGTGAATTCATGAGAGCCTATGACCACTATTTCCATATTATCGCCTCATGTGCTCCTCAATGACCTCGTTTGATAGGCCAGCGGCTTTTCCCCTGACTAACAGACGGAGGTTCTGGACCTCATGGGTCTTACTTTCGATGTAGTGAACCACGGGTAAGACCGATACGGGACTTCGGTGGGACATGCTGTAGAGAAGTGCATCTCGCTTCTTTGCAAGGAGTTGTATCACGGGATCTAGCGACCCGCCTTCCGATGCTTCCGTGGCCTGCATCAGACCCTCTGAATCAAATCCTTGGGATTTCTTTGTGAGCGTCTCGATGGCTCCGATTCCAGTAGTCTCTCGAGCCATTGCCTGTAATGCTTCCTTTGAAATTGAACGTCCACCCGGTATCATAATTTGGATAATGCTTTCATTGTCAATCCCCTGTCGTATAGATCTCAATATGTTGATCAAATTTTTATGGTCTATTTCGTATCTGAGATATCGCTTGAGCGTAAAGTCCGACCCTGGCTGGGAAACTGATTTCAGTGCGTCGGCATAGTATGCGGCATCGAGAGCATCTTCCATCTGCTGGAGATTAGCACCCTCTGGTAATTTTGACAAAGTTTTACCCCAAGGAGAAGACCCCATGAGATTGATTGCTTCAACCAGAGTTTTAGACCTTGAAGCGATATCAAGCCATTTACGATTACTAGAATTCTCTTCTGGAAGAATCTCAGTCCTCAGGACTTCGTAATCTGCTCCACTATGAACCGCTCTCAGCACTGTTTTGGCATTGGCATATTCGAAGCGAAGCGCGTAAATCGCGACTTGATCTCGGACTGCACCCGTGCAGAAGTGGAGGACTTCTGCCAAATCGCGGTCTAAGTTGTGAGATAACGCTGCCTCGACTAACTCAGCTCCATTCAACCTCGAAGCATAGAGATCTAGATCTGCCCTATACCCCGAGTCAGCGATACTAGCCGATATTGCATTGGCGTCCTGTTTCAGAAGTTGTTTCATTCTGACCTGATCTATGAGGCCGGATTTCCGTGACTTCGCACGGGTCGAAGAAGCCGCATAATTTGCCTTTCCACCCGATTGTGCCAATTCAATTCCTCCTTTAACCAAACAAGATTGTATTTATCTCTGAAAGAGATTCTTTCCAAGCAGCGTCTAATCTGCCATCGAATCGATAATCCAGCAGGACCGAGCCATCAGAAGACTCCAAAGTAAAGCCGCCGAGGCCTTCTACAGAATCTCCCATCTTGAATCCAGACTTTTCTTTTTCGATCGTGGCCCTATCAACTTCAACGGGATGCATAATCATGTCCTTCTTGGCCTCAGATTTTGCTTCTTTGACAAGAGCCTTGATCAATGCATTCCTACCTTTCATTTTCGATGTTGAAACTGCTTCTCTCGCAGCCCTATATGTGTCATCAAGGACGAGCCTGCGAGCTATTAGACCTGCATTCTGATTCTGCTGCCTAACACTTGCAACTACCTCAACGGATATTTGCTCAGCATCTTTCTCAGCTCGAGAAAGAGCCTGCTTCATATGATTCTCGGCTTCTGCTTCTGCTTCGGCTCTTATTATCTTGGCCTGATCCTCGGCTGCTTTGATAATTTCCTCAGCCTCGGCTTTAGCTTCAGCCTCTATTTGGCTTGAAAGCGATTCAAGAGACATAGTACATCCTCATTCGTGTGTTCGTTTCCGTCCAAGCAGCTGCTCAGAGGAAGAACGCAAGTAGTCCGAAGAGTACGATTGTCTCAGGTAGAACGGTAAACAGAAGGGCTCGACCGAAGTTTCCTCCCTCAGCAACCATTCCAACGGCTGCAGCACCAATCTGACTCTGGCTGTAACCAGTCCCTATCCCACAAAGACCGAGAGCTATTCCAGCTCCGATTTTCGCGTATGCTTCAACCGTACTTCCATTGTCTGCTGCTTCTTGTGCTGTAACCACTGATGCAATCATTGTAATTGCAGTCAAAGTCAACACGGCACTTGTTCCTTTCATCATATTTTTCTTCATTTCTTTTTCCTCCTTTATTTCCATGCATTGCAGGAATATTACGGTGTGTTATCCACCTCTATGTATCTCTCTTTGAAACCAAAGGCCTCAAAGGGTTCGCCCTCAGCCAAGTAGAATTGCTTCATCCACTCGACAAAATGTAGCCTAACTGCATGGATATTCGGGCTAACCAAGCCCAATACCCATGCGAATAGCTGCACTCCAAACCATCCCAAGAGTGCAGCCACCCCAATCAGAATGCCAAGGCCGCCATCAGAAAAGCCATCCATGGCAGCGGAATATAGCATATCATTTCCTGCGTATGCGATTTTGACGCCCACTATCCCAACAGCGAACAGTCTGATGTACGACAATGTCGAAGATAGTAACCCAATTGCCTCGATAGGCGCTAGTATCATTGAGATTGCGAGAGGTAGGCCTTCTTGCATCAAATGGATAACAAGGAATACTAACCCAAGTGAAATCAAAGTAATTCCGGGCATATTGATGGAATCCTCTTTGTAGAAATCGTAGCAAAAGAGGAAGCCTCCGACCATGATAATCATCCATGACACTTTTCCATAAAGGGCTCCTTGCCAACCGTGTCCAACTCTTACCTCATCGATTGCACCAAGTACGAAACCAACCATAAGATGGAAGATTCCGATGTAAATCGAGATCACAATCAAATTCATCAGATCCGAGGATACTCGATGGAAGGGAAATGCAAAGGTTAGGCTGTAGGGTAGGTCAAGTACGTAGTGAATCTTACCTCCATTAGGATACAAGGCAGTCATCCAGGAGACCCATGAAGGGACGTCATATGCGTCCTTGAAGCATGCATCGTGGGTCCATGTGTATTTGCAAGCGGCAGCTGTAGTGTACTGTGATTCTATGTGTGGCAAGAATTCGAAGCCAGCAAACTCTCCATACATGTATCCGAAAAATACAGTTGCTAGCCCTATGTAGATAAGCAGCATTCCGAAGTACCTAGTCAATTGGTCTGTCTTGTCACTAGGGAATGATTTCCTGATGAGCAGGCCAAGAGATATTGTTAGCAGGCCATAAGCCATATCCCCTAGCATCAAACCGAAGAATAGCGGGTATGAAAAAAGCATGAAGACTGTTGGATCCATTCTCCCATACTCGGATCTTCCTATTGCATCAGTCAAGAGCTCCATGGGAGCCGATGTTTGATGGTCTCCAAACGCCACGGGTGGTTTGGGCTCATTTGTGTGCTCGCCCTCGTGGTCATGGTGAAATACCGTTGGACGAACTGCCTCATATTCGGTGTAGGTACAGTAGGGGGCCAGTGCATCGATGACTTCCTCTGATCTATCATCGGTAATCCAGCCGTCAATTACGAAAGTATGGTCCGTAACTGCTATTTTTACAGGCGCTTCGGACTCGGAAAAGTCAAGTTCAAGGAGTTCTAAACCAACACACAATTGTGCTCCATTCTCTTCAGTCCATTCGCTTATTCTAGATTGGATTTCTTGTCTTTCTTCATCCAGCTTAGATCGTGCTAGATTTGCTGCATCTATCATCAAAGATATGCTTCCTCGGCCCTCAGGGATTTCAATCGCTTGAAAACCCGAGGACTCAAGAATAGAGGACATCATTGCTCCATGTTGCTTGGAACAAAATACGGCTACGAGATCGTCAACGACCTCTGCGTAGGCATCATCTGGGAGTTTCATATCAGTGATTGCCGAGGTTGAGGAACAGGTTCCAACAAAAGATACAATTGAGGTGTAACCCCCCAATAGATGAAGGTCTATTCCCAGAGGCTCCAGGACAGACAGAATCTCAACACTTGATTCATTTGCGTTGATTTCATCTTCAATCTCCCCAACTCTTGTGAATGACTCCATAATTTGCTGAACGGAAGATGTAAAATCATTATCGACGATACTTCTGGCTTCGTCCAAGGGTACTGTTTCTGTGGGTCCATTAGCCCCCGTCTGGGTAACAATCGCTCTGTATGTAGAAACTTGACTTCCGAGTGTATCGTTTCTAGAAGAAGGGGTTCCGAGAGTGAATCCTTCTTGATCGTCGGCATAATCGTTGATGTGTACTGCCTTGAGTCTTGAGATCACGCTAACTACATCGTCAATTACTGACCTAGAGCCGGCAGCAATGAGTCGGCCAACTTTCTTGTTGGTGTACTCGCCCGACATTTTCCCCAACCCTGATATGGACGTGACTATTCAACAAAAGAATTGATTATCGCATCTACGGCAACTTGTCTATTTGATTCTCCTTCTTTGTGAATCTTGTCAAGGTCCTTTTGCCCTGATTTCTTGGTCTTCTGTGCTTTCTTCTCTGCGTCTTTTCGAGCCGAAGAGATTAGCTCTTGGGCGCCTGCTTCTGCTTTTACTCTCCCTTTTGCTACAATCTCTGATGCGTCGCTTCGGGAGGCTGAGACAATAGAGGATGCTTTCTTATTGGCTTCTTCTAGAATTTTTTGAGCCTCTAATTCCGCTTCTCTTATTGCTTTGAGAACATCATTTTTGCTCATCACGATCGCCCTGCGGTTTATTCGATTTGGCAAGGGTATATGATATTGACCAATGCTTTGTGCAAGTTTCACAATGGTCGAATTTTCACAATGTGCCAAATACTCCCTTCCTTAGCGGGGCACATGGACGCGGAAGGGATGGGCGAAGTTGACTGGAACGAGCTTCAGAATAATCTCGAGGCCACCATCCCAGTGTACGACCGAATCAATCGTTTTGCCACTGTTGGTCAAGTTAGTAGATGGAGGAGAATGGTGGCTAGCCGTCTACCTAGGGAAGGAAAAATATTGGAAATTGGTAGTGGGCCAGGATCTTTTGCTGAAATTGTCGAAGGGCGGGACTTGGTATGTCTCGACCCCATACCCTCGATGATTGCAGCGGCTGAACCTCGTGTGAATTCTAAGAGAAGGGAAAGAGGCGATTCAGATGCGTTTTTTGTCAAAGGTGAGGCCGAATCTCTTCCCTTTGATGATTCGACCTTCGACGGCGTTTGTTCCCTGTTTTCCTTCAGAGACTGGTATGACAAGCGCAAGGGTCTTTCCGAGGCTCTTCGTGTTCTGAAACCAGGTGGTACGATCGTTATTGTGGATCCTGCAAAAATCAATCGATTGCATGGATGGCTTGGAAAAATGTACATGCAAATATGGGTAGGGTCCTATGCAAGATGGGTCTGTGGAGTTCAAGACCATCCTTGGAAATGGCTGACGAAAACCTACGTGCATTTTGGGACGACTGGGGATTATGTTAGGATGCTTGAGGAAGTTGGATTCGAAGACGTTTCTTCAAAAGTCATATTCCCTGGCATGGCGACCATATGGCAAGCAAAGGCGAAGAAATGGTAAGCATGGCAGTTGCTGAAATTCATCAAACCCTTAGTGCAAGGAGAGATCTGCAGGTTACTGCACGCCATATGAATGGCTTTGTGAGCCTATTGAACACCAAGTCCACAACACGGTCGGGTAACCTGAATAGGATGGATCCGAGTGCAAATGCTCGTTTTGACCTAGCCATTACTGACCCCATCTGATGTTTCCATTCACGCTCGTAAGATTCGAGAGGTGCTCCATCCAACAGATGGTCTGCAATTGCATTCCCGGCGATTCTGCCTCCAATCATTGCTATTGTTATCCCCGCACCGTTGGAGGGGAGGACCATCCCTGCTGAATCGCCCACAAGTACATGTTTTCCATTGATGAACCTCCGAATGGTGCCGGACATCGGCAGAGCACCGGCTCCTTCATATTCTAAATCTCCATTGTAGGAATCTATGAACTGTTTAGCAAGAGTGTTCAGGGAAGTCCCGCGTGCGAATTTGGGTTGAATTCCTATGCCTATATTAGAGGAGCCGTTCTTTGGGAAAACCCATGCATAGCCCCCTGGTGCTATTGCTCCGAAATGCAACTCCAGGGCTTCGGTGTGGACTCCCTTTTTTATTGCAAACTTGACAGGTATGTTGAGAGATTTCTCAGACCACCCATTTCGCCGCACTACGTCGTGATGCCCCCCTGCTCCCACGATGACTTTGGCCTCGAATATGCGTCCATCGGACAAGATGACTGACTGGCTCTCGACATGTTTGACACGCGTTCCGACTAGATACTTGGCACCTTCACTTTCAGCGCGTTGGACAAGTGCTTCGTCATGTGCTACCCGATCGAGTACCATACCTTCAAATCGATATTTCAGACGCTTTCCTGAAGGAGTTACGAGATGCATCTCAGGTACTCGTCGGCATATGGCGTGATCCGGTGTCTGGAATAAATCGTCCATGTCGGGAACCTTCGGGCAGAGACGGCTCATCTCCTCGTTGCTCGGTACAAGTTCGCCGCATTGCAAAGGTGTGCCAATCGGGTCTCTTCCGTCGATTACGAGTACATCTACCCCTCGGCGCGCGAGATACAGTGCAGTTGTCGATCCCGCGGGCCCTCCGCCCACGACAATGACGTCGTGCTTCTTGTTGGCCATGGCGCCGCCTCAGAGAGTCCTTAGAGCAGATTTACGAGCGAATTTTGCCATCAACTGCAGCTGATTCGAATTGGGGAGGGGTTCTAGGGCTTCGATGGCTCTCTGTACGTGCGAGTCGATGAGGCTTCTCACATAATCAATTGAACCCGCAGTATCCAAGAGAGAGATCAACTCATCCCACCTATCGTCATTAAAATCCATCAACACATCCGCCAAATTCTTCCTATCGTTGCCGTGAAGAGAGGTCAGTGCGTGTATGATGGGTAAAGTCATCTTGCCCTCGTAAATATCAGTCCCTCTGGGCTTCCCCATTCTCGGATTTCCAGTCAGATCAAGGAGGTCGTCTACCATCTGGAATGCCCGGCCGACTTCCCAACCGAAATTGTCCATAGCATCGATGACTTCTGGGTCAGCCTCTGCAACCATTGCAGCGACTTTGCACCCGCATGCTATTGGGCCCGCAGTTTTGCCGTCAATAATCCTGTAGTAGTCCTCCGGAGTGGTACCGAGATTCCCGATATGGTCGAACTGCAACAGTTCTCCATTCGCCATAGCAATGCAGCTGTCTGCAAGCGCCCTAATCACTTCAGGGCCTTGTTCAGAACCCAGCCAATAACCGAGAGTGAAGAGATAATCTCCTGCTATGATGCCATGGGCAAGTCCGTGTTGAGAATGCAAAGTAGGACGTCCTCGACGAAGTTTGGCCTGATCGTATATGTCGTCGTGTACGAGAGTAGCAGTGTGTATGATCTCCGCGGCAAGAGCTGCTCTAAGCATCTTATCGTCGAGTTTGGCGCCTGCTGCTTCGTATGCTAAGCATCCTAAAACAGGTCTGAACCGCTTTCCTCCAGCAAGGAGTATGTCTCGGGCGTATTTCATCGCAGGATCCTCGGATCTCTCCTTGACATAATCCCTAAGCGCTTTCTCGACGATAGACTGGACCTCTTCCAACGACCTTCGAGCGAGTACCCCCCTCACACCGCCCATAGAGCCTAGACAAGGGGAGGGATATATCAACGGCTGTGCCTACGAACGCATGAGGCACGGCGCGTGTCTTCGAGGTAACCTGATGTCGTCTATGTCAATCGGTTTCTTGAACGACGACACATGTTGGTGTGGAGACAGAATCAACGAAGTGGATGTTCATGAATACACTGAGTTTCAGGATATTGACGAAGGTTTCAAGTTACTAGAATCAAGTGACTTCGACGCTGTTATCATTCCATCTAGAGCCATTCATGGGCGGCAAATCGATATGGTTTCAGCAGGCCTATCAGTAGCAGGCGCGATCAATCAACACAGGCCCTTCCACGTGGTTGTTGCAGGCGACAGGCCCTCGCATCTTCCTCGGTCTGCGATAGTAATTAGTGGCTCCAGAATCGTACGAAGACAACTCAGGAGATTTAGAAGAGACCTCCGGGTATTGTCTCCAAAAGCGTGGTCAGGGATACAGAACGTCCCCCTTCCAGAGGAAAATGTCGTATCATGGCTGGAAGATATGCGTCAAAATGGGATTATCGATGCGTATACAATACCCCGAGAATCATTCGACCGTCTCAACTTGAAGACTAGGAGGTTCGCTCTCTGGCCAGATCCCAAAGAGGCAGGTGGGTCATTCTTCCTCCCACCCATGTATTCAGACCTCCCTATTGTCATCGCCAGAGAGGGCTTTCCAAGAAAGCGCCTAGAAGGCTTGTTTGGAAGAGAGGGGGAGGCGGCTTGGCATGTCATGAACGAGCTATTTGGAGCTGAGTCGGAAGATGTGGCTGATGGGATTGGCGTGCTAGTGCAGCATCGTACTATATCCAGTCTCCTCCAGCAGGCTGAAACGACCAGGGACCTAGCTCTCGAACAATCTTGCAGAGACTCAGAGGGGGATATCCTCCCAGAAGGTTCTCGTCTTTTCATTAGAGTGGAATACGTGTCAAAAGATGGAATGCGTACCTTCAGAATGGATCGACTGATTGATCCGGAAAACCTACACAGCGGATGTGTAACAATGGGCATGGAATGGCGAGCGATGTTTTCCACATTATCAGAACCTCAGGATGAACATCCAAGACTCGGTGCCGGTTCTCCGGCATTTTTTCAGCGATGAATAATTAGTGCTCTACAGAGCCATGAGAGTCGGAATCGATATCCGCCAGCACACATGCGCGAGGTCATGGCGATTCCGGAGATAGACCCCCTTGTTCTCGATCGTCTCTACCGATCTGACCTTCGTAGTCTGAGAGAAAATGCAGAGCATGAAGGGATCCCCAAGAGGGGCTCTGTCGAAGTGCTGCGGGCATCTTTGATTCGTCATCATGTCCTATCTGACCTCGATCTCTCTTGGGAAGGGATACAGTCGTTTAGCAATCGAGAATTAGGAGATCTTCTAAGGATTTTTGGAGTCAAGGCATCGGGCTCCCATAAAGAGAGGAGGCAAAGAATATGGCTCCATGTTACACAGGATGCAAATCGCCTCACTGTGGAGTCCTTAGCTACCATGGAGCGTCAGAAACTGGTTGATCTCTGCAGGAATCTGGAGATTCCTTCGAATGGGCCCCGTACTGTACTGATGGGGCACGTGGCAGGAGTTCTCGCAAGTCAACGAAGAGCATGGGGTCACATCAAAAGGAGCCTTCGGAGAAATGGGCTGCTGGGGGATCCCAAGCTTGAGACGACTAAGGTCAGAACATCGGAAGGTGACTCTAAAATTGGGGTCAGAGTGCCTGATGTGGCCTCTCTTGAAGATGTCTCAGATCTTCTATCGCACGCTTTGGAGAATGGAGAGCCTGAAGATTCGAGAGTTCTTCAGACTCTCTCATCGGACCCAGGGAAGTTTGGGAGAATGGTCGGAACCGTGGGCCTGGTGAGGGGTCCGATATGGGGTCAATCCTCGACCGATCTCCTAATCTCAATCATGAGTGTTCGAGGTCTCAAGATAATCTCGGAAAGGGCCCGTAAAGACATACATCTAGCAGCTTCCAGAATCGCTGAGTGCTGGGTCGGGGATTCCGACGAGATACTCGAAGGAGTCGATGTGGAATCGCTGAGATACAGATTCGACGATATCGGGGTTGAAGAGCTAGGTTCGATGATCAGGAAGAGTCGCTCTGAATGAGCCTGAACCATCCGAAACGATGTTCCGAGATCTGGCCACCAGCCGTCCTTAGGGAGTCGATTGCATCTTCTGCCTCCTCCCTCGAGTGGCCATGAACGCTGCATTGTCTGACGATAGTATCGTAATCTACGCCCTCTCCACGATCACCTGCTGCGATAGTAGCAACTACAACCTCTTCGACGGACATATCGCTTGTTGCAGGGGAGGGAGCTTCGACAGGTTGGTCGGGAACGGCAGAATCAGATTCTGATTCATCTGCCGATTCTGGCTTTACAATCTCCACGGATCTTCCCAATGCTGCATTCAAAGCTTGAAGCACGTCCAGCATATACACCTCAGTCTCGAAAGGTGGGTAATGCGCTCTGGAAAGTAGCATCCCATCGATCAGATCTTCCGGCACTCCTGCAGATCTGAATCCAGCCATACTCTGCTCAGCCGCCATAGCAAGTTCATGCGCGTTTATCCTGCGAAGGGTTGCATCAGCGGTTTCTGCTAGCCATTCAGCATACCTGGGCTTATCGATAACCGTCATCTCCTGCGCATTGTATGACGTGAATACTCCGCCGTCTTCAGTTTGGAATGATCTCTGCTTTGCAACGACCATCATGAGGAATCTGTCTCCTCGCTCGAAGCGGGCATGAATCTCTTCCGCTTCCGGATGTAGCTCCGGATTGAACGGTGAGACCTCGACTCTGTGGATGCCTGTAACGTCTCTCAAATTGAATCTGTAGCTCTGGCCGCTATCGCTATCCCTCTTCTCCGAACTATCGATTAAACCGCAGATAAGTGCACGATTTATCTTGGCTCCGAGTCTCGTGACCATGTATCCCGGGTCATACTCGCCCGAGCCCTGGTCCGGGAGACTTGCATCACGGTATTCGTGTGCGAAGACTCGAATCGCGGTCTGTCTGCCTACTCGCATTGTGCCGGACATTGTCAAAGGACCACCTCCCATCGGTCAATTACAGCATTCGCAATTCCTTCTGGGTCCGCTTCCATGACATTCAGTTCTTCAGCGACAATCATACAGCCTTGATCGTCATTTATCGATCTCCCCATAACACTCATACGCTGGCCAAGGAATCTATCCTTCATAGAGGTGTGAAATGCCTCTTTCCCATTCGAAGAGACCTCTTTCCTGACATCATCAAGAGTCATGCCAATCAGTGCCTCGGTGGGAGCACGTGAGACGATGAGTGATGCATTAGACACACCTGAGTCCAAGACCATCATCAGCCTCAGATCTTCTTCACCAGT
The DNA here is from genome assembly GCA_002170775.2 of Euryarchaeota archaeon TMED192. Taxonomy (GTDB): domain Archaea; phylum Thermoplasmatota; class Poseidoniia; order Poseidoniales; family Thalassarchaeaceae; genus MGIIb-N1. Next base: position 6,294 of record NHIP02000014.1, on the reverse strand, counting down.
GTCTTCACCATGTATTCCGCAGACGCCGTCCCTCAGTACTCGTCTACATCCTTCCTGAGTGCATCTCAAGATGATCCCGGATCCCGCCCGCAAGGATACTATCCTCCCAGTGGTGCTTATGCTCCTCCTTGAACCACCTGATGTGAGGTCGTCGAGATTTTCCTCAACCCAGTGATTTGAAGCATCTATCGGTCCGAATGGGGCCTCTGATAGAATCTCTAATTGTTCGGCTTGATCGATTACTAAGTCTGGCGAGCCTTGCCACGCCTGTACTCTTGCACGCTGGATCCGAATGAATGATCCAGCCTCGAGTTCCATTTCTACCCATGAGGTAAGACGGCACTTTCCGCTTGGATCCTGTACTTCTCCACTATGGATTACCCCATTTTCACCGGTCTTCTTGGTATATGAACGGGAATTCCAGTCGACAACTTGGAGTGTGACTTCAACATCCCTCATGCCATTCCTGAGGTCTTTGATGGTGCATGACGAGTTTGCTTGGAGAGTTTCTGCTTCGGGGAATGCGCCATCGTGATATGGCTCTATTTTCGTGAAATCGCCAATATTGATTTCAGGGGTGTCTCTGAATCTCTTGACCTGTGCATTCTCAATCTTAACGAGATCACCCTCGGAAATGTCCAACGCCTTCCATGAGAGGAAGCCCATTGTCCCGGTTTGATCTCCTAGCCTGCCCCGCATCACATCTATGCTTCCCGAACCATCTCTTCGGACGATTTGATCAGGACGGACAGCGAGTACGCGTGCCACGATTGCGACTGTTCCTTCACCCCGTGAAGCGTCCTCTATGGTTACTGGTTCATTGGTGGGAGCGAGCGTTGGCGCCCCTCCTTCCTTGAGTACTGAAACTCTTGAGGTCTGATTGATATTGATCGATTTCTTGTCATTCCACTCATTGACAGATACGCCATCGAGACGAACGACTGAGCCGGCTGCTAGATCCTGGGATTTGTTACCCCAGTCTTTGAATTCCCATCGCTGACGCTCGCCGTCCCACGGGGAATCCTCGATGAAACCAAATCCTATCTGGCGTTCTTCCCCCCTTACCTGCTGGGCCCTTGAATTGTAGGATACCACCAGGACCTCGATCGTTACATTTCGATCATTGGAGCCGAGTTCTGAGAATTTTGACACTTTCTTGACGGATGGAGCAGGTGCTCGGACGGTTTTATCTGCATCCGAGCCAGGTTCCATGAACTTCCTGACGACTGAGCGAAGTGCATCCCTGGGGGGTATGAGGAACTCATTTTCGTATCTTTCAAACTCTTTTGCTACTTCCTCAGGATTTGCATCTTTGCATTCCTGAAGGACCAACCTTACTTCAGTATCGTACTTATCTTCGCTCATTCAATCACACTTCCGTCGAGATTTCAGCATCGAGTCTGCTGAATTTATTCGACGGACCGGGGAATCCTCCGGATTGGGTCCTATGGAGGGGGGAAACCTGTGCAGGATGGGGCAGACTCGACACTTCCTCGCCTCGGNCTTNCTAATCTTGANAGGCGGTTCTTGAACATAGCCNANGAAATTTGTATTTTGAAGGGGGCCGTTTATTTCNGTTAACTGTCTCCTGNACAAACATGGATTCCNCCGAGCCAGCGAGNATAGGNNTTCTNACGGCCTCCGATAGNGCCTCTTCTGGNGAGTANCAAGANCTCAGTGGGCCGGANATAGAAGANTTCCTGAATGAGGTNATGTCGACNTCATTNGAGATTCATCGACGNCTCGTGNCGGATGAAGAGGANGATATTGCNAANGCGCTTNTGGAGCTCAGCGATCATGTTGGATGTTGCCTCGTCATTACAACCGGCGGCACGGGGCCNGCGCCTCGNGATGTCACTCCAGAGGCAACTGAATCTGTNTGTGACAGAATTCTTCCCGGNTTCGGGGAGAAGATGCGTTCNATATCCNNGAAGTATGTTCCCACNGCCATACTTTCCAGACAACTNGGAGGNNTCCGTGGGGCNACGCTAATCATCAATCTTCCAGGTTCTCCNAAATCGATAAGAGAGACTCTTGGGGATCTCTTCCCNGCNATNCCNTACTGCATAGACCTNATCGGAGGNCCTTACATTTCCACANTNAAAGANAAGATGGACGTGTATCGCCCACCNCACGCCAGAAGGGAATGATTGATGGCACTCCGGCCGAAAGATGCCTCATGGCGAAGATGAAGTCGGGCGGAAAGGAAGATGGAAGAGCGCAGAAGGAAATGCGCGAGATAACAGTGGATTTTGACTTCACGCCGAATGCTCTTTCTTCGATTCTCTACAAACAGGGCGAGACGATGGTCTTGGTCACCGTTACAGCGGACAAGGGCCTTCCTAGATGGTTTCCAAGAAATGCGACTAGAGGTTGGATACATGCAGAGTATTCTCTTCTGCCCGGTTCGACGAACACACGTTTCAGAAGGGAGCGAAATGGTGCGAAGGGGAGGACGCATGAAATTGAGCGTCTAGTGGCTCGATCGCTCAGGGGAGCTGTCGATCTAGAGGCGCTTGGGCCCATCTCCATGACTGTTGACTGTGAGATACTCAATGCCGATGGCGGGACGAGATGCGCATCGATTACCGCCGGGAACATTGCATTGAGGCTGGCGATACGTCGACTAATCGCGTCAGGACGCTGCCTGCCCATCAACCTGAGGGGGAGTGAGCAAGATCTCAAGGATGGTTGGACGCCTCCGGATTTGACCCCCGAAGAGCGTGCCGAACATGAGTCTGCAGTCATGGCGAATGACGTTGCAGCCCTTAGCGTGGGAATGGTCGATGGCAAAGTTCGAGTGGATCTCGACTACGTCCTAGATTCGAATGCTGATGTCGACATGAACGTCGTTATGACGAGCGAGGGTTCCTTCGTAGAAGTTCAGGGGACCGGTGAAGAGGCCACATACACAAGAGATGAGTTGGATTCACTCCTAAATGCAGCAGTAGAGGGGATAGAGAAGCTGCACCAGCTTCAGACTTCGCTGCTTGAAGATCGGGATTGATGGTGGGACTGGCCGGACTTGAACCAGCGGCCTCCGCATCTTCAGTGCGGCGCTCTCCCAACTGAGCTACAGTCCCATGGGCATGATGCGGCAGCCCGGTTCCAGTATCAAGTCTTCCGAGCGAGCCATTCAAGTCAGAGGATGCCCGCGCGTAATCCTAGGTGGATGCATGTCCGTTGCTAGCAGAGCAAAGCGTGTCACGACGAATACCCTTCAGGAAATGAAGGTTAATGGTGAAAAAATCGCTATGCTGACCGCTTATGACTTCTCATTGGCGCGATTGGTTGATGCCTCGGGTATCGATGTCATTCTGGTGGGTGACTCGGCTTCCAATGTGATGGCGGGCCACGAGACTACTGTCCCAATCACTCTTGATCAGATGATATATCATGCGCAGAGCGTCGTTAGAGCGGTTCAGAGAGCATTGGTTGTAGTCGACATGCCTTTCGGGACGTATCAGAGCGATTCGAATAATGCTCTCAAATCCGCGATACGAATCATGAAAGAGACAGGCGGGCATGCTGTCAAGTTAGAGGGAGGAGCCGAGGTTCTATCCTCGGTCCGGAAGATCATCGATGCAGGGATACCTGTGATGGGGCATCTGGGCCTAACGCCCCAATCAATCTACAAATTCGGAACATACAGCGTACGGGCTAAAGAGGAGGAGGAGGCTGAACGTCTACTGAATGATGCAAAAATGCTGGAAGAGGCTGGCTGCTTCTCAATCGTTTTCGAGAAGATTCCGGCAAGTCTGGCAGCCAAGGTGAGTTCGTCACTNTCGATCCCCACGATAGGCATAGGNGCAGGNGCCGACTGCGANGGNCAGGTGCTNGTTCTTCACGACATGCTTGGAATAACGCANGAGTTCAGNCCNNGGTTCCTGAGAAGATANGCGGATCTTGAAGANACCATAGACTCAGCAATTAGGGGCTACATCGGTGATGTTCGATCCGGTTCATTCCCTTCCGAGGAAGAATCATACTAATTGGCCAAAATAGCATATGTTGAAGGACGCTCGCAGGATATTGAGTAATCATGGCGTCTACTGAGATGTGGGTCGAGCGTCACAGGCCGCGTTCAGTTTCAGAGATGAAGGGGCAGGCCACTATCGTGGATCGTCTGAAGGCCTATGCCTCTCAGCGAGACTTTCCGCATCTGCTTTTTGCAGGTCCGCCGGGCACGGGTAAGACGACTGCCGCGCTTGCTCTTGCAAGGGATGTATTCGAAGATCCAGGAATCTATTCCAGGAATCTGCTGGAGATGAATGCGAGTGACGAGCGGGGGCTCAAGGCGGTCCGAGAGAAGGTGAAGGAATTCGCTAGAATGGCGCCTGATCAGAATGTTCCTTTCAAACTCATATTTCTGGACGAGGCAGATGCACTTACCGCGGATGCTCAGGGTGCGCTCAGGAGGATAATGGAGCAATATGCTGGCACATGCCGGTTCATACTGTCGTGCAATTATTCCTCCAAGATAATCGAGCCGATTCAATCGAGATGTGCTGTATTCCGATTCAGACCCCTTGCAGAGGATCAGATCCTGGAAATGATTCTGGAAGTTTCTGAGAGGGAGGGGCTCGATCTCAGCGACGAAGGGGCGGCAGCAGTGGTTCATGTCGCTCTGGGAGACCTAAGGAGGGCGATAACGGCCCTGCAAGTGGCAGCCTCACTTTCCTCCTCGATAACTCGGGATCTCGTCTATGAGACGACTGCCACAGCACCCCCAGAAGATCTGCACTCATTCTTGATCAGCTGCAGAGAGGAGGGTTTCCAGCCTGCTCGACAGAAGCTCAACGGCATAATCGATCGATTCGGCCTGGCGGGCACTGATGTCGTGAATCAACTGCACAGGAGCCTTGGAGAGGCCTCATTCCTGACCGAGCGAGATAAACTCGCACTCACAGAGGCAATGGCTGAAGCCGATTTCCGATTGGTGGAAGGAGGAGGGGAGTCCTTGCAACTTGATGCCCTTACTGCACGGGCATGCACTCTGCTGTCAGATTCCTGATACTACTGAATCTGCACATTCAGGGTATACACCTTCGACCACGTGTTCTCCCATGGGTCCCCGTCTTCAGTGAGTCTGATGGATATCGTGTGTATGCCCGCCTCGAGATCTTCCAATTCGAATGCCAGCCCCAGGTCATCAGCCTTTGAAGATGGCTCGCCGGGGGTTGACCAGTTAGATACGAGATCATATTGTGTCGATGCAGCCGATGCCTCGATGCTACTGAGGTCCCAATCGGCCAGAACAATCTCCTCATCGTTGAATCTCTGAATAGTCGCGTTCAGATGAACATCGTCAAGCTTCCAATTGTCCCTGACGCTGAATCCCAGGATGATTTCAGGAGTNTCGTCAGCGACGGACAGTATCAGCCCATCATCAGTCATGTCCACAGCAGAGACGTCGTCATTCGCGGCTATGCCGAGGCCCTCAGGGACTTCGGGAGAGGCTATGTCGCCCATTGGCGGATTGATCATCGCGACAGATGCGGCCAGCCACGTGAATAGAAAGAGCATTCCCGCACGAAACCAATTCCCTCCGGTGTAGAGTTCTGAGAACCTGGAAGGGATAAGGAGTCGATGGATCGATGGGAGGAAGAACACTATCGACAGTGGTAGCAGCCATATCGATCTTGCCGGGCCATCCATGGATGGCAGAATGACATATCTCTGGAACAGTGCGAATGCGGCAGCAAGGGATATCACGAGCCACATGGACCATGCGTCTGCTTTTTCCTTCTCGAACGCAGCAGCAGGGTCGAATGGCTCAAGCGTCTTGGAGACTCGTTCTTTCGAACCGTCTTCCTTTGATCGCTTCTTGCCCGAATAGGCGCTCGCCTTCAGGGCCGTGTCGACGTCAACCACGTGACCGCCACGACTCGTTGTTCATCAACCATGCCCCCCAGAAGAGAATAGATGGACCTCTAATTGAAGATTAAAAATTCAGCTGTAATGGCCTATGATGTTGGCCTTCCAATGATGGTTNGGCAGTGTAATGCTCAAATGGGGTCGTTACGCCGGACAGTTCAAGCCGGGGTGGCGTAGTTGGTAGCGCGTCGGACTCATAGGGCAGTCTTCGGACTATGTACGCGCTTGAGTAATGCCGCTTGGGATGCCTGAGTCATCCGAAGGTCGCGGGTTCAAGTCCCGCTCCCGGCACCAAAGACATCTCATTGAGAGAGTTCTCTCTTCCGATCAAGCGCAATCAGAGGCCTCGTCGGACCCCGTGGCGCCGCTGGTGCTCGTTCCCGAGGGGCAAGCGGTGTACCACGACATGCCCGTCTG
>NHIP02000013.1 GCA_002170775.2 Euryarchaeota archaeon TMED192 | reverse complement strand
GGTTCGGGCTCCACTGCTGGTTGCGGGGCCTCCGGTTCAGGCTCCACTGCTGGTGGCGGGGCCTCCGGTTCGGGCTCCACTGCTGGTGGCGGGGCCTCCGGTTCGGGCTCCACTGGCGTTATGTCTTGTAGATGAGCAATTTCAGGTATTTTCGGGGGTATTTGGGTTGTCGGTCGTTCTTCTTGTCCGACAGGAGGTGCGTTTCCAAGGCTCTCTTCCAGAGGCTCGTCGTCGAACATCATCGAAAGCAACTCATCGCCCCTACTTCGAGGAGCGGGGCTGGAGACGGTATCTGATGAACGGCCCAGTAACGCTGCGATGTCTGGGTCATTGGACACTGGCGGGGGTGCAGAGCGTCGGAAGCCATACCCTCCACCATACCCTTCATCGGCACTTCTTCGGGCGAACATCTGCTTCTGCTCATCTTCATTTGGCACGCGGGCCTGCTCTTCTTGCAGAGTCCTCATTTCTTCCTCTATCTCCGCCATCTTCCGCCTAGCACGACGGGAAATCAGTAAGACCAACGATAAGGCCAAGATAATCACAATAACGCCTGCGCCGATGAGCGGAAGATACGGGGCGATAGCATCTAGCAACGTTGGCTCTGTATCAGAAGCCTCTATTGCAACTATGTATTCGATTTTTGTCTCCAATCCATTGTCATTCGTAATCGTGCATATGAGCGAGTAAATTCCGATTTCGGGATATACAACCAGATAAACTGGGCCACTCAAATCTTGGTCATTATTTGTAACTCCATCTCCGTCACTGTCGACATTGACATCTGTGTCCCAAGAATAGGCCAGAGTTTCAGATTCTGGATCTGCTGCACTTGCCTCAAGACGGATGGTCTCACCCGATAGCCTCGTCAGCTCCACAATTGCATCATTGACTGAAGGAGGGGTCGCATCGTAAACTGTGAGATTCGCGGTAGAGTTTGACATCATGCCACTTGCATCCGTTATCTCCATACGAACAGGATGGGTACCTGCGGAAATCTCCAGAGTTCCAATCTCCAGATTGAGACTAGATGTTCCCTGTTTCTGGGGGGATGGGTCAGTGAGAACGAGTATGTCGCCCAAATACCACTTTACCGAGACAACCTGCCAGTTGTCAGAGTATGTGCCAGTCATTGAGACTGATTCGCCAAAGGTCCTGGTGATATTCTCTGCTCCGTCAATTTGAGCCACAGGGGGTGATAGATCTTGAATGCTGATCTCATGGAATTTCGTGGCAGGTCTACCATCGATGCCGATTACTCGGAGGTGTATCGTTAGGTCGGCTGGGTCGTTCCATGTATTTTGGACGGACATGCCAGCTGCGTCGCTGAAACCGTCACCGTCGAGGTCCCAGAGGTATCCCTCTGAGGTTATTTGCCCTGATCGATTTGGCGTTGTGCTGGCATCCAAAGTCACAGTCTGGCCCACATCCACTACCGCAAGCAGCTCTGAATCAGTTATTCTTGGATCAAGTATCGGAGTGAGGGTTACCGTTACCGTTGTTGCGATTGACGATGTTCCTACCCCCCCGCCTCCCGCTTTGTTGTCGAGTACGACGTACAGATCGGCCCCATCAAGCCCTTCTGTTACGCCGAATAACACTGTTCTTGGACTGCCAACCAACAACATCGATCCCTGATCGATTCGTGCTGGGGCAGCTCCAGCGGAATACAGCTGATACTGATTTTGATCCATGAGGAACACATCTGACTCTCCTTTCATAGAAGAGGCGGATATCTTCACCACTGTACCCTGATCGGCCTGGAATGGCCCTGCCAGAGTGGCGAATGATGAGGGGGACAAATGCACGATGTCATCGTAGAGCGTGAATGGCTCCTCCTGGATAACTGAGACTCCAAAGGAGACCGCTGCGCTCGAACCCCCCAAGGCGCCTTGGTCTTGGTCTTGGGCATGGTCATAATTATCCACAACAAGATACCAACGAGTTGCTCCTCTATCAGCAGGAGTGGACCATCTCCAACTTCCGTCGCCGGAGAATGACTCGAACACCGAATCGGACTCCCATACGTCTGCTCTGCGATAATTCTGCTCTTGCTGATAAACGACGACACCGGTCGAGGAAAAGAGGAGGATGTCGACAGGGACATCGGCACTGATATTGAACTCGACAGCAGTACCCGGACTTAGAAGCCCGATCCCCACTCTCAGGCAGCTTTGATCCGAAAGGCTCCATGCTGCCAGACCATCAGAAGCGTCCTCCTGAATGCATGTGACCGTACCCTTCGGTTCAGCAGCCTTTGCAGAAAGAGGGACAAGGACCAGCATCAGCACGACTGCGGCAGTGCTAAGACGATTCATCGATAGTATCGTGCTCATACGTGCTTTACATCATATCGGTCCCATGGTTGTTGTGTGATTCACGATTAGGAGTCGGGACGACGAGGTATGGGGGTGGGCGGGAACCATCTGAGAAGGATGACGTCGGATATCGAACGGACCCATGACCACGGGATAGAAACGTGCATTCCGCCTTCAATGATTGTATCCGTGGTCTCTGTCACGAAAAGATGTGTGCAGGTCCTTGCCTCTTCATCGAGCACTACATCGTGAACGATTCCGAGTATGCGCGCATCAGGAAGAACCACGGGAAGGCCATGCATCTGAGTCAGCCTGCGGTCCACCATGATGGTTGGCTAACGGATGTCGGCATCAACCTGACGCAGCCATTGTTCACTTGCCGCGGTTCTGATGCGCCTTGAGGCTTGGACGCAACTTCTCCGCACCCTTTCCTTTGTTGAACAGACCGCGTCCCTTCTTTCCGGCGCTTGTCTTGCCTCTGAAGGCACGGCCAGTGTGGCTGGATCCGGAAGATATCCATCCGAGTTGCTTGTCAGCTTTGATAGCGGGATGATGTGGATCGACCAATATGACTTCGTAGAACTTGTTCTTGCCGTCTTCGCCGACCCAATACGAGTTCAGGACCTCGAGATTTGGATAGCGCCTACTGACACGCTCCTCGGCAATTCTCTGGATGGACTTCGCCATTGTGATCTTCTTGATACCCGCATTGGATGGCTTCCTCTTCATGTGGACCTTGCTCTTCCTCAGGCCGCCTCTCCGGACTCGCGTTCTGACCATCACAATCCCCTGCTTGGCCTTGTATCCGACTCGTCGTGCTGCATCGATGCGCGTTGGTCGGTGTATTCGCTGGAACACACCTTCGCGTCTCCAGCCAGCCATCCTCTCTCTGCGGGCTTTTGCTGGGATGCCCGCCTTAGGACGATTCCAAGTGGCTTGCATGTGCTTCGCGACTCCCATAATCGAACCTCCGGGTCCCGAGCGACCGCCATTCCCTATTTGAGGGTGATTGAAACAGCAACCTTGCTGAAAATAGATTGAATATGATATCTGACACGATTGAATACTCGATATTTGGGACCTGCATCGTATTGGCTGCTTTTTGGTCCGCGCTCCCGGACTTGAACCGGGGACCCCCTGATGGCTGCCCACAACCTTGTGTTTCCAGTCTACAGTCAGGTGCTCTAGCCAACTGAGCTAAGCGCGGCTGGTCCGAGCGGCAAGCAGGAGACTTATGTCCGTTTCCGGAAAGTAGTCAATTCGGCTTGCATCAAGATGGCCAATAATCGACCCTGTGGGTGTGCTGCCTCCCTCAATCATTAAGAAGGCCAAGAAATCGATTGCCTGCATCCATTTGGGGTGGAGGGCAATACATGACGGTAGGTAATACGCCAGCTTGGGGGGCCATGAGCCAGCCAGGCTCATCCACCGCTCTCACGGATGAACAGCTCGAGAGTTTCGGACCGCCCGATCCGCGCATTCTTGTTTGCGGGTGCGGCGGTTCCGGCAATAACACGATGAATCGCATTACGCACATAGGTGTGGAAGGAGCGATAACGGTAGCGATAAACACCGATAAGCAGCATCTGGACAATACCCGCGCCCAGCAGAAGCTACTCGTTGGGAGGCATATCACGAGAGGGCTCGGAGCAGGGGGTGACCCCCACATGGGCCGTAAGGCTGCTGAAGCTGGCAGAGGCGTGATAACTCAGATCGTGAATGGAGCGGACCTGGTATTCGTGACTGCTGGCCTCGGCGGAGGGACTGGGACAGGGATAGCGCCCGTGGTAGCGGCAGAGGCCAAGAGGGGCGGTGCTCTCGTGGTTGCGATTGTCACCACGCCATTCGCCGTTGAGAGGAAGATGCGGATGCAACGTGCTTTGGAGGGCCTCGACCTTCTCCGGGGAGCTGCCGATGCGGTCCTCGTACTGGACAATAACCGGCTCCTCCAGTTCGTTCCCAATCTCCCTCTCGAAGAGGCCTTCAGCATCATGGATCAGCTGATTGCGGAGATAATCAAGGGCATAGTCGAGACGATCACCGTTCCAAGTTTGATAAATCTGGACTTCGCTGATGTCCGATCCATCATGAAGGGGGGAGGCGTGACGATGATGCTGTATGGGGAGAGCGACAAGGGGCCGGAGGAAGTCGTCCACGAGGCCATGAATCACCCTCTTCTCGATGTTGACATTGAGGGTGCGACTGGTGCGCTTATTCATGTGACTGGGGGTTCTTACATGACGTTGGAGCAGGCCAATCAGGTTGTGGAGTTGATGACTGCGAAGCTCGCTCCTGATGCCCAGGTAATATTCGGCGCCCGACAGGATCCTGCCTTCGGGGACACGATCAAGGTGATGTCGATAATCACAGGAGTGGCCGGGGATAGGCTCTCAGGGGGATCAATGGCCGCGGATCTTCTCGGGGATGCACTAAATATAGCTCGAAAGAATGCTCGGGATGAAGACGGACTGCATAGATTTGATGGTTAGAACGCACGTATCCCCCATAGGTTGAAACACGAGAGTATTGACATGATTGCCATGATTGGGAAGAGAATCACTGCATTAACTCTGCTTGCGGTTATGCTAATCGCAGTCACTGGCGCGCCTGCCTCTGCACAGGCGGCGGATGCCAAGCAGCCCTCTGTTGAGAATCCTCACATGCACATTTGGGGAACCGACAATATAGGCCAGTGCTGGACTCATTTTGATGCGAATGAGACTACCTCTGCCGTAGATGGATATGGAGAAAAGGAATTTGCACAAAATCAGCAGGTTGATGTCAACTTCAATTGCGCTATGTCGGAGTCCTTCAAGGAAGACATGTACCTCAATCCAAATGGGACCATCAGGATAGATGTGGGCGTCTATGTCCAGTCAGGCGATTGTAGCGATACGGCAGAATGTCAAGAGTTACGAATCTCTCTGATGAAGGGGAGTACCGTAGTTGCTGTGAATGAATTCGCAACAAATTCCTTTGAGGACGAGCAGGTAATCTGGGAAATCCCTGTAGTAGACAATATGACAAGATGGAACAAGAGTTTTGAAGAGCCACAATTACAATTTGAGTACTCTAAACCCAATCCTGGAGGATTAGAATGTGTTGTATTCGATTGTACGGGCGTTTTCAGATTGTATTATTCGAATAACCAAGAAGGTATGACCACGGAGATTCTCTTCCCGGTAATCAACGCCTCGGATCCAATCGCCGTAGGTGGAGATGATGGTCCTCCCTCCACAGGAGACAGTGGCTTATTGCCCGGATTCGGACTTCTTGCGGGAGTGGGTTCACTAGCAATCGGAGCTGTAGCGGCAAGCAGACTGCACCGCGAAAACTGATGGGGATCACAGGGACTCTGCGTCAAAATCCGATTCTTCGCCGGTTTCTAGATTCTTGATTCTGACCTTTCCGGCTTGCCATTCCTCTGGCATGACCATGACGAGCCTCTGTGCACCCGTTCTTTCAGCATGCCTGAATGCCCACTTCATCCTCTTGTCATCCAGAACTAGATCGACCGCTCTCCCGGATGCCCTGAGCCTGGATGCAACCGCCATGGCGGCTGGTCTCATGCCCTTGTCCAGAGGGATTACTATGTCCTCGTTACCACTGGGCAAATGCGGTATCAGGCCCTTAACTCTGAGGAGTTCCAAGATTACCATATCGCCGAAACCAAACCCAGTGGCCGGGAGGTCCTTCCCCCCCAGTGTGGACAGCAGCCGATCATACCTTCCACCACCACATATCGCCCGGAGTTCGTTATCCCTGTCATGGGCCTCGAACACTGATCCTGTGTAGTATGCAAGGCCCCTAACAATAGAGGCATCAAAAGTCAGCCATCTCGTTATTCCGTAAGATTCGCACAGGGTGAATAGGTCTCTGAGTTCCTTCACAGCCGGGCTGTCGCTATCCAACTCAGTACTCAGATCATCAAGATCTTTTATTCCGAGTACTTTCCTTATCCTGGCTATCGAATCATGACTGTGACCTAAATCTGCGAGTTGCTGCTCTATGGCTTCTGAGGGGAGTTTGTCCATCTTGTCGATAACGATGCATGTCTTGGAGAAAGCCTCCCCCTCGATTCCAAGGGCTCCCAAGACCTCCTCTAGGACCTTCCTATTGCTCACCCGTATTACGAGATCGTCAGATTTCAGGCCGACGGCTCTGAAGAAGTGTACCAGTACCGAGAGCAGTTCGGCATCCGCCTCAAGACCGTGCATGCCCCATATGTCCACATTCCACTGGTAATGCTCCCTTCCGCGGCCCCTTTGAGTTCTTTCATATCTCCAGCACTGCGGAATGGAGTACCACTTGATGGGGGTGGGGAGCGCTCCCGATTTGGCCATGACCATCCGCGCCAGGGAAGGCGTCATCTCAGGTCTTAGAGCTACGCGCCTGCCGCCCTTGTCTTCAAAGTTATACAGCTGTGTTGTGATCTCTTCACCTGCCTTTCTCGTGTAGAGTTCCTCTCTCTCGAGGACTGGTGAATCGTACTCTTCGAAGCCGTGAGACCGGGCAGCGGCGTGAAAGTGTTCGAATAGCCAATTTCTGAGTCTCATCTCTTCCGGATAGAAGTCGCGAGCCCCTCGCACGCCGCCAGACACATCGGTCGCTGTTTGCGAATGCACTTCAAGACCTACGGCCCAACTTGACAATCTCTATGCGTTCCCGGACTGAAATGGTTCCATCGGACATCGGGAACGCGATGAATCTCAATGCAACAAATGAAAGGAAACCGAATGCAGCTGTATTAAGTGCCCAGATAGCAAGGTGATCGAAGCCCATGCTGTCTGCTAAAATAGCCTGGGAAAATGTGGAGATAATCAGTAGAATCGTGTACACAGTCATTGTAAGGGCGAGGCTTCGGCCATACGGCGAGATCGAACGGAATGTGAACCACCTGTGCATGGAGTGGGAGATTAGTGAGCTTAGGAGATAGGAAACTGACCAAGCACTCGCAGCACGGTATTCGATTCCCGCAGCCATGGAGTAGGCAACTGAGTACATGGCAAGGAAGATGAGAACATTCACTGTTCCAACAGCGCAAAAATACACGTACTCAACCGCAAGTGTACGTAAATTGTAATTCTCTAGTCGATGCTCGTTCATACGATTTCAGCGTCCATCACAGAGCCGCCAGAGACGGCAAATGGCTGATTCTCAAGCTCGGGTATCGGATCCCCCACTTTGAGGATAAAGGGATCTTCCCCGCCGGGTAACGTATCGATCGGCACGTCTGCCCCTTCCGGGACATTTCTGAACAATGGCCTTGGCTCAAGCACGTATTCGCCGGATAAGAGACACAGAGGGAATCCAGACTTCCCGGTTGGTACGACCCTGTTGACGAGCATGAGTCGATTCATGCTAATGAATAAGAACGCAGTTATCCCCCAGAAAATGAGGATTATCGTGATTCCTTTGGGATTTGTCGGGTTCCATGGATCTTCGACGGTCGCTAGCAAGTCCACGAAGAACGTGCCCATGAGTATCACGAACATTATCGGGAATCCGAGATACATGATGTAATCCCACCATTTTCCTATCCACCAATCATTGTCTCCCGTGTTGATGAAGTCGTCCCTGAATGACGAGACTCCGTGATCTAGGTAGTCGCGCATGGAGAAGCCCTCGACACCATTTTCCGTTTGCCAGACCTTGTATCTGGACCATCCGTACTTCCAGATAGCGTATGCGATGAAGAGGCCGCTGAACATCAGACCGTATCCCCAGATGTGATCTTGCACCTCAAGGAACTGAGGGAAGGCAACGCCTGTGGATTCATCCACCAATATCCAGGTAGCAGCGCTGGGGATCCCGAAGAGGAAAATTGCGATGCTGGTTAGGCCGACGGCCTTCTCTCTATTCACCCCGTGATCCACGAAATTTCGAACGCATAGCTCTACAGTCGATATCATCGAGGTCAAGGCGGCGAATGAAAGTGCGAGGAAGAACATAGCAACCATCGCGAGCTGGACTGCGGGCCCACCGGGAGCCTGCGCGAAAACCTCTGGAAGCACGAGGAATGTGATAGCGCTACTGCCTCCACTCACTGCAGACAAGGGGTCGTCGACAACGGAAAAGACTGCCATCATGACGGTTAATCCGGCTATGATCGAGATGCTATTGTTTGCGAGACACATGGTGGCTGCATTCAGGGTTGTGTCCTCGTCCTTCCTCATGTANACCGAATATGTGATGGCCATCCCCATTCCTGCCGAGCAAGACCAGGCGGATTGCGACAGGCCATTTATCCAAGTCTCTGGTTCCAAAAGATACTCGGGTTGTATGCTGAACATGTATACGAATCCATCGAGCGTGCCATCATTCAGGTCCATTACGAAAGCTAGAAACAACGCTGAGAATAGAAGAATGAACAAAGAGACCATCAGAATCACATTGACCTTCTCGATGGCCTTCGCTCCTTTCCATATCGCTGCCATCGTGATTAGCACGGCAAGAATTTGAAACATGACAACTTGGGATGGGTCTTGCAAGAAGGTATTCCAAACCTCAGTGGTGTCCACATCTGATCCTAACCCGCCTCGAACAGCGGTCTGGAAATAATTGATGCACCAACCGGTCACCACGGCGTAGTAGAATCCTATGGCTGTGGATATCCATGCAGTCCATAGCCCCATCCAGGCAAATTTTGGGCCNTTGAAAATTCTGAATGTCCCCACGGTNCCGGTCCTNGATCGCTTNCCGAGGGCGAATTCNGCGATAACCAGCGGGATGGACCACAGGAAGAGGAANATNACCCANGGNACTAGGAATGAGCCNCCGCCNTTNGCGCCGACCATTCTGGGGAATCGCCATATGTTNCCNGTCCCTATCGCNGCGCCTATCGTGGCGAATATNAGTCCTANTCGGCCGCTGAATTGGTCTGATGANNTGCTCATTCATGGCCCTCCGNNGGGAGGGACAGAACNGGNGCATCTTCATCGAACATGGTTCTCAGAAGAAANGCCAAGCCNCCCCACACGACACCAGCGATGAATATGAACATNAGNACAGACANAATNGCTGANCCGAACCCNGCGCGNTAGGGCATTGTNAGTTCGTAGTAGTTCCCNCCGTCCTCGATAGTNGGATATGTGAATGGGAATGCNCCATTAGTGGTNCCNAGTTGTGCNCGATACTGTAGTTTCCCCACTGATGTATCTGGTATCGGAACNGCNCTGGTCANNACTGTNCCATTTGTGCCATCCTTCAACTGNCAGTCATNNCCTGAGGCNGNGAAGGGTGCTTTCTCCCANGGTACNNCTCTCCATTCCGTTGGNCCGTAATCATTCTGCAGACGGTTCGGCTCAACAAATCGCCATGAGAGATACGANCTATCNTCNTGAGTGGAGAANGGGAAATANGGATCGAGACAAAGNTCNATTTGTATNTCTCCCTTTTCGGGNATGCTCACCTCNGAAGGNGTTTGTATCCANTGTCNTGCACTCATNTTCTCTAGCCCATGAACTGCCCTGAANCGTGGNTCGTCGGCGATTTCGACCATNTAGAATGGAACGCCCAGGTTNCGNACTGCAATTTGNCTTATGTCGTCCGGATTTTCATGGAAGTTGTTTCCGATNTCCATCGTGTAGCAGTATGAGTTGTGAACGCCGTAGTGCCAATCGCANAAGTCTCCTGATGTTGGATANAGNTCCGAGGATTGCAGATTTTCATACAGTGTCATTTGAGCCATNTGATCCCCGTGATAGACCAGATATTCATGGTCGGGGGACTCGCAATCNGTGCAGTGCCCCCAAGGATACAGNACNAGTTCCGAGAATGANTGCCANGTCAGTGTAGCCTTGAAATCGGATGCTCCGTCATTATTGTCGTCGTTCATCTCAGTCATATCTTGNATGAATTTGGTCTCTGGTTCGCTGTTNCCTCCGAGCCAGTCCTCATCGACCANNCCATCNGCATCATCATCCTTGCCATCGACGTGATCCTCGTTNAGNCGCAGNTCNCCNTCTTGATCNACGGTATCAACGGGNCCNTTGTAGACGTCATTGTTCACACCNGCATANCAGGCCCCNGGAATCAGTGGNCCNGTGGCTCCTANAGGCGCTCCCCATTCAAACTGNTAATTCCTATTCAGATCCACCCCNTCNCAGCCCTCGTCAACGGCTTCATCGAGNTCCGGGATCGGCGTGACTCCNGTNACCGTGTTATCCCGGAGGTTCTTCCTCCAACCGCTCCTCGGGCATTCCTCNTANGCATTNGCNGTTGTCGCCCCGTTGCAGTTGTTCGCGAGCCAGTCTGTCTGATCGTAGATTAGCCCGTCAGTGTTCAATATTGGTATGAGGTAGATCTCTCTTGTGTCGACGAGGTCGGTGATGTATTGCTCGGAGAAGTCTTCGTCCACGCCCAAGTCGCCGGGTCCGCATGAAACGCCGTCTCCGTTCGAGTCCTGAAACGAGGCGTTGAGGCTCAGACAGTCCCCATCGTCATCAATCCCATTCCACGANTCTTCATCGATCAGCCCGTCCCCGTCATTGTCTATTCCCGCTTGGCCGTAGTAGTATGCAACGGTTTCCAAGAACAGCATCGGGACCTCGTANGACATCCACTCCCTTGCATGGTGGTTGCCGACCAGCATTACATCCGGGCGTTCGGGATAGTTTCCAGCATCCCCATTGAATGGGTTGTAGTCCCCGTTTTCCACGCCTGATGTGATTTTTACCCATGGACTTGGATTGTTGTAGAACCATCCCTTGTAGTCGTCGAGTGAGGTTTCTTGGCCACGGTCGTTTAACCCCCCGAATAATCCCTCATGNAATGATATGATGTCAGGGTTAGTATCAGCTAGATACTGCATTCTGGCCTTTGTAGACTCATAATCGTGATACTCTCGGAATTGAATNTGAGCGTTNCCACCCCAGGGAAACGTCCCACTGGCGTATTCCTCAGACCAAATGTCAGTTGGTTCGATTNNTGACGGCGTCTCCTGTGCGATTGCTGCAGGGGCGATGGCTGCAGGCGCTACAACTGAGAGCATGAATGGCAGCAACAAGCAGGTTACACGAGTTCTGAGGCCCCTTGCAACCTTCGCACGGACCCCCCCATTCACCGCCTCCATAGGTGTACGTGCAGGGACATATGCTTCAATCCCTCGGAGAAGTGTGGTTCCTCACGAAGTACTGGGGGGCGTTTATCAGGACCCCCATTAGGGGACACTCCATGAGTGAAGCAGTTCCGGGCGACGGCCCATTCTCCGACTTCGGGTTAGAGGCAGACATCGTGGGGTTCTCAGCGGGGACTCTGGCATGCATAGCAATCATTGGAATTCTGTCACTCTTGATCGGGCATTTTTTCAGAAAGTCAGTACTTCCTAGAATCTTAGGGAGAATGTTTGGTCAGGAAATGAAATCAGGGGATATGCTGGGGACTAGAGGGTCTCGAGCGGTTGGGTTTGCTGTGACGTTAGTCTTTTTCGTAGAGTTTGTTGAGATTCTGGATGGCACAGTTACGCCCGTATGGGACGAGGGTCTCGTCAATAAGGCACTCTCATCGACTGTTTCTCTCTACATACTCGTGTTCCTAATCGCCGCATACGGGCTGGTTGGTTCCGTCGGAGCAATACTATCCGATGATGAGGACAGCAGTGCATCGCAGAAATCTCTGGTGAGCATAGGCGAGTCATTAGGCAGGATGGGCGTATTTGTCCTGGGCGCCTTCGTCGTGGCTGGTGTCGCGGGTTTTGATCTGAATGGAATTATTGCAGGTCTTGGAATCACGGGTCTCGCACTGGCTCTAGCGGCTAAGGACTCAGTGTCCAACATGTTCGGTGCTCTATCGATCATAATAGACAGGCCCTTCAATCTCGGAGATTGGGTAAAAGTGGGGGGAATAGAAGGCGAGGTCATTGACATAGGGATGCGCATGACGGTACTGAGGACCGGCCTTGATACGATCATCACCGTTCCGAACGCCAACCTTGTGAATTCACCGATAGAGAATTTCTCTCAACGTCGATTCAGGAGAGTAGTGATGCCGTTTGAATTCGAGGTGTCTAGTGAATCGGGGGCCTTACAGAGTTTCTGCGAGAAAATGTCAGAGATGCTGAATGCAGATGAGCGGACGGTCAACGAACAGTCATCATGGGTGAAGATACTCTCGATGGGATCGTCGAGCATCGTGGTTCAGGCGAATTTCTACACCCAGCAGTCTTCTGACGTGCAGAGAGCAATGAGCGAGGACGCTCTTGTGGAGGCAAAGAAGCTCTCAACCGCTCTCGGTCTTGAGTTCCACGAGCCACGACTAAGGCGTTCTTGAGGTGTCAAGATGGGATTATTGATCCTTATTCGTCATGGTCAATCCCTCTGGAATGCTCAGAACAGATTCACAGGATGGGTGGATATCGAGCTNTCNGAGAAAGGGATGNNTGANGCGANGAGTGCTGGANAAAAACTCAGTGNGATCGAATTCGATGCTGTNTATGCCAGTGGGCTTGTCAGGGCCCAGCGCACGGCNGANATAATACTNGACATCAACCATTCATGGAGCGGGGAAGTNATACATGACTCTCGGCTAAACGAACGTAATTATGGCGATCTCCAAGGCAGNAACAAGCAAGAATGNNGGGAAGAGTTTGGNGAGGAGCAGGTCAAGAAGTGGAGGAGGAGTTTCGAAGGNNTCCCCCCTGGTGGNGANAGCCTTCGAATGACNTCAGAGCGGACATTNCCNTGTCTGTTNGAACAGATTGTTCCAAATCTTGAATCNGGCANGACNGTTCTCGTCGCTGCNCATGGAAACTCACTNCGCTCTATTGTGATGGAGATAGAAGGCCTTGGTCCTGACGAGATAGTGAAGAGNGAGATTCCGACTGGTGTNCCCATGGCCTACAGTTACGAATCNGGCGTATGGGAAGCAGTNCAGNTTACGTAAATATCGACTCTGGCTTTGGAGCCATANACCGNTATAGGCCATTCATCACNATGTAAACAGAGACTCCTGCNGCGGCTGCTGNAAANGANATCTGANTCGGCTCCAANATGGANGCTATGATGCCNAANAATGCAGANGAAGCCCCTANNAGNGAANCGGCAGAGAATATTCNTATNGTGAATAATTTTCTCTGGANAGAGGCGANGTTTCTCAGGATATANTCCGTTCTTGGNGANGTTGGGGATGAGTTCTCGNAAGTATCGAATTTTGANGTAAGGGCCTGTTCATATTCCCATATCGACAATCCNCCTCCGATGATCTGTANGGCCCTNTGNGGCTTCACGCCCCCGGTTCTTCGGCGACCTGGGTGNNNAGACCACCCCCTTATCGCAGCGAGTCTTAGTTTTTCGAAGTCNTCAGNCNCGACATTTCCNTGTGTTATTTCGCCGATNTTNTACANTAGAGCTGCTANATCNCTCAAGGCTGGCCATTCGANGCCNCTNGATCTNGANGCGGCATCTGANGCCCCNCACATGGGTGGGCGNAGTCGCATAACCCCATCATNTGACTCCGANAAGCGATCTAGAGACANCTTGCCNAGNGAAAGCATAGCAGGCATTCCCGGTTTGAATGGGGCTCTCCACAATGTTCTACTCTTGGTGGCCTCTTCCANCTTCGTAATNGATGANTTCCAGGCACGAGAGTCAGATGGGCCTGTCCATTGGGNGGATAGNNCCTCNTGGNCAGAAGCCAANGCTCTGNCGCACCTTTCCAAGAGTTGAGTTGCTGAANCCATNTCTNGAGACGCGATATGCTGNAACATAACCTCCTCTGCATCAGNTGAATTGGATTCATCCTTCCAAAAGAGGATAATGTCNAGNCCNTCGATNGANAGCCCCCCCACTGGCCANTCAACTCGATTGTTTTCCGATCTCATNCTAGCCCGCATGCCGGAAACTGGCCACTGAGAAAACTCGGCNCGATACGATCCGCNTCTNCTNTCAATCATNATCTNCNTTCNGCNGCTATNCAGTGANATCAGNTCNACCGGAACGTCTCCCCANGCCTCAAAAAATTGAGTGCATTTAACCCACTCTTCGATNGACTTAGGAGCATTTTCGAAGAGTNTNTTNTGTATTCTTGANCCNAGTACNTCGACCATTNTNATGGGCGNCTNGGANTCGGNCTCTGCGNGGGCATCANNNGACTCCATGATCAGTAGGANTNGGTATNCCCGTATCAGACGAACGGTCAGAACATTGAACCCAGAGGCTCNGNCAGNTGATATNGTGGNNGGCCAGCNTTCNGAAATNCCCTTAGCCGTNGACTTGGATGGNACCCTCATTCTCACGGANATGAGTTGGGTGTCTATTCGCAGNGTTNTNCTNCCNAGGCCATGGAGGATTTTCAGATTTNTTTGGCTTGANATANCAGGNCAAAGAGCNGTTTGGAAACAGCGNCTNGGNANATTNCTGNAGTTTGATCCTGCAGAGTTGGAATTTCACCCNTCNTTCATGGAATGGGTAACNGGCGAATACGCACGTGGNAGAGAGNTGTATCTCGTGACNGCGTCTGATCGGCTAATTGCNGAGTCCATNGCTGCGCATCTNGGCATATTCAATGACGTGATGGCNTCNGANGGNGANGTAAANCTCAGAGGGGCCAATAANGCCGAGGCTCTTACAGCGAGNTTCGGAAAGGGTCAGTTCGGNTATGCNGGGAACAGTCACATCGATATNCCNGTTTGGGANNCTGCAGGAGAAGTGATAGTCGTTAATCCGGAGAAGGGGCTGATAGACTTGGTTGGCGATTCTGCAGACATNATCTTCACGTGAGGGGCNTTCATGGCAAATCGTAGAGGGTGGCTCGGTCGATCNATAGACNGATCTGCNAAGTGGNTNCTTAGATTCAGNATTTTCAGAGCNCTNGGNAAATGGGNNGTCAATTCNCGNCTCGCNTGGAGTNTTGTCAGCAGAATTGAACGTGTGAGGGGCGTGAGAGCGCGTTCTAGGCTCCGTGGTCTTGATTCTTCTGAGCTTCCCCAGCATATCTCAATCATAATGGATGGAAATAGAAGGTTTGCATGGACTCATTCTATGGAATCTGGACAAGGACACTCGGCTGGAAANGAACGACTGAAAGAGGTGATGAAGTGGGTCTTNGATCTNGATATACCTTATCTTACAGTCTATGCCTTGTCTAGTGAAAATCTCACNAACAGGACNCAAGAAGAAATTGAAATCTTATTCGATCTATANGTCCAAGGCCTGAATGAGATTTCAGTTGATCCGCTTATCCATGAGAATGGGGTTCGCGTCAATGCCGTGGGGCGTCTCGATTTGCTTCCAGAACGAGTTAGAAATGCAATATCCGAAGCTGAGGAGGTTACTCGTGAGTACAAGAATTTCACATTCACCGTATGTCTAGCATACGGCGGAAGAGAAGAGATAATCGATGCTGTCAAATCATTAGCGAGGGATCATGCTGAGGGAGATCTTGAGATTGATTCGATAGATGCGAATGCTATATCATCGAGGCTGTATACTTCTGAGTTGCCAGACCCAGATCTTGTGATCAGGACTAGCGGAGAGGAGCGCATATCGAATTTCCTTCTCTGGCAGATAGCATATTCAGAATTGTATTTCACAGATATTCATTGGCCATCTTTCTCGAGACAGGACCTGTACTGGGCAATCGAAGATTATGTTTCTAGAGGACGCAGATATGGCTCGTAGGGGATGTGATGTCTGCGGTGCTGATGGCTACAGCTCACCGTCGGTGACGGTTGATGCAGTCGCAACTAGGGTGCGTAATGGGGCGATTGAGGCCCTAATGATACAGAGAGGAGCGAATCCGCCAGAATGGAAGGGCAAGTGGGCCTTCCCAGGAGGCTTCGTTGATGTGGGCGAGGACCCACTTGATGCGGTTCTACGAGAATTGAGAGAAGAGACGGGGGTATATGGTCGAAATCCGACTCTTCTAAGTGTGCTGGGTTCACCCGGAAGGGATCCAAGGAAGCATTGTGTGGGCCTATTCTACAGGGTTGATGTGGACGGAGACTCCAAGCCTTCAGCAGGCGATGATGCGGTTAATGCAGACTGGGTGCCTCTTGGAATGATGGATGCTGAAAATGTCGCAGGGGACCACATACAAGTGATTGGCATGATTAGTAATGCTGAATGACTGAATGCAACAGGCGAGGGTATGTACGAGAAACGCGCGGTCGACCTCGGAGGGCTTCGATTGGCGCCCTACAGCCCATGCATAACNGTTGGAAATCACATTTGGGTAGCGGGCCAGATTGGAACTGATGGNGGNGATTCTCTCACGGAGCAAACAGTCACTGCTCTTCAAAAGATAGACAATCTCCTATCCGAAGCGGGGTCTTCAAAATCAGATTTGGTGAGGGTCACCGTCCTGCTTCTTGATATGTCTGACTTTTCCGAATTCAACGATATCTATGGTTCGTGGCTAGCAGGAACCGTACTTCCAGCAAGAGCGGCATACGCTGTGAAGGAACTGCCAGGAGGGGCCAAAGTGGAAATCGTCGCTGAGGCCTTTCTTGGAAGTGGGGAGAAATGATCGNGAATGCTGATCAGGGCAAGGTGCGTCTGTTCACGCCTGTCTTGGCAGTTGGCTGCGTCATAGTACTCGTTGGTTTTGCGATACGTGCATCGTTCGGTGTTTTTCAGATTCCCATTCAAGAAGAATATGGATGGGCAAGAGCGGAGTTTAGCCTGGCGATAGCAATTCAGAATCTGGCATGGGGCTTCGGGGCGCCTTTCTTCGGNGCCTTCGCTGAAAAAATGGGGGATAGACGGGCGATTGTCTTAGGATCGATATTGTATGCCCTGGGCCTCGTCCTCACAACAGGAGCAGATACGGCCATCTCGGTTCAACTCTACGAGGTTCTCGTCGGCTTCGGGATTGCAGGCACTGGTTTTGGNGTCATTCTAGCAGTAGTGGGGCGAGCAAGCGCGCCGGAGCATCGGGCAATGAGCCTTGCAATAGCAACNGCAGCGGGGTCTGCTGGACAGATAGTAGGCCCCATGGTGGCAGTCTTGCTTCTGGAAAGCATGCCATGGCAGTCGATATTCATCATATTCGCTGCTTCGATTCTTGCTGTGCTCCTGCTCCTGCCATTCATGAAATCTCCAGGTCTTGCGGCAAAGGAAGAGATCGGGGAAAGTCTTGGAGAAATACTTCGCATAGCCATGAAAGATCCATCATACATGATGATCTTCGTAGGCTTCTTTTCTTGCGGGTATCAACTTGCCTTTATTACAGCACATTTTCCAGCCTTGATCACAGAAATGAGTGCTCCTGTGGAGCCAATTGGCTGGTGCGGCGATTTAGGGATAGAGACAACCGCTGCATTGGGCGGGTTTGCAATTTCGGTAATTGGGGCAGCCAACATAGTTGGAACCCTGATGGCAGGATGGGCCGGCAAGAGATTCGGCAAGAAGTGGCTTTTATCGGGGATTTACGCAGGCCGATCTATTGCGGCGGCTTGGTTTATTTTAACTCCAATAACCGCCAACACCGTGCTGATATTCTCATTCGCAATGGGCTTTCTCTGGCTTGCAACAGTTCCACTAACCAGCGGATTAGTGGCACATATATACGGGATAAGATATATGGCAACATTGTATGGAATAGTATTCTTTTCTCATCAAATGGGCAGTTTCGTCGGGGTCTATCTCGGGGGTGTTCTTTACGACGTATATGGCAGCTACACTATTGTTTGGTGGATAGGTATAGCAGTAGGCGTTTTCTCATCATTGATTCATCTCCCAGTACGAGAAGAATCCCGACTTGTCCCGGTAGTACCCCAAATTGGCAACGCTTAGGAGTACGCGCATCTGGTCTGAGCTGTGAGCGTGTTCAAGGCCTACGATATACGTGGCATAGCGGGGTCTGAAATTGACTCCGCTTTTTCTAAAAGACTAGGGCAGTCCATCGTGGACTTTACAGGAGCTACTTCGATAGCTGTAGGGCGCGATATTCGAACATCTGGAGAGGAATTGCATAACGCAATGATGGATGGAATAAGATCATCTGGTTGTGAAGTTGTAAATCTCGGAGTGGTGCCCACGGGAGTTGTTTATCGCTCAACTGTGGATATGGAGATAGACGTGGCTGTAGTGATTACGGCAAGTCACAACCCCCCTGAGTATAATGGATTCAAGATTGTCCATTCCGGTTTGCCATTGGCAGGAAGGGATCTCCAGGATCTGAAAGCCGTTTTCAATTCGATATCAGAAGAGAAAAGGAGTCTTGATGGCGCCTTGATTGACAGGACTGATTATGTTAATTCCGTCATAGAAGAGATTGTGAAAGATATAGGGCCAATAGGACGAAGAATAGTGGTTTCAGTTGATGGCGCAAATGCTGTTCCTGGGCCGTATATTTTAGATCTATTCGAGAAGTTGGGTGTTGAAACTATAGCAATTAACTGCGAATGGAATGCTGAATTCCCTGCGCACCCAGCTGATCCGACTCGTCCTGCCAACATGATGGAGTTGTCAGCCAAAGTAGTGTCTTCGGAGGCTGAGTTTGGTATCGGCGTAGACGGAGACGGCGATAGGATAGGCGTAGTTGATGAGAATGGGAGATTCATCCACCCAGATCGTTTGATTGGACTTTTTGCCAGGGATATCTTGCTTAATGGAGTATCAGGTAAACATTCGGAAGAGAGCCGTACTATCCTGTATGATGTGAAATGCAGTATGGGTGTTGAAGAGGCCATAGTAACGAGTGGTGGAATTGGTCGAATGGTTAGGACGGGGCACTCGTTTATGAAAATGGAATTAGCCACCTCTCCTTCGATAAGATTCGCCGGAGAAATGTCCGGCCATCTTTTCTTCAATGATCGCTGGAATGGATTTGACTGTTCACTCTACAACGGTGCGAGGCTCATAGAGCTCGTGGCAAGGTTGTCTGATCCTAAGAATGGCAGCATTGGATTCTCCGATCTACTTTCTTCGGTTCCAGAGTATCCATCAACGGGAGAATCGAAAATAAGTTTTGAAGGTGGGCGAGATGAGATAATGAAATCGGTGCGCTCATCATTTTCAGACTTGCAGTTCTCAGAGGTCGACGGAGTGCGGGTTGAATATCCGGATGGATGGTTCCTATGCAGGCCCTCTAACACAGAGCCGGTCTTAATCATGAGAGCCGAGGGTCGGACAGAAGCTGCGCTAGAGTCTATCCTATCGGATGTCCATGCCCGCATAGGCGGGGTAATCAATCTTAGAGATCTGCGTTGAATCACTCGTCGTCGAGATCGTTTCCGTTCATGAGGAGCGGAAGTGCGACGATAAGTCCGCAGCATACTGCTCCGATAGCGGTGAAGACGAGTCCTGCACCAGCTACGAAGCTGCCGAGTCCTTCGGCCCCTACTGCGTCTCCGACCTCATCGGCAATCATCCCGAGGAAGACTGACTGGAGTATTCCTTGAAGAGCATATACTCCAACGGCACCGAACCCAATCCAAACGCCCTGCTTCTTGTAGCCCCATAGGAGGAAGCCTGCGTAAGCGAACAATCCAGCAGAGACAGCAGATAGAAGTGGAGATACATAAAACCACCATGAGTAAGAGGTTTCATCAGCAGACCAAAGTTCAATTTGATCACCGGCATCTACCAGGCCCAACAGTGCCATGATAAACCAGATTCCACCAAGAAGCATGGCAAGGGCTCCGAAAACCCTTGGCCCACCACTCTTCTGATTTGCATAAACGATCGTTGTTCCGGCTGGTGCAGATGTTGCTTCGCCCTCTAGGGTCATAAGCGATTGTTAAACTTCTACAAATTTAACCTTGGTGCCGACAACAGGGTGAGAATATTACCGATTTGCTTATTCCGGGAATGCGGACGGATGGTTTGTTGCCACTGTAGCTTAGCCTGGTTGAGCGTCTGATTCGTAATCAGAAGGCCGGGAGTTCAAATCTCCCCAGTGGCTCCATCATACGAGTAGGCCACGTTCTCCGAGTATGCTTTGGGATGTCTCGAATGATCGTTCGAGTGCCTCAATAACGGGCATCCTGCCTCCAGAGAGCATCGTTAGAGTGGCGCCTCCCCCCGAGCTGTTGTGCGTAACTCGCATGGCGGCGCCTCTTGCTTCAACTAGGGCACTGGTGTGGCCACCTCCGATTATTGTGGTTGCGTCAGTTTCTATGCACATGTTCAACACCTCTATGGTTCCAAAAGCGAAATTTTGTTTCTCAAAATAAGATGCGGGTCCGTTCCACAACACGCAGGATGCGCCCATGACTATCGGCCTCAACCCCATCAAAGTGCTGAGGCCCACATCGTAGATTGGATGAGGCGTAGGGAGTTGCTGAATCGAAAGCGGTTCTCTGGATCCGTTCAGTTCAATGGCTAAGTCTTCTGGAAGAATCACCTTCTTTCGATATTTGGATAATATGCGTTTAGCCATTTTTGTAGTCTCGTCGACGAATGGTTCGACCTGTGACCTTGCGAAATCTGCGTTTGATTTCCCTATGTCTAAACCGTCTGCCATCAACATAAAATTTCCAACTACTCCGAGAAATGCCACTGTGTCAACGATGTTCCTCTCGAGCAAATTGGTTGCGACTCGGAGGGAATCGTCGGCTTTGGCCCCCCCCAGCAATGCTACATAGGGCCTTGGTGGGTCTTCTACAGCAATGGAAAGAGCATCGATCTCACGCTGCATGAGTCCTCCTGCCACAGAAGGCAGTTTACGTGTAAAACCCGTTAAGCTAGGAGATGACCGATGTGCGGCGCCAAAAGCGTCATTGACGAAGATATCAAAATGGGGTTCTAAATTCTGTATTATCTCAGAAGTTTCCTGTTCCTCTATCTCACCCTTCAGCAGGTTTTCATCAGGATGTAATCTGACGTTATCCAACATTAGAACATCGCCTGGATGCATCGAATCTATTGCAGCCGTTGCTGATGGGCCGCATACATCTGGTACGAAATCTACAGGCCGGCCGAGGAGTTGGGAGAGTCTGTTCGCGTGTCTTTGGAGATTCGTAAAGTCGAATCTTCCAGGCCTGGACTGATGTGCAAGGATTGTGACCGATGATGATTCTAATTTCTGGAGAGTGGGTATAATTGATCGGATTCTCTTATCGTCAAGGAATTCTTTCGTGGAAGGGTGCACGGGTAAATTTAGGTCTGCACGATACAGAATCTTCAGACCATCGAGCTTGATATCGTCGAGTCCGAGGACTTTCGGCACATGGGGTCCTCTGGTCACTTGGATTTGACTGTGTGGTGAAATTGATGCATCCGAACTGTCTATGCATCCGGACTTGGACGGAGACGCATGGACTTCGCTATGAGCGGGCCGGAAGGTGAAGATTGGCGCGTTCCTGTATCTGAACTGACTAATCGTAGGAAGAGGGTTTCTGATGCTCTAGCAGAAGCCGGATACGAATCCGTCATGATAGAAGATCCCATTGAGTTGTACTGGCTAACCGGGGGTAGGCAGAGCGGCATGCTCGTCATAGGGGCATCTGGCACCGATGTGGAAACCACCCATTTAGTGAAGAAGTCCCTTCCAAGGGCCATTTGGGAGTCTGGGGGGAGTGATTCGCCCGACCCTGTGATTCAACAACCGAGATCTTCAGATTTGGAAAAGGGACTCAAATCTGTAGGGGTCACCAAGACTCCAGCAATGTTGGATTCGACGCTCCCCCATTCTCGGAAGAGATTCCTTTCGAAGTGTCTTTCAGGACTTGAAGATAGTAAAGAAGACGCTTCTAAGATGCTTCATCGACTCAGGGAAACTAAGAGCTCGTGGGAGATTGATCAGATTCGAGAATCCGGACGTGTGAATCATGAGATGTTTCTTGCAGTGGCTGAAAGATGTGGAGATGGGATGACTGAGTTAGATGTGGCATCAGTCGCTGAAGAAGTGAGTCGGAAAAGAGGATTTGGGGGGCGTATCAGAATGAGGCGTTGGCCGATGGATTGTGACAGAGCGGTTGTTGCTGCTGGGCGTTCGGGAGGTGTTCCCTCATTCTTTGATTCGGCAATAGGGGGGTCTGGTGCGAATCCGATGGCACCACTTGGCTCAGGTCACAGACGTATAGAAAATAGGGTTCCAGTTTTGGTAGATATCGTCCATGTGCACCGAGGATATATCTCAGATTGCACGAGAATGTTTAGCTCTGGTAGCCTGCCTGAAATTTGGATCGAGAGATTGAATGATATGGTTGAAATTAGAGATTCGGTAGTGAATAAGCTCGGCTCTGGCGGAACTTGCTCCGAAGCTTGGGAATTAGGAAGTGATCTTGCTATTGAAATGGGGTATGCGGAGCACCTCATGGGAATGAAGTCGCACCAAGCAAAATTTCTCGGTCATTCTGTTGGGTTGGAGTTGGACGAATCGCCGGTTCTAGCTAATGGTTTTGACAGGGCGATGCACGAAGGATGCATCATGGCAATAGAACCCAAAGTGGTCTACGATGATGGAGCGGTGGGGACCGAGGACACATGGGTTGCAGGAAAAGATGGGCTTGAGTGTCTGACCTCTGGCAAGTCTTTTCCGCTGTACGTAGAGTGGTAATATGCCGGGCAAGACGAGAGATTACGCAGCCATAAGTCTTGCACGGATTCTGAAAGAAAGGACCGACCCGCATGGGTATCCGATGAATGATGAAACGATAGTTCAGAGGCTTGCAATAAGTGATGAGGGGGGTGTGAAGATATGGTTGAAGCCGAAGATGCCGCACTGTCCGTGTTGCCTTCATGATCTGCTCCTGCTGAGAGAGGAAATTAGTAATCAAAGAGGGGTTTCTTCCGTTAAATTCGAGATAGTAGATATTCCAGGATCTGCGGAGTGGAATACTGCTTTATCTTGATCCGACGTCAGTCGTTTCCATGTCCCCGTGATGTTTGGTCAACGATTGATCGTATCTTCATCAGAGTGAGTCTTTCCCTCTGTTTGGAGGATTTGATTCCGTTTTTTCTCTCTTCTTTGTTCAATGACTCTTAATTTCAACGAGAGTCTACTGGATAAGAACCACACAAAGGCACCAATTCCGATTATATCGAAAATGATGATTGCTAAAATTTTGGGATCTTGTAAATCAACCATACCGTTCAGCGATCTTCCCATCTAGTCCACTTTCCGGACTGTTTGTTGAAGTAAAGGCCTGCCTTCTTCATCCACTTGTTGAACTTGGTTGCTCCGGCTCCTGTCGCTATGATGAAATCTTCACGATGCTCTTGAGCCTGTATGTATCCTTTAGCAGAAAGTGTCTGATCAATCCAATCATCGATGCTCATGAGTGTTCCTGAGATATTACTGGCCTCTGTTGATGCCATTATTTCGGTGGCTGCGGCACCGGTGGCCTTAATCTCCTGTATCATCAGATCGGCAATTGCATCTGCACTCGCCTTGGTGGGCGGTGAAGCAACGGGATCACGGGGGCCTCGTTTTGGATCGATCTTGATCCAAGTCTCTGGGTCTTCAAGACGTTCAGCTATGGTGGTAGCGAGATCGACATGGAACTCTTCTTCACACTCCCAGCACACAAATTTGTAATCGCGGATGTCCTCGATTACAGATGACCCGCGTGGATCCATTTCATCACCGCAATGTGGGCATGCGTGGAGACATAGTACTGGTGCTATTTTCCTTCTAAAATCTACAA
The DNA here is from genome assembly GCA_002170775.2 of Euryarchaeota archaeon TMED192. Taxonomy (GTDB): domain Archaea; phylum Thermoplasmatota; class Poseidoniia; order Poseidoniales; family Thalassarchaeaceae; genus MGIIb-N1. Next base: position 36,784 of record NHIP02000013.1, on the reverse strand, counting down.
TATCTTGTGGTGTGCCGTCCAATTCCAGCATCTCATGATCTCTTGCGGCTTCTAGTCCCCTTGTTTCGAGTTGGTCCTTCAACTTAGAGCGTTGTTCAGTCTTGGCCTCCTCGTCATAGATTGTTTCTAATTTAACGATTAGCTCAACTGTTTTTCCTAGTCTGTTCATTACTAATTTCTTATTCCTAAATGATTCGACTCTCGCTATTCGCTGTTCTTCTCGTTTCTCATTTAGTTGCTGAAGAAGGTCTTTTTGTTCTCTTTTGAAACGTTGTTCCTGTATTTTGTCAACCTTCTTTGGCTTTCCACTCTTTGTGATTACATCTGCAATAAATCTCTGTCTGCTTGATGCCCGAGGCCCGGATTTAACAGACTCAAGTACAGATTTGGCTATCTCTTTCTTGATACCGTAATTATTGACCAGTTTTTCTTCATCGAGTTTCTTGAGGTCTCCGATTTTCAAACCGGACTCCGATAGAAGTTGCGAAGTGGTCTCATCAATACCTCTTCTCAGCAGTGCTAGATAGGTATCCTTCTTTGCCATCTGATTCCCTCTTGAAGGTTCGGCTGAGCCGTTCCGACGCCTACCGGATAGGGGGGTTGAATTTCAAGTCACGGTAAACCTGATTTGCGGTCATCTTGAAATTAAACGACAAATAGACGTCCATTGCTCAGGCCTAAGTTCCTCTGGACGTTTGTCCATGAAGCCCTGTAGATCGCCCCCTACTTTTTCCAAATTATCCAGTATTTGAAGCCAATCAGCAGATGACCATTTTCCAATTTTTAGCAACCTCCGAGGGAGACCTCGAAGTGATGTGCGTATCTTCCGTCTTCGCCTTCCAAAGCACCAAGAGGATATCCCTCGGACTAATTTCCTACTAACGTCCTGAAGTTCGGTTCTAGAAATGGGACGAAGAGTCACGATGGATGACGCTACATCGGGTTGCGGTCTGAATGAAGATGAGGGGACATCTGAGATGATCTCACATTCAAAATCGAGCCAAAGAGCGATGCCTAATGGGCCTCTGTCTTTTGGTATGCTTTTCATAGCCATCCTATGAGCAAACTCTCGTTGAACAAGTAGGGATACGCCACTAAGAGGGTTTGTTTGATGGTGATCTTGTATTCTTTCGAGAATGGGGCTAGAGATACCATAAGGTATGTTCGCCACGATATGTGTTATGTCATGTGGCCACTTGGTGCGTAAAGCATCCTCATTGAGTAGATTAAATTCCTCATGATTAAATTCTGATTCTAGGAAATCACATGCATCTTGAGATATTTCTAGAGCGGTTACCTTTGATCCTAGACGGAGAAGTTCGATGGATAGGACGCCTGGACCGGGGCCGATTTCAAGGACATGTGAATCGTTATTGAGCCCAAGATCACATGATGCTTGAATCGACTTTTGTATTGGGGACGGATCTATCAAGAAATTCTGGCCAAGGTTTGGGTCCGCTTTGAATATGGAAAGATACCTTTCAACTATTTTGGAAGGGTGTTCGTGATCTTCGTTTGTGAAAGACACAATTAAGCCCCAGCACGTACGACGAGATCAATCAATCTGGGAGACTGTGCAGGGTCTTCCATTTCTTGTGAGTATCGTTCAGCTAGTAATTCAGAAGCGTCCTGACCGATTGCGTTAGTCACTCCATGGAGATCGTTCCATCCCATCGAACCTCTCTTGGAGACCCATTGTTGGGCTGTTGATTTACCGATTCCTGGGAGAAGTTGGTACGAGTGCATCTTCAAAGATATTGGCTGTGCTCTGTTAAAAAATGAAAGATGAACCGATTCATCCATTTTTATTGATTCTACGATGGCCAAATTCAAATCTCCCTCATTATCGATAGAGATGTCTTTTTTCCTTATGGTTGAAACTGGCCCTATGCGAGAATCTTCTATTGGAATCCACCCGGCATCAGAAGATAAAGAGTCATCCTGCATGATCCTTGCACGGACTAAGAAGAGTCCGGGGTGGGTAAGTCCATGAATCTCCATGCCTCTTGGCCTTCGCTGGATTACAGAAAGTACTCTAACCATCGACTCGCCTTGCATTTCATCGGGAGTTTCGTCCTCTCGATCGTCCGACATGCGTGAGGCCCCTAGTGAACGGAAGGGGATTTCATTGATGAATCGCTCTATTGACTTCAGAGGACGTGTTGACGCACGATGTCCAGAACGGACTCGACCTCGGCAGTATCCATTGCAATTCGCTTTGAGGCTATTATGACTCTGAGTGCGTGGACGCTGAGGGGCATTAACTCTGCTATCTTAGCGCATATATCTGGGTGATCTCCGAGTTTATCATTAGCAGATAAAGCCGTGGACAAATCTAGGAAAACTTTGGTATCGGTCTTTATGCCTCCTCTTTGAGCGCTTGCAGCCCATTCAGAATGCTGTAGAGCCATTTGTTGTTCATATGAAAGCTCGTGGCGACGTTCTTGGGCAGACAAGAGAAGGTCTCTTACCTTTGCATAATCGACATATTCATTTGATTCGGACATCTAATTCACTCCTCTTCATTAGCCATATCTTTCTGATCTTGTCGACGTGGTATCTTGGGTTTTGGAGCACCGTCTGCAGGGCGGAGATGCTCGGGCCTGACGATCAACGTCTTCGCCATGTTCTTGTCATGTACATCTACGACGAATGCTCGTCCCTGTTTTGTCCTAACGGTGCCAGTGGCACCCTGGAAACGACGGTGGGGCATTCCCTTTTGCTGCGCTCCATCCAACACAATGGACACCTTATCTCCCTTCGAATAGGAGTGTATTGATCTGGTGATGTTTATTCTGCCTCTCTGAGATTTAGAACGAGATAGGATTGAACGAGTTCCTTGACGAGTTCCGTGGCTTCTCTTCATGTCCAGTGGGCCCCCTTGAGGCTATCAGCGAGCCGGCCACCTACCTGCTGCGTTTAAGTTCATCTCCCTAGAGAAACTTAGTCTGCATGCACATCTTCGACGTCTAACCATATGACTTCGCATGGGGCGCCGATGATACTTGTGACTGATGGGATGGTTCTTCCTTCATCGGAATGGACCAATTCTTTGATGTATGTTCCAGCCTCACATCTCAAAGTCATTTCAATCTCATCGCCGTCGATATCTACACGATCCACGGATACGATTTGTCGTACTCGATTTCGATCGGCTCTTCGATGGCTGACGCGTTTTGGTGTCTGCTGCTCTACCTTGGTCCCAGCTAGAGCGAATATGTCATCGGAGATCTTAACTGGATCTTCGATTGATTCTGGTTTGAACCTTATAGTGTAGCTTTTTTCTGATCTAGTCTGTTTGATCCTGGCTACTTCTTTCCTGTCAGATAGCCTGAGTGAGTCGATCTCAACCCGCCCCTTAGCATTGGACTCAACCAGCTCAAGCAATGAAGCGAATTGAGGCGTTCTCTTCTTGGGGGATTTCACTTCAAGGACAAAGGGTCGTCCTTGGCCCAAGCATCGAACATCGATGTCTTCTCTCCCCATGCCGTGGAATGCTGTATCCAGAGCGTCCATTTGATCGGCGATGGGTTTCCCTATCAAATCTTGAACTGAGTCAGGGTATTGGAGGCCTGTCGATTCACATGATTCGCAACCGCCATCACGACCCCGGCATGCCCTACAAGGCCACCTGGTCTGAGGTATCCCTCTGGATAGTTTTCTGTACCTTCCATAGAGAAATACTGGACGTACATCAACATCAACTCGCAATGTCAAAGTATCTATCAAGACCATTAAATCTGGGCGCTCTCTTACAAATTCGATACCATCTACCTTGTCTGAAGTACTGGTCTGTACCTCTTCTACAAATGCTGCTTTCAATGGCTTGCTTCCGGGCGCACCGTATCTGGAACGTATACGATCTTCTTCTTCAATCAGATCTTTCGGGATGTGCACACCGACCTGCATACTGGAAAACTGAATTCCGTCGCATGCCGACGATATGATCTTTGAGACATTGTCTACATCATCTAACAAATTTTCACAGGTGGGGCATTCGATAGAAGATCCCTGGCGGGAGAGTTCGGGATCTCTTCTCTCGGCCTCTTTTCTGAGAGTGGCGCCTCCTTCCGCACCGACGGCATCAGTTCTCCTGCCGCTGAGTCTGTGGAGGCAAAAGTCACAACACCCTATTCTGGCCAAGTACGCTATTCCCAAGGGAGCGGGACAGGGGGGGGCGTCCCATTCAATCATGGATTCGCCTTCGATGGGATTTTCATCATACCAGTCTATCTCTTCGGAAGGGGAGTCGGATGGAACGACATCCTCCCAGAGACCTTCTTCTGCGGATCCGTATCCGGCGCTTGAGTAGGATACCCACTCTACTTGATCATCATCTTCATCAGGATCCACGGGCATAAGAATCACCTGTCATGGTCGGAAAGACCGTTAACACGCTGAACAACCGTCAAGCGTCACCGCTATCACTGTTGCCACCGAGAGTGTGGTTCTTTTTCGGCTATCTCCCGAAGAATATCAAAGCTGTATATTCCGCTTGAGCATCCTGATGGCCAAATGAATTTGAGCCCATAATGACCGACGATTTCGATTGATGGTTTCTCAATCCTTAGCCTGCTTAGTTCCTCTTGGAACTCATTCATTCTCTGTTTGTTCTCTCTTCTTGGTTTGCAATTAGCACACGGACAATCTAGACGGAGATCTAAGTATTCAACGCGGTATTCGGCACCATCTGAGAATGTCATTTTACACGACTCGTCGTCTCTTTCTATATCTGTGAGAGACATAACGGCAATCCTCCATTTTACTTGGTACAGGGGGCTCAATGGTGCTCCCAGACTGTTACCGGATTAAACAGCCCTTCATAATGAGAATGGTTGTAATGCATCTGTATGGTTCTCCTAGGGCGAAGGTCTGCAAGGGCTTCAGACTTGGTCGAATCCTATGCTGTGTGCAAGGACATCACAAGAGCAGCCTCGACGTCTTTCTTGCGGTCTTTCAGACATCTTCCCATTGAGAAGAGAAATGCTGTTTATGCTCTCTACGCATTCTGTCGTCGGGTAGATGACATCGCTGACGGCGATTGGCTGCCTGATCTCTCTGGCGTCAGCTCGGAAGAGATGAGCGATTTAGAGGCACGAACAGCCGATAGATCGGTCATTCTTTCAATCGATAAGCAATCAGAGGGATCTAACCCTGAGCCTGATCATTCCTTGAAATTGAGAGCGTTGATTTACTACAGAGACATGCTTTGTCGGGCTCATGAAGGTCGTTCAGTATCCGATCCAATATTCGTTGCTCTGAAAGATACGTTCAATCGATTCCCTATACGGGTTGGGGATTTACACCAACTCATCGATGGCATGGAAGATGACCTATATCCAACGAACTATCGCTCTTTTGAAGATCTAAGGGGATATTGCTACAAAGTCGCATCAACAGTGGGACTGGCGCTCATCGAGATATACGGCTATGATAATCCAGATGCAAGAGAGCACGCTGAGGAGATGGGTATTTTCCTCCAAATGGTGAATATTCTTCGTGATATCCAAGAAGACCTCGGCAGGGGGAGAGTGTACCTGCCTAAAGATGACCTCGAATTGTTCGGTATAGCGAATAAAGACCTGTACGATTCCGACCTTCCCGCAGGTCAGGGGTGGAAGGAGTTCATGAGGCACTACATGAGCAGGGTTAGGACGCATCAGAAGAATGCGCTTAGGCTCCTCCCACTAATCGAAACTGATTCGAGATCTAGCCCATCGATCATGGCATCGGTTTATGGAGAGATTCTTGATGAGGCAGAACGAAGAAACGGAGATGTTCTATCTCGTCGACTAAGCCTCGGATTCATGAAGAAGATGGGTTTTGCCCTCTCAACCCTCATGGTTTGGCCTTTCAAGAGGGATGCGTGATGACTATGTCAGAATCCAAAAGAGCCGATCCAGATGTGCTAATTGTAGGAGCTGGGCCGGGAGGTTTGGCTAGTGCCATGCTATTAGCGCACTCGGGTCTCGACGTTTTGGTAGTAGAGAAATGCGCAGAGGTAGGCGGTCGCACTAAAATCATAGAGCAAGACGGTTTCAAATTCGATCGTGGCCCTACATTCTTCCATTATCCGGAGATAATCGAAGAGATATTCCAGGCAATCGGCCTAGATGCTCACAAAGAGCTCGGACTTATTCCCCTTGATCCGTCATACAAATTGGTTTTCGGGCAGGGGGGGTCGATTGAGGCTACAAGTGATCTAGATGAGATGACTGAAAGAGTCAGGAATCTGTCCGGCGAAGAGAATGCGGCAGGTTTCAAGAAGTACGTTACTGAAAATCGGCGTAAGCTTACGAGGAGTAAGTCAAGTCTGCAGTCGCCATGGAATGGTGTTTCGGACTTATTCAGCAGGAAAGCATTGGAAGCAGCATCCGTAATGAGGCCTTGGGCAACCGTTGCTAGTGATTTGAAACGACTTTTCCCCGATGAGCGAATTCGACTGGCGATGTCTTTCCAAACAAAATATCTGGGAATGAGTCCTTTTCAAGCTCCTTCTCTCTTTACGATTCTTGCTTTCCTCGAGTATGAACATGGCATTTTCCATGCGAAGGGTGGTTTGGGCAGCATAACTGAGCGCATGGCAAATATTGCTGCTGGGCTCGGGGCCGACATTCAGCTATCTACTCCTGTGGAAGAGCTGCTTCTTGATGGTAAGCGTGTTGTTGGAGTGAGGACAGCAAAGGGCGAGATACGATGTGAGAAGGTGATCATGAACGCCGATTTCGCGAATGGTATGACCTCCTTGGTTCCGAATGATAAGAGACGCAGATGGAGTGATAAGAAACTGGCAAAGAAATCTTACTCCTGTTCTACATTCATGCTGTATCTCGGTACGGATAAAACGTGGGAGCAGCCCCATCACCAGATCTATGCATCTTCGAAGTACGAATCGAATCTTGAAGATATTACAAAACATCGAGTCACTTGGGAAGATCCGTCGATATATGTTCAGAATGCTTGTATCACAGATCCTAGTCTAGCTCCTGATGGGTGCTCTACACTCTATGTGTTGGTCCCGGTTTCAAATGTAGATGAATCGATTGATTGGGATAGCATAAAGCATGATTACAGGGATGTTATCATCAAACAGATGGAAAAACTAGGATTTGAAGATCTTGAAGACCATATCGTAAGCGAATCGATTGTGACTCCTGATGACTGGGGCTCATCAGACATCTACAGAGGGGCTGTGTTCAATCTAGCTCACAGTCTTGATCAAATGCTATTCCTAAGGCCTGGGAACAGATTTGATGAGTTTCAGGGTCTGTACCTTGTAGGCGGCGGTACTCATCCGGGAAGCGGGCTCCCTACGATTTTCGAGTCGGGCCGTATAACTAGCAAACTAGTCTTAGCAGATATGGGCATTCACCCCGAATGGAATGGAATAGATACGTGGTTCCCTTATTCCAAGCACCCTGTCCCAGAGCCCTCCAGTCCGATTCTATCAAATCCCTCTCGAATGGTGTCGTAATGCGTTGTATTGCCATTCTCATGCTCGCTGTTCTCACACTATCCGGCTGTGTGGCCCCCGAGCTCTCTTCAGAAGGCGTAGATTCTTCCGAAGAGCCCCTACAACGTTTTTCTTTTGAGTCGATGACTCATCAGGTGAGCAATAATACGTCAGAAGTGCTCGATTTGAGACAGGTTGTGAATGAAGAAGATGCTCTTGTTTTGTGGGTAGGAGCCTCGTGCAGGGGATGCCATGATTGGACTGATATGATTTATTCAGGTATTGAGAATGGGACAATTGAAGATATCAGTGTAGTTAGTATTCACCGATATGCTGCTTTCGAAAACGAGGAAGAAATACTGTCAACGTACGTTGGAAATGGGGCTGAACACCCTTCCAGTTGGCCAGTGATGGTTCCAACCGAAGATGTGGAGATATTGGATTTGGATTCTGGTTTGACATCGACTCAGAGTATCTACGAAGCGTTCGAACAGCCATCGACGCCTACTTTGCAGATATATCGAAGTGATGGAAGTATTGAATCTCTCGAACACTCATACTGGGCTGACTGGGATGAATTGGTTGATATTGTAGAGATTTTAGGAAGCGTATGAAGTGGTAATGATATGGACGTATACGACCTATCTTTCTTTCTCTCTACTATGTGGGTCGGGCCCTTTTGGTTTGCGATGCTCTTCTACCCGGAGCATGCGATGACCAGGAAGGTCATGGATCGGCCCCTTTTCTTCATTGGTCCAATAGTTATCTGGTGGGCCCTTATGGTATCGGACCCGCAAGTTCTCCTAGACTTTGGAAAGGATTCGGCCAAGCCCGATATGATACTGGGCAGTCTGGCAGAGTTGCTAGGAACGAGAGCTGGTGCTGCTGCTGCATGGGCGCACTTTGTGGCAGGCGACATAGTCGTTACCAGGTGGATGTGGAAGAGGTGTATTGAAATGAACAGCAGTCGATGGGTGTCGGCTTTATCGGTGTTCTTTGGTGTTATGTTGATGCCTGTGGGAGTGGCCATGCATCTTGCAGCAGTTCGTTTCGATTCCAAAGAGTGATTAGTTCTAAGAAGATAGTCTGACTTCGATCCATCCCTCTATCTCACGGACCTCATGGACTTGAAGCGGTCTCTTCTTTCGCATCGATCCAACGAGTTTTCCATAAGCCGGGAGCTTTGGGAAGGGCGACCATTCGAGAACCTCTCCCGTATCTAGTTCATATCTGGATTGATGAAGGGGGCATGTTATGCAGTCTTCATCCACCTTGCCCCCCCATGAGAGGGGCCAACCCATGTGCTTGCAAAGCGCGCCTGTTGCGTGTATTGTGTCCTCCGTCCTCAGCAGCATAATTGGATTTCGCCCTACTGTCTTCATCTTTTTCTGTCCTGTTTTCAATTTACTACTCTGCATGACTCTTTTCCAAGAGTTGGTTGAGGGGTCTTCCACAGTTAAGCCTGAGTGTCCGAACGTATGAATTAGTGTTGGATCCTTACATTACTCCTGCTAACTCCAGAATCTTCCGATCTAGATTGGATATTGGGACAGTGGATGGGTCTATGCCCCTGGAGCATTGGCCCGACCACACCTTAACCCGCAGTTCCCTATGCGTCAGGTGATGCACTATTTCCCCCACAGGGGTTAACGTATCAGTCATAATTTCACGCATGGGGGGACCCCACATACCGCCGAATCTTTCCGAAGGGTCTCTCCGAGATAGCCGTGGCCAGCCAGCGGAGTCGAGCAGGACAGCAGCATCGAGGTTTTCGATGGTTTTCTTCCTCTTGATTGGAGTTGGGTATGCTAATGGGTTTTCTTTACCCTTACAACTATTGGAGATCGGGCATAAATCACATTTTGGAGCCTTTGGCTTGCATATGACTGCTCCGAGTTCCATCATGGCTTGATTTGAATCACCGGGGCGGTCTAGGATAATCATAGAATTGGCCCAAATACTTACTGAATCATGAGTAGGGCTTGGATTTCCAGTCTGCCTAGAGGCCACTCGACGGACATTGCCGTCCACAACCCCCACAGGTAGGGCAAAAGCAATTGATGCCACAGCAGCAGCGGTGTATGCGCCTATTCCTGGCAATCCTAGAAGTTGTTCTATCGATTCGGGTATAGAGCCATCGAACCCCCCTTCTGAGGCCGGTTTGGAAACTTGAATGGCAAGAGCGTGTAATCTTCTCGCTCTGGCATAATATCCTGCACCTTGCCAGAGAGTTAGGAGTTCCTCTTGATCTGCTTCAGCAAGTGCCTTTGGGGTGGGAAATCGATTCGAAATTTTTACCCAATATTCAATCCCACGGGATACCTGGGTCTGCTGAAGTATCACCTCTGAGAGAAGAATTAGCCATGGGTCGTTTGTTCTTCGCCACGGCAAATCTCGCTTCTCGGCGTCGTACCAGTCAATCAGACTTTTCCGAAGATGGTCATCATTCGTCTTTGACGATTTCATCCCACCATTCTCCATCCCTGGATTCGTTTAATTCCCCGGTTACCTGATCTTTGATTTTGAGTTGAGTTACAGTAAGGTCGTTGCCATCAGGGTTTATGGACATTGGATTTGGAGATTTGTGCACAAACTGAACCTCTTGAGGTGGATTGCTTCCAATTAGTAATCCGATCAAGAAAATGATGAATCCAAAGACCATGCCGCAGCAAGATGCGAATCCGATTAAACTGGCACCAACTAGGGCAGTGATACCTTGTGCTGCATCTGCACCGATTATCTCAAAGAAGGCGATTATAGACGCATCGCTATCATACAACGTGAATGGAATCGAGGAGTTATTTTCGTCGTAGAGTAGGACTTTGAAAGTCTGTCCATGCATACAATTTTGTCGAGGTTCTTCTAATGTGTCGCAAATGAATCCAATGGTTACCAAGTCATCATCCTCGGGATCACTGTCCTCATTAGACATACCACATTTGAGAATCCCGATATTTTCATCTGTAACATTCGTGCCGTTTGAATCGTAGATTTCCATGCGGAGCCCTTCGCATACGTCGATTTGGGCATCGCCGTTCGTATCTGAATAATATCCTCCAACCATGACTGCCCAGGGTAGGCTTCCTGCCCTATCTTCGTCGATAAATTCGAGAAGGCCGACATGATGTGTTCCGTTATCGGTGCTTGGATAGTAGTAGTCATAGACGTTGTAATCAATTTCCTCTAAATCCCCCAAGCTTTCTACGCCCTCGTTGGTGAATGCTCCGGCGACTAACAACAACGATGCAGAAATTAGGCAAATCACGCCGCCGGTCATTAGAATAGGCTTGCTTGCCATACACCGGCTACTGGATTCAAGTGTTAGTAGTTACCTTAAATTGTGGATTCTTCTAATGGCTTCATTGGCTGCTTTTTCAGCTGAGTTGATGGCCCCTTGCATACTTGCATGCGTCATGTAGTCTCCGCAGGTGATAATTGCGTCCTCATTGATTGATGTTGAGAATGACAAATCCGTTCCTGCTCCGTGCGAGGGAAGTGCGGCATTGATGTGTTGAACATCAAGAGTTTTCCAGTTCTCACAGTCTTGGAACCATCCGCTAATTTCTTTTCTAGCTCGCGATTCTACTGCTTCAGCGTTATTGAGGTTTAGAGAATCAGCGGCATCGCCGACTATTGTTGCCGCCACCAGGGACCTGCCCTCAGGAGCATACGATGGCTGAACATCGGATGGAACTGCCACATGTGCTATCGCAGTCTTCCCAAGTTCATAATCGCCGTTCAAGAGCAGAAACTTCCCCGGAGCGGGTGATCTTGGAGAGTCGAAATATACAGTCCAAACCGCCTTCATAGTCTTCTCTTCTGACGGTGTTGGATGGGCGACTATGACTTGATCTACTGTTTTTCTCTGCCCATCGATGATGATCGTCATCGAGTCATCCGCAAATGCGCTTGTGGAAAGATAGATTCGTTCAAAGCCGATCTTTTTCGCCAGGTGATTCGGATATGCCCCCACGCCCTTGCTGGGCAGGACCATGTCACCTCTAGACATAGAGGAGAATATGAATCGAAAAAATCGTTCATTTGTGTCTAATTTGGATTCGAGGAATATTCCTGCGAAGAGGGGCCTGAGCAGCCTATCAATGAAAGAATCGGATAGCCCGAATTGTCGGAGGTATTCGTATGTGGAACCATCTCCTCCGCTGAATGTCTTTTTGATATCCCTTCTACTCAATGATAATCTCAATTTGGCCATTCCGATCAAATCCGACCAGCGTTCAGCTCCAAGCAGCCTCAGAGAAGAAAGCGGTCTTCGAAAAGGGTCTGAATATGTGGTTATTTTCGGTTTGCCACTTACGGTTTTGATTATCCTTGCCCCTGGGTTGAATGCCTTTGCCTCGAGTGCCTCGAAATCGATTTTGGATACGCTGTGTGGGTATCCGGTCTGCATGACATGAAACCCTCTATCTAAAAGAAAACCATCGACAATGTCTGTCTTCATCCTTCCTCCTATTCTTTCTGATTTTTCGTAAATCTTGACGTCTAATCCAGATTCCAGAAGTATCTCTGCACATCTCAATCCAGATATTCCTGAGCCAATAATGTGAACAGTGGGTTTACTCATGGCTTCCGGCTCTCCTGTGATCGGATGTTGCCAAGTCCGCCGTCTACAGGTATTACTGTTCCAGTCATCCAATCGGGTGCCTCAGAAATTAACCACGATACCAATGATCCCACTTCCTGGGGTTTACCAACTCTTCCAATAGGATGCATATTTTCAGAGATAGCTCTCGAGTTCTCATTGGAAAGCAGATGGGAAACCAGAGGGGTTTCAACCAAGCCTGGTGCGACAACATTGACTCTTATCCCCCTCTTTGCATAATCTGCAGCTGCGGATTTTGCGAGTCCCTCTACGCCTGCCTTTGCAGAGCTGATAGAAGAGTGGTTGGGCATACCGATTTTAGCAGCCACTGTAGAGAAAAGGACTATTCTCCCGCCTCCAGATTTCATCATAATAGGTATGCTGAATTTCATCGCTAAGAAAGCAGAAATTAAATTCAGAGAAATTGTATCTTGAAATTGCTCGACACTAGTCGCATGAAGCGGTCGAAGGAGAATCGATCCTACAGCGTGTACTAATGCATCGAGTTGTCCAAATTCAGATTTTATTCTACCCGCTGCATCTTTCATGGCTATGTGATCGGTGACATCGACGGGGAGGATATGGATATTATCCAATTCCGAGGAAAGTTGTTGTAGACTATCCTTTTCCCTTCCGGAGGCTATCACGGTCCATCCTTGAGCGGATAATTTCTCAAGCACATTTCGCCCAATTCCGCCGGATGCACCTGTAATCCAGACCACATTACTCATGGATAAAGCCTCCATGAAAGCCAATTCTCATCTAATTTTTGAATGGTCCATCGGTCATGAAGTCGACCTTCTTGACCTTGCCAAAATTCCCAAGCGAACGGTTGGAGTCGGAAGCCTGACCAGTGACTTGGCCTAGGCACATCGTGATTGAATCTCGAAGAGTACTCATCAACTGCTTTGAGTAGTACCTCTCTAGACTCTAGTGGGCGGCTCTGCTTGGAGGCCCATGCCCCTACCTTCGATATTCGGCTTCTAGTCTGGAAGTATGAGTCTGCTTCTTGGTCGGAAGTCTTCTCCAGTCGCCCTTCAATTCTTACTTGACGATTCAGGATCGGCCAGTGAAAGGCAATGGATGCTCTCGGATCTAAAGATATCTCATTTGCCTTTGAGGAGTCTAAGTTTGTGAAAAACAGGATGCCTTTCTCAGACACCCCTTTGCAGAGCACGAACCTTGCCCGAGGGGCCCCATCGATGCTTACGGTAGAAATTGACATCGCTGTGGGTTCTATTTCTCCTGCTTCTTCGGCCTCTTTGATCCATCCCTCTAACCATTCGACGGGAGGATGTAGCGGATCTTGTGCGAATATTGGAATTTTCATACTACCTGCACCTCGTTCCCTATGGGGAGATGTTCCCTAAATTCATCCAAATATGGGCCCATTGATGATATTAGGCGTACGTCAGGGTGTGTCCTGATTACCAATCCGTCAAGATACATTAAAGCCCTAATTATTGGGAATGCTTCCTCTCCAAATTCTGCGCCTGCTTCCTCGACAGCGCATCTTACCGTCTTCATCATGATTCGAGTTAGACTTTGTTCTCCTACGGTTTTCATCTCAAAATCGTGGTATATGTCATGCATTTTTCCCATGTAGTGACTTATCTTGTTTTCATCCATCGATCTCTCGGATAAACCTAGTAGGGCCTTGAAAGCCTCATCGAACCTATGGTCTGAGAGATGCTGAAAGAATGTAAATAGAGATTTATTGACGTGCGATGGAGCGTGACATATTGCCCCATTATCTATGAATACGAATCTGCCTTCTTCGTCGATGATGCAATTTCCGGGGTGTAAATCGCCATGAAATGTGCCTATACCGAAAAGGTAGGCACCATGTATCCTGAATAGTTGAAGGAGAGTGGACCAAGAAAGTGTACCGCTCTCAATCCCATCTTCTAGTGAATCTCCTCGGATAAACTCAGAAACCAGGATGTCTTTGTTTGAAAGATTGGCATGGTACTCCGGGAATCTCAGGAGATCCATTGGAAAGTCTGAGTTGACTCTATTCTTTATTTCTTCAAGTTCCCTTGCACCCTGTATCTCGTTTCTCAAATCTAGTTCCCTAGTTGTGTAATCTGCGACATGGTTGAGTAATGCGACAGGATTTCCAACTTTCCTTAGTTTTGGCATGAAGAAGAGAAATATTCTGAGCCATCGTCGCATCCTCTTGACATCTCGCCTGAAAGATTTTTCATTTTGAGCCTTGATGACTTTGATGACAACGTCGCGACCGTCTTTCAGACGGGCGCGATGCACCTGACCGACAGATGCGGCTGCCAGAGGAATCTCATCGATTTCTTCGAATGCTTCCATGAAACCTGGTTCTGCACGCTCTTCGATGCAGTTGAATACGTCCTCGGCGGGAATGCTTGCAGCGTGCTGATACAACTGCTGAAGCTGACGGCATTTCTCGACGGGAATGAGATCGCTCCGAAGAGCGAAAATCTGAGCCAATTTCACCGCGAGGAGGCCTTGAGATTGAATCCAATCAAGATCCGCTGGCTCAGATTTCAAAATCTGCCGCATGAACCTTAGAAAGGTCAGTACCCTCATGCTTACAACCAGAGTGGTCGGTGCTATAATTGACCGTTCTTGCTCGCAAACCGGATTTTGTTTATTCAATCATGTCAAGGGTGTAGATAAGTGAGCCATCTGGATCTTCGTCTCTCCTTACATTCACCCCATTTGTTCCCTGATATCTCGCGGTTAGTGCTCCTTCGATAATGCCCCCGTCCAAGGCATGAAGCGGGAGAGATTTGGAAGACTCTGACTCTTCTACAAGCATGGCCTTTATGTGAAATTCGGGGTCTATGCCGTAAGACAATTCTCCCAAACCAGCATGCTCCCACCAGTCCATCATTTCATTTAGGAATTCGATATCTCCCTCAATTGTTCTCAAAGAAAAGGCCAGTTCTTCTCCGATTCTTGTGCCGACTTGCCTAAGGATATCAGCCAGATTGATGCCGAATGATGACATCTCTTCAACTCCGCCTGCTGAAAGCTTTCTTCTGGCCTTGTTTACCTCTCCACTAGATGCTAGGAAAGCATCTGGATTGAATGGCGTGTCTTCTTCTGGGAGGTCTTCCTCTATTTCCAAAACCTCCCTGAAACGATCTAGGAAAGAGCCGCCCTCCAGAGTCACCTTAAGAGGGTCGACGATGCGATCTTCGGTGAATCTCTTCGAAGCCGCAGCAAATGGTATCGCATCATCCCAAATAGAATCGACCAGATTACTCTGGGATACCCCAAATGGCTCTGACTCGACTATCAAGGCGGCATCGTTTTTTCCCCTTCCGACAGGGTTCTCTTCCATATTCAGATACTGAATAGTTTCACGAGAATCCATTATGGCACCTTGTGCCTCCAAATCCTTGGTGTGTCTGATTTCCACAGCATCATGTAACTGCGAGAAGAAGCGTATGGTTCTCCTGTCGAGTTGAGCAAGCACTCTGACCCTTATGCCCCTCTCTGCAGCATCGTTTACACTTCCAAGGGCCGTTCCCCTGCACAAGTGAAGAATACCGAATTTCCCTAGAACCAATGTTAGTGCCTGGCTCGCCTCTGAAGCCATCTTGTCTATTTTATTCATGATGTGCGTTCTCTCTTTCAGAACTGCGAATTTTGGATTCGTTAAATCTGTTTTTTCTTCATCATGAGGCTGATCTTGGGAGGGCGATGAGGATTTGAGAGTCTCAAAACCTGATTCTATCTTCTGTAGTTGCTCACTTCGTATGTTGATCAGATGAGAAACCGCGTCGTGAATTGGTGGACAAGAAAATCGCATGGGCCTGTCTGCAATTGTTTTGACCAGCCCAATGGACTGTAGGCGTTCAAGTGAATTATAAGCATCCAAACGAGTTGTACCGAGTTCTTTTGCGAGTTCACTGGCCTTCAGGCTTGACTTGGTCGACAGGACCATGACGGCATTTACTTCCCTATCGGAGAGTCCTGCATCTGATAGAACCTGGTTCCATTGCATATTATTCACTCCGTAATTGAAGAAAGTGCATCTAGGATCTTAGCGACATGGTGACGTGGCCTAAATTGCCAATCGTAAACATGTCTTATGACTCCCTCTGGATCGATAACGAAGGATGACTTTGCAGGGAATCTTCCGAGGTGAACAGGCACACCGAATGCATCGGCAACTGCTCTATCCTCGTCAGACAGAAGCGTGAATGGGAGTTCTAGTTCTCCTTTGAACCTCTTGTGGTCTTCTGCCGTATCTTGGCTCACACCTACAATCTCAACAGGAGGTTCCAATGAGCGAAATAGATGGTACTGTTCCTTGAAGCTCAAACAACCCCTCTTGCATGTGGGGCTGCCATCTTTTGCATAAAAGAATAGAACATACCAGTGTCCTTTCATTTTCGAGGAGTCGAATTTCTCTCCTTCGCTTGAGTCCAGAGAAAAGTCGGGAGCATTGGTACCAATCAAGGACGACATAGAATCACTATCCTGCGTGTATGATATTAACTGTCCTACATGTCCGGTATTGTAAGTTCATTCTACATTCAAATCTATATTCAGGAGGTGTCCCATTCGTCGGCTTTTCGTTGCGAGGTATTGCACATTTTCGGGCCCGATACCGCTTTGGTGTTGCAATCTCTCTTGGACCTCGATGCCATGTTCCTCCAAGCCCTTGATTTTCAACGGATTGTTGGTCATTAGACGTACTTTTGTCAGACCTATTTCTTTGAGCATTTCTGCTGCCACATCGTAGGATCTGCCATCAGCAGGGAGTCCCAACAAAAGATTGGCATCCAACGTATCGTGTCCTTGGTCTTGCAGAGCATATGCCTGTATTTTGGAATACAGCCCTATCCCTCGACCTTCCTGACGGAGGTATACTATTGCTCCTTTGCCCTCTTCTTGGATTCGTTGCATCGAGGCTTCGAGTTGGGGGCCGCAATCGCACTTTAAGGAGCCGAAAGCGTCGCCGGTTAGACACTCTGAATGAATCCTAACCAAGGGAGGGGTTTCATTGTCTGAAAGATCTCCCGTGTAAAGCGTGGCATGTTCTTTCCCATCCGGACTTTCAAACACCCTTATTCTGAAATTACCATGCACAGTGGGGAGTTCTGCATCGGACGCTGTAGCGTGCTCATGAGAGTCAATTTGGATTGTCATTTCAAAACTAAGGACTTGCTAGCATCTTATGAAATACTGTTTGATATTTTCATTTTTTGAGAACAGTCTTTCATATCTGAAAACCATTACAGTTTACACATGTCAACCCTGCTAAAATCCGAGGATTCGAGGTTAGAACCCCGGATAAGGGTACTGAAAAATCTTCCAGTAGACAATGCCGGGGAGTTTGTGGTGTACTGGATGACTGCTACTAGAAGGTACAGATACAACGCGGCGCTAGAGCGGGCAATAGAAATTTCACTAAGCATAAACAAACCTCTTCTCATCGTAGAGGGTGTTTCTGTTCGGCATCGCTGGACTTCTGAAAGAGTTCTGACTTTTATGGTGCAAGGCCTTGTAGAGAATATATCTGTCTTCAGGGATCTGCCTGTAAGTTACATGCCATGGGTAGAGAATCACAAAGATCCAGGGGATGGACTTCTGCGTAGAATCTCGAAACGCTCCGCGGCCATGGTGATAGATGATTATCCGACATATTTGCCTCTGTGGGTGATGAATAGAGCTGCTGAAACGACCTCGGTGAGACTAGAAGCCGTTGATTCGACCGGAATTTTACCAATGCAAATGTCAGATAAGGAGTTTGCAACGGCGCATTCTTTCCGGAGATACATGCAGAAAAATCTTCTCAGGGCCTTCGAATCATCCCCCAAGGCCATGCCACTCGAAGGCGTGGAAACAGATCTAACTGTAGATTCCGCCAAGTTATCAGAAATTTTGGGGGAGGTTGACTTCGAACACACACCTCTAGAGTGGATGTGGAGGGTCGCACAGGGCCGATCCATCGGAAGGAAGGCCCTAGCTCCCCTCGATATAGACCATGAAGTTCAATCGATTCCGACAAAAATAGGTGGGTCCTCAGAAGCACGAAGAAGGCTTGACTCGTTCCTAATCAATCGATTAAACAGATATGATGTCGGTCGAAACGATACCGATGATGGGGCAGCGAGCGGCCTTTCACCATGGATTCACTTTGGCCACATATCCCCTTATGAGATACTTCATTCTATTCTTGAACGTGAAGGATGGACTCCAGCTGATTTGGATGAAGACTCCACTGGAAGAGGGTCGAGAGCGGGTTGGTGGGGCTTGTCTGCTAGTGCTGAGGCGTTCGTTGATCAGCTGATTACCTGGAGAGAATTGGGATATAATTTCGCATTCCACAGGGATGACCACCATTCGATTAACTCGATTCCAGATTGGGCCAAGAGCACCCTGCATGATCATTCAGAAGATAGAGGAGAAGCATATACATTCGAACAGATCGAAGCTGCTGAAACCGAAGATGAAGTGTGGAATGCTGCTCAGAGGCAACTCAAGGAAGAGGGTTTGATACACAACTATCTTCGGATGCTATGGGGAAAGAGGATACTCGAATGGGCGCCTTCTCCTGTTAAGGCCGCCGAATGGATGATAAAATTGAATGACAGGTGGGCTCTTGATGGGAGAGATCCGAATAGTTACACTGGGATTTTCTGGGTCATGGGAAGGCACGACAGGCCATGGGGCCCTAAGAGACCGGTATTTGGCAGCGTAAGATACATGTCTTCTTCCAATACCAAAAGAAAATTGAAGCTTGACGGGTATTTGGAACAATGGTCTGTTGGCACAGCCCCACGGAGTGGTAGCTGATGACATCATACACTCATGAGACAATAACTGAAGCCCCCATAGAAACGGTATTTGAATGGCATGAGAGGCGTGGAGCATTCCACCGGCTAACACCTCCGTGGGAATTGGTTCTCGAAAAGAGGGCTGACCCTGAAATACCCGCAGTTGGATCTGAGCGAGTCATGAAGTTCGTAATGGGTCCCGCAAAAATGACCTGGCACGCTAAGCACACGATGTACGATCCGCCTCATGCGTTTGGAGAGACCATGCTGAAAGGACCATTCTGGAAATGGGATCATGAGCATCTGTTCAAAGAAAAAGATGGGGTTACAACGGTGACAGACCAAGTCGATTACAAAGTTCCATTTGGGTTCCTTGGAGAGATTGTCGACCGTGTTCTAGGTGGCCGCCTTGTCACCCAAAGAATCGATAGAATGTTCAAGGCCAGGGAGATAAGGCTTCAGAGAGACATAGATAGGCATCAAAAATTTAGGTCAGAGGCCAGAAAAAAAATCCTGATCGCAGGTTCTAGTGGACTTATCGGTACCCAGCTGGTGGCCTTTCTCGATACTGGCGGCCATGACGTCTATCGCCTTGTTAGAAGAAATGTGAAAGATGACCGTGAGATTGAGTGGCACCCCGATAAGGGAATAATAGACAGCAGCATGATTGAGGGTTTTGACGCTGTCATTCATCTCGGTGGCGAGGGGATTGGTGATCGCAGGTGGTCAGCTAAAAGGAAGAAGAAGATCATGACTTCAAGGACAGAGAGTACCTCGCTTCTTGCAGAAACTCTGGCAAATCTCAATCAGCCTCCCGAAGTTTTCATGGTTGCCAGTGCCGTTGGATTCTATGGGCACTCTGACAAGCAGGGATTGACGGAAAAATCAGAACCCGGTACGGGCTACCTTGCGGAAGTATGCTCTGCCTGGGAAGAATCTGCACGTCCAGCAGCAGAATCTGGAATACGCACCATCTGGCTACGAACTGGAATCGTACTCTCAGGAATTGGGGGAGCGCTTGGAAAAATGCTTCTCCCATTCAAGATGAATGCTGGAGGGCCTATTGCTTCTGGGAAACAATGGATGCCTTGGATATCAATGGATGACCAGATATACTCTATGCATGAATTACTGATGGATTCTTCAACATCTGGAGCCTACAATCTGACAGCACCGAACCCTGTAAGTCAGAGGGAGTTTGCAAAAACGCTTGGCAGGGTCATCAAGAGGCTTGCAATCGCTCCACTTCCCTCTTTCGTGGTAAGGATTCTCTTCGGTGAAATGGGTAAGAATCTCCTAACAGAAGGGCAACATGTTATCCCATCGAAGCTCGAGGAACAAGGGTACGAGTTCACGCACGGTGATCTCGAGAGTGCATTGCGCGATACCCTTGGGATGTGGAAATGAAATGGAAAATCCATTTGACAGAATGACTTCCATCTGCATAGACAGGCCTCGTACGGTATTGGCAATCGGCTTAGTGTGTACGCTTGCTCTAAGCTCGATGGCCATGTTCCTTGAATTCGACAATTCTGAAGATGCCTTTTTCCCGGACAACGATACTGTAAGGCTGCTTGATGAAGTCGAAGAGGAATATCAAGCAAGTTTGGACTTTGTAAGAATAATTGTCAGGATTGATTCTGGGGGACTTTCAGATGTTCAAAATTGGGTGCATCTTGCGGAGATGGAAGCAATTCTTCTAGAGGATCAAAATTTCACAGAATACGGGTATCCCTTATTCGGCACTAGAGCCAATAGCGGCCCTGCGAGCATTGCAATGGGCTGGGAGCTACACAGCGATCCGATAACGGCACAAGTTTGGTCTGAGCCAATCGAAAATGCTCTCATTGAACTAGAGTCGGCGAGCGAGGGTGATGAACGTGAAATCGCACTGGATAATCTCGAGGGTGCAATGTTCTCAATTCCGTCTCCAGTTGAAATCGATTCTTCTGCTCTTAGATCGTGGGTTCCATCGAGTCCTGATCTTTGGGTGGATCGCCTTGCCAATGGAGAAAACATAACTCAATTGATCGTTACATTTTCGGAGTCGATAAGTGCGATTCAATCAGATGATGAGTCATTCAACGTCTCAAGAGACTTGGCGCTTGTTAAACTGGGTATTCTTTCTGGGATGCAGTATCTAGACTATAGCGCCGCTCTCAAAGGTACTGTCCCGGCTGCAGATCATGAGGAGTTGATTGGGACAACTGGGCCGGTACTCATCAGCTTCGTGATAACAACGGAGTCAGAGAGACATGGTGGGGCACCTCCTGGAGATATTCAGGAAGATGTTGACAATTGGGCCGGCGCCCTCCAGTTGAGGATAGAAGAGACGGGGGATAGTGCGTCTACAGTATTTTCTTTCTCTCAATTTTCGCTAGGACAAAATGAAAATCTGGGCAAGGAGCTTGGAATTCTAAATTCGGCTTCATTGCTGATTCTAGGAACGATCTTGTGGTTCTCGTTCAGAAGTAAGCGAGATACGGGATATGTACTCGGCCTTACTGTATTCGGAATTGGGGCTACATATGGCACAGCAGGAACTCTAACGCTGATGGGGGTGCCTATGACATTCAACGGCGCGATGAACTCGATACCTGTCTTGCTCCTGGCGATAGGCGTGGATTACGGCCTTCATGTTGTTAAGAGGATAAGAGAAGAATACCGATTGGCATCTATATCTGAAGAGCATGTTGCGTCTGTAGGGGATCTGCAAAAAGACCTTCGAAAGGCTGCTGTACTACGCGGTACTAAGTACACTTCAATCGCACTCTTGATAGCGATTTTTACTGACATGGTCGGGTTTCTTTCTTTCCGTCTGTCGAGTCAATCGTTTCTGGTTATTTTCGGCACGGTGATTGCAATCGGCCTATTCTACATCTACCTTTTCAGCGTAACTGCGTTACCCGCATTGATATCATTAATTCCTCCGAAAGACCTTCCAATAGAGCGGACTGTAAAGATAGAAGAAAATCGAATTACACGTTGGGTGGGCGATTTGACGAAGATGCCGGCCACAGTGGTTTTGATCGCCGTTCTGCTATCGATGCCGGCATTGTATGGTGTGCAACAACTGGAAGTTGGTTTCGATACAAGAGACAATTTTGACGATTCGGTTCCCGTTGTCGCGGACTTCCTGTTGATATCCGACGTATTCCAAAGCAGTCCTTCTCCATTGTATGTCGTATTGGATGGTCCTGTAATCAGTGAGGAGGGCCGGATTATAGCTGAATCTGCGATTAGGGTACTGCAGGGAGACGATCGAGTCACGCAAGTGACAACAGATCTTTGGTCCACTCTGGAATCTGGTAGGTTCTCGAATCCCTTGCTTGATTTGCACATGAGTGGTATCGAATCGGGGGCAGATGACTCATGGGGGGCCCTTGAGTATTGGTTACTCCAAACAGATGAAGGACGTGAATTGAGTGCGGGAATTCTATCGAGTTCGGGGGATCAAACTGTAATATCCTTCCAGGCGTCAACTCTAGACTGGTCAGCAACCTCAGAATTTGAATCTCAACTGTCATCTTCTTTGGCCAGTGAAGTAGAGGGTAGCGAGTTCACCTTGAGAGTCAGCGGTAGATCCCTTATTTTGGCTCAGATTACTTCTGATGTGGCTGATGCTGCGACTCTTTCGACGACGATTGTTGCAGGGGTTATCCTAATCATGCTATTTGCCATTCAAACTGGAAGGACCGGAAGTGCATTGAAAGGGGTGAAGAGGGGTTTTGTCACTTGGTTACCTTTGATGGCCGTGGTTGCGTGGGTTTTCGGCATAATGGGATTCACAGGATTCCAGTTAAATTCACAGACAGTTACAATTGGCGCACTTACGCTTGGACTCGGGGTGGACTACGCCGTTCACATTGCTACCCGTATTGAAGAAGAGGCCATGCATGATCCTTCAGCAGGACCATCAGTTTGGACCTCGAGGTCCATTGCCACTACAGGTCGTGCGATGTGTGCTGCAGCACTGACAACAGCAGGTGGATTTTCAGTATTGAATCTATCTTCATTGGTTCCTCTCCAACTCTTCGGGCAGGCGTTCGTAGTCGCAATTACACTTGCTCTGATGTCGAGCCTTCTTCTCTTGCCCCCCTTATACGCAAGGCTGCTTGAATCTGAAATTAGACATGGCTAGCTGACTCTTCCGCTATCAGAAGCGGCTGCATGATACGAAGTGTGACTGGCGTGAGAATCATACTCGCAGCGAGAGCCAATCCAATCATGATCGCACAAAACAATCCGAATGTTGAGAAGAATCCCATCGAAGACTGCATGATTACGAGGAATCCGGCTATATCTGAGAGAGCTGATCCCACCAGTGCTATTCCAGAAGCTCCACNCACTGCTTTGATGGCCACATACGGGTCGGCTTTCTTCTCCATCTCCTCCCGGTATCTCTCGACTACGTGGATCACGTAATCTATACCGACACCGAGGNATATCGCAGCGATTGAGACAGTAATCATATTGAGGCCATATCCTGCAACTTCGATCAGAGCATACAGCCACACTATCACCACTGCTATGGGCAGGGTGGTCGCGAAGGAGAGGAAGAATGCTATTCGACCCCATGCCGCACATGCTAAGATTGAGGCTGTGAAAAGGATTGGTGCATAGCTCCAGCCAATTACAGTTGAAGATATCATTGTGAAAACCGAAGCTATAGCAAGTGATTGGATCAAGTGATTCCTGCTTGGTCGCAATTTCAGTCTCTGGATGGTTTTTCCATCTGGGCGGTACCCCCACCACAAAGTAGCCATGCATGCAACGATTCCAAGTGCCAGCGTTCCTTGCATCTGATCCTGCATTCCATCTGCTGCAACGAAACGAACTACCGGATCGCCCGTCGGTATGGCCCATGATACGGGATATTTTTCATCTTCCAGTGCTTGTGAGATTGATCCTCTTTCATACAAGGGGCCGATTGATAGATTTCTGAAGGGGGCCATATCTTGAATCAGCTGCTCAAGAGCCGGTTCGATAAGCGGGAATTGCTCTGGATCTGATAAGCCGAATCTCATAGACATGCGAGTGTATGATGGTATCTCCCCATCTATGGTAAGCCAATGAGCGTCTGGATCTAACTCGTCTTCTGTCTGGATAAATTCAGTTACAAGTGGTGCAGGGATTTCAGGATAGCCACCACTAGCAGGGACCCCATAATTCAGAACGTATCCGTAGATGAAGACCAGACATTCACGGTCATCGAGATCGGGCAATCTAACAGACTTTCCTTCAAACGGATTGTAGATGAATGATGTATTGCAACCAACGCCTCCATCGGGGAGCAACGGATTCCAGCCTTTCTCTTCATAGGGAGTTATATTCCAGGCCATCGCTGCTTTTGTTCCAAGGACTATATGATCAAGGGCGAGCAACTCGGCTTGGCCTGTGGGCGTTCTTGAGATTTGGTCTGGATCTCCTTCGCCATGCGAATTGATGTTGAGTCTGAGTTCCTCTATGGCTTCAATCACCAGTGGATTCGCAATATCTCCTTCTACCAGTATGTAACCTGGTTCTCCATCTCCGAACCTTTCACTGGCCAAATTCACTCCCTTCGCAAAATCAGAATCTGGATCGAGGAAATCATCAATCTGAAAATCGCCCTCTAGACTGAACATTGGACCTAGTGCCAGCACAGTCAGAAGTACTGTCAAAAGACCAACAAAGGGAGCTTTCGAATAGGATGTGAATGTCGTTGATGAAAGCCAGTGACTTGGTACCAAATGTAATATGTCGGCCCTTTCTTCTTCCAATCTATCTCGCCTCTTGAGGGCTAGATCATAATCCAATCTAAGAAGTGGTACCCACAGGCCCGTCAGCAAAAATGCCGAGAGCACCCCGAGACCGGCTTCGATCCCGAAAGACCTCAANGCAGCGATGTCTGANGATAGATTAGCNAGGAANGCNACGATNGTTGTGAAGCTTGTTAGCATNATTGCNCGNCCNACTTTTGATATCGATATGTGTGCAGATTGCTCAGNGGTGGCGCCGTTACGTCTTTCTTCCTTGTATCTGTGAAGTGCGTGTAGAGAATCGTCAATGCCAAGTGCTAAGACCAGGATGGGGAGTAAGTTAGAGAATTGTGATCTTGCTATGATCTGAAAGCCAAATCTCTCTCCTGCAATCCAGATCCATCCTATCGACCCTTGCATCCATAGTAGAGAAAGTGAGAGCCCTGCTCCAACGATAATGACATCTGAGACTCTCCTCAAACTCATCCATAGCAGAAAGACGACGACTAAACCCATGACACCGACGAGAAAAGAGCTGGAGAGGAGTTCTCGATTTATNTCGACGTTNGGGCCTTCNCCCAATAGTACTGTTACNACTTCCTCATCTGTAGATCTGAGTTCTTCCTCTATAGCGAGATACAGCCACTCAACGGAGCATGGATCTAGNCCTTGNTGNGCTTCAAGTTCACATTGATCCATNGTATATTGTATTGGGTCCGTTTTGAACGANAGNCCNTCTCGCTCAAAACCAAACTCTGGTCTGGCNTCTATCCATGCGAAGGTCCAACCATTATCCACCATANTCTGTCGGTCNAGATTGAGTATCATCCATACTGAGCTAGCAGTCCATCGTCCTGGCCCCCATTCTTCGGCTTCTATTGTTCCATCTTCTTTCAATACGCCCCCATATGGGCCAATCACCAGGCTACTAGGGTCAGGCTCGAATGTTCGATCTACTGACAGATATCTGAGGAACGAACCCCTGGTATGATTCGCCATTCTGTGTGCGGCGAGGTCGATATGTGCTTGTGTGAGTAGCGGGTCATCAAAAGACAGGCAGTCCAATTCTCCGCAGTCGGTCCAGTTAGTGGGTGCTATCTCCCACTGGAGGGAGAATGGATTGATTCGATCTCTTGTGACCAGAGAACGATTATCCATGAAGACCCTGAACTCATTTGGAAGATCTAAAACACCCTTCAGCGGAATTCCAGAGATATCAGAAGAGAAATTCAGATAATACCGAGATACATCGTGATTTTTCAGGATGTCCGCCTTCATATCGGCCTCCCTAAGTATTGACAGGTTGAGTATGCCTCCAGTTGGATTATCTATTCCTTGTGAGGTGCCAAGGAACGGTTCAGTCATCGAGATCTGCGACGGCGTGTTTCCAACCTCTTCCATGGAACGAACGAATATTCCGAATCCCCATATGTTCCCTGCTCCAGAAAATTCCTCCCTCATTACATCGTTCGCCTCGAGTTCCGGGGAATCCATGTTGTATGCCTCGATGTCTATTGGCGTGAGGGAGGACAGGAAACCAGGTATCATGAGTGCCGTGATGACGATGACTGCGGCGTGTACGCGATTGCTACCAGAAACCATGCGATCCGCTATAATCGAGAAGTCTCGCACGAAGAAAGGGTAGTGGACCATACTTATGAGGCGTTGTAAGGGACTTCAGAGACCCTCATTCCTTAGGCTCTCAAGTATTTCTTTCTGAGCCTCTGTCAGGTTTATTCTGTCCTCCAAAGAGAATTCTATATCCAGATCTGCTCCATCGAAACCCATCCCGGGTATTCTTCTTCGATCTCCTATCTGCGTCCCGGGCATCACCTCTATTCTGATTGAGCTGCCAATTGGAGTGCGTATGTCACATCTGCCTCCAAGAATTAGTGTACTATATGGGATCCTGACGGTTTGGATCAATCGTCCTCCCTCCCATCTTCTGCCCTCTTCGGCATCTATGCGTATTGTAAGTATCAAATCGCCTGATTTTCCTCGTGGATGGTCATGTCCGAGGCCTTTCATTCGAATCTTTTGGCCATGCTTAGAATTGGAGGGGATCTTGACTGTAATGGTCGACCTCCTGGAACGAACGCCTTTTCCATCACAGCCCCCGCATGTGCGTGTCGTTCCAAAGGTAGACCCCTCGCATTTTGGGCAGGTCTTCAGGCGTTGGTGATCGAATTCAATCGCACACCCGGCCTCAGCGTCAGAATATGGCATATCTATTCCGGACCTGATGTCTGAACCACGTTCAACCGATCTCCCAGGCCGGTTTTGAGGGGCTTCCGATGCCGATCTTGAGGTGTTGAACATCTGTGATATTATGTCCGGCATTTCGAATCCTTGGAATCCTGAACTTCTTGACTTTCTTCCGTTCTTGAAGAAATCCTCCATCCTCTGAGCCTCATCATAACGATGGCGAGCCTCTGACGATCCTATGTTGTCATATGCTGACTGTATCGATTTGAATCTCTCCTCGGCGGCAGCATCGTTGGGATTTCTGTCGGGATGGTGCTGTCTTGCTAGTCTCCGGTACGTGCGCTTGATCTCTGCATCAGTGGCGTCTCGGGCTACTCCAAGGACTGCATATGGGTCCTCAGACATATGAGGGTCTAGGAGAAGGTGAACTTGAATTCTCTTGAGCGAAGGCATCAATACGAGATACCTTCGCGTTGAATCGATGCCTCTCGGTTGGGCCGTATTCAGAAACTATGTTGGGCATGCAAAGGAAATAGGAGGAGACGTGGCCGATTATCCTCGATTCTTCTTAATGCCTGACTCCTGTCACGTTGAATCTAATTCTGACGGAACTAACGTTATTCGATTGGGCGACCCGTCAGACCACATAGACCACGAGGTTGAGCTTGTTATTCGTCTTGGAGAAGACCTTCGTCCTGCTTCGATGTGCATTGGGTGCGATACGACGAATAGGACTCGTCAGAGTCTTGCGAAGGAGAAGTCTTGGCCTTGGCTAGAAGGTAAGTCGTTCGTTGGATCCGCTGTATTGGGCACTTGGACGGAGTGGGATCCAAAGCCGAAGAAGTTGATGCTCTCCGTAAATGGCGAGACTCGTCAGAATGAATCCACTGAACTGATGGTACACAATGTGGACAGGCTCCTTGATACATTGACAGAGTGGTACGCCATCAGTCCGGGGGATTGCGTTTGGACCGGGACGCCGGAGGGAGTCGGAAGAATGTACCCTGGAGATATAATCGAGTGTGAAATGGCTAACTCAGAAGGAGTGATAGTCAGCAAGTTAATTGGAAAATGCGAAATTTAGACTTCTTTGGAGGGGTAAGTCTGCGTTGCAAACGCATTTGATAGTATCAATTTACTAATCGCAACAACTGCAAAAATCACCGCTGAAACAAGGGCTATCATCGAGCCTGTGCCAGTATCCATTTCTGCGGAGAGATAAAGTCCCAAAATCACTGAAGAAAATCCGAAGATCTGGGTCAAGAGAACGCAGGACCTGAAACTGCGACCGATCAATTGTGCGGTAGCGGCGGGGGTGACCAAAAGAGCGGTTACTAGCAATGTCCCCACCACTTGTACCATGCTCACAACAACCATCGCAGTTATGACGCTGAAAATCAGTCCGATACCTCTCACCGGGAGTCCCTGTATCTTTGCAGCGAGTGGATCGATTGTTATCGCCAACAATGCTGAGTGAATCAGTATCAAGGTCGAGAAAGATATGATTGATATCGTCGTAATTAGATCCAAATCTGAACTGTCTATCAGGAGCAGGTTCCCGAACAGATATCCCTCGATATCTAATGTTATCCCGCCACCTGACATTCGGAGTATAACCAATCCGAAGGCCAACATCCCGGTCAGGAATATCGCGATGGATGCATCGCCCGTTAGTATTTCTCTCGATTGCATCTCGTAGATCAGAATGCTGGATATGACGCTGAAGAAGAGTGCGTACCAAAGCGGCGAAGATGCTCCGAGAACGATTCCAACTGCTACGCCGCCGAATGAAACATGTGCTAGGCCGTCTCCAATGAGAGCTAAGTTACGAATCAGGAGGAAGCTCCCTAGAAATCCAGACACAATTGTTACCATCATGGCCGCCAATAAAGCGCGTTGAAACATTTCCATCGTGAAGAAATATGGAAATACCTCTCCGGGCATCATCGGTCCAATCAATTCGAGATATGGGGATGTCATATCCAGAATTGCCACACCTATTCCCAAACAAAATCCTCCATGTGTTCCCGGTGAACATTTTCTATGCCCCTTAAATCAGCTAGCTCATCCAGATTCGGGAATGTTTCTGTTGGTCCGTCGAACCTTATTGTCTCTTCCAAGAAGACTATTCTGTGTGCCGATTGAAACATAGCGGTAAAATCATGCGACACCATGAGAATTGTTTTTCCTTGCTCGTGACACAGTCGATCAAGTAACTTCAGGAGAGCGTTTCTTGAATCTCGGTCTATTCCAACTAAAGGCTCGTCGAGCAGGATGAAATCAGACTCTGTGGCCAATGCTCGTGCTATAACGGCCCTCTGCCTCTGTCCGCCGGATAATCTTGCAACCGGAGTGTTCTGGAGTGCCTCCAAACCTGCCATTCTAATTGCCTGTGTGACCTTTTCTTCTCTACCGGTGTCAAGCCATGCCCAGTCAAACATGTTACCTCTATGCAGAGTCCCCAGCCTGACTAACTCGCGGACTGTTAGTTTGACATCTTTCGGCAAGTATGAAGCTGCTTGGGAGACCCAGCCAATCTTTCTGTGCAGCTTCCTTGACATCGGAGGATGGCCGTATATCTCGATTGTTCCGGTACGAGGTTTGAGTAGACCCAGGATCGCGAGTAGGAAAGTGGACTTGCCACTGCCGTTTGGGCCTACGATTGCAACGAATTCTCCCTCGTTTATTGTGAGGCACACATCCTTGATTATGATCTTCCCTGAACGAGAAACCGATAGATCGCAAACATCGAGAATCGGTTTACCCACTCATGTCACCCCATATTCAGGATACGCCGTAATTGGAAGAATGTATTGGATGGTAATTTACCCATCACTGGTATTTCATCTTTCCAACGGCATATTCGTAGCCAAGGTAAATGGCCAGCAGGCAAAAAACCGAGCCGACGAAGAGAATTGGAATGATGTCTATGCTGTGCATTCAGCCAATCTCCTTGAAGTGCCATCTTATGGTTAGCATTCAGCAACCTATACCAGAAATCATATTCTGAACATTCTTGTTCATCATGCTCAGGTAGTCATCGTTGCTGTCAGTGGGGGCCATCTCCATCGTGTATAGGATCTGTATATCGACGCCTGTCTCTTCAACTATGCTCTGCACAGCAGTCTGATCCGTGTATTCTTCGACGTACAGCGTGGTTATGCCTTCTTCCTTGATGTGTTCAACGACCTCGGCTACTTCCGCAGGAGACGGTTCCGCTTCGGGATCTAGTCCGTGGACTGTCATGATGTCCACACCATATCTCACAGAGATGTAGGAATACGCGTTGTGGTTGGCTACTATGGTTTTGTTCGCTCCCGAAGTCGCGCACGTGCCCTGATCTCCGAATGCTTCCTCGAAGTTAACGTGAAGTTGTGTGAGCTCGACGCCGTATGCAGCTGCGTTTTCAGCAAATATGTCCGCTCCACCAGGGAATGTCTCGGTCATCTTCGTCAAAACCAGGTTAAGCTGTGCATTGAATGACAATGGATCTAGCCAGCTGTGTGGATCGTAATCGAAGGCTTCCTCTTCTTCATCGGCTTCAATCTCGCTCTCGCCTTCCTCGCTATGGTCGTCATCGTGGCCATCATCGTCCCCGCCAGGGCCGCTGTTCGCGGCGGTCCACATGAGTCCTGCAGTTTCACAGTCTTCTTCGGTAATAATGGAACTGTCAACGGTGTGCGTGCTCATGTCGTAGCAGACCATATCATCATCGTGGTCACCATGGTCATCGCCATCATGATCTCCATGATCGTCGTGGTCGTCGTGGTCGTCGTGGTCGTCGTGACCGCCCTCTCCCATTACGATGAACATCTCTATGTCACTGGGAAGAGCGAATCCGTAGTCCCCTTCTTCTTCAATGTGGATGACTAATGCGCCCGTTTCATGGTGCTCATCTTCGTCTGAGTGATCATCGTGATCTCCTTCCTCGTCCGAGTGGTCAGGGAAAGATAGTGTGTGAACTACTCGGTCCGCATGGATTTCGGGGAGATCGTGGTCATGATCTTCGTGGCCCATCCAAACGTGGCCCGCTGATGCGCAATCAGCCTCTGTTGACTCGTAGTTCTCGTGGGTGGTCGTGTTGTGACACATGCCGTCACCGTGGTCGTCGTGATCTTCTCCCTCCGTCCACATGTGACCTGCGTTTGCGCACTCTTCTTCGGTCGACTCGTAGTTCTCGTGGGTGGTCGTGTTGTGACACATGCCGTCGCCGTGGTCGTCGCCGTGGTCGTCATCGTGGCCATCATCGTCCCCGCCAGGGCCGCTGTTCGCGGCGGTCCACATGAGTCCTGCAGTTTCACAGTCTTCTTCGGTAATAATGGAACTGTCAACGGTGTGCGTGCTCATGTCGTAGCAGACCATATCATCATCGTGGTCACCATGGTCATCGCCATCATGATCTCCATGATCGTCGTGGTCGTCGTGGTCGTCGTGGTGGGCGTGACCGCCCAGCATCTTCAGAACGGCCATGTTGAAGTCCTCATCGTGCTCTGACTCGAACTCGAGAACGTGCTCCCCTGCTTCCATGTGGAATACCTGGATGGTAGTGTCAGCAGGACAGTTCTCTGGATTCACGAATTCCTTCTCGGCCTCTGCATGGCCATGACCGTCGTGGTCGCCGTGGTCGTCGTGGTCGCCGTGGTCGTCGCCGTGGTCGTCGCCGTGGTCGTCATGGTCGTCGTGGTCGTCGTGGTCGTCGCCGTGGTCGTCGTCTTCAACCCAGGTGATGTTGAAATCAAACTCCACCACGCCGTCATCGAGGACTAGAGGGTTGTTGTTTGGATCGTCCCTGGCCGTTATCGTTATCTCGATGGAGTTGATTCCCTCTTCGGCCCCTATCGGACCTGTGCCATACTCTGCCATGTGGCTCTTGAAGTACGTCCTCTCCGTGTGACTCGACGATAACGAGCTACCTCCCTCGCTTTGTCCCAATGGACCGACTGAGGTTGACTCCATGTTAGCGAATACGACTCCGGTATTACCGTCTGCGAGCTCCCTGTCGAACTCGTATACGACGGTGAAGTTGACTCGCTCCTCCATTAGCGCTACCAAGTCCCCATCGTCGTTGTATTTGGCATCCTCGTCGAAGTGGACTGTGACCGTGAGGTCGTATAGGTCGCCTGTGCCGTAGATGTCCAGATCATGGAAGACCTGAGAATACCTGGGTGGTTCATGGTCGTCGTGGTCGTCGTGGTCGTCATGGATCATGCCCATCGTGACAGACTCGAAAGGACCCTCGAGCATGAGGTCGCACAGATTTGAAACAAGGAACGAGTCGTAATCTACCGTTGCCTCTCCAGATGGCATCGTGTGCGTCATGAAGGAGGGCGGCGCATTGGTCATTGCTGACAGGGTGGATTCTACCCACGGCTCGAGGCCGAGGCCGTGATAGAAGAACAGATCCGCCTCTGAGAGTCTGATGATGTCTGCCGGCGTGGGCTCATAATCGTGAACAGGAATGTTGTCCTGGCTCATGTATTCGACAGTTATATTCTCGCCACCCACGGCTTTCACTAGCTCACCTACGTGATATGTGGACACCATCACATTTCCGTAGATCACAGGTTCTTGCGATATAGGGTCGGGGTCGGTGATTGGATCTACGATATCATCAATTTCATCAACAACATCGTCACTAAGGCACCCGGCTAAACTTGACAGGATCATAATCGAAGAAACTAGGGCTACTTTCAGCATATTCGCATTCATCATGTGCCGGCCGCAAAGTAATAACTATTTAATTAGTACTAATAATTATACAATTCAAAATTATTATTAATGGAAATCAGGTGCACCGAGTTATGAGCCAGATACTTTCCTTCAGCGCTGACAGTGAATTCGCCACTGATTTTGATGATTTGATCAAAAAATCGGGATACAAGAATCGAAGTCGCTTCATTCGCGATGCTTCTTTGTTCTTTGCTGAAATGCAACAAAGGGGTGATTTGATGAATATGAATGATGAAGAAATAGTAGAGGGGCATTTGGTTGTTCATTATCAACATGAGAATGAGCAAAAATTGATGGTCAGTCGTACAGATTCGGTCGAAGTCGCTGCATATCACCACAGCAGTCGGCTCGGACACTCGTGTCATTTATCGGTCGATGTGGTTCATGTCAAAGGAGAGGCTAGGGATGTTCGGCGTGTCTATGAACAGCTCCAAAATACGTCGAATGTGGACAAGGTATCCTTTACTAGCGCCCCAATGCGTCAAGACGGCTGTTGTTAGCGTTCGACACGCACTTAAGCGGGTGGTTCTTCTCGAATCTCCATGGAATCGGGCGATCGACGGGTTGTGGATACCTGGCTACATGATGGTTCAACACCGCACAGAGGAGATGTGATACTCCATGCGAATGGGGGTTGGAGTCCTAGCAATGGCGATGAGGATGTCATAGAGGTCATCGATGGGTCAAGTAAATTCGTGACGCGTTCTCTTCAGAATTGGCATACACATCTGCCCATGATGCTAAACAGAAGCATGGGGGAGGGGCTCGATCTAATGTCATGGCTCAATACATCCATATTTCCCACAGAAAAGAGGGTCACTAGGGAACTCGTCGAAATCGGAGCCAGTGCTGCCGTTGCAGAGATGATAGCCACTGGAACGACTTTCGCATGCGATATGTACCATTTTCCGAGCGATATTGCTCCTGTGCTAGCTGATTCAGGAGTAAGAGGGGTCGTATGCGGGCCAACTACAGAGTGGCCTCCGAGAGAAGACGGGACGGACGATGGTTCGACACTGAAAGAGTTGGACAATCTTCTATCTGAAGGATCCTTGGGGAATGGCCGTGTGGAATATGGTGTCGCGACTCATGCTGTTTACACTTGTGATGAAGAAGTTCTGATGAGGGGGAGCGATCTTGCTCGGAAACATGACTCAACATTGCACATACACACTAGCGAGACTCGTGATGAGGTTGCCAACTGCCACGCTGAAACGGGGATGTACCCTGTAGAATACTTGGATTCTATTGGCTATTTTACGAACAAGACGGTATGTGCGCACTGCGGGTGGGTTACCAAGAGGGAGATGCGGATACTGGCCGAACATTCTGCTAAATGTGTTCACTGCCCTACTTCGAATCAGAAACTCGCTTGCGGCGGCACCATGTCGTACCCTGCAATGGTCGAGGCGGGCGCTGATGTACGTCTTGGAACCGACGGGGCCGCCAGCAACAACTCACTTGACCTTAGGAAAGAGGCCAAGATAGCGAGTCTGATTCAACGTCATGATCATTGGGATGCATCCATACTCGACCCTGCTGAGACATGGGGACTCGCAACCAAGGGATCTGTGGATTGGGTAACTTGGGATATTGACGATATTCGGATGAGGCCCTATGGGGCAAATGGACGAAGGCTGTTAGCAAATCTGCTGTACTCGGATTCAAGGTGCATGGATGTCTTTGTTGACGGCGTCTCAGTAAGAAAGGATGGAGTAACTTTGACTCTTGACGAGAGTAAAGTCGGCGAGGATCTGGAAATTGCCGCTAGAGAATATTACAAGGGAATTTGAATAAGCAACTCTTGGGAAAAGTCTGCTTGGTGATTTGGATATGGTTGAAAAGAAGATTGTCAATGATTACTACAGATTGCCCAAGATAATCTTGCTACTCGCTAGAATTCTGCATATTCTGTCTCCATATCTCGCTTCTAGACTCCTTCTTTTCTTCTTCACCCGACCGATACGCTTCAGAACCCCAGATAGGGAGATTGAATTCTTGGATGAAAGTGAGCTTTCAAGAACAAGGGTACCAGAATTGAATAAAAATCTACAGATTTATCATCTTAGGAATGAAGGTGGTAAGATTCTTTTTGTTCATGGGTGGAACGGGAGGGGGAGCCAGTTTCACCACATTGCAAGGGAATGTCACGATGCTGGTTTTGATGTTACTGTTTTCGATCTTCCCGGCCATGGGAAATCTACCTCGAGACGTTGCAGCGTGCCTGAAGTCATATCCTGCATCGATCATCTATCCGGTGAGATTGGGCCCTTTGATCATGTTATTTCGCATTCCATAGGCTCGATTGCGGCTTTGAATTCTGTTAGGGGGGAGAATGATTTCAAGAGCGTTGTCACGATAAGTCTACCATCCTTGACAATCAGGCCCCTATTCGCTGATTTTGTTAGGATGTTTGGTCTCCCTGAGGAAAGATATACCGATATTATGTTTGGATACTACGAAAAGAAATACGGACAGAGGGTTTCTTCCTTGGACCCGGTGGGATTTGCAGATGGCCTTCATGTTCGGTCGCTGATAATCCATTGCAAAGACGACATGGACGCCGATGTATCGTCATCAGAGGGATTGCACAAAGAAGTATCCAACAGCGAGATTCTGCTAACTGAAGGCCTCGGGCACAGAAGAATCCTCCGAGCCGAATTGGTATCTGATAAGATAGTCGATTTTCTCGGAGGGCGTGTATCTGGTTGAAGGTATACGATCTCTTTCAGAGTGCTACCATCCGAACGCCATGACCAGGAATCCGAACAGCAATATCACGCCGATCGCGATAAGCGCGCAGAACGACATCAGACCATACGCAAATGGCTTCCTGCCAGTGGCATAACCCCAAACTACCCCTGCGATAATGGTGACCGGCCACAGAAGACATATCGCCATAGCGATGGCGTCCTGGTTCTCGGGGTAGTCCTCTGAATAGTATGAGAAGTATTCCGGCTGGCCGCACTCTGAGCATTCATTCAGATTAAACGCCACATGCACAAAATCCGATTCTACGCGAATGTAAATCTCAGGGGGATTCGAGAATTCGGAGTGCCATGTGTATGACCACATGGATTGCCATTGGGACCCCTGGCTGTCGACGGCTTGAAGGTCGGAATCGCCGAAATCATAGGAATCTATCGAAGAGCCCCAGTTATCTCCACCGATGCCGATGTTCCAAAAACTGGGGTCGTCGAAATCATAGTGGAAATCGGACGATACGCTGAACCCATAAGTTTCGAATGTGCGATCATCGATGGTGACGCTGCCGATTACAACGGGATTCTCGGAATACTCCTCGTCATATCCGCCAGTCTCAGCCATACTGCCGAGAAATGAGGATGCTCCCCCCAGCAGAACAGGAATTACGATTAGACCGGTAAGGAACCATGTCACAGATCTACTGCGGGTAGAATCCTGTTGGTCAACCTCCCCCCAAACGCCGTTTTGACCGTCCTCTGATATCTGATTGATGCCTCCTGTGAGCGTATTTCCGGAACCTCCCGGGCCGCTGATTACAATCTCCTTGGGAGCATTGGAAGCAGGGTCCTGGGATTCGTCTCCGCCCCACCAATCCTCCTCCATGTTAGGGGGATCGCACTCCCGCGGATGAGGTTTGGCTCTACCCATACATCAGGAAGGCGACGGCTAGAACGGCGTATGTTGCGAGCAGCATGGCCCCCTCCAGCCAGTTCGACTTACCATCTACAGCAACCGTATTCGCGATGAGCACCGCAAGGAAAGCGGATGTTGTCTCCAGCAGACCGAATTCGAAAGTCAGGGGGACACCGATGGCCCAGGATACCAAGACGATCAGTGGAGCGATGAACACCGCAATCTGAGTGCTCGAGCCAACCGAGATTGCGAAAGAGAGGTCCATCTTGTTCTTTCCAGCCACCGTGACTGCAGTGAAATGCTCTGCAGCGTTACCAAACAGCGGAAGGAGAATGATGCCGATGAAGAGATGTGGTATGTGCAGCTCTTCGGCCGCATCTTCGAGAGAATGGACCAGGATCTCGGCCATGAAGGACACTAGGATGGTTGCGACAACCAACAATATGACTGCATCTCGTTTTTCCATGGAGGGGCTTTCATGGTGTGCGCCATCAGTCGCGAATAATGAAGCATGAGTTTTGAGTTGGAACAATAGGAACAATCCGTATATCGCAAGAAGTATCAACGACACGATTCTAGATAATTGAAGGACGCTATCGTCTGAGGAATTGGTAGCAGATGCATGGAATACGGTGGGAATGATGAGTGCGATTACTGCGAGTAA
>NHIP02000003.1 GCA_002170775.2 Euryarchaeota archaeon TMED192 | reverse complement strand
GTAGTCGGATCCTCTCTTGCCCCCCTCTTCACCAGACCACAGGCAGAAAACCATGGTCCTCCTGGTATCGAAGTCGGCGAGTGCTCTTGCCGTCTCCATGACCATCGCCGTACCGGCTGAGTTGTCATACGCACCGGCTCTTGTTCCATAGGTCCTGAATCCCACAACATGAGGATCGAGAAGAACGGCATTTGCCGGAGGGGCCACATCGAAGTGCGCTCCGAAGACCATCCACTCATCAGGGTATACTGANCCCCACTTGTATGCGCATATGTTGTATGCTTCCGGATTCTGTACATTCATGATGTCAGTGTATTCATAGCGATGGGCGATGACCTCTAGTCCGAAACTTTCGAGATTTCCTATGATGTATAGAGCAGCATCCTCGTAGGCCGGATTTCCCTGACCCGCCCATCTGTCAAAATAACCGGCCTTCCCATCGACGGGATCCAGTGTGTCAGTGGGATCCGAAATTTCGTACAGTCTTTCATACACTATCCTGCCATGAAGCATCCCACTGGAATGTCCGCCTCCTTCTTCTATGGCTACGGAAGGCTCCCTGATTGATGGAATGAACTTCACTTCGACTGAACCAGCCATCACTGCGGGTTGAATTTCCAGCGTGTCGAAGGTAGTGTCGTTGGCCGGAACCCTGATGGCGCCGGCATCATCCAACCCTTCATCTCCCCCTCGAGTTGCCCAGGTAGACCAAGACTCTGACTCGCTCCTGATTGGCCAGTGGACCCTCCCATATTCTCCGAGCAGGAGATAAATTCCATCAGAACGAGGCGGAACGAGCACATCGAGGGTGGCTGTAGATCCCTTTTCAATATCGATAACCGTGGAATTCTGAACGAAGCCGGTCTCAGGGTCAAGCAAGAGATACGGGACATACACCGACATCTTGACCGAGGATTGAAGCTCTATTGTTTGGAAGAACCCAGAGGCGAGAACATCCACATCTACAGACAGATCCGATGAATCGATGTCGTTGTCATCGCCGCCGAAGCATCCGCTTGCCGAAGCAGATGCCATCACCAGCACCATCGATAATGCCACTCGCCAATCACGGCTCACGCCATTGAGAGGGACTCATACCGTTCAAACATGCCGTAAACCAGTGAAGACAGATAGGCAGGTGAGCGAACCGTCTGCCTGCATGATAGGCTCCATATCGATTGAGGTGATGGAGAACCCCGAGTCAAGCAGCCTCTTCCTAGTCTCAGGGTACCCAGCAGCGATGATGACCCTGTCATCAGGGTATCCGAGGGTATTTGCCGCATAGGCCTCATCTGCAGGCACGGGGATCAAATCATCCACATAAGCTCGTAGCGATTCAGGCCGCAGGTCCCTCTCGGAATACACCAGGGTGCCCGGCCTCGGAGAGGAGCAAACGGTGGTGAGGTGCAGAGTTGAGGAGGGAACATCCAGCACATCCACATTGAAGTCTAATGCTTTCATGTGTCTTGTCAGCGCCTCTATGCCAGCAACATTCGTCCGGGTCGACTTTCCTATGACAAATGTGTCATCCAGGAACACGACGTCACCGCCATCCACACGCCCTCCACCCCCCAGTCGAACGATTTCCATGGACTTAGAGAGATATTCGGCAATACTGTCAACCTCCCCAAAACGACTTGGATGACCGGGTGCGAGAATTATTGCCGTATCCTCCAAGATTACAGCAGCGTCCTCGACGAAGCAGCAATCGGGGTAACCCTGCAGCTCCGGGAGAACCTCAACCTCAGTTCCGTGGGCACGGAGTGCTGCGATATACGCAGAATGAGATCCTCTGGCAGCAGCCACATCAGGAGTAACTGTACCAAAGTACGTAGAGAGGGCCTTGTCATAATCGCCGGATATATCCCTGACGATTGCAGAGGGTTTTGTCCGATTGAAGGTCCCGCCCATCCTTATCGCCCAACCCTCTCGGAGGCGCGTGTTAATTGTTCGGAATTATAAAATCTTAACAAGATGGACTTTGAACACTCTGTCAGTATCTATCATGAACCTACTACTTCGGGGATTGTCATGGATGAACTGGTGGAAACCACTTCAGAGGATGGGAGCCAGCTGAGCCCGATACTTCAGGACGGAATCAAGAATTATCTCATCGATATCGATGGGACCGTAGGTGAGGATATCCCCAATGAGGAGCCGGATCGAATGATCACTGCCGAAGCATTCCCGGATGCGATAAAGACGATCAACACATGGTACGATGAAGGACATAGGATATGCTTCTTCACAGCTAGAACTGAACATCACAGAGAGATAACCGAGACGTGGCTGTCTGAGAAGGGATTCAGGTACCACACGCTCCTGATGGGCAAGCCTCGTGGAGGGAACTACCATTGGATCGACAACCACGTGGTCCGAGCAACCCGTTATACTGACAGATTCACTGACATGGTGACCAAAAGTGCCGATATTCAGGTGTTTGACGACTAAGAGACGGGGAATCAATCAATACATCTTCCAGGCACCGTATCATCATGGGTATGAGGAATTGTGCTGAAGAGTCCTGTAACGCGCTTGAGTTTCGTGAGACAGGGTACTGCCAGCGTCATCAGTCGGCCATGACATCTCAAATCGTCATTGCCAAGCCGAAGGAAATAGTGCTGTCATTGGGCACGACAACCCCGTCTGATAATCTCTTGAAATGGGCGGGGGGGCTCCTTGCCTTTGGGACGCTTTTCATTCTTATTGGAGCGATCGATTGGGCCGGCATCTTCGGCTGCTGCGGGGTATTGTTTGCTGCAGCGGGTCTGTTTGTCGGCGGCGTCCATGTCTTGTCTCGGATATTCCCTCCCTAATCTGTTACTTCGGTATCAGACTTACTGGTCTGGTGGGAACGACTGGAATTAGAACCCAATCAATCGAGTCCGCCGATCGCATGAGTGGACCAAACGCCCAGACCGTATGCTACCAAGGTCGCAACGACCCCCACTGCTAGAGACACTTCGAAACCCCAACCCCTCCTGATCATTACTGGAAGGATGATAAAAAGCATCAGCGATGGAACGACCAGCCACAGGATGGATTCAGCGAAATCTGCGACTTGAGACGCATCCCGAGTATCGTGATACAGCGCTGTCATTGCTAGGATGCTGGTCAGTGGCAAAGAGACGACCAGCGCCCCGAAGACTACGGACTTCTTCGCCAGCTCACTCGCCGCTATGACTATGCTTCCAGCTAGTAGGCCTCTGCCGATCAGTTGTGCTACGGACATGTCAGGGCCATGCCCCCCCGTGNCCGTGAACCTATCGCCTTCTCAGGCGTCTCTCTCTCGACCGNCGAGAGCAGCNCCCAGCAGNCCGATAANNCCCAGGAACGCCCCGAATCCAGGCANCTCCTGCCCAATTAGGGCCGAGTCCGCCGAGTACTCCTCNGCCCACGTGTCATAGGGCTGAATCNCATACTCGCCAACGGGGACCCCGTCGTGGTCACCGCTTACGATCGAGATGTCTCCGCTCGAGACCATGCCATCCCCNTCGCTGTCCACGTAGTCGACCACGACGCCGTCGATCTCCCCGCCGCTNAGNGGGAAGGCCATGACGACCGTGCACTCGTCCCAGATCGGTTCTGAATCATCTNCCATGTCATCCTCGNCATCCATGTCGCNTTCATCGCAGTCCAGCATCCTGAGCTCGAAGTCGGCTATCGGCGCGTTGGCCATCTGATCCACAACATGCGCGTGCATGACCATCGGGAAGTCGTACCACTCCTCTTCGTCATCGCAGCCATAGTGGATAATGCCATGTTCGTCTTCCCACATGCAAACCTCATCATCGTCATCACTGTCGTCAGATTCTGACCACAGACTCTCTCCCGCTGAGTGCTCGTAGTCCTCACTCTGTCCTAAGTCGTCAGTGCAATGCCATCCGTCATACCCATCTTCATACTCATGGTATTCGCAGTAATACCACCAATTGTCCCAGTCGCCATCGGTCTGGGATATCTTGCACCACCAAACGGTATCATCGCCATCTGGGTTTCCTTCCCATCCGCAGTAGCCGTCATGATAGATGTTCCAATGCCCGATCTCTCTATCTTCGTCAGCATCTTCTTCAACCCAGATGATGTTGAAATCTAACTCCACCACGCCGTCATCCANGACGAGAGGNTTGTTGTTGGGATCGTCCCTGTCTAGTATCNNTATCTCAATAGCGTTAATTCCCTGA
Organism: Euryarchaeota archaeon TMED192; assembly: GCA_002170775.2. Lineage (GTDB taxonomy): Archaea > Thermoplasmatota > Poseidoniia > Poseidoniales > Thalassarchaeaceae > MGIIb-N1. The sequence goes on along the minus strand of NHIP02000003.1, from coordinate 279,835 downwards.
TCNGCTCCTATTGGGCCTGTGTCATAGCTAGCCATGTGACTTTGGAAGTATACTCTTTCCGTCCAATCCGATGATAACTCGCTACCTCCTTCGCTTTGTCCAAATGGGCCGATTTCGTTTTGTTCCATCTTCGCATATACAATGCCCGTATTGCCGTCTGCGAGTTCCCTGTCGAATTCATATTCAACAGTAAAGTAGACTCTCTCTTCCATTGGTGATTCCAAGTCCCCATCCTCATTCCAATGATAGTCGTCCTCGAAGTAGACTGTGACNGTGAGGTCGTATAGATCGCCTGTGCCGTATATGTCCAAGTCGCTGAAGACCTNTGAATACCTAACTGGTTCCGGTCCGAGTGACTCATCCGANCCATCTTCGCAGTCCTCCCATCCGTCCATGACGGACCAGGCGGGAANGAGNTCCCCGTTGTCGCAGACCATCATGGGCTCTNCGTGGACNGAGATNGGGGTCGCCGTCCTGTCCAGGGTGTAGTCTATCTCGGGTATCGACACCATCTCGCTCGTGAGGTATGAGAAGGTCATGCTCATGACGGACTCCCCGTCGTCCATATTCATCTCGTAGGAGTGGAAGCTGCCGTCTCCATGGAGGCGTATCCACATCGTCATGTCGCCGGTATCGTCCACGGTCTGCATGACCATGGTCTGAATTCCGGAATCGTCCTGCGTTATCGATACACTCGAGCCCTCAGGCATCATNTCGTCCATCGAGCGCTCGCTATCCCCGCACGCTTCATCTATGTCGAAATTGATCTCGAGCCACGAATCGAAGCCGTCGAACTCATACTCATCGAGTTTTTGATCATCATTCTCGTCAGCGTCGGAAAAGATGGGGCTCACGTTATCGATTATGCAATCAGCCATCTCGCTGGACATCGAGGGTTCCTCGTAGAGCGCTGTCTCGATTTCACCCATCTCCACGAAACCGTCTTGGTTACGATCGAACCAATCGAAATCACTCTCGTCATCGTCTTCTTCTCGATCTTCTCCATCTCCACATTCCTCGTCGTTTGATGCGCAATCCTCGTCGTCATCACGCTCATGGTCGTCGTGGTCATCTCCATCAGGCAACCCGCCGGCCATGAGCAAGTCCTCCATGCCCATCATACCTGTCATGCCAAACGAAGCGGCTCTGACGACTTCCTCCAGATCGGGGGACATGTCCCTGCTGATCGAGCTAGTTGTGCCGGATTCCCCGACCTCAGAGGCCATTGGGCCCCCGATGCTCGTTGTTACCATGATGTCAGTGCCGCTCCACACCATCTCGGTGTCGATGCTGATCATGTCCATGTACGATATCATTGTCCTGTTGTACATCGACTGCGACTCCAGGTCAACCATAATCACAGACAGCATCTCCATTGACACACTCACCTCGCCGTCGTCACCGCTCATCGACATGCTGTACTCGACTCCTGAGACCCCGCTATCCGAATCAAGCAGGTAATTCGAGGGTTCGGCTGCCATGGCATCCCCCATTGCAGCCATGAATCTGGCCTCATTTTCTAGGAAAAGACAAAGCTCATCCGAGCCGGTTGTGGCATTCGGATCGAAGTTCGAGGCGTTTTCGTCCGAGCAGCCGATTGCCTCGGCGATGTCCTCCAAACCCTCGATACAACCAGCCATGGAAGAGACGATCATCAAGAAAGCAGTTGACAGAGCAGTTACGCTACGCATGCTCCCCCCTTTTCCTCCAATCAATTAAAATCATGGCCGACATTCATCATTATCCATCAAAAAACGGACGAGTTAATGGTGCAGAGGACAGGATTCGAACCTGCGAAGCACTACGCACTGGGACCTCATCCCAGCCCCTTTGACCACTCGGGTACCTCTGCTCAGAGTGAAGGGGGGCCTAACTTCGTATATCACGATGGCGAATCAGGTATCCACGATCCGAATCCAGTCGCCGGTTTCCACAAGCCCGGGTTCAACCACCCTCGCAACCCATCTCGACCAGCCTTCTTCCTCGTCATGGTCTATCCTCGAGAACCTGTTTCCTACGAATGATCTGCCTATTTTGCTACAGGGCGCGCAAGGCTCACTCAACTCGAGCAGGGCATCACCCGCCTGTAGCCGCATCCCGACCTTCAGCGTCGTCCAAGGTATACCCTCCACAGTCAGATTCTCCCCCGTGGAACCGATTTCTATCGGGTGACCTTCGCTCTGGAGGGCAAGAATATTCTCAACCGCGAAAATGCTGACAGCCCTATCAGGATCTCCTGCCTTCTTGTTACTTCGAAACCAATTGTAGTCCCCCGCGATACCAACTTCTTCCACCATGGCGCGGTCAACAGGATGCTTGGGCACACCGCCGTCAGGACTAACATTGATTGACACAACAGTCCCGCTCATACAATCTCCCTCGGCTCGAGCTCAATAATGAGATTGCCTATCAGCAATGCACCGGCGCCGATGAACAGCCATGTCGAGGGATCCCCCTCCAACCCAAGTATCAAACTCACCACCGCAGCCCATACAGGCTCAAACGCATAGACCAATGCAGCGCGAACGGGACTTATCTCCTTCTGGTATCGCATCAAAGCAGCCAGTGCTACAAACGAACCGAAGAAACCGCAAAGAGCGAGTGGAATGACATAATCCATACTCCCCATCAGATCGACAGTGTCTGAAAACCACCCGCCTCCCCCATATTCCAATGGATCGAGCACTAGGATGCCAAACGCCAATACCATGACTGTGACCATCATAGTACCCGTGGACTGAATGGGGTCAACCAATCTAGTTACGCTATCAGTGACTATAATGTGCATTGCGAATAGGAACCCACTTACCACCGTGAGCCACTCGCCAACCCCGAATTCGACTCTCGGAGGCCCTGAAATCCATCCCGCACCGAAGGTCGCTAGCAACACACCGAAGATCATGAACGATGTCACTCGCTGCTTTCCAAGTGCGACGCCCATTATGGCTGTGAAAACGACGTATAGGCTTGTGAGGAAAGCCGAGACGGCCGGAGTCACATCTGTCAAACCAACCATCTGAATCAGAAATCCGAGAATGAGGATAAGACCTAGAGAGAAACCACCTTTCCAGACTTCCGGATTATTGAACCCGGATCTTGATCCTTTCAGTATAACAAGCGTGCTAATTGTCCCAATAAGGAACCGAAACGCCACGAAATGCATCGCGACCCATCGACTGTCAACATCTGGCAGAACCACTTCGGCCGATGTCAATGCCTGCTTCATCCAGACGAACGTCATGCCCCAGATGAAAGCGACGCAGAAGAGAATTCCCGTGGCTTGATATCGCGCTCTCATCGATCATGCGAAGTGGGAGCACCTGATATACCGCGCTGGCCATAACAGTAGAGACGCTCAAGAACAATACCCTCTTCCCAAGAGCATGGTGAATGTGGCCGACCCCATCATGGGTGGAGCCTATGATACGCTCGTCAGCGCCTTCGGCACAGACGTCGCATGGGTATTGGGGCACACGGCAATCCTGGCTGTGATTGCGACATTAATTTCAGTGATGCGAAATTGGACCAGAATATCTGAAGGAGCACAACTTACCAGGGGCCATGCACTTGATGCTGTAGTGATTGTTTTATTCACGGCGATTCAGGCTCAGTATTTTTCCTCCACCCTCGCATGGCCCCTTTCACAAGCCGTTCTGATAGCCGTATCATTCACTTTATCTCTGCGCTGGTGCATCAACGTGCTGAACTGAAACCATCCCAACGGTCAAAACGGCCCGCTCTGGCATACCCGCATGGCTGCCTTCGGCGATCACCCTCCTCTACCGGAATCGTTGGAGACAATATTGTCCGATGAAACCACCTCAACTGTGTTTCTGAAGGCAGACTGCCCCCCTCGTGCTAAGAGGGGGCATATCAGCGAGCTACGCCTAGATACCATCGATGATAACCCATGGACTAAGACAGAGGTAAGCGACCTTTCGAGCGAGCTAGCAACTGTTGTGGAACAACATCCAGATCGCTCTGATTGCTTCGTAGAGATAGAAAGAGAAGGCTGCCGGATCCTCCAGATTGGAGACCTCAGAGTCACATGTGCGTGGCCACCATTCTCAGATGCATGGGAGATTACAGTAGTGCGTCCCGTAGCATATCTCTCTCTTTCAGACTACGAGATTGAGCCGGAATTGAGGAGAAGACTGTCAGACCATCACAGAGGCGTATTCGTTGTCGGCAAACCCGGCTCTGGGAAGACCACGTTCGCACAAGCCATAGCAGCCTATCTCGATGATGAGGTTGGAGCCATGGTGAAGACCATGGAGGCCCCAAGAGACCTCCAGTTGCCGGATAGAATAACCCAATATGCGCCGCTAGAGGGTGATCTCGAGAAAACTGCAGAAGTGATATTCCTTGTTCGTCCCGACTTCGTTATATTCGATGAAGTTAGACGAGCCAGGGACTTCGAGATATTCGGAGATGTCAGGCTGGCCGGAGTGGGCCTCCTAGGAGTGACACATGCAAATAGCGCGCTCGAAGCAATACAAAGGCTAGTGGGCAAAGTTGAACTTGGACTCATATCGCAAGTCCTCGACACTGTCATACACATTGAGAAGGGAAAGGTGCATGAGATATTGGAGCTGAAGATGGTCGTCAGGGCCCCCACGGGGATGGAATCTGATCTATCCCGCCCTGTTATTGAGATACGCCGATTTCCAAGCGGGGAACTCACCCACGAGATGTTTGCGTTTGGGAGCGAAATCGCAGTTGTGCCCGTCGGCGGGGAAGATGGGCGAGGCAGCCCAGCCATGATAATGGCTGGAGATGAACTAAAACGGCAGGTCATACGTCAAACTGGAATATCAGTCGCCTTAGCGAAATTCACGACCGACGCATCCGCAGAAATCTATGTCGACGAATCAGCTATTGGAGCAATCGTCGGCCCAGGTGGCCAAAACATCAGACGGCTCGAGCAACAACTCGGAGTCAAACTAGATGTCAAGTCGGTCCGTGAACTCCCTAGAAACCAAAGAAAGAGACTCAACTCAAAACAAGACGACAGCCTTGATTTGAGCGAGTGGAAGTCTCGTTCAGGTCGAGAGTGGCAAGGCGGCGATCAGGGCGGAGGCCGTAGAGGNAAGCGAAGAAAAGGCCGGGGAAACCGTCGTTAGACTCTCGCAGGGTTATTGATGCAGGAATCTTTGCAAGGCACGTGACCGAGTCAGGCCCAGCAGCCCCAGTACGCATCGTCAAAGACCAGACGAAGATTACGAATGGCACAGAGGTACAGGAGAAGATGATAGCGGCAGCGAGAGTATTTTCAGATATTCTACGGCCCACTTTCGGTCCACGAGGCCTCGATAAGATGCTGTACAAAACAGATGGCAGCATGGCCGTTACAAATGACGGAGCTAGAATTGTTGCAGAACTCTTGGTCAAGCACCCAGCAGCAAGAATGATGGTTTCAATGGGAAAGACACAGGAAGAAATGAGCGGCGATGGAGTAACGGCAACGATGCTCATCTGCGGAGCACTTCTCGAAGAGGCGGCACGACTGCTATCAAGAGGCCTACACCCACTCACAGTAGTAGATGGATACCGCAAATCGCTTGCGATATCTTCCTCTGTNGTGAATGCAAGATCACGTGATATCAGCGATGGAGACCTCTCCAAGATAGCAACCACATCCATGACTGGGAAAAGTGTAGACTCAGCACATTTTTCACCAATCTTGTCTGAAGCCTTTCGCATCTTACGGCCAAATGTCCCCGAAGTATCAACAGAGAATTTTGGAATGCACAAAACAAGACAAGGAAGCCAACGAGACTCAAGGCTTGTCCAAGGACTTGTTCTGAGGCGACGAGTCCCTTCGGACAATGCTCCAAACAACTTGAAAGAAGTGCAAGTGGCAGTGATTAGAGGCGACTTGAAAATCCGAAAAATGACCCGCGTAGCAGAGATAAAAATAACCGATGCCGACCAACTTGACTCCTTTATCGCTGCAGAGCAGAATAGAAAAGAGAAAATCGTCCGATCCATATCTCACAGCGGCGCAAAGCTTGTTTTATGCGGAGGAGAAGTCGATAGGGACATCTTGCACAGTCTTACCAATTCTGGGATTTTAGTCATATCCGAACTCGACTCATCCGAAATAGAGCAGGCAGCCCTCGCGACTGATGCCGGGGTAATCGATGGAGTAATGGACATCGATTCAGAAACGCTCGGCAATTGCGGCTCTGTTGAATGGGTCCGTAAACCAGCATCTGATCAGGTGGAAGACATCATCACAATCGATGCATGTCCATTTGCAAGACTTGTCACGATTTCTGTAAGTGGGACCTCAGACATCGCATCAGAGGAGACTATTCGCTGCTTGCATGACGCCATACGATCGATCTCGGCCTGTGAGACGAACCCCCGTGTCGTGGTCGGTGCGGGCTCGATACATGCAAGAATCGCGCATGGAGTCAGATCTGCCAGTTTGAATGAACCCGGGAGAGAACGCCTAGCGATGGATGCCTTTGCCCGTGCAATGGAATGCATCCCATTTGTCCTAGCATCCAATGCAGGTGCGGAGGGCCTCGATACCGTTCTTGAGATTAGGACAAAGTCAAGAGATGAGGTAGAGCAGGAATATGGGGTAAACGAACAGGGAGAGGTGAAGGAAATAGAAGATGTCCTGCACCCTTCTTCAGCGATTATTTCTAGCATAGAGTCCGCTCTTGAGACTGCTGTGGGCATGCTTAGAATAGACCAAGTTGTGAGCGCTCGAGGCGATTGATTCTTCCCTAATGGTCATTGACCTGTTCGTCCGGGAATCAACATGAAGAATCGCAGAGCCCTCATCAGCGTCTACCACAAAGAAGGGATAGTCGAATTCGCCCAGAATTTAGCAGATCTGGGCTGGAAGCTTCTATCCACTGGAGGCACAGCCCGTTTGATGAGGGAATCGGGACTCGAAGTACAGGATGTTTCAGAGGCAACAGGNCANCCAGAATGTTTCGATGGCCGAGTCAAGACACTCCANCCAGCAGTGCATTCTGGCTTACTCGCCAGGAGAAACAACNNCGATGATATGGACATGCTTGAAAGNCTTGGATATGCTCNAATCGACCTCGTCTGCGTTAATNTGTATCCNTTCGNAGAGACCGCATCACGCAAACCCCCCGTAACCGATTCAGAATTGATAGAAATGATTGACATTGGCGGACCNACNATGATTAGNTCAGCAGCCAAAAATCATCAAGATGTNCTAGTNGTGACATCNTCGGAGCAATATNCAGAGGTTATACAATCACTTTCTGCAACTNCCGGCGANCCTACAAAAATAACNCANTCACTACGGAGCAGACTGGCTCTTCAGGCCTTTCAAAGAACAGCNGCNTACGACGCAGCCGTNTCATCGGAACTNGATAATCGATTCATAGGCGAACANNTACCCACAAGAGTGCACATTTCCACTNCCNAAGGCACGAGTTTACGATACGGNGAGAANCCGCACCAACCCGCCGCATTTTATCCTAATTCAGGAGAAAAATCAGGTCTTTCCGNAGCANTACANCACGGNGGAAAACCNCTATCTTACAACAATTATCTGGATTTAGACGGTGCANTGAGGCTNGCNANATCACTNNTNGCATCNGGTTTTGAAAATGATCATGGGTGCGTGGTNATCAAACATACTAACCCCTGCGGNGCANCAGTCGATNAGACACAGGAAGGAGCNTGGAACAACGCNNTGGCAAGCGANCCNGAAAGCGCATTTGGATGCGTGATAGCTTTCACAAAGCCAGTTGAAAAGAAAACGGCCGAATCGATCGGNAANCACTTCTTCGAGTGCATGATAGCGCCGGGATACGAACCCGGNGTTCTTGAGATACTCTCCCAGAAAAAGAANAGGAGAATGCTAACACTCTCATCCATGNNCCCTCGTGAAGATGTTGTNAGCTTACGGCAACTNNATGGAGGNTGGTTAGCGCAGGTNCAAGGCCCACCATCCATACAATGGGATTCAGTACAGTGCGTCACNGACAGNGAGTTCACTGAAACAGAAATCATGCTNGCNAAATTCGGAACAACCGTCATNTCCGAGGTCAAATCAAACGCAATACTGCTCGTNTCCAGTACGNCATCGGGCTTTGCAACGGTNGGTGTGGGNCCCGGCCAAACAAGTCGAGTAGAGGCAGTCANGATCGCTGCTAGGAGAGCAGGAGANAGAGCAAANGACTCAATGATGGTGTCCGATGCGTTTTTCCCATTCCGGGACGGCGTCGATGCAGCAAGNGAAATNGGCGTCTCTTCCATCATACAACCNGGCGGCTCNNTGAGAGATTCCGATTCAATTGCCGCTGCAAACGAACANGGCATCTCAATGATTTTNACACANAANAGACTCTTCCTTCACTAGTGGTCATATGACATCTAAATCGCTNAANCAGCCAATCATTCTTCCAAGATCGAAGNTTNTTCTNCGGAANNNGAGCGTCTTAGCAGCACTCACAAACAAGCAAAGCCGAGAAGACGGCACACTCACTCAAGATGAGATGAGGTGGCTTGAAAGACGTGCAAAGGACGGTTTTGGCATCGTGACCACCGCCGCAGCATTCGTCCATCCCAGCGGCAAATCTTGGGTCGGTGAGTTGGGCGTACACAGTGACGACATGCTCTCTGGTTTGGAGGAACTATCCGGGAGAATAAGACGTCATGGAGCTGGGAGCCTCGTTCAAATTTTTCACGGGGGCATGAGGGCCCCGACAGATCTCACTGGAGAAATTCCGATATCTAGCAGTGTGAATAAGACCGAGCAGTCTTCAACAGGTTATTCCCGCTCTATGGGGGAGCAGGAGATCGAAGAAGCAATACAATGGTTCGCTACCGCGGCACAAAGATGCTCAGATGCAGGTTTCGATGGTATTGAGATACATGGCGCCCATGGGTATCTGATATCTCAATTTCTAGGAACCAAAACCAACCGAAGAGAAGATGACTGGGGCGGTTCGAGAAAGGATAGATTTAGATTCTTAATGGAAATAGTGCGGAGGATCAAGAAAACCGTCCCGTCCAATTTCATAATCGCTGTAAGGATATCTCCGACATACCCATCTTGCGGAATAACAATCGAAGACAGCCTAGATTTGTCGAGAGATCTAATCGACGAAGGCATCGATATTCTTCACCTGTCTTGTTGGGACATATCAAAAAAGACCCATGACGGATCGGACGCAATACCGATAACCGCTGAATTCTCTAGAAAAATAGGTGGCCAGATACCCATCCTTACAACAGGGGGGATATGGGATGAGAATGATGTATCCGAGGCATTTTTCCAAGGCGCAGACATGTTGGGCGTCGGAAGAGCCGGCATCGCCCATCCCGATTGGCCCTCAAGAGTACATACCGACAACAACACACGCCCGCCCTTCACGAGAAAACAGCTTTCAGAAGCAGATTTGAGCCCTGTATTCATAGATTACATGTGCCGATGGGATGGATTCGTAGAGGACTGAGGTCAAACAGTCACATCGAATCGTTCTGTATCAATCCCCATCGTTTCAATCGCCGATGCAACCGTGCCGCTTTTGAGATTTCCATCTTTCTCGAGTAGTGAAAGAGCCCCGACGACTATGCTATCCGAATCAACTTCGAAGAATTTTCTGAGTGCATCTCGCGTGTCGCTTCTGCCATACCCGTCTGTTCCGAGCACACAAAACGATCCCCCCACCCATCTCTGGATCATTTCTGGTACCGCAGCTATGTAGTCCGAGGCAGCGACAGTGGGGACATCGTCGCCGAAACATGAAACGACGTAAGGTATTGTAACATCTGAAGGATCGAGTCTTTTCATTCGCTGGGCTTCAATCCCTTCACGACGCAACTCGCCATACGATGTAACTGACCATATTTCTGTTCTAACCCCGTATTCACCAAGCTTCTCGGAGGCTGCAACCACATTCTTGAGGATCGGTCCTGAACCTAACAACCTCACCAACGGCCCGCCTTCATGTAAGGGCTTCTTGATTACATAAGCCCCTCGTATAATCCCCTCTTCGCAGCCCTCGGGCTTCTGAGGTTGGCTCTCATTATCGTTGTAGAGCATGATATAGTGAATCATATCCTTCTCCTCCTCCACCATTTCTTGAATCCCATGTTGTATTATCGTAGCAAGCTCATACGCATACGCAGGATCCCATGCTCGGACTGAAGGAACAGTTGACGCCAGGAGAAGGCTATGCCCGTCTTGATGTTGCAAACCCTCTCCATTCAATGTGGTCCGACCCGCGGTTGCACCCATCAGAAATCCTCTTGCCCGAGCATCTGCAGCAGCCCATACTTGATCAGCGACTCTCTGGAAACCAAACATCGAGTAGAATATGTAGAAAGGAAGCGAACCCACTCCTGAGTGTGCATATGAAGTAGCAGCTGCAGTCCAGGTAGCCATCGCACCGGCTTCAGAAATCCCTTCTTGCAAAATCTGGCCGGACTCGGATTCTTTGTAATTCATGAGCATAGCATGGTCCACAGGAGTGTATTTTTGACCCCCAAGAGAGAAAATCCCGAATTCACTGAACAACGGGTCCATTCCGAAAGTCCGCCCTTCGTCCGGTATCACTGGAACCACCCGTTTTCCAATATCAGATTTCATGAGACTGCGTAACAACCGCACGAAAACCATCGTCGTCGAAACCTTTTGTTTCTCCGGAGTACCTGTGTCGAATTCTGAGAACACCGAGGAATCTGGAATTTCAAATCCCATTGGAGAAGGACTCCGAGATGGCAAGGGCCCTCCAAGAGATGTACGTCTTTCCTTTGCGTAAGCCAAGACCCGACTATCAGATGAGAACTCGACGAAAGGATCCTCTTCCACCATGTCATCAGAAACCCCTACGCCGAGATGATCACGATACGCCATAAGCGAACCACGATCCATCTTCTTCTTCTGGTGCGTTGAATTCCTTGCTAGGAAAGAGTCGATCCCCCACCCTTTAACGGTATGTGCAAGAATCACAGCAGGGCGATCCGACCTCTCAGCGGCACGATACGCTGCAAGCACCTTTCGCCGATCATGGCCGCCCCTGCCCAGCATCTTAATTTCATCATCTGAAAGAGAAGACCCAATCTTCTCTAATTCATCGGACCCTGAGAAGAATTCAATTCTAAATGCCTGGGCGTCTAATATACTCATTCTTTGGAAATCTCCGTCCGTTATCTCCTCCAGACGATCCAAGAGAATACTTCCATGCCTCCGAAGCAAACTGTCCCAATCTTCATTCCACAGGACCTTTATGACTTCCCAGCCAGCTCCTCTGTAAAGCCCTTCTAGCTCTTGAATGATCTTGGCATTGCCTCGAACGGGGCCATCAAGCCGTTGTAGATTACAGTTAACAACCACAATCAGGTTGTCCAGCCGCTCACGTCCAGCGATAGCAATTGAGGCGATTGATTCCGGCTCATCCATCTCCCCATCACCGAGAAATGAAAAGACACGAGACTTCGAAGTGTCTGCAAGCCCTCTATTGTGGAGGTATTTCCAAAATTTGGCCTGCATCACAGCGGCAAGTGGCCCTAGACCCATTGAGACCGTCGGATACTCCCAGAAATCCGGCATCAATCTAGGATGAGGGTAGGAAGATAACCCTCCTCCCCCCACTTCTTGTCTGAAATTCTTCAGCGCCCCTCGGTCGAGGCGCCCCTCTAGGAAGGCCCTAGCATAAATTCCAGGGCTACCATGCCCTTGGATGTAAACAGCATCTCCAATACCGCTCTCCTTGCCTCGGAAAACATGATTGAATCCCACCTCATACAAGGTAGAAGATGAGGCATAAGTCGAGATATGGCCCCCTATGCCATCGATTCTTCTATTGGCATCAGATACTATGGCGGCTGCATTCCACAACACATGATTTTGAAATTCAACCTCCAGACCTTCATTTCCGGGGTAAGACCCCTCGCTCTCTCTTGGTATTGTGTTCAGGTAGGGCGTTCTAGAAATTGGTGAAATAGGGATCCCGAGATCATACGCCTCGCCAAGAATCTCATGGAGCAAGATCCTCGCTCTTGATACCCCGCTTTTACCTGCCACATCACGAAGAGCCTCAATCCATTCGCCGGTTTCGTCCGGATCAGCGTCTGGAAGATGAGCCCTCCGTCCCATGCACTCCCCTCTATTACCGAAATGGGGGATACCTTTCAACCTCCCACACGACTGTTATCCTTGTTGATGTGGTGAAATTACATCCCAACTTCGATGAGATGGCAGTGATGCATTGTCCTTAGCCCCGCCACTGTGATGGATGCATCGCCCTCTGGGGCCCTAACTCCCCCCCAGTCACGAAGTGCCCTCCTGACGGTTGTGAGCCCGGCCTTGTTGTTTGGGTCAACCTTGACCTCTATCACCTTTTGAGAGCCTTCACCAATCCACTTGAGAACAGCATCGATTGATCTTTTAGCAATACCCTGGCGTTGATCTAGACTTCTTACCCAGTATCCAAGATTCCAGTCGCTTCTATCCGAACGAGTTACTCTGTCAAAACCAATCAGTCCGATCAGTCTGTCCGACCGAGGGTCGATCATTACCCAATGATGTAGTAATCCAGCCCTACCCATCCGTTCCGCCTCTTCTAAAAAATCGAAGAGTTGCTCTTCCACGTCTTTGTCCGGATTGATCCAGGGCATAGCCCTACTCACTTCTGGCCATGTTTCTAGAAAAGCCTCTGTCAAATCTTCAAGACTCTTGACTGCTGCTGGTCTGAGGACCAATCGCTCATCAACCCGTATTGAAACCGTCGGTCGTCTACTCATATCATACTCCAAGACGATACCTGGCATCTGCTACAGCAGGATCCGATGGATGCATTTCCTCGGCCCCTGCGACAATGCCCGGCACCTCATCGCCTCTGCCCAATGCCTGAAGAAGTCGACAAACAGGAAATAGGAGCCGAGTGCGCTCTCCCAGATGAGGGCCTGCTTCATCAAGCAAGCTCCTCGCCTTCCCCATCCTCTTTTCTCGAGCCTCTTCCATAGCTTGTTTGAGTTTGATCGCTATATCTCGCTCAATCCAAGGCATCGTTTGTGCCCACGGCCAATACGAGCTCTTTTCCAGAATTTCAGGGGGAGAATCTAGCACAGCATCGATCTCTGGCAGGCTCGAAACAAGTTTGTTGTGTTCATCACTCGTTTGCACATCCGATTCATCCATATCAGGAATATCTGGTATCAATGGTGGTTGAGTTGGAAGAATATCAGCTACTATCCTGTCCTCACCAGTCTCTCCGACTTCTTCCTCATAATTATCACCAACCAGAATTTCTTCCGCTTCTTCTTGATGCGACTCCTCTTCCAATACGCTGGCATCAACGGCAAGAAGCCGCTCAACAAGTGCCTTCTTGTTTCCTCGTGTAGGAGCGCCAAGATTGGATAGCATTGACCTCAATTCAGCATTCGTGAGAGATAATAGCTCATCTTCACCCATTGATGGCACAGGATCTCCCCCACTATTCTCAATATCCACTATAGCCCCAACCTCTTCTTCCTCACTTATGACTTGGAGAGATTCAGATACCATCGGGAGGTCCTCATCCGGGACGGCCTCAACCATCGGGAGGTCCTCATCCGGGACGGCCTCAACCATCGGGAGGTCCTCATCCGGGACGGCCTCTGCTAAAGGAAAATCATCATCTGGGGCAGCCTCAACCGGTGGTAACTCTTCATATTCTTCGGCACCATCCTGTGAATCCTCTTTTTTCACATGAGATTCCACATTCGATGGCAGAATGGTCTTCGCCTCATCCGGCATATCTCCGAATTGTGTGGCGAAACTGGGGGCTGTGGACAACTCGACTTCATGATCATCATCATATTGTGAAACTTCAATGGTCACGTCATCCATTGTGAATGTGGACTGGGTCCAATCAACAGTGGGGCCCTCGCTCACTTCTTCTTCAGCATCCTCCATTAGTGCTGTGAAAAGATCGCTTGCTTGTCCTTGCACACCCTGATCGATCTGTTGATTTCCAGAACGTCCCAACTGGTATCCACACCGCTTACACGTTATTTCTTCAGCATTGTTCGACTGTTGACAAAGTGGGCACTCGACTAGGTCCTTCGAACGCTTACCCCACCCGAAAAACATGCTCAGCGGAACGAACCTGCATTGCTACGGGTTTAATCTCTGTTCATTCTCGTTACGTTTTGTTAAGGTCTGATACAATCCAAACCTTCAGACATCTGAACCTTGTCACATGGCACGTGACGCAAGACCACTCGAGCCCCATTTCCATACACAGCGGGGGATTCAACCTCGCCCGCGAGGTCGTAGCCAATCAAGAAAATTCAGCTTGGCCCATGCCCGAGGGAGTCATATTAGCAAGTGCATCGAGACGATCCGCTGCTCTAATTATCGACATGACCCTATTGTCTGCGGTACTTATCGTAATCACAAGAGGAAGAATTGTGAATGTTTGGAATCCAGATTTGCTGCTCAGTTTGGGTTTTCACTACTGGATTGCGATGGTGATAATCCTAACAGGCTCTACATGGCTATATTTCCGTCTGACTGGCGTAGTATTTTCTAGATCACTAGGTCAAAGGATGTTCTCCCTGGCTATAGTGGCAGAAGATGGATCTGAAATGACGAGTGCCATGTGGGACCAAAGAAGCAGGGGCAAACTATTGTTCTTGATACCGTTGTTCAACATATATCACGCGGCCTATGAGATACAGAGGATCCGGCAGAGGCACACCCACCAGTCGAATTTAGATCGAAACATAAGATCAATAGTTGTAATCTCAAATTCGCTTCCCCCGGCACTTAGACGTCATTTAAGGTGAATATGTTGCAAGCACAGGTTGACTGGATTCTTTCCGGAGGTTTGTGTGTTTACCCTACCACGACTCAACCCGCTCTGGGCTGCCTGCCCTCGACTAAAAACCTCAACTCATTATTCGAAATCAAGAAAAGGAGCCACGATAAACCGGTTTCAATCGGAGTCATTAGTTTAGAACAGGCATCTGATTACGTCACTATCCCACCCAATCTTGAATCATTCCTAACATCCTTCGAAAGAGGCGCTGTCACTGTACTTCTGCCTGCAAAAATAGAATTAGACCCGAGACTTGGCACTCAAGGGGTCGCAGTCAGAATACTTGACCACCCGATAGCTCGAGAATTGGTTAGACAAACAGGGCCGTTATCAGCCACCAGTGCAAATATGTCTGGAACAGACCCGCTTACGTCATGCTCCGAAGCTGCTCTAGAATTAGGCGGTCGCAATGCTGGAATCGATTGGATTGATGCCATCTGTCCAGGCGGTCCCCCCAGTACTTTGATATCATGGCCCCTACAGATTGGGCTGAATGCGTCTCGCGCGCCCAAGATTCTGAGAGAAGGAAAAATCCCAATTAGAGAGGTAATTAGTGCATGGAAGAATCCGATTTAAAATTCTGGAAAGACGCTGGACACGTGGCACGAAGAACCGTAGAGGGAATCAAAGGAGAAATCGTGGCCGGTAAATCATGGGACGATTTAATCGATTCAGCAGAGAGATTCATACGACGCCACGGCGGTACGCCAGCATTCCCCGTCACTATTTCGGTGAATGATATCGCCGCCCACTACACTACGAATTCCATGCTATCGAAACCCGATGGCTTCGAGGGTGAAATGACCTTTGAGAAAGGTGATTTGGTAAAGCTGGATGTGGGAGTCCACATCAAAGGTGCACTCGCGGACAACGCACTAACTGTCGAAGTCGGCGGCGGCGGTAAGCACACAGACCAAATCCGCGCAGCGCGCGAAGCGAGAGATGCTTCCATCGAAGCGATGGTGCCCGGAGGCACATGGGCACAGGTAGGCGCAGCATCAGAACAGGTCCACAAAGATGCAGGCTTCCAACCGATCACAAATCTCTGTGGCCATCAGCTAGAGCGCTGGAATTTGCATGCGGGGGTCTCCGTCCCCTCTTTCGATTGCGGGGAATCAAACCCGTCGTTCAAAGGAGGTCCAGAGGTTGATGCATTTTATGCCATTGAACCGTTCAACACCACTGGAAAAAGCGGTAAAATCGAAGATATACCCCCTGCCACATCTTCCAACATCCATCGAGTCACGGGCAACATAACCGTCCGTCGTGCAGTGGCAAAGAAGAAGCTGAAGCCGCTTGGTGCTACGATGGCTAGATACATCGAAGAGAGGTATTCCACTCTTCCCTTTGCGGAGAGGTGGGCCTATTCCCTCCTCGAGAAGCCATTTCCTGAAGAAGAACAAGAATCCATCAGAAGAAAGTGGAATTCGCTGATTAAGAAACTCACAAGCATCAGATTCTTGGAATCTTACTCGGCACTTAGGTGTGTAGACAGGGGCCCAGTAGGGCAGTTCGAGCATACAGTATGGATGACCGAAGGCGGCCCAGAAGTACTCACAGTCGAATGAGAATTTGCCCAATCCACTGTTCTGGCCATTCACAAGGGTTATCAAGGCTTGAACTTCTTCGTCAAATCGTACAGGGAACTGAGGTTCTCGCTGAGTGCATCCCATCCCCTCGCTTGTGTCTCTGCCCTGTACACTTCAATAATCGGTGGCGGTAGCCTCAACAGCACCTTTCAGAGTCACACCAATCACTGCTATCAGGATAAGAAACATCCCGATTGTTTGTTGTGTCGAGGGATCCTCCCCCAGTAGTAATATCCCCCAGACGATTGTCAGAACCGGCTGAAGCAGAACCGCGAATGAGGTATGTGCCGCTGGAAGACGAGGGAGAGAGTAGGTGATAGCAACCCAACCAATACATTGGCACATCACCGCTAGAAGAAGCAGCCAAGCATGCGCTGGAAAGGTTGGTTGAAATGCAATCGGCTCTATGTTTAGAGAATTAAGAGGCAGTAAGCCCAAGACCAGAATACCAAATGCACCCCCTGCAGTTGATTCAAACTGAAGCTTAGTGGCAGGGGCTAGGGATTTGTTTGCATACCTGTAAATGATTAGGAAGGCCGAATAGAAAAACGCGGTGAAAACACCCGCCATGACTCCCATTTTCGGTTTTTCTCCATACGGTGAGTCATCCCATATGCCTGAAATGAATAGGAGCCCTAGTACCACTATTGGAAGAGCAATCATGATGGCTTTATTGGGCCTCTCCCCTAACAACCACCAACTCAACAATGTGACGATTATCACCTGCGAATTCCCTATGAGGGTCGCAATTCCAGTACCAACCCAGTCAATTGCACTATGGTATGAAAGGAAATCCAACGCCAATACGAGCCCTGCACCAAACGCCATCCATTTCCTTCGCCCTTCTCTTTCGTCGACCCCTCCCCACAAAAGCGACATGAACCACAGGACAGGAACAGCATAGAGCATTCTGAAGAATGCGCCAGTCAGCGGGCCTTCCCCTGAAATGGAATATAGCATCGGTGCGAACGAAATTGCAGTCGCACCGGCCAGTGCGATCCCCATCAAACTCCTGACTGAATAACCGCCAGACACCATTATTTATTCCAGACGAGTATTTCTAATCCTTCTGCATAACATCTTCATCGATAGCTCAATTCAAACACGCTGAGCCTTGAATACCAATGCTGCCAGACATCCTCCCACTACCTGCGGGATGAAGTGAATCCATGAGTCTTCGACACCAAGTGTGCCTGAAGCGATCAGAGCCACCGTCACTGCTGGGTTGAACGAGGCTCCTGAGATAGACCCAACCGAAAGAGCCCCTGCGAGTACAACCAAAGCGATTGCAGCGCCATAGAATCCATTACCCTCTGTCGACTCGGATGTTGCTACGTTCAATATAACGTATGCAAGTGCGAATGTAAACAGTAATTCCGCTGTGAATGCGGGTCCTGTTTCTAGTACGATTTGTTCGACGTTACCCTCTGGGACAAGCATGTTCACTGCAATAATAGCGCCTGTTGTGCCAGCAACCAGTTGAGTCGCGATATATGGGGCCAAATCAGACTTCTTGCACGCTCCTCTGAGGTAAATTGAGAGCGTCACAGCAGGATTGTAGTGCGCCCCTGATATATGTCCGCCTGCATATATCATCACCATAAGAGTGGAGGCTATTGCAAATGGAGCAAGCGCCCCGGCAGTCCCCAGTACAGCCGCAGTGCAAATAGCGAGGGTCAGGAATAGCGTTCCAATGAACTCAGTTGTTAGTTTGGCACGTGTACTGAAATCACTCATCAGCCATCGCATTGGAAGCCAGTGCTTGAAGTTCTCCGCTCTCAAAGAGCTCGAGAGCTATGTCCGATCCACCAATCAACTTACCACCGATGAAAAGCTGAGGCATCGTCGGGAAACCAGACCAGTCTCTTAGAGCATTTCTTGCTCGTGGATCTGAAAGTACATTCACAGTAGCAAAAGGCACATTGAGTTGCGATACGACTGAAGCAGCCCTGTTGCTAAACCCGCACTGAGGTGCTTCAGGAGTCCCCTTCATGAAGAGTACGATCTTGTTGCTATCCACTATTCCTTGCAATTCTTCTGATGTCCAATTAAAACCGGTCATGAACGACCCTCCTTTGGTCGGCGTATATGTACTCCTAAAAATTGCTTCTCTCCCTCGCCGTGAGGATCGAAAACCGTGTTGCCCGAGGCCTCTGCTTGCTTCTTAGTCATGCACTTCAAGTCTAGTGCATGCACGCTGCCATTTTGGATGTAAGGCATGAAATGCGATAGGATCGGTTGTTGTCTCTCAAGAGGGAGCATGCCATCGAAAGTGTCAGAGATAACTCTGACATGGAAATGATCCCCCGTCCCATGTAGGTCGCTGACTTGAACTTCAGAGTCAGGGACGATTTTTCGAATTTCTTCCCCTATCCACTCATCGCTGGGCACGTATTGCATTCGAGCCAGTCAGATTTGAACTATTGTGACGAAAATCAATTATTTCGAACGTATTTCAGAAATATTCTCTGCAATCGAAGCCTTGTCATTTATCAAACCACTACCGATGACTGCAACATCCACCCCCCACGAGGCTACCATTGATGCGTTGTGTGCCTTGATGCCCCCGTCAATCATCAACTTCGTCTTTCTGCCCCCGCCAGAGATTTGCTTATCTATCGCCGCTCTAAAATCGCGTACTTTTCCTTCCACTTCCGGCATGAACGACTGCCCTCCTTTGCCTGGGACGACTGACATCACCAACACAAGATCCAACTCGGAAAGATAGGGCAATATCGCATCAGGTTCTGTATCTGGATTCAGAACAAGCCCAACCATCGTGCCTGATTCTCTTATTTCTGAGATAAGCCCTACTGGGTCGTTGATTGCCTCTATATGTGCAATAATCAGGTCTACCCCTGCATCGGCGTACTGCTTCCACGTCCTCTCAGCATTCGTGATCATGAGGTGGCAATCGACGAAGATGTCCGGCCCCACCCTGTCCCTCACAGACCGTACGAGTGCAGGCCCGAACGTGATGGTCTCATTTATCACCCAATTTCCATCCATCACATCAAGATGAATCCAATCTATTCCAGCATCGACGGACTCTTCAAGGACATCGCCGAGACGCGTGAAATCAGCAGTCAAGATACTCGGCGCGATCTGCATGTCCACATGCCCCTCTGAACAAAGAGGTTCTCAACACTTGGGGGGGCTCAGAGTACGAAATACCCATATGGGTTACAGCAAGGATTCATACATAAGACACTCATTAAGACACATAATGGGCCAAGTCTTGGACGCGTCAGACTCGAATTTTCAATCCGTGATTTCAGAATCAGAATGGGTTTTAGTAGACTTCTGGGCGCCCTGGTGCGGGCCATGTAAAATGATTTCACCCGTTCTGCATTCTATTGCAGAGGAGAGAGACATCACGATTGCGAAAGTCAACACGGACACCAACCCCCTGACCCCAGGCCAGTATGGAGTAAGGGGAATTCCATTCCTCGTCCTTTTTCACAACGGGCAACCCGTTGATCAACACACGGGGGCTGCACCGAAGCCTTACTTTGACGATTGGTTGAATCGACACATGGCATAAACATCGAAACAACCGACTCTTTGTCAGTTTTGTTTCTCCGTATGCATCTGTAAGCGACTCCTCAATGCTTCATGGAGCCACATACCATCTTCAAGCTCAATCATCAGGCCTCTAGAAATCAAAGATTTTGGAGGCCGACCCACATACCCCACTGATTCAGACAATTCTTTCCAAGGCATGGGTCTTTTCGCCCTGGAAAGAGCCAGAAGAATAGACCGATCTTCATCCGGAAGCACGTCCACTATCTCTGAATCTAGAAATCGAATCCAATCGCGATGATTCATCTCGCCGTACATTTCCAAGAGCTCAATCGCCAAAGGATGACCTCCCGTACGCTCATGCAGGGCCTCTGCCGATATCTTATCAGAGAGACCTATGCTTTTCACCCACATCTCAAGCTCGTTTCGACTCAGGCCTCCCAGGGCGATTTCCGCAACCCTCCCCCTTGTCATGACATCCCGCCTGTCATAGAAATCCGGAGACGATCTGGATATGACGATCATTCTCGAATGAGAGGCCTCTATAACCTGCATCAACACACCCAGGAGACGAACCCCCTCTTTGTCGAGATTATGCACATCATCAAGAATTAGGAACAGCTTCGACTTACTCCCTATGGCCCCGTCTTCATCAATCAGTGTAGCAGTCAACCTCCTCCTCAGAAGATCGTGATCAAGAGGATTCCCGGGCGGAGGCAGAACGGAAACCAAATCATATGAATCATCAATTTCATTTTTATGCCCTAATCCAAGTCTATGAAATATGCTCGTAGTCAGGCCAATTGCGGTATCCCATGGCTGACATGGATAGTACATGACGAGCATATCCTCAATCCCAGAATCACGTGTCCTGAACCAGTCAGATACCAGAGTAGTCTTTCCACAACCAGCGACTCCAGTTATCGTACAAATGCCCTCAGTACCTGAAAACCACACATCCAGAGATTTTCTTTCCTCATTCCTACCATGTATGTCTCTGGTCTTTGGAGGTTCAGTGTGATATGTGGAATGGGCCCCAGCCATCATCCTAATCGAACCCGGCTCAATTTTTTTGTTTCGTATTGGCCCAAAACGAATATCTCCGTAACTGAGAGCTCCCTCATGCTGGGCGTGCATCAAAACAGATAGAAGATCAAGGTCCGCTCTCAATCGATCAGATGCCTCTGATGCGGATATCTCCAAAAGATCTCCATTTCGACTTCGAACGAGAACGGGGGTCTCCGAAAGCCTCTCCTTCACCGCTGCGGCCATTTCCATTCCTAGCGACGTGAGATACCACACCTTCTGACGTCGATTTTCACCCCTCACCAAGCGCATGCCTTGCGCAACAATGCCAGTTGCCACCAAATCTCGCATACTCCGAGAAACATTGGGTGGATGGACTGCACATGCTATCGATATCCCACGCCTAGTAATTTCAGAAGTGACGGTATGGAGATCCACCTGAGATACATGATTCAATAGATGCAGGAGAATCCTATCCGCCACAGCCACGTTAACACGGGCACCTTCCCCCATGAATCTGCATGAATCAGCCCTGCCATCAATGGTTCGCTCAACTTTCGACTGAACCCAATTAGATTCAATGGATTCATGAACCCCTTCATTGATGACACTGATGAGGGATGGATGCTGACCCGGACTGAAATCGTCGTTGCCCTGAACGAAGCTCTTGCTTGGGAACTCAGAGCCATAACATTGTATGCGCACTATTCAGCGTATGTCTCTGGAATACACAGATCCCACTTAGCGACGTACTTCAACAATGAAGTTACGGAATCGATAACCCATGCAGCAACAGTCAGAGCCGCTATTGTGAAACTAGATGGGGAAGCCATTACTGAGAGGGATCCAACAGCAATCCCTCATACGTCTGACTATCTTGAAATGTTGAAAGAAGCCTACAAGACTGAGAAAAATGCAAGTGAAACTTATGGGAGAATACTTCCCATGATTCAAGAAATCGAAGACTCTGAACTTTACGATGCCCTCGAAGTGATTTATTTCGATGAGCTTCGATCTGTCGAAGAACTCCGTATGATGTTGAAATGACACATCATGCCACCCGATTATGTGCCGTGTCCCCCTCCACCCACCATGGACTCGTATGAGCAACTACTCAATCGACTCAGAGATATCGATTTGGCATCTCAGATTGGGAGTATTTTGAGCTGGGATCAAGAGGTGATTATGCCCAAAGCCGCTGCGGAAAGCAGAGCAGAGCATCTGGCATGGATATCCAAAACAGTCCATGAGAAGATTACCGATCCTCGAGTTGGAGAGTTGATATCTGAATTAGATTCAACCTCTTTAGATCAGATACAGGCTGCAAACCTCAGGCTAGCGACCGTTTCCTATGAGCGTGCCACGTGCCTTCCTGCAGATTTTGTTGAAGAATTCGCCCGATTAAGATCCAATGCTCATCACACATGGGTCAAAGCAAGGGAAGAAGATGATTATTCTATATTTAGAGATGATATGGAGAAGATCCTCGACATGACACGTAGAAAAGCGGAATACTTTGGTTACAGCGAGTCCCCATACAATGCTCTTCTAGATCAATACGAGACCGGACTCACTGTTAGCCGATTGAATCCGCTTTTCAATGGCCTAAGAGACAGCGTGGCGCCGCTCGTCAAGAAAGTCACAGAATCTGGAAAACAACCAGATATGACATGGGTCGAACGATCAAAATGGTCACAATCGTCACAAACCCAACTCAGTCAAAGAGTATCGGAAGCAATAGGCTTTGATTTCACTGCCGGAAGGAGGGATGCGTCAGTACATCCTTTCTGCGGAGGGCCCAATCCAAGCGACGTTCGATGGACAACCCGCTACGATGAATCAGAGCCGTTTGGGTCTTTGTTTGGCTCAATGCATGAAACAGGCCATGGCACTTATGAACAAGGCCGTCCAAGGAATCTTGACTTCCAACCCGCAGGGAAAGCATGCGGCCTCGGCGTCCATGAGAGTCAATCTCGTTTATGGGAAAATCAAGTGGGCAGGTCGATACAATTCTGTGAATGGGTGCTTCCGATGTGGAGGGAATGCTTTCCAGGGCAGATGGATGACGTTACGCCAGAGATACTTTGGAGAAGCGTCAACACCATCCAACCAAGCTACATACGCACTGAATCAGATGAAGCAACTTACAATCTTCACATTATGATCAGATATGAATTAGAGAAACTAATGGTCGAAGGGGATATAGAAGTTGATGAAATTCCAGATGCATGGGATGCAATGTATGAAGAATATCTGGGTATCAAACCACCAAATCGTACTATTGGGGTTTTACAAGACATACATTGGTGTATGGGGGCAATCGGTTACTTCCCGACATATACCCTCGGGAACCTCTATGCTGCCCAATTACTAGAAGCAGCAAGAGATGACATCCCTGATCACGACGAGAGAGTGTTAAACGGAGACTTCAAACCTCTTCTTAGTTGGATGAGATCGAAAATCCACACCAGAGGAAGCATCCTTGAGCCTACTGAACTCATCAAAGAGGCAACGGGCACATATCCTTCCCCACAACCATTTGTCGAGTATCTGTCAGACAAGGTCCGGCGCTTGTATGATATCGAAATCTGAGAGTGAAGTGTAAAAATGAATAGCAACGCTCGTCTTTCAGATTTGTCTTCATTGGTCAGGTCTCTCAAATCTTCCGTCACAACCATCGAACAGAACGCCGAGTCCTTCATCGCCGGAGATACTGAAGGAATAGCATCCGCTTGGTCTGTTTCAGATGGAGCCCCTCTCTGGTCAATCAATCTCGAACCATCTGTCTCGTCTATCGCATTCGCCGATGCGATCGTAGCGATTGCGCACGGGGCATCCATAACAGCGGTTAATTCCGATGATGGCACGTTAATTTGGTCAATCCCGGTAGACGGTGCATGCGATCTCGTTGTATTTGACGGCCAATCGCTATGGGTTACTTCTTCTGTTTACGAGATTGAAATCGAAGATTACGTGGCATGCCGAATTATGCGAATCGAACCACGCAAGGGGATAGTCGAACAATCGATCCCCTTGAAATCGAAAGCATGGACATTAGACGCCTTTGGTCAAGGCTGCATCTTGGGGTTGGGGAGACCCCAACCAGGAATATATACCATACAAACCGGGAATGATGTCTTGCACCATCTCGAAGGCACTCCTAGAGCCCCAATATCACGTTCGTCTACATCTGCCGACAACCACATGTCCTTCACAACTTCAGATTTCCAAGCAATCCAGATTGATCAGAATGGCAAGATTATAGATACAGTGAAACGCGTGTTTTTGGCAGGATTCATGCATGATGGAAGATGGATCACATATAATCAAAATGAGGGTGCTGAGAACACAGAACCCCTACTCGAGCAATTGAAAGGCATTCCACAATATCTCACTAGCACTGGTGAGATGACTTTGTTAGCTATGAAGAAACCCGAATTATCCGGCGTGATCTCTATTGGGAAAATGCGAATGAACTGGACTCATACCAACGAGATAACGGTAGTGCACAGCCATTTGGATAGAACAGTGTTGGGCTGTCTAAACGGAGAAATCCTCCTTTTGGAAACGAATGTTCTGAAGAGGAGAATCACTAAATCAGAATTTTCAGAAGACGACGACTCTTTGATTAGAGCACGCCTTAGAATGTTAAGATTTGGAGATAAGAACAATTCCTTGGAAGAGAAATAAGGGGTTATCGACCCCCATTTCCAGTGGACTGCTCCAATATCAAGGAAAGGTTTATGGACTACCCCTTACCCTGTTGACTTTGCCGCTCCGGGGGAGTGGTGTGGGAGGGCTTCGGCACCTCCCGCGGGCCACAAAAACCGATCCAAGAGATCGGAGCGGTGAAACCGGCCGTAAAAAGTCGGGGACACACCTTGTTGCTTGTGGGTGACAAGGATGCGGGAGAACCACAAAAGAGCAATTCTGACGCAAGAAAGAAGAGCAAATTTGAGGAGGAAACTGAGGAAAACGCAACCGAACCCTTCGGGGGGAAAACACAAACCGAATCAGAAAACTATCCCGAAGAGGTGCAATGCAGAAGGGGGAGGAGACAATCCTAGAAGCGTAGTGCGGGAAAGAACCGGAGTAAAACACGGGAAAGAAACGCACCAGGGACGAGAGCGGAGAGATCCGTGGAGGACTGGCATCGGACGCTGAGGAAATCAGGGACATTATCTGAGGACTAAAAGCGGATACGGTGAAGACGAAGGGGACTTCGTCCTAATCGGCGAATGGTGAAGGCGGACAACGAGCGCCCAAATCATCTACCCGGGAACACCCGGGCCTTAGGGCCCGGGTGAACCCCAACCGCGGAGTCAGCAGGGGGTTCGCTCCCCCATAGGCAAGCCCCCTGTTGCTCCCACCTTGTCCAATCGGACGCTTTGTGGTCCCCTCAAACAGACTATCAATCATTTCGGATGAAGGAGTGTCTTATGACCGTCTTTCTGAGTGATATGCTTAGCACCGTCATTTCGGCCCTATCATATCTTCTGGTCTGACCCAATTATCAAATTCCTCTGCCGTGACCATGTCCAACTTTATGGCAGATTCCTTCAGAGTAATCCCCTTTTCATGAGCATACTTTGCTATTTTGGCTGCATTATCGTATCCGATGTGAGGATTCAATGCTGTCACTAGCATCAGGGACCTTTCAACTAAATCGCCGATCCTATCTTCATTGGCCTCTAGGCCGATCACGCATTTATCTGCAAAGGAAATGCAAGAGTCTGTCAGAAGCCTGCAGGAGTGCAACACATTGTGTATTATCATCGGCTTGTACACGTTCAACTCAAAATTACCCTGGCTCGCTCCCACAGTCACCGCTGTGTGGTTACCAATAACTTGGCATGCAACCATCGTAATGGCTTCTGCCTGGGTAGGATTCACCTTTCCAGGCATTATGCTGGAGCCGGGCTCATTCTCTGGTAATGACAATTCACCGAATCCGGATCTGGGCCCAGATCCCATCCATCGGATATCATTCGCGACCTTCATGACCGTGGAAGCAAGGCCTGCCATCGCCCCTGAAGCTTCCAGAAGAGCATCATGGCCTGCCAGCGCAGCAAATTTATTTTCAGCAGGGTAGAATGATAATCCCGTCTCTTCAGAAATTTGATCACATACCAATCCCGAGAATTTCCTTCTTGTGTTCAGCCCTGTTCCAACGGCAGTCCCTCCGATCGCTAAAGCGAGCAAAGACTCCTTCGCCCGGATTAAGCGACTAACATCTGCATTGAGCATTGAGACATATCCTGAGAACTCTTGACCGAGAGTAAGAGGAACGGCATCCATGAGGTGCGTTCTGCCGATCTTAACAATGTGATCGAACGCTCTCCGCCGGTCGTCCAATTGTTCCAAGAGATGTCTGACCGCCGGTATCAATCGATGATGGATTTCTTCCGCTGCTGCTATGTGCATCGCAGTTGGAAACGTATCATTGCTCGATTGAGCACGATTTACGTGGTCATTGGGATGAACCGGGACTTTCGAACCTATGACTCCTCCTGACATTTCTATCGATCGATTAGAGACAACCTCGTTGGCATTCATATTTGTCTGAGTTCCCGAACCTGTTTGCCATATACGAAGTGGAAAATGTGCGTCTAGTGAACCTGAAATGACCTCTTCACAACTTCTAGAAATCAGACTTCCTATTTCTTCATCTAGATCCCCCAATTCGACATTAGCCCTTGCAGCAGCCTGTTTCAGGAGACCAAAAGCTCGTATCATCGACCGCGGCATGATGTCCGAACCAATATCGAAGTTGACAAGCGATCTAGCCGTTTGGGCCCCATAGTATGCATTTTCGGGAACATCGACTACACCAAGAGAGTCAATTTCTTTTCGAGTGTTTCCAGGCAAACTTCCATTCAGAGGAGCAGCTGGAACTGAGGTGGGCGGGGAGATATTACCTTCCAAACTCTGTTCTATCAAACGAGATACGGTCGCAGATCGACCCTTCGAACGTCCCTTTCCAACTCTACGATCAAGTTTGATCGCTAGATCTTCCGGTATGCTAATGCTAATGATTCGTCGATTTCCCGCCCTATGCTTGGCCATGATTTTTATTATTAATTAATATTTAATAAAACTAATTATTGAATTACCTTTCAGCGATTATTCACCTAACCGTTGAACAGAGATGATTTTCTGAGGATCACGAGGTCTATCTCCGGGTTTTGTATCGCAGTTCTCGATGTTATACACATTCTCCATACCAGATACAACCTCTCCAAAAATCGCATGATTGCCATCTAGCCATGGAGTTGGAACAGTGGTTAGAAAGAATTGTGAGCCACCAGTATTGGGGCCCGCGTTTGCCATAGAAAATAGCCCCGGCCTGTCGTGCTTCTTCGCCAGCGCGGAAGTCTCGCAAGGTATTTTCCAGCCGGGGCCGCCTGTACCGGCCCTCCCATCGTACGGATCTTTTGATCTCGGGCATCCCCCTTGAATCATGAAACTCTTGATCACACGATGAAAGTGTAGTCCGTTGTAGAACTCATCGTCAACTAATCTGAGGAAATTGCCGGTTGTCTCCGGGCAGTCCTCAGTATACAATGCAATATCGATATCTCCAGCACTCGTTGTCATCCTAACCATGGTCGGCATGCTACTGCCAATAGTAAGCAGTCCAATATTCTAACGATGTGATTTTATGCAACCATCGACCCAATCATTACCTCTTTTGGAAGTTCTAACAGCCTAACTGCGCCATCGGGATCCAATGCTCCCAAGACTAGGAATTGACTTACAAATCCAGTTGGCAATGTCTTGCCCCCTAGATTTAATACTCCGACCACAACTCGTCCTAGCAACTCTTCACGGGAATAATTTGTAATTTGAGCCGAACTCCAAAGTTTGCCAATCACTGGTCCAAAGTCAACCTCAATTTTGTATGAGGGTTTACGCATCTCTGGAAATTCTTCGACCTTCAGAATAATTCCAGATCTCAAATCCAAGTCAAAATATGCAGATGCGCCAACATACTCTTTCTTCTCAAGCTTTTCTGGATGGTATGGTTGGCTAGAGTCAATTACATGTTCTGACATTCACTCACCCGTAACATCGGAGCGTAGAATCAGTGGGCGCAGGCTAATCCCTGCGGATCGAAAAGCGTCTTGACCCCCTTCTTCTCGATCCAAGATCGTAATACAAGCTGCCACATCGCAGCCAAGCTCACGGAGCCTCTCTGCGCATTTTATGGCCGAGCCGCCAGTAGTCGTCACATCTTCGAGTATAACCACCCGATCCCCTTCTCTTATGGTCGAACCTTCGATTCCTGCCGGATTACCAGTCTTCCTGCCTCCCCGGCCCTTCGCTTCTTTGCGAACAATGAAGCCTCTAAGTCCGCTCCCCTTTGATGATTTAGCGATGACGACCCCCGTCAGGGGAACCGCGCCCAATTCAAGGCCGCCGACTGCGTCCACATCACCTATTTCACCTAATATCTCATGTATCAAAATACCAATCAAATGAGCACATTCAGGATCCATCATAACAGGCTTCATATCAAAAAAGTGAGGGCTTACACGGCCACTCGCTAAAGTGAATGGCTCGTCCGGAGAGTAAAGGTAAGCAAGGTCTCGAACTCTCGCTGCAAGTCGGCCTTGAACTCCCTCTGCGCTATTCGCCATCCTTCAGTAACCGGCGCTCTCGACCAATGAACCTTAGCCGTCGAGAACTCATTTCGTCGCCAATGTTCTTGTGGCGCCATCCCGGGGCTTGTTGTACTCGTCTGTTGATTCCCATGGATAAGCCATCACATACAACCTTGGATACGACTCATTTGGAGTCAGAATACCAGGGATATCTGGATATGATGGAGGCACAGACTGACGCAATTTACGAACTTGCATCACAGGCGAGGTTGAAAGGATTAGATTTCAAGACAGAGGTCGAGATACCTCGTGCCAAAGATCTTGCTAGTCGTACAGTTAGGCTACTGGATGCATATCTAAGGCCAGAGCCAGACAAACCTCCTCTTGATATCGAAGAAAGACTCAGGGACTTATTGGAATCTCTAGATCGAGAGTCTGCCTCCATCGCCATAGCCAGGGAGTCTGCTAAAATGATGCACGAATTGACAGGAGATCTGCAGAAATCAATCGATACGGGTCTCAGAGTCGGTCTAGCCGTCCTCACAGAAGCAGTACTTGTCGCTCCTTTGGAAGGGATAGGAGAAGTCAAGATTCTCAATAACCACGAAGATGGGACTCCCTTTTTGTCGATTGACTTCTGTGGCCCTATAAGAGCCGCAGGAGGTACGGCGCAAGCTTTGGGCGTCCTCATCGGTGACGTGATAAGAAGAGAATTAGGCCTGGATAGATATCACCCAAGTGATGGAGAAGTAGAGCGAGTCAAGGAAGAGTTTGGCCTTTATCGAGGAGGGCTTCAGTACAAACCTCCTCCAGAAGAAGTGGACATGATTGTCAGGGCGTGCCCGGTCATGGTGAATGGAGAGGGCACTGAGAGGATTGAGGTAGCCGGGTATAGAGAGGTGCCGAATATACAGGGATCCAGAATCCGTCAAGGCGTGCTTCTTGTCATTGCTGAAGGTCTCTGTCTAAAGGCTCCTAAAATCAAGAAGCACACAGACAGACTGGGTGTGGAAGGATGGGATTTCATAGATATCCTGGCATCTAAGGGCAAGAAGGATACAGCCGAAGAAGCCAATCTGAAACACAGGGCGATAAAACCCAATTCTAGATACATGGAGGATATAATCGCTGGTAGGCCAGTATTTGGCGAGCCTTGTGAGCCAGGAGGCTTCCGACTTAGGTACGGTAGAAGTCGTACAACAGGTCTCGCCGCCGCAGGTCTGAATCCAGTAAGTATGCATGCTCTTGGCGGCTTTCTTTCGGTCGGCACCCAGATGAAAATCGAAAGGCCGGGGAAGGCATGCGCAGTGACTCCCACATCGTCAGTAGAAGGCCCCATGGTCATCTTGAGCGATGGTAATTTCAAGAGAATTCAGAGCGAAGAGGAATGGCATCGAGTCAAGAACGAGGTAGAATTAATCTGGGACGCTGGAGAGATATTGATTGGATTTGGAGAATTTCTTGAGAACAACAAGCCGCTGGTCCCTTCTGCCTACAACAGAGATTGGTGGGCGAGTGAACTTGCAATGAAAATAGACATGCCAAACAAACTTGACCGGCTAGTTGAGATTTTGGACATAGATGAAACCGAGATACCGGGCGGACTTCCGTTCAATGGGGCAATAAAAAGAGGGGGAGAAACGCATCATGAGAGAGAACGACGGAGAAGGGATTGGGACAGGCTACTCAGATCAGCAGAGTTGAGTTGGAAGCAATCCACCATGATTTCTGAAGAATTTGGGACTGCCATACCCCCTCCTTGGAATCTCTGGTGGTCGGATCTCCCTCTAGCTGCAATCCCAACATTGCTCGCAGCTATATCCGCTTCCGAAATGGATTCTGAAAAACTCATAATCCCATTCTTGGATGACCTTGAAACCCAGTCCATCGATGAACGCAGTGCCCCCATAATCGATCGTTATGGTCCAATCAGATTCTCTCTCATGAGATTGGGAATAGAGCACAGAATGAGTGGAAAGAACATCATCATAGAGAAGGGCTGGCAACCTTTATTCGACACCCTCGCCGATGAAAATCAGATAGATGGACATGACACTGTGTTAGAGATTGCCAATCGAAGGCTTTCGGCAATTAGAGAGGCGAGAGACGTACTTGAGGCCGAAAGAAAACGAATTGAGCAGATAGAGATAGTTAAGACAGAGCGTAGAATAAGTGCTGAGACTGAGGCCAGACAACAGAATCTCGGTGTGGAAGAGACTGAGAAAATAGGCGAAGCAGCAGCTGCTGAGATCGAAGATCCCGGCCCCCCGAATCCAGATGAATTGTTAACTTCGAAAATTCTAATTGACGATGACGAAGTAGAACAGTCACTTTGGCTCGTCAGAAAAATCTCTAAGCATCGGTGGGAAGATTCAGCCCCAACTCGAATAGGAGCTAGAATGGGCCGACCGGAAAAGGCCCAGAGAAGGGAGATGAAGCAGTATACCCATGCACTCTATCCCATTGGAAACAATGGGGGCCCCCAAAGACTGCTCGGCCAAATTGGAAAGGGTGCTTTGAGTGTCGATGTGAGCATAAGGCGCTGCATAGAATGCGGCAGGGATACCCATGAAATCACATGTCGTCATGATCATGGTGATGGCAGTGGCCAATGCAACGGGAGGACGGAGATAAGAAGGCGCAAAGAAAGTAACCGTAGGCTGGGAGAAAAAAGACACGTACAATTCACCACGATTCTAGAATCAGCAAGAAAGAATCTCGGCCTCAATTCTCTTCCAAGACCAATGAAGGCGACAAGAGAACTCGAATCTAGACTACAGACCCCAGAACCCCTCGAGAAAGGGATTTTAAGAGCACTGCATGATGTTTCAGTGAACAAAGACGGAACATCCAGATTCGATATGATCGATGTTCCAATTACTCATTTTCGGCCATCTGAGATAGGGACTCCATGGAGAACTCTGCTGGACCTCGGATACACTAAAGATATGGATGGAGAACCCCTTTCCTCCGATGAACAGATACTCGAAATATTCCCTCAGGACATCATACTTTCAACAAATGCAGAAGACCATCTTTCGAGAACTTGTAGGTTTGTTGATGACGAACTCACAAAAATGTATGATATGCAGTCTTTCTACAAATATGAAGGTAAGCAAGACCTCGTTGGCCATCTCGCAATAGGGTTGGCGCCTCACACATCTGGCGGTGTACTTTGTAGGATAATTGGTTGGTCAGATGCATCGGCCGGTTACGCACACCCGCTATTTCATGCGGCGAAGAGACGCAATTGCGATGGAGATGAAGATTGCGTCATGTTACTACTGGAGGGACTCCTTAATTTTTCGAGGGACATCCTCCCATCAAATCGCGGGGGACAAATGGACGCCCCACTTGTACTCACTACTCAATTACTCCCCAGTCAGATAGACAAAGAAGCACTCAACGTAGACTGCTCGTGGATGTACCCCCCTGAATTTTATGAAGCGACAATGTCCCAACTGCATCCCTCCGAAGTGAAACATATTGTCGACATGGTAGACAACAGAGTGGGAACGGTGGGGGATGTCCGCGGTTATGGCTGGACTCATGATTCAGCAGGCCTTTCTTCTGGCCCATCAAACTCCCAATACAAGATTCTTGATACAATGAGGGAGAAAATGGACGCACAACTCGCATTGGCTTCACAACTTCGCGCAGTCTCCGTGGAGAGGGTCGCCAAGCAAGTCATTGAGTCGCATTTCCTTAGAGATATACGCGGAAATCTAGTTGCCTTTTCAAGGCAGAAAATTCGCTGCGTCAAATGCAACACGTCTTATCGCAGAATACCACTCTCAGGATCATGCATTGCTAAGGTAGCTAGGAACAATCAGACCAGTCGTTTAGACAATTCAAGCGACGAGAGGCATGCTAACGTTTGTGGAGGAAATCTGACTCTTACGGTATTCCCCAAGTCAGTTAGAAAGTACATCCAAGTCACGAATGATGTTATGGATATGTATGGTATAGATCTCTACACCAGACAACGTGTGGAATGGATGCAGTCCAGCGTTGATTCGTTATTCGATAACGACAAAGTTACCGTGATGACGCTGAGCGATTTTATTTGATACCCACGAATCCGAGATCCTCCAGAATCCTCTTCATCCAGGCCAACTTCTTCATCTTCCTTTCTGGATTGGTAACCCCTGAATATTTCCCCACCATATCCGACCTAGTCCCCAAAAGGTCGATACGGCTCAACTCTACACCCATCGAAATTGCAATACAAGCCGCCCTATCGCCGTCTGTGAAACCTCCGGGATTGCGCATGCCTAGTATCTCATGAGGCGTTTGATGGGTTAGAGAAATTGGATGATCTCCCAGTTTTGAGATGAGCGATTCCAAAGCCATTCGATTATCGCCATGCGCGTGTATGAAGAGTGGAACATTACGCTCAATCGCCTCATCTAAGCCCCTGCCCCCATCACCATCGGTGACAATCGCTATTGTCTGATTCCACCCATTGGTCGGATCTTCTAATTCTGAAAAAACGCCTGCTGAGCCATCTGCAATTATCAAAGAACAGCCTTTTTCAAGCGCTTTCTCCACTTCATATTCTTCAACTGCCGCGCCTACTATGCAGACGCATTCGCTCCTACTGAGCAATTCTGATTTAACATTGAACCAGTTTGAATCGAATTTATCAAAAGACCAGTTCGGATATCCCTTCTTCATCACTTCATCAATGAGCCATTTAGCGACACCCACATCGCTTTCCAAACTCCAACCGAATGCCAATCTGATCTCATTTTGCAACTGTAAAAGATTGGACCTTCGACTTGGGTCTTTCTGACCCTCCATGTCGTACGCCTATCGTGAGCGTTCAAGAACCCTGCCGGTCACTCACAGACGCATGCCGATGCCCGTCACGCCACCGGACCTCGTCGATCCGAGCGCATTGGCACGATACCCATTCCTACCACAGGCACGACCCCATATTCGAAAGCTGTTTGATGAGAATGGTATCGACATCGACG
Organism: Euryarchaeota archaeon TMED192; assembly: GCA_002170775.2. Classification (GTDB taxonomy): domain Archaea; phylum Thermoplasmatota; class Poseidoniia; order Poseidoniales; family Thalassarchaeaceae; genus MGIIb-N1. The sequence goes on along the minus strand of NHIP02000003.1, from coordinate 246,305 downwards.
CTATCATCGAACAAGGATGGCTCGAGGAGGCGAGATCACTTGGACGCCTCAGGCTCGTGGAGTCTATCGTACACAAGTCAGACGCAGATCCCATGATTTCTGTCGATCTGGCGAATGAGGCATCCAGGCTTTTTGCAATAGCTGCATATCAGTATGCCTTTCTTGTCGTATGCGCTTCTTTTGACGAGAGGCTCATGGCGCGCTGGGCGGAAGGCGAATCCAGCCTTGCAGACAAAAACATAGGGCGAGATAGTGAGAGGTTCGAATTAGTAGCTGGGACATATCTATCATCTATCGAGTCGACATTCCGTGACGGTCAAGTAATCTATTCGGTTCCTATAGCTGATTTCTTAGAATTGTGCCCTAGAATATCCGGCTCCTATTGGAGGCTTGTCAATAGACCGGTGAAGAACGGTTGGGTAACTCTAGACCCCGCTTCCGGTGAGAGCAGCAGAGAGCGTGTTGCACGACTGATAAAAGAAAGAATTCGGGAGGATTTGATCCAGAGGTGCCGTGAAAGCATGGAAAAAATGTCTGAGCCAATGGCAGATCGCCTGGGGGAAGAAGTGACAAGAATAACCGAACTTTTCGGCTCCCAAGTCAGATCTGAGATGCCAGTATCCGCCGCCACTCGTGATGATTGGCCTCCTTGCTTTTCAACATCGATTGAGGAGCTGGCTTCGGGAGTCAACGTAAATCACGTCGGTAGGGTATTCGTTGCTGCGATGGCTAGTAGCATCGGCATACCCGTTGATGTGGCTTGCTCAATGTTTGAAGGCGCACCTGACTACGACCCTCAAACAACCGCCTATCAAGTCGGACATGTCTACGAGCGTGAATACACGCCTCATGCTTGTGCAGCACTCAAGGCAGCCGCAAGGTGCCCGGTCTCCCAGGGAGACGATAGGCTGTGCGATCAAGAGTGGTTGACGCATCCACTCAAATATCTTCGAGCCAAACAGCGTTCGAGAGCAAGGTTCGAAACGTGAGCAATCTTCTCCGACCGACTATTTTTCTCCCATGTCGGCAAACAATTCAAATCTTCACCCCCTCTATTCCGTATTGGTACTACCATGGTGAGAACGTTAGTCGTCACTGTTGACCGAGATAATGATCTCGGGGTCAAAGCTGGCGTGAGGGGGCCAGTCATAGGCCGAAAGGCTACTCTGACAGCAGCTTTGAGACTTGGAATCGCAGATCCCGAAGAGAGCGATACAAACGCTATCATGGGAGCATTGCATCATCATGATAGATTAGTCGAAAAATCTGAATCGAACGATGGAGTCGAAGTAGCAATCCTCACAGGAGACGTGCGAGTGGGGCCTAGAAGCGATCGAGCGATTGCAAGTCAACTGGATGAAGTAATCCGGCTTTTTCAACCAGATACTGCGGTTCTTGTAACAGACGGCGCCGAAGATGAAGCATCACTTCCGATTATTTCTTCAAGGGTCCGTATCGATCATATCGAGAAAATCATTGTTAGACAGTCCAAGGGAATCGAGAGCACCTACTATTACATTGCAAAGGCAATCGAAGACCCCCGATGGAGAGCAAGACTCCTAGTACCAATTGCAACTTTTCTCCTAATACTGGGTCTGGGACTCATTGTACCGAAATATGGGAACATCGTGATAGGTTCACTTCCCCTTATCATCGGAGCATGGATTCTTGCTAAAGGCCTAGGGTGGGAGCAGCAACTCGAACGACTCTTCGACGATATGCGGAACAGCGCATCTGGAGGATTATTCTCATCTCTACTATGGGCGGTCTCGGTAGTTTCTGTGTTATTCAGCATACTCGCCGCATTTGACGTGTTTACGAATAACTCCCTTTATGGAGATAAATCAACGGTATGGATATGGGCCAGAGCCATCGACGATGCTCTCCAGTGGCTTGTTATAGCGGGAGTCTGTTTCTCACTTTCACTGGGGGTGCTTAGATGGAAAGAAGGCACATTCCGCGGGCAGTCAATCCTCATGATCGGATTAGGACTTGTTTCTTATGCGTTCATCAACGCCACTGTCGATCTTTTGCAGGAGTGGCCGAATTACCAGCCATCAGTGTCAACCGTGGTTGATGATTGGGGCCTCCCATTCATTTCTGTCGTCTTCTACTATCTTTTGAGAGTCGTAGTTGACTCTCTAAGGAATGAAGACGACGACCCCAATGCAAACCGACATTGGGGGATATGAACGCTTTTCCGCCATTATCGCTAAGAGCGCCCGATGACGATTACAGGCCAGTGTTCCCCGAGTGTATAGACTGCAGAGGGAAGAAATCGCTCTGCGGGTTAGACCCATGCCCACTGCTTCTTGAGGTAAGAAACAGGTTTCAGCCGACGAAACCACGTATCACCGATCGGATTGAAGGTCCTTCTCCCCCCCAGGTATTCGTAGGAAGATACGGATATCCGGATGTAAGGGTGGGGCCATCTACGATTTGGACACAAGACGACGCTACCCCAATTTCTGACCCGGCGCAACTCTACGGCCGACCTATCGAGGAAGTTGCAACAAGACACGCAGGCCTAGTCACAGGAGGCCGTTCATCAAAAGTTTGGGAAGCAGAAAAACCTGGAAGAGTCCTAGCTTCAACACAAGAAATTGCAATGGCCGAAAAGGAGGTCGAGATCGGGATCGGTTTCAGAGGACCAGTCGATTTGAGCACGCCTCTGACTTTCGACTCCATGAGCACACCACTCGGCCCAAGTGGAACAATCGAAGATTTGGAAGTAATTGGACATGCCAGAATACCCAGGAAAGTTGACTCTATTGTCGACGAGACCGACCTCTTGGCCACCGAAGCAATAGATGAACTCTCAATGAACGGAGTCGGCGAGGCACATCTTTCCAGACTACTATCCTCTGGTCTTCTGGGAAAAGACGAACAAAGACGATTAGTACCTACAAGATGGTCTATCACAGCAACAGACAGCGCGTTAGGAGATCGAATCTGGAGTCAGACTCTTGATTTCCCGTCACTTGACAAGATTCACTTGCATCGTTCCGAGTATCTAGATAATCGCTTCTGGATAGTCATCGCACCAGGGTCATGGGCCTTCCAGATGTCCGAGGCTTGGATGAAAGACTCATTGTGGTCCAGTCCCGGAAATGTGTCTTCCGACTGGGAAGACGGACGCCCAAGGGCCAAGTATGCCGACAACGTTACTGGAGCTTATTATGCGGCACGACTATCGGTCCTAGAGCATCTCAAATCCATACGGAGATCAGGGTCCGCATTCGTATGGAGGGATATAGGGCCTGGCTATTGGGCTCCTGTTGGCGTCTGGCTCATCCGTGAGGCCTGTAGAGAGGCATTGAACGCCACCCCCCAAAAATTTGACACAGTAAACGACGCGATTTCCACTATGGCCATGGAAGCGTCCTCCTCCAAGGAAGTGATGAAATCATGGTTTGGGAAAAGATTGAACCAAACTAGAATCTCAGACTTTGCATAGCGCCTACTTTTTTCGATTTCGAACCCTTTCGAGATAACGAGTGTAGTTTCCTGGCCAGATGATAATCCGTCCATCCCCCGGGAGCTCCCAGATGGTATCGCAAACCCTGTCCAAGAACCACCTATCATGGCTAACTGTGATTATACTGCCATCATAATCCCCCAGAGCCCCTTCCAAGGCTTCTTTTGCGTCTGTGTCCAAATGATTGGTAGGCTCATCTAACAAGAGAAGATTATTCTCCTCAAGAAGTAGCTTCAACAGTGCTATCCGCGCCCTCTCACCACCGCTAAGTGCCTTCAATTTGGTACTAACCATATCCTTTGTGAATTGGAACTGTCCCAGCATGGCCCGTATATCCCCGTACTCCATTCTTGGTTTCAGGGAGCGTATCTGTTCAACTGGGGTCAATTCAAAGTCAAGAGACCGATGATCTTGGTGAAAGTAGCCAATCTGTACACCGGGCCTGACATCTATTTTCCCAGAATCTAGTTTGATCTCTCCCATTATGGTCCTCAGCAGAGTTGTCTTCCCCGCCCCGTTTCCTCCAACTACGCCTATCTTCTGGCCTCTCCTAACACTAGCCTCGACCGACTTGAAAATAGGCCTTTGAAGTCCATCGAAAAGCAATGTCCCATCTGCTATATCTAGAACTTCAAGACTTGATTTCTCACTCGATTCCAATGTGAATTTCAATGCACGTCTCGCTTTAGGTTTCAAAGAACGGAGCCATTTCAATTCACGTTGAGAACGATTGATCATTACATGTTTCTGTGAGATTGATTTATCGTACTTATTGGCTGATTTCATGGATTGAACTGCGCCTTTCAATCGACGCAATTCTTTCTGCGTTTTTTCAATCCGATCTTCAAGAGTTTGGAGAAAGAGCTCTTTTTGCTTGAGATAGGATGTGTAATTGCCGGTGTATCCCCTAACATGCGCATCTTGCACTTCTAAAACAGCATTACAGATACGATCAAGAAAATACCTGTCATGGCTAACTACAACTATGGCGCCTTTGAAATTAAGGAGAAACCTCTCAAGCCAATCCAGTGTTTCTAAGTCGAGGTGATTTGTAGGCTCATCTAGGAAGAATACCTCGATTTCAGAGAGACCAACAAGCTGTCGGGCAAGGGCAACCTTTGCCCGCTCCCCTCCTGAAAGGGATTCAAGCGGCGTTTCCATGGGGTGTTGTGAGAGATCAAGAGCACGAAGGATTTCCTGCGCATGACTTGCCACATTCGAACCACCACTTTTCGCATTCATGCTCTGCAATTCTTGGTAGCGGTCAATATCCACCTGCCAATCTCCTTCGTAAAAGGACGGATCAGCCATCTTCGCCTCTATCATGGACAACTCTTCATCGATCTCCTCGAACTGGCGACCTTTTCGCCCTAATTCTTCTTCTAGTGTAGCACCGTCATTGATATCCCTGACCTGTGTTAGAAACGCAATGCGGAGACCTGGAGCAAATGATATCTCTCCGACATCCTGATCTTGTTCAGAAACAGTCCTCAGTAGCGTTGTTTTACCAGCACCATTGTGTCCGACAATCCCAATCCTATCCCCTTCGTCGATTCTGACGTTTACACCTTCTAGAACCGTCACCGGCCCGAAGGAGCGGTGCACGTCCTCTAGCCTGATGAGCTCTCGTACCACGTCATGGCGGACGTATTGGGGTTGAAGTGGTCATCGGTCAATTCTCCGATGACTCAAAGCATAATCACGCCGTCGGTGGCCCATGGAGTCGGCTATCGAGATTAGATGGTCAGGCGACCCAGGCAAAATAAAAAGAGCCATACAGTCAATAGAACCAGATGACCCCGAGGCATTCAGCGTCGATTTCGTGAATCATGAATCTTCGATCGAGGCCATCATTACTGTAAAGGCCAGCTCTTTGAGCACTGCCAAGGCAACTGCAGACGACATCCTCGCATGTCTCGGGGCTGCAACGGTTGCAGACGACGTTTTGGAAGATTGAGAATCCGAGAAAGGTTGCAGAAATACATGGATATTTATGGGATGAAGGGAATAAAATACATCCCTTCATAGTAACCTCGTTTCTACAGACGGATTATGAATGCAGGACAGATACTAGTGTTCTTGATTGGAAGTTACGCCTCTTTCGCGATAGCGGTAATGGCTGCTGCCCCAATCTTGGCCTAATGAAAAACTAAGACGAACATACCCCTAGGACGGTTAAATTAACCCCTATTAGACGCACAAGCATGGGTCTACCCCACGACAGGTCCCATTTGCTCTGGACCGACGCGCCCACAGCACGATTCACTGAATCTATGGATCGATGGACGAAGACCTTGATTGGTGACGACCCATCTGGAACTCCGCTAACACCAAATCCCCATGCGATTGCAAAAATAATCGCTAAGGAATCGGGTATACTTGCTGGGCAACCAGTCTTGAATCACCTCTTTTCAAATAATTGTCAGAATTCACATCTGAAATGGAATATTTCCGAGGGAGATGGATTTCTAGACGGAGATGTGATATTATCAATAGAAGCAGATGGAACGGAGATTTTGTCGGTTGAGCGAACTGCGATGAATCTGATTACTAGGATGAGCGGTATTGCTACTAAGACGTCAAAATGGGTGAAAATCCTTGACGGGGTAGCTATTGCTGCAACCAGAAAAACACTCTGGGGTGTACTTGACAAGTGGGCTGTACACGTGGGAGGCGGCTTGACGCACAGAATAGACAGATCAGATGCTCCGATGATAAAGGAAAATGACTCGGCGCTTTCCACTATCTCACTCACTGATCAAATGTCTAATGCTGCTTTCAACAGTGACTTCCTCGTCATCGAAGTCACATCAATGGAACACGCACTTACCGTGGCACGAGAATGGAAAAACAACATACAGAAAAATGAGATCACTGACCTTCTGACTCTATTACTAGATAACTTGGGACCCGAGGGGTCTCTTGATGTCGCACGCCAATTGGAAACGAAGGGCCTTCGAGGCGGACTCGTGCTAGAGGGCTCCGGCGGTGTGCGGACAAGCGAATTGGCCAGATGGTCCCATTCAGGTATGGATGTCGTATCATCGGGAGCACTAACAATGGATTCTTCGCCAATTGACATGACAATGCTCATGGAGGCAGATAGATGACCGTCCATGATAACCATCCTAGAAGAGATTCGCTGCTGTCAAGGCAGAAGATCGTTGATGCGCAGAACAAGGGCCTGTTAGCAGACTCTGCATTAATCGCTCACGGAAGAGGCGAAGCATTTGATTACCTTCTCGGTGAATGCACCATCCCTTCTGCCAGAAGAGCAGAAGAAGAATCCGTGAATCGCCTTGCTGCTGCACGCCGCCCTGTGATTTCTCTAAATGGAAACTCAACGGTCCTTGCTGGTAGAGATGCAGTGAAACTGGCCGCTCTGATGGGTTGCAAGATCGAGATCAATATATTTTACAGGACGGCATCAAGAGTCAACCTTCTTTCTCAGACATTGAATCTGATTAAGAATGAGGTTGCTTCTGAAAATCCCTCTGATGAAATAACCTCTGAAATATGGTCTCAAATGGTTGCGGGTGTCGAGATACTTGGAATGAGTCCCGATGCCCGAATACCCGGCTTAGAGGGTCCAAGGGCTAATTGTTGCAGTCAAGGAATACATAGTGCTGACACAGTACTCGTACCGCTCGAGGACGGAGACCGCTGCGAAGCCCTAATCCAGATGGGAAAACAAGTACTTGTAGTGGATCTGAACCCTCTTTCCAGGACAGCAAGGACTGCTAATGTGACTATTGTGGATAACGTCTCGCGCGCATTTAACGAAATGGTCAAAATTGCGTTGGAAAAGCCAGCACCCCTCGATATCGCATGGGATAATCGAACTGCTCTGATAGATGCGATCGATACAATGGGCAAAGCAGCGATACGATCTTTTAATCAGACGACTAACTAAACTCCGACTTAAGCAAACCTTGGACCCTGGAGACCACAGCATCACCTACTTCAGACGTGGTTGCCGAACCACCGATATCATAGGTCTTCGGCCCATCAGATGAAAGCAATTCTGAGATGGCCCTTTGCAGTATACTTCCGCATACATCCAGACTCTCATCTGAATGTCGAATAGCTAAGTTTTCCAGCATTAATTGTAGAGAGGAAAGCATCGCTATTGGATTCACTATATTCTTCCCCGCGTGCTTAGGAGCAGACCCGTGAACAGGTTCGAACATCATGTGGCGATCACCGAGATTCGCTGAAGCTGCCATTCCCATTCCTCCTTGCAGTACTGATGCTAGATCGGTGGCTATGTCTCCAAACATGTTCGGCAAAACAACGACATCAAGATCTTCAGGGTCGCGAACCAACCACATAGTGAAAGCATCTATGTAAGCCTCTTTAGCATCAATGCTAGGATATTGGTCAGACATCTCTCTGAATATGGCACGGAATAATTGACACCCACGTAGGACATTCGATTTATCGACACAGGTCACACTCTGTGCCTTTCCGAGTTTCTTAGCCCGGCGTTCCGCGAGGTCAAAGCAGAATCTGTGGATTCGTTCACTCCCAGTTCTTGATATCGGTCGTGGATCCCATTTGACCTCGCCTTCTAGCCCGGGGAACTTTTCAATGACGAGCTTCTCATCCTTTTTGCCTACAGCAGATTGGGCCATCCTCCTTAGAAGAGAGTGATACAGGCCTTCTGTATTTTCACGAACCATTACTAGGTCTACAAGGGAAGAATCCCAGACTTTCTTATGCTTTCCATGCACTTTGTGAAGAATCCCTTCGTAGAGCTTCACCGGACGAACGTTTGCGTAAAGGTCGAGCCCTGATCTAAGACCGAGAATTACTTCTCCGCCTGCTACGTCCCCATTGGGGAGTCTTGCATCCGGCCAACCAATGGCACCAAGGAGAATAGCATCACTCTGATCACGACAGATTTCAAACGACCCCTCGGGCCATTGCTCGCCCGTTTCGAGATAGTGCTGACCACCACAGGGAATCTCCCTGATATCGAAGTCCACCGGCCCGTGTTCTTGAATAACATCCAGTACTTTTAGCGCCTCACGCATCACTTCTCGACCTGTACCGTCTCCCGGAAGTGCGACGATGCGATACGCGGACATCGTACTCCCCAGAATGAAGTCCTTCATCAAGCAACCCCTGAAAAAACATAGATGATATCATGCACATTGTTCATAGACGTCCATGCAGAATTGACATCCCATGGGTGACGGCGGTTCTGCTGACGGCAAGTCTCCTATCGACATAGCCGGTTTGCCTAATTCGGTAGCCATGCTGTGCGATACAATGCTCAGAATAGACCCTGAATGGAGTCTTGACAGATGGTTAGACAGGTGCGCCACAGAAGAACTCGAATTAGCCTCATCGCATCTCGGGAGAGAGAAAATGAGATTAGAGCAGAGACTCCGAAGAGTGGAAGACATTGCAAAACAACTCGGCAGAACCCAAGAAACCAATGTGTCGATTCACAAGGACTCCTTCCAGAGAAATTTGTTTGACGTGTACGATGCGGATGGATCAGAAAACGATGAAATCGGAAAAATTCTCAATGAAGCGGCCCGAGCCGCATCCATCCCCTCACCTATAGCAACCGATGATGACCCGCTGCTCGCCATAATATCGGCGAGAATCTTAGACATGGCTGAGTCTGCCCATGCCGAAGGAACTGACAGCATCAGCTGGGAGGAAGTGACCGAGGAATTGATACCCGGGGGAATCTCGGAAGAGGAGGTCGACGAGGCCTTCGCACATCTTATTCAGAACGAACAATTGATCGAATTCGTATTCGGAAAATTCATAATCAACGATGACCGTTGAATCGTTCGAGAAATTGAGTTTATGGAGCAGATTCCGGAATCCGTAGTATCAGCGTTGATGAAAGATGTTAATTCCTATATCCTCTCTAATCGAAGACATACTGTCCAGCGTAGCCGACTTGTAAGGAGATTCAATAGATGGGAATTCATCCAAAAATAGGTATCACAGGATTGCCAAAATCGGGCAAGTCCGCCGTTCTAGAGAAAGTCGTTGAGATGATGATCAGCGAGAGAACCGAGGAACGCAGAACACGGAATGAACGGTCTCAGGACCGTCCGATCATCGGAGGCATGAGAACAGAGCCCATTCTTGAGGATGGGGTCAGAGTTGGCTTCGAATGCGTTGACATAATCACCGGAGACAGAGCTGTGATAGCACACAAGGACATCGACTCCAGGCATACAATTCTCGGAATGGGAATCGACCCTACAGGGCTCGACAAGGTCGCCGTCCCCGCGATCGAGCGAACGGTCGAGTCATGCGAGATGCTGGTCATTGACGAGATTGGAAAATTCTCCGTTGAGTCCGAGGCATTTGTCGAGGCAGTCCGCGCCGCTCTGGAATTCGATATGCCAACCGTCTTGACGTTGCACAAAAAATCCAGACACCCCCTGCTCCAAGATATCCGTAGAAGAGACGATGCTAGAATCCTCGAAGTCACTCCCGTCAATCGTGCGCTCTTGCCATACAAGGTGCATAAGCTGGTCCGTGAGACCTATTGACTTATTGCTCGAGAACCCAGCACTCATCTTGATAGCAACATGGACACGCCTGCAGAACGAGCCTCCCGTATTTTCTTCGGCTTCTCCGCATCGCTTCTTCTTATACTCGCACTTGGGCTTCGGAGCGGTTTTCTGTCAACCGCGCAATGCGGATCAAATTGCACCCCAGACTCGCTGATTGTCGCCGTTTTGCTTTTCTCTGCTATCCTATCGATGTATCTCTATTGGGCCCTGAGGGTCGCAACCCCAGTCCCCTTTCAGAAACAGCTACATTCAATCTTCTCGAACGAATCCGAAGTAGATATGTGGAATCGTCTAGAAGGTGAGAGGATCGATTCTGATGACATTGAAAAAATGTCAGACGCATGGGCTAAATTAGAAGTCGGCTTAGGAATACAAGAATCCGAGTAACTAAGCGAAAACTTGACTCTCCGCCTGCTCCCGTAGGGGTCCGATGTCTTCTATCCCGGAGGATCTGAGCTATACCGAAGAGCATGAATGGATGAGGGTCTCCGAGGGCGTGGCCACGATAGGAATCACTGATTATGCTCAGGATGCTTTGACGGACGTCGTATGGGTCGAATTGCCTGTGGTCGGCGATCAGGTCAGATCCATGGAAGCCTTCGCAAGCGTCGAGTCGGTGAAATCCGTATCTGAAATATACGCTCCAATTTCAGGAGAAGTGGTGGAAGTAAACGAAGAACTCGAAACAACGCCTGAGGCCATAAACGAAGATCCGTATGGGAATGGCTGGATATGCAAAATCAGACTAGAATCGGAGGAATCCTCCAAACTTCTGAATGCTCAGGAATACAGGTCCCTAGTCGGTGATTGATGCATGTCTCTAATCCACCTGTATGTGGATGGGTCATGCGGAGATAACAGGAATGTAACGAAGGATACGATAGCTGGCTGGGGCGTCTGTATAGTGTCTGGAGATTCCGGCACCGGACGTGGTCAGGGCGAGGTTATGGAAGAGACCAGCGGGAGAGTGGTCACCAATCCAGACGCCCCTGGGTACATCGGTGCCTCCGTCGGCTCGAACAACACTGCCGAACTCTCAGCAATTGCTCATGCCCTCAGATGGCTCCTGATAAACGGGGAAGATAGCCCTGCGAGGATAAGATCCGACTCATCATACGCATCTAATTTGGCTACAGGTGCGTGGAAGCCCAAGACCAATAAAGAAATCGCACACAGAGTGAGGGAGTTGTGGATCGAATGCGAATCTGCCAGGCCCCTTTCTATCGAGCACGTAAGGGCGCACAGAGGACATCGTTGGAACGAACGTGCAGATCATCTGGCCTACAGGGCAATGGAAGGAAGAAATCCAGAACCACTACAGTTCTGGAAACCAGGTGTAAGATAATCAAGAACCATCTTATTATGAAAATCTAGATTCTCTCCTCGAGAGGAATCTTCGAGGTTTCGGAGACTATCCTTTCGCCCCAATTATATGCCCAGGAGTAAGTTGAGCGCTGTGCCTCCGGTATGTCGTATAAATCATACACTTTCTTCGAATCATATCCCGTGAAAAAATACTCATCTTGACTAACGTTGTAGTATCTGTACCACATTGACGCACCATCGCGTTCCGTTATCGTGCCACTGTTTTGATCGAACCACATATTTTCAATCGCATTGTCTTCATACCAACCAACTGCCCCCCAGGTTGCGTTTACGATATCAGGGGATCTATCTGGCCAATTCAGGAGTATCGCTGTAACAAAAGAAGACTCATTTGGGGTTCTACAAGCTAGCTCCCACGAACGACCGGACATAGATTCATACGTCTCAGGGTGATGTTGTTGACCCCATATAGTTGGCTTACCGTCGACCATTATCTGTGATTTTAGAATAAAATCCATTCCCTTATCCAAAGCCAGTTGTATCTGTGAGTGGTTCAAATCGTCAACAATGTCAGAATTGAATGGGTCCATTTTGACAGATACGTCCCAAAGAAGTAACATCGCACTGGGAATTACATAATCGTTGTATGTCATTAAATTATGATATTCGCAACCAAGGCAGTCAATAGCAGGATAAACCTGCGGCCAACCTCCGGAAGAGTGCTGTGCGTCAACGATGAAATCCACACCTCGTTCTACAGCATTCTTGAAAATCGTCATATTGCTCTCATTTTCAGAGATTGAATACTGTTCTGCCAGGAATCTAATTTCTCCAGTAGTAGCCTTGTCAGCGAGTGTGCTTAAATTCGCAAAGTATGAGTCTTGGAATCCAACTCCATCATACGGTGTCGCATAACCATCCAAGTTGCCCTTTCTCCACCCTCCATTTTCTGCCTGCCATGTAGTGATATTCATCGCGTACCATTCAGAATTAGTGCCACTAGCCTCGAATTCCCTGTAGGATCTCCAATTTTCTAACAGGACTTGAAGATCAACCTCCTCATCGCTATCTCCAAGATCATAAACACCACCGAATGACAAGCTCAGAAGAAGTAGCAGAATGATTACCGCGGCCCTCCAATACTCAAGTATACGACTCAACACCCTCTCCTTCAAAAAATTATAATGTTTTGATTTATTGATTAATATCTCGTTTTCTGATGCCAAATTCTTCAACAACGTATGATCCCATGCAGGCAACAAGGTCGATATTCAGGAATAAGCGTCATCTATTTGATTAGATTGAGGCGAAGCAATCAAGATTCACTTAGATACCCTGAACTGAGTATTGCATAAGCTCCTTGTAAGATCATCAGCGCACCTATCAGATTCAGAATTAGGCCACCTGCAGGGGGAAAGGGGCCAGAGGAATACAGGGACCATGTGCCCAACATCACCATCAATCCAACAATTGACACCTTCACACCCCCGCCCCGAACGTCCTTCCAAAGCCTCAACCATGGAACAACCCCCTTCTGCTTGAATCTCCAACGATACCAACTAATATACAGTGCAGCAATTCCAATCATGCCCAGAACCCCAAGAGAGAATGAATCATCATTCCAAGGCCCATAGGGAGCCCATCCGATGATGAGCACATCAACCATGACAACCAACCCAAAAATACCCAGGCCAACCCATGCGGCATTCTCTTCCATGACCTCCGATTGCCGGTCTACCTCATGATTCCACGGGTCTCAGGCGCTTAACGGGCATTCAAACAGGCACCCGCCTACCGTAATGCATGCCCGACATGCTTGCGCCTCTCCACGACCATAAAGGCCGCAAGACACCTAGCGAGGCATCCAGAGCATGGTTCGTTCTAGTCACGATCCTAAGCCTGGTCGTTGGTTTAAGCGTCTCTGACGGTAATATAGTGATTGGATCTGCATGCGGTCTTGTGATGGCCACTGCATTGCTAAACATCGGTTGGTTCTTCCTCAATACCATCGGCGAGGGCCGGGAAACAGTTGCATTGACTAAAGCAGTTACCCGCATGTCTGATATGAACGAGTCCGAATGACAAAGCATGAGCGTCGTGTTCCGTTGGATCGGGAAACCCGATGTAGAGCACCTCGATCTCAGATTCAGAGTCCTGAGGGAGGGGATGCCCCGTGAGACTGCAAGATACCCAGGCATAGACGAGGACATGAGAACGAAATTCGTCGGAGCATTCGACGGTAGCAAAATGGTTGGTTGTGCAACGCTACAATACGACCCTAAGTATGAAGCCAACCTAAGGATAAGGGGGATGGCCGTCGATCCTAGCTATAGGAACAGAGGAATCGGTTCCAGCCTTGTTGTGATGTTACAGGATTATGCTGCTGAATTGAATACGGGAATATGGTGCAATGCTCGAATAAAGGCAATGACCATGTATGAACGCAAAGGATTCAAAATCACATCTGAACTTTTCGAGATTGAGCATATCGGAATGCATTACCAAATGCATTGGAACCCAGATAAAGTTGAGATGAAATAGAAAGAGGGAATCCACCATGGTAGAAACAACAACACTGAGCAAGGAGATTATCGAGGCGATGATGGACAGAGTGAATTCGGTGCCGATGATGCACACACTGGATCTCGAGATATTGCGTCTAGATCAAGGAGAATGCGATGCAAAGGTCCCGAGAAGAGTTGAATGGGACGGCATATACCAGACAATGCACGGCGGAATTCTGGCTACGATAGCAGATTCAGTAACCTGTTGGGCGATACTCACAGAGATAGGTGCAGAGGAGCAGGTAGCGACAACCGATTTCAATATCAGATTCCTAAGGCCCTGTTTGACTGATGCAGTGTGTCATGCTAGAGTGATAAGATCAGGAAGACGCCTCTGTGTAGCAGAAGCAGATTTACTTGACACCAAAGGTCGTAAAGTTGCAGTCGCTCAAGCGACATACGCGCGCCTAGACATCTGAAAAGTTAGAGGAGAAGAACCTCAAATAGAGTCACTTCATCCCAAATATTTTGTCAGGATCAACCAAAGTTTTCAACTCTAGAATATTACCATTAGGATCTTCGATGAAAAAAGTCTCTTGCTCGAACTCTGTGCCGATGAAACGACGATATGGCCTTTGGAGATAATCGAAACCCGACGCTTCAACTCGAAGTTTTACGCTCTGAAAATCCTCTTCGCTGAGATGGACCCCGAAATGTGGAACCTCCACTTTGCCCATATCCACATCATGCCTCACCGAAGGCAACATCTCAGTACTTTGGTGGAGAGTCAACTCGTTTCCCCAGAAATCGATATCTACCCAGCGACCGACTTCTCGATTTCCCGTGGCACACCCCAGAACCTCAACATAGAACCTTTCAGTTATGGATAAATCGCCAGCGGGAACCGCAAAATGAAAAGTCGCGCTCATCTGAAACCGTCCCCTTGCATGTATCGCGATTAAATAGCGATTCGATATACAATTTCTATACCGGTATTATTTAAGCCGCTTGTTTTCTGTTGGAAGTATGGGCTTTCTCAGAGTCAAATCAACACCTGCTGCCGTATTGCTATCGTTTACCGCGATTGTTTCCCTGGTATACGCGTTGAACTTCATGTTCTTCGCTGACTGCTTTGTGACTGGTGGTGCAGATTGCTTTACACTTCTCTCAAACGATACATCCGAGGGTATGAACTCATGGGGCAACGGAGGGCCTGAGACCGCCTTCAACGGGGTGCTCATGTTTGGTATCTTCATGTCTACTGCCATTATTTTGAATGAGGGTGCTAAGGGCAAGTGGAGTACGATGATCCCCGTCATGATGGGTCTTGCTACAATGACGGCCGTACTCTGGCTATACTGGGGCGAAGACCTGGACTCCGCGAAGACTCCGAAATATGTCACACCCATTCTTCTGGTTGCTTATACGGCGGCCTACTTCTTGTTGAAGGGTGAAGATGAGGTGGATGATGGACTCTCAGATTTCTCCCCGGGACAGAATATCAAGGACACTCCTGCCTTGATTTCGCTATCCCTTGTAACGCTGATGGGCGGCTACTACTGCTTCCGAGCTCTATTGAGCCCAGAATCTGTCAGCGATCTCGTAGAACCCGGGGCCCTTGCACATGGCCTAGGTGCGCCTTCTGATGTGACTGTGGCTGTTGGTGGCAGTCTATTCCTTGTGTATTTCCTATGGACCATTCTGACCATCTTGGACGGGGCTAGCGGTAAGTGGGCCATTATCCACCCGGGAATTTTCGCTCTGCTGGCTTTAACGATTCAGAATTATGTCGGATACGCATCAGCAGGCGACGAAGCCCGAAGAGCCATCACAGATGCCACCACACAAGATGCAGTTGCAGGCCCGCTTGCTCTGCTACTCGTCTTGTTCAGTTACTACAGGCTAAGGCCCGAGGGCATAGAGGACGGTATGACTAACGCTGGAGAAGAATGGCCCAACAAGGCTGAAGACTTCAACGTCATGGTGATTAGTTTCGGACTGGTCTTGGGCCTGTTGTTTACATTGAATGCTATAATGGGGTAAATTGTGGAGCACGAGCCGGGATTTGCACCCGGGTACACGGATCTGCAGTCCGTTGCATAGCTACTCTGCCACTCGTGCAGCATGTGGGCCACCAAAGATTCCGATTTCAACGCTTCCCGAGTTAGAAATCATGCACCCTGCCTAGAATACCTTCATGGACGCCAAGCACAACCGCTAGTTATGCCACGCACCGCGACCCGATTCGAAGGCCTTGGAGTCGGATTCGCACCATACCTTCAACCTCCTCCTGATGGTGTGATACGTTGGACAGTAGGAGAACCAGGATTTTCAACACCGCAGCCGATAATAGAGGCCGCCATACAGGGTTTGGAAGCCGGCCGAACCAAGTACACCAGAGGCCAAGGCTCACCCGAACTCTGCGAAGCCGTCGCTAAACACCTCATGAGGACCAGCGGCATAACAACTTCCGGTGAGAACGTACTCATCACTCCCGGAGCCAAGCAGGCTCTACTGTATGCATACATGATTACCCTCAATCAGGGGGATGAGGCAATCCTGCTTTCACCATCTTGGGCTTCTTATGAGCCGATGATATCGTTCATAGGCGCCGTTCCAGTAAACGTGCCTGTCCATAGGACCAATTTCCACCCTGATATGGATGCTATTCGATCTGCGATAACCGGGCGAACACGGACCATCATGATCAACTCACCTTGCAACCCGACTGGTGCTGTCTATTCCAGGGAAGAGATAGCGGAGATTGTTGAGATAGCGGTAGAAAACGATCTATGGATTATTTCAGATGAAATATATTCCAGACTAATATGGAATGGTGTCGAACACGTCTCTCCAGCCACAATAGAGGGGGGCGCCGAACGAACGATTGTAATCAGCGGATGGTCAAAGACGTGGGCAATGACGGGAATGCGTGTGGGATTCTTGGCTGGACCAAATCCCGTAGTCAAGGCTGCCTTGAAATGCCAGGCCAATTCTGCATCACACATCCCCACATTCATGATGGAAGCCGCCAGAGTTGCGTTGGATTGCGATGACGAGGTTGAGGAATTTTCTGAGGCATATAGGAAAAGAAGAGATCTGATGATCGACGGCCTGTCGGACATATCCGGACTGAGGATAGTAGATCCAGAGGGGGCATTCTACCTCTTCGTAGACGTCACTGAAACTGGGATGACAGACATAGAATTTGCAGATGGCGCTCTTAATGCCGGAGTGCAATTAATTCCAGCATCCCTCATCACGGGGGGCGAAGGATTCGTAAGAATATCTTATGCAGCTCCTGAAGCCGATATCAAAGAAGGAATAAGTAGAATCAGGGGTTGGCTTTTGGATGACGCCTGAACAGCCAATCACCGCCCTCAGAGCACATCTCATATCCTGCGATCTGGGCGTGGCTGCATGCGTTGTAAACGATGACAAGATCCTCCTCGTAAAGGAAGCTGCAGGTAAACATGCAGGGCTATGGGGGGCGCCTAAAGGATACGCAAACTCCGATGAATATCCCATGCAATCGGCTCTCAGAGAATTGAAAGAGGAGTGCGGGGTAGATGGCGATATCAAAGGAATAATCGCCGTGCGTGAGACAATTAGGTCAGGCATGCCAGCGCTGTTCATCGCATATTCAATCCATCCGAAAACGACTGACGTAACTATCGATAATGAAGAAATATCAGATTTTGGGTGGTTTGACATAATGGAAATAGAGTCTGTTAAATTCATCAGCAAGACAATGAAATCAATAGTAAAATGTGCCTTGATGAACGTCCCGCACATGCTCTGTCTAGATGGGTCTGAGGAAGCAAAGTCACCATATTATTTACATGTTCAACATAGCGATTTTTAAATCAAAAATAGAGGGTTTCAGATGAATAGGGCGCACGGCAAGCATGTGTATGTGGACTATGTGGGATTCCAACCGAACCAAAGCCCCATAGATGGCCGATATATCCTTAAAATTCTTCAGAATGCTGTGAATAAGTGTGGAATAAGAGAGGTCCATTCACATGTGGAGATTTTTGATGGAGAACACTCCCCCCCTGGTTTTGCCGCAGTCGTACTAATCGACGAAAGCCACGTCTCAGCGCACTGCTATTCAGATCGTGGTTGGCTGGCGATAGACGCTTTCACATGCGGCGACCATGATCCTGAGAACATCATCGATATCATCCATGAGAGCTTGACTTTATCCAGCCCAAACATCATTCAAATGAGAAGAGATACAGTAAATCGATTCATACACCCACAAACCAGCACTGAGGAAGAAAAACACTCGAATTGATGAGGGATTCAGATGTCCGTAAGAGACTTCATTCAGAGGAATTACAGGCATTTCAATGCCGGTGCACTATCCGATTGTATTGAATCGATTAGAACATTTCTGGAAAATGATGGCCGACTGATGATCACCCTTGCAGGCGCGATGTCGACTGCTGAGATCGGCAAAACTCTGGCACCTGCGATACGATCTCAGAAAGTACATGCAATATGCTGTACCGGTGCGAATCTCGAGGAAGACTTGTTCAATCTGATAGCAAGATCAGATTATGAGAGAATACCCAATTGGAGGGATTTCTCTGCTTCAGACGACTTGAATCTCCATGAAAGGGGGTTGAATCGTGTAACAGACGTGGCAATTCCTGAACAAGAGGCGATAAGATATGTCGAAAAACAAATGTTAGAACTATGGAAAGATGCCGAAGCGGCTGGTGACAGAAGATTCCCTCACGAGTATATCTACGACCTGCTTTTGCATGGGGACCTTGATCTCGACGGCGATCCAAATGAATCATGGTTGATGGCCGCCGCAGATGCAAACCTCCCGATATTCACTCCTGGGTGGGAAGACTCCACTCTCGGCAATATTCTAGTTGCACGTGTCATAGACCTCACACTGTCTTCCCAAGATATCGTATTGAGCGGACTCCATGCAATGCAAGATCTGGCGGATTGGTACCGTGAAGATGACTCTCCAACAGGACTTCTTCAAGTGGGCGGAGGCATATCGGGCGACTTTCCGATCTGTGTGGTCCCAATGCTCAGACAAGACGTAGGCATCGATGTCAATCTCTGGTCCTGGTTCGCTCAGATATCCGAGTCAAGACCATCGTATGGCGGATATTCAGGAGCTCCTCCGAATGAGAAGATTAGTTGGGGGAAGTTGAGTTTGGAAACCCCCACATTCGTTATAGAGTCCGATGCATCAATAGTTCTCCCTCTCATACTCGAAGCGATTATGGAGAATTAAACCGTATTCAAACCCATCCTGAATACGGGAGCCCGGCTTCAGATATTCTGAGTAGTTGGTTGTATTTGGATGTCCGATCGGATCTCGCAGGAGCCCCGGTTTTGATCCATCCACATCCCGTTCCAACAGCTATGTCGGAGATCGTGTCATCCGATGTTTCACCCGAGCGATGTGAGACTATGCAGTCGAAACCCTCCTGATTTGCAATCCCCATCACCTTCAGAGTTTCAGTCAGCGTTCCTATCTGATTTGGTTTTATCAATATCGAATTTGAAGCCCCTTCGTCGATTCCCTTCTGCAACCTTATGGGATTGGTGACGTACAAATCATCTCCTATTATTCTGATATCATGCCCTCTTTCCGTGAAAGAAATCCAAGACATCCAATCATCTTCGTCAAACGGATCTTCGATTGATACAATCGGATATCTGTCTACCCAGGACGAGTAGATAGCTGAAAGATCCGCGCCACCGATTTCCCTGCCGTCGAATGAATACTTGCCCGATTTATAGAATTCAGAGGCTGCCACATCCAAGGCAATACCAATCTGAGTCTCTGAAGAGTAACCGGCCCGTTCAATGGCTTCTACCAAGAGCCTCAAGCCATCCTCATTTTTCTGAAGAGACGGTGCGAAACCCCCCTCATCGCCAATTCCTCCAAGAAGGCCCTTTTCACCGAGAGTTTTTTTCAGAGCATGGTATGTTTCCGTCCCAGCACGAAGAGCCGAATCAAAATCAGGGAACCCATAGGGGACGACCATGAATTCCTGCACATCAACATTAGTTGAGGCATGAGCGCCGCCATTCAAGATGTTCATCAGAGGCACCGGTAAACTAGGATTCGGCCACGTGCCTGGTAGATTTTGCCATAGGGGCACGCCCTTGGCTAACGAAGACGCTCTGAACGCTGCCATGGAACAACCAAGAATTGCATTAGCACCCATGATTGATTTATTCATCGACCCATCTGCCTCAATCAGTAATCCATCGATCGCCTCTTGATCCGAAACATCGCTTCCGACAAGGACATCCCTGAGCACAGTGTTTACGTTTTTCACGGCCTTTTCGACACCTGAGCCATGCCATAAATCGCCCCCATCTCTCAGTTCAACAGCTTCATGCGAACCGGTACTGGCACCTGATGGCACAGCCGCCCTCGACATCAGAGAACCGTCTACAAAACATTCGACTTCGACTGTCGGGCGTCCACGAGAGTCGAGTATAGATCGAGCGTGGATGTCCGTAATTAGTCCCTTCACAGCATCCGGTCGGGGTGCAATGCTGTGAAGATTCCTAAAGCCCAGACACTAGTAACCCCGACCTTCGAATCATCGAATCTTCATTCGCGCGCTTTCTACACCGCCGCCTGAGCTAGGATTGACATCTATTTTCTTCATCATGTGTCTGTGATACGTCATCGAGCCATTCACGAATCCTTCGTACACCGGAGTCCCTTTGACTCCCGCGAAAGTTTCCACACTCTTCCTTATGGACTTGGGGACCTGATTGGTTATTTGTTCGATCTTCGCCTCATTGATCTCATCGAGAGCCCTCAGGACCTCATCGACCACAATCGCTGACTCCACAATCTCAAATCCCCGTGATTCGAACATCCCGGGGAGAAGAGACATGGTCTCTGAATCACGAAGATCCGTCCAGCAGAATGTACCTCCTTCTCGAAGCACTCTGTGAACTTGCTCAATGAAAGCACCCATGTCTCCGTAGCAGTGCGATGACTCGACATTGTAAACCAAGTCGAATGACTCGTCATCGAAAGGCAGGTCCTCTGCATTCCCCTCCACGAAACTCAGATTATCCTGATCTCCATACCATTGGTTGCACAAATTCACCGCTTCTGATGAAAAATCAACACCTACAACCCTTCTCGGTTGCAGTGATCTAGCGACCCAACTGGCCCCCCCACCTCGTCCAGATCCCACTTCAAGGACATCTCGTCCCTCAATTTCAGCACCTCTAAGATTCATAGAATAGAGTTGAATGAACAGCCGATTAACTTCGTCAGATGAATAAAGATCCGGGCCGTCACCATCTTCAAAACCATAATTCATGAATCGGAAACGCGAATCATCGTTAGTTTTAGCCATTTTTTGATACCACCATTTCCACATCCTGTTCTGGATACGAGCAGGAGATAGTCGTAACAAAGTGACGAATATTTTCGCCGGCAGGCCCATCCTCAAGTTCTACCTACTCCTTCCATTTTACTGAGCATCCGATACTTTCAGTTCGATTATTCGTGATCGCCTTCCCCTCAAGATATTCTTCGACAGCATCCATCAAATCGGTGGTCTTTGAAGAAGAAGGGTCCCTCGGAGAATCATCCAGACGCCCCCTATACACTATCTCTCTCGAGTTGGATATCAAGTAAAATTCCGGAGTTCTTTCTGCCCCGTAGGCCATTGCAATATTTTGTGTCGAGTCGTGAAGGTACGGATATGACATGCCCTCCGAGGCTCGCTTAACCATATGTTCCCAATTGTCCGAAACGTATCTCACCGGGTCATTCGAATTGATTCCAACGAACCCGAGACCAGATTTTTCAGCAAACGATGCCACAATCTCAATCCGTTCCTCCGAGGCTACGACATATGGGCAATGATTGCATGTGAACATCACAATCCCCCCCGCACCCTTTAGCACGTCCTCAAGATCAATCTCCGGCCCACCTACAGAGGCATTGGCATTCGGCAATCTGAATATAGGCGCAAGAGCTCCAGGCTCGGTCCCGTGGGCAGTCGTCATGGCATTTGCTATGAATCACCTAAGATGAATCCTTTCCGCCTCTTCCGGGGTTCTGGCCCTTACAACCTCCAATCTAGATCTTGCATGCTGATCCGTGGGGTCTAGATCGAGTACTTGCCTCCATCTTATCGAAGCAGCCCGGAAATCACCAGTTCGTTCTTCCAGTTCAGCAAGCATCATGAGTACATCAGAACGGCGAGGATCGCATTCCCATGCTTTCTCAAGATCCGATGTCGCTTCTGCTATACGATTGAACTCTAGATACAGAGATCCCCTGCAACTCCAAGGGCCGCTTTGACTGGGGTCGATTCTAATAGCCTGATTTAGAATTTCTTCTGCCTGCTCCCCTCTACCTGTCCTGAGCAGACAAGAGGAAAGCCTCGTCATCGATGGCACGTGTCCATGATCGATTGAAAGTGACCTCTCAAGCAAATCGATTGCCTTAGACCAATCTGAGAGACCAATCATCGCCTCGCTGGCACGACGCATAGCTGATGGGTTGTCGGGGTGAGAATCCACAACTACCATAGCATGATTTGCAGCGTCATTGTACTGATTTCGAGCCAAGTACACTGATGCGAGATTGAGGCGGGCGCTTACATGTGAAGGATCTAATTCCAGAACGGATACAAACCTCCTTCCCGCGTCCTCCATACGACCTTCTCTTGCATAAGATAGCCCATTCAAGAATTCAATCTCGACTTTGTCCGCACGAAGCTTATCGCATTCCATCAACACAGATCTTGACTCTCCGAACTCCATCCGATCAATTCTCACACGTGCTTCTTCAATGAGAACTCGAGGCTCCCTCTCAGCAATTCTGCGTGCCCGGACGATGCACGTCTCAGCATCTTCGGGATTGCTGTTCATACGCTGGGCTATGGAGGCTGTGAGCCATCCCCGATGATCTTCACGATCCATCTCAACCATTTTTCGCCCGCATTCCTCGAGGTCGGATAAAATACTGTCTGAAACCGATCCACTCTGATTTCGCTCTGTATCTGATTTGTGAACCAACGCCATAGCGCGGGCATCGAGTACCCCGATAGTCCTAGTTCCCTCGTCACACGCATCAAGGACCCGCCACGCTACTTCTAGCAGACCCATGGCAATTGCCAGCTTTGCCGCCGCCTCGCAAAGAGCAGGCGTGCACCTGTCGTTGTAGACCCGATTCGTAAGGCGCTTCAGTGCAGATTCCGTCTCCCCCATGGAAACCATGGCGGAAACCTCCAGCAAGATAGCATCATCTGAATCGATACTCGATCTTCTCACCAGTTTCAAAGCCAATTCATGATCTCCTTTCAGATGGGACGCTTTAGCACGTAGGATTAGAACACCGGGAGAGATTCTATCTTCCATAGAAAGCATGTCGAGAATCTCAAGCCCTTCGTCTGGCTTGCCATTTTCTATCCTCGATGCTGCCCTGTTAATCTTCACCGATGGGGAAACCTCTGTCATCGATGGGCCCGTAGCACGTGCCCTTAGACCACCCATTGAACCAATTAACTCGATTTCTGTCTCTCCATCCCATCCTAGTGATGACAACCTTTTCTTGTTCCGTCTGCTTCTAGCATCGCTTTCTGGTAACAAAGATAGTTGCTCCACCAAGGCTGCAATTTCATCAGGCTCTGCAAGAATATGACTTTCTAGAGCCTCAACAAGATCAGAACCCGACCCCATTGAACGAAGTATTCTGAGGAGCCCCGTCATACCATCGTATCTATGCCCTTCTCTGAGAGAAGCCTCGTATGCATCTCTAGCATTGTTTAGGCCTCCATGTTCCTCGAAAAGACATCCAAGGCGTTCGAATTCAGAAGAATTGAGGCCCAGATCATCAGGTCTGATTCCTGAAGCGTCAAGAATGCCGGCGAGCCTATGGGTCAAGGTCCCCATCCCAATCAGCGAACCCTCTGACTCAGATTCATGGTGTTCCATCGCATGCGCTAGTAGTCGGGCGGGATGCGTCAAAATCTCACAAAGGCCCCCTACGCTCAGATTATCCTGTCTTCGAATGATCCTCTCTGCAGATTCTAATGCAGTATGTGCAGACAAACGGTCGTGCACTGGATCACCTTTCTCGAGAACTGAGTCAATCCCGTCATTCATGGTTGACAATTCACGATGAACTTCGTTGAACGCAGACGCCATACTGTCTAATTCGTCCCTCATGGCTGCAGCCTTTTTCCTAGCGGACTTCTGACGCAGAAATGCAGACGCATAAGCAACAATTAGGAATCCATAGACCCCAATCACGACCTGCGTCGTCTCAACCACAAACCCCATCGCATTCGTTGAGGCTTTGATGCCTTCTATCCCGCATAGGAGCCAGACGCTGGTTCAGCGCCTGTTTATCGAAAGCGGTCATAGGTCGGAAGGCGTGTAAGCTGAAACAGTCCCTTTACGAGCAGTGCCAGAGACAGAGCTAGCAAGAACGTTCTCGATACCACCTTTGCTAGCAAGATCGAAGATACGATCGCTCATCTTTCCTGCAAAGACCAATCCTTGAGCGTTTTCAATCTCATCGAGTGCAGCTTCAAGCTTGCCAGCGCCAACAGGATCTGTAGCGGAGCCGTCTTCAAGGATGATAACTGCATTGTTGGTCTTCAAACCGTCGAGATGCTGACCCCATTCAGACATGATTTCNGGAGCCTGNACATCNGCCTTCTNNACGCCAACAACAGCATTGTCGTCTTTCTCCATCTGCTTNTTGANTCTCTGCACCACTTTCGAGGCGGCCTCTTTNTGATTCAGGCATTTTGTAATGGTCTTCCCCTCGAGATGCTCGACCTCGAGNCTCTTGGGTGCGAATGCTACNTGGGTGAGCGACTTCTCAAGAGATCCAGANANNTCCATNAGGAGGAGGCTTCCACCCCTATCCCCATCCAGNAATGCTGTGACNTTCTTCTTCTTNGACGCGAGNNCTACAAGNTCATCNGGCACACCAGCGCCCATCATGGCGATNGANTTCTTGATACCATANTTCAGTAGATTTCGAACGTCATTACGACCTTCAACGATAATTATCCCATCNGACTTCTTNACATTGGGCCCCGCAGTCATCCCNNTGATACTGATTTCTGTATCTACGGTCAATACGGATCTGACTTCTTCGAGAATGTTCTTNGATTCATCAGCNCCCGAGCCNATNAGNTCCATNAGCAGGCTCTTTGCACGGNCAATCACAACATCTCTCTTGGCCGAGACGACNTTCTCNATNCTCTGTACGCGAATTGAAGCCTTGCAAGGCCCAATTCTGTCTATTGTCTCTAGAGCCGCACCGATAACNGAGGTGGAAACCTGATCCATTGANGTAGTNAGTGAGATTTCTCCNTTAACGCTCCCNTTNCGNTGATTTAGGTGCACATCTACGTGCCCGATCCTACCGTTCCTCTGGAGAGCTCTTAGTTGCAGATCCTCGCCCAGAAGTCCTTCCGTCTGACCGAATATCGCTCCGACGACGTCCTTCCTCTGGACAGTACCATCTGTCCGTATAGTTGCATGTATGACATATTTTCCTTCTTTATTTGACATATTCTTTCCTCCGAACATACACCATCTCCCCTAGCGGGGTTTCGCGGCCTTTCGCCGCCGTATTCGGCAAGGATGGGTGCTAGGCACCCGCGAGTGGGACAGGTGAACTGTTCATCCCGCCGTGTTGCCGGCTGCATTTGAACACTCCGTAGAGGCATACAGATACAAAACCAATTCCAAATAGACGCTCGAAACAGGGTGAACTCCATATCTAACACCTCAAATGAACAACTGTGAGCGATACGCACCTCGACACGAACGCTGTTTTCAAGGGCGCCGTAACGGTAGCGCTTCAGGATGGCCATTTAGACGATCAGGAAATGAGGATACTAGCCCGACTTTCACACGCTCTGAGGTTAGATGAGGGCATACCCGTGCAATTGTATGAAGACATAGTCGGATCAAGGGGTAGCGCGGACGGACGCGGGATGGCAAGGTCAGAAGCACTCCTTGTTTACGGACAGATACTCGAGGCGTATTGCACAATGCCCGAACCATCCCCCCAGACAGCGCTTTTACTTGCTTATCTCAGGACTGCTTTCGACATCANTGAACCCGAACACCGAGAACTCGTCCGCAGCGTTGACAGGCACCTAGAGCAAGTGGTGCATCGTAATGTTGCAGCACAACTCAGAACAAAGATAGACGACGCGATAGAACTCATCTCCAAGCCTCTTCAGAATTTCAGAATTAGGAGATGAGGGNCAAATGGACCTTGACGATTTTTTAGGAAATGTCTCGACACGAAAGAGTCGCTCCGTCCGCGCCCTCCCGACGGTTCTCAGGGAAGCGTACACCTACAACGTGCCTGCTTTGATAATGAAATCAAGCACAGACAGACTCTCTCGTGATGGCGGATACTCGTTTTTTCTCGGTACACCAGATGATTCAATGAGGCGCATAGCCTCATGGCTGATCACGAGAAATTCAGACGCTCCTTCAAACCTCGCTGCGTTGATCAGGCCGTTATGGGCGAGACACGGGCGAGAAGACATCGCAATGTGCGCATTGCTCCTGGCGAACATTGATCATGCACGTATAGGAACAAGCCCATGGAAACTACTCGCAGACTCATTAATGCCGCATGAACCAGTCGAGGGTTTACTGCTATGCGTCGAAGAGATACTAAGATCCGGTCGACAGCCCCCTTCTGATAATCAAATGGATGAATGGCTTCAATCGAACGGTGTATTGCCGACCCTTGCCCTATTGTGTATACATGCCTCTACGATTAAAGGCAGAATGCCCACCCCGGAAGAATCTGAGACCCTTCGTAAGATGGATGAATTGGATGCATCAGAACTTACCCGAAGAATAAGGGCGAGGGTCTTGGAGATAGATTAACTCTAATCACCAGCCTACGATACGAGGATCAGTGTCTGACAGGCTCCTCCCCTCTGACGACCCGATCGCCGAGGAGGTTCTAGAGTGGACAATAGAGAAGGATGCGAGAGACATAGCGCAAATTATGCACTGGCTCGAGCAGACCAATGGACGCCGGGATAGGATGGTTTTGATGTCGCGTGCCAAGGATCTAATCGATGAGATGCTCCATGCCATAAGGCGCCTCGACGAATTGCGGTGATTGTATGCAAGCGATGGTACTCGCCGGCGGGCGTTCGACAAGGATGGGCCAGGACAAGTCAACCCTCGTCCTTAACGGCCGGGCATTGCTCACAATCACAATAGAGAGACTCCTCCAAGCAGGCCACTCCAGAATCGTGATACTCGCTGCTGATGAGCAACAGAAGAACTCCCAGAAGAATACAATGGACGGACTTTTCGGCAATATCGAGTGGCTGCTAGACCCAATCCCTCATCAGGGTTTGATCGAAGCGCTAGTCTCTGGAGTGAGGAGATCGAATTTTGACCAGTCGCAACCACTGCAGCTATCCGCAGTCGACTCACCATGGCTCGATCACAGTATTTACCCGGCACTGCAAAAAGCCCTACTTGGAGACACCGAAGTCGCGATCCCCGCAGATCAGCGACTCCATCCCCTCCACTCTTTGGTGAGATCCCCCTCCTTACTCGAGGGCGTCAATCCGAATGAGGGACCTCTGAGAGAGCAACTCAGAAGACGCAAGTCTGTCATTGTCCCATGGTCCGAATCAGAGTTAACCAATCTCAACGCCCCATCCGATCTCGAAAGATAGGGGATCGCTACATAGACGATCGAGAACACTGGGATACAAGGCGTGCTCCGCCTTCCTGATACGCGTGCTCAACGAATCCACAGTATCGTCCTCGTGAACGGGCACGATCTGCTGAGCCAGTATAGGCCCAGTGTCGACGCCCTCGTCGACTAGATGTACTGTGCAGCCCGAAATATCTTCTTCGGCATTCAGAACGTCTCGATGCGCGTGAGCCCCTGGAAAAAGGGGTAGCAAGGAGGGGTGTATATTGACCAAACGCCCTTTCCATCGAGATACGAAGTCGGACGTCAAGATTCTCATGTATCCCGATAGAACCACCAGTTCGGCCCCTGATTTCGCTATGGAATCCAGGACTCGCGACTCTTGCTCCATTCGCCTCTCCAATCCAGAAACCTCCTCAGAGAGGGGTATTGCCATGTTGGGAACACCATGGCGTTTCGCATGCGCCAAGCCTCCTGCTTCCGGCTTGTCGCTGATCACCATGACCGTTTTGTGCGTGCAGCCCACACCCTGCTGATGCTCCAGCAAAGCCGCAAGCCCTGAACCTGAACCAGATATCAGCACAACTACGAGCAGAGGATCCTCAGAAGTAGAAGCCCGAGGCGCTACGAACCCACGACTCATGGTTGATGGGAAACGTGATCCTCTAAGAATCGTGGGCAAAAACTCGACTTTTATTTCCCTCCTGCAACCCGCGATGCTATGGAACGCCTCGAGTCTGTCGATGAAATAGTCGACAGGTACGCTGTTGAGGGCTCATCTCTCAAAAGCAAGCTGTACATCGGTTTGGGGAGCATGTTCGTCATGTTCGCCATAGCGGGGGTATGGATACCCGGATGGCCAACGGTATCGTGGGCCGTGCCTGCTGCTTTCCTCTTTTCCCTGTCCAGTAGGCGACTCTTTCGCTGGACCCTCACAAATCGGTTCTTCGGCCCTGCAATATTCGACTACTACGCATCGGGAAAGACGATCCCAAGGCACGCAAAATATGGAATCTCAATCATGATTTCACTCATGACCATCCTCTCTACTTACGGGGTCTGGGCCGTCTCGACAAGGGGGAATGGAACGCTCCTCGATCCTTCGTCATGGGATGGCGCTGACCCGGGATACGGGTCTGCAACCATCCTCGTTGCAGGCCTTGTCGGTGTCTGGTACGTGTCTGTCAGGGTCAAGACACGAGCCGATTGATCTCAATTCCCCTTCGAGAATTCGATAAGTCTGTCGATAGGCAGATGATCAACCGTATCCTTGCAGTAATGAGCCTCGACTACTCTGCCATGCTCATCGACCAGTATGTCGACCGGAAGTGTGGACATCTTGGATATGGAGAGAGTCATCGGGACGTACCCTCTCATCGTCGCTTTCAACATGGTCAGTGGAGAACGCATCGCGCCCCACATGAAACGTGCGAAGGATTTCTCCACACCGTTCTCATCGAAATGCTGGTAGGTCTCATCAGCAACAATCGTGAAAGGAACCCCTTTCTTACCCATTCTCCTCTTCAATTCGTCGATACGGGCATCGAAAACACCCACCATCACTGCGTCCTCAGCGAATTCGTCCCACCGCTTCACCAATTCGTCAATTCGCATGTTGCAGAATGGGCAAGAAGAAAATCTGAAGAAGGTGAATATCACCCTCCTCCCCTTCATCGATGACATTTCGAAGGTGGTCCCATCTATGGCTGGCAGGCTTATTTTTGGGGCTGGAGCCCCAATCTCTAGCTTAGGCATGAACCTCCGTCACGGTCGGCATCATATCGATTTATCTAAGAGGCAATCCTTCTGTTTCCGTATCCTTGGAGTATTGGCTCATGAAGTCCCAGACCAGATGGCTGGACTCCACCAAACCCTGGGTGCCGATGAAAATGTCTCCAAGAGCCGTCCCGTCATCGACGTCATTCGAGTAGGGGTTGTGCTGAGCCGCATATATCGTCATCAGACGAACTGAAGCATTGCTCACACAGTTATCGAAGCCCTGGATGGAGTATAACGCATTCAGCTCGAAGGTCTCCACTGGGCCCGAGCATCCGTTGTGGGCCCCCCACTCGTACATGTTCTCGATCGCTCCGGTGTCATACGCCTCCGGGTTGGTCCACATCTCCTCGTTGAAGGGGATACTAAACGCAGTGGTCTCGTAGAGAACGACCTGATCGAGGAACCCGTGTACCTCCATGACGGGGATCGGGGCGTAGTAATCCACATGATCCGTGATGAGGTAGAATGCCATGCACCCGATAGCGGCGAAGACGTGGCTCGACTCCATGGCTAGTCTCTGCGCCATCGCGCATCCATTCGACCACCCGGAGGCGTAGATTCGATCCGCATCGACGTTGTGCATCTCCATGGAGAGGTTTACCACCTTCTCGATGAAGTCGACATCATCTATGTCGTCGCGGGCCGAGTGCGCGCAGCACCATCCGGCGTTCCAGGCCTGATTCTCATCCTGATCCCATTCCATGTTGTACCCCGACACCCCATCGGGATAGACCACGATCGCACCCTCCTCGTCAGCGATGTCGTTGAACGAGGAAAGGGCCCTGTGGACCGTGGAGTCGGAGGCGTACCCGTGCATGTCGATGATCAACGGGACGGCCACCTCGGGATCGAGGTCCTCAGGCACGTGGGTCTGCCAGCATCTGGTGAGGTTGTCGTGATCGATGCATGTGAAGATGCCATCCTCAGTATACGGAATTGAGAGGTCCTCCGAACCGTCCCCGACACCGCCCTCACCGGACGTATCCCCGTCCCCGAAGCATCCCGCCAATGCGTTACACACGAGAATGGCGAGCATGAGGCCTGCTACCGCCCTGCGCATGACCGGCCCAGCAGCCGCTCAGGCTTCAAACCCTCCTCGGGCTTCGTTGTCTGCATCTAGTCCAAGCACTATCAAGCCCCGCAACGCGATCATGAAAGCCCAAGAAGCGACCTAGTCCTTCAAATCACGTATGAATATCATTTCTGCTTCGCATACTAACTCTTGGAAGCCACCAAGGGTGAACTGGCCTGATCAGAACCTTCTGCACTGGCTTGTTTGATGGGCCAAGGTATGGATGATATGAATAACTAGGAGCCGCCGCCCCCCCTCATGGCTCAAGGAACAGTCAAGTGGTTTAATCAGAAGAAAGGGTTCGGATTTATCGAGCGTGAGGGGGCGGAAGACCTCTTCGTGCACATATCCGAGGTAGACGGCCAGATACGCGACGGCGACGCTGTCGAGTTCGAGGTCGCCGAGGGTCCAAAGGGCCCAAACGCCGTCAAGGTCAGCAAGGCCGAGTGATTAACCCAGACCTGGCGAGTTCAGAGCGTAGTTGTGCTTCAGGGCATCTGCGATGCTCACCCAGTCAGGGGTGCTTCCGTCTATCCAGTCGTAGCGATGCCCAGGTATCATCCTCCAGCTTCCTGGAAGGCTCCTGAGAATCTCCCGCCCAGTCCTGATGCTGTCCCACTGATCCATCGGATCAGATCCTGGCAGGTCAACGCGCCCCATTCCATTCGTGAACAACAGATCACCTGCGTGGAAAACCCCGTGCCCATGGAGAGTCACATGGCCGGGAGCATGTCCTGGCGTGTGAGTCACAGTAAGTCGAATCCCCCCTACAGACCACTCTATGCTCTCTCCAGCGGGCTGGGCCCATTCATTCGTGAAGGCCACTTCGCTGAAGACCATGTGGCTAAGCAGATCAGGAACGCGGGCATCCACATGGCCCCAGACCTCTAGGTCGGGATACAGCGAGAGCATCCCTGGATATCCCGCAGCATGGTCCCTGTGCGTGTGGGTGTAGAGAATATGAGTAGGCTCGAGACCCTCCGCCGATAGAGCAGAACTCCATTCAGATGCATCGAACGGATCGATTATTGCGACGATTCCGGCCATGCGATCGATGAATGCCGTGTTCATGTTCAGGTATGGTCCCATCATGGTGACCCACACCTCAATCCCGTCTTCGGACACCCTCTTGTCGAACTCGCCTTCTCCGAGCATGAACCCCTCGTACCTACGGCACCTCAAAGAGGTGACCTGTGACCGCGGGGTCGGAGAGCCCCCAACATGAGGTACGACTACGCCGAGATCGAGCATCGGTGGCAGAACGAGTGGGAGCGCACAAATGCCTTCCATGCCGATGTAGATCGGTCCAAGCCCAAGTTCTACTGCCTCGAGATGTTCCCGTACCCCTCGGGTCACATGCACATGGGCCATGTTCGTAACTACTCAATCGGCGATGCAATGGCCAGATTCCATCGTCTCATGGGTAAGAACGTGCTCTATCCGATGGGTTACGACTCGTTCGGCATGCCAGCCGAAAATGCCGCTAAGAAGGAGCAGGGGCATCCAGCGACAGTCACTGATCGCAACATCTCAAGCATACAGGCAGACCAGCGTCGAATGGGATACTCATACGACTGGAGACGCCGTTTAGCGACCTCAGACGTCGACTACTACAGGTGGAACCAGGAGATGTTCCTGGACCTGTATGACCGCGGGCTCGTTGAGCGTCGTTCAGCACCTGTGAACTGGTGCGTAGACTGTGATACCGTGCTAGCCAACGAGCAGGTGAAGAACAACCGTTGTTGGAGATGTGGGCTCGATGTGGTGCAACGCGACATGGCTCAATGGTTCCTCAAGATGACCGAGTACTCTGATGAATTACTCGACTCATTAGACGATATTGAGTTCCCGGACAATGTAAAGGCGATGCAGAGGAATTGGATAGGTCGTTCCAGAGGAGCGGAGATCAAATTCAAGATTGAGAAATCCGATGCCGAAATATCCTGTTTCACAACACGTCCAGATACGATATTCGGAGTCACGTTCCTTACGCTTTCCCCCGAGCACCCTCTTTGCGAGGATCTTTGCAGAGGCACTGAGTGGGAGGCGGCTTGGAGAGATCTAAGAGATGAGTGTGCAAGACTCTCCGAATTCGAGCGAATCAACCTCTTGAAGGAGAAGAAGGGAGTATTCCTCGGCCAGCACGCCATCAATCCTATGAGTGGCGATCGAATACCGGTATATGCGGGCAATTTCGTAGTCGCCGGGTACGGGACAGGAGCCGTGATGGCAGTCCCGGGTCACGATCAACGGGACTTCGATTTCGCCAAGAAATATGATCTTGAAATCAGAAGAGTCCTCGTACAGAAACCTGACGACGATCCAGACCAGCCTCTCGAGGAGGCATTCATCGACTACGGTCCGATGGTCAACTCCACCCGCCCGGAATTCGACGGCCTATCCGGTGATGATGCTAAATCAGCAGTCATCGCGTCTCTCGAGTCCGAGAACTCGGGATTAGGCACGACCCAGTACCGTCTCAGAGACTGGCTGTTGAGCAGACAGCGTTTCTGGGGCACCCCGATCCCCATGATACACTGTGACTCATGCGGCATCGTAAAGGTGCCACGCAAAGACCTCCCTGTGGCATTACCATTAGATGTGACTTTCACAGAAGATCAGAGCGGCAATCCGCTCTCAAGCCATGATGGATTCACCAACGTCGTATGCCCTTCCTGCGGTGGTGGAGCATCGCGTGAAACAGATACGATGGATACATTCTACGACTCATCGTGGTATTTCATGCGATTCTGCGATGCCAATAACAGCGAATCACCATTCTCCAGAGAAGCTGTCGATTATTGGATGGAGGGAGGAGTGGACCTCTACATCGGCGGTATCGAACATGCGGTGATGCACCTGCTCTATGCGCGATTCTTCACCAAGGCCACCAGGGACATGGGCATGAACCTAGTCGGCGAGCCTTTCGGACGTCTCGTGTGTCAGGGTATGCTGAATGCTCCCGCGCCATATTGCTCCGATTGCAACACCGAGTTTCACGTCGACCTCGAAGGAAAAGAATGCCCAACTTGCGGCGCCGTGTTAGGCTCGAGATCTGCCAAGATGAGCAAGTCGCTTGGAAACACCGTCAGCCCGGGAGACATGGTCGAGAGGTATGGCGCCGATACAGTTCGCCTGTTCATCTTATTCGGCGCCAACCCCGAGGCAGGAATGGAGTGGTCAGACGCAGCCATAGAGTCCAACCACAGGCACATCCTCTCAATCATCGACGCCTTTTCATCAGCATCTACAATGGATATCAATCAGAATCAGATTGATGAATGGCTCAAGGCAAGAGGGAGAGCGAATCTAGTTCGTTGGATCGATTGTATGCAGGGAGTAAGTTTGAGAGAAGGCGTAATGATTAGCCATTTCGAGATGCTGTCCGACTGGCAGTGGTATGTCAGGAGAGGTGGCCAGAATAGGGATTCAGCGATTGAATATCTGTCAAAGTGGGCGCACATGATCGCGCCTGCCACGCCGCATATCGCCGAAGAACTCTGGACCAAAATAGGGGGCAAGTCAATGCTCGCAAATACCGTGCTCAGCCAAGACAAACCAACTGATAACGATTCAGTGATAATAGCTGAAGAGGCATATCTTCGATCCGTCATCGATACAGCAAGGAACCTGCTCCCTCTAGCCCAGAAGCATTCACAGAAACCGATTAGTCGGATAGTCATACAGACTGCGGCCGAGTGGTCTACAAATCTCGCGAAGGAGGCCGTCGAACTCAAAGATTCAAATTTTGATTTCATCAGAGAAGGAATGTCATTCATCAAGAAGCACCAGTCATTTCTCAAATCAAGTGACAAGGGAGCAGTCATTCAGACATGGGCAACAATTACCACGGGCTCAAAGAAGAGACGGGGAAAAGTACAGACCTGGACTGCTGAAGAGACGGCACTAATCAGGAATGGAGCCAACGAGGCAGCAATTCTCGAATCTCGATCGCAATTCATAGCCTCGACGCTTGGGATAGGGAATATTGAGGTCTATGAGGCAGGCACCGGGGAGGATGCCGGCGGCAAGGCGAAGTTCGCACAACCCCTTGAACCCGGGATTGCCTTTTTGTGAGGTTAATGAAATGGCAATTGTGCTCTACGATGATTTCTGTGAATCCTGCTCTGCATGGGCCCGATTCATCGAGAGACATTCCAAGGGCGCTCTTTTAATCATAGGCCAGGAAACCCCTGATGGAAAGGCCATCATCGAGCAGCGCCCACCTGAATTGAGCAATGTCGACTCGGTCTTTTTCATCGATGATGAGGGCAAGTGGACAGCGAAATCAACCGCAGCTCTTCAGATCGTCAGACAACTAAGGTTTCCCTGGCCTATGGCCTCAATCGGTCTTCTCGTGCCTAGATTCATCCGAGATATCGTATATGATGCCTATGCAAAAAGAAGATTCCGCACCCCTCAATGATCTGCATCGTACGCTGGGTTCATGTCGGGGTAGCCACACGGATGGTCGTTGAGCGATAACAAAGACGACGGGCCACGGAGGCGAAGCCGCTCTCAGAGAGGACCAAGCAAGGCCAAGGCCAAAGGCCAACAGAACTCTGAAGCGATCCAGAGAGCACTCGGGAGATTCGAAACCTCTCCCTCTCCGATGGGCATCCCAGAGAGCATTGACCCACCCCCTCAGAAGATAGAGATTGATTGGCCCGTCAATTCAGTGGCCAAGTCGGTACAGAAAAAGACAGGCGATATCATCAGCCGCCCAGGGGAATTTGGATTCCTCCCCCAGGAGAGGGTCGATGAAATCTCAAAACAGATTTCCGATTTAGATATCACTCTGGAGCAGGCGCTATCACTCAGGGCCGCATTGAATCAGGAGAAAAGCGTCTATTCGCACGGGCGTTTGATGCGACGTTCCAACGAACTTCGAAGAAGGTATGAAGGTGGGGACTCTGTACTTTCTCTATCCAAGCGCTTTGACGCGCCGCCCGTCAATACATTCCGGGCCATTCTCACAGGACGTGGATGGTCCAAGAACAAGATCAAAGAATCTCTAAAATCTCCAAAATCTAGACTCAAAGAACGTGATTTCGAACAATTCCAACTCGCAGAGGAAGCGGATCGTGTCAGTTCAGTGAATCAATCCGAGACGCAGACAGCTGCTGAGGTTTTCGAGCATATTCTATGCTCATACTTCTCCTCCATCGGCGTCCGTTTCAGAAAGCAAGAAGACCTTGAGGTCGAGCAGAAGAGAAGCGAGGGAAGAGCAATCATTACGCCTGACCTCCTCCTTCTCGACGACGTTAGAATTAATGGGATTCCATGTGCATGGATAGATGCCAAGCATTTCTTCGGCGCTGCATTGAAGTTCCCTAGAAAGAAGACTCAGAAGCAGGTTGACCGCTATGTTTCAGAATATGGCCAAGGTGCCATCGTGTACAGGCATGGCTTTTGCGAAGCGCTTGACTTGAAAGGAGCCATCCTCCTCGACTCTTCGCCATTGGATCTTTCTGATTTGGATACTTTCCACGAGAATAATAGATCATAGATGTGCTCGCGCATCGCTTACTCCCACCTTCATGCATTCAAGCCCCGTCTTGCGAATCCCGTCAATCAAGACCTCAAAGTCAACTTCACTTCTCAAATCCTTCTTCGTCACGATTATGCTTCTGCCCAAAAGACATAGTGAGGCCACTGCGTCCTCGCCACTCTTTGTGATTGAATCTTCAACCATGTTGAGTAGGTCCATTCTGCTACTGTCATCCAAAAGGCCACTTTCTTCCACGAAAGAACGAGCACATGATATCAAATCACTCCAGGAGGATTCTCCCCATTTTCCCTCAAGCGTGGAGAGTAACCTATCCCCCGATTGAGTGATACTCTTTTTCCAAAGTGGATCATTGATGTACTCGCTTGTATGGTGCCCTTCCCTGTCGGGCCATATGAGAATCACTTCCATTGTGTTAGACCAACCCCTCGAGACTCCTGGTCCACTTTGCAGACCATTACCTGAAAATGGAGATCCAGGCGAAGTCCGAATCTCAACACCTCCCGCTGAAATTCCTAATACATCCCCCAGTCCTGAAGAAGTCCTTCTTTCACATACGTGTGCATGTAACATTGATCGTCTAAGAGAGATCTCGTATTCCTCCCCCATTGCACGTTGCATAGCTCTTGAAGTTGCGATGGCCAGAGCAGCTGACATCCCGAATCCCTGTGAAGGAGGAAGGCGATTCCGAATAATAAGAGTCCAGTGTTTTTGTTTGATCTGAGGCAAGTCCTCTGCAACGACTTCGACAATTTCACGAACTAAGTGAGAATTCCCCTGATGACCTTCGAAACGAATATCCAGGCCCCAATCGCCGGCCATTCCCCTTACTGCAACGTCACAACCGGTATCGAGACATATCCCAACACCCCTGCTGCCTTGTAGATGCGCTTCTGAAGCATCGTCTTCCACTGTGAACAATAATGTCACATGCCCGCCACAGGAGGCATGACCAATCACCGGGAGCTTCATTTCGACCCCCACTGGGCTTCGGTCCTTGAAAGCACTAGGTAATCCATCAGAGAACGTGCTCAATATCGTCCTTGATCGCACTGAAACGCTCAGAGAGTTTAGCAAAGGATGCATTTAGAGCATCAGCAGGACTCATAGACGCATCTGTTTCGAAGGTCATGATGAATTCACCCTCTACATCTTCAAGCCCTATGGCGTCAGCAAACGAATCTTTCATACCCGTCCCGGCCCCAACGTTGTGAAGATCCTTCTTCAGATCCAATACCTTGGAGATGTCCTCGAGCCTCCCATCTGTGAAGTCTTTCTTGGACACTCTAAGTCCCATGTCAAAGAGAAGTTTGGCCTTCTTGCCGTTATTGATAACTCCAATCTGCCGTGGGAAGAAGGATACTCCTGAAACAGTTGACCACTTTGCATGATCCTTGCCATACCCCATCTTCGCAGTGGCCCAGAATTCCATCATCTGACCCCCATAGAGTCTTGTTATCGGTATGTCTCGATATTTCTCAGGAACGCTCCCAGAATCATCTCCAAGGAAAACAAGATCGCCAGCGGTGACAGTGCTCCCTTCGTCAGATCCAAAGGCACGAAGTGTGTAGATCATGTTGCATGACGGGCAGCCCCTATCTTCCTCTATCAGGTCTTTACAATCCGGACATTCTTCCTCAAAAGAGTATGCTCCTGTATCTGTTGGGATGGGGATCATCGCCATTCTCTGAGCTATCATTTCGTCGGGTATCGCGCTGTTAGTCTCCCACACAAGGTAGTCTTCACCCTCCTTCTCGAAAGGCGCATCACACTTGGAACACCCTGTTCCTCCTGCTGAGCGCCTAGCGACACCTGCCGGATTGAGGTGTCCACACTTCACGCATTGATCATAGGTCCCCATCTGGAATCTCACGCTGTCAACAGCCATCTTTGGGATATGTGCCATCAGATTACGTCTTACTGCATTCAAGAGTGCGCGATCGGCGTCCTTGAAGAGGACGCTAATCTGATCATCTTCTTCGGAAATAATTTCTATAGATACCATGCTATCACCTCATACACGACGACCACGTCGTCCTCCCTTCTTCTTTGTCCCATCTGTTGGGATGGGGGTCACATCTTCGATTCTTGCCACTTGTACGCCTGCACGGGTCAACGCTCGTATTGCGGCCGTTGCGCCGGGTGCATTTGGAGATCTATTGCCTCCTGCACCCCTGTACTTCACTATGACTTGATCAAATTCCTTCTCAAAAAGAAGCTCAGCCATCCTCTCAGCCGACCTCATTGCGGCGAACTGACTGCTCTTGTCGCTACCCTTCTTGGTAATCATGCCCCCAGACACCTTTCCGATAGTTTCTGCACCTGTAAGGTCGGTTGCAGTCATGAGCACATTGTTGTAAGTCGTGAATATGTGGAGAACCGCTTTTCTTCCCATCATTCTCCCTCCTTAGGAATCGTATCTTCGATAGTAGGGGCCGATTCAGCATCAGCCTTCACTTGTTCCACGAATTCTTCCTCTGCATTGTTGTCTGCTTCCTCTTCTTCATTCGTCGACCCTGGCATTCTGCGCTCTTCCATTTCCTTGCGGAAAGCATGCTGCGGATCGATGTAAGGCGAACTTGGAGAATATCCGAGTTCCTCCTCCTCACTTCGGAGAATCTTGTAACCGGGAACAGTCATTCTTTGGTCGCCAATAGAGATGTGCCCGTGTACGATTAGAGTCCTAGCCGAGCGCATGGATGGGGCTAGGCCCTTGAAGTAAACAATAGACTGGAGCCTTCTTGAGAGCATTTGTTCCACACTGATAGAAAGTACATCGTCCAACGACGACTCCTCATGAAGCAGCCCCTTGTTGTGAAGAGAGCGTAGAAGGTCTCCCTTCTCTCTTGCAAAGTGCCCTTCGCTAGAATCCACTCTACCAATCAGTTTCATAGCCTGATTCCGATGTCGGCGAAGAGCAGATTTCTCTCTCCATATCTCTCTCATTCCTCCGACCTTCTTCAACCCGAATTGCTCTTTGAGCCGATGCTCTTCTTCTATGCGAGCCTCTTTCCATGGGTGAGTAGGGCGGTCGGTTTTCGGACGTGCAAATTTAGGATGACCCATTCTTCAACACCTCACTTCTTCCTCTCGACACCGAGTGTCGCTCCGCGCCTTCCGTTAGAACGGAGACGCTGACCTCTCAGTTTGTGCCCACTTCGATGACGTATTCCCCTGTAACTCTTAGTCGCTGCAAGACGAGCAACGTCATCGTCCTTGGTTAGTCTGACATCCATGGATACTAAATGAGCGTCTTCGTTAGTTGTGAGATCTCGCTGTCTGTTAACCATCCACCATGGAACCATCGTAGCAAACTCATCAATCGCCGACCTAAGCTTGTCTTGCTCACTGTCTTCCAGGTGACCGGAGAGCTTGCCCCCGTCAACATCAGCTATCTTGCAAATCTGCTCAGCGCTTCTTTCTCCGATGCCTCTGATAGAAGTTAGGCCTTGCTTGACTTGCTTTAACCCGTCAATATCGCTGTCTGCTATTCGTATGATGTAGGAGAAATCATCTCCTAGTTGGCTTTCGTCAATTTTTGCCATATTCCGGTTCCCCCGTGTACACTGGTCGCCCAGTGGCCCTCTCGAGCGGCCTTGCGACTTGACCGCTCTTTATGAATAGAACGGCTTCCCCCCCTAAGGCACTTTCCTACATAAAAAGAGCGAATTCCCACATGGCGCATCAACTAAGAAAC
Source organism: Euryarchaeota archaeon TMED192 (assembly GCA_002170775.2). Lineage (GTDB taxonomy): Archaea > Thermoplasmatota > Poseidoniia > Poseidoniales > Thalassarchaeaceae > MGIIb-N1. The sequence goes on along the minus strand of NHIP02000003.1, from coordinate 206,693 downwards.
CCATTTCTCCTTCTGTATCTCCAAGAATTGAATCCAGCCTACTGACGATTTTAGTATGCATTCCAGGGTCACATGCACATCTAATTTGAACCTTTGAAAGACCGTATTTCATAGCCGAAGCAGCCAGCATATCAATCATCATAAGATTCAATGATCCTTCGATCCGCTCCTCAACTCTGCCATGTATTGATGTGAATGCCCTGGAAGAGCAACCAACTTGCAATTCTTCATTCAATATCGCCATCGGCCTCCTGTCTGAATCATGCACCCACTTGACTTCACCCTCTTGACCTGCACCTATTTCGTAGGCCAATCTGAGACCACTTCGTATCACTACAGGATCGATTAAAGCCAAGATTTCTCCAACGACCGGTTCAATATCCAACCATTCGACATAATTGACCGCCATTCTCCCTGAAAGAACATCAAATGAACCGTCTCTATGCAGCCTGATACAGCGAACTTCACCATCATTCTGTGCTAATCCCCCTGTTTGGATTGTTAGACGATCAACCCTCCCGCCACCGCGGCTTAGCCATTCCCACATCAAATTCACATCAGGAAACAATTCTCTGACGACGCCCTCGACCTCCATTCGCTGTTCTGAGGCCAATCTTGGCGAGAGATCTAGCAACAGGCTGACTCCAAATTCACCATCCTCTAGGTAATCTGACCACGCTTCTAACAAAGGCCTCAGAGGAGGCTCCATTTCGGAGATAGAGTGATTTTGCGCATCCAAGGGCCTAGCAGGATCGACGTGTAACATTGCTACTTTCACATCCCCAATCCTCTCTCGAACTAGAGACATCACGCCTTCGGAATCAAGCCCATCGCCGCATATTGCAAGAGTCGTGCTGCCCCTTTCCAGCCTCGTGAGAGAGTTTGCGCAACGCACCGCTCTTTGGGGAGACAACTCCACTCCAACACAATCTCTTCCCAACTTCTCGCCATATGCTGCTAGTTGTCCGCCTGAACCGGCAGCAGGATCCAGAATGAAACCATCTGGGATGCGAGAAACAGGCACCTGCACAGCTCTAAAGTTACACACTATCTCCGGCGTCAATAGTCGACGAAATGCTTCGCTATCATCATCGAATCGAAGTTCATCCTTCTCAGGATTAACTATCTTAGGGCGGTCTACATCACTCATTTCGAAACCTGCTCAAGTTAGAGGACCTCGATTTATGCTGAGCTCGAATCGAAGCCATCGCCCCTGCAACTCATCATCCTCGTCATCATATGCCAGCTCAGGAGGAAGCAAGGTAGTGTGAGATGTGCCGGTATCGATGCCTGGAAGAAGCCCTCTGTCACCGTCTATGTCGAGCCCTATTGCAGACCATCCGAAACCTTCAATCCATGCAGGATCATTGCCCGCAGTAACAATCAGATCCCCTTGATCTAGCTCTTCCCCTGTATCGGCGTCCCACACAGTGTAGTGGACATCTATTCGGTCACCATCGCCAACATGGATGTCCTTTGTCTGACCTCCAGAAAATACAGTCATATCCAGCAGTACCTGGGCTTGCATGACTTGCAGATGCGAGACAATGATCTGCACTTGATGATCCGTAACGTCTTCCGTCAGAATCATCTCCAAGACCATGGAATCATTGCCCTCCAAGTCAATGATTGTTAGATCTGGTTCACCACCTTCTGCAAATATGACCGAACCCCCAATTATCTCTAAGACCAAATCAAGCGATTGATTCCCTCTATTATGTACCACCAACGATGCCCTATCTCCTTGTCCATGGTGCTCCCAATCGCATCGTACTTCTCCAGGGAGTAAAAACAGATCATCTTGGTCTGCAAGAACATCAGGCCAGTCCCAGTCGTCGAGTCTAGGGTCGCAAGTGTCGTACAGAAGAGTAACCTCCCAGTACCATCTATCGCTTTCAGGGTCCTGTATCAACGATCTGTCAGTCGCATCGAATGCATCTTGATTGATGTCCGTAAATTTCCAAACGCTGTACCCAACAATGATGGTCGATAGAAGAATCATCGCAGCCATTGCCATCGACAACAAGATGGCCGCTCGAGGAATAGCCATTCTATTGATTCCCAGAGGCACCATTGGATGCTCAATCTCCTCGGCGGTATCCGAGATCCAGGGTCCTGTCACAACCCCGACTCAATAGTCGCTGCAATCAACATTCGCCCATAGTGGGTCATTGTCAGTCTATTTCTAGGACTTCCATGTCTCGCTGGCTCAACCAAAGTATAATCGCCAATTCTATTGACACTAAGGTGGTGAGGATAAGAAGCCAAGTCGGAGACATGTCTGAGAGCCAGAGCATAACGCCCCCGAATGAGGCGATCGCCAGATCAACCAAGCCCAATACGCGCAACCCCCTTCTAAGTCTCAAAATACCATACGACCAGACTACGGAGGAAACCAAGATGAGCAAGATCACGCCAACCTCAAGCCTGAGAATTGTCAGAGATAAGACAAGGAGTAGGATGTGTGCATTCTGAACTGAGGGCGCCACCCATCGCTCAATATTAACGAAGATACCCCAAAAGAGAATGAACATGAAAACCAATAATTCTCCAATTATCAACGACCCGACCACTGAGGAGATGAAACTCATGCTGGGCTCTAAAGAAACGATAGAAACAGGTAGCAAAAGCGCAATCGCACCCGCCTCTCTCGTGCGCCTGTCCTTCACTGAACTGTAAAGCCCCCTCAAGACTGCAAGAATCCCAGCTGGGCCCCACGAAAGAAGAATAACCGAGAATGCGAAAATAACCTCTCTGAATCCACTTCTAACACTGACATCCGAACTCCCATTCTTGCTTTGAACATCAACCAAGACATCGAGAACTATTGCAAGAATTAGCACTAATTCCAGAAGCATGAATGGATAGACCCATTCTAGAAGACCGCCTTCAAAGGGATCAACGCTGAGAGGGGCTGGAAGCGATCCGATAATTACGAATCCGGCAACCCTGATTGCCGTTAGAGGGTATACTATCCAGTCAATCAGCGATCTTCGTTCCAAGAGACCCTTTCTACCATTAGCAAAAGTCGCAATTCCTAGCAATAGAATCACAGGTATGGCCACGCCCAGATCTGTCAGATTCTTAACCGAAGAACTAGGATTGGTATGGCCGAAAACAATGGCACAACCTATCCCGATAACCGCTACAGCATGCGTTGCGTCTGAACCCAGTGTGTTTGCCATGCCTACTCCTATGCGGCGTACCCTCGCACCTTCAAGAGCAACAATGATGACCAAGAAAGAACCCGCTGACAGGACCAATATCGGACGCGGCCCCAGTATGAATGAAGCAAGTACCAATGACGCGCATACGATGCCAATTACACCAATAGCAATCATTGGAAAATGACGCACTTCATCGACATAGGATTGACCCGACGTAACTGAATTCTTATGGTCTTCGACAACAGGCCTGTGAATATCTTGTTCTTGGGTTGAAGATCCCATTGAGAGGACTTCCTCCCTTCGACGATCCCTTTCGGCGATGGCCTTCAACTCTCTCAAGATCTCTCCTCGGGCCACGAACCAAATAGAGGACATTCCGAATACCCCGATGGCGACTGCGATACCCTCCACCCTGCCATCCAGTACAGTCAGTACGCATAGCATACTGGAGTGGACCATAACCACTGTAGCAACAGGAAGTATGCTATTCTGGACATTGGTCCTGAACATCCCCACTACAGCCGTTGCCACGCCCACCACTAACGCGCAAATAATTGGATCCGGAATCCACTCCACAGAAGCTTCGTAGGAACCCAGAGAAGCGACGGGCATCAGCAGGAGTACTGGACCGCTTTGGACGCATAGTCCAATCCAGTCTTTGCCCGGCTCACGGGAAGATAGAGCAAGCGGAACGAGGACGCCCGCAGCGATCACTAGTATCAACATCGATGCGTCTGCGCCAATCCACTGGAGTAATACCCCCCCTAGTCCTATAAAAATCGGAATTGACATGGATGAATCTGGACGTATGCCAATCGAAGTGAACCATGCATGACCAATTGAAATGATCAAGAGAATAAGTGGAGCTTCTAGACTAGTAAGCTGTCCAGACAAGAGAAGAAGTGCTGTGCTGGAAACAGGTATCCAGAGAGCTAGGTTCCATAGATCAAGAGTACCTGATTGTTTTATCGAGGCTGAAATTTCAGAAGTCCCAATAATCCCTGATGATATGTTCAGTGAAGAGCCCCCGAATCTAGAACATACGAAAACACTCAGAATTAGGGATATGGCAAGATATGCTACGAAAATCCCCCCTCCGATTTCTAACGTACCACTCGTAACTCCACCTAATTCTTTAGCCGATGAGAAAGTGACACCTACCTCATCTATCACAATCAGAACCGGCGGCCATATCCACGGGGTAAGGGCCGCAACTCCTGCCAGAGACGCAGAACCTCTTTTGATTGCGAGCCACCCTCCTGCCGAATGCATCGTACCGAAGATTAGCAGCACCCATGCAAGGCCATGTTCAATCGAACCATCGAGGGGGATAAGAACGAGAAGCAGTACTGAAATCCCAATACTGCCCGTCCACAGTACAGTATTGCTAACCTTCCCCTGGTGCACTACAAGCATCCCTACCAGTGCAACAGCACCACCGGCTGAAAATGCCCAATAAGGATCAAGGGATGAAGTGAAAACGCTATTCTCTATTCCCAAAAGAGCGGCGATAAGCAACGAAAGAGAAATCGAAGACATCATCCATACAGAACGTTTTGAAGAACCCCTCACAACAAGATATGACGAAAAGTAAGAGATCGCTAGGAGGAGAATTATCGCAGAAGCGAAAGCCAGATTTTCGCGCACAGACCCGACAACCATCAGGGCACCTATCATGCTCAGCATAACTGAGACGCCCCAGAGCCCCGGTTTTGCGATCCCACTATGTTCCAATGCGCTTGAGAACCAATTTGGAGACGATGAGAATCTTGTCGCGACCATTGCATTGGCACTGTTTACCACAACCATTGCCATGAACAGTTTCAGAGGGTGATCGAGCGAAACTACCGTGAGCGAACCAATTTCAAATCCATCAGTTATGGCATGCATGCCGACCCATAGATTCGATGCCGCGATCCCGAGTGAAGCCAGATTCCCGGATGAGCGATGTATCGCCAACCCATGGAGAAGAAGAACGGCCAACAAAATCATGACTATTACTCCGTCTTCCCCGGCAACTGAGCCTGCAGTAGATCCTATTGCGAGTAGAACTAGAGTGGCCTGAGCAGCAATTGCATCGCTACTGTGCCTGTATGCAAGTACCACATTGAATATCACGAGCACGCACAATGCAATGCCTACTTCGGAGAGCCCCAGGGGCAGAAGACTCCCCATCTCCCATCTGTTGAGTTCAAGCGCTGTGCCATAGAGAATTTTCATTGATATTATTACCCATGTTACACCCAAGAGATTCAACTCACTCTTGCCAATCCACCTCTCGCCGAGGAAAAGTCCGAAGAATGCTAGCAAGAATAGTAGAGGAATAGCAGCTAGAGGATTGAGCACCAACCCAATTAGAAGACTCATTGCGCTGTAAACGACCACCATTATGGACATCATGGCCCAACTGATCTTACGTTCCGACTGCCTCTGAAATACCGTTTCATAGCCATTATCCGACCAATTAACATCTTCACTCGGAACGAAAGCTTCTGGGATCGTCCCAAACGCCTCGTCGATATCTGTTTCTGTCTCTGAAGAATCGTCGTTTTGAGTATTAGAATCGATATCTGCAGCAAGCTCCAAGACGCCTTCAAGCATGAAACTCCTGTTCCGGATAATGGAGTCCTCATCCCTCCTCATCAGCCCCTGCTGTTGAACAATGGGCATGAAAGGTTCGCATGCTCAACCTCAAAGAACCCCATCACAATCGTTCATATCCCGGATTCAACTCGTTGGTACATGGTCGAGCAGAAGCCGTCCAAAACTGCGACTGTCTATTCGACGCCTCTTGGAACCCACGGCCTCGATCCAACAGGATCAGTCCATTGGAATCTTTCCGGGGATGAATTGAGGGATTTGGCAGTCAACAGGGGGGAGGCCGTAAGGACGGCGCATGGTGCCTTGCTAGCTACCACTGGTGACCGAACGGGACGATCTCCCAACGACCGTTTCATAGTCAATGAACCCGGACTAGCCTCACAGGTTCATTGGAGCAAAGTCAACAGACCAATATCTCCCGCTGCCTTTGACCATCTTCTGGATATAACCAGGGGCCATCTGAATTCAGCCGAGACCCTCTATGTGAAAGACATGCATTGCGGTGCAGATCCTCAATACGCTATGCCTGTCCGACTCGTAAGTGAGAGTGCATGGCATTCGGCATTCATGCACAACATGTTCATTCGATCCGATCGAGCAGATCTCTCGGAACACACTCCTGAATTCACCATCCTGCATGCCCCTAATATGCTTGCAGATGCAAAGAAAGATGGCGTAAACTCTGAAGTGTTTGTAGCGATATCATTCTCCAAGGGTATCGTTTTGATCGCAGGAACCAGATATGCGGGCGAGATCAAGAAATCAATTTTTACGATTATGAATCATATCCTTCCCGCCCGCGGCCTCTTGCCCATGCACTGCTCTTCGAACACATCCGAATCAGGGACAGCTCTCTTCTTCGGCCTCTCAGGGACTGGAAAGACGACCCTATCTGCTGACCCAGAAAGAGCCCTTGTAGGCGATGATGAGCATGGATGGTCAGATCACGGAGTTTTCAATTTCGAAGGAGGATGTTATGCTAAGATGATCAATTTGTCCAAAAAGGATGAGCCTGCCATCTATGCAACCACGAGAATGGAGTCCACCATATTGGAGAACGTGATATTGGATGCGGATGGAATACCTAATTTCTATGACTCGACATTGACTCAGAACACAAGAGCATCGTATCCCATAGAATCAATTGATAATCGCACTGATGATTCAACAGCCGGACACCCGGACAATATCGTCTTCCTTACGTGTGATGCATTCGGAGTCCTTCCCCCGATTGCGAGACTCTCCCCTGCCCAGGCAGCATACCATTTCATTTCCGGGTATACTGCGAAGGTAGCCGGGACCGAAATAGGCATCACTGAACCGATGGCAACGTTTTCCACTTGCTTCGGGGCACCATTCATGCCACGCCATCCTAGCGAGTATGCCGACCTGCTAATCAAGAAGATAGCAAAACACAATGCTTCGTGTTGGCTGATCAACACAGGTTGGATCGCTGGAGGATATGGCGAAAGCAGCAGAATCAGAATTAAGTGGACTAGAGCACTACTCAACGCCGCACTAACAGGCGCTCTGGATGACGTCGTTTACGTCACCGATGAAAGATTTGGGTTCAAGATTCCTGCTACTTGCGATGGAGTTCCATCAGAGATCTTGCAGCCCCGTTCTACATGGGCGAGCACTGAACGTTACGACAATGTGGCCAATGTGCTAGTTCAGATGTTCAATGAAAATTTCGAGAGCTTCGCAGAAGGATGCAATGAAGAGGTCAAAGCCGCTGCTCCGAGAGTCTATGAGAATCAAAGCCTCTGAGAGGACATTCTCTGGGCGTCGACAGCGCAGATAGCAGCCATGTGAACCACTTCCCTGACGCTATCCCCGCGCTGAAGCACATGTGCAGGTCTGGAAAGACCGTCCAAAATGGGTCCAGTCATTTCAGCTCCAGCGAGCCTCTGTAGAAGTTTGTAGGATATGTTCGCAGATGCTAGACTAGGACATATCAGGACGTTAGCAGGCCCTTTGAACGCCATGAATGGAAAATCCGATTGCTGTTCAGGAACTAGCGCCGTGTCTGCTTGCATAGGGCCATCGATAATGAGGTCGGGATCAATTTCTCTAGCCATTTTAATCGACTCCTCTATGCGAGTGCTTCGCAACTCACCGCTAGAACCGAAATTGGAGAACGATAGCATAGCCACCTTTGGCTTCACTCCGAACCGTTTTGCTACGCTTGCCGTCCTAACTGCAATCTCAGCTAGAGTCCGGGCATCGGGATTGATGTTTATGGTCGCATCTCCGATGAACATGACCTGTCCCCCAACAGTCATCATGTAAGAGCCGACGACTCTGTGGGCATCTTCAGACGTACCTATAATTTTCAAGCAAGGCTTGACTATGTCGGGATAATTGTGACTCACGCCCCCCAAGTATCCGTCCGCATCTCCTTTCCTTACCATCATCGGTGCAAACCAGGTAGGTTGTTTGAGGAGCTCAATCGCATCCAATCGGCTAATCCCCCTCCTGCCCCGCAAATCATGAAGTTCATCAGCATAATCGCCACGACGCCTTCCATCGTATCTTGGATCGATAATCTCACAATCAAAATCAAGGCCCAAATCAGCAATAGCTGAATGAATCCTTTCTACTTGGCCGAGCAATATTGGAGTGCAAATCTTCTCACGTATGCAATGTGAAGCTGCCTTGATTATAGTAGGGTCTTCACCTTCTGAGAAAACAATTCTCTGAAGATCGCGCTTGGCTCTGTTAATCACGGATCGCATGACTGAACGAGTAAGACCAAGACGACTTTCAAGTTGCTCTCTGTACGTCTGCAAATCGAATGAATCTGGATCAATCCTTGCTACTCCCTCCTCTACAGCAGCTTGGGCTACTGCCGAGGCCTCCCAGATCAAGACACGAGCATCGAATGGTTTGGGGATTAGATAGTCAGGCCCATATTGTATGCTAACGCCCTCATAAGCTTCCAGAACATCATCAGGAACCGTCTCCTTTGCTAACCGGGAGAGAGCCATCGTGGCAGCCATCTTCATTTTCTCTGTGATGCTAGTTGCTCTAACATCGAGCGCACCTCTGAATATGTAGGGAAACCCGAGAACATTGTTGATTTGGTTGGGGTAGTCGCTTCTCCCAGTCGCTATAATCGCATCATCACGAACAGCACGCACATCTTCTGGAAGAATCTCCGGGTCTGGATTAGCCAGAGCGAATATGAGGGGGTTATCAGCCATAGAGGCAACCATGTCGCCATTCACAACACCTCCCTTGGATAAGCCAAGAAAGACATCTGCCCCAACCATGACATCTCCAAGAGAGCAATCTTCTCTGTCATTCACGAATTCCATTTTGTATTCGTTCAATTCCCCTTTCGCTGCTCTTGATTTGGTCAGTAGGCCCTTTGAATCGCACATCAGAATCTTGTTTCGATTGACACCAAGGCGGAGATAGTGTCTAGCACAGGATATGGCCGAGGCACCGGCGCCAGAAATAACAACAGTGACATCATCGATATTTTTACCTACAACGTCAAGCCCATTGATTAAGGCAGCCCCGCTTATTATAGCGGTTCCATGCTGATCATCGTGCATCACAGGTATGTCCAATTCGTCTTTTAGCCGACGCTCGATTTCAAAGCATTCCGGAGCCTTGATGTCTTCTAGATTTATGCCGCCGAATGTAGGTGCTATGGCCTTCACAGCTTCCACGAACTCATCAACAGAGGTCCGATCAACTTCTATGTCAAAGACATCTATGTCTGCGAATGACTTGAACAAAAGCCCCTTTCCTTCCATTACAGGTTTCCCGGCCAATGCGCCGATATCGCCCAGTCCAAGTACGGCAGTCCCGTTGCTGATAACGCCCACAAGATTCCCCTTAGAGGTGTACGAAAACGCAAGCTCCTCATTCTCGCTGATTTCAAGGCACGGATACGCAACGCCCGGGGAGTATGCGAGAGATAATTCATGAGCCGTTGAATGTGGCTTGCTCGGCTTCGTACTGAGTTTGCCTGGAGTTGGTAGCCTATGATAATCCAAAGCTTCCTCGCGCAGACGGTCGTCCTGCATACTTGCACCCCAACAAATACCGGAAGTCCTCATCGCTATGATGGTATCCTCTACTTAATTCACCTGTTTACCCAATATTATGCATGATGCTCTACCCGAACATCAACACGTCCTCTTAATTATGGGATGATGAAGGCGACTGAACCTATGAGGGGGCGATCGAGTACGTCGCGCCTTTCGAAAAGGCACAATTACACAGCCATTGCAATCGTCATTCTGATGATTTCCATGCCGTGGTCAGCGTCTATGGATATGAATGACGAATCCGCATCAATGAATGCATCGGATGAGACATGGGGTTCCTCCGGAACCGTTGATACGGAATGGATAGAGGTCGGTTCAGAATCGACCGGCCTGCCCACCACAATCGTCGACCATCCTCCAGGGGCATCTATAGAGAATCTCACCTTCGAGATAAGAGTCAATGGATCAGCAGGAGTGTGTGCGACAAACCCCATACTCACACTCGTTGATGCCAATCAGGAGATATTCGATGGCAGCGGAATAGGGGGCTTCGGATGCAATCAGCAATACTCCCCACAGACTGTTATCGACGATACCCTCGATCCCTATGCGTATGCAGAGAGTGGGTTTTTACTCCCCTCCGGCGCAGTTTTAACAGATCTAGTAATCGAAGCATTACGACCAGCTTCACCACGACTTTCCCCCTCAAATCCTGAGATAACGGTACACGATACGACTGCAGATTCTAATTCAGGACGCCTGATTATTTTAGTGGATGACGAGCTGCTAGTCATTGATGAGACCGTCACATCGCCAATAGTGCACATCGAATCCATCAATGCACGTTCCGTCAAAGCCATACACAACGAAAATCGAGTCATGGCAATCACCGAATCAGGAATGCTGTTGGTATACCAACTGAGCGATTTTGACCTTCTAGGAGAGTATAACTTGTCAGCACAAGGAACAGGTGCAACGCCCCCAGGTGTGTGGGATGACACAATTCCATCATATGTTTCAGTCATTGAGGACGACTCAACGTGGATAGCACACGGGTGTGATATTTTTTGGAGAGCAGCTAATACGTCATTCAACAATTGGGCATTCTACAATCTCTGCAATTCAAATCCATCACAAGCTCCATTTTCTTCTATATACGCTACTTCTGATGCAGTGTATCTTGGAACAGATGGCGATGGTCTGATCATACTAGAACGCTCAGAAGATGAAAGCACAGTCGAGATTGTCTGGTCAAATACCACATACCATTCAACAGAAACGGGTATTACAACCACCATTCGCTCAGACTCGATTTCGTCAATCGAGATGATGGATGAACAGATCCTCGTAGGGGGAGAAGGTGGCGTAGATCGACATCATCTTCCATCCAACTCATGGTTATCTCCCTGGACTACCTCTAACTGGCTCAACTCCAATGATGTCGGTAACCTGCTTACCATCGACAACACGACTTACATATCCACATCATCGATGATTCATAGATTCGATACAGAGACAATGACATTCGTGGACGACATAACCCCCGATCAGGTTGATTTAGAGCAATTCGACGTTGTATTTCCATGGCCTGAAGACAGCCAAAGAATCGTTGCTTCAGATGGATCAGGGTCTCTTGCAATAATCATCGATATGATTGCGGCCTCTCCTCTTGAAATCGCCAGTGGCCCGTCGATTTTGCAGCCTGAAGTAGTTTCAGTCGTCTCCACAGCTTCAGGCGAGCAGGCATGGTTTGCCGGAGGCAGTTCGATAGATCGCTTCGACTCGGAATCTAAGAGATGGCTGGGTCTAATTGATTATTCATCAGAAGGCATAGACTCCCAGATAACCGACATAATACAGATCAACTCAGGACAGGTGCTGGCATCGACATCAGGCCACGGCATAATCCTTCTAGATCCAGCCTCGGGCCAAATGACAGGTACTGTAGCCGGCTCAGACGTCTCAGAGATATCATCGATGATATTCAATGAAAATACGGGAGACGTCATAGTCTCAATGCCTGGTTATGGCATAGCAATCGGGAATACTTCGAACATTGACGATTATGCATTCTTCAATGAGGATTCAGGACTAGACTCCCTTGATTTCACCTCGATGGCTGTAAGATCGGACATAGTTTACATCGGGACCAATGACGCTGGTGTTATCCGAATTGAAATCTCAACCGAAACAGTGCTGTCTTCTTGGAGGTCGCTCGGGGTTGATGATGTCGAGAACGCTCCAATAGCATACTACCCCCCTGATGACACAATTTTCCTAGGGCTCAAGGGATTCGGCATCATAATCCTGGACCGATTCACAGGCGAAGTCTTGCACATATGGGACGAGGCCAGCGGCACACTCCCTGATGACGAGGTGAATGACATACACACGGATGCAAATGGCGGCATCACGATCGCAACAGAGGGGCCTTCTTTCTGGGATCCAGGAATTGCAGCCTCATGGGACGGCTCTGATTATCTCTCTCCTTCGTGGTCAATATTCCCAACATCTATCCCAGGCAGAAATAACGATCCGTACCAGTTCTTCGAGGCAACTAGTGACGTTGACGGAGTATACATGGGCACAAATCGGGGTGCTTGCATGTGGGATTGGACATACGATTTAGTCGGTTGTTGGAGTGAGGATGATGGTCTACCTTCTCGTTTTGTCGAGAGCGTCTCCATATTGGAAGCGAATCGCCTCTATGCCGGAACCTCCGAAGGGGTGGGAATCATTGATACTTTGAATGGCATAGTGGTAGATGTCTGGACTGCGGCTGCAGATTCGGAGCAGACAGATGTTGTCCAAATCGGCACGATACTCTATCTCGGCGTCGAAGAAACCGGAATCGCCAGATACGATCTGATAAATGAGGTATGGCTCAGTACTTGGGACGGTACATCTGGCGTGATTGAGAATGAGTACATCACCATGCTGGTCGAAGGGCAAGATTCAGGCACTATCTGGGCAGGGGGATATTTCGGACTGGTGCTAATCGATGCGGCCAACGGGACCACTCTAATTGACTGGGATCTAGGAACAAACCCCAATGGCCCAACGCTCCCCAATCAACCGCCATCCGCAATCGCGATCCATCAGGATATTTTGCATTATCAGCAAATCACTCAAGGCAATCAGTGGTGGCAAAGCAGGGATAGCATAGCACGAATCAATCTCACCAGCAATTCGTCTCTGAGCGAGATAGACACTACAGACAGCCTCGGATATAATGGCCAGATACGAGGTATGGAATTGATCCAAGACCAACTCTGGCTGAGCGTTACAGAAACCCAGGGCTGGGGCGGGAGCGCAGGCTCAGGGGACATCGCAAGATGGAACATAACATCCTCATCATGGGTAGATCCCCTGGGGACCACTGGAAACGTCGAGAGGGTCAATGCCCAATTCTTAGGGGACTGCTTCCCAAATGCATCCAATGGATGTGAATTTTGGGTTTCTTACGGCGAGTCTGTATTACGACGCTACAATGCTTCCGACATGCTCCTGCTCGATGAGTGGGACGACATACCCGGCCCAATAAGGGGCATGGAATCCATGGGCGACGAGCATCTCTTTGCTTCTATGGATGGGATACTGAGGTGGGATACCAACAACTCCACATTCCTCACTCCATGGACTCCCGGATCCGGGATGCCGGCAAATGTAGATGATGAGGTCTACTCGATGCTGTCTGTTGGAGACGATCTTTGGATTGGGACATACCAAGGCGGTTCGTCAGATGTCTCACTATGGAATAGTACACAAGATCAGTGGACTGTTTATTCTTCCAACAGTCTCGGTTCTTTCGCATATCCCGCCGATCTCAATCATTGTGACGGCATCGTACACGTGGCTTTCGGCCAGGTAGCCTGGTGGTCCCCCGGCTTCGTCGCGAGATATGATTACGAAGACCATGATGGAAATAGCGTAACGGATGAATGGATCGATTCATGGGATAATTCGGATCTCTCAGATTCAGACCCAAGAGCGGTCGCTTGTGACGAGGCCCATCCAATGGCGTATGTTGCATTTGATACCGACAATGCGGGAATCGACAGGTACTCGTATTCCTCCTCTTCATTCGAATCAACCATACTCCCGTCTGATGGAATAGCAACTGAACCGGTCTTTCCAGGTGGCTTGCTGCATGACGACGATCTTCTGATAGCAAGCCATGTGGACCAAGGAGGCATATCCAGGGTCGAGACTTCTGGCAGCTTATTTCTGACAGGCACGGTCCTTGGTGCCGGGATGGATGGAAGCTCAATCGCTCGAGCACCTCCCCTATCCGACTCTGCATACGCAATAGGACGATCAGGTGAAAACTCCGGAATCAACAGGGTCGATCGACTAGATCCAACCGGCCTGATTCAGGGAGGATACGACGAACTGTACCTCCTTCCTTCCGGCAACGTAGTCGAATTCGTCTCTAATGGTACGAAAGTATGGGCTGCGATAGGCCCATCTGCACAGTGGCAAGGAAACTCGGGCTATGGCGAGACGGTCCTTGAAGGCGATTTGGATACGACTGGAAATGTTTCATGGGTCAAGGCATACAATTTCAATGACGATATCATCGTTGATATGCTTCTAGATGGCGATATGTTGTGGGTAACCACCACCTATCAGGGATTGATAAAAATCGATTTGACCACAAGTCAGAGAAGGACGCATCCAGGCGCGGTTCATGGGTCCATGGATGGGATGTACATCGACGGAAATCACCTCTATGTGGGGCTGACCAGTGTTTTCGATGCAGCCTCAGGCTTTCAACCGATAGACATTGCAACCAGAATATGGGATGAGCCTGCCTTGCTGGCAGCATTGCCATCCAACAACATTGGAGATTTCGAGCGAGTAGGCAATGTGACGCACATAGCCACCTCAGTAGGTATTGGAAGATATGACGAGTCAACCTCCCAATGGCTCGATCCCATCACATCCTACGACGGCCTACCTCCCAATGCACAGAATTTGGAATGGGTCACCACCACTCCATACGGTGATGTACTCGTCGTAACCGGCCCAGGCGGCATTTCCTTTGTCTCAGACCCCAGCGATAACGCCTCAGTCGTCGCGAGAGTGACTCAGGCGGAGGGTCTGATGTCCACTGCGATCGCTGATTTCACCATAGCACCCGCATCTAGTAAGAACTTCACTCTCCCTGATGGGAGTATAGTCCAGCTAACTCAGCCACGGGTGCTTTTAGCATCTCATTCAGGCTTTGGTAACTCGAGACCGTGGATTTCTTCTTGGTCGATAGACAACGGTACCATGCTGAGGGACTACCCTCTTGATATGCTTCCGAGCAATACGGTTACAGCATTAGCTTCAGACAATTGGGGCATCCACATTGCCACCGAAACCGGTCCAATATACCATTACAATGCATCATCCTATTCGATGGAGGTAGGCGCCGCCGCCGGGTCGATGCAGTCTTGGCCTGTAACCTCCATGCTTTCTGACGGCTCAAGAATAGTCGCAGCAGGAACCGGCTTCAACATAATCGGAGTCGTTGACCACGATGTAAGGGCATACGACTCCGCTATGGACTCATACGTGAACGACATAGCACTCTACGGCACAACACTGGCTCTCGCTACCGACGAAGGCGTCTTGGCGTACCGACCTTACTGGACACTCGAGCAGATATACGTCGATGAATACGCCCGAGCAGATAATCTAGATCTGACTATTCTGGGCAGAACTACTGACATCACAGACCACACGCGTCCGGGGAATGATATCGAAATCCAATCAGGGCTCATCGTTCCTGACCCTTCCAGCTCGACGGGCCAAACCCAGTACTATGGGGCAATCCCATTCTCTTGGTACCCAGCCATTTTCACTAGCCTCTCTTCTTCTCAGCCAATTTGGTCCACGACTAAAGAACTCAATTACACCGGATCATGGAACCTGTCTACTCAGACAGGACTCCAACAACTTCTCCAACTCGCAGTGGATAATGCCGGCACTCCCTCAGATGCGAACTGGGAATTTGCACTCTCACCCTCCGACTCAGGCAAGATTGAGATACGGATAACATACGATTGGATAAGACAAGAGATACCGACATCAATCACACTTCTCACCGACCGTCCGAATGACGCAGGCGACGGGTTGACTGTGAATTGGGCGATTTCCGAGGACCCCAGTTTTGTTTCATACGACATATTCCTCTGGGATATGGCTTCGAATGGGTGGGATTCCGATGCCATGGAGGCCAATGGAATACCTCAAACCGTATCCACACCCATACTCTCGATATCAGATCTGCAGACTCTTGGAGCCACTTTCGAAACCGCCTATCTTGACGACACCGTCCAGCCGATACAGCCAGGTCACGAATACGGGGCCGCCATATCGATCAGATATCCAGACGGTTCCATGGGTCCAATATCGGTCTACAACGGTTCGGCATTAGCGGTAGATAACATTCCAGACCCCCCGTCCTCCCTGCATGCAAGCCCATTCGGTTTCTCAGGAGGCAGTCTGCTTGTTGAATGGCAGCTGTGCACCGATCTCGATAGTCACTCTACCAGAATATGGTATTCCACAGTTGAGATTGAAGATGTGAATGCGATTCCAACATCGGTCGATGTGTCAATGGCTTTGGGCAACCAGACGATCATAGACGTATCACCCGCGACCCCAATCTGGCTGGCTGCATCATGTGTTGACCTAGCAGGCCAGTACGAACAAGACAATCCAACACTCTTCGGTCCGATCGTAGCGGCTGGGGGACTTGATGACTCGATTCCCCCTGCGCGCGTAAGTGGCGTTGAAGCCTCGGATCTGCCGTTCGATGATGGGGGTTATTTGCAGGTATCATGGGATGAGAACGAGGAAGAAGACTGCATATTCTATTCGGTGTACGTGCTGCCCGCTTCCGGTTTCTCGCCCCCTACTAGCGCGGAAGGATGGCCCATGGCAGCTATTGTCCCGGGATGTGGAAACACATCAGCCATAATTGGCGGAACAGGCGGAATTCCACTTCAGAATAGCATACGTTACTGGGTTGCAGTCATTGCTTTCGATGACTGGGGCAATGGGGATCTAAACAACATCCTTCCTGACGATGCAACTCCATATGATAATCTGGGGGCAGAAGGGCCCGAACCCCCAAGATTGGTCGATGTGGATGCATTTGACCATCCTTCAGACGACGGCACATCAATAGATGTAGTTTGGACCAGAAGCGATGTACCAGACTTCGCCTTCTACACCATATGGGTCAGCGAACACCCGCTAGATGATGTCACATCCCTCTGGTTCTTTTGCTCTGATGATCCATCATCATGCGGCCTTACGGTTATTGAGCAGCGTCAGATAGGCGGGTCTTCAAGAATCGAGATTGAGATTGATAAAGCACTCTATGGGAGTACATTGACAGACTCAATAAGCTCAGAAATCATTCCAGAGATACCGCTCTATGTTGCTGTGACTGTGCATGATCTCTCAGGAAATGTATTCGTCGATCAACTAGAGACCGCAATAGTACTCCCCCTCTCAAACATGGGAGATTCAGAGCCGCCTCTAAGGATCCCCGCGCCAACACTCATCGACCGCGATCCCGATCACGGAGACGGCATGTTCGTGGTATTCGAGCCAAGTACATCGCCAGATATCATGTCATATGAGATATATGCGGTCATTGACTCACCGTTCCTGTTAGACAACATTGCGACTCTAGAGCCGTCAGCGACCCTATCCAGGGATTGGTCCGGCCCGGCATTGGTGGAATTTTCATCCAATCCGGACGGATATTCAGAGATGATCCCTGATCGCAGATATTTCGTCGCGGTTGTTGCGAAGGACTCAACTGGAAATGCATGGGAAACAGGATTGGAATCGAGTGACATAGTTCTGCGAGATGAACTAGGCCTAGACCCCTGTCCGGCCTGTCCAGACGTCGCAGGCCTCACTGCCGCCTGGAACCCCGCAGGGTCGAGAATAATGCTCAGTTGGTCGGAAAGTACTGATGATGATATCGTGGGGTATCACGTCTACGTGTCGACTTCCGCATTCTCCGATGTTCGAGATGCAGCAGTCGTAGCGCTCGATCGAGCATCCACCGAACTCAGTTTCGATAATATCGACTCAGAGTCCCTAAACCGAAGCCTAAATCACTATGTTGAGGTTGTATCATTCGATGGTGAGAAATTCACATACCGGGCCAGTCCCGTAATGGTCCCGCCATGGGTAGATCAAACGGGAATTCTAGATGAGGATGAAGCTGGAGGCAGTACATTCGTCGATAGGCTGGTCGATGGTGAGTTGAATATCCTACTCGCAACCACGGCAATCAGCATGGCTGCCATAGGAGCCGCCTTCGCCCTAAGATCACGAAGGTCCTCTGGATCTGAAATTTGGGAAATATCCACACGAGAAGTTGAAATTGACAGCCTCTTCGACGAAGAAATCGAACAAGAAATACAAACCATAGAAGAAGCCTCAGCTCTGGAGACTACTCCCTTATCCGAATCACTGGAGCCACAACAAGACTCAACTGAGACTAAAGTTATTGACGAGCTTGAAGATCTAGCGCGCGATATCGATGACTTGTTCTGATAAGGGCCACTTTGAAATCAACCTCCCGCTGAAGCATAACGTGGGCGACCCAGAATCGGTATTCACCACCATCAGGGTCGAATTAGATGGACCTATTCATATCGAAGGACATTTGAGGAGATTGATAGAGGCCCACGCTTCCCTTTTTGGGAGCAATTTAGAGATCGAAGAGAACGACATAATCGATATCATGTCCCGTTCATCAAATGAACAAGAACCACCTTATCTCGTTAGATTAGATATCGATAAAAGCGAGCGAATCACAGCATCTCCGAGAACCCTGACGAGAATGCCCAAAGAAATCCGCCTCTCCACTCAACCCCTCCCCCCTGGCCCGAACTCGGCCAGAATTAAGCAAGGAGACTGGGCAGGTTATATCGAAGCCAGAAGAATGGCAAATTACAATGGGGCAGACGCGGGGCTGCTTATCAATCAAGGCCTCGTAGTCGACGGAGACACATTCACACCCATCTTTATTCTTGAGAATGGAGACATAGCATTGCCAGCATTAGATCTCGGAGCCGTCAAATCAGTCACTCTTAACCAGATCCTAAATCAAGATAGTAACAGCCGTATAACTCCCTTACAAAAGCGGATCACCCTCTCAGAAGCCTACTCTTGTTTGAGCGCTGCAGCAGTAGGGAGCGGCATGGGGATCAGACGGATATTATCCATCAATGACAGGGAAATCGGAGTCAATTCCGATGTAGACTTGGCGAATATTCTACGTCAACATCAGAAGCTAATCAGGAGGGAGAATCTTGATTGAGACCAGCTCCGATACTCGCGTATTAGAAGGAGATTATGACGATCAAACCCTACTTAATATCCTCTTTCAATTGCGATTAATGAACCCGCAACAAGACGAACTTATGCTGACTTCAGGAGGACCAATCAACGATCGGTCAAAAACTAGCATGATACCTATGCTCGGAAATATAAGAGTCATTTTCAAGCAACCCAAAGATGAATCAAAAACAACTCATCAGGACCCTCTTAATGGCAATATTGACCTATCCAAAAATCCCCCATTAACACTAGAGGTACAGCAGCGTGTATCCGATCGATGGTCAACCAAGAGCATCGAATCCCATCACAGCCTTGAACAGGCCCTCTCTTCAATGAGAAAAATGGAAACTTTGGCACCCAGCGAGCCACGCACGGGCCTTTCCCCCGGGGGGTTTGCGGGAATACTCGGCTACGACCTCGGGCAGTGGACTACGGGCCCCAGACTTTCCAACCCCCCTCCCGAGGGCGAAATCCTCGGCGTAATGTGGAAAACAAATGGTTGGATAATCCATCATCGAGATACCAACTCTGTTTCTATTGTCGGAATTAAAAACATCTCTTCAACCGATATCCAAAAATGGGCGAATATCGACCACTCCCCCGTTGAACTAGAAGAGCCATCATCGCCAGTCTCTATCGAATCTAGATCGGAGCATGAATTCAAGACGGGAGAAATCATTCAAGCAATCAAGCATGGACACGTGTATCAGGTAAATTACGGTAGAAGATGGCAGGCGCCTTTGGAAAAAGATCCATGGTCAGTGTACTCCAAACTTAGCAAATCCAATCCTGCACCATACAGCTCATGGATGAGGTCACCGAGCCTTAAATGGTCAGTTGTTTCAGCAAGTCCAGAACAGCTTCTCAGAATAAGAGATGGAAAAATCAGCACATCTCCAATCAAAGGAACAACCCCAAGAGGGAAAGGCCCTGCAGAGGATGCGGAAATGCTCAATTCACTAATCAGATCGAAAAAAGATCTTGCGGAACACATGATGCTTGTGGACTTAGAGCGACACGATCTTTCAAGCGTATGTGAACCTGGATCCGTTACCTGGAGCGACTTTCGTGTAGAGTCCCATCCTAACGTCCATCACCTCGTCTCAACTGTGGAGGGACTAGTTGCATCGGGATCCGAACTCTCAGGTGCAATTTCCTCCCTATTTCCCGGAGGCTCAATCACCGGTTGCCCTAAAACAATGAGCATGTCAATAATTGATCATCTAGAGGGCGCTCCTCGAGGGGCTTGGACAGGGTCCATAGGACACATAAACTCCACAACAGGAATCTCAGATCTCAACATCCTCATCAGAACTTTGGATGTCAGACTCAAGGATAACAAGAACATCGGGTCCGTAATGGCGGGTGGAGGCATAGTTCACGATTCTATACCGTCTGTAGAAGTCGAAGAAGCTGAATGGAAGGCTGATGCCATAACTCGAGCCACATGGGGCGCACCTGCGTTCAAAAATGACCTGAGCCCCCCCATCGCAGAGATGGGAGGGCTGACTCTCCCAATGTCGTCAAATAACGACAAAAACGTCAACATCACACCTTTCCAGAGGGCCCCGAAAATTGTTTTAGTGGACAATCTGGATTCATTCACACTCAATATCCGAGATGCGATGGTGGCTCTCGGCAGCCAAGTCGAGGTCGTTCAAGGAAGGCCCTCATCATCCATCGAAGACCCGGACACATGGCTGAAAAGAATAATTTCTGAACATGCCCCTGATGGCATTGTGATAGGCCCTGGCCCTTCGAGACCAGAAGCATCAAAGCGAACAATGCTCATAGCATCAAATGCACTATCAGACATGCTAAGCATAGGGAGTAGACGCATTCCTGTATTGGGGATATGCCTGGGACACCAGGCCCTCTGTCTTGCTGATGGCTCGAGATTGGGACTCTCGCCCGACGGACCTGTACACGGCTCACCGTCTAGAATAGAACACAGAGGAACAGGCCTTTTCGAAGATTCAGACAAAACATGTTCGATGATGAGATACAACAGTCTGGCCGTATTGTCCGATGGAAGGACTATGATGCCCAATGCATGGGAGTCAGGCACGAACCTTGTTATGGGCGTAGAGCACCCCAATCTCCCAATTCATGGGGTACAATTCCATCCTGAGTCAGTAGGAAGCGGGGGCGGTTCAAAGATCCTCTACAAGTTTCTTGAAACATGCATTCGACCGCAGTGTTGAAGACGAGCCTCCCGATGGTTCGGCTGAGCATTATGCCAACCTGCCGCATGTGCACCCAAAACTATCCTGTCAATCAGTTTGTCAAAGGTAACGGGCCAAGGTACCTAGTTTGCGCCCGCTGTGCTGTTGAACATGACATGATGGCCCCGGGCGAGACCCCCTTGCTATATTC
Organism: Euryarchaeota archaeon TMED192; assembly: GCA_002170775.2. Lineage (GTDB taxonomy): Archaea > Thermoplasmatota > Poseidoniia > Poseidoniales > Thalassarchaeaceae > MGIIb-N1. The sequence goes on along the minus strand of NHIP02000003.1, from coordinate 185,182 downwards.
CGACGAGGTAGCAAGAGCACGACTATCGCTATTTTCACGCAGGTACCGTCCTTGGGTATTGATGATTCTTGGGTGGACTCTATTCCTTTCTATGGGAAGAAGCATCCCCCCATGGTCGACACTTTTCCTCATCGTTTTGATCATCCTGACATTAACTACGCCGGTTCGTCATTTCATGACACGCACCAAGTTCAACTCTGAACTTTCTAGGCTGTCTCCTTAGAATACTCAATTTTCCGCGGCATTGATATAGTTTCTAATGCTCTCCGAGAAGCAGAGGAGACGGAGGGTTTCCTGAGACTGCCAGCCACAAAGGGTTAAACCACAATAGGAGGAGAAGATAAAAAGCAAATAAAAAACGATGCATACCGACCAATATTGGTATCATATAAATGTGCAAATCTTCTCTGTCCTTAGTGTAAATAACCCCCTCCCAGATTTCTGTTCCGACTCAGTCGGGCTGATGCTGGAAAGAGGGAACGGCGGGTTCCCTAGATTAACCAAGAAAACGTAACAAAAAGGAACGTGATGATACAATGGAGATAACAAAGAATGCAAGTATATTGACAGCTTTACTGCTAGTGACTATGGCTGGCGCCGCAGGCGTTACCGCTGATGGTTCGGATCCTCTCGATCCGAATGATGGTGGCGCAGACTGGGATGGCGATGGACTAACCAATGCTCAAGAGCAGTCTGCTGGAACGGACATGAATAATCCTGATTCCGATGGCGATGGTTTGCCTGATGGATGGGAAGTTGGCTATGGGCTAAATCCAAATTCAGCTACAGATGCAAATGCCGATCCTGACGGAGACGGACTCACAAATTCACAAGAATACGCTACGGGAACCAACCCCAATGCGGCTGATACTGACGGCGATGGCCAAGATGATGGCAGTGACCCTTATCCAAATGACCCAGCAAATGGCGAGATGAGCGATTCAGACGGCGACGGAATCCCCGATGCCTATGATCCTGATTTCCAGGGTGATGGCTCAGGTGACGGCGGCACCCAAGGCGGCGGCGGCTCAGAAGAAGACGGTCAGGGCCAAGGACAAGGTCAGGGCCAAGGTCAGGGCCAAGGACAGGGCCAAGGACAAGGACAAGGACAAGGCGGCGGCCAGGGCCAAGGACAAGGCCAGGGACAAGGCCAGGGACAAGGACAAGGACAAGGCCAGGGCCAAGGACAAGGACAAGGCCAGGGACAAGGTCAGGGCCAAGGACAAGGACAAGGACAAGGCCAGGGCCAAGGACAAGGACAAGGTCAGGGCCAAGGACAAGGTCAGGGCCAGCAGGGCCAGAATGGCCAGGGCTCCCAGAGCGGACAAGACGGCCAGCAGGGCAACAATGGCCAAGATGGTTCGCAGTCCAATCAACAGGATAACGGCCAAGGCCAGCAGCAAAACGGCGGCCAACAGGGCGGCCAGCAAGGTGATCAACAGAGCCAAGACCAGAATGGTAACAACCAGAATGGGCAAAACCAGCAGCAGCAGGGCGGCACACAATCAGAGCAAGGCCAGCAAGGCACACAATCCGATCAGCAACAAGACCAGCAGCTTGACAACCAGGATAACAATGGTGAGAATGACAACGATGGTGACGGAATACCAGATGATGTAGATACGGACGATGATAACGACTGTATCCCTGACGTGATTGACACAGATGGCCAAGACCACGACAACGACGGCATCCCTGATGCGGACGACGACGATGATGATGGTGACGGACTCGATGACCGAATCGAGGTTCAGGATGGCAATCCATTCACTGACATTTACGATCACGACAACGATGGCATCTACGATTGTGTTGACATTGACATTGACAACGATGGTCTGATGAATTATGCTGACGATATGCCCAGAGACCACGACAACGACGGAATCAACGACGCACTCGATGATGACGATGACAACGATGGCATACTCGATGTCGATGAGCAGGGCGGCGAGTGGAGTCTATACAGATATGACCACGACAACGACGGATATTCCGATCTAATCGACACCGACGATGACAACGATGGATTGTCTGACTGGTTCGAGATGTATGATGGGAATGACTTAACGGGTCAGTTCGATCATGATAACGACGGGATTGATGACCATCTAGATGATGATGATGACGGCGACGGTATTCTCGATGAGTTAGAGAATGACACCGATGTCGTTTGAAAAAATCACAACTGAAAGCTCTTCGTGGGGCTGTTAGTAATAGCCTCACGAAGAAGCCTTCACTGCCAATAGGTTCGCTTAAGCAAGCCTTTGGTCACCCTTCCTGAAGATTCCGTAGAAAACCCCTCGATAACTTTCAATCTTATCTGGCCGAAGGGGCACGAAAACGCACTGAGAATGACAAGAAAAGAACAATTGCTAACGTAGCCAATATCGGATAATCTTCCTTAATTTCAGATATAGCAAGGCCAATGCAGAATGAGATAAGGCATACCCCCAACAAGCCCAGCAAGAATAAGGGAGCAAATCTAGGTCGGGGATCTATGAATTCATAGACATAGTAACCTGCTCCTTTGATTGCCCAGAATTCGGCAAAAATAAGGTACAAGGCTCCGACTATGAGACTCAGACTCATCAATGTCCAAAGAACTACCATGCCGCCCAATAATAGATCAATTGAAAGTAGTACAAGGGCCAAATTATGCATCACATGCTCATGTGGTTTGAACATACGATCAAGATTCTCTCCGTTATCAACCATGGACGGAATTATCACATGACGAACAATGATAGCGGTCAATGCGGCAGAACTGAATCCAGTTGCGAATATCGATACGCCGCTCATAACCAACCAAGATGGAACCTCAGCGCCCACTCCAACTCCGATGGATATCAGACCATTCACCAGCATAGACGCCCCGAACAGAATCAATGTCCACGAGCTAAATGTCCCCAACTTCTCAAAACCCTTTGAAGGATACTCTCTGACTTCTAGGCTATCTCTGAAGAGAACGACCATGATCCCAGGAACTGGATTCAGAACCATCCAGAACAAGGCAGTGTGGATGGCTAGGTATGCACAAGAAAGACGGAAAACAACTCTCAACCAAGTATCTATGCCTCCATTCCCATGAAGATTTTCTATGTTTAACGGACCGCCTTTAGCATAATTTAAGATGTAAAATAAAATCGAGAAAATGAGCACGAATACGATAAGCACGCGAGATATCAGACTACGGTCATATCCCTCCAAACTCACCTTTCTGACCATCTTAAACACTCAGAAGTCGAAAAGAGTAGGTTTACTGGAAGACCGAAGTCGATTAGAAGATGAGAGTCTCTCTATTGCCTTCGTGATCCGATTTTCACCAAAACCAAGCTCATCCCTGAGCATCCCCATGATCCCCTCTTCGTGCCCGGAGGTGTATGCCGGGGGATCTTCCTCTACAGTTGGATGATTGTGGAAAAGATTACGAATATCCTCGATATTTCCAGGTACTTCCACCCCCCGATGCCCAGCCACTTCCTCTAGAGTTCCGAATTTTCGAATTAATTTGACACCTGTTTTCGGGCCGACCCCCTTGAAACCCGGATGGAAATCAGTCCCAATCATTATTCCAAGGTCAACAAATTGTTCCCTTGAGATTTCAAGATTAAACAAAGTCTCTTCAAGCTCTATGCGTTCTGCCTTCAGAACCCTTCCAAATCTCCTTGTCCCATGTGCGGTCAGATTCCTAATCATAACCGGAGCCCCATAGAGTAGAGTATCCCAATCCTGGCTCGCGACAGCCGAAACCCCTCCACGTTTGCAAATCATCGCTGCAGCACCCTCAGCCTCCATGGGCGCGTCAATCCAAACGACCCCCATCAAGTCAAACAGACGCTTCGTGTCTTGAACCATTGATGGGGTATACTCTGCAATTTGCGGTCCCAACTTCTTCGCAGAGTCAAGATCCTCCGCTTCAACCGCCGCCTCCCACCGCCGCCTGGCCTCCTGCTTCCTGCTTCTACGCTCATCAAGCGTTTCACGCTTCAAATCAGGTGGCTTGCCATCGAAGACAAAAACAGGATCTATCCCATGTGCTACAAGCGATGAGGCCCGATCGAGAAAACCATACAGATGCGCAGTCACACGACCCTCGTGAGAAAGAGGCCTCCCATCTGGACCAGTAAGGCTGGTTATGAATTGATACGCATTCAAGAAAACATCCACTGCAACTCGCTGCCCTCGCAACTCTGAGAGATCAATGGGATGCGCCGATACCAAGTCTCTGAGGTTGCATCCCATGGTTACGACCATCCTCCGCCAGTCGATTCAGGGCTTTAGGGTTGAAGGACTGTTCCACCAGCGCACACCATGGTCAGGATGATAGTCGGGTCCGGATGGCATCCACGACTATTCAGAGAGGAGGTACTCAGAATACACGGCTCAGATCAGGCAATACATCCGAGAATCGTAATCACAGACCAACAAAATAACTTCGAGGTCACATGCTCTCATTCTACCATGACTCTAGATAACGCCACTATCCTCCCAATGCGGGTGGAGGAGATACCCGAATCAATACGCCAATGGCTATCTGATTATCCAATAAACGACACATTTGCCGTTAGAACCACCATTCTCGGTGATGGTGTTCTGGGATTCAAGAGACGGAATATCGAGAGTATCATTGGCAAAGAAATCTCCGATAGGGGAGCCATCGTCGATCTCAATGATCCTGAACTTACAGTACGTCTCATCCTCGCAGGTGCAGCAGATCAGCCCCAACATCCAGATCCCATGATTTCAGAACCCATCGCAGTAATCGGCATTGAAAATCCAATTCATCACCCCTTCTTGAACCGGCCGATGACATCCATGCCCTTCTTCAAACCCGTGACCCTTGACCCGCGTCTTGCAAGCCTCCTAATCTCCATGTCCTACTCGGAAGGTGTACCGCCCTCTATCGTAATCGACCCATTCAGCGGAACTGGATGCATTCCTATTCAGGCACATCATCGCGGAATACCTGTTTTAGCCAGTGATTTAGATCCAGAGATGGTCAGAGGCTCCAAATTGAATTTCGAGAATGTATTTGGAAAGATACCTCCTGAATCGGCTTTTCATAGATCTGATGCCAGTAAGATAAGTGATCTCTGGGGCGCGAGAGAAAATGCAGCTTTCATCTTCGACCCTCCTTATGCCCGGAATTCCAAAACATCTTCAGACGCCTTCGAGGTATTCATATCAGCATGTAATGCTGCTTCAAAGATAGACCCAGAAGGACGCATAGTCACGATATTACCGACCTCCTCAGAATATCGATTCGACGATCTCGAAATACCTGATGCTGCAGAAGTGTTGGGGAGAAAATGGAGCGATTTGATAGATGAAATGGAACAAATCGGATGGCAAATCGAATTGGCAACCATGACTAGGGTGCACAGGAGCCTGTCAAGAATAATAGTCAGAGCAGTCGGCCAGGGAGCCCAAAAATAGTGGACCAACCAAAGAGATTGAATATAGTCCGATATACTCGAAAAACAGGCCTTCAATGACCTGTTTACCTGTTATCGACCACCCGTCGCATTGAAGACGGGGAGACTGTCGGCAACGGATGGGCGATTGGTGTAGTCTGGATATCATCTGGCGCTTCGGACGCTAGGACACGGGTTCGAATCCTGTATCGCCCACCATTAACCGACTGTAGTCGGCATCTGAACGAAATTCAGGAGTCTTGAAGAAAGACGAACTCGACCAGTGACCATGCGCCGGGTGTCATTATTGCTGGTCGCGTTAATGCTTGGCACATCAATCTCTTTCACTGTTACCGCCGATCCAACGGCTCCTGATCACTCAAAGATGACATCAGAACTCATTGATGAACTTTCCAATCTAGATAGAATTGAGGCAATTATCCAATTTGATAAGGATGCTGAAAATGACCTATGGGGGGCAATTGAATCAACCGGAGCAGAATTAATCGGTGAAATGGAGGTTCTAGATGGCGGCTTGATATCTGGAACCTCTGACTCTATTGCCAAGATATCCAGATTCAGCTTCGTCAAACACATGGAAGCAAACCTTCTCCTCGAGCACTTTTTCTTGCCCGGTGATCAGAATAATGTCGAGTCTATGATGCATGAGACAGTCAATGTGGTCAATGCTAGCCTTACTTGGCATAGGGCGATTATCGGGACTGATGGAATTGTAAAGACTGAACCAGACTTGTCATTCACTGAATATGATGGTGAGGGAGCAACGGCGGTCGACCTGGATACAGGAATAGACGGCGAGCATCCAGATTTCGACTGTGGCGAACCATGGTCTGGAGAGAAGCTGATCTGGTCGGCAAAATGGACTGGCGTAGCGTGGGTCGATGCTCCCAATTGTAACTCAGATACTTCATCGGGCCACGGAACGCACGTGGGTGGAACGATTGCCGGAAACGGAGACGCCTCAGCAGGAAGAAGATTGGGCACTGCCAAGGGAGCAACGATAGTCGCACTTGGCACAGGTGATGGAGCATCTATCTTTGCAGCAGTGGAGGGGTTGGAATGGACCTATCAGCACAGTAGGCCAGGATTGAATGAATACAATATCCGTGTCGTATCCAACTCGTGGGGCACCAATGGGGACTACAATCCTAGCAATACAGTTACACTACTCACTGACATGCTAACCTATGATAATGACGTTGCAGTAATTTTTGCTGCTTCAAACTCAGGCGGCAACGGCGAAGAGTCGGAAGATGACCTTAGGACCAATGTCTACGCAAACACGCCGAGTGCCATTTCTATCGCCGCACTCACTCATGACGGATCCGCAGTAACCTCATTCTCGAGTCGTGGTTGGTCAACACAGCAGCATACGTGGCCTGATTTGGGGGCCCCAGGCCGAGACATCTGGGCCACATCTCCCAGAGGCACCGCTATCGATGCTTCGACAACTGCCCAGGGAGACATGTACTACATGTCGATTTCAGGAACGAGCATGGCGACACCGCACATCGGAGGTATAGCCACATTGTTACTTGCAGCGGCACCATCTTTGGGGGCTGCTGACTATCAGATTGAGGATCATGACGAGGGGGAAAGCCTCTATTTCAATGGCACAGCAAAGGGCATTCAATTTGAGAACTGGAGAGAAAGAAATGAGTCGAGAGTCCACGAAGTCGAACTCATCCTCGAACTGACATCAAACTATGATTTACTCCGAAACTCGTGTGAAGAAGGAAATGACGACGATGCATGCAGTAACATCCCGGAGGATTGCCATGTTTCTGAGAACACTGGAAGATGTCATGATTGGAGAGTAGGCCACGGTCTCGTAGACACGGACAAGGCACTCGCTCTTGCGAGAACGCTCCAAGTCATGAGGGACCCCGACGAGGATGGCTTCGTCGATCACCCAGGTGCCACCGTATGGGATGCGTTGGATCATTATGAGGATGTAATGGACATCCGAAACATACCTCTGAAGACAGATCAACTCAGACATGCGTGGAAAGGTGAGTGGAGCCACTTTAACAACGGTCCCACCAGTACATTCGGCACATTCTCCACTGACGATCGACACTACGTATGGGTCCCAAACGGAACCTTTGAGATGCAGATATCATTCAGTTCCTTAGGTTGGGACACCAATACAGCCCAAGCAGCACAAATTAGACCTAACGTAGATCTTGGATCAGATGGAAATGACGATGCGCAAGGCCAAGGAACAGCAGTCGGAGACACAATCTTCATCCAACTCGATGTTGATACCGAACACTGGAGCAAATGGGCTGAGTTTGACGTCACTGGGACTGCAGTTTCTCTACCCTTCAATTCGATATTATCCGGGTCTGAATTTTTGGAACCCAGGGTCCCCTATACGGTCGATGTACTGCTCACTATCGATGTGAGCTCTGAAGTGATCGTAGAAGTTCCCATAAGAACTGATGGCTATTCAGATCTTGATCCTGCTCAACCATCTGATCTGTATGATCCATCGTCAGCATTCGATTTGATCATGACCCGTCCTGTTTACGATGAGAGTGTCATACCGGCTTTCAAGGAAGAGACAACATTCCTTACAAAGTCAAGCATATCCTTCTTATTCATAATGGCGCTATCCGCAATTCTTCTTTCAGCGATCGCTGTTGGCGTATTCTTGTGGACACGCAGAGAAGAAGGCGAATTCCAGGCTGAAATTGTTAACGACGACGACTCCACACAGTCATGACGTCTCCCCCAAAGTCTTCTTGTGAAATCTGTTGCATGCCAGCTTCACGAAGATCCGACTCCCCGAAAGCACCCGACTCCCCACTTGAGAGGTTGACTTGACTGCGAATTAGAACAGCATCGTCAACAACCCCTGCCTTCAAGAACCTCTTCCAAGTAAATGGGCCTCCTTCTACTATCAATGATTGAATTCGAAGATCGCCTAATAAATCCAGAATCTTATCAGCTGGGATTTCACAATCTTCAGAAGGCAACACGTATCTTGTAACGTGTGGCTTATCCTTGGATAATACAGGTTTTGAATGAATAAGAATTGTAGGCGCCAAACCATCACAAAGCACCTTGCTATTTTTAGGAATTCTCGCATTCGGATCTATAACAACCCTAATTGGCTGAATTCTTGCATCGACCTCTCTTGCTGTCAATTCTGGATCATCTCGAACTATTGTCTCAACTCCGACTAGTATGGCCATGTGTTCGGACCTTACTTTGTGAGCCCACTTCAACGAGGATTCAGAAGTAAATCGTTCAGAAGGTGAGGAATCATCCACATCGACCCTGCCATCGAGGTCCACTGCCGCTTTCAATAGAACAAGCGGCTTCCTTTCCATACACCAGTGCATGAATGGACGCATCTGAAGTACACAGTCTTCCTCCATCAGTCCGGATTCAACATATATTCCCTGTTCTTTCAGGGCTTTCATCCCGCCCCCCCTAACTGTTGGATTCGGATCCAGGGTCCCTATCACCACCTTCTCGACTCCAGCCCAAAGGAGCGCTTCAGTACAGGGCGGGGTTCTTCCATGGTGGTTACAAGGTTCTAGTGTAACATATGCAGTACAGCCACTTGTCGAAACCCCCCTCTCCTCTGCGTCAGCAATGGCAGCTTGCTCAGCATGAAGACCACCAAGGTGGCCATGCCGGCCTTCTGCTATGATCTCGCCATCTCTGACAAGAACGCACCCGACTAATGGGTTAGGATGTACGCTGCCCTTGCCGCGATAAGCGATTTCTATCGCTCTCCGCATGCAATCAGCTGCATCCATGCCCCCTCGTCTCCATGTCTTCCACATCATATCTCGCATCGCGCCCTTGAAGTCTTCACCCCCACGTCGGCAGCATGATGCGGGTCGCATGCATAGTGAATCCTAATGCCAGGGACGGTAAGCTGGGGAAGAATTTCCATAAGATCGAAAAGGCACTAGAGTTATCGGGAATAGAGTACAATAACTACATGACCAAAGGTACCGGCCATGCAATCGAAATCGCCAGCAGCCTGAGAGAAAGTGACTTCGAATTGGTAGTAGCTGTTGGCGGCGATGGGACTGTTCATGAGGTTGCTAACGGAATAAGAGACTCATCGAAACGTCTTGGGATCATCCCAATGGGCAATGGGGACGACTTTGCGAGAGCAATAGGCATTCCTTCGAATGATGTTCAAGGAGCCATATCCATTCTCAAGGACGGGAACGACTACTCTGTTGGGGCGATTAGGGTCGAGGGTCTCAAGGCCCCGGAACATCCGGGGATAACTCCTCCACAGCATTACCCCGTCACGGGAGAACCCTCCCGTGAAGAGAACTTGGTTAGATGGGCATTTCTGGAATGTGACGGGGGAGTCACATCATCAATCAATCGAATGAAAGATGAAGGCCATTTCTCATGGATCAGTGGCCAGAAGAAGTATACGTTCCTTGGAATTAAGGCGATTCTCGCATGGAAGAGTCAGATGGCATGGATCAAAGTGGATGACCAACCAGGTTCAGAAGTAGATCTAACGGGTCTTTTCGCCATGATGCAAGCAGAGACGTTCGGAGGAGGATACAGGGTTGCACCTGGAATGCACCCATTTGGCGATAGCGCATCAATCGTACTCGGCTTCGGACTTTCCAAGGGTCAAATGCTCAGAGTTATGGGCCCATTGGAGAAGGGGAATCACATTGGAAGATGGGGCAAGATTACCATGGAACCCTGTAAAAAATTCGAGATAAAAGCACTAGACTCACAAGGAAAACCAACTGAAGAACACGGTCATAATCCACCGCTATACATCAGTTTGGACGGTGAGATATCCATGACCACCCCAGTAAAATTCGAGTTTCATAAAGATCAATTAGATGTCCGCGGCGGATACGAACTTCCGAATTATTAGTGGCGCAGACGGAGAGATTCGAACTCCCGAGTCCAAGGGACACCGGATTTCAAATCCGGCGCAATACCAGGCTATGCGACGTCTGCAGCGTATCGGCCAGTAGTAAGTGCCGAATGAACCTTGCAGGTGTTAGAGGCCCCATGCGCCCGGCCTGCACCATGCAGGGAGACCACTCGAAGCATCTGGGTGGGTAAGGCCGATGAACAGAATCATGATGATTATGAAAAATGCAGGAAACAAGGCGGTCATAGTCAGAATCCCCGAGTCCGGATCCCCATAGAGGTGCATGAATATCCCCGCAATCATGAAGAATTTTGGAATAGCGATAATAGTCAAGATCCAGAGAGTGATTCCATTCTCAGTCATTCCTAAAGCTTCAGCGGTAGACTCGAGATTTGCACCCACAGCGCCGACCTCTATCGCAGTCAGTAGCATAAGGCCGTAGAAGTTCATCCAGTATGGGTCTCTTCCAAGAATTTTGTAATTTGCCAAATTAATCGCCTCAATATAGGTAGAAGAAGGGGAATACCAGAACCCACACCAGATCCACGAAGTGCCAATAGAGTCCGAAGTACTCGATGGACACGGCGTTCGAAGGGGTGTACCCTCCTCTCCATGCCTTGAATGTCATGTATGTTAGGCCAATTATGCCGCCAGCTACATGGGCCCCATGCGTGCCAGTGGTAACGTAGAATGTCGATGCAGACACTCTGATGTTGGCAGTCATATGGGCTCCAGTAGCCTCATCAACGTAGCTGTGGTGCTGATAGTGATCATTCCCGATAGTGTAACCCTCAGCAACCAGGGACTTGATGTCGTGCTCGTGTATGAATCCTAGATCCGGGATGTAGAATCCAACGAACCACTCGACCATCTTCAAGGTCAAGAATATTATTGCCAGCACCCAGGTCGTTCCGAGAAACATCGTGACCCTCTTCCTTCGTAGCTCTTCATCGATATCCGTCTTCTTCGCATAGCGGAGAGCCTGAACTATCGTGAACGATGAGATGATGAGCGCAAAGGTATTGATCGCACCAGGCGCTAAATGCCACCAACTAGATGCTATTAGGTGACTGGCGGGTTCAAAGCAAGTAACTGGGACTGCTTCCTGCCACCCTGTGGGATTCGTTACGGGGTCAAAAAGACCGTCAGCGAAGACGTCGTCACATCTCCTGAGGCCTAGCCTATATCTCATGTAGGTGCTGAATAATGAGGTGAAGACCATCATCTCCGACATCAGGAAAACAAACATTCCGACTTTTCGAATCTGTATATTTCTGAATGGCGCACCCGTGGCAAGAGGCTCATAGGTTCCATCGAAAGAAAGATCTTGCCTCCACCAGATCAATAGGCCCAATCCGGTTATGATTATGGCTACGAATAGCCAGAGAAGACCGTGACCAGTGTATTCATGCTCTGATAACTCGAGATTGTAATCGAACATTCCCGCGAATACGAACAGGAACAGCCCTATTCCAATGCTCATTACTATGGGTGCATAGGAATTGTGCGGAGCTCCATGACTCCAATCATGGGGCCCAAGCGGACTTGGGTGATGATCGTGATCACCGCTCAATGCGTCACCTCCTCATTTCCATCATCGGGAACCATGAGGCGATTGAACCACCTGGCGAACCGCCCGGGCTCAGAAGTAACATGTTCATTGGCATCACGAAGTTTTGGAAGATCGTACCACACCCCATCCTCATAACGACCGAATGAGGGCGTCGGCGGTGGCGAAGCAGTCATCCACTCGAATGACCATCCTCCCCACGGATCTGCTGGAGCCTCTGAACCCCGGAGATAGGAAATCACCATATTGGCCACCATGATGAAATTAGACAGGAAGAACAAGAATGCTGATACGGATATGAAAAGATTCCAGTCCGCGGCCTCAGGAGGTAAATTGGAAAAGTCATCTGTGCTAATGAAATACGTATGATGCCGTCGCGCCATACCCCAGACACCAAGCCTGTGCATAGGCCAGAAAACTCCGTTGTATGAGATGAATGCGGTGAGGAAATGAAGTGTTCCAAGGCGTTCATCCATCATTCGACCAGTCATTTTCGGGTACCAATAGTAAATTGCAGCGAAGAATCCGAACACAGTCCCTCCAACCAAGACGTAGTGGAAGTGAGCGACCACGAAGTAACTCTCATGAAGATGCGTATCCATGGCTATCGACGGGAAGAACATCCCGGAAATGCCTCCCAAGGTGAATGTAACAAGGAAGCCGAGTGCCCATAGCGTGTGAGTCCTGTAAACGAGGGAACCTCCATGCATAGTTTTCAGCCAGTTGAAGATCTTGATTCCGGTAGGAACCGCTACTAGCATAGTAGTGACCATCGTAACGAATCGGAGGACTGGCGACATGCCCGATGTGAACATGTGGTGCCCATAGACAATGAACGCGACTACTCCTATACCTGCCATTGCAAAGACCATCGATCTGTATCCAAATATGGATCTCCTTGAGGAGGTTGCAAGCACTTCTGAGATAACCCCGAAGGCTGGAACGATAACGACGTAAACTTCTGGATGGCCAAAGTACCAGAATAGGTGACTCCATAGCAATGGATCGCCACCAGCCCCCACATCATAGAACGCAGTACCAACTACACGGTCAAGATAGACTTGGATAAGCCCCACGCCGAAGGCAGGTATTGAAAGGAAGAGCATGAGATTGGCTACTAATATCGACCATGTGAATAGCGGCATTTGCATCCATCCCATGCCCTCTGCCCGCATCACAGCTATGGTGGTTAGGAAGTTGACTCCAGTTAATGTCGACGATGCCACGAGCATGATCTGGCCGGCAGCCCAGAAGGTGTTTCCATCATGCCCATTCACCATATCCACGACATAAGGGGCATACCCAGTCCATCCTGTATCGGCCCCCTGTCCTGAAAACACCCCTGTGAAGATCAGGAGAGCACCGACAGGCTGTAACCAGAATGACATCGCATTCAACCTTGGCATTGCAAGATCTGGAGCACCTATCTGCAGCGGAACCATCCAGTTTGCAAAGCCATTGATTAGCGGCATGGCTGCGAGGAAGATCATCGTAGTGCCATGTAGGGTGAAGAACTGATTGTATTGGTCTTGAGTAAGGAAGTCGTTACCGGGAGTTGCCAGCTGTACCCTGATGAATAGAGCCATTATGCCACCAATGCCGAGGAAGAAAAGCCCAGCTAGGAAATACAGAGTACCAATCTTCTTGTGATCCGTAGTTGTCAACCAATCCGCTATCCATGGAGAGAATGTTTCCCAACTGAAACCGTCTGGATCAGATCTGTAGAATCCATACAAGATCGTAATTGCGACAAGCGCCAAGGTGATCAGGATGAGCGTAGCCAGGACCACGAATGGCTCGGGTGCTTCGGGTATCACGTCGCCGATTACTCCAAAGGAAGACTGCAAAGTGTAATCGGCACGATTCCACTGATCGATTTGCCCGGTCTGCACCCCATCCCCATTGACTGAGTTGACGTGGAGGATGAAGTCAACATCCTTTCCACTCTCAGGAGCGGTCCAATCTAGCGCCCATGATGTGTAGTCATTTCCTGCTTCAGTGTGCGCGATTTCAGTTACAGAACCGCCCCATAGCTGCGTCAAGCCATCGGTGGGCGAGAATACGCCATCCGATGCCCAGAGGTTGAAACCTCCAAGATTTGCGTTGCCAGCTTGAGCGGGTCCTCCCGTGAACGAAACGCTGAGGGAATATGTCTCAGAAGCATTGTATTGTTCTGGGAAACCCTGAATATCCGCCACAACACTACTATCAGACACACCGTTGTGACAGTTACACCCTGCAGTTTGAATCGAGGAGCCGCCAATCCCTGTTGGAAGAGAGGACACAAGTGGCGCTAGTAGGAGCACCCCTGCCATCACCGCCAGAGCCGCGATCGCTCTGCTGGAATTATTCATCTTCATTTCTACACCAACTCAAGCATGAACATTGATCTGAGCCAACATGTAGGCATGATTATCACCACAATATTCGGTGCAAAGTAATAGGAAATTCTCCACATTATCTGCGGGTAGCCAGACAGTCATCAGACCCAATTCACCTATCGACCCAGATAGGGCATAATCGCCATTTTCCGTAAGGGCCAGATTGTCACTCAATCCGTCACCATTTAGATCCATACTGCCTTGTGAATATAGCACATCTTCTTTCACTCCCCATGAGACAAACCACGGTGCATGAGTGACATCCGCTGATCCCATCGCCGCCAAGTAAACTTCGCCCTGTTTCAGAGTCAGACTTGCAGCGGGCGTCCCATCAATTACTGCTGTACCAACTTCGCAGAGATCCGGAACAGTTACTTCGAGGCAATCGAAATTCCAGCCCCATTGATAAGCTTCTACGTAGATTATATGGTAACATTCAGCAACATACCTGCCTTCACTCTCCGACCAAGTCATGTTGGACAGCTCTCCAGATGCGCATTGGTCACCATACCCCCCATCTGCCTCTGCTGATGACCAAATGGCATCGAGTGGTCCCCAGGAGATTAGAGCCAAGTACACTATGAGAAAGAATGGCAATACTGTCCATGCGATTTCCAGCGTGAAGTTGTCATAGTGCTTTGGAAAAACTCCGACCTCTATGCCGTCTTTGTTATCCCAATCTTCCCCTTCCTCACTTTTGTACCAAAGCGAGTGATGATAAAGCCAGATAAATGTGAAACCACCAACTAAAAATGACCAGATAATGTACTCATTCCACAAGTTATCGAACAGAGGGGTAATACCTGCCATCCGATCCCCAAGTGAGGGGAACAAACGCACCCTCATAAGGGTAAGGACAGTTTTATGATTTCAACTGAGTGTAATGTTCGGTTTAGTGTTGCTTCTAGGGGGCTTCATAGATTAATCTAAATTAGGAAAAATGAGGCAGTTTCCAAAGAAGGAGGTAAAGCAAGTGAATATCGAAGATTTACCGGACCCTCGCTCTAGAAATACGTCATATTTACGCCCAGACAGTGTCGAGCGATATTCAAAAGTTGCAAAAGTATTCGCTGAATCCATTAGAAGGAACAATCCACTCGAGGATAAAGGTTCCAACTGCCCGATTTTAGTTGAAGGTAAAAGAGACGAAGAAGCCTTGAGAGACATGGGGTTCAAGGGTACGATTGAACTACTAAACCGTGGTTGGGATCAGTCTAGGCTTATTGCCTACCTATACGACACATATGGCAGCATAAATCCGATTGATTCAGGCCCGCCCGTCATTGTGTTAATGGATTGGGACCGAACGGGAGGGAGATTACAGTCTATCATAAGAAAAAGACTCGAATCCCTAGATGTCAAAATCGACGAATCATTGTGGTTTTCTTTGATGCGGACTATGAAGCCAGAAGGTCGTACAGTAGAATCTCTCCACGCGCACGTAGATGCTCTGTCGCCGTTCATTCAGCAAAACATTGATTCCGATCTATGACGAACCAAAAATCAATTTTCCGGAATAGATGTCGATTTTTCCTTGACCGTATTAAGAACGAAGTGAGTCACAGATCGAGTAATCCCATCTAGAGAGAGGACCGTTTTCGACAAATCATCAAGATCGCCCCTATCAATTGCTCTAGCCACCACCATGGAATCAAAATCTCCAGTTACATCGTACACTCCGAGTACACGATGATCTTCTGCTATGCGCCTCTGGAGCTCTAACAATCTCCCCTTTTCTATTCTGAGCCCCACTACAACAGTTAGACCCCATCCAGCCTTTTCCGCGTCTAGACGAATTGTGTAACCTGTCACGACCCCTGAACTTTCCAGACGTCTAAGTCGATTACTAACCGTACCCAAAGAAACACCGATTTTCTCAGCGACAGATCTCAGCGACATCCGTGCATCCGACTCAAGACATTTGATGATCGCCCGGTCGGTATCGTCCAGATCCATGGAGAATGTAACCGGTGGGATATCATGAAAGTATTGTTCATGCCGTTCATACTTTCTCTAATCCTCTAAGCCCTACTCGACATGTTTGCTCATGTTTAGACACCATAGCTGTTATCTTACCTCCTATCCAGACTGGGAGCGGTTCTGGATTCGACCCACTGGAAACCAGCCATCCACCTCTAATGCCTCTCTTATCAGAAGGCATACAGTCTGTTTCAAGCGCCTCTCCAAGTAGCAATTTTTCGAAGTCGCCATCTCCGATATTGACAATTCTATCAAGTGCAATCTCCCTAGCTAGATGTGCGCCGTCTTCGATAATCCTCGATGGCCTACCAGAGCGTATCTCTGAGATTTCACACCCTACATGCACGATATTCATTGGACGCCATCTATTTCCATCAATACTCGCTTTTCCATTGGATACTGTCGTCCTCTTGTTCCAGATATCAAGCATACGTTCAGTTCCGATAGCGATTCTTTTCCCCCGTCTCCATAGTGGTTTATCACAACCCCCAAACTCTTCCTCGAATGCAAGGCGATCACCCTCGGAAAGCGGCTGAGAGGCCTGCACAGAATCTTCAGGAAACCTCACCTCAGAAATATCTTCCAAGACCTCTTCGGTCTGAACGTAATTTTTCTCAATTGTTGCAAGGAAAAAGCCTCCAGCATCCATCATATGCCCCCTTACTCTGATGCATTTATCCAACACCCCAGATATTTCCTCCGATGGAGGATGAGCCCATGGACTCCCGTCGAGAGGCTGCATGTTGTCATCAACGGGAGCCCATGATCGCAAGCCTTCCTGAATACTCACCCCCTCTAAATTATCTGAACAATCGATTAGCCTTATGTCTCCCCGTTTCTCAAGAACCCGGGATACGACGGCTTCATTCTCTACGGGATCGAGGGAACAAGTTGAATACACAACTCTGCCCCCTGGTTTGAGAAGATCTACAGCTCTGTTGAGAAGCCCAACTTGCATCGAATGTAGCCCCAATCCACCACTCGGCTTCCATTGCCTCCACACTTCTGGATTCTTCCTAGTCGTACCAGATCCTGTACAGGGGGCGTCCACCAATATCGCATCATACCCCTCTTCTCCGCTGAGATAGGGGATATGCCGTCCATCGTGATTGGATACGATCGTCACTCTCGAACGATGACGTTGTATATTTGCAACCAATAGATTACAACGTTTTCTTGATCTTTCATTCGCTATCAGGACCCCCATTCCGCACATGAACTCAGCTATTTGACTTGTTTTTGAGCCGGGACTAGCACACATGTCCAATACGACCTCTCCAGCTTTCGGATTCAGGGCCATCACCGGAATCATAGATACCGCTTCTTGTCTGGTGAGACGTCCTGTCTCATGTAATGAGATAAGCAATTTTCGAACCTCGCCTTCTGCTCCTCCTCGTTCAAAGGGCATTACCCATGAAGATCCAGGCCCACGATACCAGCTCATCGGTTCGGCACCCACAGATCGCAGCCAACCTTCAACAGCATTACTATCCTTTCTCAGGGGATTGACTCTGATAGTTTCAGGAAGCCTTTCGAAAGATCGTTCGAACCATGTTTCAGCATCATGCATCCACGCTATCGTTCCACGCCTCAACAGGCTGTTGTCAGCTGAAATCCGCCAGTCAGAATCCGATTTCACCTAACACTTCGCCCCCTCATGAGTATCATGTGAAAGGCTAGCAGTTTCAATGATCCCTCTAAATGCCACTCAAACAGCCCCTCACTCGGAGAACGGTTAAGAGTACGAAAAGTGACTTCACTTTGCGGCTTCGGTCGCAGGATGGGATGCGTGCACATAAAGAGCGGAAGCAGGAGAATACTAAGGAAAGTTGGAAGGAGGGTTCGTACAACCCCCAGCAAGGGGAAAAAGAAACTCGAAGAACTCGTCCTCCGTGCGAAAAAAGCCTCAGATGTAATCGTAGATCTACTTCCTGTAGAGGCGATCATAACTGTGACCGAACATGAATGGATTTGGCAGGTGGTAGACAGTTCGATGCTGACATCGCTATCCCATCGCGTAATTTTGGATAATCCTACGCTCGGAAGAAGAGAGTTAGTGATGACCATGGGCATAGATGCTGCAATGGGCGTCGCTCGTACGGTCACTGAGATAGAAGGTGGTTGCGTACTCATCGAGACATTGGAACCTTGACCCTGAGTCATCATTCACATTCTGGGCTTCCTTCAAATACACTGCCACGGTCCGGCCAATGTGGCCAAGAAAGACAAGAACAGTGGAATCCAGCAAGCTGCTGGGTTAATTCGCTATTTCGACGAAGAGTCCGAAGATGCGATCCAGATACCAAAAAGTGCAGTGTATGGAGCCTGCATAGTCTTCTCAATCGTCATCTATCTCGCTCAACACGGCGTCATACAGTGGATATTCGGATGAGCAGATCAATCACCGGTTAGGTCTACTACTGGAACTTCCTCGGTTTCAAGCAGTATCCCCCAACCACCATATTTGCTTTTTGAATCAAATCCCTTCTTTATTTTGAGTGTTGTAAACGCCCTAGACATGGCACGCTCAAAGGCCTGACCATTACGATCCTCAAGCGCAAGTTTAGCAGCTTCAAGATCCGATGAAGTAGATGTTGGAACCTCTTCTTTGTTGGCAATGTACAACTTTGTAATTTCATCCAGCATATCGCGCATGGTCTTTTCAGCCCGTATCTCGCAATCTCGCCATAGGTTTTCCTGGCTGTCCAAGTCCACACCACATTTCTTCTCAAAACGACTTCTCCAAAACGGCTCCCAGGGATTCCTCCCCAAGGAAGCCATCGCATCAAAGACAATCCTATCAACAGACGGCCGAGATCCAGATAAGCAGATCTCATTTAGAAAGCATTTAGTGAAAATACCAAATCCCCAATAAGGTTCTGATTTGATGGACAAATCCACTCCAAAGGCACTAGCCAAAATCTCCCAACGCTGTTCGTCGAATCTAAGCTCACTCAGAATTACAGGGGGGTCCGAGGGGCCCAATGCACGAATGAATGACTGAGCAACATCACCGAGTATTATGGAACCCCTCTTCGATTTCCCTGCAACCATCCTCAAACAATTCTCTGAGTCAATTTCCATTCTGGGCATCGCCGCCTCAACTTGAGCCCAAAGGCGAATTGATACAGTTTCTCGGGGCCCCATGATGGGCCCACGAAGCATGGAGGATTGAGCCTTCGCATTGGGTGAAGGCTATCTGCCGCCAATCACAACTCAGGCTCGTGCCTCGACGGAAGTATGGGCGCCTCACCAAAAAGATCGATCATCCTCCAAAGGACAATTGTAGTCGGTGTAGGAGTGGGAAATACTGTCCGATAGAGGGCCATTCGGGACAAGAAGTCAGGCCCGATAGGTCTTGGCAAGGAGTCGAACAGCTCAGAAAGAGAAAATCGAAGAAGAATCCCTCACGAAGATAATGTGTACGTGCTATGCAGAGTCCCCTCGATATCCGCTTCTGGAGGGGGGTCCCCCAGAGGGGGAATAGGACGCTGAGCTCTCCGATATATCTCCCTCAGAGTCTGATCGCTTATCTCGAGATAAACTCTGGTAGTTGCAATACTAGCATGGCCAAGCAACCTCTGAATTGTAACTAGATCTGCCCCCCTTTCGAGAAGGCCAGAGGCGAACGTGTGGCGTAGTGTGTGTGGCGTCAATCGAGACTTGGGTATGGAAGATGCCTCTGCCAACCTATCCATCAATTTCTGCACCCACCTCGGAGAAATCCTACTACCTGTCTTAGATATGAAAAGAGGACGCCTACCACTCCTTTCTTCTATGTCCCCCCTCGACTTGCGTTCAACTAGCCATGACTCGATCTCATTCGAAGTCAAGGCTGTGAATAGGACAGTCCTATCTTTCTCCCCTTTGCCCCCGATAACTAGGGCTGAAAGATCGTCGAGGTCAATATCTTCAACGTCCATATTGCATGCTTCAGAAACTCTGAGACCTGTTTCAAGCATCATTATTGTCAGAGGTCTTGCTATAGGGTCCTTGAATTTGGAAACAGCAGCCTTGAACCTCGTCAATTCTCGCCTCGAGAGCGTCTTTGGAAGAGGCCTACGTCTTGTGGGCCTCGATACCCATTCAGGTAATGTGTGGCCAATCCATCTCAGCAGATGAGTGCAGGCCGCAATCCTGGCATTGATGCTTGAGGGGCTGAGCCCGTCCAATCCAGATATCCATGCATCTACCCGCCCGTCATCAGGATCCAGAAGAATGTGTGCCTGCTCTACATCAACATGAAGAAAACCATTTCCCTCGTATTCCTCGCCTGGTAGAGTCGTACTCGCTATTCCCTTTGCCGCACGTTCGTAGGCTCTGATTGTATGCTCACTCTTCCGCTCTGCTTTGAGCTGTGCTTTCCAGCAGTCAAACCAAGGCAACCCTCTGAGTCGATGAAGCCGATTTGGAAGCAGTCTGCTCCCTCCTAGAAGAGTCTGCTGTCTAGGTGAAGCCGAGCCCTGCCCAGCATGTCTGTTCAACGTCTCGCCTCCTGTTACACCCGGGGGTGCGTGCATCCCTGTCCCTCACGGAACGACCCTCAGCCCCCCAATCACAACTTCAATACTTGCCCCAATTCGGCCAGATGTAACCCAAATAGGAGGCAACAAGTGCATACGCCGAATCCTAATCAGATTCAGTAGCGCGTCCAAGATTACTCGCACCATTCTCGAGAGCTTTGCGCATTTCTTCAGCCGCCTCTGATGCTTCCCTCACTCTTGCTCGGAGACTAGACACGATCCTAGCAGCCACATTGATCCCCGTCGCCCGCTCGATGCCCTCCAAGCCAGGGCTTGAATTCGCCTCGAGGAGCAGTGGACCAGATGCCGACTCTAGCATATCCACGCCAGCCACATCTAATCCAAGCTCATTTGCGGCTTTGACTGCGACATTGGCCTGATCGGAAGTTAAGCTGACAGCCTCGACTGAACCGCCGAGATGGAAATTAGATCTGAACTCTGAACCCCGTGCCTTCCTCAACATGCTCGCCACAACCCGTCCCCTGACTACTATTGCCCGTACGTCTCTGCCATGAGACTCTCCAATATATTCCTGAACCAGTGGCCTCATACCCCGTTCAAACATCTGGGAAAGCAAGGAGATAGCACGAGCCTCATCATCCATTAGGAATACGCTCGACCCCTGAGTTCCCTCACTTGCCTTGATTACCAGAGGATAACTGCCAATTGCTCTAAGTGCATACATGCAATCATTCATTGAAGCCACTCTGATCGTTTTTGGGACAGGCAATCCGCATTCTGCCATTACTTGGGTAGCAGCAATTTTGTCCCTACTCAAAAGAATGGCATCTGCTGTGTTGTGAACAATCGAACCAAGTCGCTCGAATTGCCTAACTATACTAGCACCAGGGCGAGTAATTGAGAAGCCAATCCTGGGGATTACTGCTTCAGCTTCAACAGGCCAGCCCTTGTAGTAAATACGTCCACCTTCACCATCGACTGCGGTGGTTATGCCCATCGGATCTATAATCCTGGTACTGAATCCATATCTCTGCGACTCCTCCATGAGTCGAGTCGTTGAGTACAAACCCGGCCCTCTTGAGAGTATGACCAGCCGAGGATCCATGTTTGCACGCTCAAACTCTCATATTTTGAGTCTAGCGTATGCCGAACCCCTCGAATAAGTGATTCAACCACCCATCCAAGACGGGGAGGTATTGAAAGCGGCCTCACCCCGCTTCACATGCAGAGGGAGGCCGGCTAACGTGGATTCTGAAGTTCTTGAAAGCATGAAGGTCTCCGAACTCAAGATACTGTGTAAGGAGAAGGGATTGCGAGTAACGGGTAATAAATCCGAGCTAATCGAACGAATTCAACAGTCTAATCCTAACTCTAAACTCGCGGCCAAGGATATGGCCATGGATGCAGACATCGACAATGCCATCGATAAGTTACTCGATCGACACGATCGAAGAAAACCCATGTCTGCCTCCATGGACGCACCAGATGTCCCAGAATCGTCCATAGTCGAAGCAGAGCTAATCGAAGAAGAGGAACCAGTTCTAGGGGAATCAGCGAAGGAGTTGATCCTCATAGAGGATGAACCTGATATCCAACTCGATGTAGAAAAGCAAGGATATACTGTAGAAAAGCAAGATAGTAAGCCCCTGCAGAAAAAGGTTGAGAAGAAGGCAGAGAAAGAAAGCACTTCGCCAACACAACCATTCAGAATCACACGGATCCAGGTGGCCGCGGGATTCGCAGTCGCTCTGATTCTGAGTGCATCTCTCTATGTATTCTTGCAACGCGACTCGTCTTTCACTGCACAGCAGGTTAGGTATGGCGATTCGATTGAATTCTCAATCCAGCAAACCACGATCAACATAGAGGGCGATGACATGGTAGCGATTCTCAGAGATGCCATCTCTCCGAGCGCATTTGATCAGGTCTGTTCTGAGATTGATGTTGATATCTCGGGCATGGGTTCTCTCTCAATGGCAAGAGGCACTGATCTCGACACCATATTCCCTAGCGATACAGAGCATACGGGTGCATACAGCGTGTATGATGCATACGGGAGAGTAAGTTTAGCAGCCAAGCAGTCATTAAATCATGAGTTGGATGTAGACCTCCAGGGGAAAACGTGGAGGGAAAACGGGATAGAGTGCAGCAATGCGGGTTGGTCTTACCCAGAGAATAAATTATCCATGACCACCGAATCATGGCTCCATATTTCCGATAGGGACGTTATCAGGACAGAGACAGACTTAGAATTCACAGATTCAGACGGAGAATCGACGCATGTCGAAGCGACGACTTTCGGTACTAGCATACTCCCTGGCTTAGGCGCCATTGCGCCGTTGCTCTCAATCCCGCTACTTCCGATGGATTTGCAGGAGTTCTTCGGAGACACTGTGTTGGAGGAGGGGGCGTCATCTTCCGAGGACGAATCATGGACTTGGAATGTGAAGAAAGAGCGAAATGACCCAATCCACGGATATGTTTATCCGATTTCTATCTCCAATGATGAGATAGAAGCCTGTTTCGGATACCTTAGGATGGATATTCTGGTAGATCCCGATATCCCTTGGCCTGTACAGCAGACTGCAGACATACGATTGGACAAGTCGCTGACAACCTCTCAGTGCAGCGTCTTCGCTAGTGCGGTTAGCGATGCTGCGCTGCCAGAGGGCAGATTGGACATGCGGATGGACATGACAGTCACATCATCATCCAGGGGGACGAACGAGATTGATTGGTACGATGAATACGATTCTGAGCCATCACCAGGAGACGATCGGCCTACTAGTGCAGGCAAGAAAGATTGGGCATCTCATATGCCCGATGAGTCTGAAAGTAGAACTAACCTAGAACAAATCACGACCTGTCTGCTTACCTCGCACCCTCTCTCTGATGCGGCCAAAGCACTTGATGGTGGAGGATATATTTGGGAGGCAACTCATTCCTTGAACAATGAGGACTGGAACCTATCTTGGGTAGACATCGAAGATCAATCTGGGTGGATAATACTGGACTGGGAACCCAATGACGAGGCATGTCCCATAATGGACTCTGGAGACTGGGGCAATGACGATCCAGTCTCATGGGATAAATCTGCTATCCCCTCAACCCTAACTTTGGATTACCTCGAGAATAGGCTCCTCAATGAGAATCGTTACGAGGAAGTCAATGAAGTGATGATCCCCGACTCGCCTGAAGAGCTGCGGCATCTTGGATACAGGGCTGTATCCGGGGAGATAGACGACATCTCGGACTTACTGTCGTCTGAACTCTCTACGGGAGTTGTCACTGTGGTGTTGCACAGCGAATGGACCAGTGTCGACCGCACAAGAGACTACACGTTTGACGTTGCGATGGATGCAACAACATCCAGAGTGATCGGCTGGATCCAAATTTCCACGTCCTCTGAATAGTCATCTCTAAACCGTAACTTGATACTCTTCGATCGAAACAGTCGGTATCTTGAACTGTCTCTGAGACCCCCTCGGACTGTGTATGGGGGGGGCGACCACGACACTAGCGAGGATGCCCAGGATTCCCGCATCATCGACGTTGAGTTTGTAGAGCACGAGAGGCAGGATGCCGCTAGATCGAGTGAGAAGCCTACAAATCACAACCCCCTCGCTCTTCCAAGGGGTGCGCCTTCGCAAAGAGGTCAGGCCAGAGTTGTTACGATCACCAATCAAAAAGGAGGGGTTGGAAAGACCACTTCAGTAATCAACATCGCGGCGCAACTCGGTTTGAGAGGCCATCGAGTACTGGTAATCGATGCGGATGCGCAAGGTAATTGTGCAACTGGACTCGGCGTAGATAAGCGACTCGTTACAGCCACGACCAGAGACCTCATCCTGCAACCTGAGCGAGCGATAGAAGCGCGCCATCAAACAGCCGTTGACGGTGTACACATGATCGTCGGAGATAGGTCTCTTGTGGGACTAGACCAAGAACTTCTTCGCCAGTTAGGGCGTGAAAGAAGACTCTCAGATGCAATCGCTCCGCTATCCCCCCATTATGACCTCATCATAATTGACACACCACCCTCACTTGGTATTGTAACGGTGAATGCATTGGTAGCAAGCCATGGACTGGTAGTCCCGGTCCAGACTGAGTATTTTGCGTTGGAAGGACTAGCAATGCTAGCAGGAACCGTAAGGGAAGTGAGGAATCTCTTCACAGCAACCTTGGGTGTGGATGGAATATTGTTAACAATGCACAATGAAAGAACGCTCCTGAA
Organism: Euryarchaeota archaeon TMED192; assembly: GCA_002170775.2. Lineage (GTDB taxonomy): Archaea > Thermoplasmatota > Poseidoniia > Poseidoniales > Thalassarchaeaceae > MGIIb-N1. The sequence goes on along the minus strand of NHIP02000003.1, from coordinate 160,213 downwards.
CGTGCAGGTTGCGAATGAACTTCGGGACACATACGGCCCCCTAATCGTAGAGCCCGCAATAAGAAGGAACATCCGACTAGCCGAGGCGCCGGCACATGGCGTTCCGATCCATCTACATGATCCATCGAGCCATGGTGGTAGTGACTATCTTTCAGTCACATTGGAACTTGAAAGAAGGTGGGGGCTAATTCCTTCATGAATGACAACGACTCCCGAAGAACAGCTGTTGCTTGGATGTTATTTGCCAGCTTCTCATTCGGTTCCATGAACGCTCTTGTGAAATGGACTTCCGCTGAGGTAGATGTCTGGACGATGGTTTTCGTTCGATCGCTCGTCATCGCGTTTGCAATTTACATCATCGCTAGAATCGCAAGGGTGGATCTCGTGGTGCATGACCGCAAGAATATGGCTTTCAGATGCTTCACCGGATTGGCTGCAATGATTCTCTACTTCTCAGCACTAGCGTTGATCCCCATCGGCCAAGCGGTAACTTTGCAATACACAAACCCGCTTTTTGTTGCGCTCCTATCGGGATTCTTTCTTTCAGAGCGAGTCCACCCGCAAGTATGGGTTCTGGCCATAGTGTCCTTCTTAGGGATCCTACTGATTGTATCGCCCGACCTAAGGACGATAGAGAAAAATGCATTACTCGCTCTCGGCTCAGGATTCTTCGCTGGGGTCGCATATCTCTACGTCAGAAGGCTAAAAGCGACTGAGGAAGCACTCAGCATCGTATTCTGGTTCGCTGCATTCTCCGTTGTAGCAACTGTACTCCCTGCTATTCCGAGTCTTGCTTACGTCATTTCAGATCCGATTTTGATGTTGGCACTAGTTGGCATAGGAGTGGGGGCTGGAGCAGGACAAGTAGGGCTCACGTATGCATTCCACAGAGCAAATGCAGCTTGGGTAAGCGCCTTCTCCTACCTTACAGTAATCGTCGCCACAGCCTATGGGTATCTGCTATTCAATGAGGTCCTCGATACAAGAGATATAATTGGAGGAATAATGATCATCTGCTCTGGAATTATTCTTTCCCTATTTCAAGTGGATTCAACCGAGAATATGGATGGACAAGAATGATTCATTATTCAATGAAATCTGATATATCTGCGAGCCCCTTTCGAGAAATTTCAGGGACTTTGGCATTGCTTGCTGGATAACCGACCGGCATAACAAGCATCGCATGCTCGTGATCCGGTCTGTTCAGTATATCCCTCAGAAATCCCATTGGGGATGGCGTGTGGGTCAGCGTCGTGAGGCCCATGTTGTGAACTGCTGCAATGAATAATCCAGCAGCAATTCCACAGGATTCTTGAGAGTAGTAAGTTGGTCCCATTTCCCCATTAACCCTGATCCTTTTGCTCTGTCTGAAGAGTATCACCACCCAAGGCGCATCAGTCAAGTGAGCCTTGATGTGGTCAGTTCCCAGTGGCCTGAGGACTTCCGACCAGGCTTCTGGGACTCGATCTTTGTAGAATCGTCGCTCTTCATCCTCAGCAGCATCACGAATCCTTTTCTGCAACCCCTCATTGGAAACCGCCACAAATGTCCAAGGTTGAAGATGAGCTCCAGAAGGGGCCGTACTCGCGGTTCTTATCGCCAGTTCAATCAGTTCCCGCGAGACAGCCCTGCTAGAAAAATGACGAGTAGTCCGGCGCATGTCCATCTGCTCGTAGAAGCCTCGCGCGCGCTCTGTCATCTCGTCAACAGACAACTCATCGAAGATGAAATCGATGAATCCTCCCGCATCGTGGTCATTGACCATGCTCTGCCTCAGACGCGTCTTGACATCAATGCTGCCGTTCCAAGCGACAAGATAGCAAGCACTGCTCCGCCATAAGGCACAGATAACAACCCACCAGATGACTCAGAGCCATTGTCCAGAGAACTTACACAATTCTCCTGTGATTCAATCTCCGTTGGAAAGTCATCCCCGCCCCACGAAGCCCCATCAAACCAACACGTTGACCAGATCTTCCATCCCCACCCCAGGGATGGGATGCGCTCCGAAGTCGAATTGTTAGTATGTTCAATGTCAAATCTCCAATTGATATAAGAAGCATCAGTCTCTATTTCTACATCTGCAACCCATGTTCCATTCTGATCAATCATGTCATTGTACACTGGCGGGTAACATACCCCGCTGTTCACGCAGACTTGAGTCACCCATTCGACCGAACTTACATTTTCATCTATTCTAATCTCAAGTTCGATGGACATTAAGCCGCCTTCTTCGCCAAGGGCTGTGAATGAGGAGGGATAGGACAAAGATTCGATTGGAGTACCAGTCAAGTCGGCCTCAGAGTTAACCCCGCCGTCTTCTCCTACCACGGTTGGAAGAATAAGAAGAACAACCAGCAGTGGTGCCACTCGCATGTAGTTCTGTAGCCAGACATATGTAAGAATGAAGCGATTCAATGTTCAACCAATCTACGAATCTAAACTCCAGAGATCATCACCGATCCAATGCACCGTTTGAATTCCCTTGCCATTCTTCGCATTATCCATTTCTTCACCATCCATTAGGGCCCATCCCAATGCAAGCGGTCTTCCGTGGGATTCATCCCTTATCCAAACAGGATCCCCTTTCCTTATCCTGTGGTCTGAATTCTGTATCCCTGCTGCCATGCAGTCAGCACCATTCATCAGGAACGGTATTGCCCCATGATCGACTTCTGCCCAGTTCAAATCTATATCCCAAGTAAGGAGCCCCCTCAGAGTTGGGAACCACACGCCCGCGCCCTCATCTTTTTCCAGTTTCATTAGCCTCGGCAGACGATCAACAACAATCAGGTCAACCCCTTCAAAGTGAGCTTCCTCTAGAAATGAACTCGAGAGATTCAGAGGCACATTGAGGCGTGCTTCTATTTCGGATGATATGGCCTTGATTTGTTTGAATCTAAGAGGTGTTCTACGCCTCAGACGTTTCTCATTCATGTACTCGCGGCATCAATCGAAAGGATGAATCTCACTGAGACAGTCATGGCCGTTAACCTCCAATCTATTGAAATAAGGAAGGTCGGTCGGCAGGACTCGTGGCTAAGTGGCATGGCATGTCTAGGAGAAAGCCAACTGGCGGACGCCTGAAGCGCCCTATACGCTATCGGGGCAAGCGGAAGAAGGAAATATCCAGCGAGAAGCAGTTCGCCTTCGTTTCCGACGAGAATCAGAACAAAATCTATCGCAAGCATGCAGGCTTACAGACTGTCAGAGTCATGAGCGCCTCACAAATCAACGTCAGCATTCCTTCTGAGGGAATCACGAAGCGCGTCGGCATTACTAACATCATCGAGAACGCGGCCGACCCCAACTACGTCCGTCGTAACATCATAACCAAGGGAGCCATTGCGGGGACAGAACTTGGACCGGTCCGAATCACAAGCCGTCCGGGAATGGACGGGGTAGTCAGTGGCGTTCTTCTGGATTAGTGATGACGAAGACCTCAAGTCATCCATTCTACGGCGGATATCATATCCATGACAGGCGACTCTACCCGAATGACGATCTGGACGGGCTACTTCGACTCCAGAACCTCCAGGAGATCCGGGAGACGCGTCCCTCGTGATGCCAGCATACCGCGCCCCTCTCTCGATCAAATCGCAATGGCTGCGAGATCTGCAGGCATAACAAAAATGAGGCGTGATCAGGATGCAAGCCACCCCCTCCGATCATCTTCCAAAGAAGGTAGACTAGTGGTCTCAACTGATGATGCACTGGCATCTACCAATTCAGCTAACAAAGAAGACGTCCTCAAGGTGATTGGTCAGAGACTCAAGGTCCTTGCTTCCGAAAGTGAAGATACAGCTGCCCAACGCACATCTAGGCTTTCTGGTAGGGCCGGCGCTAGGCAGGCAAAGCAGAGGAAAGCCCCTTCTCGAAGACCTTCTGGCCAGCGCAAGAAGAAATTCGGACGCCGATAACTCATATCTCCAGGGTCCATCCAAAAGGATCCTCGGATGAACCGTCCATTATTCCTGTAAGGCGACGATAAAGGTCTAGAGTGACCTTCCCAACATCGCCGTAGTTGACAACTCTCTCAACATGTTCAATCGAGCCTATTGGAGATATAACCGCAGCAGTACCGGCGCAGAAGGCCTCATCGCACTCCAGAGCGAAATCAATATCCACACGTTCTTCCTTAACTTCCAGTCCAATTGACCGAGCGAGCTCTATGATTGATAGCCTTGTTATTCCTGGCAAAATCGTGCCAGTTAATTCCGGAGTGTACAGGACATTATCACGCACGCAGAAGAAATTAGCTGCTCCGACTTCCTCTACATACTGATGATCCACAGCATCGAGATAGATTATTTCGCTGTAACCTTCTGATTTGGCCTTCTTGGACGGCATCATGCCCGGGGCGTAGTTACCGATGGCCTTCACACCCCCCGAACCACCCGGCGCAGCCCTGTGATGGTCTTGAGACACCCTGAGTGATATCGGCGTCATGCCTCCCTTGAAGTATGGCCCAACAGGAACTGCGAAAACTACGAACATGTATTCATCTGCAGGAGCCACCCCAAGTCGGGCGCTGCTGCCGAATATTATTGGCCGAATATACAACTCTCCCCTTCCATTTGGTGGAACCCATCTTCTATTCTCCGAGGCCACTCTCCTGACCACGTCAACAAACATCTCCTCTGGAACCTCTGGCATAACTAGCCTTGCAGATCCCTCGGCCGCTCTTCTAGCATTCATCTCTGGCCTGAACAGAGTAATCCTTCCATCAGGAGCCATTCTTGCCTTCATCCCTTCGAAAAGGCCCTGCCCGTAATTCAGCACACAAGCAGCCGGTGTAAGGGTGAGGGGCTGGAAGTCGATCATCTTCCCTTCACCCCAACCACTTTCCCACGTACCGTGGGCTACAAACATCCTATCAGTCTCCGTAAAAGAGAATGTTAGAGCATCCCAATCAATCGGTGGGACGGGACTCTCCGCCGAGGTCATGAGGGGGGGTCGTACAAAGAAGGCATTCAACGCTTCCGGCCATAATGTTGTTTGGGCGAGTAACGCTGCAAGCATTGAATCACAACCCCTCTATCCGGTTCCATGGGACGTGCCATGTGGTCCGATGATCTTTGCATCGTTTCAGGAGATAACCGTTCATGGGGCGATTCGAATACTGTGGTCGAATTATGGTGCAGATCAAAACAAGGTCACTCGACACTCCTCCTAGTTAATGGTATGAGGCCATACATCGAGATATCTCCGAAGAACATGGGATGTAGCGGCACTGAAGAAGAAATCAAGCAGGTCTTAGCGATTTCTACAGTCACCGACATCCGTCCTCCTGTGATGAAATGGACATCCCAAGGGGAAGCACCACATTGGAGAGTGATGGTTCGCGATACAACTGTAGTCAGCCGTCTAAGAGAGAGGCTACGTGAAGATTGGAGAGTTACGAGTGCCGATATCCAGTTCCACAAAAGACTCATGCTTGATTTAGATCTAGGGCCGCATATTCGTGCTAAAGGCCAGATACTCCATGCAGATGCTAGAGCACCAGAAGAAGCAATAAAACTCTCCCCAGAGTCTAAAGATGCCCTTGAGGACATACTTCAGGTGGGGGGAAGAGGACTCTACCCGGTGGACATAGTGATGTCTTGCGAGGCAGAGGATCTCGAGAGATGCGAACCATTTCAGACGCCTTTCGTGACTCTTTCGATAGATCTTGAGACCAGTATAGCGACAAATGANATCCTCTGCGCCGCCGTTGTCATAGANAGNGCGGGTGAACGTACAGAGCACGTCTACAGGGGCGATGAGAGGACAGAGATCCTTGNGCCNATATGCCAGCTTGTGAGNGAACAAGATCCTGATATTNTNACTGGATACAACATAGACAANTTCGATTTACCACGTATCCTAGAAAGAACCGAGGCACTNGCCAAGAAAGATGAGAGNCCAGANNTNTTCGGTTGGGNAAGGGTCCCCTNCGATGANAAATCNAGAAGAATCATCCCTAANAGAGGNCAGAATCGTACTTGGAACATCTCNGGAAGAGTNCCAATGGATGCATGGTGGCAGGTNCGTCAGACCTTGAGNCCAGANCGAGAATCACTTCGNTTTGTAACNGCCTTNATTTGGCCAGAAGACGAGGATAGGAGAAAACTCGANGTCGACTCTAGCCGNATGGATGAAGAATGGGCCTCGAGGCCNGAAGAGGTGATTCGTTACTGCCTCAGAGANACGCNCCTNCCGCTCGATATNCTCCAGNATCTCCAATCTGNACAGCAGAAAGAAGCCCTTGCAGCCGTCGCTAGAACCAGTTTCTCAACTGCGGCCACAGAGACCACAAGTCAGTGGATCGACTCTCTAGTAATACGATTAGCAGACCGAGAAAACGTTGCAGTGCCCACAACCCGTCAGGGGCGAAGAGGTGAACAAATAGCCGGAGGATACGTGCATGAGGTTGAACCGGGGCTAAGGTCATGGGTAGCAGTTCTTGATTTCAAATCGATGTATCCGTCCATTATGATATCCAATAACATCTGTTCGACCACCTTGGTGGATGGTGCCTTTCATGAGAATTTGGAAGATGATTTGGTCTCCCCATCCACAGGAACAAGATACAGATCGCATAAGAATAGGTCGGGCCTAGTTCCGAGGTTGCTTTCCGACCTCATGGCACAGCGAGATCAATACAAGGCCGAAGCCAGAAAAGCCAGGAACGAGGGCAATGAGCAGGCTGCCTTTCTGAATGACAGGCTTCAATTCGCAGTTAAGATACTCATGAACTCATTCTACGGCGTCTTCGCAAGTGCATTTTACCGCTTCACCCACAAGGACATCGGCGCTAGCATCACAGAATGGGCGCGTCACAATATCCGTTCAATAATATCGGATCTTGGAAACGACGGCTACGAAGTGGTATATTCAGACACAGACTCAATCTTCGTTCGTACGGGGGGGCTCGACAACGCGCCAATAGACAAACCAAATGAGGCCGAAGACAGCTTTGTTCATTGGTCGAAAGCAAGGAGCGAGACAATTAATTTTGGACGCAGACTTGCAGAGAGATACTCCAAAGAGGGCGCCGAACTCGAATTCGAGACAGCAATGTCCGCATTTTTCTCGCATGGGGCGAAGAAGAGATATGTTGGAAAAGTTGTATGGCCAAGAGAAGAGATGCTAATTCGGGGTTATGAAGTTAGGAGGACGGATTCATTCAGACTGTTAACCAAGACAATGACCATGCTCTTCGATCATATCCTGCAAGGAAAACAGGAGTCTGCCGTTGATCGAACGAGGAAGGTCATCGACAGAGTTCGAGGAGGCGATATCGACACCGCCGATCTCGTCATCAGTCGCTCATGCAAGGGAAAATGGAACAAGAGAGAGAGCAAATGGGATTTTAGCGTATACAAAAATGAGGACGGCCTCCCATACGTGAGAGCAGCAAAACAGAGGATAGAGAGGGGCCTGGGATTCACGCCTGGGATGAAAGTCGGCTATGTCGTGTCGAATGCCAAGTCATCACCCATGCAGGTCAGCGCATGGCTTACCGATGAATTGGGGGAAGAGCCGCCTACGTATGATGCTGAGTACTATGCAAAGCGGCTCGCCACAGCGCTTGGCCGTATAACAGAAGCATTTGGGTGGAGTGAGAAAGAATTGCTCCAGGGGTCTAGACAACAATCCCTTTTTGATTTCTAAGCCCAAATCATCGCAGGATTCATGTTCAAATGCTTTCTGAATGGGCTCATGGGAGTTATCTCCAAAGCCACAACCATCGCATTCCTCATCGCGATATCGTCTCTCAGCGGATGCCTCGCAACACTCGGGCTCAATGAAGCCCCAACAGTCCAAATGAGCATAGATCCCACTGGCTCAGTGCGAGAGGGCGACACAGTGACATTCAGTGCCGCTGGAAGCTCAGACCCGGATGGAGACTCCTTGACATTCTCCTGGTCTTTCGGCGATGGAAACTTGGGCTCCGGCCTGACTACAAGCCACGTCTATACGAGCACGGGCACGTATGCGGTCAAACTAACCGTTGCAGATGGTAACTACGAAGCCACAATTAGCAAGAACATTACAGTAATCGACTCCGACGCCAAGAAACCAACCGCTTCAATCGACGTGGAAAAGATGGATGACTGCGATGGCGAGGAACCCCCAAATGGAGATTTCATCCTCATATGGGTCTGCGACGAGAATAAAGATGAGGGCGATAGAACAATTGGATTCACCACCGAAGTACAAATCGATGGCTCTTCTTCAGACGCAGGAGGAATCGATTACATCGACAGGTGGGAGTGGGATCTAGACACCATGGAAGACTCAGACGGCGATGGTATAAGAGACAATGACGTTGATTCAACCAGTTCGGATGGTGGCGTTGTAACCTTCGAAAGAAGCGGCGGAGCAGTCGAAGTCAAACTCACAGTGGTATCCAGCAACGGTCTCACTGATAGCACCAAAATAACAGTATACATCAATTATCGAGGCGCATGGTCCGACTTCGAAATCGATAGGAGTCTCGGGGACCCCATTGAGATAATGTGGGACTTCCCAGTCGAGTACGATGATGGTAAAAATCGCATTAGATATCTTAGAGTAAAACTCGATTATCCACAAGAGGATGACGATCAGCCCATTGGAATAGGAGGGGCAACCACAGCAAATAGGCTTGATTTGTACATGTACAATACAACATCCCAAGATCAGGAAGTCACCAATACTACTGGTATAGAGAATGAAAACAGGGATGCAGGAGAGTGTGGCAGCGACGATTATTGCGTTTGGCAAGTCGTGTCCGGGTCCACCGTTCGAGGGTTCCAGCCAGGAACCTGGTCTGTTGACTTATCCAACGATGAGAGCCATAATACGCGTATCAATTCACTCATAATAGAACTGCAGTATCGCTAATCCGGCGTTGAAATGCATCTTCCAACCGACATCCACAACCCCACTCTCTGTGAGTGAGGTTCAAATACGGACCCAAAGTGGCCGGCTCACCATAGAGGTGTATAACATGGGCTCACAATGGGAAGATAAGAGCAAGCCACACTTGAATATCGTATTCATTGGTCACGTCGACCATGGAAAGTCTACCACAGTTGGAAGACTACTTTTGGACAGCGGCCACATTGAACAGCACGTAATCGATAAGAACGAACAACTGGCTTCCGAGTCAGGTAAGGCCGGGTTCGGCCTAGCATACGTCATGGACGGGCTGAAGGAAGAGCGAGAGCGTGGTATCACTATCGACGTAGCTCACAAGGAATTCTACACCCCCAACTATTACTTCACCGTCATCGATGCCCCCGGTCACCGTGATTTCGTAAAGAATATGATTACCGGAACTAGCCAGGCAGATGCTGCTGTACTAGTAGTCGCTGCTAACGACGGCGTCAACGCTCAGACCAAGGAGCACGCATTCCTCGCTCGAGTTCTAGGCGTAACTCAGTTGATAGTCAACATCAACAAGATGGACATCAGCGGTGTAGATTATCAGGAAGCCAAGTACAACGAGGTCAAGACCGAAGTTTCGAACCTTCTCAAGATGGCCGGTTTCAAGCCAGATGGCATCAACTTCATCGCAGGCTCATCCCAGATGGGCGAGAACATCTACAATAAAAGCGACAATATGTCGTGGTACAAAGGCCCAACTCTTTTCGAGGCCATAGATGCAATCACAATGCCCCCGAAGCCAACCGATCGCCCACTAAGGCTGCCCATTCAAGACGTCTACAAGATCGGCGGAATCGGAACCGTCCCCGTCGGCAAGATCGAGACTGGAGTCCTCAATCCTGGAAAGACAGTCGTGTTCAATCCAAGCCAGAAGTCGGCCGAGGTCAAGAGCATCGAGATGCACCACACCATGGTGGACAAGGCTGAGCCCGGCGACAACGTCGGATTCAACGTCAGAGGCCTCGCTGTAACTGACATCCGTCGTGGAGATATCGCAGGATACCAAGATAATCCCCCCACGTACGTTCGACATGACGAGACCTTCCTCGGTAACATCCAGATAATGGATATACCAAAGGCCGTTGGTGTTGGATACACGCCAGTCTTCCACGCACACACCGCACAGGTTGCCGTAAGATTCGTGGAACTCGTCAAGGATCTCAAGACTGGGGAGTCTCCAGCATTCTTGAAGTCTGGAGATGCAGCTCTTGTACGCTTCCAGCCCACCAAGCCAATGGCACTTGAGCAACAAGACGCTTTCCCTGAACTTTCTAGATTCGCAATTCGCGATATGGGCAAGACCGTGGCAGCAGGTGTCTGTGCCAAGATCGAGAAGAAAGCGTGATTCGTAGGTTTGAGGTGTACTCTGAATGCCAGTAGTCACCACAATCAAACTGACTGGAGAAAACCACGAAGACGTGGATACAGTATGCTCTCAGATTAAGAGAATATCCGATGAATCCGGAGTCAAATTGAGAGGCCCAATCCCTCTTCCAACTCGAAGACTCGTTGTACCGTGCAGGAAAGCACCCTCAGGTGAAGGGTCAGAGACTTACGATCATTGGGAGATGCGGATACACAAGAGACTGCTTGAGCTAGTAACCAATACTGCCAAGGATGAGACTGCATTGAGAAACGTACTAAGAATCGCAATTCCTGATTCAGTTACGATNGAACTCTCTCTCAGAAACCTTGCTTGACGAAGCGTCAAGACTCATTTATTCTGGCAAGAGACCCCATCGGATCCCATGCTGGAAGAATAACAGGCTCGCTTTCCAAACCAGAGGCCATCTTCTGATTCAGCATTCCACGTGGAGCTGCTATTTCGAACATGTAATCATCGAACCAACTGTCATTCATAGTGTAGAATCCTTTCTCACCACTATCTTTCGCACCCCATGAATTCTCCACTCTCCATCTTCGAGGGGATCCATCTACAACATCNACGCCTGTGAAAAGCATCGCATGAGTCATTACCGTCTGTCCATGATCCAATCTATTCTTTTTGTCCATCCCGAATTCAAAACCATATAGCGATTGAAGATCATATAGACGCGTATCCCAAAGACCACGCTTTCTATGCATCTGCTTACCCACATCGCAACCCATCCAAACTGGCGTGCCTTGCTCAAGCATCTCCATGGTAATCCGCTTCATCTCTTCGATTGGAATATTAAGATACATCACTGGAGGGCCGCCTTCGACATTCTGAAGCCTGTCCACAGTGTATGTTTTGTACATCTCATTCCTGGGATCGTGAACAAGACAGACAAAATCATCCCAGTTGATGTCTACGAATTCTGAAACGAATTCGCTCGGCGTCATCACTCCCTTTCGGTGAAAATCTCCATCTTTGTCCCTCCATTGCCAATCAAATGACTCCGGCGGCGTACCAAGATGCATGCATAGGAGCCTCCACACATCGGCAATGCGTTCTTCTTTCCTGAATCTAACTTCACTGAGGGATAAACCGTCGGAAATCATCTTCCTCAATTCAGATGCAGAAGATCTTAGCAAATCCCTCAGACTTGAGTTCATCCATCTCGTCGCACTACTAGATGTCGATTCCGGATATACAGACTTGGGAACAAGGCCATGCTTTCGAATTAGGTTCATGGCCATATTCCACTGACCCCCATCCCCGATGGGGTCACTAAGGAGGAAATGCACTGTACGGTCCTCCACAGGTTCCTTTCCAAGATCAATAATCGACTCAAGGAAACAATTTGATCGTTCGAATTTATCCCAGAAATGGATGTGAGCCTGACTAAATTCAAACTCTTTGACATTCATTTTCTTCATCGCCCCTGGTCTAAATAAATTCAATGCAGCGAAAAGCCAACATCTCCCACTAGATTTCTGATTAGTTACAGACCAATCATCGAGTTTGATGCTGAAACTAGAATCCATGGTTTGAACTAGATCACGATCGAGTGCTACGTCTATCAGATGCCCATTCGAAACAGCATTTTGTACGATTTTAGCAGTAGGGTCGTCTGAGAAACTCTTTCTAAGCGTTTTAATCATGATGTCTGTCACTGAGCCATTGCCGGGCATGCTGTGGAAAGTCCAGCACAAGGCCTTTGGTCATTGCCTGAATTATGCTTCTGCCAATTCAGCAAGTCCAATTGAGATTAGAGTCTCACTCATAGTCTTGGAACAAAGATGAAAATCACCTTCAATAATACGAATTTCATTTCCATCTTCATCGATTATCGGATCATCGCTATCTTCGATTATCCGTATCCTGACCAAATCTGGCTTGACACTCTGGGAGACTGGATTCGCAGACGCTTCTGGATATCCGTCGTCGATCGTCCTAATCCTATCTTCCTCATCCATTTCAGGATCATTCCATTCAACTTCCTTCTCAGGGGTAGGCTCTGGTAGAGGGGCCAATCCATCCAATTCCTTTTCGTTCTCAAACCGATTTAGATCAGGAACTCCTACTGCCTCTTCTCCACTGGTCTCCTCGATCCCCATCAGAACATCCCAAGATATCTGATTACGGAATCGACTGACGCCTCTTGACACCTCTGAGTGGAAAGCCCGCTCTTTCGGATCCATTCTAGCCCAATCAATTGAATTGCCATTGCTGCGAGATCCTCCTTCTTCCAGTAGCGAGCCAATAACTGCATGACTGGTGAGAGCGTTTAGGCGAAGATTTGCAAGATTCCTAATCTGCGTTCTGATATTCGCCATTCTTCGTATCCCTGTTGATAGTCTGGCACTCCCCACACCCTCTCTTCGCATCCTATCAGCTTCCTGCTCAAGATGGATAACCAGCTGGACCGCACGATCCCAGAAGTCAGGAAATGGAAGAGATACTGGGACCCTCTTCCCTCTTTGTTGCCGGGCAACTTCGAAAATAGCCTTCTCTATCCGGTCGAGCTCACTCGCTGAGAGAGTATCATGCTCATCCGTATCCACGCAACTTCCCCGACTCCACGTTCTGCAAACGCTCCTTGAACCATTCCTCTGACCTTCCTTTCGAAACGGACCCGATTCCGCTGAACTCAAGTGGGGTAGCACCCTCCTAATGGTGCAGGTGTACCCGAGTGGTCAAAGGGGGCGGGCTCAAGATCCGCTGCATAGTGCTTCGCAGGTTCGAATCCTGCCGCCTGCACCACATCATCCCAATTAAGGGATATTTCCAAAGTGAAAATCGCTCAAAATGCGATTTATCTCCCACTCGTAATATCGCCTCCTAATTAAACGAGGCCAGAGGACAGTTAAATCAACGAACTCCTACATAACCACTATGAACGCCCAGAGGACGTCTAGCTTTCTCCTCATCTCACTAATGCTGATAAGCCTGCATTCACCACTGATACAAGCTGAGTGGGGGAGTGAAGAAGAAGCAGAAGAATCCGATTCTTTATTCCCTCGACATACCCCAATTATCGATTCCTTGTCAGAAAATTTGCAATGGTCATTTGCAAGGCTGCAGGCACCATTGGAGGGTAATGGCTATTCAGAGGTTCCAAGAGAGTGGGTCATAGTCACAGATCAAATTACCAAGATCTCTGAACAAATGAAACACGGCAAGATGGTCCAAGACAGATTCTTGGACCATGTTTACACAGTTCCAGGATCTTCAATAACTCTTGAGACCCTTGATTTCTTGCAGGAAACTGGGCAGATTGAGCTTTTTGCCCCTAACCAAGATAGTTTACAACCCACTCCAATGACCATTCCTGATGATCCATTGATCGCCGATCAATGGCATCTAATCAATACCGGTCAAGACGGCAATAGTGTGGGCGTTGATCTGAATGTCACTGCAGCATGGGACAGGTACAACGGCTCTGGCGTAATGATACGAATAGTGGACGATGGCCTTGATATTCTACATGAAGACCTCCAGCCTAATTTTGATGCATCCACTTCATACGATTATTGCGATAACGATGAGGACCCGAGTCCGGTAGCGTCCAGTGACAACCATGGAACTGCAGTTGCCGGCGTCGCAGCAGGCATGGGGGACAATGGGATCGGAATAGCAGGCGTGGCCTGGGGCGCCAGCCACAATCACGCTAGATTCCTCTGCGGAGGCGCTGCGGTCCCCGCACTATCGGACTTCAACCAAGACATCGACATCTACCACAACTCATGGGGCTACGGCGGTGCTGGCTTCGCGAGTCTGGGACCTAGCAGTGCAGCCATGTTGGAATCAGGCGTATACGACGGGAGGTCTTCTCTGGGAAGCATTTTCACATTCTCAGCTGGAAACGAGTATACCTCGGATGAAAACGTGAATCAGAAAGGATTCCAGAAGTCAAGATACACCATTGCGATCGGAGCGATAACTTACAGCGGAGTACAATCTTGGTATTCGAGCATAGGCGCACCGGTTCTGGTGGTTGGCCCCTCGAATGGCGGTTCATTGGGGATAACAACTGCTGATAGGACAGGCTCTGAAGGATACAGCTCCACGAATTACACCGATAGCTTCGGAGGCACGTCGTCATCGGGCCCCAAGGTGGCAGGGGTGGCCGGACTCATACTCGAGGCCGAGCCCACACTCACTTGGCGGGACATGCAAGCAATATTGGTGCATTCTTCCACTCCAAATGATCTCAACCATGAGAATTGGAGCGTCAATGGAGCAGGACTGCCAGTGAGTCACTACTACGGGTTCGGGATGGTGGATGCGACCGCCGCTGTAAATCTAGCAGAAAATTGGACCCTTTTAGGCCCAGAGGCGAATATCTCCACCCCACTATACACTCCATCAGTGAACATACCCTCCTCGGGAACACCACTTTCTTTCAGTCACACCGTGACTGATTTGCTAAACATTGAGAGTGTCGAGCTATTCATGGATGTCGATCATCAAAATCCTGAAGATCTGATAATCACGCTCACCTCCCCGAGTGGATATACCTCCATTCTCGCTGATACGAATCCAGCTGAATATGGCAACATGCGCTATCATGATATGGTAAGCATGCACCACTATGGCGAACTCACCGCAGGAACATGGACTGTGAATGTGCTAGACGTCAACTCCACCGGTTCTACGGGAACTGTGAATGATTGGCAACTCGTTTTCCATGGAACAGAGGCAGATGCCGACGGGGATGGGTGGACGAATGAGGAGGAGAATCTATGCGGTTCTATGGTAAATGATCCAAACTCAACTCCAGACGACGTCGACGGGGATGGAACCTGTGATGCAATGGACGAAGATATCGACGGAGATGGGTGGCCAAATGTATCAGAATTGGCTTGTGGGACCGATGCATACGACCCACTCAGTCTGCCCTCGGCAGATACCGACTCCGATGGGCTCTGTGACAGCGTAGATATCGATGACGACAACGATGGAGTTGAAGACAACATGGATGCCTTCCCATTGGACGGGCAGGCTTGGCAGGATACAGATGGGGATGGTTTAGCCGACGAGACCTACAAGCTGGTATGTTGCACTTACTCGCTCGACGAATTCGAGGACGTTCAGTTGAATACCACATTCTCCTGGGACCTAGGCTCCCCCCCCTCCTGGAGTCTGGACAATTCCACATCTAGCAGCGGGAATGTCTCACTTAGATCCGGCGTTGTATCCGACAATCAGGCCTCATCGATCTCGCTGACGCTGTTCACCGAGAGCGCAAACGGATCCTTTGCATACAAGGTGGACTCCGAAAGTGGCTATGATTTCCTGATATTCTCGGTAGACGGGGCACAAGTGGAGTCGTGGTCCGGTGATACCGGCTGGTCGAACTACTCATTCCTCCTAAGTGCAGGCACACACACCCTACAATGGACCTACAGCAAAGACTACACCGTATCAAATGGACAAGACGCAGCGTGGATAGACAACCTCGATTTGCCAACCGGCCTCTTCATGACGAATCCAGAAGTAACAGATTACGGAACACAACGCGACCATGATGATGATGGAGACGGGGTCGACGACATATCAGACGNATTCCCTCTCGACGGATCCGAGACCGCTGATTTCGACGGCGACGGGATAGGCGACAACGCCGATTTAGACGATGATGGGGATGGATGGTTCGATATCATGGAGACTCAATGCGGTTTCGACCCGCTGAATTCCACTTCAATGCCCAGCGACAATGATGGGGATGGATTGTGTGACTCAATCGATCCAGACGACGACAATGACGGATATGCAGACCAAATTGACGAATTCCCCCTTGATGCTGGTGAGTGGGTAGATACTGATNTNGATGGAATAGGAGACAATGCAGATGAGGACGATGACGATGACGGCGTGACAGACGAGGATGACGCCTTCCCCACGAACAATGCGGAATGGAACGATCTCGACGGAGACGGCCTCGGCTCCAACGCCGACACCGACGACGATGGTGACGGTGTGCTAGA
The DNA here is from genome assembly GCA_002170775.2 of Euryarchaeota archaeon TMED192. GTDB lineage: Archaea > Thermoplasmatota > Poseidoniia > Poseidoniales > Thalassarchaeaceae > MGIIb-N1. The sequence goes on along the minus strand of NHIP02000003.1, from coordinate 143,941 downwards.
CGAGAACGACGTCTTCCCCATGAATGCCACCGAATGGGCCGACTTCGACGGTGATGGAATAGGCGATAACGCCGACACCGATGACGACGATGACGGCGTGCTAGACGAGGACGATGCCTTCCCACAGGACTCAACGGAGACCCTCGATACAGATGCCGACGGACTTGGGAACAACGCCGACACGGACGACGATGGTGACGGCGTGCTCGACGAGAGCGACGCATTCCCCCTGAACGCCACCGAGTGGGCCGACTTCGATGACGACGGGATAGGCGACAACGCCGACACCGACGATGACTCAGACGGCGTTCTAGACGAGGANGACGCCTTCCCTCTGGACTCAACGGAGACCCTCGACACCGATTCAGATGGCTTGGGTAACAACGCCGANACNGANGANGACTCAGACGGCGTGCTAGACGAGGACGACGCATTTCCACTCAGCCCAGCAGAATCTGTAGATACCGATGGAGACGGACTAGGTAATAACGCAGACATGGACGACGACTCAGACGGCGTGCTCGACGAGATGGATGCATTTCCTCTCAACGCCACAGAGCAATATGACTTCGACGGCGATGGGATTGGAGATAACTCCGATAACGACGATGATGCCGATGAAGTTCTAGATGAGGACGACGTATTCCCTCTGAATATCAGCGAATGGGCCGATTTCGACGATGATGGGGTTGGCGATAATACCGACACCGACGACGATGGAGACGGCGTTGAGGATACAGCAGATAGTTGTCCGGACACGCTTGTCACAATGAGTCAGACAGATACTGCGGGGTGCTCGGCTGAACAGAGGGATACAGATGATGATGGATCGAACGACTTCCTAGACGATGACGATGATGGCGACGGATGGACGGATTTAGATGAAAGCGTATGCGGAACAGACCCCCTCTTGATATCGGACAAGCCAATAGACAGCGACGCAGATCTAATCTGCGATATTCTGGATGAAGATGATGACAACGATGGCATTTCGGATCTGCTAGATTCCTTCCCATTGGATCCGTTCGAGAGCGTTGACACTGATGGTGACTCCATCGGAGACAATTCCGATACTGACGACGACAACGACGGAGTGCTCGATGCGAATGACGCATACCCTCTTGATGGGACGAGAACGTATGACGAGAGGGTTCTGATAGGGGCTGCAGCCATAGGAGCGGCATTAATCGCATCTCTGGGTGTTGCATCCGTCTTGGGCGTCAAGAAAAGAAAGATCAAGCCGGACAATGACGATATTCAGATGATGCTCCAGGCACTTGAGAAATAGAATATGGGGCCATAAAATGGCGAAGATAAGGACAACGCCTGAAGAATTTCAGGTGGATGAGTTCTATTCTGAAGATGAATCATTTTTCAGAGAAGATACAGAATCTCCTTATCGAATATTCAAATTGACGAAGACTGGATGGGAGACTCAGGCCCTCATGTCGAATATATCGAAGAAACATGGGATACCTGTCGACGCATGGGGCTTCTCAGGACTCAAGGATAGACGTTCAAAGACGACTCAACTAGTTTCTTTGCCATCTAGGTATTCCCCTAAACATCGTATTTCAGGAAAGGATTGGACACTCGACCCTCAAGGGACTTTCGACCGCCATCTAAAATCGGGCGATCACAGCGGAAATAGATTCTCGATAGTAGTCAGAGACATACGACATAGGGAGACACAGCTGCTCCCGAGTAGAGTCGAACAGATTTCCAAGATAGGGCTGCCCAATTGGTTCGACTCGCAGAGATTCGGCTCGGCAGCCATCGGAAAATTGCCTGGCGATCTTCTCATGAAGGGAGACTTGGTAGGGGCGATGAAACTTCACTTGACAGAACCCCAACCATCAGATCGATCAAGCCGACGCAGGGACAGGAAGTATCTGAAGTCAATTTGGCCAGACATCGATAGGGTCAAGATTGATTCTATTGACCATCAGCCCTTCAGACGAGTCATAGACGGTTGGAAGTCATCATCCCAGAAAAAATCCCTTTACGACTCATCCTTGTCCGCATATCTCGCAATGCCCAGGAGGCTACGAGGCCTTTGGATATCAGCATGGCAATCGTATATCTGGAACGACGTCCTTAGGAGTGCTCTCCTTGAAAATATCGAGAACCACCTGTTACGGCCAGTAGACATAGGGGTAGGGGGGCCACTCCTCTATCCTGAGGCTCCACCTGGGAGGCGCGGATACGCCAAGAGGTCTCTAGTAGAGTCTCTTGCAAAACGTCTGAAGGAGATTCCAGAGTCTATTAGGATGCCAGTCCCGTCTATGATGAAAGAGTCGAAGACTGATGATCCAATGATATCGAGAATACATTCGAATCCACCTCACCCCGATATCGACTTCAATCTTCTAAAGATCAAAATGGCTGATTTTAGTCGTGAAACAGTCCTAAATCCAGGAGAAGTTCTATGCACAGAGCCTGTTATTGACGATATGCACGGTTCTCAGAAACATAAGAGATGGACTTGTAAAATTTCATTCACATTGCCACCAGGGTCATACGCCACTAACGTGATTAGGAGATTATTCGATTGAGAATTTGAATTACCATTATTCTTCAATCACCTTAGGAGCAATTCCAGCATTTCGATAACGCCCAAAGGCCCCTTCTTCTGAGTAACACTACCAGCAGCATCGAATACCTCGGCTATCGTCCCATCAACAGCCACAGAGTAGCCCGTCAGATTGAACATTGAAACATCATTCAACGCATCCCCACAAGACAAAACCCTGGATGGGTCAATCCCTCTTCTAGAGAGCTGAATCTCCAATGCCGATCTCTTATTCACGTCTCTTTCAGTAACATGTATGGCAAAGCCAGTCCCAACGACCCTAAGATCCGACCATTCAGAGTCGGCAAGAAGGGCGCGCATACGATCCACATCATAAGGCCCCGAAACACACCACTCAGTCTCCCTCCACCTATTCGACTCAATTCCCGCTGGGTCAATTTCTACCATCTTGCCTGCCAACCACTCAATCGCATCCCTGCATCTCTTACCATTCGCCATTGGCTCTATGCCTCTTTTCCGTGGCCCATCCCAAAGAATCCCCCCATTTTCCGCTACAATGAACCCAGTCAAGCCAAGAGCTTGGTGAATAGGGGTTAGATTCGGTAAGGTTCTTCCCGATGCGAGAGACACAGAAACACCATTCTTTTCGATTTCCTTGACCAAACCAACCAACCCCTCGGGCATGCCTGATCGATCCATCAGAGTCCCGTCAACATCAAACACAATCATGTCAATATCTGTAAGATTTGGAACCTCGATGCCACCCTTCATGCGTCTCGCCTGTATGTCCCAGGTGTCCGCAGTTTGAAATTATACATGCCTCCAGCCATCTTCATGGGTACAGACAAATTCACTCTGGATGCGTCTGATATCCATCCTCTAAAATCTCCTATGGATTTCAGAGATATAGGCGATATATCGCTAATGAGAATGAACCTTCAAGATGATGAAAGCATCAATGAGTCAGAATTACTGGCTGATGGAATTATTGAATTTGAATGGGGGCTACGAGGCATTGATTGTCCAGATTGTGCGATGAAGGCCACTACCGTGCTCAGGAGAATGCCCGGTGTGACTGAAGCCAGAGTATCAGCTACCGAGGGACGAGTAAGACTCGCCATGGATATTTCCGTGGGGCGTACTTCGAAGGCATGTACCGTCCTTTCTGGACTCGGGCATACTCCTGATATCGAGTGGGAAGAGGTTATCGGCGTCACGCCCTCTATCGTCGCAGCGACTCTTGGAATAGACAAACACCAGCTGAGAAATAGAATCTTGGAAGTACCAGGAATTCTAGATGTACGTTTTGAAGATGCTATAATCGAAATAATCAGGGTCCCGATTAACGATCTAAAAATAAGAAATTATGCAGGATACAGACTCAACAAGATACTGGGGGGGAGAATGAGAACAAGACCCTCGACTACCATACGTCTACGAGATGACCAGAAACAACTCATAGCTGCAATCATGACTATCCCATCTCTACTTGCAGTGATGTTTCTTTCAACTTCTGAGATACCAAGCATAATTCCTGCGTCATTAACAATTCTGACAGTGATGCTCGCCGGACAGCCTATGTTTAAAACGGCTGTAAGTAGCCTTTTCAACATGGTTTTGGGCTTCCAATTCCTAACTTCTATGGCAGTTATTGGAGCCTTACTACTCACAGAGTGGGAAGAAGCGATAATTGTCACAGGACTTGTAGCTCTTGCAGCATATATTGAGGAGAGAACCTTATTCGAGGCAAGAAAAGCCATGCAAGGAGGACTTGACAGCCTTCCAAAATCAGCACGTGTCATTACGGAATCCGAAGGGCATTCGCATCCGGCGGACAAAGGGGGTCACGGGGGTGATAAGACTCCGATTGAGGACGTTGTGCCCGGAGACATCGTACAAGTGAGATCAGGTGAAATAATTCCTGTTGACGGTATGGTGATTGAAGGAAATGGTTTGGTTAACCGCTCCCCATTGACTGGAGAACCAATACCCGTATCGATAGCAGAGGGGGGATATGTAGAAGCAGGACTGAATTTAGTCCGAGGACCAATCTCAATCCGTACAGTCCAGGTAGGAAGTAAAACGCGACTTTACTCGTTGATTGAGATGGTAAGGAAATATCGAGAAACTCCAACTTCTACCCAATCTATAATCGAGCGATTCACCGCTGTGTGGGTCCCCTTGGTACTTGCCTTCTCACTTGCGTATGGATTGTATTCCGGTGATATGATTGCAACCCTCATTCTTTGGGTCGTTTCTTGTCCATGCGCTCTTTTGCTCGCTGCACCCGTGCCTCATGCAACCGCATTATCCGCTGCTTCCGCTGCCGGTGTAGTGGCACGCGGAGGTGATGTAATTGAGAACATAGCAAGTGCGAATCTAGCTTTCTTGGATAAAACTGGAACGCTCACCTCTGGCCAGCCCACTCTCGAGCAGATCCACACAATAAGGAGTATAGACCAAGAATTCGCACTTTCGGTTGCAGCTGCTCTTGAGATGAAAAGCAATCACCCTTATGCAGACGCAGTGATTAGCGAAGCAGAAAAACGTATGATAGAGCCCTCAAAAATCGTATCTATCAGCGATGGAGAGGCTGGAGTCAGAGGAATAATGGACGGTTCCAATGTTGCATTCGGATCCTCTAGTTGGATAAAATCGTCCGGTTTCAAAATCAATCAAAGACTAGAGAAAACACAGAAAAATACATCATTAGAAGGCCTTAGTAGTAGTTTATTGGCTTTCGAAGGCCGTACAATAGCACTATTCACATTTAGGAATGACGATTTGAGAGCCGGTGCTGATACGCTTGTGTCCTCGCTTATGGCCAATGGGGTAGAAGTACAGATTCTTTCAGGGGATCAGCAACTTGCAGTTGAGAGGTTCGGACAATCGCTAGGAATCCCAAGCTCAAGATGCAGGGGCGATGTGGACCCAGAAGGAAAAGCACTCTTTGTAGAGCAGATGACTGCTGCGAGGCCCACTTTGATGGCTGGCGATGGCTTCAATGACTCTGGCGCCCTTGCAACTGCCACAGTGGGAATAGCAATGGGATCCGGTGATCAGATAAATTTGGATGCTGCAGACGTACTCATACCCGGACAAGACCCAATGGTAATAGCCAAACTAGTCGATATCTCAAAGCGTACTAGGAAGAGAGTCTCATACAACATCGCGATCTCATTGGGAGTCACACTGTTACTCGTAATGACGACATTATTAGGCCTGAATTCTAGTATCGCTCTCGGAATAGCTCTTCACGAGGCTTCCGTGTTTATCGTAATACTGAACGGAATGCTCGTGAAGGACTCAGGAGACTCGCCATATATCGTCATCAGAACCGTTGCAGGGCACTTATTCAGAGACTCCAAGGAAGCCTTTACCACTGCAATAGGCAGTAGGATGACCCCTGCGACCACTTCATGAACAAGAACAGGGAGCGAGTTACGTGGACGGCCGACCGGAGATAGAATCGAAAGTTGCACCACCCGTGGCAAGATGCGCTCATTGCCAGGGCATGCTCCCTCTCGGTTTGGGAGAGAAGACTTGCGTTCTCTGTGGTGCAGTGTGCCGAGTAACGCATGAGCGTACGATCATAGATTTACGAGAGGAGAAGATACCGTGTCCGAAGTGTTCTACACTGGTCGTAGCCGGTACTGAAGAGAGACCTGTTGACTTGATTTGCGGGTCCTGTCAAGGACCGTTCAGAATAATTCCCAAGGTAGTCAAGGTCGAGATTGGATGTCCATCTTGCGACAGGATGCTGAGACTACGTCCTAGGCCTGGATCTAGGAAAATATCTTGTCCAGCATGCGAAAGCGAGTTCTCTGTGACATTCTAGATTCTTCAGGGACTTTGAAGTCTGAAGACTCTCACGAACTGCTCCCGGACGTGATCGTATGGAGGACTCTGATATCTCGAGTAATGCCGCCGATACACTCTCTAAGATGCGTAGAGAACGAATCAAATGGGTAAATGGAAATCGAGCAATATCGATCAACTCCGAGACCCTTGATTCAGCTACCGATTCAATGAAGGCGGAGTTGAATAAGGCGTTTTCAGACACAACTGCCCGTATGGATAACGTCCGCAGAGTAATAGTGGAAGCACAAAACGAACGCATCGAGCAAGATCTTCGCAGGATAAGCGAAGACATGGGGGAGATGAATGAGGAGCAGATATCCGAATTCGAAAACCGTGCACTACGAGCAGAAGAACGACATCAGAGACTGGAAATGGAATCAAGGCTCGCTCATGAGGAAAGGCGCATTCGGGACAGGCTCGATGTCGATAGAAGACGCAGATCCGATCACTTAGCACTCAGAATAAGAGAACGCATATCGGTGGACATCGAGGCCGAATATGAAGACAGACTCGATGCACTAACAAAAAGAATTGTGATGGAGCATGAATTGGAGTTGGAAAGATTGGAAAGGCGACTTGAGAATGAACTCTCCAACGCTCTTTCTAAGTCCATAAGAATAAGGCTGGACGCAAAAAGAATCGAGCTACAGGCTGAGATGGCCGAGCGTCTTAGATCATATAGGATAAAACGCGAGGCGGAGATTACGGATCGCATAGAGAAGCAAAGAGCGAAGATAGATGCTGAGAATAAAGAGGCAATAACAAATCGTCTAAGCTCCATGGAAGCCGCTGCAACATCTGAAATTGATGGAGACTTGGAGGCATGGTTCACCGCTGAAAATGAGGCTATGAGGAAGATAGCCACTATGAGGAGGAGAGAGACACTTCTATCTGCCTGGGCCGATCTTGAAAGAAGGCTGGAAATTAACCGAGTACAGAGGGTTTACGATCTTAAGAACCGTCTCCGTTCGTTTGCCGATCAAGACATCGAAGCCCCAGATATCGACTTAATTGAGAGGGAGCTGTTGAAAGAGTGGGATCGCTTAGTCGAATCAGCCGCATCGTCAATAGTCAACGGCTAACCACTTCTCTGAGTGCGTATTATGTCTAGTCTCGAACTAACTTCTCTGGCGAGATTCCAGTATGCAAGACTTCCAGGATGTCTTTCAATTGGGCTCTTAGAGAGAGCTACCGGGGCGCCTTCCAGAGGAGCCTCGGCAACTGCAATACTTCTCGGAATCTGGGTTTCTAGGATTCTACCGCCAAAGTGACGTTTCGCTGCTTCGGCTACCGTACGCCCGAGATTAGAACCCCCTTGCACCATTGTCATGGTTATACCAAGAAGACGCAGTTTCGGATTGACCGCAGTTTGAACCCTATTCAGAGTGTCTAGAAGTTGACCCATACTTTCCAATGCATAGAACTCTGCTTGTATGGGGACAAGTAACCAATCTGCAGCCGTCAGCGCATTGATTGTCAGTAATCCCAAGGAAGCTGGGGTGTCTATGACTATCAGGTCATAATCATCCATTGCACTCTCCAGAGCAATCCTTAGACGATGTTCCCTCCCAATCCTCATTGCTAATTCTATTTCTATCCCTGAAAGATCCAAATCCGCAGGTAGCAGAGAAAGACGATCAACGCAATGACTTTTCGGGGGCCCTCTGGGTCGATTTGGATTCTGACGCTTCCAGGCCCCCCTCATATAATTCGTCAATTCATGCGGCGCCAAAATATACGGGGCAGGATCAATTCTGGACCCATCTATAACCGCTTCAAACAGATTATTCATGGTGGGCCCAAGGGACCGCTTTTCAACTCCAAAGGTCGTTGCTACGTTCCCCCGGGGGTCAAGATCTACAATCAAAACTTTGTTGGGCAGTATCCCCATCTGGGAGGAGCCTGCTGCTAGCGCACCACCAAGATTAGTCACCGTAGTGGTCTTGCCACATCCACCTTTGTGGTTCACTACAGCGATGACGACAGCACGCCCCATGCAACTGTCTGGGAGCCGACGATGGATGGTACTTGCTCATTGCACGACAGGAACTGGAACCTCTGAAATCACCTTTCGAACGATGTGTTCACCAGTGATGCCTCTAATCTTTGATTCGGGTTTCAAAACAATTCTGTGACTCACAACATCAAGCGCTATACGCTTAACATCATCAGGTATAACGTAGTCTCTACCATCAATCGCAGCGCTTGCCCGCGCCGTCTTGAACAGAGATTGACTCGCCCTCGGGGACGCGCCAGTCACGACACGATGGTCTTCACGAGTTCGGTGAACGAGCTCTACGATGTACGTCAATATGGCTGCATCGACATGGACTGTCTCCAGAGCCTTTTGCATGGCGACAACCTTCTTTGGGCTTGTAATCTGTTGAACGTCATGATCATCCTTGCCTCTGAGCTTTCTGCGCTGTAAAATCGACTTCTCTTCCTGTCTGTCCGGGTATCCCATTGACATCTTCATCAAGAATCGGTCCATCTGAGCTTCAGGAAGGGGGTATGTCCCCTCCTGTTCTATCGGGTTCTGAGTGGCTATCGTAATGAATGGTGCTGGAAGCTTGTGGGTGATTCCCTCTATCGTGACTTGCTTCTCTTCCATGGCCTCAAGCAGTGCTGCTTGAGTTTTGGGCGGGGCTCTGTTAATCTCATCGGCTAGAAGCACATTGGTGAACAAAGGACCTGGTCGAAGTTTGAATTCACCCGCTTGCTGATCGTACATGTAAGTCCCCATTATGTCTGCAGGAAGGAGGTCTGGTGTGAATTGAACACGCTTGAACTTACATCCAAGGGCGGTAGCGAATGTGTTGGCCATCAGCGTCTTTGCAAGCCCAGGAAAATCCTCTAAGAGCATATTTCCATTGGATAGAACCCCTACCGCAATCTTTCGAAGGTTCTCCTCCTTCCCGATTATGACTTTGGCCACCTCGCCCATCAGGTTGTTGGAGATCATTGAGACAGTTTGAATGAGTTCTCTCGAACTCGGGTCGCTTGCAGCCATCGCCATGGTGAACTCGACCTGAATTCTCGGGATTGCGCATTAAAGGGTTGGGGGGACATGGGAGCGACTTGATTCAACGTCCCCAGAAATGATCATCGCGNCGATGAATTTCCACTAACTCGCCAAGAATCTCGCTTTCGATGGCATTGAGGCTCATTTTTCTAAGACGCTTAGCATGTGTCTCCGGGACATCCACCAGAAGAACATCCCCCTCCTCAATCTGGCGTCCTACGACCACGCCGTTGATAGCAACCGCGACCTCATCCCCCTGTTTCGCTTCCTTCATACTGTCCTCGCCGCTGCGAATCGATTTGATTTGACCAACGGAAGAACCGTCTTTGAGGAGACGCTGGCCTATGTGTATGCGTCCTCCAAGCACACGGACCCCAACAACTGCCGGTTTACTCACTCTGAAGGTATGGTCNGGAAGGAGGAGAANTCTTCCCGGATAGACAATCTTCTCNCGTGATTCCTCTTCTAATTCTGCGGTTCTGTTCTCTATCCAACGTTCTCGCTCATNCAGAATGTGGTAGATTATGTCAGAGCATATCACCTTCAGACCACTGTCCGAGGAGTCGATTTCATTCTTTGCATCGGACAAGACGCTTGTCGAGAAACCAAGTATGAGTCTGTGAAGCGGGTCCGATGCTGTCTCAGCACCTCTGATGTCCCGTCTCCCGACCTTTCCGATCGAAGCAGATCGTATTGGCACATCTATCTCCTTGAGTTCCATCGCAAGCGCTTCAAGACCGCCAACAGTATCCGCTTTGATGCAAACGCCTTCCTCCTCCAAGTCGATGCTTAATGTGGATTCTTCCGATGCAAGAGCGAGTGCCTTCTTCTGCTCAGCAGCATCCCTCACCACTCGTAAAGTCGTTCCTGCAAGGACGCCGTCCAGATCAGGAGCTGATAGCTTGAGGCCAGAGGCTGCACTTGCAGATTCCGTGTCATTCCAACGATCACCGGCATCTCTCATTTCTGCCATGCCTCTGGGTTTGAAGAGTCCTCGGACCGTTGTACTCACCCCTCCTTCTGAGGTAACTAGGACAATCTCGTCCCCCTTTGCAATTGATCCACGATGTAGGATAACATCTAGTGTTTTACCGAGCCCACGCTCTTCTTTCATTTCAAGGACAGTGCCTTCTCCTGCCCCCTCTATGTCGGTTAGCTGCTCGGCGAGATACCTCTCTGCCAATCCGATGACAACAGCGAGAAGATCCTGTATGCCCTCGCCCTCCTTTGCAGATACAGGGACCAATGCTATCTCCTTCGTGAAGTCCTTGATACGATCATATCTGTCGAGATTGAACCCATGCTCCCCGAAACCGCCAACGAGATTCCAAAAGGATTGGTCGAAGAAACCCATTGTATCCTTCGTCTGATTCCTCATCGCTAGAGCCATGGGGCGACCGCTCTCGCTCTTCCATCCGTGTATACGATCTACCTTGTTCCCTGCAACCACGAAGGGTGTNTTCGCCTTCTTTAGGATTCTTATACTCTCAATTGTCTGTGGCCTAAGCCCCTCTTTCATATCGACTACGAGAATGGCGATATCAGCGAGTGAGCCCCCCCTGTTCCTGAGTGTTGAGAAAGAATGGTGTCCTGGCGTGTCTATGAATAGAAGTCCAGGCGAATCAAACGACTTCCCCCCTAGAAGAGGACCGCATAGCTCATTCAGAAGAACCGAGGGAACTTCGGTTGCCCCTATGTGCTGGGTAATCCCCCCAGCTTCTCTGTCCATCACAGAAGCTTGACGCTGAGATCCAAGTGAGCGTATGTGGTCTAGGAGGCTCGTCTTTCCATGGTCAACATGGCCAAGAACAGCCACGATGGGTTGTCTTCGTTCCATCATAACACCATCTCATGTTATTTCCTCTGCTAGAGAATGATTACTCGTAGATGTGCCTCTCTGCGTCTCGAGCCCAGTCCACAAGACCATCTGGGAACCAAAGACCAAGCTCGAACTTAGCAGTATCTTCACCATCAGAGCCGTGAATCACATTGTGCCCGATGTCCATGGCGAGATCCCCCCTAATCGTACCCGGGGCAGCTACGCGGCCGTCCGTCGGGCCGATGATGTTCCTGGCGACGCTGATAGCATCGACACCGGTCCATGCCATTGCCACAACCGGTCCGGATGTGATGAATTCGATAAGACCATCATAGAATGGGCGTTCATTGTGTACAGCATAGTGAGTCTCTGCGAGCTCCATGCTGGGAGTGAGCTGTCTTAGCCCCACGAGGCGCAGTCCCTTGGTCTCGAACCTTCCGATTATATTGGCAACTAGGCCCCTCTGAACACCATCGGGCTTGATCATGATGAAAGTTGTCTGCATGTCTCCCATGCTCTCACCGACCCTACATCCCTATTTCAACGCAAAGCATACATGCCCTGAGAGGGCAAAATATCCAATGCCCATTCAGTACACAAGTTGTACTTCAGAAGCAGCGCTAAGTTCGATAACGCCGGGTGGGCCACTCCACTTGATTTCGTCATCGGGCACAATTAGTGCACCGTCGCCCTCGCTGTGACCGAGGGTTGCCTTGACGGAGGCGAAGGAGCAGTAGAGAGTCGCATTCTCGGTAATCACGCCCATCATGTCAGAGACCGCAGTAGACCCTACCCCCATTTCTTCGTTTAATTCCTCGATGTACCTTGGATNCAATAGTCTAGTNCCCGCGGCGGCGAAGAACACGCTGACCTCGTGGCCCTCAGCGATCGCTCTGGCAGCGCATGCTACGCCCACGATCGTTTTGATAGTGTCATTCTTCGGCTCTGATACGAATTTCACAAAATAGCTCTTGCTCATGACAAGCTGGTATGAATGACAGTATTTGAATAATCCATTTCAGCGTTTTAGTGCGGGGATTATATCTGATGGAGCTATCCTGTTGGCTCCAAATTGATTTATGGAGTCTTGACTGGGGTACCCGACGCATATGCCACAAAGGAGTGAGTAATTCTTGCTGATCTCAAACTCCTCACGCACCGCATCTTCCCAAACTGCAACAGCCCCTTGAGGACAGGTACCAAGGCCCTTGGAATGAGCCGAGAGGATCAGATTCTGCATGAAGAGGCCTGCGTCAGAGGCTGCGAATTTCCCAAGACTTTTGTGAGTGAATAAGAATAGCTCTACGGGAGCGCCGAAGAATTCGTAATTCCTCGCCCAGAATCCATCTCTGGCTTCCTTGTCCTCCCTCTCAATCCCCATGTGAGCATACAGATCCTTGCCGATTTTCTTAGATCTCGGAAGCAAATCCTTGTGATACTTTTTCACTACCAACCAATTGCTCGTCGGAAAACCATAGCGTTTGAAAATCGAGCCAATCTTTCTAAGAATCCCACTACTACGAAAATCCTTGACAGCATCCCAACGTCTGAGAAACTCTTCNGAGAGACGGTCCCTCACCTCTCCAGTGGCTATGGCCACTACGAACGGACGAGTATTGCTCCAGCTCGGTGCAGTGAGGCCATCTTCAATTATCTGCTCAATCATTTCCATGGGTACGGGATCTGGAAGAAAGTCTCGAGTAGACCTCCTTGATGCCAGAAATATGCTGAAGTCATCCATCGTAACAGCCTCCTGCATCTGACGAGTCGCGATGTCGATTAATCAAGTTGGCCTTAGCAAGGTCGCATCAAATAATCCAAAAGATCGAAAGTAACAAACAATGAGGATAAAATTCCGTTCTGTATCCGCTTTTTTTGATAATTAAAAACTCAATTTTGAAAATTAAGAATAATACAGCCCTTCAATAGGACCCCCTCCAGGGGAGCATGGTATGAACAAACCAATACTAGCCATGCTAATCACCGCCAGTATACTCATTTCGCCAGTTGTTGTGGCCGATGACAACTTGGACATACCTGCAAACGCCCAGGCCACTGGGTCCCACGACATACTCGTCGACGCTCTAATCCACGCTGGTTTGGTTTCCGCCCTCCAGCAAGAAGGACCCTACACTGTCTTCGCACCCACCGACGACGCATTCGCCGCCGCAGGAATCGACCTCACTACATTCGATACAGAAGAGGAAAACTCGACTCTCAGCGACATTCTCCTGTACCACGTAGTTTTCGCATCAGTCACCGCATCGGATGTAACCGACGGAATGACAGCACAAACGCTCAACGGGGACGACCTCTCGTTCACAGTGACAGGTGGATCCGTCATGGTCAATGATGCAAACGTGACCACCGCGGACGTAACGGCATCCAATGGAATCATCCATGTGATTGACAAGGTGCTCATGCCGCCTGCAGGCATCACAGAGGCCGACGGAGACATATGTTACAACACCAATACCCATGCAATATCTGCAGGAGCCTCGTTCGAGGAATGCACATCCTTCGCATACTATGTCGATGCTAACTTCGGCGGAATGTCGTTTACTGGATGTTACAACATGTTCACTCACGTACCGGACGCCTCTGTAAGCCAGGAGGTTTGCGAGGCATACGTCTGGACCCCTGCCATGAACATTGCAATGACGGCCCAGGCCACGACCATCCACACTGCGCTTGTAGCCGCTCTGGCCCAGGCGGAGCTCGTTGAGACGCTCCAGGGCACAGGACCATTCACGGTGTTCGCGCCCACAGACGACGCATTCGCCGCTGCTGGAATCGATCTGGCAGCATTGGACACGGTCGAGGGCAAGGCCACGCTGACTGATATCCTTCTGTACCACGTTGTCTCGGGCTCAGTCCCAGCATCCGCGGTCACAGACGGCATGACGGCCACCGCCGTCAACGAGGACGACCTCTCGTTCACGGTAGCCGAGGGAGTCATGGTCAACGACGCCAACGTCGTACTCGCCGACGTCCCAGCGTCCAACGGAGTCATCCACGTGATAGACAAGGTCCTCATGCCGCCAGCAGACGAGCCAGCGGTTCCTGAGGGCTGTGATTACGTAGTGGGAATCGACGAGACCGGATTCGCATTCGACAATGCAGATCTGTCAGTTGCGGTTGGCGAAACAGTGTGCTGGATTTGGAACGACGAGTCCATGGCCCACAATGTCGCACAAATCGACTCAGAAGGCGATACCTCTCGAAAGATGGGAGGGGCGTACAGCGGACAGGCTGAAACCACCGTCGACTATAGAATCACCTTCGATGAAGATGGCACGTTCCATTACATCTGCGAACCCCACGTCTCTATGGATATGGTCGGGGTCGTGACTGTNGGAACTGGCGTAGCGCCGCCACCGCCCTCAGCAGAGCCAGACTCAGAAAGCGTACCTGGATTCCTCGGAATCACAGTACTCGTCGCCATGCTAGGAGCAGCATTGGTAGCCGGTCGGAGAAATCTCTGATATCAACTGCCTCAGGGTATCGATTGAGTGATTATGATTCAGGAGCTGAATCCTGGATCGCCTCAATCGATACCTTGAGCGCCTCGGTACTTTCCACGGCTATCACTCCCCTTATGTTCTGAGAGGATGTAAGGTCCTTGGTCGGCTCTGCCAACTTGATCCTCGTTCCAGATATCGTCAACCGTTGGCCAGGTGCTAATTCAGGAGCCTCGCCGGGGAGCCATATCCCCAAGCCCCCAAGGTCGGAATGATGGACAATAGCAAGTAGTCCTCCCTCGCCTTCTACCACTCTGACGACACTCAAGGACTCCCCGTCAGGCACTAGATCATTCGACGCCCGCCATTCTCTCCAGGTCTCTTCAATCGGCACTAATTGCGCATCCACCGCCTCATCGACCTCTTCAGTTACGGTTTCAACTCGCTCCTCGGCTATGCCCTCGACTCGATTCAACCCGTCCAGCAGCCTTCGGAGAGACCGACGCTCATCATCCTCCACCCCCACTGCTGCCACATTTACGAGAGTCAACAGGTTTCGTATTCTGTCGACTTCCGACTCGATTTCAGCTTCTATGGCGCATTCGAGTGCTTCATCGAAAATTTCGAGGGCGAGCCAAGGCCTATCGATCCCCATCAACGATCTTGCGAGTATCACAAGGGGTTCGATGGCAGAACTCTCATCCTCATCGATTATTCTCGCAGCCTCCGATATATTGGAATCAGCGCCATCGCCATCACCTGAAAGATGCCTAGATATTCCAGCGGCTATGAGGTGTCTGAGGTTGGAATTTCCACTCCTCAGAGACTGAGCAGATGCCCCATCGAAGAGTGAAGCCGCTCTTTCTGGCTCATTTGCTGCAATCGCCATGAGTCCAAGGTGATGCATTATCCTGGATTCAGCACTCGCATCAACAGCAAGACTGGCTTGGCTAAGAGCGCGTGCCAGATGCAAACTCGAGGCCTCGTTACGGCCCAAAGAACCCGCAAGAAGCCCCAGGACGGACTCCAGCCTAGATATCGGACCNGCCATGACTCTGTGTGCGATCATGCACAATTCGTCATTCAAGGGCGCCAGCCCCATGCCCGTTGATTCAAGTACACTCTGAAGAACGCCTAAACTNGAGACATAGAGGTCACTNGGATCNCCNCCNTCTCCNAGAAGGGACTCNAGATGACCATCAATCTCGCCAACAGAAGCGCATATCGATGGNAAATCTCCTAGTCGCTTCAGTNCAGAAGCCTTGACCTTCTCNCCTGCGATATGCCTCCTNAGTGCACGGATCGAAATCTCGATTCCGCCTCCNCCATCTTCTTTCACAGGAGGGGGNATCGGGGGCCTAGCGGTTAACAGACTCTCGACTAACCAAGTTAACTTCCCCTGGATNTCATACTCCCCNGCCCTNCTTATNGCATACCTCATCTCAGCCGCGCGGACCCTACGGGCCANACTTCTGAGCTTCCCTCCATCCGAACCTCTGGCCCCATCTGCAAGCCTTTGAAGAAATGTTGAGGGNGGGCATGTCGAATAGCCGAGNCCTGCTCTTTCNCGTGTAGTCGTCATTTTGTAATCGTCCGATACCAAGACTACGTCNCGACCCTCTCCATGCATCCGNGCTGCTAGAACCATCAGAGANACATCGACATCCTGGGGGGCGGCTTTCTCCCCTATNGCCGCGGCTAGGCCACGTANCTCNTCGGGAGATATCGAGGTCGTCTGGAGCAAGTCCTTGAGCACATCAAGAACACGNGGCCGTCCTTTCCATGATCTAAATCTGACCGTCTTCACTTCGTCATGGACTCCAGAGGTAACGTGCATGACTCCCCCATGGGGGGCNAATGCACTACCCATCGACTTGATCGCGTCTTCCGATGCTATTGANCCGAGATGGATGAANGCATTCGAATCAACAATCCANACGNNCATAANTGCTGGTAATGCNCGAACCATCTTTTCTTTTCCCCATTCTACAACGGGGCGCACCATGGTTCATGTGCATCATGCGTGTCACGCGATACATGGAGTTGACAATGGCGGGCGCGTATCTCGGAATGCTGCTNGTACTTGCTGCATTCGCATTCGAGACANGGGCCATCATATCAAGCAGATCTTTCGCATATCTNACTTCAATGGGAATCGGCGAACTCCTGCTCACAGTTAGAGCGACTGTGACTGGCGAATGGCCATTTGCNGTATTAGGGGCCATATGGGCCGCGTTNGCATTTTATTCGATCNTAAGACCAGTCCGTNCCTNNNACGAAAATCCGTTGGATTGAAGCGCAGAAGTTCATNCAACCAGTCGTGAATGCTCGAAGNTCCCTNTCGTTNGCTCTTCTGGCAANTCTGTTTTTCTCAGTGGCTTTGAGTCAAACCGTGGCTTCCGAAGAGANTCAAGACCCCGNAATACAAGGNAACTCCANCCTGACNATACACTCGATAGACCAGAGCCATGGAATACCTGCTACATGGGAACTTTCCATTTCAGCGTCGAGCAGAATCGGAGCTGACTTCCTTCCTGACCCTCATATGGGTGTNAGATATCAAATTGACACTCACATTGGNGATGCAGACGGCAACATATCCCAATCAGAATCTCATGCATTCTCGATACAACTCGAGCAAAGTCGGACNTGGGGGGATGCCGAAGTAGCCGGTTGTTGTTCATTTGATCTCCAACCATTCATTCTNGATGGCCCCNTATCATTCAATTCGTCCAGTATACCTGCCGGACCCCTCGAAATANCCCACNCATGGGGGTGGAACGAGACCGCCGATATATTNGGAGTNGCTGATGGTAGAGCCATCAGACTACTCGATTTNCCCAGAANAGGGTCACTCGTAGAGGCAGTTCCGATGAAGATTATTTTACCGCATTCCTGGGAGTATAGGTTCAGTGCACAATCTAGTATAATGACTCCAAGTCCAAGTGGATTCACAGTCGACAGATCGTCCTCACCAGTCGCATCTGATATACGGATATCTCTCGATACGAACGTCCCGCCTTCGGCTTCTGCTGTCAGACATGGGGGAGGATCGACAACGATATCCCCTCATTCCGATATTCATCTAGCCGGTCTTTGCGAGGACAACAGTTTAGCCAATCCGGTGCCGGAGTGGGTTGTAGAGGGCCCCTTCGAGAAAATCGAATATACCGGCATTACTCTGGAAATCCAAACATCTTCGATGGAATTAGAACATGGGGACCAGGTCTTCTTTTCGATGAAGTGTACAGATGCCCATGGNGCCAATTCTTCATGGACGCAAATCGTCACCGTCGACTCCGCACCCCCGACTTTCAGCATCTCGTTCCAAGCTTCTGTTGGCACCGGGCTNTGGAANGATATACAGCCTGACTCCAACACTATTCCCCTGCCTTCNGGCACAGTTCTCAGATCAGTTATCGAGGCATACGACCAGGAAGGNGANCCAGTNAGAATNTATCTNGAATCAAATAGGAGTGGAGGCTTCACGCGAACAGGTACTGATACCCTAGAGATAACGGAAGCATTCTATCATGGCCAGTCNACTAATGGGCCACATAGGGATCCGGACGACCGTCATTCCCAGAGAGAGCCAACAAAGTGGTTTTTCTCAATCGATGTCCAAGATTCAGTCGGGAACAATGTCGTTGGAAACTGGACGATCGTCGTCTTGGATGATGAGGGTCCAGTGATAGTTCCCGAGATAATGCTGTCAGGTGTATCAGTGGAATCTTCCACCAGGCTGATCGCAGGACAAGAGATCCAATTAAACATAAGCGGCTCATATGACAGAATCGATGCTCTAGACACTACCTTGTGGACGATCGTTTTCGATGGCAACTATGTGCAAGAAATGTCCCCATATTCAGACATTAGTGACCCAATATCACTTGGAGAGGCACATCCGGGTAACCATGTAATCCGTATCGTTTCATGGGATCCGTCAGGTCATGAATCAGTTCTGGAAGTGCCTATTGAGATAGAACCCGCTGAAGGAGTGATATTCTCTAGCTCTCCAACCATCGAGGTATCTGGGGACATCGGATTGAACAATCCGCTTGTGATCACGGCCTCGATAAATAACGAGGGGTCTGGGAGCGGATCAGCACGGTTGTGTAGTGGAGCCATATGCTCCCCAGAGGGAATTATCGTACCCGCTACTTCCGCTGGCCCGGCAGTGTCTCGAATATCTCTGGCAATCACTCCTGATTCAGTCGGAGAACTAGACTTGAAACTGATCTGGTTCCAACTTCCAGGAGGAGATGAGGATACTATAGATCTCACAGGAAACGTTACTATCCGGGATAACCTCCCTGACTGGATCCCGCCTACGTTTGTTTCAATGGCGATAGTTGTAATATCTTATGCTGCAATCAGAAGATGGGGCGATTCGTCCAATCAATGATCATCTAACCGTTCAACTCTTGTCCATGGAGGCACAGGGACCATCATGCTCCCTCTAGATTATGCCGATAGAGGCGTGGCTCGTCAGAGAAGGAATGTAAGCCGATTAATCGGATTCACATCTCTCGTAATTGTTGCAATCGGCGCTTTCCGATTAAGCCAGTCTCTCGAATCAGAAGAACCAATCGGATTCCATTTGATTGAGATAGCAGTCATCTTCTCGATGGCATTCATTATCTCCGATCTTTCATCATATGATGGCCGCAAGCGAACACGTCTTGCCTCGATATCTTCGATTTCATGGCCTATTCTCATAGGTCTTGCTGCCAGCGCGGAACCAGATTCCAGGGGACTCGCATCTGGGGCGATCTTGACCCTTCTTGCTATCGTGTTGCATGAGTATAGTCGAAGTGCATTCTCTTCTACTGCAATTGCCCGCAGATTCAGAGGGCTGCTCGGTATGATAGGGCTCGCAACAGCGGTTGCAATAATGATCTCTCAAAGTTCAGAAATTATGATTGCAGCTGTTTCCACTATAGTTGTAGTAGTCCTTCTGATGTTTGACATACTTCGTCCCGACCCATCACTCCAAGGTAGACGAGATCTGTTTAACAGAATAGATTCCGTAGAGATTAGAATACTGGAAATCAATGAGACCGGAATTCGCCTCGATCATGCTTCCTCGCTATTGAAGTTGGCNCGAGAGGAAGGCTGGTCAAATACNAGCCGNGGCC
Source organism: Euryarchaeota archaeon TMED192 (assembly GCA_002170775.2). Taxonomy (GTDB): domain Archaea; phylum Thermoplasmatota; class Poseidoniia; order Poseidoniales; family Thalassarchaeaceae; genus MGIIb-N1. The sequence goes on along the minus strand of NHIP02000003.1, from coordinate 124,107 downwards.
ANTCNAGGTTGAAATNAGTGGAACATGAGATNGNATTGGCCNTTTCCATNGACCGGGACCTATCTGAGATACGCGAAGCAGTAATGGTGNTAGTCAATCAGGCNGNGTCAATTGCNCCAGAAGCNACTGAATCAGTTTCTCTGGTGGAGAAAGCAGACAGNGAACGNGCTCTCGGCTCNCCTCGNGAGGCNGAGACAATATACAGAGAGGCNAAGAAAGTAGCNAATCGAATATGNCTATTCTGGGAACCNGCAAGAGAGGCATTATCAGAAGCNGAGAAAAAACTCGAGAAGCAGAATATAATTGAATCAGATACAATTGCTGGAATGGTCGAATCAGCTCGAAAGGCAATGGAAAGACAGAGGCCNGANGAGGCCCTNCATTNCCTCGAGGCTCTNCCAGATCAACTTCAGTCTCTTAGCGAAGCATTAGANAGAGTCAGNNCAAGAAGATNCGANNTCAGTTCANANNTGGTATCAGAACATCCNGATATATCGGAAGANGTTGAATCACAACTCTCATCNATAGACAAATCAATCGAAGANGGGGAACTATCACTTGCGATGGGAGGTTTAGAATCAATCGCCAGAAGATTGCATAANCGAAGNGAATCAAGNCGATCATTCNAGCAGTCAGTACGTCAGAANGGGNTGATACAGAGCAGATTCCCCCTCGCGGAGAAGACAATATTTGAGAAGCGACTAGCAAGCGCAATTTCACTTTCAAAAGAAGGACTTTGGATACAGGCAGACGAAGAACTCAAGTCAATTATCAACGATCTGGATTCAGTTGATTCCACTCGAAGGGATACTGAGGAACTCCTTGACTTTCTAGAGGGCGAATGGAAGATACTGAGAAAGAAACTTGAATCCTCTGGAATAGGGTCCGATGATTCCTCGAGGAGGCTTGCAGAGAAGCATATGGCCATAGCAAGAGAGAACTTCGAAAATGACTCGTTTCAGTCCTCTAGAAATAGCATGGGATCTGCAGATGAGGCTATGGAATCTCTCAGAAGACTCGTTTGAATGGGAATAGATGCACTCAAGAAGGCACGCTTACACCAACCTCTCGTGGACTTCGACTTCCAAGACTTCGCGGGAGGATACCTCAGGGATCTACAACGTACCCTTGAGGACCTGTCCCGGGATGATTTGGAATCTCTATATCACGAGGTAGTCTCTGCAATCAGCAGAGATGCAACTATCCACTTCGTAGGCAATGGAGGTAGTGCTGCTACTCCCTCCCATAGCGCTGGTGACTGGTCTAAGGAGTTGCGCGTCAGAACTATCTCGCATGTAGACAACGCCGCCTCATTGACGGCATTTGCGAATGACGTCTCCTACGAGGATGTATTTGTGGGCCAACTCACTACATTTCTGAGAGATGGGGACCTCGTCATTGGGTTCAGTGGCTCAGGCACAAGCGAAAACGTTGTCCGAGCGTTAGAATTTGCGAGAGTCAGATCTTGCAGAACCGCAGCCATAACAGGAGACTATCGTGGCGGCGGCGGCGGAAAGTTGCCTTCCATAGTCGATGTCTGTCTTGTCGTGCCCTCGAATTCGATGGAGAGAATAGAAGACCTGCAACTCATTGTGAATCATGTCATAAAAGAGGCAGTAAAATCCTCAGGCCATGTTAGGAATGGATGATCTCCGACCCTTTTTCTTCAATTACCAATGGAAGAACCCTGTTTATCCTAGGGAGCGAACTCATCAGTCTGGATGCGATTGAATCATCACCATGGACGAGGAAGAAACCACCTCCGCCCGCACCGAGAAGCTTACCCCCGGTCACCCCCAAATCAATCAGCTTGGAGTATAATGAGTCAAGACCATCGTTTGTCACACTTGGAGATAGACCTTTTTTCAACTCCCACGTATTATGGAGAAGACGACCAAGAGCATCTAAATCACCAGATTGGATTAGCTTCTCAGCCTCTTCAGCCTGCCCCCTTATTGCCCTAAGCCGCCTCAATTTATCCTCGGCATCATAACTCTCTTCACCGAGTACAGCCGATGCGCTTCGTGTTGAACCTGTATAAACCAGGCAAAACTCCTGTTCCATACGTCTCACTACCCCTGGATCGGTCGTTATGGGTACAACTTCCACACCCATCTCGCCGAATGATATCCGATTCAAACCNCCAAACGCAGCAGCATATTGATCCTGTCTTCCTATCGGTTCACCGAGGATGTCAATCTCTATCTTACAGGCTTCTTCTGCAAGTTGTCGAGGCCCTACGGTCCTGCCAGCCAGATGGTGGAGAGCATTGAGTACCCCTACGGTTACGACTGATGAAGATCCAAGACCAGTACCTCTGGAGGGTATGTCTGCGATTGTTGTTATCTCAACACCACTCGTAACTCCAGTGATTCTCATAGCCTCTCTGACGAGATCATGTTGTACCTCATCTATGCTATCCACCGTCTCCATCCTCGAATATGACAGTCTGATACAGTCATCGAAACGTTCGTTCACCGTGACATGTATGTATCGGGATATCGCTGTTGAGACAACAAGGCCCCCAAGATGCTCTTTTTTGGCGAATCCATCCAGATCTGTCCCCCCTCCGCAGAATGAGACTCGAACCGGCGTCTTCGAGATGATCATCACCCTTCGAAAAGCCTCGTCGATTTCAACAGAACGGGTTCCAGACTGACTCAATGTCCAGATAATCAGNAAAAATCACGATGCCATGAAATTAAATTCAACGTCAGAATTAGAATTCAAACCATACCCATAGACGGCGACCTGCTCTTGATTTCTTCAACGATACCCTCGATGAAATCTTCAAGGAGCACACCATTGCGTTGATCGCCATTTCGAGCCCTGATTGAAACAGTCCCATTTTCTACCTCATCTTCTCCGATAATTAGCATGTAGGCGGGCCGCATTTTTCTATGAGTCCTAATCTTCCTACCTATCGTGCTGTCTGAGTCGTCTAGGGAGACCCGGATACCTTGATCTCTCAGATTGAGTGCCACCTTTGCAGCATGCTCAGAATGACGTTCAGAGATGGTGATTATCTGAACCTGGGTGGGTGAAAGCCAAGTTGGGAAATTCCCCATCCAATGCTCCGTGAGGAAGGCAACAAATCGCTCATGCGTCGACAGAGGCGCTCTGTGTATCACCAGAACCTCACCATTTTCAGAACCTGTTTCATCCATATACGATAATCCGAACCGTTCCTTTGCTGCAAAGTCGAGTTGTATGGTAGACATGGATTCCTCTCTGCCAAGAGCAGTTCTGAACTGAATGTCGACTTTGGGCCCATAGAACGCCGCTTCACCGATAGCTTCAACGTAGTCCACACCGAGATCGTCCATTATTGAACGCAATCTGTCTTGTGTCAATGCCCAGTTTTCTGGTTGGTCAATATATTTCGAGGTCTTCTCAGGATCCCACAAGGATAGCCTGAATGAATAGTCCTCAAATCCAAATGCGGAATAGTAGTCCTGGACCATGCGTACATTTGATGCAACTTCTTCAGCGACCTGATCAAGCGTACAATAGATGTGCGCATCGTTCATCGAGAGCATACGCACTCTCAAAAGACCAGCTAGTGTACCGGATAACTCATTCCGATAGACTGTCCCATACTCGGCCACTCTGAGCGGTANATCNCTGTATGATCGCTTCTTGTTCTTGTAGACTAGATGATGCATTGGACAGTTCATCGCCTTGAGATAATACGTACCATCGTCCATTTCCATGGGAGGGTACATGCCATCAGCATAGTGTGGGAGATGCCCACTTGCTTCGAAGAGCTGCTTCTTTCCAAGTACGGGGGTAGTNACACGTACGTAACCATAGTTATCTTCAGTTTCAACTGCAAACTTTTCAATTTGAGATTTCAGAGTCTCTCCATTGGGAAGCCAAACAGGGAGCCCCTTCCCAATCAANTCATCAATCATGTAGAGTTCCATTTCTTTGCCGATTTTCTTATGATCTCTTTTCGCCGCTTCTTCTATCTGCCTCTGCCTTTCTTTGAGACCTTCTTTCGAGGAGTAGCACATCCCGTATATCCTTACCAACGACTCTCGCGAACTATCAGCTCTCCAGTAAGCCTGACTAGTGCTTGTAAGCTTGAACCACCTCAAGTGAGAGGTCGACGGAACATGTGGGCCACGACACAAATCAATGAAATCACCCTGACGGTATGCAGAAGATCCGACATCATGCCCGACCTTGTCATCCATGATTTCAATTTTGAATTTGTTAGATCCGAACATCTCTCGCAACGTCGAGTTATCATATTCCTCTCGTATTATTTTGTGATTTGATCTGATATGCTGTTGCATCTTCTTCTCTATGTTTCTAAGATCCTCGTCCCCTATTGGATCCATGTGGAAGTCGTAGTAGAATCCATGATCAATAGGCGGACCGATCGTTGGTTTTGCTTCTGGAAAGAGCTCCACAACAGCCTGGGCAAGTAGATGCGCACAAGAGTGCCGGAGGATGTACAGCCCCTCATCACTATCGCCCAATATTGGTTTTATCGTGCAGTCAGATTCTATGGGGTGTGAGAAATCTCTTTCCTCTCCATCGATAAGTACCGCTACGGCCCCAGATTTCTTGCCATGGACATTGAAGATCACTTCACCTGCGGTTATGCCCCCGGCATATTCGTGAATAGTGCCATCAGAGAGCTCAACGCTGACCATCGCCATAGAAATCCTATTTGCCTCTCCATCGACATTTGGTTATGAAGGCCGTGGAAGGTACGACCATAGTGTTGCGATATATGGGCATACTGACAACTTTAGAATTGGTAATGGAATGAGATTTGAATTGTAATTTCAGGCGTATCCCTAAGTTGCCCCATCCTTTCGGACAACTATGTTCCGCATTGGGCTCGTGGTCAACCCGGATGCAGGTCTCGGCGGTAGGCTTGGTCTGAAGGGATCCGACGGGTTGGCGTTGAAAGCTAGAGCTGAAGGGGCCGAAGATCGAGCAGGCCCTCGAGCAAGATCTGCAATGGCACTTTTGGAAAACGCTCTTACAAAGTACGGAGCAACTGTNCTAATCTCTGAAGGGAGGATGGGGTCCGANTGGCTNGATTCANAATCTGACATCAATACGATTGTTGTACACGAATCCAGANGCACAACTTCTCATGAAGATACAAGAGAGTTGGTAAAGATACTCGTTAATCAAGGGGTTGATCTGATACTCTATGCNGGCGGAGATGGAACAACAAGAGACTTGATACAAACCCTGGAAGAGAATGAATCATCCACAATCCCGATCGTTGGAATACCCTGTGGAGTCAAGATGTACTCTGGATGTTTTGCCAGCTCCCCCAAAGCTGCATCGGAGGTGGTGGAGGCATGGATGGGCGGCGACTTACTAGTTGCCTCAACAGAGGNTCTAGATCTCGACGAGGAAATCTATCGAGATGGGGGATGGTCCGTTCGCTTGTACGCAGAGGCAATGACTCCTTCAAGTCCGAGATGGATGCAGGGAGCAAAAGAAATGGTTGAATCAGCCTCGGAAGATGAGGTCATCGAGGGAATCGCTGAGCACGTTCGTGACGTTCTGATGTCTCCTGAGAGACTAGTCATATGGGGGTCGGGAGGGACTTTACGTAGAATAGGGGAAATCGTAGGTTTGAGTCCAACCTTACTTGGAATGGACGCGTCATTAGGGAATAACCAGGTTGGAACAGATCTCAGCGAGAGGGGTTTGATTGAGTTGTTGGATTCACATCGCGGCGAGGTGACAATTTTGTTATCGCCCATGGGCGGTCAGGGATTCCTCATAGGGAGGGGTAATTTGCAACTATCCCCCGAAGTTCTGAGAAAGGCAAAACCTTCCTCTGTATTGGGCATATGCACACCTTCGAAGCTATTGACAATCAGATCACTCAGAATTGAGACTGGGGATGATGAACTAGACGATATATTCAGAGAAATGAAGTATCTCAAGGCATTACAAGGATACAGGACTACTCGGATACTTCCGGTTTCCGTCGATTGAGNCCTCAATGTTTTCTACTTCTATTTCCAATACTTCGTTGACGCTTTCTACTGCCATGAAGTTTGTACACCAAACGAGATCTTTGCTTAACTCCCGGCTTNGATTTCGCTGAATAAGATCGACTAATCCCCTCTTTTCGTGAATCCTTCTCATCAACAATTGGTCTTGGATAATCCACGTCCAGCATGCAACCATACTCCTTCTGTTGATCCAAATCCATGAGCCACGGCTCGTGGATAAATGGTGTTGGAACATCTCGCAATTCCTCCACCCATTGTCTGATGAAATCTCCATTAGGGTCCTGATCTCGAGACTGCTTGGAAATAGAGTACGCTCTAATTGAATTAATTCCAGTTACTCCAGATTGCATTTGAACTTGCGACCAATGTATCCCTGGTTCATAGTCCAGGAAAGATCTCGCTAAGTGCAAGCCCGTCATTTGCCAAGGCAACCAAAGAGTGTATGAAGCGACCGATTGAAGCATGCCCCTCATTCTGAAATTTATCCATCCCGTAGCGATTAGTGAGCGCATGCATGCATCGAAGAATGGCCAACCAGTCTCCCCCGTCGACCATGCCCGGTATCGCGAATCGTCCATTGAACGATTCAGATACAAGTCTATTTCAGGATTCATTGCGACGCTATCCAGCGTCAACTCAACCTCTAGACGCTGTATGAAATGACAGTGCCAGGCCAGGCGACTCTGGAATGAACTCAAACTCCCTGTCCAACCAAGATTTTCCCTTGCTCTCGGATTCCTTTTCACTGCTTCCACTTTCTTCTTAGTGTGATGGAGTATCTGTCGAATAGTTATGCAACCCACACTGATGAATGGCGATAGGCGCGAACAAGCATTCTGCGCAGAGATGGGGCTGGACATATCTCTCCGGTAAGTACGACCACGCCCATCCAAGAATGATTGTAATGTGGCAGTTGCAGACTTTTCCCCCGGATCAGGCCGATTTATGAGCGACCGCCCGACTAACCCAAAGTCCGAGATATCGGGTATTTTGTCAGATTCAATACCAACGGGGGGAATGATTTCAGTGGGCGGGATTATAGCTGATTTTTCCATTCTTGAATCACGCTCTTTTTTCCACATGTCTCTTGATTCCAATTTTCGAATGACCCCATTCGTCGGAAATTCGACGAATCGAATTCCTTCCATATTACACCAGATTGAAACAGACTTGTCGCGGTCCCATGACCATTGCAAGCCAGTTTCTTGATTTCCATAAATCGAACTAATACTACTTTTCTGATGAATCTCTCTTAACTTATCAACGACATCTCCGAAATGGAATAACAATACTCCGCCAATCGCCTCGATATCAGTCTTCAATACCTGTAAACAATCAAGCTCCCATTGAATGTGAATTGGGTCTACATCAGGCCTTCCAATACGAGCAGAGTCCATATTGAACAAACAGATGATCGGTTTACCAAGACTCTTTGCCATTGCCAGAGCAGGATTGTCCCCCAATCGTAAATCCCGTCTAAACCAGACAACTGTGACTGACACTAACTAGCATAGTCATGGACGATAATAAGTCGTGTTTTAGAGCACCTTGAAACTCAATCTCAGAATTATTCGAGCTGCCCAGATGCTGCTTTCAATAAGCCCAAGAATGGAGGACTGGGACGACCCGGACGAGATTTGAACTCTGGGTGATATTGGGTGCCAACGAAATATGGGTGGTCCATCAATTCCATGATCTCACATCTCTGTCCCGTGTCATCCTTGCCGACATAGATCAACCCCGCCTCTTCTATACGGCCTATCAGGTCCGGATTTACTTCATATCGGTGCCTGTGTCTTTCGCTCACCGCATCCAATCCCCCGTAAAGACGCTTAATCTTACAGTCATCCACTACAAATGGCGTAATCTTGGCACCCAACCTCATGGTCCCGCCCATATGCGTCTTGGATATTTCTGGCATGAACACGACTGCAGGATGCTCTAGACTCTCAGGATCCTCNACAAACTCTTCTGAATTCGCACCTTCCAAATTCAGAACGTTCCTACAGAATTCAATAGTCGCAATCTGCAGGCCAAGACATATTCCGAGGTATGGAACACCATTTTCACGTGCGTATCTGGCTGCCTCAACCTTCCCCTCAACTCCGCGGTTGCCGAATCCACCGGGAACAAGTATGCCATCGGCTAGTTTGAGCTTCTCCCATGCAGCATTATAGGAATCCTCATCTGAGTTGAGCATAGATGAATCTAGATTAGTCGATTCTATCCAGTCGATTGTGAGTTTACGATTGACTGCGATAGCAGAGTGCTGGAGCGCCTTTATGACGCTGAGATAGGAATCTGAAAGACCGGTATACTTGCCTACCATAGCAATTTTAACTTCCTCATCCAGACTATCCACTCTGTNCGCCATCTCACGCCATTGTTCCAGATATTCGTCATGATCCGATTCTTCCACTCCGATGCATTCTGCAATCATCGACCTGACACCCTGTCTCTCAAATGAAATCGGTATCTGATACAGATTCGATACATCGTGCGCGGAAATNACCGCTCTCGGCTCNACATGNCANAAAGCNGCCAACTTCTCCTTTACTTCNTCATGCANAGGATCCCTGGATCTGCATACAATAAGGTCGGGNGTTATCCCCAGTCCNCGCAACTCCTTNACNGTGTGTTGAGTGGGTTTTGTCTTCTGTTCCCCAACAGGNCCCATGACNGGAACCAAGCTAACGTGGACGAAACAAACATTCTCNCGCCCNACTCTGAATTGAAATTGTCTCAGAGCCTCTACGAATGGNGAACTCTCTATGTCNCCCACNGTNCCTCCAAGTTCAATCACGCATACATCTGGAGNATCGTTCGAATCATTCGTCGGAAGTATGCTTACACGCTCGATCCAATCTTGTATTTCGTTGGTNATGTGGGGTATGACTTGAACAGTCTTNCCAAGATAGTCNCCCCGACGCTCCCGTTCGATGACCGCCGAGTACACTTTGCCCGTGGTNAAGTTGTGGTCNCGGGTCAGAGAAACATCAAGAAACCGCTCATAATTGCCAAGATCGAGATCCGCCTCACCNCCATCATCCAATACGAATACCTCNCCNTGTTCGAACGGNGACATCGTACCAGCATCGCTGTTTAGGTANGGATCGATCTTTATCGANGTGACTTTCATCCCNANCGATTTCATCAGNACNCCTATGCTACTCGCTGTGATNCCCTTACCGAGACCAGANAGAACGCCGCCCGTCACAATCACATATTTCATGATAACAACGGGGTATGGAGCCATTTTACGTCGCATATGAACCTTGGCAATGTCACTCCNTNGTATGATTGATGTTCAAGTATCGTCTGACTATTAGCATGTCATGGTCGGCNTNCCCGGGAGCCANATNNTAGTCACCGGAGCCCTNGGNCAGATAGGNTCAGATCTTACCAANACTCTCCGAGCAATGTANGGNNAAGNCTCNGTATTNACNACNGATATTCATGATGAAGGAAGCNAAGAGGGCCCCTTTCAGNTGTTAGATGTACTNGATTATGAGGCGATTTCAAGAGCGATCTCCGAGNACTCCATNGATACCATCTATCATCTTGCAGCAGTTCTTTCCGCGCACGGGGAGAAAGATCCTGACCTGTGCGAGAGAGTAAACCTGGGGGGNCTTCANAACATTCTCGATGCNGCTCGAAATCATGGATGCAGAGTTTTTGCACCCTCTTCAATAGCAGTATTCGGACCTGATTCAAGACCCATCGCGATGCAACAATCCCCCCTGTCACCGACCACCGTATACGGCCGAACTAAGAAAGAAGGAGAGGAAATGATGCTGAAGTATTTCCACAACTACGGTGTAGATGCTCGTGGCTTGAGGTATCCAGGNCTGCTGTCTTGGACAACACCTCCGACTGGCGGAACTACAGATTATGCAGTGCANGTATTCTATGAAATTCATGAAAATGAAAAGTACGATTTCTTTGTCCGCGGNGATACCAAACTCCCAATGATGATGATGCAGGATGCAATCAGAGCCACCATGGAACTCATGAGTGCCCCNTCAGAGAAACTCTCCAGATGGAGNCCNGGGTACAATNTCAGGGGNGTAAGCTTNTCAGCGNNGGAATTAGCACACTGCATNCGNTCCAGAAAGCCGAATGCNNTAATGCGATTCATTCCGGACGAACGTCANCATATNGCAGACACTTGGCCAGAAGATGTAGACGATNCNNCNGCTAGGAATGACTGGGGCTGGGAATCAAGATTCGATATAGATCAGCTAGTTGATTCCATGATGGCCGGAGTGGCTCAATCTTCATCCTCATCTTGATTCCAGTCAGGCTCCCCTGGCTCGACCTTAGCCCACAAAACATCATCGATCCTAAGTACCGATATAGCGCCCTCTGTAGCCCCAGACAATGCATTCTCGACAACCAGTCGAAGATCTATTATTCCAATTGAATCGAGACTCACGAGATTATCAGTCATTAGATCGAAACCAATCCACGGGCCACCCTTCATCTGTGCAGCAGACAGTTCAAGAATCCTGTCTATTGGATCATGGCCTGAGTTCTGTGCAAGAACCCTGGGGATGGTCTCTAGGGCATCTGCAAATCCTTCTACAGCCAACTGCCTCTTCCCTGCATATTTACTCGCCTCGTTCCTAAGCACACGTGCAAGGTGACTCCATGTCGAGCCTCCCCCTGGGAGCATAGGAGCAGTTCCCGACACTCTAACTGCAACTCCAAGTGCATCATCGAAGGTCCTAACAACCTCATCCCTAAGAGCCGGAGTTGAACCTCTGACGAGAAGAGTCTTCCCCCTACCAGAATTTGATACTACATGCAGATAGTGAATACCTGATACTTTCCGCTCTTTCCAAGAATCACAATACCCTAGATGCGTACTTTCGATAACTTCGATAGATCGGACAATCACTGCCCCTGTTATCTGGGAGAGTCTGTTCAGATCTTCCTTGTCGAATCTCCTGAAGCAATTGATACCTGCTTTCCTGAGCATACTCTGTGCTTCTTCGTCTATACCATCCCGTACAGCTAAAATTCCAACCCCGAGAGACTCAAGATGGGAAACAAGACCCTCCAATTTCTTCCTCTTACGCTGGGTGAATCCTTCCCTGACCCCCAACGAACTTATCTCAAGCTCAGTATCGAATTCTAGTTCCGGTACCTCAAGACCCCCATCAATCACTGCAATAGAGCAGCCTTCACCCTGATTGGACATAGATTTGTCAAATCTCTGCTTCCTGGTAACGAAGGCAGAAACAAGTTCTGTATCTGTGATTGCGCCCTCTTCTAGAGAAATCCGATTAACCAAAACCCGTTCCCCCTCAGGGTCATCCCCCTCAATCGATTCAGAAGCTTCCAATGCGAGCCTGCAAACTAAATCGAGCATGGACGAATCGACTTTTTGCCCTATGCAGGTTGATACAATGTGTCGTACATCTTCATCAGAGGTTACAGGTCTCGCAATCGAATCTATTTCTTTTATACACATCGAATATGCGGATCTGTATGAATCAGCTATTATTGTCGGATGAAGTCCAGATCTGGAAAGCTCGAGTGCATTTCTGAGCAATTCTGCTAATATCAGTATGGAAGTAGTCGTCCCATCCCTTGCTACCCGATCTTGTGCAATACTGGTTTCAATCACTAGTTTTGCAGTTGGATGTTCTACCTTGGCCGTATCTAGAACTGTAGCTCCGTCATTGGTAATCAGAACTTCTCCATTCTGGTCAATGAGCATCTTGTCCATCCCTTTTGGGCCTAATGTCGACCTAACAGCAGCCGCTACGGCCAAAGCAGCCCTTGTATTTCCAACTAGCGCAGCCCTACCTGTTACCCTGTCTGTATCTTGGAGGGTAAGGTCTTCGTCAGGGGAGGACACGACGATACGAGTATCCTCGCTATTATCAAGGAACCTCTCCTTCGAAGATTTCTGATTTATACTACTACGGGAGATTCATATACCACCCCCGTCGTCAACTATACAACCCATGGTTGAGTAGTGATACAATGACCTCNGAAGAAAACAACTGGGAAAGAGACATCATACGTGAGATGTCCAAGGTATTCGAACAGATGGGCATACCCATGGATATGGGCATGCTNGANAANATGATGAATCAGTTAGAAGAGCATTTTGAACGAATGGGAATCGACTCNAAATCCATATCNAAAACNGANATNNCTCTGAATGGNAANGGNGATCCNGAGGAGATNAGNAAGAATATNGAGGCTATGATGTCTGGTCCAGGAGGCTTCGCAGACATGCTCTCAAAGATGGGATTCGAGGTATCTGTNAAATCCTCAAACAATACGCCNAGNGAGCANGTAGATGTTGTAACNGAGCCACNGGAAGATAACAGACTCATTGAGATCCCAGANACAGATTTCANCCATGAGGACGNGCTAGCCAANGTNATGATTGANGTCACNTCTATCCCAGAGGCAGATGATGGNTCAGTNGATCTCGCANTNGCNGATGGNGGCAGAATCATCGAATTATTGAGGCANAACCTNCTCAANCCTCTCAGAGGTTTCTCNATNCCTTTCGCAGCCAGTCGTATNGAGGAATGGAGTCTAAACAACGGCATCCTTGATGTGACGCTGAGGATGGAATAATTAGGGGATGATTGAANAATGAGNACACCTGTTATNGGAATNGATCTAGGAACNACCAACAGNTGCGTNGCAACTCTGGANGGAGGNCAGGCNGTCGTAATCCCAAATTCGGAAGGAGCNCGAACCACCCCAAGCGTAGTCGCNTTNGCCAAAGATGGNGANCGCCACATCGGAATTACTGCCAAGCGTCANGCNGTGACTAATGCGAACCGNACCATCTTGTCGGTCAAGCGAGAGATGGGAACNGACTGGTCATCNGAAATCGATGANTCCACNTACACTCCTCAAGAAATGTCAGCATTNATTNTNCAGAAATTGAAGGCNGATGCAGAAGCNTANCTCGGNCANGAAATCAANAAAGCCGTGATNACNTGNCCCGCNTATTTTACCGATGCACAGAGGAAGGCGACTAAAGATGCAGGNCGAATCGCAGGATTAGAAGTTCTNAGNATAATCAACGAGCCNACTGCAGCGGCACTCGCATATGGAGTGAANAAAGAAGAAGANCAGACCATCNTAGTATACGATCTCGGNGGAGGGACATTCGACGTTTCNATTCTTGAAATCTATCAGGTNGATGGCCAGCCACAGATAGAGGTGAAGGCNACTTCNGGAGACAACAGGCTTGGAGGNGATGACTTCGACGAGGTCATCATCACATGGCTTGTCGANGANTACAAGAAAGATACAGGCATCGATCTNTCCACNGATTCNCANGCTATGAGNAGACTTCGTGAANACGCAGAGAAAGCAAAGATAGAGCTTTCAGGCTCNGGCTCCGCNCAGGTTAATCTGCCATTCATCACAAGTCGGGATGGNCAGCCCGAGCATCTNGACATCACACTTTCAAAGTCCAAGTTTGAAGAACTNATNNAGCCACTGATCTCAAGGACGCTTTCACCCACACGTCAAGCCATGAAGGATGCAGGAGTATCCAANGGCAAGGTCGACAANGTGATTCTGGTAGGNGGCTCTACTCGCGTNCCTGCCGTCCAATCTGCAATCGANCAAGAAGTNGGCAAAGCTCCGTTCAAGGGTGTCAACCCCGACGANGCAGTCGCNATGGGAGCNGCNCTTCAGGCTGGAATAATCGTNGGAGATTCCGGNGTCACGGACGTCCTTCTTTTGGATGTCACGCCNCTTACGCTTGGAATCGAGACTCTAGGNGGNGTNATGACNACAATGATCGAGCGAAACACCACCATACCAAGCAAGNGNTCGGAGACATTCTCNACTGCTGCTGACAANCAGCCTGCTGTCGAGGTCCATGTTCTCCAAGGNGAGAGACAGTTCGCCAAAGACAATATCACNCTCGGAAAATTCCATCTNACAGGGATACCNGCTGCACCCAGGGGAATACCGCAGATCGANGTCACATTCGATATCGATGCGAATGGNATCGTGAATGTNTCNGCGAAAGATCTCGGCACAGGAAAGGAACAAAAAATNACCATAGAGAGCCAAACATCTCTGAGTGAAGACGAGATTAAATCNAAGATTGCAGAGGCTGAAGAATTTGCCGACGANGATCGTAANAGGAAGGCACGAGTCGANCTNAAGAACCAGGCTGAGAGCATAGTATANCAAACNCGAAAGACNATCGAAGAANCCGGNGACAAGCTCGAGNAAGATGATACAGAACCAGTTTTGGAGAAGCTGAATGAACTCGAATCAATGGTNATGAATGGAGATACCCCNATCGATGTGGATGAAATCGATGAAGCCGGAGTACAGTCCAAGATAAGCGAGTTAGAAGGACTCATGCAGGCTCTTTCCATCAANATATACGAAGCTGCAGCCAAGGANATGGAAGNAGACAGTCAAGAAGATGAATCAGATGATGGAGTCCATGAAGCGGATTTCGAAGTCGTTGAAGATGANGATTGAATCANATCTTCGACATACCAATCCTCCAATAGAGGAATGGTGCGATGACGATGTACATCAGAACGCCATAGACNCCTGATGGAAGACTCAGNACGGANAGNGTCGCACCTGCNTCNGGAGCNAGTACGAGGCCTCCAACAGTAATCCCTACGGTTGCATTCTGTATACCGCTCTCTATCGAGACAGTTGTTGCCTGATTATTTTCAAGATCAAGAACNGTTGCGCTNTTCCAACCTATTCCAAGCATNAGGATATTGAGTGCGACAACCGCTGGACCAAGTGTCCCAAGATTCTCCATCAGCGTATCAAATTCACTTGCAATAGCGGCAATGACGATGATAACGAAAAGCCCAGCCGCGATTTTTCCAATTAACGGCTCAATGCTATCAGCAGTGGACTCTGAATACCTGCGAATTAGCATCCCGATCACCACTGGCAGAGTAGTCAGAAGAAACATGGTTATGCCAAGATCTAGAATATCGATATCAGGCGATGTAGCGCCCATGAAATGATCCATTGAGAAGCCAACTATGAGTGGAAGTGTGATTACGGATACAACACTTACAACTGCAGTATATGAGATGGATAGGGCTGTATCTCCACCTGCTAATTTAGTCAGAATATTGGATGTCACTCCTCCCGGACAGCAAGCTAGAATCATCAGACCAACAGCCATCTCGCCAGATAGATCGAGGATGCTTGCTATTCCGAATCCTGCTATCGGTAAGATAACCATCTGATTCCCCAAACCCACTGCAAATGCTTTTGGTTCAGTAAAAATAAGGCCAAAATCAGATATTTTGAGGCCTATCCCTAATGAGAACATGATATATGCGAGAGACAGGGGAAGAATCACATCGATGATGATGTTAGAATCTTCTTCCAGACTCTCTTCAGCTCCTTGAGCGACGACACCCGACGAAAGAACTGCTATTGTCAGCAGGCAAGCAATCAGCACCCTGAACGACCCATTCATGTAAACTGAAAAATTCCATTCAACGTATAGAACATGCCGTTATACAACGCATAATCGATCAATTATGCCAGTCTACAGCGATTTTCAATGACTTTCGCTCGTAATAAGTCGGTGCAGAGTCCTTACATGCACACCCGATGTACCGAACTGGAAGAATGGATTCTCACGCTCTGTCCGTGCCTTGGAACCCGGGCCCCATGCAGTTCCTGCAATATCCAAGTGCACCCAGGGTATTTTCGAAGATCCCTCGTCCTTGCCTCTGGATGGAACGAAGAACTCCAAGAAAGCCGCAGCGCCATTAGATGAACCTGCCCTACCTCCAATCGAACCGTTCCTTATGTCTGCGAATGCTGAATCTGTCATGTACCTCTTGAATTGGTCATTCAAAGGCATTTCCCAGACCGGCTCTCCGGATAATGAGGCAGCCGATTCGACCCTCTTAACAAGCGAGGAATCATTGCCCCACATTCCTGTTATTTGATTGCCCAAAGCAACTACTACTGCACCCGTCAGGGTCGCTAGATCTACAATGAATTCAGGATCGAACTCTCCTGCCTTGCAGAGGCCATCAGCCAAAACATTCCTACCTTCGGCGTCCGTACTGAAGACTTCCACGGTTTTTCCAGAATATGTCTTGAATACGTCTCCAGGCCTATATGCTCCAGATCCAGGCATATTCTCCGCCAAACACGCTATCCCGTTCACCCTGCGATTGTAGCCGGTAGAATACAGAGCCTCCATCAGACCAAAAACAGTAGCAGCACCACACATATCGTACTTCATGTCCCACATGCCGCTCGTTGGTTTGATTGAAATGCCTCCTGTGTCGAAAGTTATCCCCTTGCCCACGATGCATGGCCGACGAACACCATCGTCTGCATGAGGATTAAGGGTGAAGAGGACCATGCAGGGTTTCCTATCGCTCCCCTTTCCTACGTTTATCAGTCCCCCCATACCTAGTTCGTTGAGCTTATCCCAATCATATACCTCGACCACAACATTTTCTTTGCCTTCTGCCCATTTTTGTGCTCTACGGGCATATTCCATCGGGTACAGAACATTAGCAGGCTCATTGCCAAGATCACGTGCTAGATGCACCCCCGTGACTAACGCTTGCGACTTAGAAAGGCCCTCTTCGAGATGTTTTTGATATCTGGGACTGGCTTGGAATTGAACCGACCAAGGAGCTAGGATATGATCCTCTGCAATATCTTGATGTTCAATGAATTCATAATCTCGGAGCATCATACCTTCTGCAAAGTCAATCATACGATCACTAGACCAGCCTGAAGTGAATCTAACACATACTGATAGCCCGTTTTTCTTTGAAAGTGAGCCCATCACACGGGCACCGGTCGTTCGTGCAAGTTCATGACCCATCTCGCTCTTCTCACCCATTCCGACGAGCTTGATCCTGCATCCGGGAGTCCACACAACCATGTTCTCTCCTTTCTTCCCCTCAAAATCATTCGAAGAGATGGCTTCTCTGACTAGATTTCTTTGACTACGCCCCAGACCAGATAGTGCATTGTTAGGCGCTCGAACGACCCCCTCGAACAGAGGTATCAGCAGTTGTTCGCAAGCTTCATTAAATTCAGAATTTGTCCAATTCACAATATCACTAAACTATCGTATTTTGTAATGATATACAAATAATTGCTTAGAAACATTAACTTTGAAATGATAATCAATCATTTGGATCGATAAATTATAGTTCCAATCTGCTATTTCTTCCACCAATAGCAGCAAGAGCGAAGGCGATGAATAAGACAAACACCGAGGGAGTTGGAAGAAAACCACTGGAATCTTTGCCGGACCAGTCTACTACGTCTAGGTCCACTACCTCATCTACCCACATCGAAGCATCAATCACTCTCTTCTGATAACTTATGCTCCAAGATCCACTGTCCACGATAGTAAGACCTTCGCTATCGAAGACCACATTTGTTTCATTAGTTGCGTTGACACCGAAGCTTGAGGAATTCCACAATAAATCTCCATTAGAACTGATGTACTGGAGTGTTGCATTGGATGTACTAGCATGCCCTAAGTTCACAACATGAGCTTTCACCTCCCCTCCGTTGATTTCGACCTCTTCTACAACCAAGCGAGCACGCCAGAACCAAATATTCTGAATCAGATATCGCATAACATCGAGCTCCTCTTCCAATCTATCTGAGAGGGCCTCTACCGTGCCAAGAAGAAATTGCTCATCATCTGTTTCAAAGGTAAACGTAGGATACCCCATTACTCCGTATCCGTAATCCCTGCTCGTACCGCAGTTTGGGTACAAGCCCTGATTGGCATTTCGGATGGGTATGTCAGAAATATTGGTATTAATTTCATCTTTGATGAAATGATACATTTCCCAATCCGAAGGTTGATCTGGCCATTTACCCCACGGGTAGAGCATGATCCACACCCCCGTGTGCATGGTGATGTACAAATCAGCATGAGGTACAACATCATTCATGTATATCGAATTCGCGAAAGTTTCAGATTCACTAAACGCACTACTTCCCGGCTGAGTCGTTGGACAGGTATTCCAATAATGGTCGTAATTCCTATTCAGATCCACTTGATTCACATTCCATCTAGTATCGAAGTCATTACCATCTGCGTTTAGCATAATCAGGATATGCAATTCCGTATTGGTCAAAACGTCGATTACATCCTGCTCTTCATCGATCCATCCCTCAATATAGTATTCCGCAACAAGGAAAGCCAATTCAGTTCCGAGATGCTCATTTCCATGATGCCCTCCATCAATATATGCCACATCTTTCGCCGTCCCATCTGGTTTGGTTTCAATGCTCCAATCAGAGATCTGCAACATCCATATTTCTCTCCCTAACTCCGTTTTTCCTATACTGAATAGATTGATTATACCCGGATAATCATCCGCCCATTCATTGAGGTCCAATGTCAGGGTGGCATAGGAATGATACCAGTGCTCTTGGACAATGTCGGGCTGACCAAACTGCGCAGTTGCCACAGGTGCAGCAGAAACTGCGAGCATTGACCCCACAACGAATGCGGTAACCCAGCGGCGCATAGCGCCGCTGTAGGGGCTACCACCAAGAATCATTTGCATGTTTGACTAACTAAAAGATGACTCGAATCAATGACAAGCTACACCGTATTTCTTCAGGCGCCAATAGTTGTATGGCCAGGGCGTCAGGAACCCAGCAACCCACATCGGGATAATGGCGTACCATGTCAACATGGCACCCCCTGTCAACACAATATCTGTGATATTCATTGCAGCTTCCATCGCGATCATGGAAATCAATGACATCCCCGCTGCGGTTCGCAATGCATTTCGGAATGGAAGTTGTTTCAGCAATATCACGGTTTCAAGAGCAATTGAAGTCAACAATCCGTTCATTATGGCAAGCATCATGATTGCCATAGTCGACCACCCTGAATCTGTCCAAACAAATTGGAAATAGGCGATCGTCCCAAGATCCCCAATACTACAACCGATTAAGCACCACATTGTATTGTAGGCAGACCGATTCCAAACAGAACCATCCCGCCAGTGAAACTCCTCAGCACTTCCGTCCACAGAATAGCCGATTGCGCGGACAGCGCCGGCCATCAAACTCCGAGGGACTCCGGAGTGCGAAACGATAGCTGAGCCTGACTCATGAGATACAACCGCAGATACGACTCCGGATACGTCTTCGAGGGCACTACGGACCCTTCCGGCGCAACCGTCGCAGGTCATACCGCCCACCTCAAGGGTGATGGCCTCTTCTCCCATGTACAATCTCCCTAATCCTCATTATTGAATAATACGACTATAATCACCTAGAATCGCTCCTTAGATGCATGCCTGTGGAGGAAGGACGAGATGGTTTGAAACCCCAGCGTTCGTAGAAACCACTGACATCTGCTAGGAGATTGATGTATGTGTTAGTCGGGGCTTCTTCCTTGATGTAACGCATTAACTCATTCATTACCATTGTACCCCCGCCCTGTCTTTGGTAATCAGGAATAACAGCCATGTCGCAGATATGGAATACGGTCCCTCCGTCCCCCACAATTCGCCCCATTCCAACAATTTTTTCGTTTTCTTCAAGCTTTAGAACCACTGAGCACAACTCTCTCCCCAATCCCCTGGTAGCACCTTCCATTGATCTAGGCCCCATTCCTGCTGCCTTTCTGATCATGAGGAAAACTTCTGGAGAAGGAACCCCCCTCTCGACTATGAACAAGCCTCAAACCCCCCTCTTCGTCTTTGCATGACAGGCAAGAACTGAGGTTGCAAGACTGGCAGCTGTAAATTGCGTTATTCCATATTCGTCCGGCGCAATCTCTGATATGTCGGCACCGATAACGCGCCCATTTCCTTCGAATACACCCTCTATGATACGATTCACAAGCCAGTAGTCAAGCCCGCCCGGTACCGGTGTTCCAGTTCCGGGTACAATTGACGGATCTAGAGCATCAACATCTATACTCAACCAAATGGGGCCGTTTATGTCCGACAAGCAATCAAGAATAGAAAGGATAGTCTGCTCATCTTCCCGAATTTCCCTAGCCCGCCATGCAATGATCCTATCATCCGATTCTATCATGCGAGCCTCATCTGAGGAATAGGCTCGAATTCCGATTTGAATAGCACGGCTGAGCCCTTCATCAAGACATCTTCTAACTACCGTTCCATGACTAAAACGTTCACCATTCAAGTGATCACGAAGATCGGCGTGAGCATCTATCTGAACTAAGGTGAGGTCATTCAGAGTTTCCAAAACCCCTCCTGTGACACAGGCCTTTAGAGCCGGGAGAAGAAGCCCGTGCTCCCCTCCAAGCAGGATTGGAAACTCGCCATGAGTTATTCCCTGTTCGATATGGCCTTGTATCGATTCAAGATGAGAAATCAAAGTTGGGCCTTCAAATTCCCAAGCATCTAGAGTTCTAATGTTCATGCCGGCTGGTAAATCATCTGCAAGATAATCCGAGTAAATCTCTACTTGTGAAGATGCTTCTAACGTTGCTGAAGGACCCATTGAGGTACCAGTCCCATAACTCACCGTCATTTCGAATGGAACCTGAATAACAGAGACATCAGGAACTTGCGACCAGTCCTCTTCGAGACCGAGAAAACCGATTCGCGCCGATGCCGCCATAATTGCTCCGTGCGGCAACCGGTATTCGACGCTTACGCGAACCATGTTGAAATAACGAACCCTATGTCGATGGGTTGCGCGGGTGACGACATATGGGCCTAACACTCCAAGATCTGACTCAAGCAATTCGTAATCGTGTCGATATGGACATGGAGGTAAGTGTCGCTGAATCGATTGCTGAACATGCACTTGGATTCTTTGGGTTCTCCAATCGAATTATCGACAATGCGTTGGAGCCAAACGATAGAAACCTGTTTTATCAACTTCAAGATTACGATCTCTTGACCACTGAATCAGAGGAGACCACACTCTGGGATGGAAGGGAGTGGAGAATACACTACTGGAAATTCAAGTCTAATGCAGGCCAATATGTTGGAAGAGGATCTAAAGATGACGATGATGAAGACCCATATGCGGGTCTGTACGAAGATGTCCCTCAGACTGTGTGGAGAGAGAAAGCAGGAGAGGAAGACGACTGGGATGAACCACTGTTTTGAGTCAATACGCCCACAGCCTGTTATACGAAAAAAGCAGCCAAAGGCAATATGGTAACGCGGAAAGTCGAGGCATTCGCCCTGGCTGTACTGACAGCGTCACTCGCCTTCTCATCAATTGCGGTAGCACAGCAAGAAGGTAATGAGTCCGATTCCAGAGTGTGTGTCATACATGCAGACTGGGGAACCTTTTGGAGCGATTCAGGCGAACAAACTCAACATGCTTACAGAGTTCAATTCTATCCTGCATTCCCCCTTGCAGTGGACCCTTCTAACGTGGATGTAATTGCAACCCATATCGATAACGCTGGAATCCAGGTTGGAACGTATTCCTCCTTCACCGCAGGGGGGGTGATAGACATACAGATGGCTCATGCTCCGTCTTTCGGGGATACCGTCTCCATCTCGGTCGAAACTACTGAAGCATCATGTGAGAGGTCGTTCGAAGTCACAATGTGGAATCAGCCGGTTATGGACCACGAAATCACCAGAGAAACAACTTGGTCGTTAACTTCTGGAGCAGATGAAACTGCATTATATGTAACTGGAAGAGGGTGGCAGCAACGCTCAGATTTGAATCTAGAAGCCAACGAGCTTGGAAACGGAACCATTCGATTGATGCTTAACGATCAAGACAGGGAGATCGATGTCAACCTGGATATTCAGAGGGCATGGTTGAACGAGTCTTGGAATGGAACTGCCCTTTCCAGCCAGGAGTTTCACTTGGAAGGTTCAGGAACAATACGAATGATCCTCCATGATGGTTTTGAGGGCATATCGGTCAATGGCACAGTTAGAGAAGCCAAATTCATCAGAACACTAGAAAATGGCATTATCACTGAGCACCTGGAACTCGAGGCAAACGGCTCATTAGTTTTGAATTCAAATGAGGAGGGATCACTTGATATCTCGGGCGATATATCCTTATTGAGGTACGAAACTACCGATGTAGATGGTCAACGAGTCTTCCAGGACATCTGGATCGAGGCAATGGCTACCGCACTGATTGAGTTCGACTCAGATAGGATAAACTTCGAACTTGACGAGTTCATTCTGAGGGAACGTTGGGAAGGAGATCAGCGTGTCGAGCAACATCAGAGATTCAGAGGAGATGGTGATTTTGATGTCTTGATTGAGGATGAGAATGGTATCCAGATCGAGGTAAATGGAACTATTGAAGAGATTTACAATGAACAGTTAGACGGGGTAATCATCGCTGATACATTCATCCTTGACGGCATCTATTCTGGCACCGCCTCCGGAACATTTGGATCAGTCCGGCAAATCATGGATACCGGTGTGCAGACTAATTCTTCTGGAGTTGACCACGACGTGATCGTTATTCGTGATGAATATTGGTTCAATGTCTCCGGATCTGCATTCACCGTTCCTGGCCAGGAGCTATATTCCGAACACAATCTTACCTATTTGTACACGTCTCCCTACATCGACTGGGAATCTCCGGTAGTGAGATATCGATATGTCGAGGATAATGGAGAAGTCAACAATGAATTCCCTCCGGAATCTCCAAGAGTTCTAAGCCCAGTGCCCCCAGAAGCCGTTTCTATTCTTTCTTCAAATGTGTCAAGAGAGTCTGGGCTGGTACCTGATGTGCTGATCCAGGGCGATAGCATAGATTTGGTGCATGATGGCCGATTTTCCATGGCTGTTGATGTACAAAATATCTCGATTGAAGATATCGATGGCCATGAGGTTAAGTCAGCAGAATGGATTGGAACATATCCGGGTGGGGGGCAAGCAATTGGTTCCACAGTCAATGAAGGGATCTTAGCAGGATTGCTTATCTATTGTGAGCGTACGATTTCCTTGCCCATTCTGGAGGACGAAGACCCATCGATATTCAGGGAAACTCAGACAGTTGACAGGGTGCTCAGGCCGTCCGTCATCACTGCTGCTGAAAATACCCTTCCCGAGATTACAGGCGTTGCTTACAGAGAGGGGATATGGCGTGGAGAAGGGGGCAATGTACATCTCGAAGTTACCATTGTGGATCCGGATACTGACGTAATTTCGGTAATGATAGATCTCCACGGCGAGGATTGGGGGATATTGGAGCTTTCAGACTCCGGCCTCTCAGGCGACCTCGTTGTCCATGATGACATCTGGACTACTCAAGTCAACTCCTCGGGATTATTCTATGGGGCCATGGAAGCCACTATCTACGTGGAGGACATTTGGGCAACGATATCTGAGAACGTCATACTGAATATCACTAATCCAGGACCTAGGGTCATAGAGGTCGATAGAGCACCAAATCGACTATTCCGGGGGGAAGAGTTCTCTATCTCGGTCGATGCAACGGATATGCATGGAATCGCTACTGTTAGCATAGATTTGCAGTCATACGGCGGTGATAAGGTGATGCTCGAATTGACTGGAGACACCTGGTCCGGTAGCGCCATAATGCCAAATGGGGTAAGTCCTGGAAAGGTGGCCTTCCCCATCGTACTTGAGGACTCATTCGGAGCAAGAACGATCCATACTGGCGTATTGGGCGACGACATCTCATTCATTGTACTGAATGAACCACCTATGATTTCCACCTCGATATTAATCAGGGGGGATCCGCAGACCACAGGGGAAGAATACCTAGGTTCCGTAGTCTTACCAATTTCAGGGGAACCCAACCGACATGTCTTCGAGGTAAGCGTTTACGATCCAGATGGAGTTTCCGTCGTTCAGACAAAGATAGGCCGCTTGGCCCCAATCGGGTCATCGGAGTCATGGTTGAACATGAATGACAATGGTTTGAATGGAGATAGAATTGCAGGGGATGGAATGTACTCCCTTGAATTCAATGCAAGATCTTCCCTTGAATCGGGAACCATGGAAATAAGAATCAGGGCGACTGATATCTACCAGTCTATGACCCCTCCTGAAGAACAAGGCCATCAGATCACACTTGTCAGAGAAGAATCACCAGATTCTGCTAGTTGGCTGGGAAGCAATGCCGACATGCTGGCGGTTGTAGTCGCAGCAATGCTGACAATGGGTGCAATCGGGGCGATAATCAGAGTTTTCATCTCCGATGAATCGATCGAATAGATGGTGCGAGCGCCGGGATTTGAACCCGGGTTCCCACGTTGGCAACGTGGGGTGATAACCACTACACTACGCTCGCAGTGAGTCGAGTGTCCGGAACTTGCCTTTTCTATGCGTCGGTTGAGAGGTCTTTGGCCATCTTCGAGATTCGGAGAAAAATTTCGTCTCGGGTACTCCTGAAGACTTCCAGGTCCCGACCAACCGGATCTTCCAACTCCCAGTCTTCGTTGATAGGTATGTTTGGACATGAAACACCACATCCCATGCTGATTATCATATCATAATCTCCTGGATAAACGAGATCAATGGATTTTGGGATAAGACCTTCCGTAGAGTACCCTCGTTCAACAAGAGCCTCTATTGCATTTTCAGATACGCTATTCCCAGGTTCCGTGCCTCCCGAATACGCCTCATGACCATGATATCTTGCGATTGATTCAGCCATCTGACTCCTGCATGTATTCCCCACGCAGACGAAAAGTAACTTCATATCCTCATATACAGGAAATAAGATACTTGAATATCACGTATAGATTACCCATACACAGGCAGACTCAATTTGAAGTATCGGTGTCTACTAGGGGCAGCATGGCAGAGGGTCCCGTTTCGCACCACGCTGGAGGTAAACCTCAGGATAATGAGAAGACTGCTGCCACAAATGAACAGGCTGCACAGATGGAGCAGGCATACGCTCAGATGCGTCGGAAGATGCGAATGGAAGAGATGGATAAGTCGATAAAACACAAGATAATGGTTCTCTCAGGAAAAGGCGGCGTAGGAAAATCTACCGTTTCTGTAGGCTTAGCACTCACTCTCGCACGGAGAGGAATGTCAGTTGGAATCATGGATATCGATATAACAGGTCCAAACATTCCCAAGATGCTGGCACTTGAAGAAGCCGAGCTACATGTCGAGGAGGGCCAGATATTCCCAGCGATTGGCCCCGAAGGAATCAAAGTCATCTCAATGGCATTCCTCATCGAGGATCCTGACAAGCCAGTCATATGGAGGGGACCGATCAAACTCGGTGCTATTCAGCAATTCATTGGAGACGTAGCATGGGGCAAATTGGATGCGCTCATCATCGATTTCCCCCCAGGGACCAGTGACGAACCACTCACTGTCTCACAGAATCTTCCAGGAATAGATGGAGTAGTCATTGTAACGACACCTCAGGAAGTTGCTTTACTCGATAGTCGAAAGTCGATCAATTTCGCCAAGACAGTCTCCCTTCCAGTAATAGGGGTCGTAGAAAATATGAGCGGGTATACGTTGACAGGATCTGCACCGGCTAGATCATCTGTGTCAATAGACGCACCAGGTGGTTTAACGTTGGAGTTAGAAACTGATGAAAACGGGAGATGGGAAACCGTTCTGGATGTTTTCAAATCCGGTGGAGGGGAGAAAGCGGCTAAGGATTTGGAAGTCCCCTTCTTGGGCAAGATTCCTTTTGATCCAGGAGTCGTCAGGGGTGGTGATGATGGAGTACACCGAATTATCGCAGATCCCGAGGGGCCAACAGCAAGATCATTCGTCGATGTAGTCGACAAAGTCATGCAAGTCGTCGAAGCAACAGAGAGAACACCCGTCAATATTCGCTAAAACCTCCTCACAGGGGTTCCATTCATGATGTGGACACGGGCACATAGGCTCGTAACATGGCACAGACGGGCATCTATCTCACTTGGGTCACTGCAGCAATACTCTGTAGCATCGCATTGATGCCGTTCCTTAGACCGAGATTCATCCGTCATTCCTGGAGTGCTTACGTGGACATGTTCCGAAGATATTGGTTTCACATGGTCATCGTCTTCTCCGTGTATCTTTGGAAAGACCCGCTTGACCAAATAGACCGGGCTCTTATGGCTAGCACGAGAATCGAAATCACACCGTACATCTATGCTATCGAGGGAGATGTTGTTCTCTGGGTCCAAGATGCCTTTCAGTCCGAATTTCTTACAGTAGGACTTACCCACTTCTATGTAATGGGATATATGACTGCAATATTCTCATCTTTCATTTATCCGATTTACGCTGATGACAGATACATGGCAGATAGGGTGTCGCTGACAATTTTCTATGTCTACATATTAGCCGTTCCATTCTATCTCTTCCTGAACGTGCGAGTCACAGGGGACGTAATACCCGGTATGGAAACATTAGCCTACGACCTAACCCCCGAGATTAGGAACTGGTTCGCAGGCATTGATCCGTTTACCAATGGGATGCCAAGCCTCCATGTTGGAATGCCTGTTGCCATCTGGCTGGCCTTTATCAGATGGGATAATGATGGGAGGTGGAACAGATTTACGAAACTACTGGGCGTATTCATACTACTAACTAGCTTTACGATCGTGTACCTCGGTATCCATTGGATTGCAGATATACTCGGGGGAATTATAATTGCACATCTCGCAGTAGCCCTCGCAGATAAAACCAGAAAAGGCGTCTGGGGAGCCTTTGATGAACGGTTGATAGGAAGACGATTTGCACTATTGATAGATAATCCGAAATTAGCTTTGAAGAAGGCAAGAAGAATTATCTCAAGAACCTTGAGACCCTACAGGCAGGCTTCCAGGAAGCAGACATCGGCTGCCATAGTCGCTGTCCTCTTCCTGACGACGACCATACTCGTCTATGACGCCACACACCAATCATTCCCCTTGGAGGGCGTCGAATTCCCATCAGAGGCAACAGGAGAGGGTGAATGGATGATTGCAGTGAATGAAACACCAGATGAGGCACCCACGATCACAGCGTGGAACCTAAGCACAACTGATTCATTCATGGTTGGAGGTGCTCCATGGGCAATGACTCCTTCTGTCGAAATATCCCAAGATAAAATGGCAATTTATGCAGGTTTCAGATTCGACTGGTTCGTAATCGATACTTCCTTCGGCACGATTTCACCACAATATAGGAACGATGTGGAAATTAGAATACAAGAGCTTGCAATCGGTACAACTGTGGATGGAACTTCTTATGCAGCTATATTGAACGACGAGGGAATATCGATTATGTACCCCTCAGGATTAGAACTTGCGAAAATACCGGATACGGCTGGCGCAACTGCACTTGCCGCACATGGTGATACAGTAATATGGGCAATTAATGGAACCGAGGGCCCAAAGTTAGGCATATTCTCAGTATCATCTGAGACGAGACAGAACATCTTCGTTAATGCCTCTGCCAGCGATGAAACAGAATCTGGACTAATAGATGCAGAAATCTTTGTCGACCCAGCTAATGGGACAATCACCGAGATATCAGTGGATGGAACATCCATTGCAGCAGTCGTGGATGTCGGTCAGATACGACGCGTTGTCCTCGTCGACAGAGTAGTTGGAAATTCTGTCATCATATCTGAACCAGCTTGGGATGCATGGAGCCCACATCTGACAACTGATAGGATAGTTTTCACCCAAATCACAGCCTTCAATCCGAATAATCAGGATACTAATAGCAACTTAAATGACGTTTATCTCTACGATAGGAGTGAAAAGATTTCAGTTTCACTTACAAGTGGTTCAGAGGCACTTCACGAAGATCCAAGAATTGTCTCTATCGGAGCCGCATGGCTTGTCACCGACGAAGATGGGACCACTATACTCGAAGTATACAATTTAGAAGATCCATTTGAGCCATATTCATCTATACTTCTCCAAGCTGCAGTAGTGATACTCGCCCCACTTCTGATGGTCTGGACCGTCCAAGCGGCATCAGAGAGCAACTTCCTCAAGATTCAGCAAGTTCGAACATTTGATTGAGACAGTCTCGAGCTCTACCTATCACATCGTCTCCAATCTCAACGATTTGATCCCCCCTCGGAGATTCAATCGCTTGAAGGATGTCTTCTAAATGAGTTTTTTTCATATGTCTACACATTGAACAAGTACCCATCAGTTCAATCGGCTTTTCTGATTCAGCTATAGCCCGCTCTGCTGTACCGCATTCAGTAATCATCATCACTGCAGCCTCTTCTTCAGATGCAATTCGCTTTGCTTCAATGAGTATCCTTTCCGAACTCCCAACAAAATCACTTGCAGCCAGCACGTCGGCATCACATTCTGGATGGGCCAGCACTCGCAATTCAATACCCCTCTTCCGCGCTTCTCTTCTCTGACGCTGTATGCTATTCGTGTTGAATGCTGCATGAACCTCGCAATCCGCCTCATGCAGATACACGGTCTTCTTCCCCTCAAGATACGTCCTCAGATGTTGGCCCATGAGCCTGTCGGGAACGAAAATTAACTCATCACCAGGAAGATTTTCTGCGATTGAAAGGTAATTGCTGCTGGTTACACAAACATCACACTCAGCCTTTACAGCCGCAGTTGTATTGATGTAGCAAGCCACGGGTACGCCTGGATGTAGTGCTCTAAGTTTGCGAACATCATCTGCATCGATTCCTTCTGATAGCGAACAACCAGCTTCTGGAGATGGGTGGAGAACCGTCTTATCAGGACTGAGGATTTTAGCTGTCTCCGCCATGAATCGTACACTAGAGAATAATATGACTGATTGAGGAGCATCTCTGGCTATTTTCGAGAGTGTGTAACTATCTCCAACAGCATCTGCAACCCCATAGACGATGTCGGGAGTTTGATATGTATGTGCTATCAAAATCACATCCTTCTCTTTCTTCAGGCGATTGATTTTCAGTGTTAACGGCGCGATTGTTCGACAAGCGTCAAGACTCCATCTCATTTTTTGCCCTATGCGTTCCATGAGCCTATTTGCCTCATTGTCCAACTCATCAATATCCTCCGATAGAGGATGAACCAGATCGTTTCTTTGGGGCAACGGAGGCAGTTTCAGGACCATCTCGACAGAACTCCTTCTGACTGCAATACCTTTCAAGCCATCTAATGTGGAACCCACATGGCCGGGGATGGGTGGCTGCCATGGATTTCCCTAGAAACTATTCATCTGGGCGCTGAAGCTGAAGTAATTTCAGGCACGTGGATCGGAAGAGATGCTGTACTAAAGCGAAGAATTCCAAGGGGATACCGACACCCTGTTCTTGAACGGAATCTTTCACGGCAAAGGATATTCGCCGAAGCTAGAATTCTTGTCCGTCTCTGTGAAAATGGAATCAAATCTCCGATTTTATTTGGAATCGACCCAGTAGAGGGATGGATAATGATGAGTAAGATAGGGGGACGGAGTCTTGCTCAAATTCTCAAAGAGGACTCTGATGATGAAGTCGAGTATAAACTCGGCCAGGCCATCCGAGAAATCCATTCAAGTGGCATATCGCATGGTGACGTAACCACAATGAATGCCATATGGTGTGATGATGACGTGATTTTGATCGATTATGGTCTTGGCCGCCTAGTGGCCGAGATGGAACATTTCGGCCTCGACCTGCATTCTCTTCACGAATGTCTTTCCGCGCATCATGTAGATAGGTCAAAATCTATGGAAAGAGTTCTGGAGGGCTATCTCGACAATTCAAAATCGGATAATTTCGACGCACGTGAAGTCGTACATAGATTTGAGGCCATTCGGGGGAGGGTGAGATACCATGCTTAGGAAAAAACCAGAACTCATATTCTTTCATACCGGAAATGAACATAAGTTGGACGAAGCCTCCCAAGCCATGTCTGAACTACAAATCAAAATAAGACCCCTGAAAGATTCTTTTTCTAATATCTCCGTAGTAGAGCCACAAGGGGAAAATAGCGCCTATGTCGCACATTCGAAAATATTGCAAGTATTAGATTCGGTAGAACATGAGCTTAATGGTAACTGGCTTATGGTGGAGGATTCTGGGCTATTCGTCGATGCACTGGGAGGATTCCCTGGAGTCTATTCCTCGTACGTTCACTCCACAGTCGGCATTGATGGAATAGTAAAGTTGCTCGAAGAAAGTAGAGATAAATCAGCACGATATATATCATCAATTTCATTCTGGGATGGAGAAAGGATTCACTCAGTACAAGGGCACTGTAAGGGAAGAATATCATTAGAATCAAGGGGGGATTCTGGTTTTGGATACGATCCAATATTCATTCCAGAAGGAGGCGATGGCAGGACATTCTCCGAAATGACCTTGTTAGAAAAGACCGCTTTGTCTCATAGGACAATGGCTCTGAAGATGATGGTTGAGAAACTCAACTTTCCGTCAATGTGAAGTCAGGCAACACCAACCGACCACCATATGGCGTCAGTCTCGAGGCTCATCGTCTGGTCGATGTTTCTATTGGGAACACCCGCTTTTTTGATTCTACAAGGGGCGGTGACTCCAATTGCTCGTTTAGCAGGAGCCACTACCTTGCTAGCCCTGCTCTCGATACTCATGTTCACAGGAAGACCCGCTCCGAAGATTATTGCACCAATTGCACCAATCAAAGCTGCACCTGTATCAAGCGCCGTCGAAACCAAGAGCGATTCACCTAAGCCACAGGCTCCTCAACCACCCGCAGCCACGATCCCTCAAGAGGATGCACCAGAAGTCAACAATACAAATCCAGAATCAACGAAAGACTCAGTAAAGGTTGCCGAGAAATATGCTGTTTCGAGTGATGCCGAGATGGAATTTGAAGATGAAGTTGAACAATTCGTTGAAAATCGGCGTGAACGTCGCACAGAAATTAGAGAAAGAATCGCACGCGAACGTCGTAAGTCGTTGGCATCCATGCGGAATAAGCGATTACGTGAATGGGCTAGTACTGAAGATGGTGAAGGACTGTATGAATTGATTGAGGGCACCCAACACGGGCTACAGATTCTCGAATACAAGAGGGGCAAACGACAAGATGGGGCGAGCGCCTCAAGCCTTGTCAGGATAGATGATGGAAGGATCCTTAAGATAACTGGGAGAATTGCTTTCAATTCATCAAGGACAACCAAGGATGAAGAAACAATAGATCAGGATGCTGAAAATAAGGACCCAAACTCAGATTCCAATATGCCACCTCGGCCACCGGATATGCCACCGCCACCGCCGCCCTCCATGTGAGTCAACTAGAGAGGTGAGGTTGAACAGCAAGTAACGTCACGTAGAGGTATGACCGGACACCTCGTGACTGTAGACAGGATTGATACTCCATCATATCCAGAGGGGGGATACATCGAGATATGGTCGCTCAATCGCCCTAATCGGCTAAATGCGCTCAATCGTGACATGCACGAGGAGCTCATAGGCCTCTGTGAGCGCGCTGAATCCGATGATTCGACTAGAGTGATTTTAATCGCAGGGACTCAACCTGAAAAGAATGCAGACCGCCCTAAGCCCGTTGCATTTGCAGCAGGAGCGGATATAACTGAGTTCTCCGGTCAAAGTTCTGAAGATGTCCGACCCTTTTTTGAAAGAAATGCTTGGGAGAGTATCTGGAATCTCTCAAAACCAACGATCGCAATGGTCGACGGTTTTGCACTCGGAGGTGGAACCGAACTAGCCCTTTCATGCGACATGAGAATCGCATCGACTCGAGCAAAATTTGGTCAGCCAGAGATTAATCTAGGACTCATCCCAGGAGGCGGTGGAACACAGCGATTGACCAGTCTTGTGGGATACGGGACCTCCATTGAGATGATACTCACCGGGGATATGGTTTCAGCAGATAGAGCATTGGAGATTGGCTTGGTCAACAAGGTCGTATCGCCAGAAGATCTACGGGACTCAACACTAGAAATCGCACGCAAAATCGCTTCTAAGTCCCCCTACACGGTAAAAGTAGCAAAACGAGCGATAAGGGCTGCATTGGACCTCCCATTGTCCCAAGGTATCCTGACCGAGCGTTCTGAGTTTGTAGCACTCTTTGACACTGAAGATGCTTCGATAGGAGTTGACGCATTTCTTTCGAAAAAGGAACCAGAATGGGTAGGTCGTTAATCAGCGCGATGCTCAATAACGACTTATCGAATCGCATCCCATGTCGGAAAACAGGATCATCGTATTGTCAGGCCCGCCTGGATCTGGAAAGGCTGCTGTCGGCCATATATTGGAAGAAATGGGGTGGAAGATTCTTTCACTAGGAGACGTAGTCCGTTCTGAAGTCGCTTCTAGGAACCTCGAACCAACTCCTTCGAACATCGGGTACGTTGCCCAGGACATGAGAGACCAGTTCGGTCCGGCGATAGTGATGGAACGCCTACTCCATGACATCGAAGCGGCTGTGGAACACAATCACGTAGTAATAGATGGTCTCAGGCAAATCGAGGAATTAGAACGTTTACAGTCATCTCAACCAAGAATGATTGTGATCGCAGTCGAGGCACCCGAATCAGATAGGAGAGAGAGAATCAATTCCAGATTGAGGTCAGATGACGGCAATTTCGATGAAAGAGAAGCTAGAGAATGGGGCTGGGGGCTTGAGATGGTGATGCAACTCGCCGATTTAACAATAAAAAATGATCAAACGGAAGGTGATTTTAGAGCGTCCATCTTCAACTCACTACATTCTATCGGAGTGGAATAGTCAGGCTCTCCCTTCTGATCTCACAGCTTCCCAATCTTCCAAGAATTTCTCGAGACCTGTGTTCGTTAAATCATGCTCGACCAATTTGGTGAATATGCCATATGGAATAGTCGCCGCATGGGCGCCGATTTTTGCACACATCTCGACATGATGGACAGATCGTATCGAAGCTGCGAGAATTTTACACCCTGTTATGCCTTGATTTTTCCATGTTTCTGAGATATCCTTGATCAGACTCAACCCATCTCCGCCATTGTCATCGAGCCTTCCCAAGAAGGGGGAAACATAGGAAGCACCTGCTTTAGAAGCGAGCAAAGCCTGAGCGACTGAAAAAACGAGTGTGACGTTCACACCTATGCCTCGATCTGCAAGAGACCTTGTAGCCGAAAGCCCAGCGGGGGTGCAGGGTATTTTTATGATCACATTTTCAGGCAATTTCGATTTAAGATCGAGGCCTTCTTTCACCATCTCTGAAGATGACATCCCCGTAACCTCTGCACTGATCGGCCCCGAACATATCATTGCTATGGAACGAATCGTCTCTTCGAAATCACCGCCCGACCTCCTGATTAACGTCGGATTTGTTGTAACGCCATCAAGAACGCCCCAAGACGCAATTTCCTCGACTTCTTTAATCACTGCAGAATCTAGAATTAGCTCCATAAAACCTCCAAATCGGGATAACACCTCATTCTTTCGCAAACTAACATTATGGTTGCTTTGGAACCAAGAATCTGACATTAACCATATCATTTAGATATATAATTGATACTTTTATGATATCATTATATGCTCTACACTCGGACCAACCGCTATGGCGGAGAAGCCCGACTCAATCAAACTAAGCAAGAATGAACCAACTTATCGTGACATCGATGCTAACTCGATAAACGGATTTTTGGGTTTGTTTATGCATCTCGCACTTGGTATTGCTAATCTTGCTATGCCTCTAATATCCCCGCTGTTCATACCTGTGCAAATAATCACAGTACCTTTGTGGTTCTTAATGTTCAACAGCTACGCTATCGTCAATCCTAACGAAGCAGTGGTAGCACAGTTCTTCGGAAAATACTCAGCCACATTGAAGAATGAGGGCTTCCAGTTCTTTCTCAACCCGCTATACCAGAAGACGAAGATCTCTCTAAGGATAAACAATTTTGAGTCAAATAAACTCAAAGTGAATGATGTCAATGCAAATCCAATAGATATAGCAGCAGTCGTCGTGTGGAGAGTCTTCGACGCCGCTGAGGCCCTTTTCGAGGTAGAGAATTACGATCACTACGTACAGATTCAGAGTGAGGCCGCTGTTCGTGAAATGGCTACAAAGTACCCCTACGATGCCATCGAAGAGAAAGATATCGGGGGAATCACTCTTTCAAGCCACCAAGATGCTGTGGCAGAGGAACTACTGATATCTGTCGAGGCAAGGCTTGCTCGAGCTGGAATAGAGGTCTTAGAGGCCAGGATAAGCTACCTCGCATACTCGACCGAGATTGCCCAGGCCATGCTGCGACGCCAGCAGGCTGCCGCGGTCGTCGCTGCACGCCGCGAGATAGTGGACGGGGCTGTTGGTATGGTCGAGTTGGCCCTAGAGCAACTCAGCACGAAAGGTATCATCGAGCTCGATGAGGATAAGAAAGCTACGATGGTGAGCAATCTACTCGTGGTTCTCTGCTCTGAGACGGATACGACACCGGTGGTCAACACTGGCACATTGTATCAATGATTGGCCCTGTCAAAACTGATATTGAGAGGTATGGGGGGGTTTCTTGGACAAAAAGAAAATCTTACTTAGGCTAGACCCCTTATTACATGAAAAACTCAAGGTTTGGGCCAAGGACGATATGAGATCAATTAACGCCCATATCGAATTCATACTGAGAAAGGCAATAGAGGAAAGCAGAAGATGAATTTCATCGGAGATCCAGAGACTGATTCAATGACATTCAGGGCAAGCCTGCGAGTTGCAACAATCACTCTTATGATGCTGTTAACCCCCTTTTCCGGTTGCCTCGATAACTCAGGGAGCAGATCGGATTTTTCCGAAAACCAAGATTCAGAAGGGCCATTGCGAATTAATCACATACAGATGAAAGGCACTCACAATTCGTATCACGTCGAGCCACTTGTATCTCCCACCCGGGAATACATGTACACTCACGAGGAGCTCGATGTTCAGGCTTCCCAGCTAGGGGTAAGACAGTTTGAGATTGATGTGTGGTGGGATATTAGAAACGGCCTCCGGGTATATCACAACCAGTACGATTCTGGGACCACTTGCCCTACTTTTGAAAACTGTATGAATACGCTTCTCAAATGGTCCAATGCCAATCCGAATCACCATACAGCTTTCATTTGGATAGAACCGAAAGACTGGCCAGAACAGAGCATGGGGATAACAACAACAGTGCAAATGTCTGGAATATTGGATGAGATAGAGTCGGAGATAGCACAATTCTGGCCTCGAAATAAGACAATAACTCCAGCAGATATCCTGGGAGATTATCCATTGCTCAGTGACGCCCTGGCCAACGAGGGCTGGCCTTTGCTGGAGGATAGTCGCGGCAAAGCTATCTTCGTATTGCTTGCCACTGGTGGCATGAGGGAAATCTACCTTCAGGATCACTTTCCGATGGGTAGTATGTTTCCTATGTTCACCTCTCAAGACGACTCCCCTTCTCAGGCACATGCGATATTCTCAATGACTGATCCAATCGACGATGGAGATGAGATCGAGCAATTGGTTGCTGAGGGGTATATCGTGCGTACGAGAGCAGATAGTGGCGGAGAAGAGGCTGATAACAACGACACATTCAGGCTGGAAGCAGCGTTATCCTCTGGGGCACACAGCATTTCTACGGATTATCCCGCAAAAGTCGAATCAATCGAGTATTGGGTCGAGATACCAGGGGGGACGCCTAGTAGATGTAATCCAGTAAGCGCGCCCGCATGGTGCGCTACCCAGAATATCGAATACGTCGATTAGACGATAACTGAGTTTCGACTCGCCGAGTATGAAGAAAGCATTCGCTTGATGATGAATCGAGGTTTTACTCTTGGATACGATCGTGAACATTGCAGGATATCGATTCGTCGATCTCCCAGATAGGAACAATATCCGAGACCCAATGCTCGAACAGTGCTTGAAGCTTAATCTCAAAGGCTCCATACTTCTCAGTCAAAATGGAATTAATTTCTACCTCGCAGGCACCCAGCCCTCAGTCGACGCCTTTCTTCAGTACCTGGAATTGGATGAGCGATTCATAGGGATAGATCTGAAAACAAGCTATACCGATTATCAACCATTCAGGAGGATGCTGGTCAAACGGAAGAGGGAGATCATATCACTGGGATTGGATGATATCAGGCCCTCTGATTTCACGGGTCCGCACATATCTCCAACCGAGTTCAAGCGTATGCTGGATGATGACGAAGACATTGTGATCTTAGACACTAGAAATGATTACGAGACCCGTATAGGCTCATTTGAAGGCGCCATAGATCTGGATATCCAGTCTTTCAGAAACTTCCCCGAAGCCATAGAAACATTGCCAGAGGAGTATAAATCGAAGACCTTCGTGATGTATTGCACGGGTGGAATCCGATGTGAGAAGGCTTCAGCCGTTATGCTGAATGCTGGGTTTGAGGACGTGCGCCAATTGGATGGGGGGATTCTCGCATATCTTCAAGAATACGGTGAATTGCATTGGAATGGTGATTGCTTCGTCTTTGATCAGAGAGTCGCCGTCGACCACAATCTCCGTGAGTCCAAAGTCGAAATGTGTTTCAAATGCCGAGAACCATTATCACAAGACCAGCAGCAATCCCCCGACTACATAGTTGGAGAGCATTGTCCTTATTGCATCTCAAAGTGACGCAACATCACATTCATAGCAATCACTTGATCGGCTTCTGGATTGATTTGATTTCCAAGAACTCCTCAAAACCATGGATCCCAAGCTCTCGACCATTACCCGATTTTTTGTAACCTCCGAAGGGCGCACTGATATTGAAGGGACCACCATTCACACTGACTTGACCAGTTCGCATCCTCTTGGCGAATGCGATAGCACGATCGGTATCCTCTGACCAAACCCCTCCTGATAGCCCATACTCTGAGTCATTCGCTAGGGAAAGAGCCTCATCCTCTGATGAATAGGATGCAATACAAAGCACTGGTCCAAAAATCTCCTCTTTCCAGATTTTCATGTTTGGTTCAACATTCATGAATGCAGTAGGTCTGACGAAATACCCGGATTCGAGACCCTCGATCAGATCCGACCCACCAGCTACCAGAATAGCACCCTCTTCGATACCGCTTCGTATGTAGCCAAGTACACTCTCTTGTTGATTCGCCGATACCATCGGACCGCATTTCGTTTTAGGATCCATGGGATCCCCCGGCTTATACCCGTCAACTCGCTCAGATATGACTGGAATGATATCTTTCAAGATCGATTCTGGAACGATAAGTCGAGTTAGTGCGGAGCATGTCTGTCCAGAGTTTGCAAAGCATGCACCGATCGCGTTCTTCGCTGCTCTGATCCCGTTTCCATCTTCTAGGACGACATTTGCGCTCTTTCCTCCAAGTTCAAGGGTAACACGTTTGACACTCTCAGCCGCTGCTTGAGAAACTCTCACTCCAGCAGCCGTAGATCCCGTAAATGAGACCATGTCTACTTCTGGATGAGATGCAAGATGCGACCCAACCGTAGACCCATACCCGCTTACAAGGTTGAAGACACCCTTCGGAAGACCTATCTCGTCGAGCATCTCAGCGAGTATGAATGCATTAAGTGGGGCTTCTTTTGATGGTTTTAGGACCATTGTGCATCCTGCCGCAATAGCCGGAGCAACCTTGCCAATTATTTGGTGCAATGGGAAATTCCACGGAGTGATGAATGCACAGACCCCGACAGGCTCTCTGACTATCGTTGAATTTCGTATTTCCTCCTCCCATTTGTACGACTCAAGCAATTTTGCATATGACCGTGTAACAACACGGGGAGTGCCGACCATTGCCATTTTCGAATATTCAATGGGCGTGCCAACTTCCTTTGTTATGAGTTCAGCCAGTTCATTGGTACGAGTTTTGAAAGATTCTGAGAGGGAATTCAACACCCTGATTCTTTCTTCTATTGGAGAATTAGACCACCCTTCAAAAGCCTCTCTGGCAGCCAATACGGCTGTATCTGCATCCTCTAAAGTACCCTCAGGAACACTTCCAATAATATCTCCCGTTGCTGGATTCTCCACGGATATCCGGCCTTCTCCCTGGGATTCAGTCCACGATCCTCCAATGTACAACATGTCTCTGTGCATAATGGGTCCACACCCGACAGTCACTTATCACATTCATGGAGTTCATACGTGTTGCCTTCTGTGCCCCACCATGGTCCTCTCAGTAGATCGCCCGAGCCAAAGAACTGCTCTAGTTACCTTCTCTGAGTCTGCATCGAAGGATACATTTTCTTCTGGTACAATAGAACATCTAATCGATACAATAGACGGCCTAATCCAAGACGAAAGCACTGATTCAGTGATACTCACGGGAACAGGGAGGTTTTTCTCTGCGGGTGGACCAGTAGATAAGTTCGATGAAGCGATTGACGATGGTTCGATTGGAGATATGGTCGAGGCTATGACGGGGCATCTACACCCTCTACTCCTTCGCATAAGGAGATCTTCTACGGCATTCATAGGAGCGATTAACGGCGCTGTAGCAGGAGGTGGCCTAGGATTAGCACTCAGCATGGATTACAGGATATGCGTACCAAATGCGAAACTCGCCGCCTCGTTTTTCAGACTCGGGCTATCTCCGGACGGGGGCACGACCTGGCTCCTTCCAAGATTAGTAGGGCAACAAACGGCAAGGAAATTCTTCTTCGAGAACTCGGTATGGGACGGTCAGACAGCACAAGAGAAAGGCGCTGTGGATGAGGTTGTCAATGAGGACGAACTCATTCAAAGATCGATACAAGTTGCTGATAGATGGGGCTCATGGTCTGAAAGCAGCAGGAGGGGCACCAAGCAACTTCTTGACGCTTCTTCAACAACTTTCTTCGAAACACAACTCGAATTTGAGCGTCAGTTGATGGTTGCCTCCGCACTGACTCCAGAGTTCAAGGAGGGAGTAAGGTCGTTCCTTGAGAAACGAGACCCAGATTTCAACCAATGATCATGTCTGAAGATGTCTTAATCGCAAGACGCCAACTATTATGCTGGAAATGCACGACAATGCTGCCAAATTAGCCAGAATAATCGAGGGAGACTCAACTAGAATACCATAGATTAGCCAAGCAACTAACGCTGTTGCCACCAGAACAAAAGTTGGTATCGAGATCCCTTCATGTCTTTTCAAAACCCAGACTTCTTTGATCTGTGGTATCCATGCAATAACTCCAAGTATACCTGCGAACAGTCCAATTAACTCAATCCAAAGGGCGGCCATTTCATTCACCAGGCCCGGGTATCACTCTTCCTTCCATTCCCCCTGAAACCTCAATCACCTGTCCAGAGATGTGACCGCTAGCCACATCTGAAAGGAGAAATGCCACTGCCCCAGCAACATCTTCAGGAGATGCAAGCTTCTTCATCGACATTGTCCGCATTGCACTGCTGGCAATCTCCCTATCAATGCCCGATTCGATTTTAGAATCTGTGAGGGTCCAACCCGGAGCTACTGCATTTACTCTGATCGAAGTTCCTGAAACATCGTTTTTGAGGGTTCGGAGAAGGCCACTCGTAATTGCGCCCTTCGCAGTTGCATAATCTGAGTGCCCCCTTTCCCCATGAACCCCCGCTGTAGACCCGATTAACACAAGACTGCCTTTGCCACTAGTTATCGCACCCCTGAGAAAGCCCTGTGCCGTTAATACGGTAACTCCGAGATTGGACTCGAGTGTAGAATTCCATCGATCCTCAGAGATTTCCCATATGGGCATAGGTTCAGGAGGGTACACTCCCGCGTTGGCGACACAGCATTGCAACAATCCTATTTCCTCTTCGATTCGAATGAACATTTTGTCAACCTCATCCTTTTTTCTGAGGTCTGCATGGATAGCAATTCCATCTATTTCTCCAGCCAGATTTTCAGCTTCGGCTTTCGATGTGTGATAATGGACGATTACCCTGCTCCCCTGCTTTGCGAGGTGTCGGCATATCGCTTGACCTATACCGCCTGCTCCCCCAGTCACTAGAACCGTCATCCCTTCCAAAGTCATTAGAATCACGTACCAAGATCGTCTCTGTCTCTCTTCTCGCCCGTATCCCATTCGTATATGCCTCGTCCAGTTTTCTTCCCAAGGTCTCCTGCGTCAACGAGTCGATTCAGCAGAGGATGGGGGCGATACGAGTCGTCTTTGAAAGATTCTGCCAAACCGTTTAGAATATCCCTTCGAACATCAAGCCCAACAAGATCTGATAGCTCTAACGGACCCATCGGATGACGATATCCTAGCTTCATGGCTGTATCAATATCTGATGCAGAAGCAACACCTTCTGCAAGCATTCTAATCGCCTCATTTCCAAGCACAACCCCAAGACGACTAGTCGCAAAACCAGGAACGTCGTTCACTACGATTGAAGATTTACCCATCTTATCCGCTGCAAATTTTGCAATATCCACCGCCCTCTTGGAGATTCCATCATGGCGTATGATTTCTACAAGCGGCATTAGGGGTACAGGGTTGAAAAAGTGCATCCCAACAACCCTCTCAGGTTTCTGAGTCGATTTTGAGATTTCTTTCACACTCAGGCTAGAGGTGTTAGTCGCAAGAATGGCGTCCTCCCTAGCCAAACGATCAAGAGATCCGAAAATATCGCTTTTCAGATCCATCCTCTCCGGAACCGCTTCAATAACCAAATCACTTCTCATGACGGCCTCTTCAAGGCTAGATGGAATAATATTCATCCTCCATTTTTCAACCATATTTGCATCAGTTTTTCCTTTTTGAATGCCCTTTGACCAGAATTCTTCAATACGAAGTATGCCTGCTTCAACTCCCCCTGGCAGTGCATCGTGAAGTCGTACTTCCCAGCCTATCTGGGAACACACCTGAGCAATTCCAGCCCCCATTGTGCCCGCGCCAATTACTCCGACTACGCGTATCGGGCTGTCATCCATGTGCTTGCAACACCATGGCTAGGACTTCAGGCTTCTCGGCCATACTGTGCTATGGCCGCCTGAAACAGACGTTGGCGAGGCACATCATGCTCAAGGAAGCATGTGAAGGGTGCTAAATCCTTGATCAGCTCGATGGTTCCAACATATGCCCCATAGATGAATGGGTCAGCTTTCTGGGTATCTGGGATATCGAAGCCTAGTAGCTTCAGTCCCTTCCGCGTGTCCTGGTCCCATATCGTGTATGTGTGGCTGGTGAAATGCAGGTATGCCGATATCCTTCGAACGTCTTCTGTGATTATGTCATCTAGACTCTCCAACAGCAGGGTGTCGGGATATTTGATTGCTAAAAGAAAGAGTCTCAGCATCAAATCCTGATCCTGATTCAACCTTCTGGGTTCAAGCCCCATCCAATCATCGATCATATCGAGCATGTCGCCCGAGAGCGGCCTGTGAATCCTGTACAGGAGCTCTTCGTACATTTCTGGATTTGACTGTGGATCGTTGTGATGTCTATCAAAGAGTTCTGGAACCCTTTCGAAGAAAGGCAAGAGTAGGTTCCTGTCAACATTTAGGAGAGCATGAGTTTGCATAATTAATCACCTTCTGGAAGAGAGAGTTACTCCTTCGACTCTCGGTACTGTATCCACTCTACGCCAGGAGCCATGTATTCTTCCACCAGCTTCCGCTCATCTTCGTCAGATGGCAGGACTCCTGCAAGATATTCGGCGTATTCTTCCTCACTGCCTTCGAAATCTTCGCCCATTACAGTGTATAATTTTCCAGAATACTTCCCAATCCCACGGTTGAATTTATCCGAGGGGAGGTAAAGCTCCGGATCTCCCTCTGGTCGGCCTTTACTTATGCGAGCCATCTCAGATCTGATTTCGTCAAAGTACAGCCCACGGCTGGCTTCATTCAGATGGTCTCTATCCGCATCCTCATCAGATTCTCGCTCATCGTACCTGCCCTTTACTCCGTATACATACGCCCATTGCGCCGAAGTAGACTCATCAGTGCCGAAGAGGTCGAGACCTGTGCTGACCCACTTGTTGATATATTTCTGAAGGAATGTAGTCGGGATAACGCCTGCCTTGACTATTCTTCTGAGACCATTCGCTCCTGTTCCGAGGTGAAAGGACTCTTCCTTAAGCATCGGGCCCATTGATGCTGCTAGGGGTTGGAAAGAGCTGGTGGACAGCATCTTCAGTTGATACTTCCCATCTCGATCAATGAAATGGGTAAAACAGAAGAAGTCGAGCCAGTGATCGATTGGAGCATTGAATGAACCCAGAAGCCTTGTTCCGTCCTGTGCATTTCTTTCCAGTAATTTGGCCGCCTCACGAACTCCCTGTTCACCGAAGTAGGTGCAGAGAAGATAGGCCATCTGCCAACCATGACGCTGCTCCTCACACATTATTCTCAGAGCAGATTTTCGATCATACTCAGTCGGCGCAGTGGCAAGAAGATGATTTTGCTGTTCCACGGAGGCAAACTCTGTGTCTCCCTGGACGCTAATCATTGAGATGATAGCATCTCGGATGTTTTGCTGGGGTATCTGCATCCTGCGACTCCACTTCGGCATTCCCTCAAAATCTCCAAATTCGATACTGTCTCCAGCGGAAATCCAATCGAATCTAATTTCAAATCGATAATCTCCAAGCCAAGCAGGATCGAATCCAATTCTATTTTGCCATTCATGGAACTCTTGAACCCAGCCTTCGAAGTTTGGAGAGTAGCCCTCGACGATTTCAGTCTTGCTCATGGCCTCGATGACCGCTAGGTCGTATTTCAAGTTCAGGCTTTTACCAGCAAATTTCGGATATCAAACACGGAAAGAAACTATTGTCCAGTAAAT
Organism: Euryarchaeota archaeon TMED192; assembly: GCA_002170775.2. Lineage (GTDB taxonomy): Archaea > Thermoplasmatota > Poseidoniia > Poseidoniales > Thalassarchaeaceae > MGIIb-N1. Next base: position 81,544 of record NHIP02000003.1, on the reverse strand, counting down.
TTGGGAGTTTTCTTGTCCACATACGCCGCTATACCTGCTTTCGCATCATCTGATTGGAAGAGGTCAGATTGTAACTCACGTTCTAATGCAAGATGATATTCTAATGGTATTTCAAGACCGCTCTGCACGCTTCTCTTGATATTTCCAATCGCCTTTGCTGCAGCAAATGGCAAGGAGAACTGACTCGCATAATCCAGGACATCTTGGCGGAACTCTTCCAAACTCATACTGTCATACACATCATGTACAAGAGCCATGTCTTTTGCCTCTTCGAATTGGAATTTTCTCCCAGTGACCATTATTTCCATTGATTTTGCCTTTCCTACCAGCCGTGAAAGCCTAGCTGTGCCACCCGTACCAGCCAAAACTCCGAGCGAGACCTCTGGAAGACCGACTTGGAAATTTCCCTTACGGGCAATTCTGATGTCTGCTGCCATTGCAATTTCGAGCCCTCCTCCTACTGTGTGGCCGTTCAGCGCGGCGACAACGAGCTTAGGTGTTTGCTCAAGCCGGCTCAAAGTCTCATTGGCATGGAGGCAGAAGAAGTACTTGTAGCGAGGAGTAAGCCGATTGAGATATTTTATGCTAGCACCAGCCGAGAAGAATTTATCTCCATGCCCTGTTATCAGAATAACACTTACTTCATCATCGAAGCGCGCACTCAAGATGGCATCATCAATGTCGTGCCACATTTCCCTGGTGTACGTGTTGACTGCAGTTTTTCCCTCTTCAAGTGGTGCACCATCGGAGTCTGATGTCAACTCTATAATGGCAACACCATTGTCAGTCACGCCATAGTTGACGAGTCTATTCTTCATCGGGGTAAGTTTGGGCCATTCAGCCATGCATCGCCGGCCTCAAACGCCCATATCAACCAAGCGATTAACGGATTTAGACCTCATGAGGTCACTGATCAGAACTACTGAAAGAAGTACTGGCACCTTTCTTCTGCGTCTTTTTCCACTGTTCTGACACCTCTAAGGCCTCGGTGCTCGGCTCCCATATATCTCTCTTGAGCGCCTTTCGAAAAGGCATACGGAGATGCCGGCGACCATCTGAAGATGCCCCCTTTCTCAACATCGCCAATCGAGCCACGGGCCAGATCATTCTTCTCAAGAGACCCGGTTCGTAAATCCGCCTCATGAATCGTAACCCATCTCCTGAACGCTTCTGATCCCTCATCCAGTATCTTGCTACTGCCTTGAATCCCCTATCGCCCATTCTGTTCATCAAGAATCGATTAGTCGCACTCGCCTTAACCAATGGGAGAAGACGCCCACGCACTTCCTCTTCATAATCCGCTTCTCCCATGATTGATTTCGCTGCCAGCACCCCGCTAGTTATCGCATATCGCATACCGAAGCCCCACATGAAATCCTGAAGTCCGCCTGCTTCGCCGACATAATGGCGGCCATCAATGACATAACGATCCGGAATTGAGAAATCCCCTTTCCCACCGACTCGCTTTATGGGCACCCTATCTAATTTGTAATTACGATCATACCATGCTACAGTCTCATCAAGGAAGCGACCACTCTTACGCTGTTTTCTCCATAGACAGGTACAAATCAACCCAACTCCATCTATGATTATCATGTAGCTGTAGGCTCCAGGAGCTAGCTTGTCATTGAGTTGAAATGTTACATGATTCTCATGACTGGTCTTGAATATCTCTCCGAACGCCACTGCACTCGATTGCTTCGGCCCTGCGGCTATTATGTCGCATTCCGAAGGATTCTTCTTGGTCCCATAGTGAATTTTTGCACCAGCTGATTTCGCCATTTCTTTGAATCCCTGGTCTATGCAATGCTTGTCTGTTCCTCGTTCCACCACTCTAAACGCAATACCGTCTGTGATTGGATTTGTTATCACGTCATCTGGGTGGACCAGGTCAACTATGCTGAATGGATCTGATTTGAAAGCCCCGGGGTCAAGCCCCCAATCGCGCATCTCATCAAAGAAGTCTTTCTGAGAAGTCCAATTTTCAATCCCTTGGAAGTCGCCATCAAAACGAGCCCCACTGTCCTTTCTTACCTCATGGACATGAACTTCTTTTCCTGCCTTGGCGAGAATAGTCGCAGCCGCAAGACCGGAAAGGCCAGCTCCGAGTATGTCCACCCTTTCGCCCACGTCACCCCGCCTCATCCGATGGAGATAGCCCTATCCCTCAGATTCGTGCCCACCGGTCATGGTCGTCGAGGTCATTGTCACAGAGAGCCAACTTGTTCCTTCTAATTTGATGACCATGATCAATTCTGATGGTGCTGGAGCAGTTGCATCTTTCATCGGTCTTGTACGAGCTAGCCACGGCGATGAAGAAGTAATGGGGCTCGAGTTTGAGGCATGGGGAAGCCGACTCCCCAAAGTCTTGGAGGAAATCGGAAAGAAGGCTGTTGTAGAACAGAATCTAAAATCAATCGTTATTGCACATAGAATCGGCTATGTCGAACCCGGTGAAACGATCGTCTGCATACATGTATCGGCAATTCATCGAGCCCAAGCCTTTGCTGCATGTAGTTGGACCATCGATGAATTAAAGCGCCAGGCACCAATATGGAAGAAGGAGTTCCGTTCAAGCGGCGAATACTGGATAGAGGGACTTGGTTGAGTCACGTCCGAGCGCCTAAGTACCCCCATATGGAGAGAGATGTATGCCCAGTAACCCGTCAGTCGTTGATATCGGTTCAAAAAAACCGATGTTCCGCCGAGCAATAGCAACAGGAGTTCTAACGGTCCCGGTAAAAGTATTGGAAATAGCATTGGAGGGCATGACATCCAAAGGAGATCTCAGAACGTCTTCGACAATTGCAGCCATTATGGCAGTGAAGAATACGCCCACATCTCTTCCACATTGCCACCCCATCCCCATAGACAGCTGCACTGTAGACTGGGAAGATGATGATCTTGGTTTGAGATGTACAGTCACTGTGACTGCCACGGCAAAAACGGGGGTCGAAATGGAAGCTCTTTGCGGTGTATCAGCAGGATTACTTTGCGCCCTCGACATGTTAAAACCAATCCTCAAGGACTCAGATGGACAATATCCGGGGACCTCAATCGAGGGAATACGGGTGCTATCGAAGCACAAGCATCCTGCGCAGGATTGATTGCTGCCCCCCCTCTACAACCGACTGTGCCAGTTCGAGATTTGACAGCGGATTTTCTTCGTGCTACAACCTCAGCTGCAGCTGCAGCCTACGGCTGGGTAGGCAAAGGAGACGGAAAAGCCGCTGACGGGGCAGCTGTAGAGGCAATGCGCGATGTCTTCGATACAATCCCATTCGATGGCAGAGTCGCCATAGGAGAGGGAGAACGAGATGATGCCCCCATGCTTTGGATCGGTGAGCCATTAGGTTCCAGTCAAGGTTTAGAGAACGCTCAGATGATAGACATAGCAGTAGACCCTCTTGAATGCACCAATCATGTTGCAAATGATCTCCCAAATGCCATGGCTGTTCTGGCGGCAGCCCCAAGAGGTGCTTTACTTCATGCCCCTGACTGCTACATGGACAAGATTGCAGGCCCCTCGATACTGAAAGGCGAGATAAGTCTGGAGGGGTCCGCTCAGTACAATATAGAAGCTACAAGCCATGTACTCGACCGCCCAATATCCGATTTGACTGTGGTGGTAATGGACCGCCCTCGACATACAGACTTGATCTCGAGAATAGAAGGAATAGGTGCTAAGGTCCGGTTGATTGGAGACGGAGATATAGCAGCGGCGCTTGATGCAGCAGACCCTGACTCAAACACCGACCTTCTGATGGGTATAGGGGCAGCACCTGAGGGGGTAATCACCGCTACAGCACTTCGTGGACTAGATGCCCCTTTCGAAGGACGACTCGTTACCACAACAAAGGACCATCAAGAGAGAGCATTGAAGATGGTTGGAGACCGAATCGACGATATTTGGGACCGAGATGAACTCTGTGCTTCTAGCGATGCGGTATACATCGGGTCAGGAGTTTGCCCTGGAAGGGTCCCAGGAGTCCGCAAGAATCAGGAAGGCAACATGATTGTGACTTCAGAGATTATCGATGTTAAAACATCAACCAGATCAATTTTAGAAAGCACTCTATGATGCAGCCCTTCAAGGCGATGCCTTCATTTCCAAACCTCTAGTAGGGTGTCTGTAGAATATGCCGTCCCAGTCATTGGAACAAATCGCACAGAACCTAGTCGCATCCGGTAAAGGCATTCTAGCAGCCGACGAAAGCAACGGAACGATGTCAAAACGATTGGAGGCCGTGAACGTGGAACCGAGTGAGCACACTCGCAGAGCATATAGAACAGCTATGTTTTCTTCAGAAGGAATCGAGGAGTATATCTCGGGAGTGATACTGTTTGATGAGACCATACGGCAGAAGATGGATGACGGTACCCCAATTCCAGATTATCTGATTTCTAAAGGAATTATTCCAGGGATAAAGGTGGATACTGGGGCAAAGCCTCTTTCATGGCACGAAGGAGAGACAGTTACCGAGGGCCTTGATGGATTGAGGGGCCGATGCGAAGAATACTATCGCATGGGAGCAAGATTTGCCAAGTGGAGAGCCGTGATTAAGATATCAGGAGATCTCCCAAGTGCCGCCGCAATCTCAGTAAATGCACATGCTCTTGCAAGGTATGCTGCAATATGTCAAGAACAGGGCATAGTCCCGATCATAGAACCTGAAGTTTTGATGTCAGGGCCCCATGGGTTAGAGCAGTGCGCTAGAACCACGTCCAGAATATTGAAAGCGGTATATTCAGAGTGTAAAATTCAGGGTGTTAACCTCAAAGGTACGATTCTCAAACCGAATATGGTATTATCAGGTGCAGAAGCTGAAAAGGAAGATGCAGAATCTGTTGGAAGGGCGACTGCAGAGGTGCTCAAAGAAACAGTCCCGCAAGAAGTCGCGGGAGTCGCATTCTTGTCTGGCGGACAGTCGGATATCGATGCAACATCCCATCTTAATGAGACCAATCTGACTATTGGAAATGCTCCTTGGCCGTTGACATTTTCATTCGGCCGCGCACTGCTTGCAGATGCCCTCTCGCTATGGTCGAAGTCGGACGTTGAAGGCGCCCAAGCGAGACTTCGCCATCGCTCGAAAATGAATGCTCTCGCCGCAGTAGGCGCTTGGTCATCAGATCTTGAAATATGAGATCATCCTTGAAGTCCAGGATTTCGCTCGTCCTCTCGAAGCGTCCAGACACATATCTCGTATCTCCCTGAGAGGGCGCCCCCACGCTTCGTTGTCGCTATCTTGCGAATATCTTTGTCCTTTGAAAGTACATTGCCGAGTTGCTGAGGGGTAGTGCCATGGCGCATTGTCGAATTGACATGCTCGAGAATCTCAGTAGTGTTCGCCTGCCCCCTCTCGTTCAGGAATTTCTTGATTTTTTCTCTAAGTCTTGTTGTTCTCATTAGATCTGCACCTCCGCTTCAAACGCATTACCAGAAGGCTATTTGAAAGACTATTGCAGCCTTTCTCAGTAACCCTCCGCCTCAGCGTTATAGCACAGGACAATCGACCACAATATAACGCTTCTTGGTCGAGTCAGCATTTTGGTTACATCAAGTTGCAGGAATAGCCCTCATCTTGCCGACTTAATGAGTACATTGCAACGACAATAAGTTATTTTCTACTGGAAATATGTAATATAATATAACAAAAATAACATTTTAATAGAATAAATGGTTAGTAAAACATGTTATGATTGACAGTGGGTGTCATTGATGGCCGAGATCATATCTCCCAACTCTGAAGACAAACCTCGGAGAATCCGGGGACTCCACCGTAGAAGGGTTCTTTTCGCCCTCTCTCGTTCTGATTTGACAGTAGCCCAGATATCTCGACAGACTGGTCTTAGGATGCCACATGTTTCTGCTGAGTTGAAACGTCTCAGAAATGAGGGAATGGTCAGTAGTACTGCAGACCCAGGAACTCGCGGCTCCTCGATATACCTGACACACAGAGGTAGAGAGGCAATAATGTTGGACGAAGCTCATAGAGTCCAATCATGTAAGCCGATTCCTCCTTCAAGTAACGCAGTGTGCATGGTATCGCGTGATCGGGACCAACTTCTACTCGCCTCCACCTTGCCATTCGATCAGGCTTCGATAGCAGTCCCGGATCGTCCTCTTCCCATTACGGATTCCAGTGGAAACGAAGGGGTCATTTGGATACTTGCCGAAGTAGAAAATAAAATTCGTCGATGGATCAATCCACATACGGGAAAATTATGCGCTGCACCGAGTGCGTCTGGAGACCCAAATAAGATTGAGTCCTTCTCTGAAGTCAATAGGCCGTTATGCATTTTTCATGCTCGAATAATTGAATCCGGAAGGCCAATTTCAATCACTCCTGGAACTTGGTTTACACCTAGGTTCGATTTGGCGATACATCCATTTTCGTCATATTCTGAATATAGTATACGTTTAGGAACGATACATCCCAATTCCACACCCGTGTTTTCGCCTGAAATACTTGTAGTCGATATCGAAGGACGGATGGGTAAATCATTAATATCCAGAATTACCCCTGATGAATTTGTTACAATTGGCAGGATACAAGACAACAAGAATCACCAATCCGTATTCCCTTTGGAGGTACTGGATAATTGGATACGTTTAGCACATCCAAGAACAAATCCTTCTGAACTTCGTCGAAGGACACAAGCCTTGAAAGATAGAATATTATTTAGAAGAAGATCACGTGTCCCTGAAGAAACTCTGCGGCGATTCAGACTAGATTGGGGGGACTCCCTTTTTGAAATCAAAGAAATCAATGATATTCGTCTTAATACTTCCAATCTAGGCGTTAGAGCAAGACATTCCCTGATTGAGTGGGCCATCCAAACAAATGCCCAGATTCCTATGCGGGTTGAAATTGAAGAAGATCTCCCAGAATATCTAATTCATGATTGTATGAGACATTTGGATAGAGGCATAATACAAATCGACCCTTCAGTCAATATCCCCGGAGTAGCAAGATTGAGTGCCGATTCTACGAGGCCACTCCCTTGGACAAGATATTCAGATCCAGCCGGATTATCATCTCCTGTTCGTATCGACGATGGGAAGCGAAATCGGTTTCCTACGACACAGATAGACGAAATAGGCCCAATCCAATCAAAGTTGGAAGTTCAATTAGACTCTTCAGAGTCTTCTGACCCCATTATTCTAGAATCTATAAGTGAGATGCTTGGCCAAAATGAGGATTGGGCCAACTCTATTGAAGCGGAGCATCCGGAAGCATCTCTGATAGCCACGCCCCCCGGCCTCAGGTGGCATAGATGGAAACGAATCGGGGATAGGGTGCACATCAAATGGTTAGCAATGATTCGTCTTGAGGATATGCCTGAATACGAAGTCCATGAGTTGATGAATCAAACCACCCCCGATCTCCAAACAGCTTATTCGGAACAATTCAGCCAAATAATATCTGAAAATCCAAATTTCGCTTTCGATGTGCGACCAATGACTCCCGCAGAATTTTCTTCCCGCGGGTCATCATGGGTTGCTTCACGACTCCTAACCTTTGCAAATCATCTCTCAAGAGACATGATCGAGGATCTCAAAAGTTGGGCCATCCCCGCGTGGCTCCAGAATCCACCTGAAATATCTGTTGACACACTTTCCGCTGCGATGAAAGTACAAGGTTTAGAAAATCTGGATGAATTCTTTAATGAGGTCCATAAATCAGCGATTGGACATCCAAATTCAGATCTTAGCACATGGTCAAGATTCGTCCGCATAACGCAGGGAAGAGGTAGATTGACCCCCTCTTTCTCAAGCCTTGTAATCCAGCATCTTCCCATGGAGTGGTATGCACCATTATCTGAACAATTATTGTTGAACATCATCAAAATGGAAGATTGGTGGAATCAACCAAAGCTATCTTCCATCCCCTGGGCTGCATTAATACTCAGGCCTAAAGGCGAATACCACTCTCTCCCGGGAACAGAAGGATTAGAACACCCCGGGCAGAGTAATGACTTACTTCGAAGACTCGAAGACGCAATACAATCTGAAATGGGTCTAGAAGCTCTCGAGGATTTACAATTAATTCACATATCTGATCTCTTAATGGCCTTGGAAAAGGCCTCATCGGGTTCCCCCCCAGTAGATGGAAAGAGTCACAAGATGGTCGGATGGCTAGCCCAACCCTTCGATAAATGGCCCGATATGGCGCATATCGAAACCATGCAGGGCAACTCTATGGTCATGGCCAGATTACTCATTGGCAGGAGTAGATATGCCATAGATACACGCCCCGGCAGTTAATTCCATGACTTGATATCTACAACATTCTCCGGACGTGATGCCCGTCCGGCAACACCGCGTCGACGAAGCCCCCACGCCGGAGGCTTAGGATGAACCGCGGTACCACGGTTCGGGCCACCGGACGACGAAGACCGCCGTGACCTATTGGGATGATCTGCGGAGCAATCGTACGGATGGAGGATGATGGGTCCCCAGATGACTACGGAATGACTCATGGGACAACCCCATCCTCCTACAGACGTCCCGGGGTGGGTCAGGGCCCGGAGCCATCGCGATGATGGCGCCCGTTACGCCCCGGGGCACATTACCCGCAGCCCTAAAGTTCGAGACTCAAGATGGAGGCACATGTTCCGACGCGGCCTTCTCGGCGGGACCTTCGATCGTGTGCACAAGGGCCACGCCCGGCTAATCAATCAAGCACTGGAGCAATGCGCGCATCTAGAGATATGGATTACCAGCGATGATGTTGCAAAGACGAAAGATGAGAGATGCTGGGATTGGAGTAGGCGACGTTCAGAAATTGAGATGATTGTCGATCCAGATTCCAGGAGCAGAGTATCATTTGATATGCTTCATGACTCCTTTGGACCTGCCACTGAACACCTAGATGCAGATGCCATAATATGCACTAATGAGACTTTACCCGGCTGTGAAGAAATAAACAGAATTCGAATTGAGAATCAAATGAAACCTCTTGAAATCATTGTGATAGAGCATGCCAGGGGGTCTGATGGCCAATTAATCTCAAGCTCGCGTATCCGCAATGGTAGGATAGATCAGTCAGGAGAGTTGTTTATCCACGAATCAGATTTCAATGGTGCAAGAACTCTCTCGCCAAAGGTTGAGTTGATGTTGAAAACACCTTTCGGCACATTACACGAGGGCCCAGAATCAGATCATGCCATAGCCCTAACCAAGGCCCTCGAATCCATTCAAAGCGATTCGAATATCGTCGCAGTCGGAGACGTAACTGTGTTGGGGCTACTCAAACTTTCTTGCACTCCCGATATTGCAATAATAGATGGAATGACACAACGAGATAATTGGCCCAATACAAAGCTCATCGACCATTCAAAATTTGACATAGTTTCCAGCACTCAGAATCCAGCAGGAAAACTAACCCCGCAATTATTCGAAACATGCAAGAGTGCCGTCAATTCACTAAATTACGGATCAAAGTCGCTGATCATAGTTGATGGGGAAGAAGACCTTTCACCAATAGTACTCCATTTGATGCTACCTATTGACTCAGTCATAATTTACGGACAGCCTGGCAGGGGGGTTGTAACCAGGGTGACTGATCTGGAGACCAAGAAAAATTGCAGGGCGATTCTAGAATCCATGGCTCTTGATAGCCCATGAGCGAGGAATAGCCCCATTATTCGTGCATGGCTTCAATGCCTAGACCACTAGCAATCACGACTATGGAAACTGAATAAACACCGGGATCAACCCACGTGGTATTAATCGTGGACCAGATTACGTAGAATACAATCCCGCCGACTACCATCCAGTTTGCCACAACGAGGGATAACTCATCATCGGAACTCATCATTTGACGAGGTCTTTGAATTATTGATTGCAGGAACGTGCGCAATCCAGAGGAAGATTCTATGCCCCTTGCTCCGATTACAATTAGAATCACTGCAAGAACAAATGCAATAATATCGCCAACGCCAATAGATATGGAGGAATGCGCTGAATAAGCCTCAGAGAGACTTGAGCCATCCATGAAGCCCAGCCATTCGATTTTCTGCCCCGGGGCGAAAGCTCCGAATGCTACGTTAATTAATGAGACAAAGGCAAGCCACGCCCCTATACAGAATGAAACAACCGACAAGAATCTACTAGGCTTGGTTACTTCATCCTTCCAAGAACTCTGTGCCATTGCTCGCGGCACCTTGGCCCTCTGTTTAACCATTGCCGGGCCCAATCATAATTCAGAGGGGCCTCTGAAGACGATATTTCCCCTTCGAAGCTTCCACAATGAGTGGTTCTGAGTCTCTCAATTCAGTCATAACGTCGAGAGACCCTGGTATCGCTGAATTGATCTGTTTGCTTCTTCCGCCACGACCCTTGCTGACATTCCTTGCGATTATAATCCCAAGACTATCTAGTTCGTTTAGAAGAGATGATATCCTTCTAGGCGTGAGGGGTTCTATCATAATCCTGAGACATACCTCTGAATAAGTTCTGAATATTTCCCCGGTGGAAATATTCCTGAGTCCATTGTCCTCATTCATGCAGATTGAAAAGAGCAGAATCTTTTGTTGAAGGGGGAGGGTTCTCAATACTGGCGTCAGTTGATCATGCTCAAGTTGACTTTGTGCGAGTCTGACATGTCCCTTGTCTACCAGGTCATGGCCCATTTTTTGCGCCTTCTTGATTGCGATTCTAAGAAGGTCAAGAGCTCTTCGTGCATCGCCATGTTCCTGAGCAGCCAATGCAGAACACAATCCGATCACACCACTTTCCAGAGCACCAGATCGAACCCCTCTCAGCACTCTGTCTTCGAGAATGTCATTTATCTGATTTGCACCATAGGGGTGGAAGACGAGATCAATCTGGGCAAGCCTTGATGCTACTTGGGGCGTCAGCATCTTTGTGAAGTAAAGATCGTTACTAATGCCGATAATGCAGCATCTGGACGACTCTAATTCCAAATTGAGATTAGTAAGATTGTATATTATTGAATCTCCAACTTTCGACACAAGGTGATCTATTTCGTCAAGCACTATCACATGGATTCCGCCTCTGCGGTCCATCCTTCTTCGAAACTCCTCAAGAACTCTGTCAGTTGGCCATCCAGTGAAAGGAATTTTCACATCTTCATCCCTTTCAAGACGATTCGCAAGAGCTTGAACAACTCGATATTTGGTATCCACAGTCCTGCAATTAATGGTGTACGCTTTGACAGCAGTTCCATTTGCCTTTCCTTTCGCTTTGAGCTGTTTTAGAACCGTCTTGGTGACAATTGTCTTTCCAGATCCAGGAACCCCGTACAGAAGCATGTTTGACGGAATATGCCCTCTTAAAGCTTCAACAAGATTCTCCCCAAGGGCCCGAACCTCCTTATCACGATGAGGGAGATTCTGAGGTTCGAAACCATGCTCGAAAGCCCCACGATTTACAAAAAGAGAATTATTTTCGATAAGAGAGTCGAAAATATTCTCACTCATTTTTTAACACCTTAATCTTCAAAACAACGACTCATGATTATCCCCGGTCAGACCCGGGATGCTCAAATGCGCAGGACTCGACCGATGCACTCTTCGATAATAAACGTCCCCCAGAGTTCATTCACCGTGGAACCAGTTATCGTCCAAAGTTCGGATATAAACGAACACCTCTATTAGACTCATTAAAGCAATTTTATTAACAAAATAGACCACCATGAAGATTAGATTTTAGGCAATATGCCGAGACATAGGATTCGACTCTGACAAAATAAAAAAAACCAATGATGAAAGGTATCAATGTGGGAGCCGAGATCATTGTTCATCATATATCGATTATCTCGATCTGAGAGATAGGTACTGTAATAATGTTATAAAATATATAATTTAATTAACGGAAAAAGAACCATCTCCATTCACTTCTAACCAATCGCCATCTTCCAGTTGGTGTACTGATCCAGGAAGTTCCGCCATTCTGAAACCCGATTCTACACCCTTCCCAGAAGCATAATTGTGAGTGACTAAAACTTTGACATCCGGGTGCCTTTGAACAAATGAAATCACATCAGACGGACGATGGTGATAGGGAAACTCTCCAATGTCCGGAACTCCCATTTCCAGAATCACCACATCAGCTCTTAAAGCCCTCTTTTCAATCTCTTCACAAGGCCCAGAATCACCACAATGCAGTAACCTGAAACCACTATCGTGAATCAATTCATATCCATTAGGATCCGTCTCTGGGGTGTGATATACTGGAAATCTCTCATACACCCAACCCGTATCTCCAAGATGTCCGGTTTCATCCGAATTCCAATCAACCGAGTTCTTCAGAGAATCCTCAAGACTTCCTGGGAAGGCCATATTACAAAGTAAAGAGAAAAACTCCTCTCCGCCTGGCCTCAAATATACTGTTAGTTCATTTTCGTCATTCGGATCTGATATGTATTTCCTATCTAGTAGAATAAATGGCATCCCAAATGTGTGGTCACCATGCCAGTGGGTTATGAGGATGTGACGAATATCGGATGTATCCGTACCATTCCTCCTAAGCTGAGCCATAATTGTTGGAGGTGTGTCAATCAGGACACTATTGTCAATTGAAAGACAAGCATGAAGCCTTCCATCGGGAGAGAAAGCATTCCCAGTTCCGATGAAGGTGATGCGGGACATGACCCACCCAGCGGGCCAATCCGCTTGACCGCTTCGATTGATTTGAAATATCCATTTCCTAGCGATTTTGATAAGGGGGCTTCGACCCTAGGTTAATCGTAGAAGGGGTCGCAGACATGACTGACTGGAGCGCAAAGAACCCATACAGTTCAAATTTGACTCAAAATTTCGTCCTCAATGGCGAAGGTTCCGGCAAAGAAACTAGGCACATAGTTTTCGATTTGGCGTCGTCGGGACTGGAGTACAAGGCAGGAGATGCTCTAGGCGTGATTCCCGTAGCTCCCTCAAGGCTTGTCGAGGATTTACTTGTAGCATCCGGTTTTTCGGGGTCTGAGATAGTTGATACTCACTTAGGCGATATGGAATTGAGGCAGGCTCTGACGTCTGCCTATGAGATACATCGCCTATCAAAGAAATGGGTTAGGAATCTAGGTGAGCGTCTTGAAGCACCTGAAGAAATTAGTATCCGACTGGTATCCAGAACTAGAACCTCCACTAATGATGATACTGTACTTTTGGAGTGGAGCGGCTCAGGATTAGAGGGGGACGTACCATTGGAGTATAATGAAATTGGCTCTGTTGCAGACCCTACAATCGATTTGTGGAATGGGATGGATAGCGACGACTCGAGACTTGAAGATTACATCTGGTCAAGGGATTACATTGACGCGATCTCTGATTTTGGACACATAATATCAACTCCCCAACAACTCGTGGATGGAATGGATCGACTCAAGCCAAGGCTGTATTCTATCGCCAGTAGTCCGGAGTACGAGCCAGGGACTGTCCATCTTACCGTGGGAATCGTCCGATATACCCATTATGACAGGGATAGAACCGGATTGGCTACTGGCTTTCTCGCAGATCGCTGCAAAGTAGAAGACACTGATATTGGAATTTTCATGTCCCCCACTCGATCCTTCATTCTGCCAAAAGATCTCAGTACAGACATAATCATGGTAGGTCCAGGAACAGGAATAGCACCATTCAGAGCCTTCTTGCAACAGAGAGACATCGACGGTGCAACCGGAAGAAATTGGCTATTTTTTGGTGATTGGACAGAGTCTGGTGAAAATTACTACAAGGAAGAAATGGATGATTGGAAGGAGAGGGGTATTCTGACAAAACATGACTTAGCCTGGTCTAGAGATGGCTCAGAGAAAGTGTATGTTCAGCATCTCATGAAGAAACACGGCGAAGAAATATGGGCATGGATAGATGGCGGAGCTTATTTCTACGTCTGCGGGGATAAGTCAAGAATGGCAAAAGACGTTCACAAGACCCTCATAAGCATCTGCGGCGAACATGGCGGTATGTCTGAAGAAGATGCTCACGAATTCGTCGAAAACCGAATGATGAGGGTCGAGAAGAGATATCTCAGAGACGTATATTGAGAGCTGATAATTTCAGATGAACTCAAACGTTGTCCACCTCTCGTAGAGTCGATGGGATTCTCACGAGTACTCATCGCAAATCGCGGTGAAATTGCATTGAGGATAATGAGGTCCCTCAGAACACTTGGTATTGAAGCCTCAATAATACATGGAAGAGAAGATAGATCGAGCCTGCCTGTTCGCTGGTCTGATTCAGCAGTACAGATCTATCGGGACGATCCTCTTGCGAGCTATCTCGATGTCGAAGCAGTTGTAGATGCTGCAAAAAGTGTCGGAGCCGATGCAGTCCACCCGGGGTATGGCTTCCTTGCGGAAAATCCCAATCTGGCCCGAAGACTCGCTGAGGAAGGAATCACTTTCATCGGCCCTTCTCCAGAAATCCTAGAACTTCTTGGGGATAAGATTCAGGCTCGTTCCGCGATGACTGCCGCAGGACTCCCTGTTGCCCGAGGATCAGAAGGTCCGATAGAGAGCTCTGAGAGTGCCATGGCTATTGCAGTAGAGATTGGCTATCCAGTCATCATCAAAGCCGCTGCTGGAGGCGGCGGCATAGGGATGCAAATAGTGCACAGTGAAGACGAGTTCGACTCTGCATTTCGTCTATGTTCAAGTAGGGCCTCTTCTGCCTTTGGAGATGGCAGAGTCTTTGTTGAGAAGTACATAGAGAAAGCACAACACATTGAATTCCAGGTTCTCGGCGATGGGAAAGATGCAGTCCATTTTGGCGAGCGCTTTTGTTCCATACAGCGTCGTCATCAAAAGATATTGGAAGAAGGCCCTTGGCTGAATGATGAGGTCAGGGAAAGAATCGGGTCCAAAGTCGTCGAAGGTGCGAAAGCAGTAGGATACTGCGGTCTTGCGACATTCGAATTCCTGAGGGATGCCAAGGGAGAATTCTACTTCTTGGAAGTCAATCCAAGAGTCCAGGTTGAGCATACGGTCACTGAGGCCCTGACAGGATTCGACCTAGTATCATTGGGAATTAGGGTTGCTGCAGGCGAATCCCTTCCAGTAAGCCAACAAGATATATCTCTTCGAGGCCATGCAATACAAGCTAGGATAAATGCCGAGAGGCCAGAAGATTTCACACCTGCCCCAGGGAGGCTATGGGAGTGTATTCTTCCCTCTGGGCCTGGTATTAGAGTCGATTCGCATGCTTGTTCAGGATATTCCATGCCAACTTGCTTCGACTCCTTGCTTGCCAAGATTATAGCTCATGGGAGTGATAGAAAGGAGGCCATTGAGAGATTGGATGCAGCGTTGAGAGAAACCATTCTTGATGGAGTGGAAACGTTAATACCGTTGCATAGGAAGATATTGAGGGAGCCCGATTTTGTAAACCGGGAGATTACAATTTCATATCTAGAAGATCATAATTTTAGGTGACGGCATGGATCTTGTGATTGTCGGTAGCATTGGATATGACGACATACAGACGCCTAGTGGAAAAGTCAGTGGCCTATTGGGCGGATCAGCGTCATATTCTGGCCTCTCTGCAGCATTCCATGCCCGCGATATGGGGCTGCAAAGAGTAAGCGTTGGTTTGGTGTCGATTATAGGATCCGATTTTGACGAGACGTCTCGTAGAAGAATCGTTGATGCGGGCTTAGATATCACAGGCGTAAAACAATCTGATGGAATGACATTTCGTTGGTCAGGAAGGTACGAGGGTTCAATGGACCAGGCCACAACTGTGTCAACAGAAGTCAATGTTCTTTCAGATTTCAAGGCAATTTTGCCTGAATCCTGGAAAGATCCTCCGATTTTGTTCTGCTCCTCCGCAAGTCCCACTACACAGAACGCAGTTTTGGATGCTAACCAGGGCTCCAAGATCACTGCATTGGATACCTTTCAACTTTGGATTGATTCAGAATTTTCCGGATTAAGCGAGGCTCTTCGAAAAGTCGATATTGCCATTTTTAATGAGGATGAGGTCAATGCTATTGGAGATGGCTCGAACTTCCTTGAATCGGGAAGAAACATCATGACTGGCCAGAGTCTGGACGGAGGTGAATTGTCTGGTTCCGGCCCTCAATGTCTGATTATAAAGAGGGGCAGTGCAGGATGCGTATGCATTCATAGGGACGGTCTCATCATTCTCCCTGCTTATCCCATAGAATCGGTAGTTGACCCCACTGGCTGTGGTGATGTTTTTGCTGGTGCGTTATTGGCACAACTCGTTCCCCATGATGGAAACCTTTCAGATATCGAATCTATCCGTAGAGCGTTGATACATGCTACAGTGACTGCATCATTCAACATAGAATCATTTGGATCAGATTCCATTTCGACTTTGAAACGTGGAAAGTATCGAGCCAGACTCGATCGTTATCGGAGAATGGCCGGAATCATCTGAGATGACGCACACCAGGAATTCCAACTTCCTCTTCGCCGTAAGTAGTGGGTCTTAATTCGCTGAACCTTGGGAGTAAACCACCTTCTTCAACAGGCATATCGCCGATTCCGAGCCTTTTCTTCATCACTATTTCCCGCAATGCATTTTGACCACTTGTTTCAGGATGAACACGTGTCGAAGCCCTTCCAAGATTGACCTCGGATTGATGTTGGTGGTCAGCACGCAGCCTCAGTTTCTGTGCAGATCGTAGTCTTGAGTCCTGATCAAAGTCTTCTGTTAAATTCTCGTGTCTCTTTCGTCCTCTGCTCTTGTTTGGAATGGGAACTAGCATACGTTCAACCCAACTGCGACTACGGGGCTTGTCCGATGAAACAATTGACGAAATCTTACTACGTCCGGGCCCAATGCTCTTCATGGCCCTTTTCGCTCTAGCTTGCTTCACAATACCCGGACGGCACTCTTCTCTTACAGCAGCGTCTGTGGGGTCGGGTAGAACATCACTACCCATTATTGCAGGTTCATGTGACTTAACTGCTCGACTGAGCATCATTGAACTCGATGGAGGAACCTCATTAGTGGCAGGGAAAATCTCGCTGCTGCCCCACCCAGTCATAGCCGCTGGCTCACTTGACACGGCACTCTCGACAGATTCAATTGCAGGTGCAGGGTCATCAAACATCCCCCATTGCATTCCTCCATCATTCCCATGATCGTCAAATCCGAAACTCGCATCAAATGGAAGCGCCGATTCAATCATGGACGAAGATGCTGGTGGCGAGGAGATCACGGGAGGAACTTCCGATCTGCTCTCTGCGGCCGTGTAACTCATACTGGGCCTCTGAATAGTCGCTGGAGACGAATTCCTAATGGATGGGTGGTTTGTTTGAATGAGTGCACTACTGGCCATTGAATTTACAATCCGTCCTTCCTCTTCGTATATCCTCGATTTCCCGATATCGCGACGAGCATCACTGATTGTATCCCCGTGCATAACTCTGTTCAGCATCTGGTAAAGATATAGAAGATCGCTCTGGGAACCGGATATGAGGTGACGCATCCCATTTGAATGATCGATAGCTAGGACTGGAAGTCTGAATGCAGTATAAATTCCAACAGAAGCGATACCTGCTAGAATTGCGATATAGGAGTATGGCGCGACGAGTATTCTGAGTGCTGAGAAAATAAATGCCAACCCAATTAGGAGCCAAGTGCTGGAGAATCTCTGAATATCTGTCTGCCTCAGAACGTCAATCGATCCGAGATCAATCGCAGTTCCTAAGCCTCGAGGATCTTCAAATCGTAGCCTACGCTGATCGAGCACGGCTCTGAAGTGTCTTGATAGCCCGATCAGAGAGAGATCGTCGAACCATTCCGACTCACTATTCTCCGCTCGAGCCCGTGGCCCGGCTGAGTACATCCCGGGGGTGCATCAGAACCTTCACGATTTATACTCTTAGGCTGAAAACGATATCTCAGACCCCTACAAGGGACAATACCATCAGACCGAACGAATATCTGTTATTGGTCCAATAATTCTCATTGGGCCCGCATCCAACTGCACTAGAAGTGGAGGTTTTTTCGAAGATGTCCTAACATCTACAGGCCTGTCCCACAAAATTACCATGCTGTCCCCACTCACGGATTCTATCCTTCCAACGATGAATTGCAAATCACATGACATGTGGACTATATCTCCAACTTTCAGAACATTTCTTTGGAATACTGAAATATCGACTTTGATCTCACTTTTTTCCATTCGAGACAGAAGTTTCGATCCAACACTTACAATCTGACTGCCCTTGTCAAGAATATTGTCTTGAACGCCTCTTAGAGCCACGCCTACACGATCGCCTGTCACTGCGAAGTCAACATCATCATCCATTACTTGCAGGGAACGCACCACTCCGACATGCCCCCCTGGATAAATTTCAACAGACTCATGTTTTCGGATTATCCCGGAACGAACATATCCAATCCCAACCAATCCAATTCCCCGTACAACAAAGTGCTGATCAATGGAAACAAGAACCTCCTCCTCTGCAGTGTCAATCCTAACCCTGCTCAGAAGCTCTGACCTAATGTCATGCGGGTCCGGCAAGGAATCGTGTATTTTCCACGAATCAAGACCGGCCTGATTACGAATCAATGATAACTTCTCTGGATCAATCCAATCACCATCCTTTGGATTGATGATGATGTGCCCATTCTCTATCTTAGATGAGGAGTATGCCACCATGGCCTCCCCAATTGCTGCATTGATTTCCCTGACCTCTATTATTCCAGATTCAGCGACATTCAGTGTTGATAAGAGAGGTCGCAGACTCTCCGGATGTTTCAGGGGCCTAATCATCGAAAGAATCCTTCTTTCCGCCCCTTCTCCTTCTTTGTAAACATAAGACTCGACATCCCTTGAATCCGAAATCTTACCAAGACTTCGTAGCAGGCTCTCAGTGGCAAGTACAGCCACGTTAAGAACAGGCATGAATCAATGACCTCTGTTAGTTACTTGGACGATAGGATCAGGAATCCTCGCTTCTCATGCCGTCTCTTGCTTGCATTGCCATGTGGTACAGGCGACTCTCTTCTTCGCCATTTGGTATGAATTGGGGAACCTCCGTAGGTTTCATCGACCCGTCCACTGCGACCATGAAAAA
Source organism: Euryarchaeota archaeon TMED192 (assembly GCA_002170775.2). GTDB lineage: Archaea > Thermoplasmatota > Poseidoniia > Poseidoniales > Thalassarchaeaceae > MGIIb-N1. The sequence continues at coordinate 62,519 of NHIP02000003.1, read as the reverse complement.
GAACCCAGAACAAATCTCTTCAGGATTCCACTCCTTTCGGGAAAGTCTGCAAGATGTGACGTGCACGCCAATGGTTCTCGGGGAAGTCCACACTACCCTCGCAATAGTTCTGATTATATCGCCCTGGTATGCGGGTCTCTTGAATTTCAAAGCATCAACTGAGATGGTGACCACGTCCTCACTGCAAAATTTGCTTGCTGCCATACCTGCGGCGGTATCCATAATTGACATCAGTCGACCACCAAATAGTGTGTTTAGTGCATTGGTGTCGCCTGGAAATACCTCATTCAGTTGAATGACCGGGTCAGACTTCTCACTCTCATCCATGTATGGTCTACGCCGGATGCCCCGCTCTCTTGAATCCACCCCGCATAATGTGCCAAATGAAACAGATTTGACCGTGGCGTTGATTTCACCCCCTCCTTTCTTGGACTCGTGGACCGAGCGCATCTTGCATGGGAACCAATTCATTTAGCCGATCCAGATGGTGGCAATTACATCCTCTGGCCACATCTCCCGTGCATCGAATCTCCTACAGAATTAAGGCCCATAGGAGATTGGAGCGCAATAGCGATACTAGCATCTTCGGAGGACATTTGGAGATGGGAACAAGAATCCTCAGAAGATAAGAAAAATCCAGGTGCGCATGTTGCTGCTGCTATGGCCTCCGGAACCTCGCTAGGACGTTATCTGGCCGATATCACGACTCTTGACTTGAAGGGGGTGTCAATTCCGGACCCCGAACCAATGAGACTTGTAGATTCGTACCCCTCATCAAAGATATTTCCATTAGAGCCTCCAAGCGATGATCGCAGGTGGGCAGATTTGATGGTGGAGCATGCCGATCAAGCCGCCAAAGCCTCTAACTTGATTGCCCTTCTTGGTACAGGAAGAAGATGGAGGAAAGTTAGGTCGGAAGTGATACCACAAATATCCGCACATCCGCATGTAGACTCTGAAATGGGTGCAGCAGCAGCATCCGCAGCAGCTTGGTGGAGAGAAGAACAGCGTACATGGAAGAATGATTTAGACCTCAAGAGGGACCTGCGCCAGATGTCTAGACTCAGAGGCGCCATGGCCCAGATTAGATCCGATGAGTCGGCAAGTACCATCTTACTACCTATTCATCAGTCAAGACTGAAGCGTATCTCGGAGGTGCTTTCTATGTGGCCTGATGTGGAATCTATGGGCGGAGGGGTTTGAATGAGTGATGTTACTGATCGACTAGAGGTGAGTGTTGAAGATCAAACTTTCAGATTCACCCCGAGGGACGTAGTACCTCAAGGAGTGGCCCTTTCTCTAACTGGAGCTTCGCAAGTGGGCGACGAAGTCGTCTTGGAACGCTCAGACCCTAGAGCCACTTTGGTGTTTGAACAAACAGGGGGGATACTGGTCCATGGCATAGCCAGACCGGAGGTTGCGAAACTCGTAGCAAGAGAAGCATTACTGCGTCTAGGTTACCAGGAAGAAGGACTCACGATGGAATCCGGTCCCATCCTCCTTGGTTTCAGAACCGGCCGATCCATCATCTCTAGTGTAGCAATAAGCCGTTTGAACGAGGCATCCATGAACAAAGAATTGGGTGCAATTGAGATTGCTGCCACTAGATTCGGAGGCACAATCATCCTCTTCCCGAGTGGTCGAGGATTCGTGTTCGGAATGAATTCCAGAAAGATCGCCGAATTGGCAATTCATACGTATCTGGAGATTCTTGGGGAAGAAGGAGCGCTCGCGTGATACCTTCTGCCAGAGAATGGTCCTGGCAGGGCCCAATAGTTGATCATCACATCCACCTAGACAAATCAGGCCAGGGAATTGAGGCAGCCAAGGCCTTCAAGGCCTCTGGAGGAACCTCGATATTATTGGTCCACAAGCCCAATTTTTCTTCTTTACCCATCGATGGAGAAGGATACAGGGCTGCCTACTCATCAACACTTGAAATGGCCGATTTCGTCCGTAAAAAAGTTGAGATAAACGTTGGAGTAATACTCGGTCCGCATCCCGTGGCATGGGATCATCAAGTAGATGAGATTGGTATCCGGGCAGCGTCGGAGCTCCATCTCGAGGGAGTCTCGATTGCGCTTGAACATGTGAACGAACGTGATGCAGTTGGCCTTGGGGAGGTTGGAAGACCACACTATGCTGTTTCAGATGAGAGATGGAGATATGCAAATGATATGCTACTCGACGTTTTGAAAATGGCCAAAGAGGATGACTCGGCTGTTCAACTGCACGTCGAAGATAATGCTGAAAAAACCTGTAGAAGTATCGATGAGATAAGATCAAAATCAGGTTTGGACAGAAAAAAGACGGTTCGTCATTATGCTCCAGCAAATCTTTCTGACACATTCAGATCCAAACTTCCCTGTACGGTCAGCGTGGGGCGTGGAAGTATCGCTCAAATTATCGATTCATGGAACGAGGGGGCCGCGTACTGGGGGATGGAAACTGACTATCTTGACGATCCTCGTCGCCCTGGTGCTGTTTTAGGCCCACGAACAGTTCCACGTAGAACTAAGGAATTTTGTGATGAGTGGATTAGATTGGGCAAAAATCAACACACCCTCGACGAACTCCTCCATAGGGTAAATCGAGATTGGATCGAGTCAATCTATGACTGGTCTCCGGATTGAAATAAACGAAATATGCTTATCCTGGGCATGAATGCAAGAACCCCGCCTAAACAGAAAAGAATGAGAAAAGACAGTCCAATCAACCAGTCAGGTTGGCTTATGTTCCATCCCAGAGCTTCAGTCGCGAGAATAAACAATGGAGCATTCACAGGCAGGAAAAAAACCATCATCGCGATGCCAATCTTGCGCCTCCACATCATGCTTCTCAACGCTTCAAGATGTCGTGAGGTGCATAACGACGACGGATACATACGACCGAATCGATTTAGTGGAGCATTCTCTCCGTCAGGGTCAGAGCGCCTGTAGTGAAGTCTGGTTATCACCTGAGGTTTCCAACCTCATATCCTGGGTTCGAATCCCGGCGGGCGCACCACTCTAGAACTTGTACTGAAGACTACATACCCCTTATGGACACGGATGCACATGGCGGAGCCCGAGGGAAGGTCCAAAGTAGACCCCGGCGAGACCCGAAAGGGAATCAGTCTTGATAATTCTGATCTTGGTGAAGAGAAGCAAGTCATCGGTCGGAAAATATGGAGAATATTCCCCTATGTAATGAGATACTGGAAACTCGCTCTAGGCGGGCTTATCGCAAATGCCGGTGCAAGAGCATCGGACCTGCTCCCATTCCTCACAATAGGCTGGGCTGCTGATTTCTATGCTAATGGTACGTTCAATCCATCATGGTTGGAGAATTACATAGGGGGCTCTCCTTACCTTGGATTCGGAGTTATAATTTTCATGTGCTTTGCACTTCTAGCCATTTTCCAGGGTACGAGCAACTTTCTATGGCAAGCAACTTCATACAACTCACAACATGATATCAGAATGGATGCGGCCCGATCACTCATTAATATGGAGGCCTCATATTTCGAAGATAGACAAACAGGCAACCTCATGTCAGTTCTCTCCGCTGATATCTCCCTTCTAGAAGATGTGATATCCGACTCTAGCACTAGCATTGTCAGAATAACAATTACATTCGCCATGGCTGCAATATTGCTCTCATTCATGTCAGTAAAACTTACTTTGATGTTGTTCAGTCCATTGGTTTTGATTATTCCAATGGTTATCTGGTTCGCTACGAGGGTTCAGCGAAGATACAGAAAACAGCGTGAAAGTACTGGCAGCATCGTCTCGATTCTTGAGAATGTACTTGGAGGAATCACTGTGATGCAAGCCTACAATGCTCAGGATTTCGAGAAACTTCGAATAAACAGTGAATCCGAAAGATACCGAGATCAAGCAATTTCAGCCTCATTCATCCGTAATCGATTCATTCCAGGGATTTATCTCGTGGCCGGTATCGCTTTCGGGCTCATAGTGACTGCAGGTGGATGGGTCCTTGAATCCGGTGAAATCACTATTGGAGAGTATGTCACTTTCTTACTAATTAGCACTCGCATGACGTTCCCCCTGTTCATTCTCGGAGCCCTTCTCAACCAGATACAGCGTGGCGAAGCAGCTGCAAGACGAGTTTTCGCAATAGTGGATCTTGAGCCTTCCATAGTGGATCACCCTGACGCCATTCCTCTGGAAGACCCTATCAAATCAGTTATGTTCGATGACGTGACGTTCGAATACCCTTCGTCAGATACAAATGTACTCAATGGAATATCCTTCGAAGCCAAACCGGGTGATTTCATCGGCATAATGGGCCATACTGGGGCCGGCAAGAGTACAATTCTGAAACTTATTGAAAGGTTCTACGAGCCTCAGTCCGGTAGAATATTGGTAAACGGAGTAGATATCAATAATCTGAAGATTGATTCCATCAGGGAACGCATTGGGTTTGTATCTCAAGATCCATTCCTCTTCTTCGGTACTATAAGGGACAATATTGCCTATGCGAGAGAGGCTACAGAAGAAGACATAGATGAGGCATTGCACGCAGCCGGGGCGAAAGAATTCGTGATGAATTTGCCAGAGGGTATCGATACGGAAGTCGGCGATAGAGGCGTGAAACTTTCCGGCGGTCAGAAAGCAAGGATAAGCCTTGCAAGAGCACTCCTTACAAAACCTGATTTGTTGATTCTCGATGAAGCAAGCGCTGCACTAGACGCAGAAACAGAGCAAAGGATTCAGAATTCATTATTCTCCTCCAACGATGCAGATAGGATGACTATAGCAGTCGCCCATAGGCTGGCAACGATCAGGAATGCCGATGAGATTCTTGCCATGGTGGATGGCGTTATCGTAGAACGAGGTCTTCATGAAACGCTCATTGAGGCTGAAAACGTCTATGCCTCCCAATGGAGAATACAGACCGGAGAGCTAGATTCAGAGGTCAGTTGAGTATGCAGGGTCTCGATTGGGCCCAAGTGAACCCAGGATCAGCCATGCTAGGATCTAATGATCGCTCCATCCTAAGGGGGGGTATGGGCCCGCGCCATCAGGTAAAGATATCAAAATCATTTAAAATTACTAAGAATCCTGTACCAGCCAAGATTGCAGCAGATATGATAAAATCTGGAGAAGCAGAAGTAGCATCCGAGTCAGAGTGGGCGGTTTCCAAGGCACAGGGCCTGATACACGCCGATTTGGGCTGCATAGAGATATTGGCCGATTCAGCCAGCAACTATTGGGGGAAACCGTGCGATGGTAGGCCATGGACTGGGGACGGGGAAATAACAACCAGACGAGTAAGGATCTGGTCTGAGAGAGGGGTCTTAGAATCAACAAGGCCAATCGAGATAGCCGATTCTCACCCTCTGCGTCTAGTCCGAAGGGAATCGAAATATTCTGAAACGCCGATCCGACTTCCACGGACCGGTGACGCTAAAAAAATTCTGAAGCAGGAGGCCGTAATATGCCTTGCAACGGGAGTACTGCCGTCATTCATATGGGCGTGGTTCAATGCATCTCCCGGATACATATCTGAAGGATGGCTGGGTTTAGTAATGGGTGGGGTATTTTTGGGATTATCGACTGCTATACTCTGGCGTCCAAAGACACCAACATACATCCAGACAGAGTCAGGTTGGAAATTTGAGTAAATGCTCACTCGTTAGTCACTCTGGGAGCTAGAAGGAAGGTCCATTTCGCCCCTCCCCCGTTACTCACCCAATCCACCTTCAGTGGGTATGAGGCCTTGAATTTAATTTCAAGAGATTCTGTAGCACCTGGATTTATTTTCCTAGCTAACTCGTTCGGGAATCTGATTGAATATGTCGATGTAGAAGGCTGTTTCACTGATAGTTCACCCAATTCTCCCGCTTCGAACTTAGTCTCAACAGATTCGCCAGTCGGCTCACCCGAACGAACTGCGAAATGACTTGCATCAACAGAAAGATCGACAAGATCGCCCCCCAACTTGGCAGCTCTAAAAGATCGGGTGAATTTATCTGTAGGGATAACCACTTTCATCCCATCGAAATCAAGACTTGGAAGCTTGACTTCTTCAATCATCGAAGTGTCAAGCCCCCTGATCGTTCTTCTTACCTCGCTTACATGCACAATCATTGAACTCGTAGTCTCGTCGTAGTCCAATTCAATCAAATCGTTTGGTCCAGCCAGTGCTAGCACCTCCCCCAACTTACGTAGATCCATCCCAACATCAACGGGATCAACTTCGTAAGTCTCGAAGCATTCATCTGCGACCATCATTTCAAGCATAGCAACATGGCTTACATCCACTGAAGAGCAAGCTAACCCCTTCTCGCCCCAACGAAATTTCGCTTCTTCATTGTCCAGAATTGAAAGTAGGTCTACGATTTCTCTCATGACCTGCTGCTTGGCAGTTACCCTCAGCATACGCTCGCTCCTAAAAATAATGGCTCCCGGAGGTTATTCATCCTTCCCAGAGCCCCATAATGCTTCATTGATATTCCCTGAATCGATGACCGCACCCCTCACAGGTACATATTTTCGTCTCAGGCTCGTCGCTAGACCTCGTTTGTTGCAACTCAACGAAGATACGGTCCCCATCGCATTTCGGGCATCGATAGTCCCCTACCCGCAATGTCCCTCTTGCAACATCGGGGGCCTGAACCTCGGTCAGATGTTTCAAATCAGTCGATTGAGTCGATGATTTAGTATTGGTAAGATCTATTTCCTTTCCATCAGACCCTATAACGATGCTCCCAGAACCGTCTCTTCCACCCACAGGCCCCTCATATCCGCACTTGTAATTTGTACACCTTATGTTCCCGCTCGGATCAACGAAACTTAGTGTACCGCACTCTGGACAAAACATACTCGCACCGCAGTAGACTGCTGATAGTCAACGACTTAGTTTTTTGAATGCTCCCATTGATAGGGCTCAATATATAGTCATATGAACGTCAATTGGAATAATCTGCATCTCCCATATCGTTGAAGTTAAGCCTCCTCCACGCTAGGCCATGCGCATCGTCTACGACTGGAGACTTGCTAGGGTCATCGACGAAGATCTCAACATCTTGGATGAGTCTGCTTGGACGGCATCAAGGACTTCATCCAAGGTTGCTAATCGCCTAGGGGATCTACAACGCGGAAGAATGACCCAAGAAACAAGAGTCCTATCTGAGCGATTCCCTGACGCCCGATTAGATCCATTTGGACATCTAGATATTTCTGATTGGCCAGAAATAACTCTTGAGGAGGAGCAGATGGTAGCTAGCGCCGCTATTATTCTCGCACGTCGAGGCGTCGCGATGTCTGCTGGCGACCCAGACAGGAGGTTGGATATGCTAGTATCTTCTCAGACTGAACTCCGATCTGCTTGGACAACTATCGAGGCGAGGTGCATTGAATGGGCAGGATTGTTACTCCCCGCTCTTGATCTCGATGTGAAGAGGGATTTGATTCCATCCGCGATTGCAAGTTCCGAATCACTGCAAGTCGCAGCAAGCGATTTGGAAACCGAACCCCCGCCTCATCCTCCGGGGGCAGAGGAGTGGAGTGCAATGAAGGAATCAGCAGAAAGGTGCCTTGGTATCGCAAAGAGCCTTGAATTAAGTGAACAGGCGATACGATCCATGGCAGCTAATTACCTACCAACTCTATCCAAACTATTCGGCCCCCTCGGAGCCGCCAAATTATGTGTTTTAGCAGGCGGAAGAGAGAGACTTGCACGAATGCCTTCAGGCTCGATTCAAGTTCTCGGCGCCCATGCTGCTATGGCGGCACATCGTCGAGGAGCACCTCCTCCAAAGCACGGCTCAGTTATTTTCTCAATGCCTCAAGTGAGCCGGTCACCCCGGTGGGTCCGTGGGAAGATAGCCCGGTTTTTGGCTGGTAAGGCCAGTATAGCATCTCGAATTGATCACTTCGATGGAACTCCGTGGTCTGATGATGAGATCGGAGAGATTCATAAGAAATCCGAGGAGATTCGTTCTAGATTCCCTTCGCCCCCTCGAAGAAAGTGAGGTTATATGATGGTCAGATCACATCCCATAGGTTGGGGGATACGCCGGGAAGGGGGCTCATTATGGACAAGAAATGCGGTACGTGGTGTTTCAGTATCGGGTGAAAGACGAAAGAGAGATGGAAGAAACGAATGGAGGAGATGGGACGCTCGTAGATCTAAGGTTGCAGCAACTCTACTCCGTTGTACATCAAACCCTTCGGAACTGATACCATCTACCGGAGCAGATTGTGTGTATCTTGGAGCCTCAAGCGGCACAACGGTCAGCCATCTTCACGACCATGTGTGTGGTGCTGGAAATCATCACGGTGGACAAATCGTTGCAATTGACATTTCTCCAAGGATGATGAGGGATTTCATCTCACTGTCTGAAAAACGACCAGGTATCGTGCCCATCCTCGGTAATGCTCGCACACCTCATTCTGTCATACCTTATGTTAGAACTAGAGCTCAATGGCTTTTCCAAGATTTGAGTATGCCCGATCAGGCTACAACATTCATCGAAGCAACCCGTGTTCTACTCGAATCACAAGGCATGGGGATGATTGCTATCAAAGCCGCTAGTGAGCGATGGACCGGAGGAGGCGACGAGGCACTCTTTAGTGACGCTGAATCCAAAATCCGTCAATCCGAGCACTTGGAATTAATCGAGCGAATAGACCTTAGCGGTCTTGAGGAACAGCATTCAGTCATAGTTGTAAGGAAACTATGACCATCATCCTCATGACTATTTTCTCGGCTCACACATCATGCCTGAGTTACCGGAGGTCGAGACCGTCCGCCGGGGATTAGAAGCGGCCCTCCTAGGGCTCAATATACGATATGTCGAGAAAAGAAGAAGCAATCTTAGATTCCCCATTCCCGAAAACCTGAATGAACAAGTGCAAGGCAGAAAAATATCATCCTTGAGAAGACGAGCGAAGTACCTCTTGATAGATCTCGATAACGGATGGACATTACTCAGTCACCTTGGAATGTCCGGCCGCTGGACTATACTCCGAGACGATGTCATAACAAGACCTGGAAGATTCGCTCATGGCGGTGAAATCGGATCAGGCGAAGGACCCCACGATTGGATAATAATCAACTTTGAAAATGGTTACACTGCAATATACTCCGATCCAAGAAGATTCGGTTTCATCGATCTCATAGAGCCTGGTTTTGAGGATGATCACCCGATGTTAGCCAAACTGGGTCCTGATCCTCTCCCATCCACGCTAACTCCAGATATTCTGAATCGCTCTTTGATTGGTAAAAAAGCACCCTTGAAGTCAGCATTGTTGGATCAGAGAGTAGTGGCGGGCCTCGGAAATATCTACGTCTGTGAGGCTTTGAGTAGAGCGCGTCTCTCCCCTAGAAGGAAAGCTGGAACCATTTCTTCAATAAAAGGCCCAACTGAGCGTATTCACAGGCTTGTTAGCTCAATACATCAGGTCATGGTAGAAGCAATAGACGCAGGGGGTTCGACATTGAGGGATTATCGCGGAGTTGACGGCGATAATGCGCTCGGATACTTCCCATTATCGTTCCAAGTTTACGGCAGAGAAGGCGAAAAGTGTCTCAATCGGGATTGCAAAGGCACAGTCTCAAGATATATTCAATCCGGCAGGTCAACATATGCCTGTTCAAGTTGCCAGCGATGAATTATCGCATCATCAATGAAGCCCTTACAATCCACAGTTGGATGCTTATGGGCAGCACTCTTCCCAAGATTGGTACCCACCAGTTGACAAAACCCGGAATAACCTCGCGCCTTCCCTTTCTCATCGCCTTAACGGCTATCTTGGCTACTTTGTCAACTGGCACAGAACTCCATATTTCGACACCCGTAAGGCGCATGCCAGAAACCCTCTGAAAACCAGTTTCCACATATCCCGGGCACAGGGCTGTTACTGTGACCCCCGTCTTCTTCAACTCAGCACTCATCGCTCTAGATAATGAGAGTACAAATGCCTTACTAGCACAGTAAACTGCCATCCCTGGACCGGGTTGAAAAGCTGCTATTGAAGCCACATTGAGTATTCTACCTCTGCCCCGACTTTGCATTGATGAAGCATAGTGGTGCCCCAATGAGGTGAGCGCGCGAATATTCACATCAATGATGCCCAGCATTTGACTGCTGTCTTGCTCCATCATCTTGCCGTAAAGCCCGTATCCAGCATTGTTCACCAGAATATCGATGTCACCAGCAATGCCGATCAGACGATCAACTTCGGAAGACATTGAAAGATCCGCAACTACAACTTCGACTTCAGTATATTCAGAGAGAGTGTCTGCCAATTCATTGAGAAGATCCTCACGCCTACCTGTGATGACTAGGCGATCGACATCTTTAGACAGTATTTTGGCGATCTCCAACCCTATGCCGCTAGAGGCTCCCGTGACAAGTGCCGAGGACATCATCCAACCTACCGATATCTGGCCACGGTCCATCCAGATTACATGTTTCTCCTGAATTGGCCGCCTGTTTCGAATAGTGCTTCTGTAACCTGGCCCACAGTACAATGCTCAACAACGTCCATCATAACTTCGAACAGATTACCGCCTTCTCGAGCCGTCTTCTTAAGCCTCTCAATGCCCTTTTCAGCTTCTGAAAGATGAGAATCCCGGAATGCTATATTTCGATCAATAACCATTTTCTTCTCATCCTCGTCTGAGCGAGTAACATCCATGTTGAAAGAATCAGCATCGTCTGCTGACAGATTGACAGCGTCCGGATCTTGGAATGTATTCACTCCAATTATCGGAATCTCACCAGTATGTTTCCTATGCTCATAAACCATCGACTCATCCTGTATCCTGTTTCTCTGATAGTTGACTTCTAGAGCCCCAAGAACCCCTCCCCGACGATGCATCTCCTCGAATATTCGGAGAATCTCTTCCTCTACATGTCGTGTCAGCCAAGAGGCAACGAATGAACCTTGTAGCGGATTCTCATTTTGCAACCATCCGTATTCTCTCGATAATATCAGTTGAATAGCGACTGCATCCTTCACCGTTTCTTCAGTGGGGGTCCCGAAGGCCTCATCGCGGCTGTTGGTATGTAGCGAATTGGCATTATCAGCGAGGGCATATAGCGCCTGCAACGTGGTCCTGTAGTCATTCCATGTGTACTCTTGGGCATGCAGCGATCTTCCCGAAGATTGAATGTGGTACTTCAATTTCTGACCTCTCTCACTAACTCCATATAGATCCCTCATTGCAATCGACCATATTCTTCTTGCAACCCTTCCGATAACAGCATACTCGGGATCCATTCCATTCGAGAAGAACCATGAGAAATTCCGAAGGAAATTACTTGGATCAAGACCTCTGGCCTTGAATAATTCAACATAAGTGAGGCCATTAGAGAGAGTTAGAGCAGCCTGAGTTATCGGGTTAGCACCTGCCTCTGCAATATGATATCCGGAGATGCTCACGAAGTAGTGATTACGAACCTCATTCTGAACATAGAATTCAGCAACATCCCCCATCATTCTCAACGAAGTATCAAGATTGAACACGAGAGTATTCTGACCCATGGCTTCTTTCAACTGATCAGCTTGAACAGTTCCTCTCGCTGTGGATAGGGTGAATTTACGGATTCCAGACTCCTCTTCTACATTGGGTGGCCTTCCATTCTCTTCCTCGAATTTACGAACTTGTTGTCGCATTGCAACACGGAAAAATGCTGCAAGATGCCACCAGTAGTTTCCGTTTATGGTCATAGAGACGCTAGTCTCAGGCGCGCACAGATCGAAACCCTCGAACAACCGCTCCATTTCATCAATAGTACTTATCGAAACCCCGGACTCACATACTTTGCCGAATATATCGAGTTGAGTGACTGGGTCATGGCCATACAGGCTGGGAGAATCAAAAGCAACTGAGAGACGGTTGAATGGCTGATCACCAGCGAGGAAGTGATATCTCTCATTCGTCCTCTCTGCAGACCCTTCCCCTGCAAACATACGCACTGGGAGCTCATCCTGTCTCTTGAATGGAAAGACACCTGCTGTAAAAGGGAATGAACCAGGAATATTTTCAGATCTAATCCATCTTAGCCGATCGCCCCAATCCTCTGTTCTTGGCAATGCCACTCGAGGGAGATCCAAACCAGACAAAGTCTTCCTCGTCGTCTCGACTTCAATCTCTCTCCCTCTGACGGTATAACTCGTCTTTCCTGAGGAGTAGGCTTCTGAAATCGAATCAAAATGAGCGAGATCGTCAAGTGCCCGATTGCCTAATTCTACACGTAGACGGCTGCCCTCTTCTCTCAATTCTGCGGCGATACCATCACGCCCAGCAGCCTCCATTTGATTAGCAGACTTCTCCAGATTCTGAATCGTGGAGGCTAAATTTGCTTCATACTCCGTCTTTTCGTGATATGCCCTGATGCAGTTGGATACCTCGGCCAGGTAACCATGTCGCGATGGAGGAATCGGTTGAACTCTGTCAGGGAGGCCGTCTTTGCCCATTTTTGCAGAGCTGGCCACGAAGGAGGAACCAGTCCTATTGTTCAATAATTCAGACAAACGCTCCCATAGCTGGTCTACGCCTGCATCAGCAAATCTACTTGCTATCGTAGGGACTACCGGTATGTCAACATCATCCAAATCCCACATTTCTCGATTTCTTCGTACCTGTTTTCTAATCTCGACCAATGCGTCTTCAGCTCCTGGACGGTCAAATTTGTTGAGGACAACAAGATCTGCAAAATCCAATGCTGCCAGCTTTTCCAACTGACTCGGAGCGCCATATTCCCTGGTAGTAACATAAAGAGAAACATCCGCAACAGAGGCAATAGCATCGTCAGCCTGTCCAATACCGCTAGTTTCTACGATAATCAGATCGAATCCAACCGATCTGCATACCCCGATGGCGCTACTAACTGCGTCAGAGAGCTCCTTACCGCTATCGCGACTTGCAAAGGACCTCATGAATGAAAGAGGATTTCGTAGAGAGTTCATTCTGATTCTATCGCCAAGAAGTGCCCCTCCGGTTCTTTTCCTGGTGGGATCCGTTGCGAGTAATGCGATTTTTGTTTCTGGGTTGTCCCTATGTATCCTCAAGACCAATTCGTCAGTCAAGCTAGATTTACCAGCCCCCCCGGTTCCAGTGAGCCCAATTACCGGGCAACCATCCATGTCATTCTTTAGATAACGTCCAAGTTGTTCCGAATCCCCACTTTCAACTAGGGTAAGCAGTTTTGCAACACCCCCATGGTCCTTGGAATCTACATCCTGAATGGAATCAAATCTGGACGAAAGAGTAAGATCGACTCCGGAGACCATTCCAATGGCGTCTTCCACCATCCCAGTTAGACCGAGCTCCCGTCCATCGTCTGGAGAGTATATTCTTGCAATTCCAGAGTCTCGGAGATGTCTTATCTCAGAGGGTAGAATCGTCCCGCCTCCACCCCCTACCAGTACAACATGATTGAATCCAGCCTCATCCAAGATTTGTCGAGTATGGGTAAACATCTCCACCGCTCCTCCCTGATAGGATGTAATCGCTATGAGATGGGCATCTTCCTGTATGGCTGCTTTAGCAACATCTTCAGCACTCCTATCATGGCCTAGATGAATCACCTCACATCCCATCGACTGGAAGATTCTTCTGAATATCCCNATAGCAGCATCATGACCATCGAAAATAGCNGCTGCNGTTATCACTCNAATNGGCGACTTGACGCNATCGCCCCCCGNGGNATCATCTGNCTTNCCCNTCNCTGCCACGTCTCNNCGGCCACGCGNCTGCCCAAGACNCCATCGGCNCNNCGANCNTCTNCGCCCTTCAGAGAGTACCAGTTACCAATAGACCTGCAAACACGAACATNAGNAGNCCCATTATNCCATCAATGATATGNGCACTAGCNCTCAATTTNTNNANCGANTCNCCTCGAGTCAGTACNGTGGCCACTGTCACATACCATGTGCCATCAATNGTCATGCCAAGCAGACCCATTCCAACNAGNGTCTNCATACTGACATCAGATTCTATGAATGGAGCATAGAGGGCCAGCATCCATGCTAGAATTTTCGGATTAAATAGTGCTATGAGGAATCCTTGGAGGAAACCAGTAACATCAGAAGGACCATGCTCGTCTTCTGTTTTATTTTCAACCGGACCCTTTGCAGCATGTCTGATGAAAGTCACACCAAGCCATACCAAAATTAGGGTGCCTCCCCATTTCAAGATCATCTCTGTGCTCTCATGCAGAGAAAGTGCCGTGGCAATTCCCAATGCTGCTAGGAACGCATACACCCCGAAACCAATGCCGTGACCGATCCCTGTTGCAACACCTTGTCGCCTACCGCCTGCCATGGTATTTCTGAGGACTACTGCCAGAGAGGGGCCAGGGCTCATGGCTCCAACGATGAATACGCTGGCCAATGCAGCCCAGGCTTCAGGAGTCAACCCATCCACACTCAGGCGTCAGAGTACATACTCTCGATCTCTGTTGCCCAGTTTTCTCGAATCTGCTTTCGGCGAATCTTGAGTGTCGGCGTCAATTCCCCGTAATCGACGGAAAAGTCTCGTGGCAGAATGGTGAATTTACGAACCTGCTCAGGCGGAGCAAATTGCGAATTCAATTCCATCACCCTGCTCTCGATTTGTGCGAACAGATTCGAAACCTCTTGCTCGACACTTGAACCTCTGGACTCAAGCTCGGCGATTTGTTCTGCCGGATCCTTAGGAACTTTCTGCGCATCCACGCCATGATGGTCGCGCAAAACAGCGCCGACGTCAAGTGTCAATAGGGCAGAGCAAAATTTCCGCTGATCGCCCACTAGGAAGCACTGCGATACTTCGGGGATGGACTTCATTGTCTCCTCTATCACCAGTGGGGCGATATTCTTGCCACCCGAGTTCACATAGATCTCCTTCTTCCGGCCAGTGATGTACACAAAGCCGTCATCGTCTATCTTACCTATATCACCAGACATTAGCCACCCGTCATCGGTCATTGTCTCTGCAGTTGCCTTCTCATTGCCGAAGTATCCCTTCATTATGTGTCGACCACGGAACAATATTTCTCCGTCATCGGCAATTTTCAGTTCAGTTCCTGCAAACGGCTTTCCTACGCTGCCGATCCNATTTGCTTTGCCATGGCCAAGTGTGGCCCCAGCGGTCGTCTCAGTCATCCCATACCCCTCATAGATCGGGATGCCAAACTTGTGGAAGAATTTGAGAATATCAGCATTGATGGGTGCTGCCCCAGTAACTGCGAATCGTACGTTGCTCATCCCAACAGCCTCTCTTGCCTTGCCCTTTAGGAAACCTCCAACTCCGGGAAGTCCACTCAGAATCTTCAATGCGCCCGAGCCAAATTTCGAGAATAGACTTGAGTATATTTTCTCATATATTCTTGGTACGCCGATGAAAAGATGGGGTTGAACCCTCTTGGCGTAGTCCACCACATGCAATGCATTGTCTACTACATGCATGTGTATAGCAGATCTGCACCAAAGGTGGTTATCGACCAATTGTCCGAACACGTGCGCAAGGGGGAGCCAAGAGACATAGTTCTCACCTTGGTTCAATGTTATTATCTCATCCACCTCGCTCAGCTCCGCATCCCAGTTGTCGTGTGTCAGCATGACACCTTTCGGATTACCAGTAGTTCCCGATGTGTAGATCAACGCAGCCAAATCGTCGGGTTCGATAGCATCAATTCTTGCATGCACTTCCGAATCATCCACGTCTTTGCCCATGGCCATGAATTCATCCCAGGACACTGCCTTCTCGTGATCAATCGATTCTACGCCATCCAAGACGACGATGCACTCGACGTCGGTAAGGGTATCAGCAATCCTAGCATAGCGTCTGCTTGGCGTCTTCTCCGGATCGCCTCCAGATTGAGGGTTATTGCCAATAATCACGACCTTCGATCCAGAGTCTCCTATGACCCATTCGACTTCCTCAGGAGAGCATGTGTGGTACACGCCAACACCAACACCATTGGTCATCTGGGTTGCACCGTAGCAAGAGTACCATTCTGGCCGATTGTATGCATATATGCTCATCCGGTCCCCCTTTTCGAAACCCATTGAGATTAGGGATTTGGAAATTGCTATGACCTCGTCCGAGAATTCCTTCCAGGTCTTGGTATCCCACATCCATTCTCCGTCTTCGCCTTTTCCAGACATAACGGATAAAGCCGGTTTATCGGCATAGATATCGGCATTTCTTAGCAGATTGCGCGGTGTCAGTGTGATGCTCATCACCCGGTGTATCCCGCTACACCGTATAACCATATTCCGAATTCAATCAGGAAGAACGGCTCCGACATTATCCCTCCAATCAGCCCCTCCATTTCGATTTGCTAAGGGAGATGCAGGTGAAGGATGCCAGCATGAATCGATAACCATATCCTCGTCCAGTAGGGCTGCTCTAGCTCTTTTCGTGGCGAAGGCACCAACCCCTATCACGCGTTTAACCCCGAGAATCTCGACAACTTCTCTAAGATGCTCGTCGCAACGGAGGAGGAGGTCCCTCATCGTATCCCCGACTATTTTGTCGGGGGTCACATTGGTACCTCTTTCCCCCTGTAACAACATTAGTGGGCAGTGATTCACCAAGAAAACCTTCGATAAGATCCTCGAGGAATCGCCATATTTTTGCGCCAGAAGACCCCATAGACGCGTACCTGATACTTCTTCTCGCTTCCATTCAAGGCCCTCGACCGGTCTTCTCGGGTGTACGCGTCTGGGCTGATCAACAGGTATCGAGGATATCCCGAGTACATCACGAACCATTGAGGTTGCAGCGAAAGGAATCCCCATTTGGCCCATTCCATGAGGTCCCGGATTCATTCCTAACAAAACGGTCCCAGCAGCACCGCATGCAGCCATGCGAAGATACACTTCATGGATGTCCCATGCATATCTGAGCGGATTGTAGACATAATCCACAAGACCATCTTCGACTATCCTATCAGCATATGCGTCACAATCGTCTCTTAACCGAATTGCTGCTTCTATTAGCATATCATCGATCATCCCTTCGCACCTCCCACGATCACTCTACACCCCTCATCACGCATCAAGATATCACAATTCGGGCATTGACTTCTTGATGTGAACGCCCGCCCCACTCGCGTGATTTGGCCGTTCGGACCCTATGGAACCTCCATCGGACTGCTACTCGCACTGACCACGCCGCTCTATTTCTTGTGGACTCGGAAAGATCCCAATCACCGTCTCAGTCTACGTGAAATACCGCTTGAGATCATGAATCAGAGATACTATTGGCACATCTTACTTTATGTTGTGATGTTCGGATTCAAGGCATTCACAGATCACCACAATGAACCTCTAAAGGAGTTGGTAGGCGGTTATACGCATTTCATACATGCGATTGAGGGAAATTTCGTTCATGGAGTGCAGTCAATCATTGAGAGTGAGATAATAATACAGATACTATCACTTCACTATCTATTCGCCTATCTGTTCATAATATGGTATCCGCCAGTTCATCACATTCTTTCTGGAGACAGGGATCTTGCAGATCTATCGGCCATGAACTATGTGTTCATTTACTTGCTCGCCGTTCCATTCTACCTCTTCTTCAACGTCGAAGTGACATCGAGTTATGTTCCGGGGGTTGAGGCGCTGATGTACCACGATAGCTGGAACATTGCCTTCTTCACCAATAACGATCCATTCGACAATGGCATTCCAAGTCTGCATATCGGTCTGCCAATCTCTCTCTTGCTGATACACCGGGCACATCTCAAAGCCAATGGCATCGAAATCTCCACATGGCGCCACCGGGGCCTTGACAGATTCATAGTGGCCAATGTGGCGATATACTCCTTTTCAATCCTATATCTTGGAATTCACTGGGTGTCCGACATAGTTCCCGGCTTGTTATTAGCCGTTATTTGTTCTAAGACCTGCATCCACATACAGCCCCTGTTGAGGGAATTCGGCATCAGGGGGGCCATTCAGACATTCATCGACCCCCACCATATCAAAGCCATCGTATTCGCAATTATATTCGGAATGCTAGCAATCTCAGTCGCGATAAACGGTCCTGGTACAGATAGCGAGCATCCTGACTTCAGGATGGAGGGCGATGATGTACGATTAGATATATTGGAAATTCATAGCCTCTCAACTCCCACGATTGTTACGCTAACGAATGTTGGCGATGTTCCTGTCCAGATCCTCCTCGTCGACAGAGATTTCGTCGAACCGCTTTCAGATCGCGGCTTCATAGATTTCGAATCAGCACTCCCCCATGGGCTCTCTAAAACTCTAGAGGGCGATTCAGAGTGGTCTTTCGAGCATCTTCCGGAAAATTTGCTGGATGTCGATGTAATATTGATGAGGTCCGCTCAGGGTTCGAACGAGATTGCAGAGGTCGCAGTATTGGCAGATTATCCAGACTCCGATACGTTGCTCGTGTCTGGAATACTCCTCTGCCTGCCCTCTTTCGGCCTCATGGGGCTATTCGTCGGCCATGTCCTATCCGAAAGAAGGCCGGACCGTTCAGGATAACACGTTGAAGGCAAAAAGGCTGCCGAGGTAAAGGCCTGACATGCCTCCTGCACCTAGCCAGATCCCAAGTCTGAAAGTAGGATAGTTTCGCTTCCAGACGTAGAGGGACTGGCTCAGCCAGAATAAGATGACAAGCACGAACCATATTGGGAATATGAGTTGGGGTATGACGGCTAGAAGAATCATCAACCAAATCCCTAGAATGCATTCAAACTTGGATTCATACCTATCCGGGAGAAACATGACAAGACCCGATGACGCTGTGAGTGCCAGTATAGGCAGCAGTAGAGCCTGTCCGAAGAGGCCTTGAATAGAAAGAATCTCATCTGCACAGGCTATTGAAAAGCCGAGAATCGATGGCACCGCGACTGGCCAAATAGGGGGACTGTCCCACTTCATGCTAATTACGCCCCAGAGGGTGCCCATGAAGTCTACTGGTCTAGCCGGAAGGTTTTCTTTAGATTTCACGACCTCGTCTAGCATGCCGAAGGGAGAAATCGTACTCGGGGCCCTCGCCCCGCACCCGCCACACGTCGTCTATGCAGAGAATCCTGCTCAGAATGAACCGATCTCTGAGGGAGGATGGGAGACTCTGAGATGGGGTTACAATCGCCTTGCAAGAAAACTGGAGAAGCTCGAATACGATGCTATTGTCGTATTCACGCCTCATTGGCAGACCTACGTGGGCACACATTTCCTCGGCCTGCCCAGATTCAAATCAAAGTCGGTAGATCCGATATTTCCGAACATCTTCCGTTACAACTACGATTTGCAAGTCGATGTGGATTTATCCGAGGCCATGTGCGAGAAGGCCGCTGAGGCAGGACTCATAACCAGGATGATGCGAAATCCAGATTTCAGGGTCGACTACGGCACAATCACCTCATGTCACATGCTAAATCCGAAGTGGGACAAGCCGATAATCACAATAAGCTCGAACAGGAATACCCACTACTACTCTGCAGAGGTAATGATCGAGCAAGCGCTTGCTCTCGGAAAGGCTTGCAGGGAAGCCATAGAGGAGAGCGGAAAACGAGTCGTCCTCGTTAGCAGCCACAGCCTCTCGCATCGGCATTTCGTAACCGAGTCGCCCCTTCCGGAGGACATGAGCAGGGAGCACATCTACAATCACAGCCAGTACGTTTGGGACATGGCCCTGATCAAACTATTCAGGGAAGGCAAGATGAAGGAGGCCATAGACATCATGCCCGAGTATACAGAGCAGACTATCGCTGAGACAGAAGGGGGAGGCATCATCTGGATGATGGGTGCCATGGGCATGCCAGACTACCCTGCCGAGATATACGGCTACCAATCTGTAATCGGCACAGGAAACTGCATAGCAGCATGGGTCCCCGAGCCTGATGCACGGGAGATTGTTCTCTGAGGTGGTAAAATGGACGAGGATATCATTGAATTCGGACTTTACGTCCCTCCGCACCCGCACCCCCTCCTTTCCCCGAAGGCAAACGGCGGATATGGCCGCCTGAGGGCAGCCTATGACGAATGTAGGAAGAGAATCGAAGAGAGCGATGCCGATCTAATCATCGTGTACTCGACGACTTGGCCCTCGATAATAGGGCATCAGTTCCAAGCCAACCCAAATTCTGATTGGATTCATGTTGACGATGACTTCCACTATCTGGGGAGCATGCCCTACTCGTTCACCATGGATGCAGAATTCGCCGCATCATGCGTTGAAAAGGCCGAGTCACGAGGACTTCAGGCGAGGACGGTTAACTATGATGCATTCCCCATAGATACCGGCTCTATAACGGCCCTGTCGCTTCTGAATCCAGATAACAGACTACCAGCAACGATCGTCTCGAGCAACATGTATGCGAATCGATCCGAGACCATCGTCCTGGGGAAGGCAATAAGAGACGCACTGAAGGAGGGGGGCAGGAAGGCCGTTGTAGTCGTGGTTTCCAGTCTGTCCAACCGTATGTTCACTGAACCAATCGATCCCTCCGAGGATAGGATACACAGTCAGAAAGACGACGACTGGAACAGGAAGATACTGGAGTTCTTCAAGGACGGCAGGCTCGAGGATCTCAGCCAGCTATCTCGGGAGATACACGGCCAGATTCGAGTCCAGAAGGTCGTCGCCTACAAGCCCGCTTGGTGGTTGGCAGCTACCATGGGACAGCACAACAACTACTCAGGCGAGATACTCGCTTACGAGGCACTCAATGGGTCCGGCGGGGCTGTAATCCAACTAACGCCAGCAGCCGGGTCTGTCGGCGACAAGGAGTTCGACGAGGACGATGTGGAGTACTACAAGGGCGACCGCGAGGTACTCAACAAGGGGATGCTGGAATGACCGGCGACGGCCCTGTCTTCTCTGACAAAGCTCCAAGCGCGGTTGGCGCTTACCCCCATGCGCATAGAGTCGGGGATCTGATCTTCGTCAGCGGCATAGGACCACGTCAGGCAGGTAACAACGAGATACCGGGTGGCCCCATCCGAGATGCGGCCGGAAATCCAACGGATTACGACATACGTGCCCAGACTCGCGCGGTAATCGAGAACATCAAGGCGATACTCGAGGATGCCGGCTCGTCCCTTGAGAAGGTCGTGGACTGCCTGTCGTTCCTCGTCGACATGGATCGTGACTTCGCCGGCTACAATGAGGTCTACGCCGAGTACTTCTCAGACATCCAGTGCGCTCGGACGACAGTCGCCATCCACGCGCTCCCGACCCCCATAGCCGTCGAACTCAAGGTCATAGCAGGCTGTTGAATCGCTGTTATCCGGATCTGCTAAGGTCAGTTACAGCCGCAACCAGGGCCGCAATTATCAACTTCGCTGACATCCGTGACTGTCACTGTGAATGTGAGGGTCTTGCCAGCCATGATGTGGTTGAAATCCAACGTGACGTCATCCCCATCTATTGCAGTGATGGTGAACATTGTCATGCTTCCGTCTTGCAATTGAGTGTAACTCGAGAGCCCGACCTTCAATTCGGCGCCCTCTCCGAAGACGCTTTTGTTAACCGTCTGGAAAGCCTCTTCGTTTCGCTCTCCATAGGCTCTGTCGGGGGTTAGCGTGAACTCTCGAGTCTCCCCAGGCTTAGCACCGATCAACTCCTCCTCAAATCCTAGTATCATCTGCCCCTTACCAACGGTAAACTTCAGCGGATCTTTGCCTTCACTAGTGTCGAAGACTTCTCCATTATCGTAACGGCCAGTGTAATTTACGCTTGCTACAGTGTTGTTTGCAATAGACATCATGAGTCTTTCGAGTCGACCGACTCTTGTAGGATTATGGGTCCCACGGGATAGACCATAATTTCAACAATGGAAAGGACTTGGTTCGATACATGGTCAAGGGTCAGGATGGTAGTTTCAACCTCAAATCCTTGATTTTCAAGCCCTTGGACATCTCTGAGAAACTGGAAAGAAGCCTCGGGCTTTATGGGCTGATTGCAATATCTCTATCTGCGACCCTTGGGAGCACTTTGTTCGTCATCCCAGCTCTTGGTGCAGACATTCTAGCTGAATCCGGAGGAACGGGAGCGGGGCTTTGGTTGGCGTTCATAGTCGCAGGATTAATCGTACTGCCAAGTGCCCTGTCCAAAGCAGAACTTGGTACTGCAATGCCCTCATCAGGCGGTTCATATGTTTACATCCGTCAGACATATGGGGCGTGGATGGGCATGATCTCTGGTTTGGGCCTTTGGGCCTCTTTCGGGCTGAAGTCCGCTTTTGCCCTCATAGGATTCAGCGCATACATCTATGCCGTACAAGGATCTCTTGGATTCGAACTTACTGAGAACATCTCGAAGATTATTGCGATATTCTTGCTTACGATCATAGTCCTCATTAACATTATGGGGGTTAAAAGCATCAAAAGAATACAATTTCCAGTTGTTTCAATCTCTGTAATTTTCGTTCTGCTTCTGGCGGTCTTGGCTGTCATGGACCCATCATTTGATTGGAGCAAACCGGTTCAGAGTGATGCTTTCTCAGATGATGGCCTGTTCTCTTGGAATGGGGCCGTAGGCCTTGGAAGTGCCTCCGCATTCGTATTCCTCTCTTTCGCTGGAGTGACCAAAATCGCAGCGGTTGCCGGAGAGATCAAATCTCCTTCCGAGAATCTGCCCAAGAGCATGTTATGGACTCTCATCATAGCCACTCTGGTGTATGTGATGATCTCCTTCTTCCTGTTCGGACTAATGGATCCAAGTCAGCTAGGGATAGGTTCGGAAAAGCCAGATAAGGCCCCCATCCACACATTCGCAGTTGAGGTCGGGGGCACTTCTCTTGGACTGGTAGCAGCTGCAGTAGCGATCGTTTCGATGGCAGGAATGGCTCTATCGGGCGTCCTTGGCTCATCGAGATTCTTTTTCGCAATGTCAAGAGACAACCTGCTACCTCAGTGGTTTGAAGATTTGAACCCTCGATATGAGACGCCCCACTATGCGATCATAGTTACAGGTGCTGCTATGGCAATCGCCATACTGACAATTCCTGTTGGGGACGTGGCAAAGCTTGCCTCTGGATTCAAAATTATGATTTTTATGCTCATAAATTCTACAGTCATTGTACTGAGAAGGCTTCCTGATGGGGAGACGTGGTACTCTCCGTCGTTCAAAAGCCCGATGTATCCGGCAATGCAAATATTTGGGATAGTCTCAGGCCTTGTCCTGCTCGTTCTCATGGGCACCAGCGCCCTCATCGGGGCCGTTGCCGCAATCGGTATCGGCTCAGGAATATACTTCTCTTACTCTAGGAATAAAGTCGAAAAGAATGTCACGCCATGGAGGATAATAAGATCAAGAATATTCAATCAAGAGAAGTATGAGGTTGAAAAATGGTGGCTAGTGTTCAATGCCTGTGCGCATTCCAAACATCCAGATCACCTAACGCTCAAGGAATTCATCAAGGCCTTGGACGTGTTGCAGCCATCAATAGAGCCATTTCACGCAAGAGCATTGTTCCATGAGATAGACACCGATGGAGATGGGATGATAGACATCGAAGAGTTCGTGGGATCAATGTCAGACGGGAAGTTCGAATCAGAATAAGTCGTCATCATCAGTCGACTCGTCATCAAAAGACATCATCTTACCGCTCTTCTTGGGTTTGGAGACAGCTTTCTCCGGCTCCTTCTGGGGAACAGCAGACTCCCCGGCACTCTCGGTAATCGGCGCCTCTCCTTCCGCGGGCTGCAACTCTTCTATGCTCATTCCCGCCTGTGCGGCGATTTTCACCCGACGCTCATCGCGAGCCCTGATTTCGAGCAATCTCTCACGAGCTTTGTCATGATGCTGTTGCATGAACATTGCATCATGCTCAAGGAGGGGGGAATCCGAAATTATTGTCAGATCCATCCAGTCACCGTCCTCAGCCAAGAATTCAGCGAAAGGCTCGAATTTTAAGTCAGATTTCTTGATTTGGGTGTAATGTAGGGCATTGCCCATTCGATGCTCAACTCCCGCGAAGTGACAGTAGAACTTGCTGCCGCCGAGACCAGTCCTCACCTTTTCGAAGAGCTCAGCGTAATCCTCGCTAGTCCTCATGCATCCGTGCCCTCTTGCATGTATGTGCGCCATATTCAGCACTGGCACGGTTCCAGGAACGTGATTTACAACCTCTATGACTTCGTCGACGGTGCCCCACAACTCCTGACGTCCCGAGGTTTCAATCCCTATTAGGGGCGGATCCTCGCTGTGGACCCACGGGAAAGCAGCATAGTCTTCTTCTTCTTCCGGACGACCCCATATTTCGTGAATCCTCTCGACGATGGTCGAGAAAATCGTAGCGACCTTCTCATTCGCTTCTTTCCCGGGCCCCTCTTCGCCATACGGGCCAACGTGGAAGACGATATGACGGGCATTTACTATCTTGGAGACTTGAAGTGCAACTTCGAATTTGGTGAGAGTTCGGTTTCGTTCGCGCTTTCCGCCTAGTAATTCAGAGTAGTAGGGCCCATGGAGATTCATCTGAAAACCGGTTTTGTACGATAGAATCCCTGCTTGCCAGTATTGGTCGAAATGAGCCGGTTGAATCGTTCTTACAGTTTGTATTTCCATCGTTTCAAGCCCAAGGACGGTTATGTCGTCCATGCCCTCTACAATTGTCCGGCCTTTGCACGATAGGGGTACTCCTGCAGGTCCGAGTCTGAGTGGCATCCCATCGCCTCCGGCGAGCCGGAGGGCCCTCGGCTTCTAAACTGATGGACGAAAAGTTCCGATTTTCATCGCGTACACTAGATACCTGCCGAAGAACGCACTCCTTCTGAACTGTACTTGCTCGAAGGAAGTCCTGCCAACATGCTCGCAGTCATTGATTTCAGATCATCAATAGTGGTTGAGCCCGTCTCTGTCCCGAGATTGTGGTGAATCTCCATCAACCTTGATTGCTCATCCATGATTGCTACCACCGAAACAAGTCCCCTGAGCCTCAGAAGCTCTCCTACCTCACTATGATCGACCTGTTCCATGGATGCAATCTTAGCCAGTCCACCGACAGACATTGAGATGAATCCTATTTGCCTAATCCTATCCACAACGGAGCCCCAGGCCTTCTCATAATCCACCATCGATTTATCATCTACTATGAGAGCCGTTTTCGCCCCTTCAAGTTCAGCAAATATCATCGCAGCTCCAACTGTCGATGCAAGCGACTCTTCCTTTCCGAAGGATGACATTTCTAGTATCAGCCAGTGCGCTCCAGATAGTGCAGACCGCCAATCGACCACCGTACGATCAAAATCAGATCTGGCGACATCCATCCAAGTGCATGAGGCCCCCATTGATTCTAAATCTTCGACAACGCCCTTTGCAATCCCGCCTTCAACTCCCAGGCTGACGACTTTGATGTGCGAGGCTCCCAACTCAAGCCCCCCATCTGAGCAGGGCAAACGCGCCTCCAAAACCCATGAGCTGCTTTCCAGCATCATGGTCGACTGATGCCTGAATAATCGTCCCTCCGCCTGCTGTAACTGCATCTGAGATCAACCCCCATTTGACGGTCTGATCCTTTTCTCTGAGGAGTGATGCCTCGATAACCAGGCATTCGACTGCACCTTGTTCTGCGGACATCTGTATCTCTTTGATACCATATGCAACGGCTCCTTCCACAGAGACTCTTTTGAGCGCTTCCTCGATAGCCCGAACCTCATGAACGATTGCGTATTCGCCCAAGAGAGCGTCTGCAAGACCCTCTGAGATAACTTCGTTGGCCGCTGCCCTGCCTCCTATGCTTGTAGCCACATTGAGGATTTTCACTATCCCACAGGACTCTCTTACCTCTGTCTCAAATCGTTCCCGTGCCAGCCCAGGTCCGCATATCACCACTGGCATCGATGATTCGAAAACCAGACACGCTTCCCTCGCAACTCGAAAGTAGAAATCAGATCGTACCACGGAGGAATCCTTTCCTCTTTTGCCACCCCCCCTCATCGAGAAAGAGGATATGTCACGAATACCGTGTTTAGCGACCTCGAAGAGAAGAATCTCATCATTCTCAACGACAATTAGCCCCACTCTGGACCGCTGCCCGTCTGCAATTGCAGCCTCTATCAGTTGCATATCTCTCGGATCAATGCCTCCTTCCCAGGATAGTTCGATTTCACCTCCTGATTCTATGATGTGTGTGTGATATGACCCAATGTCTATGGGCGCCTCTGAAATAACCCCGTGGAGCCTAAGATTGTCTGTGAATGGCTGGAAACTAGATTCCTCAACCCTGAGAACTATCCACATCGGCTTCCTCTCCGCTTGCTTCGACCGTCCTCCCTCTTGCGTTCCTGTCGTGGAGTCTCTTCTATGGGATAGCATGCCAGCCGAGACCCCGTCACGACAAATTCTGGCTAGTGTCCAGAGATCATCAACGTCATCAATACGGAGTTTTATTCCGTTATCTGAACGAGATAATTTGCGCATGCATACACCCTATCCGAAGACGCCCAATAACTCCCCATTTTCATCGATATCCATTCCTGCAGCCCCGGGCATCGTGGGAAGTCCGGGCATAGTCATCATAGAGCCACATATTGCTACAATGAAACCTGCTCCAGCGTTCAGCCTTATCTCTCGTATCGGTAAATCGAAACCCGCCGGCGATCCCAGCAAGTCTGATTTGTGTGAGAATGAGTACTGAGTCTTGGCCATACAAACTGGAAGGTCGCCGAATCCCCAAGATTCAATTTCGGCTAAAGCAGCCTCTGCCTGATCGGATACGGTAACTGATGATGCGCCATAGAGCTCGAGACCCACTTTCAAGATTCTGGAACGAGCATTATCGCCATCAGAAACAACCGGATTGTAGGGCCTTCCGCTTTTTACGTGGCTATCAGCCGCCAATGCAACCGCCTCCGCTAGATCCTTGGCACCCAATCCCCCTTTTGCATGCCCTTCGAAAAGGACGACACTCTCTGCGCCTGAGTTAGTTGCCACATTCCTCAGTATGTCCAATTCAGCGTCGGTGTCGGTACCGAATCTATTGATCGATACAACCACTGGTAAGCCAGTCCGGCATAGATTAGAAAGATGTCGTGCTAGATTTGAAGCCGCACCCGCCTTGACGGCTTCAACATCTTCCTTGGCGATCTCTTCTTTGGAAGGACGCCTAGAACCCTTGTTCCCAAAGGCCCCACCATGAAGCTTCATCGAGCGAACAGTAACGTTGAGTACGATACAATCCGGCACCACTCCTGATGCTGCTGCCTTTATCTGAAGTGCCTTCTCTGCACCCATATCTGCTCCGAATCCGGCCTCAGTCACCACATAATCGCATGTTGATAAGGCAATTGAATCTGCAATTACCGATGAGTTCCCATGAGCAATATTCGCAAAAGGCCCGCAATGAATGAACGCTGGATCGCCTTCAAGAGTCTGAACCAGGTTTGGAAGGAACGCAGTTCTTAGAAGCAGAGCCATTGCACCTCCGGCCTCAAGGTCGTCAGCAGTAACAGGGTTACCTTCAATATCAGCGGCGACTATAATCGAACCTAGCCTCATCCGAAGATCAGCGTAGTTCTTTGACAATGCGAGTATCGCCATTACTTCACTTGCAGCCGTGATATCGAATCTATCGGTGCGAACAGGCCCATTCACCTTGGCGCCAAGCCCTATTGTGATCGACCTCAAGCTGCGATCGTTCATGTCCATCACTCTCGGCCAGAACACCGATTCAAGGTCGATATTGAGCACATTGCCCTTGTTTAGGTGATTATCCAGCATAGCAGAAAGGAGATTGTGGGCCATCGATACAGCATGTAGGTCTCCTGTGAAGTGGAGATTTATGTCCTCCATGGGGAGAACCTGCGAGTAACCCCCTCCTGCTGCACCCCCCTTTATTCCGAATACGGGGCCCATAGATGGTTCACGTATGACGCAGCAGGCCTTTTTCCCGATTCGGTTTAGACCTTGATTGAGCCCTATTGTCGTTACAGTCTTCCCCTCGCCGAATGGGGTGGGATTTACGCTTGTGACTAGAATCAACTTTCCGCGCCGGGAGTTATCGACAATACGCAGACGATTCCACGTCACTTTCGCGATGGAAGGGCCGTGCAATTGCAGATCATCAGATTCGATGCCTATCGACTCTGCTACATTTGTGACGGGGCGTAATTCGGCCCTTCGGGCAATCTCAAGATCGGATTCCATCGACCGACCGTAGACCGCCCTCACTTGAAACCTTCATTGGATACGTCTCCTTGGAGCGTCTGATGAGGGTACCTAGTGCATGGGGGATAGCAGGTTCACCAGTCCAGCATTCGGTGACGCCGATGCTCTTCGATGTGATTGGGCGGGCGGTTGGTATACATCTTCCATCGAGATTGGTGATAGATGTTGATTCGGTTGACGAATTGCTCAGGCATCTTGCCACCCTCGAGGGCGATATCTGGCTTTCCTGCACGACCCCGCTCAAATACGGTCTTTCCAAGCGGTACGGCGACCAGGATTCAATCTCGGACTCGATTAACCAGATCGCTCGAAAAGGCGGTCGCATGGTGGTAGGAAATACCGATGGTTTGGGATTTTTGGAGGCATGTGAGTCGGAGGGAATCGTACCAACGGGCATGACGATGAAAATGAGGGGCGGCGGTGCCACCGCCCGCTCCATTGCCTTGGAATGGACACGCATGGGTGGTTGTGTAATTCCAATCAAAGGCCGACGTCAATTGTCCGATGGCCCATGGTCCGATATGATAAATCAAGAGGCTGAGGCAGATATAGCATTAGATTTGGACGTCTCGCCTGGTGAGCGAGGGGACTCAGACCTTAGAGCTAAAAAAACACTCTCGATATCTTATGGGCTCGATTGGAAGCCAGATGATTTTGCCATAAAGATGGTCTGCGCACAGCATCTCGTTGCATGGAGAACCCTCTATGCTCCACTGATGGCTGACAAATTACCGAGTCTGGAAGACACAATCGGAGCATTATCTGAAGAAAAACGGACAAATAACCATTCATGAATGGCGACTATCATATGTCATAGCCTCTTTCAAAGGCTCACCATGAGTGACCCCCTGAAGGAGATGATCGCCGATCTCCCCCTCCCAGGAAGCGAGACGACTTGGCAATTTGCTTTCGCATTACTGTTTACTTTGATGTTTTACGGGGTTCTAAAGCTAATAATTGGCAAATGGAGGGAAGCCGTCCTAAGAACCGAGGAGGCTTGGGATGACGCCCTGCTTAATGCAGCCGAATCTAGAGCATATGGTCTGTATTTCATTGGGTCCCTCAATCTTGCGTTAATCTGGGTACACGGGCGGGGAAGCGATGTGGACTCGAACTCAGCCGACTGGTTCATCGGAGCATACATTCTAATCGCAACCAGTCTGGTTAGCGTCGTCATCAAGCATTTCGCTCCTTTGGTACTCGATCGATTCACTCGCAAGTCCTCTGTAACGGTGTCTGGAGGAAACCCTCTGCTGATATTCCTAGGACGCGCTATAGTATGGTTCTTCGGCCTTCAACTAGCAATGGAGCGATTTGGCATAGAACTTCTCGGCGTTCTCGCATCCTTGGCGGTATTCTCCCTCATCATCGGTCTTGCGATTCAACAGAGCCTCGGCAATATCGTCAACTCGTTTCTGTTATCTCTCGACAGACCTTTTGATGTCGGCGACAGGATCGAGGTCGATGGGCAACTGGGCACAGTGGCGTCCGTCGGTATCCTTTCAACCAAGATTCTGACCCTCGATGAGCGATTAGTAGTTATCCCGAACAACACTCTGATATCCTCAAGCATCACAAATTTCGCTAGGGGGGGAGGCGACGGTATGGCGCGGCGTCTCTACCTCACGGTGGACGTCGGCGTCGACTACGATGAAGATCCGGCGCATGTGAAAAGCGTACTTCTGGAGGTACTTGAGAAGACTCCCTTCCTTCTCGATGAGCCACTGCCCAGGGTACACCTCTGGGAGCTTGCAGATTTCTCCGTGAATTACCGACTTTTCGGGTATCTTGGNGATTACGCGGATGAGCAGATGGCTAGAGACCACATCTTGCAGGAGGTCCACTATAGATTCGGTATCGAGGGGATATCCATACCTTTCCCCACAAGCATCGAACTGAGGGAGAAGCCCTCGCCTTTCGATGGGCACAATATCGAGAGCCGAGAGCACAGGAAGGCCACTGCACAGTCCATGGCTCGCATGAAAGCAAGAAAGGAATCTCGGGAACTCCTAATGGAGCGCGATCGCATGGAGCGTGAACTTGAGTGGCAAAAGGAGCGGCTGAAGAATCAAGAAGGACTCTCCACAACAGATCTCGAGGATCTCAGATCCAGCATAAAAGATCTAGAGAAGGCACTGCAGTCTTTTGATAGTGAATGACCCTTTCATGATAGATGGTGCTATACAGTAGCCACCTTCACGCGGCTCCGTGAGTAATTACGACCTGAGGACAATCGGGCTTTCCATGAAGCCTCCAGATTGGTCTAAAACCAGGGGTTACAAACTCACAGAATATTTCCCAANNGGGAGATTTCTGGGAACGGTTCCAAGCCAAGGGGGCTTCTTGCATCTTCTCGAAATAACCAAGAAAGAACCNCATTCTCTTGAAAAATTCATGGAATTGGGCTCATATGAACCGGTGTCAGAAATCCTAACNGTNCGTNANNTCCACTCGGAAAATANNNNCACAGCNGTCGTTATGGGTGAAATGAAGGGCCCCTTCTTCTCCGCAATCACAAAAATCTCAAAAGTTTGGCCAACAAACCCCTCTAGCTGGGATAAGGAACGAGGAGTCATNATCACGGTCGTCGGGGAGCAGTCCAGTCTGAGGGAGATGGCGAAAAAAATCAGAGAGGTGATGGCTTCCAACAAGATCCTATTCACCCTGTCCACCCCAAAAACAGAATTCTTCGTAGAGGAGATTCCCGATCGTAGAAGAGAGACCGTAAAAACTGCAATATCGATGGGTTACTATGAATACCCGAGAAGATGCACTCAACGGGACATAGCGGACAAGCTAGACCTCAAGCAAGCGACTGTCTCGGAACATCTCCAGCGAGGCGAGATGAGCATCATGACCTCCTGGTCAGACACTATCTGACGATCATGCCCCTCTCATTGCGGCAGCCAGGCCGATTATGACGAGAATGACGCCAGCCACTGGAAATGCCCTGTCCGTGAATTTCTTAGATCTGAAGGCACCCTCCAANGTCTGTCCGAAGGCNGTCCATGNGCTTATCCCAAAAATGCAGTATNCCGTCACGATGCCGATAATCGAGAAACCTCCCTGAAAGCCCCCTCCGAAATCATCGAGGAATTGAGTCATGTACAGGGACACGAAACCCCACTCCTTGCCATTCACCCATTGCATNAGGAAACCAGTCCTCANACCAAGGNNNGGAAGATCNTCCGTGACTTCGAATACTGNTGAAANCCGGGATATCGNCAANCCNAGCAGGATGATGAANACGACGCCNATCCAGTGGATGAATGTCGATACAGACNCTATCCCCGAGGATTCTANGACGATAAAGAGAACAAATGAGTTCAATGCAACAAAGCCCAGCACCATCCCGAAAATTAGCGATACAGTCTTCCTCCAACCATGCACGCCAGAATGAACGAAACAGGTCATATTATTCGGCCCAGGTGTAGCAATACCGATTGTCACCAGCGCAAGAAGCGCGCCTACATCAACTATGCTAAGGATCATAACCGTCTATTCGCTAGACTAATCCCTGTTATGAATGGTCTGTTTTCTAATACTGGTACCTCCTTCAATGGACCATGTCCGCAGGCTATGCCATGTCGAACTCTAGGAACTTGAGGATTGAATCAGTTAATTCACGACAGAAAAGGCGAGCAATGCTCCTTTCCTTCCTCATGATCATGCTCGTGCAGACTGCATATTTCACAGGGTCGCCGTATCAGGCGGCGAAGGAGTCCGAGGATCCTATGGAAATCCACAACGGGGCGAATAGTCAACGACACCTCAATGATACATCCCTCTCAGTGGGAGTAGGCCATACATGCGTCTTCGGCGACGATGCACATGACTTCGGAGACCGCATGAAATGCTGGGGAATCGGGGACATGGGACAGCTTGGCATCGGCAACACGCAGGACATAGGCGACGATACTGGCGAGATGGGCGAGAATCTGCCGTTCGTCGACACGGGTAACGGCCTCAACATAACTAGCGCAACGCTCGGTGAGAGCCATACCTGCGCGCTCTTCGAGAACGGGTCGGTAAAATGTTGGGGCGAGACAACGCTGCTCGGAATAGGGTACAGCGATGTCGACGGATTCGGAGACGGCTACCAGGAGACGGGCGAAGTGCTGCCGTATCTCCCTCTGCCCTCTGGCAGGACCGTTGTCGAAATAGAAGCAGGTTACAGGCACACCTGCGCAATCCTGGACAACGGAGAAATCACCTGCTGGGGAGACAACAGCCAGGGACAGCTCGGAATCGGCAACACCTCATTCATGGGCGACTCCGTGGATGAAATCGGCGACCACTCCACCATCACCTCGATAACCCCCTCTCTATCCTCCGCCACGCCGGTCTCCTTGGCCATGGGCTGGGACCATTCCTGCGCTCTATTCTCCAACGGGGAGGCGTACTGCTGGGGCGACAATTCCCAAGGCCAGCTGGGCATCGGGAGCACCTCCGATGTGGGGGACGACTCGGGAGAGATGGGCGCCAGCATGGCGGCCGTTGACTTCCCGACAGGGAGGACGGCGGTCCAGATAACCGCTGGGGACGACTTCACCTGCGCCATACTCGACAACGGCGATGTGGCCTGCTGGGGCTACAACAGCCATGGCCAGCTGGGAATAGGGACCACCTCGAACCAGGGCGACAGCTCCGGGGAGATGGGCGACTCGATGACCATCACGGACACCGGCTACAATTCGATCCAGGCCATAGATGCAGGGAAGGACCACGTCTGCGCGCTCGTCAGTGCTGCGCGGGTCAAGTGCTGGGGAGCGAACCAAGCGGGACAACTCGGCTACGGAGACACCCAGAACAGGGGCGACGGCCTCAATGAGATGGGGTCGAACCTCGCACTCGTCAACACAGGCAGCCAGTCCATCGTGGATGTATCCGCAGGAGACGGAGTGACCTGCACGATGAACGCTCTCAGTGCGGTTCAGTGCTGGGGGTTGAACGTGCTGGGGCAACTCGGAATCGAGTCAACGAACTACATCGGCGATGATGGCAACGACATGCCTCCCGATTACACCGACGTCGAGATCTTCACCAACTTCGAGGGTTCGGGCTGCGACTCGTACATCTTCCCGCCATTCCACCCCACATTCACAGGAACCACCGTCGACGAGACATCCAACGACGTCGGCAACGGCAACGACATGGAGTCCCTCTCCAACGGATGCCCGGTCATATCCTACGCAGACGATGAGAACGACGACGTGAAGCTGGCAGTCCTCCTGAATGGCCTGTGGACGGTCGAGACCCCGATAACGGGGACATCCAACGTGCTGTCCACCGCGATCGCGGTAGACTCCGAGGACAGAGTGCACGTGATCGCCGCCGACCCTTCCTACGACTCCACCTCCCAAGACGTCATCTTCGCGACCAAGGTCGCCGGAAGATGGATGGTCACCCAGCTCGCGCAGTCCGCGAGCGCCGACATAGTGGACATCCTGTCCACCCCCAGCGGCCTGACCGCGATATGGTCCACGGGGTCAAAGCTGACATCCCTTGAGTGCCCCTCCAACTGCCACCAGGCCTCCCAGTGGTCGGAAGCCTTCGACGAATCCCACTCCGGCGTTTCGAATCTCGAGGCCGTGCACGATGCAGAATCGGGAACAACGCACGTCGCGTTCGTAACCCCTGGCGCAACCAGCGATCCAGTGCTTCGGTATCTCAGCTCATCAGGCACCACAGCGACGGCCAGCGTCATCTCGACAGACACCGCCTCCAGCACCACGGAGCGAGTGGTGTCGATGGACATGGATTCCGATGGGAACCTACTCGTCGCCCACTCCAATTCCTCGGGGAACGTCATCCTGCACACGTGCAACCCGTCAGCATCCGGATGCGGCACGGCGTCGAACTGGAACAGCGAGGACACAGGGCTCACAGACTCAGAGATACACCTCGCCGTCGACCTGAGCATGGACCCGCACGTGGTGTCCAATGACGCCGGCTCGATCGTGATCGCCTCGAGGTCCGAGGGGACATGGTCGACAAGCCAGGTGTTCAACTACGAATCAGACTGGTCCTCCATACTCATCGACGACTACGGACGCACGTGGATAGCGGCGCACGTAGGCGCCAGCGACGACCTCTGGGTCTTCAACGCATGGGGATTCGCGGGGAATGGGTTCGAGCTCGATGTGGACGGCGACGGCTTCACCGGGTACGACGAGCTCCGCTGCGGCACGGACCCAGTTGACGCCTCGTCCGCGCCCGAGGACTTCGACCTCGACGGGACATGCGACTCGCTCGACGACCGCGTGGACCTGCCAGCCGTGGGGGAGTCCGCCATTCTCGCCATGGGCGACTCATTCGGATGCGCTGTGTCGCCTGCCGATGAGATATACTGCTGGGGCCTCAATGACAAGGGCCAGCTGGGGCGAAGCACGACCGGCAACAACGCTCAGACGGCCGGGGACGTGACCGGACTCCCAGCTGACTTCCGACCCGTATCCCTCGACGCCGGCGCGGACCACGCATGCGCGGTCGGAGCAGACGGCAGCGTCTGGTGCTGGGGCAGCAACGCAGAGGGCCAGCTGGGAACCGGCAGCACGGCCTCGACCGGCAGCCCCGCGCCCGCGGAGATCCCGGCAAACAACAGGGCCACCTCGGTCTCCGCAGGCCCAGAGCACACATGCGCGACGACATCGAAGGGTAGGGTACTGTGCTGGGGCACCGGCACATCCGGACAGTTGGGAGGATCATCTTCCTCCATGCCTGCGGATTTTTCGACCGGGGCCGAGCTCAATAACGCGTTCACTGATTACCCGATGACGACTTCATACTACGACATCGCCCGAGGGCACGTCGCCATGAGCACCAATCAGGGCGTGCACAACTCGATTTCCGGGATGATTATCCCCGGTGGGATCTCCCAATGGGGCGGTACCGGCACCCACACCGTGTCCTTTGACTGGTCAGTTCACTCGGAGGCCTGCCATGACAAGGCAAACTTCGGCAGAATCGATACAGCGGGGAGCCTTTCATCCGACCGCCAGCAGTGCAACAATAATGGCGCATGGTCTTCAACTTCCCAAAACTACAACCCGAGTTCGACTGAGAACATAGGCTGGTGGTTCAGTAAGGACGGCTCAGCGAATTCGGGAACAGACACCATGTATGTCGACGACATCGTCGTGACGGACAGTTCCGGGACTATCGTCTACGAGCAGGACTTCGAATCCACCGCCGACACTTACACCAGAAATACGCCGGGTTTCGTATCCATACCCGGGGTCGTCGAGGAGGTCAGCGCCGGATCGAGACACACCTGCGCCCTCGACTCCCAGGGTCGGGCGTGGTGCTGGGGCTTCAACGGAGGAATCTCCGAGATGACCCTCGGGAGCCCCTCTCTGACTGCGGGCAACTCGACAACCCCCGTGCTCGTGGACCTCACGGGCGTGGGCTCGCAGATCGGCTCGATGCCGGGATTGCGTTCCATATCCGCCGGCCAGGACGTCACATGCGGACTTGTCGACTCCGGGACGGAGACGATCTGCTGGGGCGAGGGCGTCAACGAAGACGAGCTCCTCGGCTCAGCCGACTCCAGCCACAACGGCACCTACGCAGACCTGGGCACGACCGGGGACAGGCACACCGGGGTGTCGGTCGGCATCGAGCACGCCTGCGCTGTGGTCGAGTCGACCATCGAGTGCTGGGGCCGTGAATCCTCGGGGGAGCTCGGAGACGCGGGCGCGCAGTCGTCCAACCCGACGTCCCCCGTCACAGCGGTCATCGGCTACGGGACGCCCGTGGAGGTCTCAGTCGGCTACGACGCCACCTGCGCGGTGCTCAGGATATCCGCATCCGACTCGTTCAACAGGATAGGCTGCTGGGGGGAATCCGGCTCCGGCCAGCTAGGATCGGGGTCCATGCCGGACCAGACATCGGGGCCAAGCAGCGAGGGGAGGCTCGTGGAATACACGTCGAGCTCCCCCGTGCAGAGCCATCTCTCGAGCAGCGCCATCGAGAAGTCCCCGTCCTCCATAGACCAGCTGGAAATGGGCAACAGTCATACTTGCACTGTGTCCGTCTACGGGCTCGTCAAGTGCAGGGGCGCGAATAACTACGGACGTCTGGGCGTAGGGAGCACTACCCACACCGGGAACAGTGGAACGATGCCATGGACGGATCTCGGGAGCAATCGGACCGTCTCCCAGCTATCGGCCGGGGATTCATTCAACTGTGCGATACTCGATGGCGGCGACGTCAAGTGCTGGGGCTACAACGGCAACGGACAGCTCGGGCTGGGAAGCTACAGCTCGAGGGGCGACAACCCCAATGAGATGGGCGATAACCTCCCCGCATTGGCCCTCGGCCAGCCGGCGGTCGACGTGTCCGCCGGCAACAATCACGCGTGCGCGGTGCTGCTCGATGGCACGCTCAAGTGCTGGGGCCACAACTCCTACGGCCAGCTCGGGCTCGGAGACGCCAGCACTCGGACTAGCCCTACGACCGTCGGCCTGGGCACAGGCATGGTCGCGAGGGACGTCGAGGCGGGCACCGATGAGACATGCGTAATCATGGTGTCCGGGCAGGTCAAGTGCTGGGGCCGCGATTACCGCGGCGTACTCGGAAACCCAGGCAGCGGAAACTATGCCGATTACTTCGGCAACCAAGCCGGAGAGACCGCAGACGCGCTCCCATTCATCGATTTCGGGCCCAACAGGACCGCTGTCTCGCTGTCGCTCAACTCGTACACCGCCTGCGCCACCTTGACTGACGCCACCACCGTCTGCTGGGGCGAGGGCGACCAGGGGCAGCTCGGATTCGGAGGAATTGATCAAAGGAGGGGGGATGCCCCCGATCTGGACGGGGACGGGTTCGCCGACGACATGGGCGAGCAGCTCGTCGACGTCCATCTTCGGGTCAACAACATCAACACGCCTTCCTACGAAATGGACCCGCTTGCGCAGGTCTCCGTCGGAAGGTCACAAAACTTCGCCTGCGCCGTCGGGATATCCGGGGACGTCTGGTGCTGGGGCAGGGATGACTACGGGGCGCTAGGGAACGGCCCTAGCCTCGGCTCCTCTTA
The DNA here is from genome assembly GCA_002170775.2 of Euryarchaeota archaeon TMED192. GTDB lineage: Archaea > Thermoplasmatota > Poseidoniia > Poseidoniales > Thalassarchaeaceae > MGIIb-N1. The sequence continues at coordinate 25,378 of NHIP02000003.1, read as the reverse complement.
CGCTGGATTCATGGTCGAGACGTCCCCCCATTCCGCAGAGGCCGTTGAAGCCGGGGGCAACTCCGCTTGCATGCTGACCGTATCTTCCAAGGTCATGTGCTGGGGACATAGCATGTACGGGCAACTACGGGACTACTCGGTCACAGAATCAATTCAACAGCCCCTGGTGACAGACTTCGACCTTCACAGCGGCGACGCCGACCTCGACGGATGGCTGGACCTGTGGGACGACGATGACGACAACGACGGATTCCTCGACGACCAGGACGCCTTCCCGCTGGACGCGTGCGCCCATCTGGACACCGACGGCGACGGGATGCCGGACGAGATCCTCTCATCCTGCCAGTCCCCCCTGAATCAGGACGACGACGATGACGACGACGGCTGGTCCGACGCCGACGAGGCAGCCTGCGGGACGGAGTCGAAGCAGGCATACTCTCGCCCCGGCGATCCGGACGGCGACGGGCTGTGCAACGCCCTCGACGACGACGACGATGGCGACGGCTGGTCCGACGCGGACGAATGGGCCTGCGAGACCAGGAACAACGCCCGCTCCTTCTCGCCGCACACCAACTGGGGCCCCCAGAACGCGTACCAATACGGAGCCACGCTGGAGTACAACCAGGGTGACCTCTGGCTCGTCGCTACTCATTCCTCCAGCGACGTCTCCGTCTACGAGTATCCAGAGGCCACTTACGACAACAGCCCTGTCTATCACTACAACGACGATTACAGGTACAACCAGATGATGGAGGCGTTCGCCCACGACGGCAAGATGTACGTGTCGGGCTCACAAGGCGTCTATGAGATGCCGCCCGATGGCTCGAGCCCCATCAGGGTCTACGAACGCGGCTACGACTCATCCTCGTACCACTCTGAGGCCTCGGTGTCCTCCAACGGGACCATGTACGTGTTCGACTACAACCACATCGATGCGCACTACCTCGAGTCCGGGGAAGACCTCGGACAGACAATATCCACTCCTCGAGCCGACTCCAATGAATTCCAACTGGCAGTGAACCCGGCCGGAGTCCTGAGTGCCGCTGACTGGAGAAGCACTGGGGACCCATCAACGACAGGCTGGTACGTCTACGAGTGGGACGGGTCATCGTGGTCAGGGACGCTCGTGCACTCCGAAACCGACGAGGGCTACAGCTACTACCGCCAGGCTGAGTACATCATCGACCCGAGCGGCGGACAGCATCTCGCATACCTCAACAGGGCCGGCGACCTGAGGTACCTCACCGACTCGACATCCTCGGACGGGACATGGACGCTCGAGCACTCCGACTCGACAGGAGAGACGGTCAACCACAAGAGGGGGGGGATGGCAATGGAGGTCACCGATGACGGCGATGTCCACATCCTATTCTACGATTCATCGGACAACGACCTCTTGCACTCCAGGCGCATCGACGGGAACTGGTTCTCGACCGCCATATGGGATTTCGACGCCGATGACGCTTACTTCAACGGTATCGACATGGTCCTAGACGATCAGGGCGATCCCCGGATCTACGCTCACGTCGACAACGCCCAGGGGGATGCGAGGATGGTCTACTATGGGTCCTTCTCAGACCCCTCCATCGACAACGGCTCGGTCCCCTCGGACTCCAATTCGGACGGAATCTGCGACGCACTGGCCGCTGCTGTCCTGGACTACGGCCCGGGCCTGACCTTCGAGATGGGCTTCAATGCAGCATTCACGCCGCTGTACGAGGGGCTGCTGCCCACATCCATATCGATCAGCCCCTCCCTCCCAGCAGGCGTCTCTATGGACGCCGGCACCGGCGTGATCTCCGGCACCCCGGTCTACCCTGATCCCGACGGGACCATCTACACGGTCACGACCACATCCTCCAACGACGTCTGGTTCGGGCAGATCGAGATCAGGGTCATGGACGCCCCGCCGATGATATCTGATATCACGCCATTATCCTACTATGACACAACCAGGGCCAGGAATCACGATTCCTACGGGGTCGAGTACGACGAAGATGGGAACTCCTACGTGGCCGCCATGCGGGCAGAAAGCTCCTGCGGCAACGAGGCCCAGGTGTCTAAGCGTGACGCTGACGGGATATTGCAATGGTGCACCGCATTCACCTCCCTCGATGGATTGCCTGGCAACAATATGGATTCCGCGATCCGGGGGATGAAGATCGCTCCGGACGGCTCCATCGTCGTCACGGTCGTGAAGAGCGGAGATCTTCAGGTGAGTTACAACCACCGGACCTCTACACCTGTGGCCTACGACATCCACGGCTCCAACATATTCGGCTTCGGCGTGGTCAAGCTCGACCCCTCGACGGGCGCGCCACTGTGGACACGGCTCTCGAACGCCACCTCGCATTACAACGGCAACCCAATCGACCCAGAGCTGGAAAACTACCACTCCTCGTACGGGTCCGCCTGGATACGAGACTCCCTCAGCATCGACGACTCGGGCTCCATAACCTTCTCCTACAACGCCCAGGATTACGATTCGGGAACCTACGACATGGGACTCACGTTCGCGGGAATGGAGATTCCGACCGACAGTGCATGCACTCAATCTAACGGTCTCGTCAGCTCCCGAGTATCGGCAGGAGTGATCCGCCTCTCGCCCCAGGGGGAACCGGAGTGGCTCGTGGATGCCAGTCCGATGAACGGCTCGTCATGCGCCAGTTGGCACTGGGACTATTATTTGGGCAATGCCGCTGTCAGCAGCAGCTGGAAGGGTGACGCCAGGACGGTATCCACCGCCCACCCCGACGGGACAGTCAGCATAGCCGTGCCCTTCCGCGGCAATGTATCGATAGGAGGCGTCATCGTCGAAGGGAACAATCTCACCGACGGCTCGTACAGCCTCGCAATCGCCCGCATCTCGCAGAGCGGGCAGGTCCTGTGGGCGGATGCCGTCACCTCCCTCGATGATGGCATGAGCGCGTTCAATGCGAACTCGAACCAACAGTACAACTCCGACTGGGCATCCATGCTCACATACCCCAACGGGGACCTCGGGATCGTCTTCTCGGACAGGGATTACGACAACCGCGACGGCTCCGCTCCGACGATAAGCTTCCTCGGAGAGGAGCGAACCCCCGCGACAGGGTCATGGCTCGCAGTGGCGAGGGTCGACTCGACCGGCACGATGGTGTGGTTGAACGTCGTCGAGGGAGCAGGCATCGACGAGCAGCATGGCACATTGCACTCAGTACTCTCCGAAAGCGACACGATGAGGATACTCGTCGAGCGTGAATATTACGACACTACCAAGACATGGGACTCCGATTTCGGCAGCCTGAGGATGCTGCACATCGACGAGCTGGGCAGGTTGTCGGCGACCTCAGCCTCAACCGGCTCTAGCAACACCTGGAATTACATCGGCAACACCGAGTTCAACGACATAGCCATCCATCCGTCTGGGGACACCGTCATCATGGGCAAGCCGTACAACCAGAAGTGGGGGAAGCAGACCGCATCGACGACACTCTCCGATGGTCAGTCCATCTCGTCAACCGGCGGCCTCTTCAGGCTTTTCAACAGCATAAGCCACGAGGTTGAGGACAACTTCGCAATCCATCAGCAGTCGAACCAATTGATGGCCGAATCGGACGGCAGCCTTTCCACTTGGTCCATCCTAGAGGGCACCCTGCCACAAGGGCTCAGCTTGAACACCAACTCCGGGACAATATCGGGGACGCCGACATCACTGACGACTCTGGGCCAGGAGGCCGACATAACCCTCCGACAGAGCGTCAGCGTGGGCGGGGAATCGATTTACAGGACCCTCGACGTGACCGTCATCGTCGCCGACAGGGCACCCGAGGTCCTCTACGACACGGTCGGCAAGAAGGGCTGGTCCACCGGCTCCTCGAGCGGTACGGCCCACTACCCGTTCGAAACGGCGATCCTCAACGGCGTGCACATGCTTGGAAGCACAAACCAGTTCATGGCCGATTCTACAGCCAGCATCGAGAGGACGGTCAGCGTCCCGTCCGGCACATCCGCCGACTTCAAGATCAGATGGGGCACATCGTCCGAGTCCTCGGACCGCATGGAGCTGTGGATCGACAATGTGTACATCGCCTCCAGGCACGGCAGCATGACGACCCAGACATTCGAGATCACTGAGGGCGAGCACACGGTCCAGGTGAGGTACGTCAAGAACTCCAATACGGACGGCGGGTCGGATACCGGCTTCATCTCCGAGGCGATGTTCCTCGTCCGAGGCACCAACAACGCGTTGTTCCCGGGTTCTATCGTGTACTTCGAACCCTCGACCCTCGAGCTTACCAGGGGAATCCCGATGGACGCATTCGAACCCCTTGAGGTTGGCTACTCCGAGTTCCTGCTCGAGTACATCGCGAGGCCCGAACTCCCGCCCGCACTCAACTTGGACGAAATGTCCGGGGTCCTATCGGGGACCCCATCCGTCAACACCCACGCACCATGGGACGACCTGACGGCGCTCGTGGAGACCTACGAGCTGAGGGCCTGCAACGACTGGCACACGAGATACCCCGGCTACAATCCCGTCTGCGACGATAATCCCGTCGACATCAAGATCGTGGAGCAGAAGCCAGACTTCTCCTACGGTGATTCGAACGAAGTCGAACTTCCGAGGGACCTCTACGCGGAACTGCTGCCCACCAACTCGGGCGGGGACTCCAGCTTCTGGACCTTGGAAGGCGAACTGCCCTACGACTTGAGCTTCGATCACCGCTCAGGCAAGATATACGGGAACCCATACCTCATCACAGCACCCATCCCCCTGAGCATCACCGCAGTCAACACAGGCGGAACGATGACGGTCGATGTCACCCTGTCAGTTGTCGGCGAGGGCATCGCCCTCAGCTTCCCCACCCCCTCGTTGACGCTGGTCGATGGCCAGGAGATGCAGCCCTTTGCAGGGCAGACAAGCGGATCGCCGGTCCAGCTCTGGCTGATCTCCCCAGAACTGCCGGCCGGTCTCTCATTCGGCCAGAACAACGGCACGATATGGGGCACGCCAGAAGCCGTGATGCAGATGACCGAATACTCGGTCCAAGTCATATCAGGGACCAGCACGGACACTGAGGCGCTGTTCATCACGATCGTCATGGACACCGAGGGCGACAGCGACCTGGATGGTTGGAAGGACGACATCGAGACGATGTGCAACACCGACCCCAATCATTTCGAAGACAGGCCCTTGGACACCGACGGAGACGGCATATGCGACTACCTCGATGCGGACACCGACGGCGACGGGGAGACCGACGAGCGCGAGCAGCGCTGCGGAAGCGACCCACTCGATCCCGAAAGCCTTCCGCCCGATGCGAACGAGAACGGCTTCTGCGATGCGGAGGAGGAAGACAGGGACAACGACGGCATCCTCGACTTCCTCGATGCATTCCCCGACGACGCCTCGGCGAACAGGGACACAGACGGCGACGGAATGCCGGACGAGCTTATCGGACAGTCGACCAGCACGCCGCCGCTGGTCGAGGATACGGATGACGATGGCGACGGGTGGCTCGATATCGACGAGTCGCTGTGCGGCTCCAACCCCAAGCGCGCCACGGACGTGCCCCCTGACATGGACGGCGACGGCATTTGCGACACCCTCGACGACGACATAGACGGCGACGGGTGGCTCAATGAGGTCGAGACAGGAGTCTGCGGCGGCAACCCACTGGACGCCGACATCAGGCCCCAAGACACAGACGGCGACATGATCTGCGACTTCCTAGATGAAGACATAGACGGCGACGGGTGGCTCAATGAGGTCGAGAACAGGACCGCCTGCGGGCCGACCGACATATTCGACCCCAGCGACTACCCCGACGACGCGGACGATGACGGGATATGCGACGGAGAGGACTCCAGCGCATCCTCGTCGTTAACCAGCATAATGGACTTCTGGTGGCTATGCTGCCTCCTCCTCCTCCTCCTGCTGCTTCTCGCACTCATCCCCCTGTGGAGGGGCAGGAACAAGACGGCTCTGGACCAGCTCGCCGGCCCGGAGCCACCTAACACGACATCAGAGCCAAAGATTACGAGCGGGGCGGGCACCAAGTCTAATCCGTTCGTCCTTGAGCCATCCAAGGGCGTGCCCGCAGGAGGCAGAGTCTCCTGCAAGGAGATCATAACGATCACCAACATCGACCCCAACAACATCGTCCCGGTCACAGACAGGAACGAGGGCATGAACGGCTACAGGTTCAACCTGAGCAGCGACGAGCACCAAGAGAGCGACAACGACCTGCTCATACCCGACTCCAAGGGCAGAGTGGTGTTCCAGTTCGAGTTCGAAGACAGGGTCCCCACACGTGGAGGCGCCACCTACGAAGCCAGATACCGCGTCGGCAGCGGATCAGTACACTTCCTGTGGAAAGTGACTGTCGACCCAGAGCCAGGCTACGCCGCCACCGAGGAAGAAATGGCAGCAATACAGTCTGAGCAGCGACGCCTAGCCGAGGAGGCAGCCGAGAGGAAGGCCGCCGAGAACGAGATACTTCGCGCCAGAGCCGAGGCCGAGCAGGCCCGGATGGACGCCGATCGCGCCAGAGCCGAGGCCGAGCAGGCCAAGGCACAAGCAGCGGCGACAGCGGCCGCGTCAGCAGCAGCCGAGAAGCAGCGCGCCGAGGACGAGGCCCAGAAGGCCAAGGCACAGGCGGAGGCCGACGCGGCAGCAGCCGCAGCGGCAGCCGAGAAGCAGCGCGCCGAGGACCAGGCCAGGAGAGCCACTGAGGCAGAGGCAGCCGAGCGGATCAAGGCCATGGAGGCCGAGCTGGAGACCCGCAGGCTGGCGCTCGAGGAGATGGACGCCAAGCAGCGCAAGAAGGAGGAGGAGCTGCTCCGCGTGGCCGAGAGGGCCAAGGAGATCGACTTCACCACCCTCGGCGTCGCCGCAAGGGGCGCGATCTCCGAGCCGGTCGAGAAGGGCGCCACGGAGCTGTCCGTCGGCGACACCTCCGCCTTCGAGGAGAGCGGCAGCGCGTGGGTCCAGGACCAGGACGGCGGCATGAGCATCTCGTGGACNGGCAAGACGGCGAGCGCGCTGNTCGGCGTGTCGGGCCTCAAGAGGGCCTTCGCCGCCGCGGCGACCGTCACCGCNCGCGACGACCTGCAGAGGATCAAGGGCGTCGGGCCGTTCATCGNCGAGAAGCTGAACATGCTGGGCATCACCACNTTCAGGCAGGTCGCGAACATGACCCCCGAGCTCGAGGACCAGGTCAACACGGCGATCGAGTTCTTCCCAGGCAGGGTCCGGAGGGACAAGTGGGCGGCCCAGGCCGCGAAGATGGCTGACGAATAATGCTCTTCATAGGCGCCTGAAACCAACTACAGGCCCTTCGTCTTCTTCTTCTTCTTCTCCCCCCACTAACACACCCGCATCGATGAGGCCTCGTTGGATGTGCTCTATTGCGGAGTCCATCCTCTCAGTCACGGGCTTCTTGTTTTTACACACGACATATATCTCCGATGATGCATTGCGGCTTGCTGTCGGAGAGAAACGTCTGACGAAGGAGAAACGCTTCTTACAAGCCTCGATCAACAGCTCGATACCCGTGCCCTGAAATGCTTTTGTCACAAATGAGCCACCGGGTTTCAAAAGTTTAGCAGCCACATCCAGAGCCATCGCCGAGAGCTCAAGGGAAATCGCCTGATCAGTATCATATCGCCCAGTCAAACTGGGAGATATATCCGAAACTACCGAATTGTACCCCTCATCTGAATTCTCTGAAGAAAGACTTGCAATTACGCCTTCTTCTCTTACATCCCCAGTTAGGAGCAATGCACCATCAATCGGGTCAGTAGGTCGTAAGTCAATCCCAACAACTGTGCCTAATTCTCCAACCTCCTCCAATGCCACTTGAGTCCAACCTCCGGGGTGACATCCGATATCAAGAACGGAATCACCCAGTCTGATTATGCTGTGTCGTTCTTGTATCTGTTTTAGTTTGAAGGCAGAACGTGCCCTGTAGCCACTATTTCGGGCTTGGCGCCTCCATGGATCGCGCTGATGCTCTTGATACCAGCGCTTTGCCATGCATGACGTGCGAATGCACTCCGTTATCAAGGGTCGATGTCTAGGGGGGATCGATGCGGCTACTTGCGATGTTATTCATGATCGCGATAATTCTGCCGATATCAACGATGGCACAGACCTCGCAAGAGGCCTCTTTCTCATCCAGCGGATCTGCAGCAACCGTGCTCATAGAAGAGCACACCGCGACATACTGTATCACTTGTGCAGAGATAGACCCGATGCTTCTTACCTTCCTCGAAGACAATGGAAATCGTGCCATCAGGATTGCCATGCACCCGCTAGGAGAAGATCCTCTCGGATCTAACATATCTAGCCACAGGTTGACCCTTCATGGGGGTGAGTTGTCAGTAACACCCACATTTGTCATGGACGGAAGAGTGGTTTCCCAGGGATTTGTGGATAGAATCGATATGCAGATGAATTTGAGATCATCCGAGATTACAAAAGAAGGGGTCTTGTCAATAAAAGGGGAGGTAGACGTAAATCAAAATACGCTCCGAGTTACTTCCCCCGGACTCGTTCTAGGCGCAGACGAGCATCTGACCATATTTATCGTTGAGAGGGAAGCTTTCCTTAAACCAGGAACTGCATCAAACGGGCTAGATAAGAACCATGACGTCGCACGCGCAATGTTGAGCATGGAAGTTGGAGGAAATACATCATCGGAGATACTACCAGAAGGATGGTCTGTACATATACACGACACTGAGGTACCATCCGTAGAATTCTTTGTGGATGAAATGGACCCCTACTCATATGACGTCGTAATCGTATTGGAAAAGAGTGAGGGGGGAGATGGATCAGTCCTCTCATCTACCCTAGTTGCGCTATCTGAGCGTTCAGAAGCAGGGCAATACTTCAGTACACTGCCAATTGTAGCGGCATTAGCATCAATGTCAATCATACTCTTCATAGTCCAATCTCGNCGATGAGACTCTCAGCACATCTTCTAACCGCCTCTTCAGAACTTCTCTTTGCCTCAAATCCAAGAGAATCGAGCCTACCAACGTCAAGCCATGTTCTGGGAACATCTCCGGGCCAACCCCTATCTCCGCCAGTGTATCTGATATCTACGCCCTTAAGTCCTGATGCCTCTATCACAATCTCGGCTATGCGAGATACTGAGACAGTTTCATCTGTACCGAGGTTGTACAGTGCAACCCCTTCATCCGAGGAATCTATGACATGGAGCATCCCATCAACGGTATCTCCGACATCCATGTATGATTTTTCTTGAAGACCATTGCCTAATACCTCTAGAACGCCCCCATCAATCCGTAGCTTATGTATGAAATCGTAAATCACACCATGAGTCCCTCGCGGCCCCACTATGTTCGCAAATCTGTGAATCCATGCAGTTGCGCCAAATGTTCCTGCCCATGCGCTAATCAGAGACTCTGATGCCAATTTTGATGCCCCATAAAGCGAAATGGGCAATGTGGGCCCGTATGACTCTGGAGTTGGCATAGTCTCAACTTCCCCGTACACTGCACTGGAACTAGAAAATGAGATCCTCTCAACGCCATTTTTTCGCATACTCTCTAGGACGTTATATGTTGCAATAGTGCCTTGTTTAAGGTCGGTATCCGTGATCTTTGTTCCCAGGCGAATATCCGGATTAGCAGCAAGATGGTGAACGGTTGTAATTCCTTCCATGGCCTTAGTCAATTTGTCAAGGTCTAGCAAATCTGCGATGACAACCTCCACCGAATCTCCGATGTGCCTCTCAATGAAATCTATACGGCCGGATGAGAGATTGTCAATTACTCGAACCCTTTCGCCCTTCGATACCAATCTGTCTACAAGATGACTTCCAATGAAACCAGCGCCTCCCGTAACAAGATGCATGTGCCCGCCACTACGGTGTTGAGTTTGACATCTTCGGGTGCCCTTATTTTTGAAAATTATGATTTTGGCCAATATACGGCCATTACGACCCATACTCATGCGAACGCTTCATGGACGTAATTGACCCCACCAATGGCGTGGAAGACCCTGTTGACGATGAGGCCGAATTTTGGCGGCGCTTCTTCGAATCTATACAACCTGCACGAATCGCCGTTGCCGGCGCACTGTCTAAATTGAGTGAAACAGCACCTGCACGCTTCATTTCCAGAGGCATAGAAGCAGGCGTAGGAGTCACTGACCGAGCAGGAATTTTTGGAAGACGACTCTCGGACTACGCCTATGCAGCCATACTCAGATCACCAGGAATAATCGTGGCGTTGCTGCTCTTAATGACGGCACTCGTGGGGAGGGATGCGCTCGAATTCGAGCACCAAATCAACGGAGATGTCGAAATATACCTCCCAGATGGCGCTGATTCCACCGAGTTACTCAAACAAGTACGCGAACAATGGGCCACAGATATTGTTATTCTTTACGTCCAAACAGATAATGCTGCAACTGCATCTGCAGAACGCGGTTCGGAAAATATAACCGATGCAGATATTTTAAGGCAGATTTCTTGGATTGAAGGGGACGACTTGAATTCAGATCTAGGTGGCTACAGAGCCGGCCTAGACCGCGATAAGACGGATCGGGGCACCAATGACGGAGTGGTATGGATCCTGTCCCCTGCGCAAATCATCAAGGAAGCCAACTCCTCCTCTTATCGATTCAATTGTGCTGTGGAAAAATACGCGCTGCCAACCGGGCAGCAGGAGAACTGTGCTGTTGCATCTCTGAATCCCTACACAGGATATTCGATACCCCAGGGTTCAGGCGCTCAAGAGCGGATCGATCAGTACGTCGAGAATGCAGGCTCGCTAATGGAGTCATTTGTCCGCGATACCGATGGCGATGGCATTTGGGATACTGGCGTGATAATCATGGGCATCACCTTCGATATGTCTGATACAGATATCCCCCCTCGCGACGATCCAAAGGGAATTTCCGATGAAAACCCCTCTGGACAGATACGAGATCACAAGGCATTCCTGGCATATGCTGACCAATTAATCCACGAGGAGTCACGACCAGAAGACTGTGAATTATGCAAAAGAACATACAATTTCCCGACCCACTCATGGGACCCGGAGAGATCAGATGTCATCCCTCCTCGCGAGGCTGTCACCATAACCGGCCTCACTCCAGTATTGCACGATGTTTCCGATGCGATATACGATGAGCTGATGGATACCATGTTGCCCATCAGCCTTCTGTTGGTGGCGCTGATGATGTTCGCATTGCACAGGAACGCGAAAGTGATCATAATATGCGGAGCCCCTATTGTGATGACGCTATTCATCACATTCGGAATAATCGTAATCACCGATCAAATGCTCACTCCGATGATTATCTCCGCAGCCCCTATTTTGATTGGCCTGGGTGTCGACTATGCGTTGCATTTGACGAACAGGATAGAGGAGAATAGGGTGAAAATACTCGAACGTCGTGCTGAGAAGAATTGGGCAAATCGGAGAGATGGCGGAGACGAGATTGACATTAATCCGTGGGATCCTTCTGTAAGCCTCTCAGCGACTGTTTCAGCGGCTCTCACCACTGGTCATGCGATTCTGCTCTCTGCATTGACGACTATAATAGGGTTCAGCGTACTGATGTGGCCCTCAATAGTTCCGATAGCGCCCATGAGGACAGTCGGCCTCACCCTTCTGATGGGCATATTCGTAACGTTTGTGATTTCCATGATAATGGTCCCCGCCTTGGTCCAACTCCTCAGGTACAGGAAAACTCGCTCCATGGCCTTCGATACGCTCTGGGACAAGATTGGGGAGATTCCTGTCCGCGTCTATCTCCTCGTTTTGATCATCGCCGGGGCGTTTACTGCTTATGGGGTCATGATTCTCGATGATGAATTGGGCAAGGAGATAACAGGCTCTGCTGATGAGGTGCCTCCCGGCCTATCCTCTTATGAGGCGCTCAGAGAGTATAGCATAGAGTTCCAAGGGGGGCAAACCAACATGTTCATCGTAGACGCTGAATCAAGGGGAGAGCTCAATCAAACTGCTCCGATACGAGATCTGCCTATTCTAGATGCAATCGAAAGGATGCAGATTGAAATCAACAACGTCCCCAATACAACATCTATCTCTCTTGTCGATATTCTCAAGGCTATTCACGTGGATTCTGAGGCACTTGGTATTTCCTTGGTTTCCACCAGCCTCTGGGACTTGATACATGATGATTGCTGGGATGAGTTGCTCAATCCACTTCGTCCAGACTGCCTTCCGTATGCTGTGACTTCCAGGGAGGCGATGGTCAATGTCGCGTTCGACACTCTTTCCCCTGAGATCAGATCTATGCTGATGAACGCAGATCAAGACNTCTGCGAGAGGGCATCTCCTTGTGAGACGAAGACCCTCGTATACGTTAATCAGCCTTACATCGCGCTCAAGGAGGCAGCAGTTCTAAGGAACGCTATAGATGGTCATCTGACAGGCGATGCTCCTTGTAATGGGCCATTGTCATGCTCAGCGGTTGGCCTGGACGGGACTGTGAATAGTTTGTTGACGGGGGGGCTCCCTGTCTCGCTGGACATCAATGAAGGCATACACGACGCCCAGAGAGATACAACCCTAGCCACCGTTTTGATGCTCCTCATGGTCATGTCGATACTGTTCAGATCCCCGAGGATGGCGTTATTCACCATGGCAGCCGTGGGCGTAGTGGTTCTTTGGCAACCAATACTGATGCGTCTCGGAGGTGTGAATGTGAATGTGTTCACCGCCATGATAGGGACCATTGTCTTCGGAATTGGGGTCGATGACTCAATCCATATCGTTGATAGGATAAAAGACGAAGGCGAGAGCCCTGCTGGAATCGCCAAATCCGTCGCTCGTTGTGGACAGACAGTATTCGAGACGACTGCAACGACTTGCGCAGGGCTCGCTGCAGGCTTGTTCGTGGCTATACCCGGTCTCAGGAACTTCTTCGTCTTGATGATGGCCCTCCTCTTCCTAGCCCTGCTGGCGAGCACAATAGTGCTCCCCTCAATAGTAGTCGCATACAGAGAGCTAGCCTCGAGAATAATGGGGAGCGGGCCATGGCTCGATTACGATGAAGCCGGTTCTCTTGTCGAGGCAATCGACGCAGTTGATTCAGCATAGGCCATATCAGCGCTGAAAGTAGTGAGGGTGCAGGGAGTAAGCCCCTTTCTGTTCACCTTGCGGCTGGTTGCATTCAACTTTGCATCCTACCCGGCCCTTGNCGATGCANCTTAACAGGCCTGCTTGGACTTGCTCCAGCGGGGATGGCCGTTTCATCCGAGTTCGCGCAATCTCGTCCTTCCGGATTCATCGTATTCGCGCAGCACGGTTCGTTTCTGTTCCAGAGCCGGCCCTCTCGAGCCCCCGGCGTCAACCGGGCCGCTTGCATCATGGAGAGAGGACTTTCCTCAGTGTCGTACACTGTCAGCAACCCTCCTGCTCCCTCACGCAGCAACTAGGGATAGGCATCATCAAACGTTCGGTCTAGACCATGTTGGTTAGAGAACCTTTTCGGGGCGCCCCTCACAGGCACCATCATGGATGTGGATGCGATGAAGCGCACAGCGGGCATAGAAGCCTGTCATTGGGTCTCAGACGGCATGTCCGTAGGCCTTGGAACCGGGTCCACAGTCGCCCACACGGTGATAGAACTCGGAAGAAGGGTGCGCGAAGAGGGGCTGGACATCGTAGGCGTGCCCACGAGCATTGCAACAATGGAACTCGCAACCAAGGTCGGAATCCCCCTAACAACCCTCTCTGACGCGGGCCAACTAGACGTAGTGATCGACGGAACGGACGAGTATGACCCGCATTTCACACTCATCAAAGGCGGTGGCGGAGCCCTGACCAGAGAAAAGGTAGTCGCACAATCCTCCAATGCAATGGTCGTAGTGGCTGATAGACGGAAGAGGGTCGATATTCTCGGGGCATTCCCCCTCCCGGTCGAGGTCCTCGATTTCGAATGGAAGCGCACCAAGGACAGACTCGATGCAATATGCCCCGGGATCGTGACTCTGCGAGGGGGGAGCGCCCCCTTTGTTACTGATAACGGGGGCCTCATACTGGATTGTGAATTCGGTCCGAGCATCACGGATCCATTGACCCTAGAGGCTGAGATCTTGTCGATAGCTGGCGTTGTCGAAGTGGGCCTTTTTTGCGGATTGTGCGATGTAGTTGTTCTTGCGGACGAACATTCCGTGGTAATTTCCGCCCGTTCCGATAGCAGATTATCCAAATGAATAATCGCATTTGTTATAGATACCATCCCGGACGGACATATGGGTCTGTAGCTTAGCCAGGTAGAGCGACGGGCTCTTAACCCGTAGGCCGCGGGTTCGAACCCCGTCAGACCCGCCAACCCTTGTATGAGCGCAGTGTTGAAACGGACGTGTAGAGACCCCCTCATGAGGCAGGCCATGAAGACTCACTGGATCGGAGACGTGATTTCAGGCAATCACGACCAATCCGAAGTCCATCTTAAGGGCTGGATTCATCGCTCTAGAGGGTCGAAGCGCCTTAGATTCGTCGTCCTAAGAGACTCAACTGGAACAGTTCAATGCGTGATTAAGAGGGACGTTGTCGGCGATGACGCCTTTGAGACAGTAGAGTCCGCCTTGATAGAATCCAGCGTAGAAATTTCAGGTATGGCCATACCGACTGATCGTGAGCATGGGCATGAAGTACAGGTCTCAGATATTCGCATCATCGGGCCAGTGGATCCTTCCAGACCATTCCCCATAACTGAGTCCGCCATGGCTGAGGCGGATGGGGGGGAGACAGAATTTCTACTCGACAACCGTCATCTCTACTTGCGGACTGGAAGGATGACTACGATGTTGAAAATACGTTCATCAGTCTTTGGTGCCATTCATTCCTACTTTAGGGAACGTGACTTCATCGAGTATCAAGCCCCAAATTTCGTAGCCGGGGCAGTTGAAGGGGGCAGTACGCTTTTCGAGGTCCCATACTTTGGTCGAAAGGCCTTCCTCACCCAGTCTTGGCAGTTATACGCCGAAGCTGCCATGCCCGCTCTGGAGCGACTTTACACCATAGCTCCGTCTTTCAGGGCCGAGAAGAGCCGAACACGAAGACACCTCACAGAGTTTTGGCATGCTGAGATGGAAATCGCATGGTCTGGGAATGAGGAGGTCATGAATCACGGGGGAGGACTAGTCCGACACATAGCCAGAACTCTGTTGAATGAACGATCTGATGAGTTAGAGTCCTTGGGGAGGGACTTGAAACTAATCGAGAGATACGCCAGTTCAGATTACCCTAGAATGAGGTATGATGAAGCGATTGAAAGACTCAAGGCAAAGGGGGTCCAAGTTGAATGGGGACAAGATTTGGATTACAGTAAAGAGAAGATCCTTACCGAAGATTTCGAAGTTCCGCACTTCCTGACACATTATCCAAAAATCGCAAAGCCGTTTTATCACCGTCCGGACCCTGAAGATCCGAGATACGTGCTTTGTCACGACCTCCTCGCACCAGAGGGTTATGGGGAGATAATAGGCGGCGGCGAGAGAACATGGTCCGAGTCCGAGATCCTTGAGAGGATCGATGAAGAGGGCACCCCAGTAGAGCCCTACGAGTTCTACATAGACGTCAGGAGATACGGCGGCGTCCCACACGGCGGATTCGGACTCGGGGTAGACAGGGTATGTGCGTGGTTGGCGGGAGCCGACCACATACGGGAGACAATACCGTTCCCACGGGATTCAAGACGAGTCACACCCTAAGGCTGAGAACCCTCATACGCCTCCGCCCCCTCCAGGAATCATGACTGTGCCATACGATATCGCGAATCCGACTGAGGAGCATGCGATGCTCAGGGAGATGGTTCGAAACTTCACAGAGGAAGAGGTCGAGCCACAGGCACATGAGTATGACCGGGATGAGAAGTTCAATACAGCGTTATTCAGAAGGCTGGGCGATCTTGGATTACTCGGCATAACGGTTGACGAAGAGTACGGCGGCGTCGGCATGGATGCAACGGCAGTCGCAATTGTCAATGAGGAGCTGGGATACTCTGATCCCGGCTTCTGTCTCGCATATCTCGCCCATGCTCAGTTGATGGTCAATAATATCGCGTTCAATGGGAGTGTTGAACAGAAGGCTCGAATACTTCCCAAGGTATGTAGCGGAGAATGGATAGGTTGTATGGGTATGAGCGAACCAGGATATGGGACTGACGTTCTCGGCATGAGTACCTCCGCAACACCCAATGACGATGGTTCTTGGACTCTGAATGGCAGGAAGATGTGGATAACTAATGGGGCCATCGACGGAGACGGCACCCCTGCTGATGTATGCATGATCTATGCTAAAACTGGCGAGAATGATGTGGGTAGGCCCGAGATTACAACCTTCATCGTGGAGAAAGGGATGACTGGATATTCTGTCGGCCAGAAAATTCTCGATAAACTCGGCATGAGAGCCTCGAATACCGCTGAGTTGGTGTTTGACGACGTCAACATACCCCCCTCCAACGTCGTCGGCTCCCCGGGGGAATCCATGGTACACATGATGAGGAATCTCGAAATCGAGAGAATAGCCCTTGCAGCAATGGCGGTGGGAATCTCGAGGAGATGCCTTTCTATCATGAATGCCTATGCGTCCGAAAGAGAAGCTTTCGGGAAGAAGATCAGGGAATTCGGGCAGATCCAGAGACACATTGGCGAATCATGGGCCGAGTATCGCGCCATGAGGGCCTATGTCTACGACACAGCGCGCAATACGAACCTCTCCAGAGCAGGAAACAGGCTAGATAGCGACGGCGTAAAGCTCTACGCTACCACCGCTGCCAAGAACATAGCAGACAGGGCCATCCAGGTCCTAGGCGGCTACGGCTACGTGGGCGAGTATGTCGTTGAACGGCTGTGGAGGGACTCAAAACTTCTGGAAATAGGTGGCGGCACCCTCGAGAGCCACCAGAAGAACATAGCCAGGGACCTCGGTAGAGATGGGACTCCAATTGATTTATGATCAGTCTATGTCCTCTATCAGTGTCATGTTTAGTAAATTGCTGTGACTATCGAAAGATATCGATTTGAATGCAACTTTCAGGGATCTCCCGTCAAATGGGTCCGCCATCTGTATGTCGCTGCCTCTGAATACGCTAAGAACATCGAGATATACATCATTGCTGACATTCGCAGCAGCCTCGTAAACAGCAGATTCAGCACCCTCATCTAGGAGATCATCCCCCTCGCCCCCGCGAATGACCGTTCGTTGTATCCTACGTTCAATAGAGACTCTGACGGAGTCGCAATCGATTCTTACGGAGGCCCTTTTCTTATCAGACGACGTAAGAAGCCCCTTGTTTTCGTCACGGATCAAAGCGTTTACTTCTAGCATCATGTAAATTGAGAATATCAAATATTTAATCAGATTTACGTATGAATATTGCCTTGGTAGTCCCGCCAGGGTTCGAACCTGGGTCCCCGGGACCAAAACCCGAGATGATGGACCACTACACTACGGGACTCCAACATTGGTGCCCACGGCTCCCGTTTAGGACTTATCGACTGGCTCCTCCGTAACCATCATGCATCGCAATGCTCTGGCGACCCTCATGACTGTTGGTAAAATAGGGGTTCTCGGGGCGGGACAAATGGGTGCAGGAATAGCTCAAGTAGCATCATGCTCGGGATACACCGTCACTATGGTCGATATCGATGAAAATGCAGTGGATAGGGGCATGGACTCCATACAATCTTCACTTCAGAGAATCGTTTCCAAGGGACGGATGGAGTTGAAAGACTCCGAGGCCGCTATGGATCTAATAACCCTATCAACGGATAGATCGGACTTCTCCGATTGCGACTTGGTAGTCGAGGCAATCCCGGAAATACTACAACTCAAACTAGAAGTCTTCACTGAACTGGACGCCATATGCCACGAGGACACCATCTTGGCCACAAACACGTCCTCCATATCCATAGATTCTATCGCCAAAGCCACAAATAGGCCGGATCGAGTTATTGGGATGCATTTCATGAACCCCGTCCCAATAATGAAATTAGTCGAGGTCATTAATGGACCGGAGACGCTGGCTGCGGTGACCGAGGCGGTCATCTCCGTCGCAGGGTCTATGGGCAAGGTCCCGCTGTTGTGCAACGACTCCCCGGGCTTCGTTTCCAATCGAATTCTATGCCCAATGATTAACGAGGCGATACTGACGCTGGAGGAAGGTGTCGCTGAACCCGAGGCAATAGATGGGATAATGAAACTCGGTATGAACCACCCAATCGGACCACTCGCTCTTGCGGATTTGATAGGCTTGGATACTGTGTTACACATCATGAGGGTATTGCACGAGGGGTTTGGAAATGACAAGTATGAACCCGCGTCACTTTTGGTGTCAATGGTGGCCAAAGGAAATTTGGGAAGGAAAACAGGGAAGGGGTTCTTCGACTACTAAGATTTTGTAGAATATATACTATNGTTCCTATCACAGCTAGTAGACGCCCAGTACACCGATTTTCTACTTTTGTTATTTTTATACCTAAATATGCGTCCCGCACTTTACTAAAACGACGCCCAACACCTCTTCAGACACATGTTATCCTGAAGAAAGAATTCGACATTNTTATATCCATCCTGAGTCGTGAGCACGCCTAGTGACGTCTATGTCGAACGACCGCAGCCGAACCATCGTCCTTGCTACACTAATGATTGCCGCCCTAATTTCACCAGCTCTTTCAGCCATGGAAGAACGAGTGGAAATGAAGGAGGAGCCCATACCTATGGAGGCTCCTCCGAATCCATGCCTCGGCTTCGACGCCTGCACGGGCGAAGACGCAGGCGGCTTCAACANCAACAACCTAGTCTGTCCAGAAGGTGGGCAGTGTCCCGCCATAGACCTAACCNCATATGCGGACATGGGCCAGACAACGTCATTTTACGGACACATCAACGGTTATTCGAATTGCGGATCGGCAACCGGTGTAAGCTGTGACGATGACGACTTCTACCTCCTCGATGTCCCGGCTGGATATCAGGTCAACGTCACGACTGCATGGAATTCGACATCCCAACATCACTACCTCTACCTGTACAACGGCGATGCTTACACGGGTGGTTCCGGGACTAGCGGCATGTCCTCGATAACCTCCACATCGTGCTACAGCACAGCATCCACTGGGACTTGCGCCCTGACCGCACCGGTCGGGTCTGCAGAAGTCCTAGTCATCTACATCGACTGTTACAGCTCTGGATGCCAGGGAGCGAATCCCCAAGACTACAGGCTCGACATAGAGTTCTATTTCCCCGGGGACAACGGGAACGTCGGAGACTACACACAAGAGGAATCCATCGTTATCGAGACGCTCCTCGAGACTGTTCAGGACAGTTATTACTCCCCCGTCTACGCAGGTAGTGCAACCTCAGACACAGGCACGTTTGACGTGGTTGCAGGCGAGACTGTCGCTATCCAACTGTCATACTGTGACAGCTACTGTGACACTGAGAGCAGAATAACTGTGAGTGGACCCGGAATTAATGACGTATTCTACCCACTAGGATACCAAATCAGCGATATCGGAACTATAGTCACGAGTTACACAACACCGGGCACCTACACACTTTCTGTGGATGACCCAGGCTGGGGAGATGGGGGAATCGGCGCTGATGCTGTGAAGGTAGCCGAAGCCGGCAACGTGACCGGATTCTTTGCCACTGATGGATTCGTACTCGAACAATCAAGCAGGGGCATGTTGACGGACACAACGGATGAGATGGACCTCTGGGCAGTACACATACCTGAAGGATACCTTGTTGATGTGACTCTCTCATGGTCTGCCTCCGCTGACCTGGACCTCTACTTGTTCAACGATTACGCACACAGCAGCATGATCGATGACTCGATCTACACTAATCCGGAACTCGTGTCTAGCACAGATACGGATTGGGATGCCTTTGCTTACATATCCGTGGAGTGGTGGAGCCCATCTTACCCCAACTTCGACACCGAGGCCATCTATCTGCTCGAAGTCGAGTTCATACCCGTCTCAGGCGTTCCATGCTACAACCAAGACGACGGCGCTTCGCCAAGCGACTATTACAACGTGTTCAGCGGGGACGCAGGGCATGAGGACGTCGCATCTACCAAAGTCATTGACACCTCAGCAGGATCTGGAACTTTCAAGGGGATGATATGCGGAGGCTACGATGACACGGACGCGTTCAACCTCACCGTGCCGGCTGGCACAGGGATATTCGCAACCCTGGAGTTCGACCAAGAGCATGAATTCGACATGGGATTCGACCTCTCCAAAGAGGTGCCCGGATCTTATATCTCTCAGGACAGTGAGATGAACCAACAGGAAGGTCTGAGGTCAGTTACCTCGAACGCCACATACAGCCCCGGGTCATCTTTGTCCTGGTCCCTTGAGATGTACGATTCATTTGGCGACGGCTGGAACGGCAATTCGGTGGACATCCTAGTCGATGGAGTAGTTGTGCTGGATGACGCTACCATTTCCTACGGCAGCTCCGCATCTGTCTCATTCCCAGTGTCATGCGGCTCACTAGTAGAGGCTGACATCGATTGGAACGGGTCGTGGGACTCAGAGGTATCCTATGAACTGCTCAACCAAGACGGAGCACAGGCAGGATTTGCTGACTACTACACGGGCACGATTGGAGCACCGGACCATGGGGACATAATGGGCACCATGGTGGTCGTCTGCTCCGGCGGACCCCCGCCACCAATAACCTACATCGTGGGACTTGGAGGAGCACTACCATCCGACGACCTCGAATACAACTACACAATCACATGGAGCACTTATTCCCAATCCGCATCCTGGACAAACCCGTCAGATGATGCCGGAACCGGATCCGACGCAGGGGACGACTACACCAGCCGCGCTACAATCCCCACCAGGAACAACACGTACACGGCCTCCGCGCACGATGTCTGGGACGAAGTTGATCAGTACGAGATATACATACCAGAAAACTACGCCATGCGCGTCACTCTGGACTATCCTCGAGAAAACTACATGTCGATGACTCTGGGCACCAATGCCAGCCTAGACTCTATGGCTACTTTCACAGATGCGGAATACCCGCAAGCGGCAAACACCATGTTCTCGGACGGAGACAATACGGTCGTTATCTCAGTAGAGATGTTGAGGGGAAGCGGGGACTACTCGATGCTCGTTGAGATTCTCTGGCCAGATAACACGCTCAACCCTGAGAACGATTGCGGTACTGGAGAGGACTTCAACCACTTCCCGTGGGGTCCTCAAGCACCATGGAACACCAACTGGGTCAACCACTCAGGCATGGCAAGCCCAACCACAACCGACATAGGACCCACGGGCGGTACTTGCACTGCATGGATGGACTCATCATGGGACGACCAAGACAACGTTAGGGTCTCCATACCCGAGAATCACTTCATGAACGTGACCATCGAAGCATTGACCGAACTCAATGAAGAGGACACAGGGTTTACGATCCAAGAGGACTTCCTGGCCTTCTCGCTCTATGCCTGCCCTTACTACCATATGGAATGCGGGACAGATGAGTACTACCAGATATCCGGATTCGGAACCGTGGACAACATGGGAGAGACTTCTACGCAGTCCACCGGGTCCGCCCCAGTTGGAGGAGGCTATGCCTTCTTCCGTTCCTACATCGGAAACTTCGGATCAGGACCAACGACCGAGAACCTCGAGTACCAGATAACCATTGAGTTCATCAACCTCACAGAGTTGTGGTTCCCGACAGACGACGCAGGTTCCGGTTCGGACGCTTGCGCCCAGATGATCTGCTCGCTAAACGTCACCGACCTCATCGGCAGTACCGACGCCGAGGTGTCCGCAGTTTACAACAATACAACCAACGATCTAGTCTCCTTAAACTGGTCGGGTTGGGTATCCGCTGCGGATGACAAAGACGACGCATACGGTTTCCACGTGCCGGCTGGATTCAGCTACGAGGTTTGCTTGACGTGGGTTGGAACGAACTACTACTCCTTCGGATACAACACGATGATGAGGCTCTATGCCCAGGGGGACGGCTCGACCACATACCCGAGCACTTCGGGAAGCTGGTACGGCGCTCCGCACGCGGGCGCCGCGGGATCCATATGCATCGAGAGCTTCAACGGTGCTGGTTTCGGCGATATGTCGGGGACGATGAACTACATACTGGTTAACGATTTCTCAGGAAACGTGAATTGGCCCTCTAACGCGGACATGCTAACGGAGATCCCCTATTCGATAGACGTTACATTCAGCAGTCTCGACAGAGATGGAGACGGCTGGTTCAATGACGATGAAACCGCATGCAACACAGATCCCGACGACTTCGCATCAATACCCACGGACACAGACGCTGACGGTATATGCGATCCACTTGACACAGACTCTGACGGCGATGGCGTGCAGGACGTCGACGACGCCTTCCCATACGACCCCAACGAGTCGGTGGATNCCGACGACGACGGCGTCGGCGACAACTCGGACACCGACGTCGACGGCGACGGTTGGCTCGATGAGGACGAGGTGGCATGCGGAACGGACAGCAAGGACGCAGCCAGTATCCCGATCGACAACGATGGGGACCTCATCTGTGACCCGCTCGACCCGGACGATGACAATGACACCTGGACCGACGCACTCGACGACTTCCCGCTAGACCCAGCCGAGTGGAAGGACAACGACCGCGACAACATCGGCGACAACGCAGACACGGACGACGACAACGACAACTTCGAGGATCAGATCGAGATAGACTGCGGGTCCGACCCGCTCTCCAACGGCGACATCCCGTCCGACCTCGATAGCGACGGGACATGCGACGCGCTCGACACCGACAGGGACAACGACGGNGTGGACAACACCGCCGACGTGTTCCCCGACGACGCCACTGAGTGGGCAGACTTCGACGGCGACGGCCGAGGAGACAACGCAGACGCCGACGACGACAACGACCTCGTCGCCGACGGACTCGACCTCTTCCCGTACGACACCACTGAGTGGGCCGACAACGACGCCGACGGAACCGGCGACAACGCCGATCTCAATGACGACGGCGACGCATGGACCGATCTCGAGGAGATAGCCTGCGACACCGATCCCATGGATGCCTCCTCAGTGCCCGCGGACTACGACGGCAACATGGTCTGCGACAAGCTGGACCTNGATGACGACGGAGATGGCGTCCCTGACGACCAGGACGACTTCCCATTCGACGCCAACGAGTATCTTGACTCGGACGGCGACGGGATCGGGGACTACTCCGACACCGATGACGACAACGACGGATGGTCAGACGTCGTCGAGCCCAACTGCGGCAGCGACCCGATGAACAGGCTATCAGTGCCCAGCGACAATGACGCTGACGGCGACTGCGATGTGACAGACGCGGACGACGACAACGACAACGTCCTGGACGGAGACGACGCCTTCCCGTTCAACCCGACTGAGTCGAAGGATACAGACGGCGACGGCATCGGCGACAACACCGACATGGACGACGATGACGACGGATGGCTCGACACCACCGAGAGCGTCTGCAGGAACATGGGCGGATTCGGAGATCCTGATTCAGCCTCCATAACCCCTGCCGACCTGGACAACGACGGCGTCTGCGACGCACTCGACCAGGACAGGGACGGCGATGGAGTGCCGAACCCCGCTGACGAGGGACTGATCGCCAGCTGCGAGATCGAGGCGTGGGAGGATGCATTCCCCGACGACGCGAGCGAGCAGTTCGACGCAAACTGCGACGGGCAGGGCGACACGGCCGTGCCGCTGACCATACGCGACGACTTCGACGCTGACCCAGCACCGTTCATCGGGGCCGGAGCCGGTGTCCTCGCACTCATAGGCGGGCTGGGACTCGCCATGAGGTCTCGCGGGGGAAGCGGCGGTGACGACGACTACCTCGACGAGACGGACGACTTCGACGACGAAGAGGTCGACGATGAAGAGGAGGGGGCCTGATACTATGAAGACCGGAAACAGATCCCCCGAGGGCCGCGGCATCACCGCAGCCACCATCGCCTTCGTCGCAATGCTGATGATAGGCCAGACCGCGCCCATGGAGTACGTCAGGGACGTCTCTGAGACAGCGGACACGGTAATCTACCACAACTACGAATTCTCCGTTGAAGAGAACTCAGACGCACCTGTGCTAGACCTCTTCTCGACAGTCAGCAACGCGGACGACTGCAAGATGTACGTCCAAGGCAACGACTACCTGGACAACGAGCATTTCTCCACACCGACAAATGGTATCGTATCCCCGGACGCAACGATGGCCGATGTCGGAATGGACTATGAGAACCCGCAGGACGCCGATGGCGATAACTCCTACGAGTTCAGGGTAAGGACGCACTGCCCAGGCAATGACATCACGGCAAGGAACTACTTCCTCAACGTGACAAACATAGTCTTCGATATCTACGGGTCGGACTCAGCGTCCTTCCCCGAGAACGTGGCAGCGAACACGAGTGTATGGTCCCCTACTGGGATGAACGACACGACCGTCAACTGCGCCATAGACGACACGTCTGGCAATTTCGATATCAACGCGAGCACTTGTGCGATCACCGTCAGCGAGACGGCGAGCTTCGACCATGAGACCTCGCCGACCATCACCCTGAACGTCTCTGCATCGACCGCTGGCGACCTGGAGTCCGACTACCACATCGTGACTGTGACAGTCACCGACGTCAACGAGGCTCCTGTAGGGTTCCTCGAGATTGCTGGAGCACTTACGGATGGCCAAACGGTCACTGCAGACGTCTCCGGTCTCTCAGACGAGGACGGCATCATGTTGTCAAACGCTGCTTCCGGCATCATAACGAACATCGATGTTCTGATTTACGACGGCACCAACACCGGCGACTCTACCTACGACGGCTTGTCCTATATCCAGATCTCACACACAGAGATCGCTTTGACGAGCGGCTACCAGTACAAGACTGACATTTGGAACGGGACTGCATGGAACTTATACGATTCAAGCTCCGTAGCGAATGGGACCACTATCAGCCAGGTCCATGTTTGGCCCTGGTTCGTACTGAATAACCCTGTATCGTCTTCAGACTACTACAGGGTGACCATAACCGACAGCGGAATCACCTCTACTGCCTACTTCGACACGTGCGGCTACTCTGCATATGAGAGGGGCTCACCAATGATGACCGCATACCAATGGTACAGGGCTGGTGCTGCCATTTCAGGAGCCACCTGCGACTCGTACACGCTCACCAACGATGATGCGCTCCAGTCCATGCAGGTTTCGATGAACTACGCTGACTCCGACGCTAGGATGACCATGGTCATGAGCAACGCGTCGGTCGCAGTTTCGGACGTCGACAACAACGCACCAGCATCAACGATCATACCCAACCAGGCAGTGGTCGAGGACGCTACAACTCTCA
>NHIP02000002.1 GCA_002170775.2 Euryarchaeota archaeon TMED192 | reverse complement strand
GGAAGCGGGTCTCCATCATTCATAATGCTCCAAGACCTCTTTTTGCTTGTAATCCAAGATTGAATGAGAATCTAACCTTCGGGATATTCTGCCGACCAGTTAAACACAAAAGACACGACATAGCTCTTGAAGCACTGAAGACACTCAGGGAGAAGGGCATTCAAGTCAAAATGATAGCCACAGGAAATCCATTTGATGATCCCCCTAATTGGGTTGAACAGCATGGTTGGGTTTCCACTGACGATCTACGCATCATCATTGGGAAATGCAGATTCCTCCTACAAACTAGTCAGAGCGAGGGGTCTTCAATGTCTGTAATTGAAGCTATTTCAATGGGATTGCTGCCGATTGTATCTGAAGCCTCTAGCGAGACTGTTGGGAGCCACGGAGTGGTCGTGAAGGGTGAAGATCCTCTCGAATGGGCATCTATCATCGAGAGAGAAATAATTAGAATTCAAGGCAACAAAAACGGAGCTAAAGAATTGAAAAACCCCTATGATAGGGCTGAAATAGCCGCGGCTTGGCGAACGATTTACGATAGCATTGTGCATCAGGGCTAAATGACTCAAGCACTCGGAAAATTATGGGAGGAACCAACGATGTGTGGGATTCTTGCGACTACTAGGGGCATTGAAGACCTCCCTAATGTGATTGAATTTCTTCGATTCAGGGGCCCTGACCAAACAAATCTCGTCAATGTCAACGGCATAAATTTCGTCCACACGCTACTCTCAATGACCGGGCCTCCAACAATTCAACCATTTTTGAGTGAAGACAAGAAGGTAGTTGCCTTCTTCAACGGTGAAATATACAACTTCAAGGAGTTTGGCGATTATCAATCGGATGGGGAGTGCTTGGTACCACTCTATCTTGAGCATGGTCTTGATTTCGTCAAAAAGTTAGATGGCGAATTCGCCCTAGCAGTCGCAGATTTCAACAATGATACTCTGATTTTCAGTACCGATGTATTCTCAATGAAGCCACTCTGGTTCGCCAAAGAGGGTAGCGAATGGGCACTCTCGTCTTACAAATCATGTATCGAAAGAGTAGGATTCAATGACCCCACCCAGGTAGAAGCAAATTCCACATATGTGTTGAAGATGTCCTCACTCGAACTCATGGAGAGACGAGATGTTTACACATTCGATCTAGAACAGAAGAAGACGACCTATGACGACTGGGAATCCGCATTCTCGGAAGCAATCGCAAAAAGAACAAGGAACATCAAACATGGTATTTTCATAGGTCTGAGCTCGGGATANGACAGTGGAGCGATTGCCTGNGAATTAGAGGCCCAGGGNGTGCAATTTACCGCCTACAGCATCGTGGGTAGNGAGAANCCTGACACNATCAATGCGAGAATAAAGCGGACAAATGANCCTCGTTTAATTGAATTGGAACAGGATGAGTTTCTTCTTGCTAGGGAACACCTCAAGTCTTGTTGCGAGGAGTACAGCCTTACAATAGACAACGGCGAATCCGATTGGCTCGAATCCAATGAGAAAGAGTTGAATGAACTCAACANCAAGTTAGAATTACCACTCAAATTACTAAACGAGCAGTTGGGATGGTACAATGAAAAGTCATGGTTCATCAAATGCGAGGAGGTACAAGCGCTGAGAAACAAGAGAGACACCCTAGAGGTCCGGACTAACACAATCAAAGAAACAATCGAGTATCGAAAAGCTGGGCAATTTCTCACAAACGANAATGGCGCTATCGGGATGTCTCATATCTGCCACACNGGGAAAAGNGAGGGGCAATTGATCTATCTCTCTGGAAGCGGCGCCGATGAAATAATCTCGGACTATGGATTCGGAGGGGTCAAACATTTCAGGCACAGCACGATTGGCGGAAAATTTCCGGACGACCTATCGACCGTTTTCCCATGGAAGAACTTCTTCGACAATACTCAGAGGGCTTATCTAATGAAAGAAGAGCATGTGAGCGGTTCATACGGCGTTGAGGGCAGATACCCATTCTTGGACACTGCAGTTGTCCAAGAATTCCTATGGCTCGCCCCCGAACTCAAGAACTCCAATTACAAGTCAGTGCTGCATCACTATCTCACCAAGCATAACTACCCCTTCGATGCCAAGCAGAAAGTTGGATTCAATTGCGGCTTTACCCCCTCCACAGATGGTTACTCCGCAAAGAAATCTGTTTACAGGACCGTGGGCGAGGCTGCAGATGAGACGTTGATCGTCGATATTGATCTTGAAACTTCGAGAACAGAGTCTAGAAGAAACCGTCACATACTCGAAAGCAAGCTTTCGTAGGCTTCCTTGGTATCNCGNGCCATACGTTCCATGCCGAACTCTTGCTCGATGAAAGNTCTGCAGGCCNCNCTTGNATTCTCTATGTCCCAATCATCAAGTATCCGNGTTAAAGCCGACTTAATCGTTCCAATGTCTTCATCTTTCAGCAATATTCCTGTTGAGCCATCAGACAAAGATTCGTTNACGCCACCTACATCGGTAGAAACCACAGGCACCCCTCTTGCCTGGGATTCAATCAATACGTTTGGCAGGCCCTCAGTCGATGAAGTCAGCAGAGTGACGTCAAACGAATCATAGCATTTGGAAGCATCTTCTCGAAACCCGTGCAGAATGACCTTGCCACCAGCTCCAATTTCATGTATTCTATTTTCTACCTCTTTCCGCATGCGACCTTCCCCTATTATGACTGCAAATGCATTTTTACGATTCTTTATGCACTCCCATGCCGAATCAACCCAAAGAAGAGGCCGTTTTTCTGGTACGAGTCGGAATACGCCCCCTAACAACTCCGAATCAACAGGAATATCCAGAATACGCTTCAGATCTACTCCTTTACCCCCGTCGTCCAGAACTCCATTTCTTATGACGCAAATCTCTTCCTCGGGAATCTTCAACCATCTCGAATAACTTACCCGGCCTGCCTGACTATTATTTAGAAGCCTGAAACCATCGACGTCACATAGTATNTGGAGAGATCTGCGCAAGAAAGGCCTCTTCCTGCCATGTAAAAGCGATTTCTCGTCTGGATTTAGAGATCTAACTGAACCGATGAGAGCATTAGAGCCAACTATGAAATTAGCTATCGCTGCAGGATAAATCATGGCGTCCTGCCATGCATGGATTATGCGAGGGCGAGTCTTCAGAATCATTCTGATTATACATTCTGATCTTTCGCGCTCTATCGGCCTGAGATTAGACAGAACATTTGCATGAAGCTGTATAAGATGATCCGCTTCATCAGATTCAAGATTCACATCTCTGAATTCAGTGACATTCAAGTCTAGTGATTTTGCCATACTTTCAAGCGTCTCACCTGAATGTTGTGCGTCTATCCTGTCTACCCCTATTGTTGATTTCCAACCTTGTTCTCTGAGCCCTGCTCCTGTTAATATCACCTGTCTCTCGGCACCACCAGCATTCAGAGAGGATGTCAAAATGAGTACGTTTCCTTCTTCAGCCTCATATGAGATAGTACCTTTCTCACTCTGAATGAGATGTTCTAGAATCACAGACTCAGTTTGAGACAAATTTCTATCCGCATGCTCCATGATTGAATGCGAGGATGCACCTAATTCTATTTCCAGGGATCTTGCAATTCTTGATGACTCAGTGGATCGAGGACCGAGATATTTCTCAAATATCTTGGAAAGATCAAATCGACCTTTTTGCATCATCATGTGGTGAATTTCAGAATTCGTTTCTCTTGATCTATGGATGTTTAATCTAGATCTCAATATCCAGTCCAATCTATTTATCCAGTCGAATCTCAAACATATCTCCACTGCGAGAAGCAGTCCTTCGGGATTGTCCCAAGACATGTCCAGGATTTCTTCCCATGCGCTGTCCGTCTCCTGCTCTCTCCCCATTCTCGCGAGAGTCTCGATAAGAACATCCCAGGCGCTTGCATCAGTCGGAAGAATCTGAATGATCTCCTTCGATTCCAACATAGCTTCCTCAAGTCTGCCAAGGCGGAGTAGTGACGTACACACGCCCCTACGAATGCCTGTGTCGTGAGGATCGTTTTCCAAAACCCTCCTCCTGGCCTCAAGTGCCCCTTCGTCATCCCTCATCCTATGCAGAATTGAGGCTAGAGCCCTTGTTATCGAAACGCTATCGCCTTCATCGTTAGAAATAAGCCAATCTCGTGCTTCTTTTTCCTGTCCGGATTCGACTAATATCCTCGATTTCAAAACAATATGTCTCTCATTAATCTCGTATCCGTCATCGGAAAAAACTGCATCAATCGCTTTAGAGGCCGTACTCCAGTCCTCGTTCTCAACCAATGCCCTAGCAAGTCGGTACGCATCTTCGGGGTGTATGGTTCCAAGCTCGAGAGAGCGGCTAAGTGCATGGAAAGCCTCCTCATCCCCCACTTCCCCCTGCCTTCTCTTCGAGCGGATTATCAGTCTCAGAACATCTTGATCATCAGGATGCCTCTCAAGCATCGAACGACTCACATTCAAACAATTATCATATTCCTCAACTGTGAAATATGATCTTGCAAGCAATAAGCCGAGACTCCTGTCTAGCTTATCGAAATCTCTCTCAGCAAGGAGACCAATAACTTCCGCATGTCTTCCTGCAGAGTACATTCTAGACGCGGCTATCAACAGATCAGCGTCATGCACTCCGAATCTATCTGCAATTAATCTCCACGCATCTGCTTGGGACTCGATTTTCTTTATCGCCTTTGCAGCTGTAGTCGCAAGATGGGATGCGGCTACCCTGTACTCGATATTTTCAATCGATTCAATCATCAATATTGCCTTGTCCGGACTCCCACATTCCAGCAACATCTCAGAAGCTTCCATTTTCGAGGCCTCGTCCAAAATACCAGATTCATATAATTGAAAAGCCGTATTTGCAGCAACTTCGGGATCCGTCTCTGAAAAAAGATTGAATTTGAAATCAAGGAGAGCCTCGCTGAGGCGGACATCTTGCCCCTCTAACTCCCTGAACCATCTGCGCATCTCACTTTCGGTGAAATTGTCCCTCATATTCACTGCCATTTCCAAGCTTTCATTGGTTGGATTCGAATTATTCCTTTTTCGAAGCATGTCGGCTGCAAGCCCGCCATGACCAGTTTCGAAGAGTTCAGACAATCTCTCCAGGGATGCCACTCCCTTCTGAATAGGAGACTCTAGACCAGCTCTCGCCACTATGCCTGATCCTCTGAGGTCTATCACGCCAGTCATTTCGGCCCCTCATGTGGAAGATGCTCCAACGCCTGAGTAATTCCAGCCAAGTTTGGACATTACATCCTTGTCCATCGCCCTCCGCCCGTCATAGATTGAAGAACACCCGGAGGTATCTTTCAGCCTCTCCCAGTCGATTTCCATAACCTGTCTATGTGCGGTTGATATCACAACGCAGTCCACTGAGGTGCAGACATTCAGCGAATCAATCCTATCGAACCTATCTGGTACTGCATCAGATTGCACTATGGGGTCCCAAATTATCGGCTTAATTCCCAGTCCAATTAATTCATCGGCCAAATCCTCGACAGGCGTCTCACGCGTATCTCCAAGATCGGCCTTGTAGGCATACCCCAAGAGCAAAACTGAACCGCTACCCTCGGGTTTTTGTCTTCTGACTATCTCTGATATCTCAANAGCCGAAACATGCGGCATTGACTCATTGATATCTCTGGCAGACAATGCTAGAAGTGGTTCTACCCCTGCATCCCGTGCAAGTTGAATGTAGTAATACGGATCAACAGGTATGCAATGCCCGCCAACACCGATCCCGGGAGTGAACCTCTTGAAGTTCCATTTTGTGGAAGCAGCCCGTAGAACATCCTCGACGTCAATTCCGAATTTGGGCAATACCTTTGAAAGCTCATTTACCATTGCTATGTCTATATCTCTTTGNAAATTTTCAACCATTTTGGATGCCTCAGCTACCTCCATTTTGCCGACATATATCGATTGTGCGCTTGTAGTTTGGCCATACATTTCAGCCAAAAATTGACCTATTTCCGGATCATCGCAGCCAATCACCCTGGCAATATTTCCAACCCCCATTTCTGTACCTGGGTCAATTCTTTCTGGACAGTATGCCAGAGTCAAATCCGCCCCTATTTCGAGCTCCATATCATCGCAGATTGCGCCGAGGACATTTCTTGTCACGCCAGGATAAACCGTAGATTCGAGGACAATAATTCGATTCATCCCTCTTCTAATAGTGCTTAGAACAGATCTGCCCGCTGATTCTATGTAAGAAAGATCGGGCTCCTTATCTGGTGTGACTGGCGTTGGAACAGTGATTAAGACGACTTCACAATCTTCTAGTATGCTGTAATCGGTCTCGCAATTCCATCTTTCAGAATCATTTGGAATATGAAGATCATCGGTCTGGTCAATGAGGGGGCTAACTCCCTTTTTCAGATAATCAACCACTCTATCGGATATGTCAACCCCAGAAACATCGTAGCCCGCGTTATGGAATGCCAATGCTGTCGGCAGTCCAACATACCCCAATCCAACGATCCCTATTTTCCTAATCATACTCACCTAATCATCTCCCAAGATAACAATCAACAGCTTGATGAATATCGCCGTCGAAAACAAGATCTCCTTTGTCGAGCACCAATCCCCTAGAGCACATATCCTTTGCAAGGTTAAGGGAATGCGTGGAGAGCAGAATGGTCTCCCCCCTCTGCATGAATGCCTTTGACTTCTCTTCTGCCTTTTTCCTGAAGTTTTTATCTCCGACACCTAGTGTTTCATCCATGAGAAGAATATCCGGATTAAGGGATGTTGTGAAGCCGAATCCCACTCTCCCTGCCATTCCACTGGATAAGGTAGAATACTTCCTATCAAAGGCCTCTCCGAGATCGCAGAATTTCTCTATTTCACTCTCAAAACGACCTACATCATCCTTTCCAACTCCATAAGAACGAGCTAAAAGACGAACATTCTGACGCGGAGTCATTGATTGCAAAAGTCCCGGATTTGCCCCCCTCAAGGTGTATACTTCGCCATAGGTACATATCTTGCCAGATGAAGGCCTCAGAATACCTCCGATGGCTTTCAATAATGTCGTCTTTCCTGCTCCATTATCTCCCAGTAAAGCCACAATCTCGCCTTGCTTAATGGTGAACGAGACATCATTCAATGCGGTGACTTTCTGACTTGTCTGGAATGTAAAAAATCCCTTTCTTTGCCGAATAACATACTCCATAGTAAGATTCTCAACAGAAATACAATCCATTTAATCACCTATCAGCTAACCGTAGAAGAAGACCATCTCAGTGAATCCAATCTTGAAATTCCAAAAATCATTGTGAATATCATACACACCAGTATCGTAACGTAGCCTGCTACTGGAAGATCGGAGAATCCACTGTCGAATCCAGCGAACTTCCTAGCCAATTCTATGGCATATGTCATCGGATTTAACTGACTAAATTCCCTGTGGAGTCCCTCGGTTCTAGAAAATGTGTACAATACAGGACTTGCGAAGAACATCCCCATTCCAAAATATGATACTAATTTGTGGACATCCGGAATCCAGGTAGTCACATTTAGGAGACATAGGCCAATATAATGCCAGAATAAATTGTTCATCAGCATAACTAGGGTGAATGCCACTGCGCCTGGGAGGCTGGCACCCAGTCCGAATAGGACTATCGAGATCCCAGAGCCCATACAGAGAGTGTCTATGAGTAGTTTGACGTGGGTTGAAATCACAGTCACCCGAGTTCTTGGTCTTATTATCGAATTCGCTGCGTTCAATTCCTTCACCAACAATGGGCTAGAGGCTGCAGAAAGCGAGTGCTGCATTCCGCGAATCATTCCTAGACCAATGAAAATAATCCCTGCAGCCTCATTGTATGAAATCACAGTAAATACGAACAAGTAAACGAGAGTCATAATCAGCGGGTCAAGAAATAGCCAGATGAAGCCAAGGTATGATCCCATTGTCTGGGTATAGTTTTTCTTCCTAACCTGAACCATTGCTCTGTGCCAATCTAAAATCAACTCAGATTTACTATCTACAACTTCTTCCATGCAGGAGGAATGAGATATCTCCCTGGTATTGGAAGACTTTGTAGCATCAATTACCATTAGAAGACCTNCCCGATATNTCAACGAGCCATTCATCNGATGGATGGTGATTGATTGATAATTTCGCTTGGGATATCGCCGAACTATGGTCGCCTTTGTTCCATAGCAGTCGTATTCGCAACTTCCACAGATCTAATTCCCCTGGCAAAAGGTAAGTCATCCTTCCCATCAGCTCCTCGTCCTCAGCGAAATATTTCTGAATTATCCTCCCAAGTGACCAGTTAGACACATCTTCATCATTCAACAATGAGAAAGCGGGGGGTATAAGTTGCCCATTCGTCGTTGTCATTACGAACTTCCGAATTTCTTCCGCTGTCTTATTCATTTTAGATCCGATATCCCTCTTTCCGATTCTAGTTCTTACAACTTCAAAACCAATTGAGGCACCCATCATGTTATTGAGATTCATACATCCATAACCAAAGAAGCCCCATGCCTCCTTGAACAAGGGATCACAATTCAACACAAATTCGTTCAGACCAAAATCAAATAACTTTTCAAGTATCTCATCATCATTTAAATTCTGAAATTGATTAATATTCTCTCTTGATATCAGTGCCAGATTCGCCCCAGAAATAGAATCGAANTTTTGATCTTCTAACCAGTGAAAACAGTATTTTGAAAGATTTTCAATAGAGTAGTCTTTTTGTATTAACGAGACGGATGCTAACATCCTGTCCCGATGGATATTGTTGATCTTCGACTNCGGCGCTAGAGTCGCTCGTTCATCACCAATCCGAACTCCGACGGACTCCTCAATTCTCTTGCACAAATTTTTCCATGTCATCTGCATGGATTTATTTCTGATAGACTCTGAGTCTACATGAGAAATAATTTCNTCCCAAGGGGGGTCAATGCCTTCCAAGCTAAACGTGTAAGTGTGGCAAGGGACCGTGCTCGAAAGATCCGGTCTAATGTAATATCTTTCAATCAAATTATCTCTTTCAAATTGAGGTATGGAAACTAAGCATCCCGCCATGGCTGCATCNAGAACTGTGAGNCCCATNGACTCAGAGTGAGTCACCATAAACACGTCTGCCNTGTTGAACTGCTCCACGAAAATTTGCAATGGAATACGCGGAGGACGGTGTACAATTTTACCGATCTCGCTCATATCAGATATCGATATGGGTCCACTCTGCCCCCATGCTATGAGTTCAACTCGATTTTTCCCGGAACCAGTCAAATCATAATCCTCAAAGAATTTCAAAGCAGAAGAAACCAACTCTTGAGTCTGATCCCATTCCTTTTCCTCGTAGTACCAGGTATCAAAAAGAATCCTGAGAATATCGTCCTTCTCGGGGTAATACAGGTCCGGATCACTCCCCCAAAATATCTGTGACTTCTTCATTTGGTTTTCGCCATGGTGCCTGGAAGTAGCGTGTAATCGAAGATCCTCGTATTCTATGTGGAAATCATCATCACACAGTGAACAAATNAGTCCGCCNTCACGTTGATATCTTCTCAATTTTTCAAATAATGATTCGCCGTAGGATCTAGAGGGATAGTTATGGCAAATGATGATGCAATCGTACGTTTGCCCTGGATCGAGAGATTCAACCTCTCCATCTACGAAAGATCCTATTGATTCCATTTGTACCGTGTGGCCCAAGGCATGTAGATTTCTTATGAGATAAAAGGGATATACTGTACTCCATGAATCAACCTGATCTCTAATTATGGGGCCAGTCATCATTCTGGGGTCCACAACTAGCAAAATACTCATCGGAATACAATCGTGAACAGAATCATCCGGCAAAGCCCCTCCATCTTTCCCNGAGATGGTATCCGATAATTCGTCAAGGAAGTGAAAGCTAGCTGCCCCCTCTATACCGGGTTCAAAATGTGATAAGTCCTTTCCATTATTTTTGAACAGAACCTGTTCTCCTAATTTATCCACAAGGGAACTTAGGTATATGATTGGAACATCGTTCTCCCTTAGTCCATTCTCATCAATCGACTCACTCACGCCCCCCCTTTCCTTGTGTGGCACAACAAGAACCAGACTCGAGTCTGGTAGCTCATCATTTAGATCATGAATCAGTTTTTCGACATTCTTTGAACGTGTAATCCTCAGCCCTTTCAATATCCGAATCAAATCCTCCCTGTCAAACAGTTCCATATCAATATCCCCTGTGTTACGGGAGAGAAGATCAGCTTCCTCATCAGAAATGTAAGCCCCTTTGTTTGACTCAGTCCACCAGTCCAACCATTCAATGCCCCCCTTTCTCACAATCTGCGAGCCAAGGTAGCTTGGGTTGATGTCGAATCCTTCAATTTGATATCTTTTGATGCTACTCCATTCGACTACAAGGACGCCCCTTTTTTTCCGAGATATTGCATCCCCTATCTCTAGTAGTCTTCTCGAATTCAAACTCACCTTTTCTCCGAATATCAGCGGTTGAATAAAACTGGGTATTTCTATTGATTTCTTCATCATCTTTAGTTGTTGAATACTATCTTCCAATGAATGACAAAAACCCCCGGAAAGAATCTTTCCCTCTAATTTTAAACGTGAAGGGGGGAGCATCAGATCCCTCAAACGACAAGTCCCCAATCCGGCAAGATATTCAATGCCCTTGAAATTATGATTAAGCCTGTCAACATACTGCACATCACTCACCCCCTTTTGTTTGAATAAGGTCAATCAGATCGCCGATTGTCTCGCAGGAATATGTTTCCAGGAGATCTATCTCCACGTTTAGAGAGAAATCTATCCTGTACATTATTCTGATGTGAGCGATTGAATCCCATCCATCTATCGAATCTGCATTGTCATTTTCAGATATGTCTCCTGTGAAGGAAGTCTCCTTCCTGATGGATTCTAGTACCGAGGCGGCAACCCTATCTCGATTCATCCTATCCGCCTCGCATAAATTTCTGCTTATTCTTCTTCCTATCGATTTTCCCGCTGGATGTTTTGATTAACCATCCAAGGTCAACTATCTCTACCTTTTTTGGCACTACCCCTAATGAGGACTCAATGATGGTCCTGATATTCTTCTTGATATCATCAACACGCCCCCCTTTCTCGGCATATTCGCACATCACAACTAATGCCTCTGAGCCCGAGACCTCATCACTTACCCCAAATGCAACCGACCTGCCCGGTTTCAAACCTTCAACATCTAGCAGCAAAGCCTCTATCTCGTGTGCGAAGATATTCCTTCCTTGAACGATTATCATATCGTCCTTCCTCCCTAGGACATAAAGCTCATCTTGGAGCATGAATCCCATATCTCTGGTCATGAATATCCCGTTAACAAAACGACTGGAAGTAAGATCTTCAAGAAGAAAGTACCCATCGAACAGGTAATCCCCGGAAACTCCTATCTCTCCTATTGCCCCATCTTCGACCCGATCTCCATCTTCATTATGGATCGACAAGTGAAGGCCTTCAATCGATTTCCCGCAAGATATAATCACATTTCCATCATTGACAATTTCAATAGAATCTCCCTCGTTAATGGAATCCGAATTAACAGAAATTCGATTCACTAAACCATNNTTTGAAGTGTGNGATGTTGCGAAGACCGTTTCAGCCATAGCGTAGCAAACTTGGAAAGCACTTTTCTTCAAACCCCATCCTGCGTATAGCCGNCAGAATTTATCAAGAGTCTCCGCTTTGCAAATCTCAGAGCAACTTATCGCCATTCTTATCGATGACAAATCTGATTTTTTTCGAAATACAGGCTCAAGTCTGGAGTAAAGCTCGAAGGCAAAATTCGGCATCCAAATTAGTGTAGCTTCGTATTCTTCGATTTTACTAAGAAATTTGGATGGGTCGGCAACCCACTTGAACGGATCCATTTGCAAAATAGGAATTCCAAGATATGCTGGCATCAACATACATGCCATTAACCCCATATCATGATACAGTGGTAACCAACTTGCAATGATATCTTCTCTTGTTGCCTCAATTGAGTTACCATAACGCTCAGCATGCAGCGCTACGGCTCTATGAGATAATGCAACGCCTTTCTTCAATCCTGTAGTGCCGCTGCTATGTTGAAGAAGCGCGATCTCATCTGAATTCAAGATTGTAGCAGAAGATTGATTTTCTTTAGGTTCCATTTGTTCGATATACAGAACTTTTACGGCATTCAAATCAAGTCCTGCATCCTTCATCTCTGTATGGACGTCAGGAGAAGTAAGGATCGCTTTGGGCTTTATGCGGGAAAGTAACCTGCTATGAGAACTCCAGTATATGCCGGGATCCTGTTTCGGGGATGAACATGGCATAAATGAGGGAATTAAACCGGCCATCATACTCCCGAAGAATGCAGAATGCATTTCCCGCATATCTCTCAAGA
Source organism: Euryarchaeota archaeon TMED192 (assembly GCA_002170775.2). GTDB lineage: Archaea > Thermoplasmatota > Poseidoniia > Poseidoniales > Thalassarchaeaceae > MGIIb-N1. The sequence goes on along the minus strand of NHIP02000002.1, from coordinate 134,880 downwards.
AAATTAGAACAACTCCTCTTTCCAGACCTTCCAGACTCTCCATCACGGTATTGGAATGAGACTGAAGATCATGCCATGTCCATCGAATTTCTTCTTCTGAATCAAGAAATATTGCGTATGTTTCATCCGACATTGAACTCATGTTTTGTAAGACCCCTTCCATGAGATGATGGGGTCCGGCCATATGTGCGGGTCCCGGACACTGATTATCATCCTTCCACAGCATTATGTCCCTCAACCCCTTGCGCTAAATCATGGATGAAATGGCATTCAGACTCAGTATGGTCGCCCAGAAGGCAGGTTCTGAAATAATGACTGTGAGAGAGTCCTTCAAACCGGAAGAATTCGAATTGAAAGGGGACGGATCCCCCGTCACAGTAGCCGATTTACGGGCCCACCAGATCATCGAGGAGGCATTGTCCAAGATCCATCCTGAGATACCCATTGTCTCCGAGGAGGGCTCTTCCGGCGATCCCCTTAGCAGCGAACTATGCTTCTTGGTCGATCCGCTGGATGGGACCAAGGAGTTCATCCGCGGCAATGGCATGTACACGGTCAATATCGCTCTCATGGAGAGGCAAGACAACTCTCGCTGGAGTCCGATACTCGGTGTCGTACACGCGCCCGAGTTCGGAATCACGTGGTTCGGAGGGCGGGGAATAGGCGCAATGCGACAGGATGCAGGCGGAATAGGGGAGATATCATCGGGAACGAACAACAGCGCCCCCCTCATCGTTGGAAGCGTCTCGCATGCATCGCCCAGAGACCAGGATTTCGCAGAGGCGGTCGGGGAGCACGTCTTCGAGGGGGTGGGCTCTTCCATGAAGATCTGCAGGGTGGCCGAGGGATCGGCAGATATGGCTCCGAGATTCGGCACCACATCATGCTGGGACACCGCAGCCGCCCATGCGGTCCTCAATGCCGCAGGCGGGAGCCTCCTTGGCCCTGATGGGGAAGAACTCGACTACGATCTAGTGGAGGACATCCTCAACCCTTGGTTCTTGGCCACTTCCGACGGGAAATGGGTCGATCTCTGGATCGAGCACCAGGTCTAGCGCTGCGAATTCACTCGCCGTCCCAGATTCCTTCCTCGATCATGAACTCCATGACCCTCTCTGAAACATTCGCCTTGTTACCGCCGCGGACCCCTGTCGCCGATACCGCGAATATCTCGGGGGGTATGTCGTCAGCCTCGCGCACCTCGTACCCCACCTTGCGGCCGTACGATATGGCCTCGATGTCCGGCATGACCCAAGCCTCGACGTCCTCGCCGGCGTATCTGTGCTCAATCATCCTCTTCCTCACATCGGTGGAGAACGGGTCGGAGTCAGACACCGGCGTGTCCCGTATGCCCACGACTACCTTCTTGCCTTGATCGAGCTCCCTCTGGATAAGCCACTCGTGACCGACATGGAGGGGCTGCCATCTGCCGGGCAGCAGAACCGCCTTCGGCTTTTCGAAGAATGGTGAGAGCATGTCGACCATATCGTCCACGCCATGCCCGTCTTCCCCTGATGACTCCATCACCATGTGGGCGCATGCAGGATGTTCGAATGGATCCGATATCCCTGTGAAATTCTGTATCTCTCCGGATCTGGCCTTTGCGTACAGCCCCTTCACGTCACGCTCCTCGCAAACCTCCAGGGATGTGGATACATGCACCATGACCGAGTCCTCGGGGAGTATCTCGAGGATCTTCTCCCGGGTTCCCTCGTACGGCGTTATGAACGAGCATATCACGGATGTGTGCTTGGAGATCATCCTGGCCATCTTTGCCACACCCAGGAGGTGGCGCTCACGCCCCTCCTTGCTGAAGTCCCTGTTCTGGAAGAAGTCACGTATCGTGTCCCCGTCGAGAACCTCGCACCCATATCTCTTAGATGCGGCCATAGCGATTGTTGTCTTGCCAGCTCCTGAGAGCCCAGTCATCCAGATGATCTTGTTTCCCATGTGATACTCAGCGGGTCCCACTGAGGCACCCTATTTGATTTCGATGGGAGCGATCATCTGGTCTCGAGCATGCTGTTGAGCTGCTTCAGGAGCCCTCTGAGGGTGACCTCGCTGATTCCGGATACCTTGCAGACCTCGCTCTGAGTACGTGGGGAAGAGCTGTTCTGCGACGCATGGTAGAGTAAGACGCCAGCTATCCCGGAGGGCTTCTTGCCCTGCCAGGCATACTGGTCTTGCACTCTGCTCCAAAGTTCGCGGACTGCCCCTAGGATGGGCGCTGGAAGCCCCAAGTCCGAGTGGAATTTCTCAAGATACTCCTCGGGCCCAGTGACATGTTGGGCTCCTAGCGTTCTGGCCACGAGGCGGATAGTCCTCTTCAGCTCCTTCTTCTCTACCTCACTGGACATGTCGAAAGCCGATGCAATATCGTCTATCTTCCTCGGTATCCTGGCTTCCCTGGCTGCTACGTAGACACATGCTGCGGACACGCCTCTGATGGATCTCCCGGTGACAAGTCCGCTTTCCACGGATTTTCTGTAAAGGCCCGCTGCTTGTTGCTGTATCTGGGGCGGTAGACCTCCATGATTCTTGATGAATTGCATGGCCTGGCTGAGATTTCTGCTTCTGCTGTCACGGGTCTTAGAACGCTGATCAATTACCTGTCGTCTCCTCCACTCCCTTGCTTGCCTCGCAGTCATGCCATGCTTCCCAGCACTGATGTCTCTTCGATCGATAGAAGTGTTGAGCCCTTTGTCGGAGAGATCGATTCTGGTCGGCGCACCAACTCTGGACCGATCGTCGCCACCGGAATGGTTGGTCCATTCCGCGCCCGGGTCGATCATGTTCTGCGCCGCGACGAACCCGCAGGTGGCGCAGGTCGTCTCTCCTCTGATATCGTCGGTCTCCCAATCAAGAGACCCGCACAAACTACACGGTTCGGAGACGGATTCAGTCCCCCTAGTCCTGTCTGACCGCGATGCAGTTCCGATTTGGACGGCGCGCTGGCGGATAACTCGCTGCCCTTTCTTAGTCTTGTCAACCATGAGTTGTATAGTATGAAACGTTCTTTATCAAAGTTCGTCTCAATCGTTCATACACGTTTCATCGAAGATCATGATTTTCATACCCGATTCTCCCTCAACACTGATTGGCTCTGGATGAACCGAATCTCGCAAGACCCCTTCGAAAACCAGCTTCCAATACATCAGGTATGGAGTCTTAGACATGATTTGAATCGTAGGCATGAGTAAACATTGTGATTGATTGTAATTAATTATACTCCTAAATCAAGCAGTATCGCTCAGGACCTTCAGCCGAGTTCTTGATGTGCTTGTTTCTACAGTCACATGCATGACTCACGACGGCCCTGTACGCACAGCTCTCTACCAGAACCATCTCGAGGCAGGAGCGACCATGGTCGATTTTCATGGCTTTGAACTACCCATACAGTATTCATCAATACGCTCCGAGCATCTCGCATGCCGCGAAAATGCAGGATTATTCGATGTATCTCACATGGGCTTCTTTACGTTCGAGGGCACAGGCGTGCGGGAATGGTTATCCTCGATATCCACGCAGGACGTTTCCAAGTTCGCCCCCGGTCGATGTGGATATACTCACTTTCTAGACAACGAAGGCCAAATCATCGACGATATGATATTCGCAGTTGAGGCAGATAATCGAATTCACGGCGTTCCGAATGCATCCATGGTTTCAGTAATGCTAAACTGGCTTAACCCCCTTCTCCCTGACGATGCCTCAATAAGCCTCAAAGACAGATCTGGAGGAACCAGCATACTAGCCCTACAAGGGCCTTCAGCACCTTCGATAGCCTCAATCGTATTCGGGATAGATGGCTATCCTGGCCGTTTCAAATGCAGAAACATTCCGGTGAATGACCTTGGTATCGAAGGATGGATTCAGGGGACAGGATATACTGGAGAGACTGGAGTGGAAATATTCGTTGATGAGGGAGATGCTCCTGGCCTATGGAGCGCCATCATGGAGGCAGGGAGAGATTTTGGAATTGTTCCGGTAGGCCTGGGTGCCAGAGATACGCTCAGACTTGAGAAGGGATACCTGTTATCGGGGCAGGACTTCCTTTGGCCCGGCCTGAACGAACCCCCTTCGAAGGACCTCCCGGAAAACTTCCTTTCTAGGGGCACTTTAGAATCGAACGTACCATTCGGCCTTTCCCTCGATCATGACTTCATCGGCAGGGCCGGTATGGAGAAAAGAGCAACGCAAAATGTGCGATGGTCGGGCCTAAAATGTATTTCTCGTGGGCCTTCCCCTAGATTGGGCCATCAGGTCCATAGTAGCGAGAATAATGATTCATTAATTGGATATATCACGAGCGGCGCCCCCTCCCCCTCGCTTGGAATAGGTATCGGGATGGCCTATCTCTATGACCCCGAACCAGGGCGAGTTGTCTACATTCAAACAAGCCCTAGAAGGCGTGTCGCTGCTGAAATAGTACGGCCACCATTCTTGTAGAGTCGGCGCAATGGCTATTTGGCCGTCCTTCAAGCCGAATGCGTGGCAACGTTCGAGCAGAGGGCACTGGAAGGTCTTGGAAAGGCTCTGAAATCAATGGGTTACAGTGGAGTAGACCTCTTCCAGCAGATGGATAGTAACGGTTCAGGGAGCATTAATTTCAATGAGTTCAAGGATGGAATTGCCAGAACAACCGGCCAGAGTGCGCCGACCCCTGTTCTGATGGCGGTTTGGAAACTTCTCGATACCGATGGCAACAATTCGATATCCTACGAAGAGATTCTTCAATTACTCGGCGAGGAGAATACCGGACTTCGATCCGCGGCGGAGGCGATAGCGGGCGTACCCGATTCGCCTGCTCCTTCTACGTCCCCTAGCCAACCAGCAACGCTAGTGGTGGATGAAAACTTCGAGCAGGGTGAATCAATCCGCATCGGCTTTGTGGCATCTGGTGGTGAGGAACGATCATGGGTGGGCCTATACGATTCTGGTGCAAAAAACTCTGACTATGTGGACTGGTTGTATCTCAATGGTTCACAGGAGCAAAATTATGATTCGATTTCTGCTGGTTCGGTAACTTTCGAATTAGACCTCACTCCAGGGGAATACGATGTCAGACTATTCGCCGATGGAGGCTATGAAACGCTTCTATCGTCTGCTTCGTTCAATATTCTCAAGCCAGAGCCCGAGCCCGAGCCGGAGCCCGAGCCCGAGCCGGAGCCCGAGCCGGAGCCGGAGCCCGAGCCCGAGCCTGAAAAGAGGTTCAAAAGCCCATTTTCAATCGATAATCTTTCGAAAAGCCTCGCTGAAGCTGTAACTCTTAGCGCGAGGAAATCAGTGATAGACTCGCTAATCGGCCAAGTATTCCCCCTCGCTATGAAGGTCACCGGACTTGATCGAACCATTGGCCCCGGATTATCAAGTAAACTTCTATTCGGGACTACAGTGATTGCCACAACTGCTCTTCTCGGAGAGGTAGAAATGAGGCTAGGGAAAGATCAACAATCGCCTTCGATGGGACAGGCTCTTGACCTACCTGTCAAGGTAACTGGGTGGAATTTCGCTCATGGAAGACCGATATTGGAGATGGCCCTTAACTAAGGTTCAATGGCCAGCTGCTTCAAGAGCTTCCCTGATCATTTCTTCGAGGCTTATCGCTGGTCTAAATCCAAGGCGCCCTTCTATCTCAGAAGCATCTACAATCCCAAACACTTGCCCCTCTGAACTCTGCCCATATTCCGTTTCGCACCCGGTCATTTGAACGTATATCTCTGCAAGATCCCTCAGCTGAATCCCCTTCCCGGACCCCACGGCGAGACTCTCTCTAGTCGGAGGCGGGCTTGAGAGTACGCCCAAGACGCATTGTGCCAAGTCATGGACGTGTACGAAGTCCTTCATTTCAGAGCCATCCCCTGGTACGTTGACCCAACCAATGGGGGATTCCTCGGCCCATTTGTGAAGGAGACCATTACCCGGCGGCCCACTGATCGGGACGCCCTGTACGTTCGAAGCTCGTAGTATACTCACTGGTCGTTCAGTAGTCGCCTGCTCAAGCGCCATCTCTTCCATCCAAAGCTGCGCCTCAGCAGCGACATCCCTGGGAGCGATAGTCGAATCGGGCCCATAGTAAGGCTCCCCCTCTTCCCACTGAGTATGTACTCGAAGTGTTCCAACTACTATCAGGTGAAGCCCACCGTGCCTGCCAACTGCCTCCAACACCGGACGTGAGCGTTCTCGCATCTCAAGCATGGTCTGCCTGTCATCACGACCCAAAGCCGCATCTTGAGCCCAGGAGTTGATGTGAATGATTGCTGTACAAGGAGTGAGGAGAGCATCGAGCATCATGGGCTCTGAAAGGGCTTCACTGGGCACTACAATTGCGTCTTCGCCTAGCATCTCTGCAATCCATGGCCCAACGAATCCATCGGACGCGGTGATTGCAACCCCCATCTCTCTCGTCTTAAACTGAATTTCTACGTCTAAGAGCGTGTCGGTACTAGTATCCAAGGAAACGCATCCTTTTAGCACCTCTTACAACGGGGTATATACAGGCATATCCATGGATCAACTCCCTAACCTCGGTCGAGAACTAGAGATGCTCTCTGAAATGGGCATGTCGTCTATCGATGAGCTTTTTGCCGACATCCCCGAAGATGTCCGTAGGAATGACTCATTGCCTCTGCCACCGCCTCAGTCTGAAGAACAGATTCTAGCAGATGCCCAGCGCCTTCTCGGAGCCAATATTCACCTAGACTCACGCCCCTCGTTCATTTCTGCCGGATTAGCGAGAAATTTCGTGCCTACGATGGTGCCGATGCTTGCAACAAGGGGGGAGTTCCTAACATCATACACCCCATATCAGCCAGAAGTAAGTCAGGGCATGTTGCAGGCGATGTGGGAATTCCAGACGATGGTCTCGGAGCTCGTCGCTCTGCCTGTTGCCAATGTTTCCATGTATGACGCCAGCACTGCTGCTGCTGAGGCAATAACTTGTGCTGTTAGGGTGCGTTCCAAGCGGTCATCTCAGCCTAATACTGTCTATGTTTCTGAATTCGTTCCTCCGCACAGGATGTCTGTCATAAAGAACTACACTCAAGGCGTGGAGATTGATATCAAGATACTGCCTCACCGAGTTGACGGAACCCTTGATCTAGATGCAGCCAAGGCAGCAAATGATTCGTGTGCAGTATACGTGGAACAGCCGAATGCTTTCGGCTCCATGGACGAAGGCCTGATGAGCCTAAGATCGATTATCGGCGAAAAAACGGCATTGATCGTCGGTGTCGACGTAGTTTCACTTGGTCTGATGGAGGCACCTGGTAATTGGGGTGCGGACATAGTTGTGGGCGAGGGTCAGCCCTTCGGCATAGGCCCCACCGCAGGAGGGCCGATATACGGCATATTTGCCTGCACGAAGGACTACCTCCGACTGATGCCCGGACGCATAGTCGGGCAAAGCCTAGATGCCGATGGGAAGATTGCCTATACCCTCACGCTCTCCACTCGTGAGCAACATATACGCCGACACAGAGCGACTTCGAATATATGCTCGAATGAGACTTTAATCGCCCTCATGGGCGCAATGCACATGTCTTTGTTGGGGCCAGAGGGCCTCGAGAGATTGGCTCTTAGGGTAACTGCAGCAACTCAGACCGCGCTTGAGTCAGTTGTAAGTATAGGAGGCGTCGAACTTATCCATCCTGAATTGCCAGTTTTCAGAGAGTTTGCAGTCAGGCTACCCTGTAGTTCTCGTGAGACTCTAGACCTAATGGACTCAAAGGGGGTCATGGGCGGATTTGACCTTAGTCGGTGGTGGGGCTCCATGGGCGACTGCCTCCTGATAGGCTGTGATGAGAGAACCACCAAAGAGGATATTGAAAGTCTAACTTCTGCCTTGGCCTTGAGTATAAGCGAGGTGCGTTCGTGAGTTCTGTATTTGATTTCAATGGCGCACCTGGATCAGGGTGGTCCCAGCCGAAACCCATCAGGAAGGACGCCGGCAAAAACATACCAGAATCAATGAGGCGCAATACCCTCCCACGATGGCCGCGAGCCAGTGAGCCAGAACTTGTACGTCACTACACCCTCTTATCCCAGAGGAATTTTGGTATCGATACAGGATTCTATCCACTGGGATCATGCACCATGAAGCACAACCCCAGGATCAATGAGCGCATCGTTCAGATGCCTGGTATAGACAGAATCCACCCGCTTCAGCCTGATAGCCAAGTCCAAGGCCTTCTAGCAATATATTACGAAATGCAAGATATGCTTTCCATTTGTGCGGGCATGGATTCAGTGACTCTGCAGCCGGTTGCAGGCGCCCAGGGCGAATTCACCGCCATAAGGTGTATACAGGAATACCATAATTCGAATGGCGAGAGCAATAGAAACAAGGTCATCGTCCCTGATTCGGCACATGGAACCAATCCAGCATCAGCTGCCATGTGCGGGTATGAAATCGTAGAGATACCTAGTGGCACAGATGGTCGTTTAGATCTACAAGCACTCAGGGCCGCTGTAGATGGCGATACCGCTGCTATGATGATTACCAACCCCAGTACTCTCGGTGTCTTCGAACCAGAAATAGCGGAGGCTGCGCGTATCGTCCACGAGGCGGGGGGCCAGATGTACTATGATGGCGCTAATTTCAATGCTATTCTGGGTAAGACGGATCCCGGACGTATGGGTTTCGACGCCGTCCATTACAATCTTCACAAGACTTTCAGCCAGCCACATGGCGGCGGAGGCCCAGGAAGTGGACCAATAGGCGTGAAATCACATCTCGCAAAGTACCTTCCATCTCCAATAGCGGCTAGAAGGGCGCGCACGGAAGAGGATCCCCGAGGAGCAGGCGATGGCTTCTGGTACTTCTGGGAAGAACCGGAATGCTCGATAGGTAAAGTCCAGCAGTGGAACGGCAATGCAGGGGCAGTCGTAAGGGCGTGGGCGTTCTATCGAAGATATGGGCGTGACCTCGAGCGAATGAGCGAACATGCCGTTCTGAATGCCAATTATCTTCGACACAGAATCATGAGAGATCATGATGATTCATCGACACTAGTGATGCCGAAAGACGGAGCCCCTTCGGAAGTTGTAAAACACGAATTTACCCTAGATATGACTCCGCTTAAGGACGCCACGGGGGTGACTGCGAAGGATGTAGCAAAACGCCTGTTGGATTACGGGTACATGGCTCCGACTCTGTACTTCCCCCAGATAGTACCCGAGTGCCTGATGCTGGAACCCACCGAAACAGAATCTAAGGACGTGCTCGACAAGTTCGCAGACGATTTCCTCAGCATTTTGTCCGAGGATCCCGAGATTGTCAAGAATGCTCCGCACACCACTCCCGTCAGACGTGTCGACGAGGTCCTCGCTGCAAGGCAACTCATATTGAGACATCCCTGTGAGTGAGCCAACTCAATATCCTGTGGGCGGGTGGGAAGTCGTGGACCGGCTGAATCAACAGTGGCTTGAAGGTGATCCAAACTGGTGGCCAAAGAGCAAGGGGGCATTAACCATAGAGCACGATTATGAAACCATCCCACCGAAATCATGGGCCTCATGGCGTAGACAGAGACTCCATCCGCCCGGCCCAGCAATGCTCGTCCCCGTCGCATGGACAGCATTCTTCCTCGTAGCCGCTTCTTTTCCCCTTATTTTTCCCGGCCGTACACCGGATGATCAGCTCCTAGCCTCAGCCTTTTTCGGCATCGGATGGATATTGACGATAGCCCCTCTGGCATTCACCGGTGCGATTGGTTATCACCCTGCTCGAAAAAATATTTTTGACATCTACCCTATTGATTCGAAATCAATTCTGATCGGACTGATCTTCTTTGCAGCCCACGTCTTCATCAACACCTCATTCGGATGGCTCGCATATCTTCTCTTCTGGATTGCATGGATCAGAACTGTAATGGCAATATCGGAAGCGGTTGAGCCTTCGTGCGGGAGATGGCTCTTGCCGATAACCCCTGAGGCTTACATCGACTCCAAGCTGGTAGAAGGCTGGCAGAAAAAAGAGAGAAGATTCGGAACCGCATGCCTCGCAGTTGGCCCAGAAGTTGGAGACTCCAGAATTATCATCGAAGGAGTCAGGCATCGTACTGGAACATACCTGGCTGTCTCGCTTCTAGGCAGGTCAGGGTACCGGTATGACCCATTCCAGACCAGGCTCCACAAACCAATTCCCGAGGATACGCTTCGCGAACCGCCCATCGAGATAGCGAGCCTCAAATGGGAAAATGACGAGTTCTAAGACTACGCTTTGAGCCGTCACGCTTTAGCACCGCCTTCGCAGCCGTGTAGCATGGACGTCTGCATAGTAATGGGTTCAAAATCCGATCTTTCGGTCGGTCAGAAATGTACTGCGATTCTAGATCGCTTTGGAATTGAATATGAGTTAAGAGTCGCATCAGCGCACCGCGCTCCAAAGTATCTTGAGGGTATAATAGAAGCAGCGGAAGAGGCTGGTTGCACTGTATTCGTTGGTATTGCAGGCGTTGCCGCAGCCCTTCCGGGGGTTATCGCATCCATGACGTCCAAGCCGGTGATAGGTGTTCCAGTCGGGGGTAAGGTCCCCCTCGACTCACTACTTTCGATTGTTCAGATGCCACCTGGGATGCCAGTTGCAACAGTTGGTGTCGATAGAGGAGATAATGCAGGAGCTCTGGCCGTCCAGATACTGGCGTCAAGCGATTCCGAATTATCTGCCTCCTATGCCTCATGGAGGCACGAGATGACTCAGAAGGTCATCGCGGACGACTCATCAATTCAGGGGTGATCCGATGAAGACCGAAAACCTCGTCGAGGAGGCCCTAGATCTTCTCAAATCAGGGATAGATGACACTGCTATCATAGCATGTAGCGGGGGAATCGATTCTACTGTCGCTGCGATTCTAGCACACAGGGCTGTAGGCGATTTGCTTCATTGCGTATATGTCGATACTGGCCTCATGAGGTTAGGCGAGTCCGAGGAGGTCTCCGCTATGTTCGACGAGATGGGCATACAACTCAAGGTCGTAGATGCATCGGACCGCTTCTTTGATTCATTGGACGGGGTAACCGATCCTGAGGATAAGAGGAAAGCGATAGGGGAGCAGTTCATCAGGGTTTTCGAAGAAGAACAGCGTGAAATTGGCGCTAAATATCTGGTCCAAGGGACTATCGCCCCCGACTGGATAGAATCAGGGGGCGGTGAGCGCGACGTTATCAAGAGCCATCACAATGTGGGGGGCATACCTGAGGACATAGATCTCTCAATTGTCGAACCTCTTCGAGACTTCTACAAGGACGAAGTCAGAGCAATCGCACGGCACCTGGGCATCGCATCCTCCGAGAGACAGCCTTTCCCTGGGCCCGGCTTAGCCGTCCGGGTACTGGGGGATGTCACGAGAGAACGCGCCGATGCCTGTAGGATAGCGTGCGATATCGTCGAACGAAGAATCATGGAGGCGGCGCAGTCCGGACTTTGCGATCTCCCCTGGCAATATTTCGCAGCCCTCCTCCCGGTTCGCTCAGTTGGCGTGCATGGCGATGCGAGGGTTCACGGCGAGACAATAGTTGTGCGCGCAGTGACAAGTTTAGACGGCATGTCCGCCAGATACTCCCCAATACCTCATGATGTTCTATCCGGGATCAGTACGGAAATCACCAACTCCCTCAAAGGGCACGTCAACAGGGTCGTCTACGATATCACGCACAAACCCCCCGGCACCATTGAATGGGAATGATATTGCTGCCAATTTGACTGACCTTACTAGCGATTGATTGATGAAGGATTGGTCCAGCCGCAAGTTGGGCCGACATAGCTTAGTTGGTGGAGCGGCGGACTGTTAATCCGCAGGTCGCAGGTTCGAGTCCTGCTGTCGGCGCCACAAATCACGCTTGCGTAAATCCTAGTTTAGCATGGCTATCAATCGCCCAGTTGTATAGCTGTATCAGCGAAGGGCCCATTTCGAAGGCCACTTGTGTGGCTTGGTACTCGACTGTCGGGGGAATGGTCTTGTGAGTGGCGCGTCTTACCAGTCCGCAACCCTCCAGCTCTTTCAGCCTCCTCGAGAGAGAAGTGGCCGATGTTCCTGCCAATCTCTGTATTTTTCCAAATCTCACCGGTTCTCTCGCAGATATTATGACGTGAAGAACATTGAGCATACTCGCTTTCGAAAGAAGCTTCAGAAGATCATCTACGCCTTTCCTATCTTTCGTCGATAGACCCAGAAATGGCTTGATACTGTTGTTTTTATTCAATGGCTTCGAAGGGATTAGAATTGAAGTCGACCCGTCTACTCTACCGGCGCGACTCACAGTGACTACGAGATTGACCCTATGCCCTGCTTTCTCAGGCAGCCATATGCCCCATTCGGAACCATCAGGCTCAACCATCCCCCATTCGTAAGTCCCTTCGGATATCGGCTGAGAGTAGGTCCATATGCCATCCCCCTCCTTCTCCATGGGNACCAAAACCCAGTCGTTGAAAGACCCCTTGATGTGCGGCATACTGAGTCGTTTCGACTCATCATACAGCACAAATGAGACATCAGCCATGGACTTTCTTGATGAGACCATCATGAACTTGCCCNTCATCTTTTTTTTATCAATGTCCTTGTTGGACAACAGATATCACAATCCNAATGTCTCGTAGATATTCTCGTATTCCCTAATCATGCGTTGTCCNGTGAATGNAGACCCTGCGACGATAGCCGATNTCATNATGGACAACCACCTATCTCTGCTTGATTTCCACGCCGGCAAAACCTCGTCCTGCAGCAGATCGTAGAGCGCGTTTGNATCTCTATCNTCATCCCTGGACTCTTCCTTGTTTCCAATTCCCCACCCATTCACCCCNTGATTNCAGGCTTCAGGCCACCATCCATCTAGGATGGAAAGATTCGGTACCCCGTTCATGACCGCTTTCATCCCTGATGTGCCACTTGCCTCCATGGGCCTTACGGGGGTATTGAGCCAAATGTCAACCCCGCTGGTCATCGCCAGACCGGTCGCCATGGAATAATCTTCCAAGAAAGCAACAGGAATATCCTCGAGTTTGTTCGAGGCATCGAATATCTCCTTGATCAGGGCCTTGCCTCCCTCGTCCCTGGGGTGGGCCTTGCCTGAAAAGACGAATTGAATNCGACCCGAACCTATCTTATTGAGCCTCGGGATATCCCTGAATACGAGCGAAGCACGCTTGTAAGTCGCGAAACGTCTTGCAAAACCTATTGTGAGCCTATTCCCATCAAAATCCACTCCCGTCATCGACTTGACAAGCTCACGTAAGACTGCGCGTGACTCTGAACGTGCACGTTCAAGCCCAGTCTCNCTGAGAGNCCCCGCTTCAAGCAAAACACTTCCNTCCGATCTCCAACCCTGCAATTCCTCGTCGTATAGACGCGCCATTGTCGGCGATACCCATGTCGGATGATGAACTCCATTGGTAATNGGCCGNATGTCAACTCCNGGGAACATTCCNGATGCCACCTCGGCATTCAGAATGGATACNGCATTCACATTGCCCGCCATGCCGATTCCNAGGTGGCTCATTGAGCATTGATNCCCATCATTTGCTACTTTCTTCTCATAGGGNCCAATGAGGTCCTGAACAACGCTCTCAACAAGGTCCCATTCGAATCGATCGTGCCCTGCNGCGACNGGGGTNTGGGTCGTAAANAGGGTTCTCGATGAGACTTCTNCCCTNCTCCAGCCTTGACGCATCATCTCAAGGGCAGCCATCGAGCAATGNCCTTCATTCAGGTGCAAGCCCTTCAGGGGCCAGTGGCCTAGTATTTTGAGCGCCCTTATCCCNCCCACTCCNAGGAGATACTCCTGNCGTACACGCATCTCGTCACCTCCTGCGTAAAGCCGGTCAGACAGGCTGATGTGCCTCTCACTGTTGCTNGTGTGGCGGGTATCGAGGAAGTATACCGGNACCTCGTGGCCGCCAGGGCCATTGATCACCGTCTTCCAGATCTTTGAGTTGAGTTTCGAACCATCCAGGGGTATGGATAATTCCAAGCCGGTATCCTCAAGATGCTTGTTGGGGTCCAAATCGGGATATGTCTCGGTTTGATTGCCCTTGTCATCCAGATGTTGTCTGCCATAACCCTCTCGATATAGCAGCGTTACTGCTGCGATGTCCATGCCTTCGTCTGCAGCAGACTTCAGATGATCGCCTGCCAGAACCCCCAAGCCACCGGAGTATGTGTGCAACTCGCTGTATAGGCCTATTTCGGCACTGAGATAGGCAATCAAAAACAACCCTCCCGTCTAATCTTCCATCTCAGCGTCCGAATGGCCATCTTCCATATCGTNGGAGGNTGGTCTTCTCGTGCCTTGTAAGACAAGAATCGCCGCGGCTAGGGCAATGACTACNANGATNAAGGGGGNNATCNGNGAATTCGTTTCCGAACCCTGGTCATCTCCTCCAGNATCNGTACCATTCCCATTCTGCGTACCATCGTTTACTTGCGTGTCCGATATGGTGCCAGATTCGATTAGAAGCATCGAGGCGTCATTTCCNGCTGCGTCCATGGCATGAATCATCACAGTGTGGTTGCTCACAGGCACAGCCAGGGAGTACCGGTGGACTTGTTCTGTTGGATAATTCGATTCATCGCCAATATCGGCAGACGAACATTGCACATCCGTACATACCTCGACCACTATAGAAGATGGTTCAGTTGTGAAGAAGGTCAAGTGGTAAGCACCATCATCAACTTCATACTCAGCACCCAGTATCTCAGGGGCTTCGGTATCAACCTCTTCAGNNGTAGCGAATGATGCGCTAACACTCACTCCGTCCGCACTGATTGTTACNGTGTAATCTTCTCCCGGGCTCATGCCTGAAATGACGTATACGTGNTCNGAGCTGGAAGATGCCCATGTTTCATCCACAACATCGGCTCCGTTACCGGCTACACGAACTTCCATCTGTCCGGATTTTGCAGAGGACCATGTCAACAATGCAGAGTTACCAGTNACTTCGCTCACGGTCAATCCGTACACCTGCTGTTCGATAGGCGGGAGTTCAAGGCCATGGAGTTCGGCATATGTCATCGTGTTGACGTCATACGAGTTTAGCATGGCCCCTTGGTCCACGCTTTCAGGCAGGAGTACATCCCAGATGGATGAGTGGTATTTCTGTAAGTTAGTTGGATTCGCAGGCGCGCCTCCTCCAGCAACCCATGTAGAAGCTGTTTCATCGACAGCTCGGAGCTTCCCTTCGCCATACCCGTCCTGGCTACCTACGACTATGAGGAATCTGGACGTGGCAAGATCCCCTCCGATTATCGATTTCGAGATAGTCGCGACAATCGTATTTGTTTCTGGATTCGCCTGAGCCTCTATGCCCGTGGTTATCCGTGTCGATGATTCGTGAGTCATACCGTAGACCGGCCCCGCCTCGCCCACAAGCATGACCGCAGATTCCCAACCCCATTCGGGAGAAGTCTTTGCGTATGTGCCTGGCAACAAGTCCTGGTTGCCACCCGGCGCCGAATCCACATAGATCTGGATATTTGCATGAGACCACCCCCACATCATATTCCAGTTATTGGTAATCTCAGCCATCGTGAATGTGAATCTCACATTCCATGCACTTTGTTCGATAATCGCATGCTCAAGATCGAACAGGCCTGCTCCAGGGGCAAAATCCCCTGCCAGNGGGTATGTGTAGTCGCCATCTCCCGTTTCATCGCCGGTCGGGTCCTGCATNTCGAGAATTTTGACCCACGACTCTAGATTTGGCATAGAAATCTGCATCGGTGGCGTCGGTGCCAATTCGATATCAGCCCCGCCTCCGGCGGCTCTACTTTGGTATACGCTGCTAACGATGCGGAGTCTGGTGAAACCATTCGGCTCTAAATCAGCGGTAGACCATGGTATCTCTACCTCGAAGACCTCATCAGCAACAATTAGCCCCAATGCCCCTTGTGACTCAATTGACCATTCTTCGTTACCCTGTGATTGGAATGTGTTGTACGTCATACGCCCATCGCTTCGGAGCTGATTGAAATCGAACCACAGCATCTTCGTGGTTGGCATATTCAAAGGCTCCATCCCATAGTACGTGTGGAAATTCGCCTGAGCAACATTGTTGTCAACTGCATTGGGAGCCATAAGATAAATCTGGATGTGGGGCGTTCCGCCTTCGTATGAATCTGGGTCGAGGTAAGAATCGATATCTCCTACTCCTATCTTTAGGTGTATGCTGCCAGTATCATGACCAATCTCTATACTTGTTATATCAGCCGCACCACTACCGCTGCCTGCATCGTATTCAGCAGCGGAGTTCCATTCTCCCGGGAATGATAGGCCATCGTAGAATGGCTCCATCAGACCACTCGATGGCCTCGTCGGCGTAGCTACGTTCCCGGAGAGGTCTAGAAGGTCAGGGGGAAGTCCCACGCCAAGACTCTCGTATATGGTTCTGAGATGGGTTCTGAAGAGTGCATCGAACTGCGAATCATCTCCAGAGTCCTGGTCTGCACCATACCACCAGAACCAATCACTTCCCTGAGCAGCCATCAGAGCATGCTTAGCGGCTGGAAGGCCAGGATTGTTCGGCTGTTCATTCAGGACCTGCATGTATACGTCTCTTGCAGCAACCAAGCGGTGCCATCCAATCGACTCCTCTTCCTCGCCCGCCCATGTGGACAAGTCCCCCTGGATCCATGAGCCCGTAGCAAGCTCTTCCAATCTTGGAAGTTGATCCGTTCCTTTTTCTTCGAGATACTGCCCTGGGGTCATAGTCCTGATCGTCGGATGATCTTGCAGTGCATCGAACCACTCGTGAAGGAATTCTCTGCCGTTGTCGCTGGAACCGAAACCGCTCATGAAAAGCCAATTCTCACCATCAGCAGCCACTGTTAGTAGGTGATCTTCGGGATTTCCTCCGGCATTAATGATGTCAATTCTCCTGTTCTCCACCTGCGATATGAAATCAGCCACAGCATCCTCCACATCCATGTCTCCGTACGTGAATGCAATTCTGTCAGATATCCCTGTCTCCCTGAACACCATCATCATCTCTTGCCCTCCTGATTCAACCATCCAGGGGGACGTGATGTCCATGGTAGAGGCGTCAGACGGATTTCCCCCACCCAACTTGACGGACTGAGACAGAACTTGCTTGTCGCTAACAGCCCACTGTATGCCGTTCTCTGCCATCGGCGCGATTACTGCCTGTGAGACCGCTTGTTCAGAGGGCCACATACCGCTAGGCCTGATGCCCGTGCTGGCCTCGAAAAGATCCAGTCCTTCAGAGACTTGCTCCTCCACATCAGAAATCCACGCATCCTTCTCAACTGGTATGCCGTCTTCCATAGTCCAGCCTGGCATGGCTAGGAGAGGCATAATCGGATGATATTTCGGAGTTGTAGTCAACTCTACTTGTGAGGTATTAGCTAGATTTGAGTACAATGGCATGACATTGAGCATCTGTTCGCTCTGATATGAAAGAACTGTCTCAAGATCGCTCACGGTGTATGGCGCCTCCTTCTCAAATATCGATTGCATTTCAGCACTTGCAGCAGTTTCTGCGAGCAGGTAATCGTAGTCTCCCATTACCAATGGGCCAGAGTTCTGGAAGAGATGGAATAGAACTGTCGCGTCAAGGAGGTGCTGAGGATGGAATATGACTGACGATTTAGGGCCTCGTGAATCACCGGGAGCCGCCTGATACGCCCTAACGAAAGAAGGATCACTGTTGTCCCTTCCATCTTTCAGGGCCCCGAATGAACTGCTAGCTGGTTCCATCCACCCCAGTTCAGGGTGCTCTCCATCGACGTCATACACCCATGGTTGTATCCTGAAGTATTCGAACATCATTTGCGCGAGTTCCCATTCACTCAGATCAGTGGGATAGTCCGTCGCATACCCCTCTCCGTCCGTAATCCAGTTTGATTTTGCAAGAGCTAAATGCAGATCCATGGTGGACGGGTCGCTGTAATCCTCGAGCTGCTCTATCAACGAGGGAACGATGTTGTAGGTCACGTTCGTGCCCGGATACATCCCCAGGATGCCCGGGCTGTCTATGTATTCATGACTCCCATGCACCCTGACCCATGGCAATTCGTAAAATCCCGATTCTATATTCTTGTAATATGGTTGATGCATGTGCAGTATTATTGCTAGATTGATAGGGCCATGATCTTCCGTTTCAGACGAATCAGCAGACGCTGGAATCACTCCTCCAAGCGGTACAGATACCATAATTGCTACAAGAGCAAGACCCACGAATCTTCTTTCCCGATAATCCTCGATCGACCCATTCATCTCCATCACGCCTGTACCATAGGATGCTAGTAAGAGCATATAGGTTTCAATCTCGCACTATAGAATTGTTAGTGCCTATTAACGGGCAAACATCCCATTTATCTGCTGGCTTCGCTGCGAAAGTAGAGTGAGGACCGCTGGAATCCTGCTTCCAATCCAGTCCATCCCAAGGGACGATGCGCCAGGTAGTCTCAGAGAGGCCAGTATCAGAGCGATAGATGCATTCGCTTCTTCCGGTATCGGAGTGTGGCAAATACTTCCTCTGAACCCCCCTGATTTCGTAGGGTCCCCGTATGCAAGCCCTTCTGCATTTGCCATGGACCCGGAATTACTACATGGCCTCGCAGGAGATTTTAGTGACCCATCTAGACACGATTTGGATGCATGGCTCGAGAACTCAGAGTGGGCAGACCCATGGGCATTATTTAGGATACTGAAGTCAATCGACCCAAGGAGTTGGGTGAAATGGGGTCCTTGGTCTAACCCCTCGGTCCGAGATCTCGAGCGTCTCAGATCAGACAATGAAGAGCACTACTGGCGTGAAATTAGCATACAGTGGAAACTTGAGAATGCTATGAGATCAATCGAGACACACGCACGTGAGAATGGCGTGCTGTTGCTTGGCGATATCCCGCTCTATGTGGCGCATGACTCTGCAGACACGTGGCACAGCAAGGAACTATTCAACATAGGGCCGAATGGGGAGCCACTTGAGCGCTCAGGCGCCCCCCCTGATTCATTCAATCCTCTTGGCCAACTCTGGGGCAACCCCACATACGCATGGCCAGCGCACCAGAAATCTAGCTACGAATGGTGGAAGAAAAGGGTCGAGACAGCTTCACGCAGGACACCAGGGATTCGCATAGACCATTTCATCGGACTTGCCGAATACTGGGCGATACCGCCTGAGGCTGAGGATGCACGCGGTGGCCGATGGGCGGAGGGCCCGGGCGCATCGCTAATGGATGCGATAATCGACTCCTCGGATTTCCTAATCGCTGAGGACCTGGGGATGGCTGGCGATGCTGCAATCAGGCTCAGGGATGCCTACAACTTGCATGGGATGTCAATACTTCAGTTCGGATGGGGGTACGATGCTCCGCCACATCATCTTGATCATATTCCTGAGAGAGTGGTTGCATACACGGGTACGCACGATAACGATACCTTTGCAGGATGGTATTCGAAGATCAGCTCGGATGACAAGAAGAGAGTCAGGGCGTCCCTCGGCTGCAATTCTGCGGACGTGCCAATGGAGGCGGTGAAGAGGCTTATGTCGTCAAAAGCGGAGATTGTGATCATACCTCTGCAAGACGTTTTGGGGCTCGGCAGCTCTGCGAGGACTAACACCCCGGGTCTTGTCAGCAAGAGAAATTGGTCGTGGATGGCTCCCGACCATTGGGAATCTCATCATTCATGGGCATGGCTTTCCGAATCGGTGAAATCCTCTGGCCGTTTGCCATGGCACGATGGCCGAGAATCTAGTCTTGGGTATTGATATCGGGGGCTCTTCCGTAAAAGGGGGAATTGTCGATGTAAACGCGGGACGTGTCGTGGGTCAAAGATGCACCATTGAGCATGAACCTCTGCCACGACTCGCAAGAATAACTGAGTCCGTAAGAACCATCATTCGTGAGGTTCAATACAAGGGTACAGACATAGGGGTGGGATTCCCAGGAGTGGTATCCGATTACGAGGTGATCAATGGCCCTAACATTGGCGATGACATCAGGCACGACTCCCTCGTAGAGTCATTATCTGGGAATGGATTGTCATCCACATTGCTAAATGATGCCGACTCAGCACTCTACCATGCAATCAGGAATCACAAGAAATACTCGGGAACGGAAACGATCCTCCTTGTAACAATAGGGACTTCCCTCGGTACGGCTGTATCGCAAGGGGGGCGCCTCCTCAGAAATATCGAGCTTGGCAGATTATTGAATGAGAATGGCGTCCACATAGATCAGACGGCGAGCGCAAGGGCCCTAATAGAGAATGACATGGACATGAGTAGTTGGGCGAACAACCTCTCATCAGCCATCAAGAGAATAGCCACATGCGTTTCCCCAGAAATCATACTTCTCGGCGGAGGAATCACCGAGGAACCAGCCTCTTGGTTCGGCATGATTGATGTGGGGGAGACTGTAAAATTGGCACCGGATTCTAACCATGCTGGACTCATAGGGGCAGCATGCTGGCACCATGACTCGAAAAATGGTGCACTGAGAAGAAATCTCATTTAAGTGAAAAAAATCACACTAACATAATGTTACCAATTGAGTTAATATTGTACTAAGTTTCCCCATACGCATGGACAACAAAATCCTGTCCCTCTTGCTAAGCATGCTGATGGTCTCTATGGCCGCTGCAGGATGTCTCGGCGGAGATGATGATGACACGACAACGACCGACGTAGACGGCTGTACGGATAGCACCGCTACGAATTACAACCCCGATGCGACGGTGGACGACGGTACATGCGCATTCCCGCCAGTGGCTGGATGCATGGACTCAGAGGCCAGCAACTATGACGCAGCGGCAGTCGAGGACGACGGCTCATGTACATACAGCCTGACTGTATGGCACTCCTACGCGCTAGACTCAACCGAGGAGGAGGCATTCAACAACGTCATAGCGGCGTTCGAGGCTTCGCATGCCAATTACGACCTCGACGTGCAATACGTGCCATTCGACGATCTGAAGCCGCAGTACGTCACTGCAGCACAGGCCGGCGAGGCGCCAGACGTATTCCGCCTTCAGAACGATGCACTGGGAGAAGTCGCCGCAAACAACGTCGGCGGCGTTTCCATCATCGAGGACCTCGCTCCATACATGACTCCAGCAGAACTGACAGCGTATGGATCATCGATGTCGGGCGTCACAGTCAACGGCGAGATACTCGGACTACCACAGTCCGGGGACTCCCTAGCATTGTACTACAACAAGGACGTACTTGACACCGTTGGTGTTGATTACGGCAACATAAGCAACTGGACTTTCACCGAGTTCTACACCGCTGCCGTCACTGCCAGTATGGCCTCTGATGATCACTGGGGCCTTTGCTTCCCTTACAAGGCTGCATACCAGTTCTGGCCATGGCTGACCGGCTACGGCGGATCGATCTTCGATGACTCCGGCAACCCCACAATAAACAGCGCCAGCACCGTCTCGGCGATCCAGACGATCCAGTTGGCTCTCTACGGACAGCCAGCAGGCGGCACAGGGGTCCTGCCTGATGGCAGCTCACCAGCCGTGCTCAAGGCCGGCTGCGACTGGGGCAACATGGAAGACATGTTCAAGGACAACGAAGTAGCCTTCATCATCCAAGGACCATGGGCGTATGGCGGCATCGAGGCCTCCAACGTCAACTTCGGCCACACAGTAATGCCGCTCTCTGTACTAGAGATCCCATTCAGCCCATTCGTGGGCATGAAGGGATGGTCTGTATCGTCCGGCTCGGACTCCAAGGCCGCTGCAGTGACTCTGACGAAGTACCTCTCAGGATATGACAGCCAGGTCGAATTCGCAAAGACCGCGAAACTCCTCCCGGTCATGTCCTCCGTACTAGACCACCCAGATGTGGCCAGCGACTCCGTAGTCGCGGGCTTCGGCGCCCAGATGGCCAGAGGCTTCGGCGCCCCTGCATACGCAGCCATGGGATCCGTATGGGGCCCTGTGGACTCCATGCTCGCAGACGTCTTCGACAACGGGATGGATCCAGCCGACGCAGCTCGAAAGGCGCAGGCCGCCATAGAGAAGGCACTCGGAATACCGCTGACGGTCGACGACGACGCCGATGACGACGGATACTCCATCGACGGCGCCGATGCAGACTGCAACGACAATGACGCCACCGTCTACCCCGGTGCCGATGACCCGGAGGGCGATGGAATCGATCAGAACTGCGATGGAATCGACGGCGTCGATGTCTCAGTAACCGTAACTCTGATGGTTCATACGGATGACAACTCTGTCACCGCTGTGAACTTCAAGGGAAATTACACCTCGGACTGGTCCCTGGAGTCGGGCACTCAGGACGGTATGATGTGGACCGTGGAGATAACCATGAACCCAGGTACTTACGAGTGGGGTGCAGAAGATCAGGATGCAAACTGGCTCGGTACTCACTGCGAGGATGTAGACGGAACCGCCTCTGACGATGGAAGCAACTGTGAGTTCGCCGTGGCAGCTGATGGCACGATAACAGGACAGACCAAGCTCCATTACATGGCAACAATGTAGGCCGGTTAATCGATCAGATAAAACTGAGGTAAAACGCAACAAGGAGTGAGGGCGATGGGGGGTCGAACGGCGGGAATAACCGCCGCTACCCTTCTCGCTCTCCTCCTGCTATCTTCTACTACAGCTCAGGCTACTCCACTCCCCGTCTCAGAGGTATCAATAGACGGCGATGTCGATTTGAATAACAGGGTCAGGTACGCCTTCCAGACAGTGCCTGATTCTGTGAAGTACGATATCTACTACAGCGATGAGTCATTCAACAATTTGACAGAAATAGTCCCTACGGCTTCTTCAGTTGCCGGTTTCCCGGATGCATGGATATTCGTCTCCGAAGATCCGGCCGACGACCCCTCATCACAAGAGACGCTCAAATTCTTCCGATGCTGGTGGTCTCTGACAACTATCCCCGAGGATCTCGCCACAGATTTCCAGTTCGAGGAGGATTGGTTCGAACCGACCTTTTCAACAGGCATGCCAGTGTTACCCCCCGATGCGATATCAGTTGTCTGCGATCTCCCGGGGATAGTCCGGGGCCAGGAGGTATATGTGGCGACAGTGGCAATCGGCGAAGACGGCTCATCGGCAGAAGAAGGTCTCGCAGTCCTATCAGCGATAACCACAGCTGAGTCTGAAAGGCCGCCTGATCCAGACATGACTCCAGTTTACATCGCTATTGGCGTTATCGTAGGAGGTCTTTGCCTCACGGCTCTAGTGCTCTACTTCCTGTCTCCAAGCCGACGAGAGAGAAGCGGCTACCTCTTCATATTGCCTGCAATTCTGCTATTGGCCACACTCACCTTCTACCCAGTTGGCTATGGCATCTATCTCTCCTTCACCGACGAATCTGCTGAAAATTACGGTGAAGGAGAATTCGTCGGTCTGGACAACTACGAACTCTTATTCTCGGATGAGAGAGATTACGACGGTGATGGAGACCCTGGTTTCTGGCGTACATTCACATTCACCCTCATCTGGACCTTCGGCTGCGTGATTATGCATATGTTGCTGGGCGTTCTTTTCGCCATGCTTCTTGAAAGTGGCATAATTGGGAAGGTCGCTTGGCGTACGATACTCCTGATTCCGTGGGCTGTGCCAGGATATATCTCGGTGATAATGTGGAGAGGAATGCTCAACAGGTTCGGGTGGGTCAATGGGATCCTCACTTCTGATATTGACTATCTGGGGCTTGATAGCTGGGCTAAATTCTCCGTCATATTCGTCAATATCTGGATGGGTTTCTCATTCATGACGATGACTACGTCTGGAGCATTGGCAGGCATTCCCCGGGATATGTACGAGGCAGCCAATATAGACGGTGTCGGACGATACCATCGTTTCAGACATCTCACTCTACCGCAACTGATGCCCGCACTGGTCCCCCTTTCCCTNTTGGGCATGATNTGGACCTTCAACCTCTTTCACGTCATCTTCCTGATGACCGGCGGTGGTCCCGATAGGTTCTATGGGGAGCCTGGTGTCACTGACATACTCGTCACTTTCGTGTACGATGTCGCTTTCATAAACGGCGAGTATGGGCTGGGAGCAGCATGGTCAGTCATAATCTTCCTGATGCTCATCGTCTTTAGTACAGCATATCTCTTAGTGACAAAGGCAGGCGAGGTGGACGGATGAAAGACAATCTCGCTGTTCGTTGGTGGACACCAGTCAGTCTCCGTGCTGTCGCATCATTCGGATGGATAAGCCTCATGATAGCGCTCTTCATGTGTGCAGTTTCATGGATGAGGGGGGATGACCCCGGACTTACAACCGCATTCATGGTGGTAATCGCGAATTCCATTATTGTCTTCATACTNCCCGAGGACGTCCCTGCCCGCCCCGTACCTGAGAAATTCGCACTCTTCCTCGTATCAGGCGCCTCTATGACGGTTCTTTCACTCTCGTACATCCTCCACAGNGCCGACTCTTCCGTTGGACTAACCTTGGTCGACTATTGGACCGCTGCTCCTTCCATGCTGGTCGGTGCAGCTGCAGTCATCGCTGCATCTCGGTCATCAAAGTGGTTCATGGGCAAAGCATCGACTGAAGAGGCCCTAAATGGGCTTGCAAGATCGAGGAGGCACTCNGGNGCGATAATTCAGACTGCCAAGCAAATCGTGCTGATACACTTGGGAATATTCGCTATACTCCCGCCGCTGTGGACAGTNATGCTATCNCTGTCNCCTGGAAATTCTCTGNGNATGGATTTCAGCATCTCNACAGCCACTCTGGAGCATTATGAGAAGATGTGGGGNTCCGAGAGATTCTGGGGGTGGTTCTGGAACTCGATCATAGTCTCGGTCGCNACCACAATCTTCGGTTTAACAATCGCNTTCCCTGCTGCATATGGCTTCTCGAGATATCGATTCTACGGGCGAAAAATAGGTCTGTTCATGTTTTTGATCGTCCAGATGTTCCCCGGTGCGCTGATACTCGTCCCGTATTTCATCGTCATGAAGGGCCTGGGACTCCTCAACACGTACGCCGGGCTCGTCGTTGCCTACTCTGTAACCGCCCTCCCGCTTTGCGTCTGGCTGATGAAGGGATTCTTCGACACCATACCAAGGGAGCTTGAAGAAGCAGCCAGNGTAGATGGNTGTTCACAGATGCAGATATTNTCNCGAATAATATTCCCGNTGTCCCTTCCNGCCGTAGCCGTTACCTGTCTNTTCTCTTTCCTCGCCGCATGGAACGAGTATCTNCTTGCATTGACTTTCCTGTCGGATACAGACAGATANACGCTGCCTGTGGGCCTCGCCTCCATGGTATCTTCNGCCCAGGCTGGCGACTCTTATTGGGGNGATTTCGCCGCAGCNTCGATTCTGATAAGTATCCCCGTAGTTCTCTTATTCATCACATTCCANAGATATCTCGTCGACGGTATGGTTGCGGGTGCTGTGAAGGGGTGATCGTGTATGGCAGAAGTNGGATTNGANGGCGTATGGAAGGAATATGATAGCGANAGNGTGGCAGTCAAGGATTTGACNATTCATGTTGAAACCGGNGAGTTCGTAGTTCTAGTCGGCCCGTCTGGATGCGGTAAGACNACATCCTTGAGAATGCTCGCTGGCCTTGAAGAAATCACTGAAGGAACCATATCGATTGGTGGGGTTGTTGTGAATAATCTTCCCCCGAAGGCCAGAGGTATTGGCATGGTATTCCAGTCNTATGCTCTGTACCCCCACATGAATGTAGGGCGAAACCTTTCATTCGGTCTCAGAATGCAAAAAGGTGCCGAACGTCTTGACAAGGAAGAGATAGACAGCAGAGTCTCAGATGCAGCCGAACTANTGGGCTTGACAGAATATCTTGATCGCCTCCCGAAGAATCTCTCTGGCGGGCAGAGGCAACGTGTAGCATTGGGAAGGGCGCTGGTCAGACAGCCCGAGGTNCTCCTAATGGACGAGCCACTGTCAAATCTAGATGCGAAGCTCAGGAATCAGATGCGAATAGAGCTACGTCGCCTTCATGAGGAGCTGGGAACAACTACGATTTACGTAACCCACGATCAAGTCGAGGCCATGACTCTTGCAGATCGAATAGTCATAATGAACGAAGGGAGGATGCANCAGTTCTCGACTCCTCTTGAGGCATATCACCANCCNTCAAACACTTTTGTCGCATCATTCCTAGGCACCCCTCCGATGAATCTGGTTGAGGGGAATATGTCTGATGGAGTCTTCTTGGCGAAAGGTGCGGATGCCNGAGAAAAACCATTCACGATGAAAATGCCATCGCATTACTCCTCATACGAGGGCGAATGCACTCTCGGCTTCCGACCAGAGAACACCGCATTAAAAATCGGGGATAAGGATGGAAATTTCAAAATCGCCGGTTTCGAATCACTGGGATCCGAGACAATTGTCCACCTAGACCATGGAAGCATTAGGATTTCTGCAGTATGGCACAGACCTGGGCCTGAGGCAAATCGGCAGATAATGGATAGAACATCTAATGTCGGAGTAGAGGTCGACGAATCCGACATAAGGCTATTCGACTCTGAAGGCAACGCTGTCAACGAGGCATGAGGGAGACTCATGGGTCATGATCGCTGGGATTCAGCGGTTGTTTACCAGATATATTGGCGCTCGTTCATGGATGCCAATCAAGATGGAATTGGCGATATCGCAGGTTTGAGGGCGCGTATCGACCATATACACCAACTCGGTGTCGACGCCATCTGGCTAAATCCAACATACCCCTCGCCTCAAGGGGACCACGGCTACGACGTCTCAGATTATTTCGATGTTGAACCGATGTTCGGCTCGTTAGAAGAATTCGATCGGATGATTGATGATTTCCACCAACGAGGGATAATGGTCCTCATGGACATAGTCCCAAACCATGTATCATCTCAGCACGAATGGTTCCAGTCGGCATTGACCGAAGGCGCTGGAAATCCAAGTGAAGAGCACTTCATCATCAGAGACGGCACCGGTCCTGGGGGGATCAATCCGCCTAACGACTGGGTCAGCATTTTCGGTGGCCCGTCCTGGTCCCCCTTCCCCTCATCGGGGAGACACCTGCAGAGATGGTACCTCCATATGTTCGATCCGTGTCAGCCTGACTTGAATTGGCATCATACAGATGTGCATGAGAGATTTGAGAACATACTCAGGTTCTGGCTTGACAGGGGCGTAGACGGATTCAGGATCGACGTGGCGCACGGACTCTTCAAGGCTCCTGGATTGCCCAATCGATCCGGATTCGGCGACAATTGGTCGGCTTGCTGGGATCAGCCAGAAGTTCACGATATCTATCGGAAATGGAGAAAAATCGTAGATGAATATGAGCCCAGCAGATTCCTCATCGGCGAGATACATACGGCAACACGGGAACGTCTCCTAGAGTATCTGCGAGCCGATCAACTCCATGCTGCCTTTGATTTCTCATTCCTTCATCAAGATTGGTCTAGTGATGGATTCAGAGATAGGATAGGAGCCAATCTGGATTTATGGAATGATACGGGATGCCTCCCAGTATGGACTCTATCCAATCACGATGAAATCAGACATTGGTCTCGTTACGCGCCTCTACTTGCTGATCGGTCTCCAGATGGCCAAGTAGCGAATATCCGTTACAGATCTCTCCTTGCTCTAATTATGGCATTGCCTGGGAGAATATTCCTCTACAACGGAGAAGAACTAGCTCTCCCTCAGGCCGATGTTCCAGATGAAGATAGACAAGACCCAGCATTCTTCCGTCAAACGCCAGACTCCGACTACAAGGGCAGAGATGGGTGCAGAGTCCCTATGCCGTGGGACGCAAACTTGCCAAATGCTGGATTCACTAATTCCGAGCCTTGGCTCCCCATGCCCGAGGGGTGGCACGATTATTCGGTATCGATTCAGCATGATGATCCCAATTCCATGCTGAATTACTACCGTAGCGTGATTCAACGTAGGAGAATCGAAGATTGGATGAAATCTGATTCTATTGACGAAGTTGAATCATCATCCGACATACTCTCATTTGTCAAGAAAACTGAAAATAAACGGGTCCGAGTGTTAATGAATTTCAGCGATTCAGACTTTCCTTTTGATAACGATAATACGATTATGAGGACATCGGATTCGGATATATCGGATTCATTTTTGAGACCAGGGGAACTTGCATACATTGAGATTTAGTCGGAAATGATATCAAAATCAATCTTCCATGAATGGGTACGTCCAATCATGCTGCGTCATCAGGGTTCTCTTTATGGATCGAGGCGATATCCATCTTAGCAGATTCAATGGTCCGCCTGCTTTGTCATTCGTACCGCTAGCTCTGGCGCCCCCGAATGGCTGTTGAGCCACAACTGCACCAGTTGGCTTATCATTGATGTAGAAGTTACCCGCGGAGAATCTGAGCCTTTTGAGCGCGATATCCACATGCTCCTCATTTGAAGCAAAAATCGATCCCGTCAATGCATATGGGGAGCCTGTATCGCATGTTTCAAGAATATCCAAGAATCGATCATCATCATACACATTCACAGTAAGGACTGGGCCAAATATCTCCTCAACCATGGTTTCGGATCGCGAATCCTCTGTTACAATGATGGTCGGTTCGATAAACCATCCTGTGCTATCGTCTGAACCCCCTCCAACGAACACATCGCAAGTCTCCCTATTTCGAGCTCTATCGATGTACCCTGTAATCTTGTCAAAGGCTCGCTGATCGATAACCGCGGTCATGAAATTTGTGAAATCATTAGCATCCCCCATCTTGATTTTCGATATCTCCTTTGCAAGTGGATCGGCTATCCTCCCCCACACAGATGCCGGGATGTACGCTCGACTCGCTGCAGAGCATTTCTGACCTTGATATTCAAATGCCCCTCTGAGCAGTGCAACGATTAGCCCCTTCTCATCACATTCGGGGTGGGCTACGATGAAGTCCTTTCCACCTGTCTCCCCGACAATCCTTGGATACGAACGAAGGCCATCCAATGACTCCCCGATCTTCTTCCAGAGCCCCTGGAACGTAGAAGTTGAACCTGTAAAGTGCACACCGGCGAAGTCAGGGTTTGAGAGTGCTACACGAGAAATCATTGGACCTGAAGAGGGTATGAAATTAATCACGCCAGGAGGGAGGCCGGCCTCCATCATCAGTCTCATCAGAACATAGTTGGAGTGGTATGAATTCCTGCTAGGCTTCCAAACAGATGTACACCCAACAATCGCAGGGGCACTTGGAAGATTCGCAGCAATGCTGGAGAAGTTGAATGGCGTGATGGCGAGAACGAATCCCTCCAATGGTCTAATCTCGGTTGAATTCACCACTCCCTCGGGCGATACTAGTGGTTGTAGCTGATCGTGGAAACCTCTCGCATAGTGACAATTGAAACGCCAGAAATCAATAAGTTCGCACGCAGCATCAATCTCGGCCTGAAATGCGGTTTTTGACTGGTTGAGCATTGTTGATGCATTGGACTTCATCCTCCAAGGGCCTGCAAGAAGATCCGCACAGCGCTCGAATATCTCGCATCGAGCCTCGAGGCCCATTTCTATCCATTCGTGCTGAGCAGACACAGCCGCCCCGCACGCATCTGCGATTTCCTTCTCGCCAGCTATGTGGACCTCGGCCAATACGTGTCCGTGATTGTGGGGAACGACTTGTTTGACGATATTCCCTGTCCTGACTTCTTTGCCCCCTATGATGCAAGGTATCTCCACTACTTCGCTAAGTTGGCGATTTAACTCTGCTTTCAGCGCACTTCGTTCAGGACTTCCTTGTGCATAAGAGAGGATCGGCTCATTGTCGGGATGGGCTGTCATGAGCATTAGGGGCAACTGCTCATCTAACATCGTTGCGCAGAACAGGAAACTTTCGAGACTACCCGAAATCTAAGCCTCAATTCTTCTGCCAGCTATTGCGCCTGCTCCAATAATTGCCGTTAGTGCAACTGCGAGCCCAAATCCTGGTAGCCCGCTACCCCCCTCGGCGTCTATAGGCGTCGGGTCAAGAAGATCGCAAATTCCATCATTGTCAGAATCGGGCGGCGTTGAATCCGAATCATCAGGGTCGTACTCACAGTCCCTTTCCTCAGAATCGCTCCATCCGTCTCCATCATCATCATCATCAGCTATATCGCCAATTCCATCGCCGTCTGTGTCTCTCCAATCGGATGAATCGAGGGGGAAGTCGTCCATTTCGTTGATGAAGCCATCTCCGTCCATGTCGGAGTCCATGTCGTTGCATATCGAGTCTAGATCCAAGTCTGCTGGCAGGCTATCCGGCGATTTTGAGTCCGAATCACAAGTAATCTCATCCGCATCAGACCAGCCGTCATTGTCATCGTCCGGATCGCTGTTATCTCCCGCGCCATCTTGGTCCCAGTCTGCGTTCTCGGTAGCATCTAGGGGAAATGCATCCTCCGAATCATCGTATCCGTCCCCATCATCGTCATTATCCTCTCCGTCGCAGAGGCCATCGGAGTCAGAATCAATCGGGATACTCGTCTCGATATCGGCCTCGGATTCGCATTTGATTTCATCTTCATCAGACCACCCGTCTCCGTCATCATCCAGATCAGTTGTCAGTGTAGTTGTGCATGATTCGAGGATGAAATCGGGAAGTCCGTCTTGATCCGTGTCAAGGAAGGCGCAGGGATCGTTAGGAAAACCATCCTCTGCATCATTTACTCCATCATTGTCGAGGTCTTGGTCCATGTAATCGCAGACCCCGTCTGAGTCCTCGTCCAGAGGGATACTGGTTGGATCGAATGGATCGGAGTTGCATGCTATTTCCTCCACATCGATAATCCCGTCTCCAGGATAGAAGCCTTCGCCACAATTAGCGACATCTTCGCAGCTATCGTCATCCGGATCTGCATTGTCTCCCACGCCGTCCCCATCTGAATCGTAACTTTCGTTTGGATCGCTGGGGTATGCATCATCTAGATCCGGAACCCCGTCCCCATCATCGTCTGGATCGCTGTTATCTCCTGTACCGTCGCCATCAGAATCCTCCCACTCTAGTGGGTTGTCTGGGAAGATGTCATTCACGTCACTCACTCCATCTACATCAGTATCTGTATCGATGTAGTCGCACGTGCCGTCACCATCCATGTCATCGGGCACTGAAGAACCGCTTTCATCATCTGTGCCGCAATCTTCCTCGTCGGAATTCGACCATCCATCCCCGTCTTTGTCATCATCAAGTGCATCGCAGACTCCGTCTGAGTCCATATCTGGAGGGAGATCGTTGCTCATTTTTGGATCGCTCCCACAGAGTAACTCGTCTTCATCTGAAACTCCGTCATTGTCATCATCTGAGTCGGAGAGATCCGGAATCCCGTCTCCATCGGTATCGCCCCCTTCTTCTATGTCGCATATCCCGTTTCCATCGCTGTCAGATGGCACTGATGCCCCATCAAGAGGGTCAGTCCCACAGTTCACCTCGTCAGAGTCAGTCCAGCCGTCATTATCATCATCATAATCTTCCACCAGGGCCGTGCCTCCAGTGAACGTAATGTTGTCAACATAGATTGCTTCAGTCGCAGCATTGGACTGGAGCATGAATTTCAGACTCCCAGCGCCTGCGCCGGTTAGATCGACCACATACTTAGTCCAGGTCCCAAGGAGAGAGGTGTGCGCCGTATCGATATCATCGCCTGTCGTGTTCAGTATTTCGATTTCCGAATTAGCGCCGTCGAACCAGATTACAATCTTATCAGCCGTCTCCCAGTTTGCATGCTGACCGCTCTGAAGTTTCTGTTGGACATATAGGTCGAATTCTACGGAATCAGCATCCACGGCATCGAACTCTAAAGTGGCTATTCCGTCTACATCAGACATTTCGTAGCCTTTATCGCCATCGATAAAACTACCAACGGTCCCCGTATAATCTACTACGCCAAAGAAATCGCCGTCTGTTAGCCCATTGCTTCCCGTAGACTCATAGTATAGTTTGAAACCCATTTCAGAACCAGTTGTGACATTGTGGGAAACATGCGACTCTCCCACGTTATTCCAGAGATATCGATCGACACTTGAGTCTCCTGTATCGATGTATATTGACCCGTTAAGAGGATCCTCGAAAGAGGTGTGTGCTATGATTCCGTTACTCATACACCCTGAAGACACTTCGTCAGGAAGCCCATCGTTATCCGTATCTGAATTGGCACATGGGTCATTTGGAAACGCATCCAATGAATCATCATAGCCATCTCCATCAGTATCAGTCGCCTGTACCGTCGGAGACAAGGATAGGATGATCAAGAGAGTGGCGATGATTGCTGGGATGGCCCGGCCCATGTCAATCATGAGGGGTCGATAGCACATGAAAGTGACCTATGGTACATGGCACAGGATTTAGGACCCCTTCCGCCCAATAGGGCCATGGAGAGCAAGCAGACAGCATACAACGTCCTAGACGCGGTCGAAGCCTCGGGAAGACATTACGCGACATCATTGCCTATGATCGCCAGCGAGAATATCCTCAGCCCACTGGTGGCTAGGGCAGTTTCCTCAGACTTGCATGGGCGATATGCCGAGGGGCTACCCGGTAAGAGATACTACCAAGGATGCGACGACTTCGATACGATTGAATCACTAGGAATAGAATCTGCCAAGAGGGTATTCAATTCAAAATTCGTGAATATCCAGTCTATTTCAGGAACGGTATCAAACATCGCCGCTTTGAAAGCTCTATCCAAACCAGGTCAGTCAATAACTGCAGTCTCCACAGCAGATGGAGGACATATCTCCCATGCAAACATGGGCGCAGTCGGGGTTAGAGGGCTCGATCTCCACACATATCCGTGGAATGTGGAGAGGATGGAACCGGATATTGATGCTGCTGCAAAGCTCATCAGAGAAATCAAGCCGAGTGTTGCTCTATTCGGTCAATCCGTTTTCCTATTCCCCACCCCTCTCGAGGAATTGTCCGATGCCGCACATGAGGTGGG
Organism: Euryarchaeota archaeon TMED192; assembly: GCA_002170775.2. Lineage (GTDB taxonomy): Archaea > Thermoplasmatota > Poseidoniia > Poseidoniales > Thalassarchaeaceae > MGIIb-N1. The sequence goes on along the minus strand of NHIP02000002.1, from coordinate 102,014 downwards.
CGCCTCGGTGATGTATGACGCGGCACACGTACTCGGACTTGTTGCTGGGGGCGTCTTCCAAGATCCCCTCCGAGAAGGGGCAGATGTCGTTACCGGCTCTAGTCACAAGACATTTCCAGGCCCACAAGGGGGGTTTTTGATATCTGATAGCGATGATCCGAAGATGCACAGGAGACTGAATAATGCCGTGTTCCCGGGAACTTGCTCATCTTACCATCTTCACCACGTGGCTGGGAAAGCTGTCGCTCTTGCCGAGTTCGAGGCATTCGGAAAGGACTACGCAAGAGACATCGTAAGAAATGCCAGGGCATTGGCCGAATCTCTCGCAGAGCGTGGTTTTGATGTTCTTGCAGAGGAGAGGGGCTACACAGCAAGCCACCAGGTACTGACTAGACATGGAGGCAAAGATTCTGGTGCAGGCAGGGATGCTGCTCAGATGCTTGAAAAAGCAGGTATAATCACCAACATGAACATGCTACCGGGCGATACTAAGGCCCTATCTCCATCCGGGCTTCGTCTGGGGGTGCCCGAACTTACACGTGTTGGGATGGGCGCCGATCAAATGGACCAAGTTGCGCATTTCTTCCAGCGAGCACTGATCGACGACCACGATCTAAATTCAGTGAAAGCGGATGTGGAGTCGTTCAAAGATGATTATACAACCGTCCAATATTGCTTCGAGCCAGGCCAGGCGTATCCTTGAGAAGAAGGACATGTTGATTCGTCGTCAATGCAGGGACGTCTTGTGAGCCGACACGCCTCAATGGCCATAATGGTCACATTCATGTTATTCTCAGTGCCAATCTCGGGATGTTTAGGATTCATGGAATCCGATTCCGCTCCTTCTAGCCAAGAGGACCCTTGCGACACTGCACCAGACTCTGAAGATTGTCTGAAACTCGAGCTAAGACCCCAAGATTGCTCGGTCATAGAGATATTCGATGGAGGAACATGCAGGGACCTGAATGCGCCCGATGAATTGGATTACGGCATATCTTCGACTAAATTCTATGTTGGCATCGAAATCGACCCATATACTCCTTCATTCATAGGCGATGGACCAGACGTGTGGCTAGTCTCTCCTAGCTTGCCCGAAGGCTTGATCCTAGATTCAGAAACAGGAGTATTGTTCGGTACCCCTCTCCAATCTGGAGCCTCAGTGCACACAATAGTGGCTTCAAACCCAGCCGGCGCTTCGTCGACTGACATATTCCTTGAGATAACGATTGAACCACCGAGAGATCTTCAATACGATTCATCCGAGTTAATCTGCACATCTGGCCAGCAGTGCCATCTTTCACGCCCTGATGTAGCAGGCGCTCAACCCATGCAATGGACATCGCAACCCCCTCTTCCCGAGGGATTCTCTTTCGATGATTACGGTTCCATAACTGGATTATCTACTATTCAAGCCTCTACCAACCATCTGATTAAGGCTTCAAATGAGGCAGGAAACTCATCTGCCACAGTCAGGATAACTATCGTCCCAACTATCCCTTTAGATTTCGTATATCCCGATTCCCCCCTCGAATATGTTGTTGGCGATTTGATCGAGATTGCACCTCGTCCCAATCCCGGGGATGGTATCGAGTGGACCGTTACCCCGATGTTGCCCGAGGGCATTCACATCGATTATGAGGGCGTTGTTAGGGGGAATGCCAATACGACTTTCGATTGGTCTCAGTACCAAATCACGGCTTCTAACTCGCAGGGATCGTCCCAAGGAACAATTCTGATTCGAGTCACAGATGTAGCACCCACATCAATAGGTTACCCCGAATCTAGTCTTCTCTTGAGAGTGGGAGTTCCTATGAGTGGTATGTCCCCAACGACTCCGAGTGTGGTCGATCATTGGTCCATTGAACCAAATCCACCTCCGGGAATCAGCATTAATTCACTTACGGGGGAGATATCGGGAACTCCTGCAAGCGTATCTGACTCGAGGGAATACACGGTATCTGCGTCTAATTCAGGTGGCTCAACGAGTGCTACGATTTACATCGAGGTGAAGATATCGCCTCCATCCGGTATACAATGGCCTTCCTTCGAGATACCCCTCCGAGTCAATACCCATGTTTCGATAACCCCCTCCAACGCAGGTCCGACCATCGAATCATGGGAATCAGACCCACCTCTCCCGGATGGTCTGCAATTCCTCTCCAATGGAACGATAGAAGGCATTCCCGTGGAGCGCCACCCCTGGACATTTCATTCTCTCTGGGCGAACAATTCCGGAGGCTCTTTGCAGCAAAGAGTATGGCTGTCAGTTATTGATACCCAACAAGATCAGTCAGATCTTTCCTATGGCATAGGCTCCGTCGATTACCCCGGATATGCTTCATCGATTCTTCCTGTGGGCCCCTATTCATTCCCCATAGCAGTTGCCGGGCCGGACGATCTCCCAGTGATATCAGGATCGCACGTAGGGCGTGGTAAGATGATAGGTTATGGCCACGAGTCATGGGTCGATCTGACTTCCAACGAGGATGCACTTGATTTCGCACTTAGGGCCGTCGCATGGGCATGCGGGGAGAACGCAGAAGTGGGATTAGCGACAGGTGCTGGATTCGACACGTTCTCCGATGAGCTAGAGGCGGAGGGCCATTCAACAAGCAGCGCGCATCCAGACGACCTTTCAGGACTCGACTGTTTGATAGCAGAATTCTGGAACGGATATGATTCAGGGGATAATGCAGCCATAGTTCAGTTTGTATCGGATGGAGGCGGATTAATCATGGGTGGCCATTCGTGGTACTGGTCTTATTCCAATGATGATGTAGCCCATGAATATCCTGGAAATAGAATCGCCACTCACACCGGATTGCTCGTGTCTTCTAGCCATGGACAGGGAGGTGAGAATGTGAGGTTTGACTGGGGCAATGACCCCTTGATGACGCCTTGGAATGCCGCTCAATCTATTATGGAACATTCCTATGGAACGATTACGCTGAGCGACCAACAAGCAACCACAATCGGAATATGCCTCAGTCCACTGATCTCCTTTGTACCGTACGACTATCCCGATTTTTGGTCAAGACTTCACCACGTAGTGAACTCCTCGGGTTGGACGATAATCGATGCGCAATACGGCCACGAGTTTGGGCAGGATCCCTTGGGGGATACAATACTCTCGATAGAATCCGGAATCATATCTGTGATGCCTCCGAGTCTCATCCCCTCTCATCCAAGTCATGTTGAATTCCCTGGTGTCATCCAGCCATCCTCGCCGCGAATACAGGAAAACATCACGTTTCACTCTAATCAGACAGGTCTGCCATCTCAGTTCGGTTACTCAAATGCTCGTTCGATGATACTCCTTTCCACTGGCCTATACGCTCCGCCTGGGGAGCAAGTCTTCGCTACGATTCCCCCTGATTTGATAGATTCGGGCGCAATGTTGCAAGTAGGGGTACACAGCGACACTCTTTGGCATAAATCCACGATTTACCGATTCCCCTCGATAGTACGTTCATTTGCAATAGAAAGTGCCAATATTTCAATTGCCAATGCATTTGGTGGCCCGATATATCTGGCAGTTCCCCCTGAAGACCCCCTAGGCTCCACATGGATAAATTTCGATGGGGCGGTCAAGGCACCCAAATATGAGCATGGAGAGACCTCATCTTCAGATTGGCAATCGATCAGGGACTACCCAGCACCATGGGCCGAGGTGTCAAGCGACCAGTTCATCATGTCTGTTCCCTCGTCCGAGATTCGAACTCTCGACAATCCCGGGGATCTGATGGACTTCTGGGAACAGGCTTTGGAGATGGAACACGATCTGTATGGATTCACTCCATGGCCAAGAATCGAGCGAGCTGTCTTCGACGTCCAGATTTCAGCAGGATGGATGCATTCAGGATACCCATTCATGGCCCACCTGGCTTCTGCAAGCGGCGCAGTCGATCTTTCACACATGGAATCTGAAGGTGACTGGGGCATGTTTCACGAGCTCGGCCACAATCATCAGTGGATGCCCTCGACACTTCCTGGGACGACTGAAACTGGATGTAACTTTGCCAGTGTTTACCTGATGGAGGAACTTGTTGGCATCAGCGGCCATAGTGCTACTACTCCCGAACAGAGGCACCAGAGAATGACCAATTATTTCGGAAGCGGTGCTGATATTGGCGACTGGTCAGTCTGGGTCGCATTAGACACATACCTGATCATCAAAGAGGAATGGGGGTGGGCGCCGATCACAGATGCGCTGACAGTCTACTACAACCTCCCTAATTCGGAGGTGCCCTACACGGATCAGGAAGAATTCAATGCATGGGTGGTACACTTATCCGACACATCTGGCTACAATCTAGCACCATATCATGAAGCATGGGGATTCCCACTCACGAATGAAACACATGAGTCCCTACTTCACCTCCCTGTATGGGTCGATGATCCTGTGAGAGGCAACTATGTCGTATTCGACTCCATCATACGCAATATGTCCACGTCCTATGTCACGAGTACCTCTGCAAATTTGTTGTGGGATGTTTATGATAACGGGACGGACGCCCAAATCACAGTTTATTATGGGGATTCTGATCATGGGGATTCTGAATCATCATGGCCTTCCTCGGAATATCGGGGTACTGCACAGGTCGGCTCTGCAAGCACTCTATTGGAAGAGCTATCTCCCTCCACCACGTATTATGCAAGGATAAAGGCATCAAATTCCAATGGACAAATATGGTTCGGGCCAATCACCTGGACAACTTCCGGCTCATGATGCGTATCACTTGTTCAAGGCTGTAGTTGGGTGCAATTCGTTCATGGGCTATTGATATCGGTATCCAGACAATCATGTGAATCACCGTTAATGCAAATGAGACCTCGAGTGGGAATGAACCTCTCCCAAACATTGCGACAAAGGCGCCAAGTAATGCGAAATGTCCCACATAGATGGTCAAACTCAGCCTTCCCGCGGGTTCCAGCCTCCTCATGATTCTCCCTACAGTCACCTCTTCCGGATTATTTTCCACTCTATCCAAAATCATCTGTAGAAGGATTACGAATGTCGCGCTTACAATGACGAACTCAGAGTTGGCTGGGAAAAATGTGAGGATTGCATCGCCCTCGGTAAGGGCCCAAGTTTCATTCTGAGTGATGGATGCCAGCACAGTGTAGGACGTAAATATCAAACCGACAAAGAACATTCTCTTCCTGTTCAAAACATCCTCCTTCAAATCAGCAATCAGGCTACCTAGTATGGTATACGATAGCCAGGGTATGGCTGGATACGTACCATTGATCAGAAGCCGTTCAAACCACTCTGCGAGCCCATCAGAGTGTATCCGGGTACTCCATGACCATTCTGGGCCAGCATGTCCCCCCAACATGGAAGGCGCTAGAATAAACAGAATCATCAGAACACCTCTCGAGAACGTCCCAATCTTTGATAACACGGGCATCAATATTGCAGATACACCAAACAGCGTGAGTATGCCTGGGGTCAGTATCTCGAATCTGCCTCCGTGATTTTCGTTAAATAGGGCATTAACCAATATCTGGCACAAAAATAGTATCGATACTCTTGGCGCCATCCATGCTATCCAATCGCTCCCTTCTCTTCCCTTTCTCTTCGCACTCGCATGGACACCCCAACCCGACATCGTGACAAACAACGGAGCAGCCATTCCCCCTAGTGCTGCTGCCAGGAACGCCAGTGGGTGGTGGCCGACATTGATTCCCGTTGGAGGCACTACTGCGGCAGTGTGAACTTGGACCATGAAAAGTATGGCTATGCCTTTCATCCAATCAATATGGCGTATGCGCCCCATCAGGGCTCGCCCTCCTCGACCTCATTTCGGAGATCCTCGATAGTCGCGCCAGCATCGAGCCTCCATTGAACTTCGTCGCGACCCATCTTCTCGAACCCAAATCCATCTAGAACTATTTCTCCATGCTTGCCATCGTTTCGACCAGTTGTCCTTTCACGAGCGTCTTCTACGGACCTATCGAATCGAGTACCTGCAAGGATGGCACCTTCAGGATCATCTCCGAACCTGTATCCTTCATCATCTATCAGCATCGTCTTAGCCTTAGTTTTCGGCTTCCTGAGCATGCTGGCCCCTGCTAGCGCGAGAAAGACTGCAGCGATGACCGTCAGGCCAAGTAGCATCTTCGCCCCAGGAGCTGAAAGTGGATCTTCTCTAAGATTCACGAATCCATCATCATCATCTTCTGGCACTATTGGATCTATCGTGTTGTTCTCCACCTCTTCCTCTTCTTGGACTTCTGCCTCTACAGTGCAACCAAATTCCTCGCCGTCAGGAATCCCGTCTTGATCAACGTCTTCTGAGATTATGGCAGCCGACTCAGGCCTCAATACGCTCGCAGCAAACTCCCACTCATCACCGTCCTTGATACAGTCCCCATCAGTATCCTCATTCATCGGATCGCCCCCTAGTAGGAACTCCTTTCGATTATCAAGACCATCCTCATCGGGATCCAGAGACTGTTCTGAAAGAGCAGTTCCTGCTACACTTGCGCGATGACGATTCAGTCCATTGATAGATTCCCATAAGTCGGGAAGAGTATCTCCGTCGCTGTCAGTTCTTTCGTCAACTCTGTTCCAGTCATTCTCGAATGAAGAGGTGTAAATCGATGCTAAATCAGAATCCATAATCAGAATTCCATGTTCACGATTTCTCAGCATCGCACTTGAACCCCAATTGATACTCCCAACGAGCACTGTCTCACCATCCACAATCATGCCTTTATTGTGCAGTTTTGTTATGGAGTCTGAAGATGACATTAATCGCGCTGTTGCATCTAAACCTTCAGTTTCATTCCACTCTGCATTTACGAGTTCTACCAAGCCCCAGGTCTCCTCGTCGGCATAGAATGCATTCATGAGAAGCCTAACCGAGACCCCCCTCTCTGCAGCCGACCTTATCGAGTCTAGCAAGGGATTCGTATCGCTAAAACCCCAGTACCAGTCTACATCAAGATACTGGGCAGAGATGTAAAGCGTCTCTTCAGATTTGTTGATAGAATCTATTATTTCTGTTAGACAATGATCCGGACAGATGATTGGAAGAGCTCTGAATCCAGGCGATGCATCCGAGTTAGTCAGGCTCGGGTCGATTGAAACTGTGCCACTCGGATTTGGAAGCGACCAATCATCTGGCGGCAATGCCCACGATCCATGTGGCTTCGTATATCTTTGATCCGTATTCTCGTCCCAAGACATCCAGTCTGAGAGCTTAGCGGCAATGATCGGGGACTCAATGAACAGGGACCATTCCCTATTTCCCGAATCACCCTCGGGAGGGAGGCTTGAATCCTTCATATTGCCAGAAGAAATCCATATCCCTGTATCATCCCTTACAGCTATCTTGCTGTGAATGTACGTATATGGCGAAGACATTCCGATGGGATCGACCATCCATAGCACATTTGCACCAGCATTGTGCAGGGCATTTGCATGTCCTTTCTGAGACACGTCGACTGAGTTAGAATCCAAGATCCCCTCTTCAAGGAGGATGGTAACATCGACCCCTCTCTGAATAGCACGTAGTATAGCGTGAGTGACATCTGGGCTCAGAAATTCGTAAATATGTATGTGCAATGTTGTCTCTGAACCATCTATCCATCCAATCAAATCGCCGAGGGTCCCGTCAGGACCAATAGAAGCCCACGCTCCATCTGTTGCTTCTGAAGTCACTGGACTGTCCGCACAAAACAGGGATGCCCCCACCCTGAAAGTCCTAACCTCCCAATCATCAGCCGAGTTCGTATCGGGGAGATTCGTGCAACCATCCCCTCTCATCAGTACCAGTCCAGCACTGCCATCCCCTCTGACGGATACTGAAGGGCCGTTCCATTCCGAGATCTCAGCATTACCTCCATCGTATACCAATGTGTCAATGATAGTCCCATTGGGACTAAGGAGTTGAAGAGCAGTCCCTGAATCTAACAGTCTAGGCATGGTATCCATTGCCACCTCTCCATCGACTATCCTGTCACTCAACCAGTCTGGAAGGCTAGATGGTTCGGATGTGAGTATGATTCGTTCTCCCGGGGATATCGATATGTCCCGGAATGTGGACACCCAAGGGGATGTCCACGGCGGCGTGAACGAACGATTACGAGATATACTCCAACCAGACATGTCGATTGCGCTGTCACCTACGTTCTGAATTTCTAGCCAGTCAGCCTCATGATCACTAATCCCAACAGGCATTATCCGAGTAAACAAAAGGTCAGAGCCTCCTGAATAGCTAATGGGTTCGATATTATTGTCTCCCCCGGGGGTAGAGGCCTCGGAATCGATAAAGGAATCGTCGCCGGTGAATCCAACATTATTAATTTTGGAGACACCAGACTTCGAATCTTCAATTGTGACCCTATGTATGGTTGTGCCTTCCGAGTCCTTCAGAAAAATTACCTCTTGTCCATTATTGAGTTTGAGGGTTCCCACATTATTTTCAGCAACTAGAATATAGCTCCCAGAGTTGATCACCCACGATTCTTGAAGTTCCGAGAAACCGATCCATGTCGACTCATTGATGTAGTGTATCCATCCTCCTTGATCTTCAAGATACCATCCCTCGAGTGAAACTGGAGTTTCTCCGATATTGGCTATCTCTACCCATTCGCCGTTAGGGTATTCTCCTTGCTCTGACCCTGAGGGATTCGCCATTATTTCATTAATACAGATATCACACATCGCTGTGTCAGTCCAGAAGCCGCCCACTCCCCCCATTTCTCTCATTTCTTCCTGAATAGCAAGTGTTGGCAGGGTGAGAACGAGGAGGGCCGCCATCAACAGCGCCGATGCTCCCCTCATGCCTCCGGCGTAGGAAGTCAACAGTTCAATACTTGCTGACTGATGTTCAACTTACTTCCTTTCCAGTCCATCGACTTCCAACTTCATGTTCAACATCGAGCTGATCTAGTATCCTTGCAACGACAAAGTCAATCAAATCCTCAATACTTTCTGGATTCTTGTAGAATCCGGGCGATGCTGGAAGAATCACAACGCCCCATGAGGAGAGCTTAGCCATAGCTTCCAGATGAGGTGTTGCAACGGGCGTCTCCCTTGGTACCAAAATCAGCTTTCTTCTTTCCTTGAGTGCCACAAGGGCAGACCTTGTGGCCAGGTTATCAGAGATTCCTGCAGCGATTTTCCCAATGGTCGTACCACTCGCCGGACAGATGACATAGGCATCGAATTTGGCAGAACCTGAAGCGGACCTAGCGGCCAGATTCTGATTCGCTTCCAGATTAACGCCGTACTCTTCAGCCAGTTGTTTCGGCGTGACTCCACACTCGAGATCAAGGTTGATCGCCCCCTCCCTTGTAACTGTGAGAAAGATGTCCCAACCTGAGTCTACGAGAATCTGAATCAGCCTGACCGCATACCGCGATCCCGAGGCTCCAGTTATGGCTATTACAGCTGAGGGCATGAATTTCCGATTTCGTGTTCTGACTTCAATGGTTGCTCAAGGCCGGAGCTCGGACTTCAGTACTTCAGCAAGTCTCTCATATTGGTTGATACTGTTGTAAAGGTGAGCGCTGATTCTCAAATATCTCTGATTATGGGGCGGCCATCCTAAGACAGGTACCTGTATGCCGTGTTTTTCTAGTAGACGAGTGTGCAGAGGGTCCACATCAGGGAAAAATGGCGATCCCGGAATAATGAATGCAGCCATGGATGTAACAAAATCTTCTGAACATAGAGGTTCAAGTCCAACTTCAGAGATTATATGGGACCTGGCCCTTAGGGCTAAATTCCGATTCCTCTCCATAATCCCCTTCCAGCCTCCCGGCGATATGGATGCAAGGTAGTCTATCGCGGCAGGTATGCACATCCATGGCGTGGGGTCAAGAGTCCCAGTCCAATCAAACTCGAGTCTGAATCGGCTACCCATCGATTCTGGAAGAGTTGCTCCATGGCTGATGACCAGAGGCCTCATTGATCGCTTGTCCTCTCGAACATGCAAGAATGCAGAGCCCTTGGGGGTGCATAGCCACTTGTGGCAATTACCCGTCACATATGCTGCACCTAGGACATTGATATCTAGAGGCAACAATCCCGGGCCATGAGCAGCATCGAGAAGTACGTCAATACCTAGGTTCTGAAGGTCTCTTACGAGTCTCTCAAAGGGCATTCTTATGCCTGTAGGGCTAGATACCGTGTCAATCAGGGCTAGACGAGTCCTGCCATCAACCATGCTCAGGACCGCTTCAACAATCTCTTCTTCGTCATCTAGTGGCAGAGGTATGCGGGCGACAGTAACTTCGCATCCACTTCTCTGGACGACATCATCTACTGCATTTCTGCAGGCCTGATAGGTGGTATCAGTAACCAAAATCTTGTCACTCGAATCAAGTTTCAAAGACCTCAGAACAGTATTTACCCCGGTGGTGGCGTTCGTAACGAATGCCATTCCAGCCGGATCCGCATTGATGAAGTCAGATAGCCGATTAAGCGCCTCTGCCCACAACTCCCTACCTACATTATCGATGAATTCAACTGGATCCATTTCCATCGTTTCTCTAAGTTCCATTTGCCGATTGAGTACTGCCTTAGGACAAGCTCCGAATGACCCATGATTAAGAAAATCAATTTCAGTTCTCAAACCCCATAGAGATCTATTACTAGCATCATATGGATCAGAAATCATCCTATCACGTCCCATCCCTCGGACGACGAAAGTACTCTTCCTATAGTCTCGGGAGCAGTATGCACCAGCGCCTCAGAGATCCTCTCTCTGTCTATGGTTCTGCCTTCCAAGTCATGCGTGTGGCCGAGTTTGTGAAGTGAAGTCGTGACGCCAGCATTCAATCCGCAGCATTCCAGATCCTCGACCCTATCGCCAGGTGTCTCTATATTTATCGAAAGTCCATGTTTTGAAACCCAATGTCTGAACGATAGCCCGACGGAACAAACCTTGTGATCATCGACCCAAACCCCCATCATAGCATCATTCCGTTCCCCCTCGATTCCACAATCGTGAAGTGCGGATATCACCCAGTCTTCGATCCTAGAGACAATCTGAGGCACACCTCGTTCCGCCTCATCCCATTTTATGATGGGATATACCACAATTTGACCCGGACCATGCCAGGTGAGCCCCCCGCCCCTGTCCACGTCAACGGTTGAGTAACCCTCGGCCGTAACGCCTTCTTTTCGAGCCCTTGGGCCCATAGTTACAATTTCAGGATGCTCCAGAAATAGGATGGTGTCTGGTATCAAGTCGTCAATCCGCTCGTCACGGAGTTTACTCATGGTTCTAACAGCATCGCCGTATCCGACGATGCCTCCACGCACCATTCTGGCAATACGCATGATCATGGCACAGGGGCCAAAGCATTTCAACAGACGGATTCATGCTGAATGGATTGCATGCCCAAGAGTCTTGAGAACACTCTCATGAAATGCCTCAGTCATTGTCGGATGGGCGTGGATGGTCCCTTCTATGTCTTCGAGAACAGCGCCCATTTCCAAAGCTAAAACAAATTCACCATGCAATTCAGCGACATGGCTTCCTACAGCCTGTATGCCTAGTATCACATGATCGCTCTTCCTTGCCGTTACTCTGATGAAACCAGCAGTCTTCTCTGCTTCGAGAGTCAAGGCACGGCCATTAGCGGCCAGAGGAAACTTCCCTGTTATGATGTCCTCTCCCCTTTTCCTTGCCGAATCCGGATTCAGTCCAACAGAGACAATTTCAGGTTCGGTGAACACGATGGCAGGTATCGCCACATTGTCGAATTCTCTATCGAGCCCCGAGATGATCTCTGCCACCATCTCCCCTTCAGCGCTTGCCTTGTGGGCGAGCATCGGTTCGCCAGCCACATCACCAATCGCATAGACTCCTGGAATGTTGGTTCTACATTTTCTGTCAGTGCGTATGAAACGTCCATCAGGCCCCAATCGAACGCCTGTCTCTTCAAGGCCCCAACCGGATAGATTTGCCTTTCTCCCGACCGTAACTAGGATCTTATCGACATCAATTGAATGATTTTCCCCATTCATCTCGTATTTGAGGCGGATTTTTCCCCCTTTGCCACTCCCGATTTGTTCAGTGCCCCTCGCAAGTGCATTTCGGTATATTTCCACACCGTGCTTCTTGAGCCATATCTCTAGTGGCCTTCTAATCTCCTTATCCATCATTGCAAGGACATCTCCCGTGCCTTCGATCACTGTTACTTTCGTTCCTAGCTTTGCCAGTGCGCACCCTAGTTCAAGTCCGATGTAACCCCCGCCTACGATAGCAGCAGTCTCCGGCAACTCCTGAAGATCAAGTGCACCTGTACTGGACAAGATTAATTCTTCATCACACGGCATGAATGGGAGATCGATATGGGATGAGCCAGTTGCTAGAATCACATTGTTGGCCTCGATGTCCACCTGATCGCCATCCATTTCGACTCTGCATGTTTTCGCGCCTGTGAATGTGGCCCACCCATGGATGACCTCTGCACCTGCAGTTTTGAGAAGCGACTCTACGCCCTTGTTGAGCCGATCAACGATCTTGTCTTTCCAGCCGACCAGGTCTTTCATATTCAAGGAAGGGGCTTCATTGACGCTGATCCCCATATGACCGCCTTCATTTGCATGTTGGGAAAGAGATTCGAAACGATCGGCTGCGTGTATGATTGCTTTTGAGGGGATGCAGCCTCTAATGAGACAAGTGCCGCCATATCTTGAACCTTCTACGATGACTGTGTCGAGACCTAATTGCGCTGATCGAATCCCGGCGACATATCCTCCAGGGCCTCCTCCCACAACTAGTACCTCACAGCGGCGAACCTCTACCATGCCGATAACCTCACATGAAAATAAGCGCTGGATGTTCAATCATCCTCTTCAGATCCTGAATTAGTGCAGCACCATCAGCACCGTCCACAACTCGATGATCCCAAGAACTTGAGACGTTCATGATGCGGCGTATCTCTACAGCGCCCCCTCTGGCAACAGGCATGTCGCGCGCTTTATGGATGCCAAGTATGCCAACCTCCGGGTGGTTGATAATTGGAGTCGCACCAAGCCCCCCTTCTCTACCAAGACTCGTTATGGTGAACGTTGAACCAGTGAGGTCTTCCATAGTAGCGCTTCCGTCGCGAGCAGAACCAGTGACTCTTTGCATCTCCGATGCTGCCTGCCAAACATCCATTGACTCAACATGCTTCACGACTGGAACAAAGAGTCCTTTGTCCGTCTGGGTTGCTATTCCGAGATTCACAGCCTCATGCTGGATGACAACCTCGCCCTCTTCATCGTAGATCGCATTGCACTTCTCATGGCGAACGAAAGCCTTGGACAGTGCCATCATGATGAATGGCAGATATGTCAACTTGGGCTGTTCTTCCCCTCTGCTCGAGTTCAACAGCTGCCTGAGTGATTCGAGCTCGGTTATGTCGATTTCCTCAAAGTACGAGAAGTGGGGTATTGAACTCTTAGAGCGGACCATCTGCTCAGCGATTTTCCTCCTCAAACCTACAACTTTTATTTCCGTAGTTCCATTCCTAGAGACTTGTTTCGGTGCACTCGGGGAGCTGCCGCCTGTGGCTAGATAAGCATCTAGGTCGGACTGTTGCACACGCCCTCCTGGCCCAGTACCCTTCAATGCGCTGAGATCAACTCCAGATTCCCTTGCACGCCTCCTGACTGCGGGACTAGCGAGCACTGGGCCACTAGGGGCAGTGGAGACCTTTGCCACGGGTGGAGACGTGATTGCGGAGGCTGCCTCAGGCGCTCTTGCAGGAGGGTCCGACGTTTCGACGACATCTAGGGCCTCTTCGACATCCGGCTCTTCTGGAGCTAATGGCGAATCATCCGCCTCCCCCTCGGAGTCGAATTCTACTAACACGGCTCCGACTGCTACCATATCTCCAATTTCGCCATGTAGGGCTACTATGACTCCCGAATAGGGCGATGGGATGGTTACAGTGGACTTGTCAGTCATTATGTCGACGATGGAATCGTCTTCAGAAACGCTCGCACCCACCTCTACATGCCATGTGACTACCTCTCCCTCAACGACACCTTCGCCGATGTCAGGTAGCTTGAACGCCTTCCTCGCCATAGTCAGGCCTCCAGCGTCTCACGTATGGCTTCTGCGATTCTAGAAGGGCTAGGCATGTAATCCCATTCCGTAGTGTGTGGGAATGGAGTGTCCCATCCCGTAACTCTTCTTATTGGGGCCTCAAGACCCCAAAAGCACCTTTCTTGGATACTAGCAGCCATTTCCGCTCCAAAACCACTTGTCTTAGGGGCTTCGTGAACTATCACACAGCGCCCTGTTTTGGAAACGGACTCAACAATTGCGTCCCTGTCCCAGGGGACCAGACTCTGAAGATCGATCAAATCGCACGATGCCCCTGACATTTCTATTGCCTTCTCGCACACGTGCACCATTGTTCCCCATGAAACAATGGTACATTCATCTCCTTTCTTCGCGAGCCTCGCCTGTCCTAATGGAATTGTGTAGTGCTCTTCGGGGACATCAGCATCCGGATGACCTGCCCATGTAGGAACATTGTGAGGATCACCATAGAAAGGTCCTCTGTAGCATCTTTTAGGTTCGAAAACGACAACTGGGTCTTCTGATTCGATAGCTGAAATCAGAAGTCCCTTGGCATTGTACGGTGTCGATGCATAAACCACCTTCAGACCAGGGGTGTGTGTGAATTGGGATTCGGGTGACTGAGAGTGGTGATGGCCTCCTCGGATTCCTCCTCCTGCAGGAGTCCTTATGGTAACAGGTGTCCAGAATTCTCCACCTGAACGATGCCTTAGTTTAGCAATCTCATTCACTATCTGGTCATATGCCGGGAAAATGTAGTCGGCAAATTGAATTTCACATACGGGCCTCAGCCCATTTAGCCCCATGCCAAATGCTATGGCTGCAATTCCTCCTTCTGAAAGTGGTGTGTCAAATACTCTTTGCGCACCATGCTTCTCTTGAAGGCCATCCGATGTGCGGAAAACCCCTCCAAAGTAGCCAACATCTTCTCCAAAGACTAGGACATTTTTATCTCTTTCAAGCATGGTGTCAAGAGCCGAGTTAACCGCTTGAACCATGTTCATCTCAGACATTCAATCACCCCTCAGCCGATTCATCTCGTCCCACTGTTCGCGGAGATGCCATGGAACTTCGGAATAAACCTCCGTAAATATGGAGTCAGAAGATGGATAGGGGCCCTCTGCCAGATCCCCGTACTTGACCGCTTCCTTGTACGCTTGCATGACCTCTCTATCGATTCGTGCCTCTAGCGAATCCTGTTTTTCGTCCGACCATGAACCAACTGAGATGAGATGGCGCTTTAGACGATCGATGGGATCTCCCCCGGGCCATGCTGAAGACTCATCAGATGGCCTGTATCTGGAAGGGTCATCGCTGCTACTATGGGCCCCTGCACGATATGTTAGCACCTCGATATGAGTTGCTCCTTTTCCAGCAGAAGCCCTCTGTCGCGCCCACTCGGTCGTCGAATACAATGCTAGGAAGTCATTACCATCAACCCTCAGGGAGGGGACGTCATACGCCAAGCCACGGTCTGCGAAGGTACTGCTGCCGCTAGCCATATTCGCATGAGTTGATATGGCCCACTGGTTGTTTACGACATTCAGAATGACTGGAGCGCGGTACACGCTAGCGAAATTAAGGGCATAGTGATAATCGCCTTCTGCACTAGCCCCATCTCCGATCCATGTGATGGTGACTTCATCTAGCTGTTTGTATGCAGAAGCCATAGCCACGCCGACGGCCTGACTGAATTGCGTACCAACTGGGCTTGAGACTGAAATGAATCTGCCATCCCTGTAAGTGTAGTGCACAGGCATCTGTCTCCCTTTGACGTTATCCTCGACGTTACCTATGCAGTGGCAGATCATGCTGACCATATCCCTGCCTCTCACAAATTGTGCCCCTGGTTGCCGATATGTGGGGAACAACCAATCCTGATTTTGCAGAGCCATGGTCTGAGCGATTGCAATTGCTTCTTCACCCAGGGACCTCATATAGAAGGAGAGCTTTCCAGTCCTCTGCATTTTCATCATGCGTTCGTCGAAGATCCTCACCCTCACCATGTGTTCGAGACCTTCCAGGAGAATCCCGTCATCAATATCTGGATCCCATGCGCCAGATCTAGAATTGTCATCTCCCAGCACACGGATCAAACCTTCTGCATGAGGCCGTGTATCATCAGAAGAACAGGTTTCAGGATCCGGTTTTTCTAAATCGCCTGGCGCGTACTCCCACTTTCCGAAAGATGCGGAATCCCCAGGTCTGAAAGGCGCCTCTGGAACATGGATCGAGTTGTCGCTTGTCATGAAACCAGGCCCTCCTTTGCTACATGTGCGGACTTCTGAAGGTTACTTATTGCTGAACCCGTGGCGTCACGGGTGACAACAGGCTCCGCTCCCATGGCCTCTTCCCATAGTAATCCTGCACGATAACTTGACCTGACAAGCGGGCCACATGCTACTCCTTCGAAGCCCATCGCTCTCGCTTCAGAGTCCCACATTTCGAATGATGAAGGTTCTGGGAATCTGTCAATCT
This sequence comes from Euryarchaeota archaeon TMED192, assembly GCA_002170775.2. Taxonomy (GTDB): domain Archaea; phylum Thermoplasmatota; class Poseidoniia; order Poseidoniales; family Thalassarchaeaceae; genus MGIIb-N1. The sequence continues at coordinate 85,494 of NHIP02000002.1, read as the reverse complement.
GCAGATGCCTATCGGATGGTTGGAGATATTGTCCAATGGTAAGCAGATGCACTCCAGAATCTCTAAGCAACCTCATCGCCTCAACCACTTCCTCATCAGTTTCTCCAAGTCCAACCATGAGGCTTGATTTTATTTTCAAATCAGGCCTTAGCCGCGCAGCCTCGGATAGGATATCCAGTGATTGCTGGAATGATGCCCGCGAGTCTCGGACAAGTTTATCCAGTCGGGGAACGCACTCGACATTGTGCGCAAAGACTCTCAATGGCAGATCACTCAAAAGGATGCTAAGCGCTTCCATATTACCATCCAGATCTGAGCACAATAGCTCAAGCCCAACATCGGGAGACCTTTCATTTACGGATAAGATGCAATCACGATAGTGTGAAGCGCCCCCATCGGAAAGATCATCTCTGTTAACCACAGTTATTACTGCATGGCTGATTCCCATAACGTCAACCGCTTCCGCAAGATTATCGGGCTCTTCGGGATCCAGAGGCAGCGGATTCTTCAGGGTTCCAACTGCACAGAATTTACAACCTCTTGTGCAGGATTGGCCTGCTATCATGAATGTAGCCGTACCCCTGCCCCAGCAATCATGTATGTTGGGGCATCGAGCCTCTTCGCACACAGTATTCAGACTATTTTTTGATACATTTTCTCGCATTTTGATAAAGGCTTCCTGTGCTGTCCCTGTTGGAAGTGAGGTCCTAAACCAGGAGGGCAGACGCTTCCTAGCAGCCTTACGTCGAGCAATGGCTGAGTTGCCATTGGCCACAGGCAGTCGACGCGACATGAAACGTCCCAGTTGCAGGAGTGGATTAATGGTTCCGAGAAGTGCTCACCAACATTACGATGGTTGAAATTGGTGTAGCGCGGCAGGGGACCACATGCGAGGCGCAGTACTAGTCACTGGAGCCGCTAAACGAATAGGTCGCGCTATAGCACTAAGACTAGCCCAAGAAGGCTACCAAGTTGCTGTTCACTATCGTTCCTCAGGTGACGAGGCAATGGAAACAGCACGTATGATTGAGAAACAAGGCGGATCTGCCGTATGCATCGGAGCCGATCTTGGAAATACATCTGACGTGGAGAATTTACTCGAATCCGCAAGCAAGGCGATCGGCTGCCCCATCACTGGAATCGTCAACAATGCATCTCTGTACCTTCACGACAGGCTGGATACGATGAATCCCGAGGTCTGGGCCGATCACATGCGCATCAATGTGTACGCGCCATTGATGCTTACAAATTCCCTTTCGAACAACGGCGGGGGTTGGATTGTGAATATCCTCGACTACAAAATCGCCTCCCCAAATGCAGATTTTTTATCTTACACAATATCAAAATTTGCACTTGAAGGAGCTACAAAGACACTCGCAAGAGACCTCGCCCCCGGAGTCAGAATCAATGCTGTAGCTCCCGGACACACCCTGACTAGCGATCACCTAGATGATGGCGAACTGGAAGAAGCGCAGATTTCGGCCCCTCTTGGAGTCGGCCCAACTCCTGGCGATATTGCAGATGCAGTGTCATACCTCGCATCTGCAAAAGCGGTAGCCGGCCAAACCATCTATGTAGATGGGGGGGAGAGATTCCGCCAGAGAGATAGGGATCCAGCCTTTGAGGTGATTTGATGGGAAAACAATCTTCCATGACTGATGCAGCGATAAAACTCGGATTGAGAGATTGGGGCACAATACGCTTGGAGAAACTCATTAGACAGGTAGATTTGGGAATTCATGACCATGAAAGAGGGGTCACTCAGCCTGTACGATTTGATATTGAGGTGCTTGTTCAATCCCCCGAGGGGGGCGATTCGATCGATAATGTCCTGGACTATGAATATCTCGAGCAATCGGTGAACAATGCGCTCTCGGAATCTAGAGCTGAACTACAGGAGACCTTAGCCAGAAGAATACTGGATTCTGTCATGCTTCCCCGAGCAGCTCTCGCGGCAACAGTGTCTCTGACAAAGCTCGACCCCATGGGTTTCGACAGCCAATTGGGGTGCACATTGGTTAGAATGCCTGAGTAGTGCCATGCAGCACCATCAAAAATTGGTGCAGGGGGTGGGATTTGAACCCACGAAGGCTTTGCCACCGGAGCTTAAGTCCGGCCCCTTTGACCACTCGGGTACCCCTGCGTGCCTTCCGACACGAGTCACAGACTTGAACCAACCCGCGAGGGTCGAGAACATGCACAGGACCTGTCCGGACCGTGAGAATACTTTAACCGGCGACTACAGACCATCCTACATGCTGAGCGTGTTGAAAGACCATGGATGGAGCAGGACACCAGTTCTAACCGTGGTAGTCGTTCTGTTACTCCAGGTCGGGGCCGCACCCATCGCCTCTCTCGACGATGCCGATGATACTCGAATGGATGCCCCCTCTTCCAATCAGGTCGAAACTTACTCGTTATACTTGGCCCAAGGGAATAATTTGTCTACTGTTCTTCCCTCATCCGGGGGCCAACTAGAGGCTTCAGCCCTCGATACAAATGTAGAATTCTCCACTAATGACTTGCTTCAACCTCTACAGGTCGTGGGGAGCAAACGTCAGAGCAGCGACGGCAGTAGCCAGTACTATGTCCAACTCAATGTATTCCTGAAAGCAGAGGGCCCCCAGAATGCTGTTGCTACTTGGACCTTCTCGATTATTTCCAGTGGAAGCACCGTGGCAAGTGGAGAAATCGAGAACGAGGCCTGCTCTGGAGGTTTCGGGACGCAGTGTGATTTCGATCACGAAGCAGTCGACATAATCCTCAACGGAGGGGGCGATTCATTCATAGCCCCCGAATCTGGTGAATTGATACTCCGCATCAGAGCTGAAATGAGTGGATGCGGAGACGGATTCTTCGATGACTGCGAGGCGAAGGTCGCATTCAATCAAATAAGCGGTGATAGCCGTTCTTCACTGCTCGACATATCCACAAACGCTGTCTCAGATACTGTATTCTACGTCCAGCGGCCGGGCGATGAGTTCATTGATGGATCAGTTACTGACTGGTATCCGAATGACATAATCGACGACAGGGAGATGCAGTTCTCATTTGATGTAAAAAGTGCGTTTGGGCGGAAGGACATCGAGTCTGTAGAGCTAAGACTAAGATATGCTGAGACCAATGAAATCATTCTCCAGAAAGATCTGGAACCAGTCTCACAGAAAATCGAATGGACCACAGAGGGACTCTTCGGTAGGCACAAATGGACCTATCAAAGCGGACTCGAATCTGGTGATTACGAAGCCGAGTTAAGAATCTCAGATGTGCAGTCAAATGTTTTCGTCATAACTCACGACACCTTGTCCATGCACGAATTCGGCGTTTCTCTGAAGCACTCCGAGGAACGATCCGTGGAATACATAGCACCCGGCGCCATAACGCCCGTCCCATTGCAACTCATCCACAGGGGCGATGCAACTCTTTCGATGAATGTGGATTTGCAATTACTCACAACCCTGGGCTCCGACTGGCTTGTTGAGTTTGATAGCCCTGGAGGGTACAGCATGAACTCTGGTGGGACAATTCTCAGCCCCGTCATGACCATAACCGCCCCTCTTGATCTCAGCGATGCACCCTCTGAGATTAGAATTAGAGCAATCGGGGAAGCAGAGGTCGGCGGTGTCTTTGAAAGCGTCTCAGATACATTGGAACTAGACCTTGAGAAATTACAGGTTTATCAGCCGCCCGTGGTTTCAGTTTGGGACGATGAGATGGAGACATTGATCGCCAACTCGTCGATATCGCAGATTGACTCCACCATTCCAAGATACGTCGAAGACGGCGAATTCAACCCATTTATCATGGAAGTTTTCAACACGGGATTTACCTCCGACTCCTTCAGAATTGATGTACTAGAGAGATCGAAGGCAATTATCCAAGTTTTTGACAACGATACTGGTCAGAGGATTCTCGAGGATAACGATGATGGGACATTCCACACGGATGCGTTAGACAGGCACAACACACAAACCATCAGGCTAGCAATCAAACCCTCCGGAGATCGCTCGGACCCTGATACAGGCACGATACGATTGGAAGTGGCGAGCATGAATAACAGCTCGCTAAAAACAATCGTTGAATTTACCATACAACGCACATTCGGCATAAGAGCAGAAATCTCTCAAGATTGCGATGGCGTCCCCCTCGGATTCATAGAAACTGATGACTGCACATCGACTTCTATGAGGGTGCGTATAACAAACAGCCTTTCCGACAACTCAGGAGTAGCAAGCTCTTGGCTGATCATCAATCCTGCATCTCTATCTGAGAACACTGATCGAAATCAAGCATATGGCATATGGTCGTACAATATAATCGACTCTGCAGGGGCAAATGCCCCGAAAGTCACCTTGGGACCAGGAGATTTTGTAGAACTCTACATGACGATAGAGATGACATCGCAGGTCATTGAGGGAAACCACACAATATACCTACGCGTCAAAGAGGATGTATCTGCCGAGGATGAGGAGGCTAGATATTTCGATCTAGCCATCACACTCAACGTAAAGGCTGATGACCCCCTTCTCGAGTTGGTTCAGGTCACTTCGAATCGAGGATTATCACCCGGCGACGAGTATGCATATCAGATCAAGGTGAAGAACAAAGGAAACAGCCCGCAGACAGTGCTTCTGTCCGCAGAAGTCAACGAGCAGGGTTGGTCAGTGGACGTAGAGGGCCCCTCCGGCTCTCCGCTGGTGGAGATCGGACCCTTCGAAGAAGTAACATTCAGGATTCGTGTTTTGGCACCCTCCGATGCGAATAACGGCGACAGGGTCCCCGTCTTGGTTAAAGCCAGCCCATTTGCAACCGATCAGGCATGGCCCGAGGAGTTCACTGCGGAACTATCTCTCATGATGGTCGTCGATATTTCTTCAATCATCGACTTGCTGGTGAATGAGATAACTCATCCACGCGGCTCCACTTGGATAGTGCTCGGCGTCGCCGTGCTGCTTGTCTTCGCAGGATTCCAATCTCGACTCAGCCGTCAACGGGTCGCAGCTCAAATGGCGCTACTAGATGCACTGTCTAACGAGATGCAGTCAGAACCAACGATCGAGGTAGAGTCCACACCAACCATCGAAATTCCCGATGAAGACGCATTCGACGATGACATCGAATTAGTGTGACCAGTCCGAACGATGCTCCATTCCTCTTAAGTGCCTGCTGAATGGGCCTTGTTGACATGCATGGGCTCCATCGAGGCGGAGAGAGGCGTTCAGCCATCGTAATTGTAGCCTTGATGCTTACATCCATGGTGTCCATGATCCATATTGGCTCCATGAAGGCCGCAGCCTCTCTCGATGCTGATGGCGATGGCCTTCCATATGGCCTAGAATTCTACATCAATACGCTCCCTCAAGATTGGGACAGCGATGATGATGGACTCCCTGATGGATGGGAGTGGAAATACGGGCTAGATCCTTTGTCCCCCAACGACTTGAATGGCTCAACAGGCGATCCGGACGGAGACCTACTTACCAATCTCAATGAGTATCTTTGGTCTATACCCCCTGGCTGGGACGATGTAACTACGCCTGCAGTTTTGGATAACGGCGTTTGGTGGAATGGTACTGTTCCCGTCAGCGATTGGGATGAAGAGTCAGCAATGCAAATTATCCAAGGAAATGGAACTGATGGTTACGATGAAGATCCTGCGGGCAATTTGTGCACAAATGGTTTCGACGATGACCATGATGGACTAGTCGATTCAGCAGATCCAGATTTTGACGGTGATGCTGATTGTGCCACAAATGATGATGATGGAGACGGACTTGTAGACGAGGATGTCGATGGATGGGACACCGACGGCGATGGGATGGATGACGGCTGGGAGATAGCATTCGGCCTTGATCCAACAGATGGTACCGGGGATGATGGTGCCTACGGCGATCCTGATGATGATGGATTGCTAAATCTATGGGAGTACGTCAATCCTGGCTGGACCACACGAAATGGCTCCACCTTCCCCCCGACTCAGTATTTCCGGCCCGGCCCGGTCAATGGCACCCAGACTGAGAGCCCTTGCGACCCTGTCCTGATGTTGGGGCCTGGCGGTTGTGAGTTTCTTACCGCCGAAGTCGACTCGATAACATTCACAGATCCCTTCTCCAACGATACTGACGGCGACGGCCTGAACGATTCCAGAGAGGCACTGACTCTGCTTACCGATCCGACTGCCGTAGATACGGACGGCGACGGAATACTGGACGGTATTGAGGTAAATGGGAGTTATGGCAACCCCCCTCTTGGGTCCGACCCACGAAACAACAATACTGATGGCGACCCATTCGATGACGGCTTCGAAGATCTGAATCTCGATGGAGATGTAGATCCTGGCGAGACTGACCCTACAAGAATAGAGGACGATGGCGATGAAGACGGAGATAGCATTCCAAATTACATGGAGAATATCACGTGCACCCAGTGGGACGTGGCAGATACCGACTCAGGGGGCGTGGATGACGGCACTGAAGGGGAAATGCATGGTACAGATCCATGCATGAGTAGTTCAGTAGTCAATCGAACAGTTCTAAGCTGGGATTCTGTAGCTGTTCAGATATCATTGAATTCGACAGAAGGCGTTCCCGAAGGACCCAACTGGAGAAGTCCAAACGGTATGTTAGCCGCCTACATCCTCGACGACGGAACAAGAGTTCCATTCACCTGGGGGAGAAGTGTTGGCACTGATCTGGATCAGGTTGATCCAATGCCGCCAGATAATACCGTCTGGATCAATGTTTACAACGGGTCTTGGTGTTGGAACAATACTGCAGGAGCAGTCAATGATCCGTGGTGTGATGATGATTATGCTGATACAGATGGCGACGGACTTGCAGATTGGGAAGAGATACTTTCCACGTACGGCTATATGTCCGATCCGAATCTAGTCGATACTGATGGCGATGGGGTGGACGACTGGACGGAAGTGTGGATAGACGGCACAATCCCTGGCGAACCATGCTCTAATAGGCTTGATTCCGACTCGGATGGTCTCAACGATTACTTTGAGAATACAACGGGATGCGATCTAACATATGCAAGCATAGATTTGACTAACGGATCATTTGATGGGTGGATTACTTTGTGGAATGCCTCAGATACCGATGAAGGGGGCGTCAGCGACTTACAGGAATATTTCGATGGCACAAACCCCCAAAATAATCCTTCAGATGATATGAATCCCCTGGATACCGATGGGGACGGCATCCCAGATCTCAATGAAGAGCAGGATGGCACAGATCCTCTAGATCCGGACACCGACGGCGATGGAATACCTGATGGAGAGGAGATCGCCCTTGGATTAGACCCACTCAATGCATCTTCTTCCTTATCCCCCGATACATTATTGCTCGTAGCCACCAATACCGATACCTCAGCAAACATGTCAATCACACCATTCTACCGGTGGTACACTTTCGACGAGTATCTGAATGGCTCATGGGGCGTAAATCAGACGCTCTACGGCCTTACGCAAATCCCGTTAGAGCAAGAGATATCTCAAGGCCTAGCCGATGTCTCTGTGTCGGGCGGAATATCCCCTTCCTGGGATGTAGCATATCAATTCCAAGGACTGGGCTCCCCAGGCGGCCATCTAGTCTTGCCATACAATGTACAGACTATCAGCACCATAATGGAGCCAGAGGCCACTATGAATGTCACCAATACGACGCGGGACATCATAGTAGAGGATGCATCTGTAACGGCGCTCTCAATAAGTAGCCCAGATTATAATATCACAAATACATACAAGCAGGAATCCATCGCGTTTGCATCAAGTTCTTTTGGACTCAACTATCCTAGCAATGACGATACCAACAGAACTGCTCAGATCACCAATCAGATTATCTCGTCTTCAGGCGCCTTTTCGGCGTGGGAGAAGATAGAGGCGATAGCCAATTTCATCGTCAATGGGAACGAAACTGTACAATTCAATTGGAGCTCTTCAGGATCCGGATTCAAGAATGCCTCATCGCAAATAGGGGGTCCAAACGATATATCGAGATGGATATTAGATGATGCAAGAATCGGAACATGTGACGAATATTCGAGCACCTTCGCACTCATGTTACGTACTGCTGGAATTCCCTCGAGGAAGGTAATTGGGCTAAGTGACGGCACACAGAACGCCGATAACACATCATTCATGTTCTATGGCAGGCACCTTACGTCGTGGGTGGAGGCGCATCTTCAGACTAATGAGAATCTAGGTGGAATCGATCTCGGTTGGCAGCCATTCGAGGCGTGCCCCCCTCCGCCCCCAATTTCGATAGTCGATGTTTCTAGGACCGTTGGGAATCATGACAGGAATGGTCAACAGGAGATATTCTTCGAAGGTCGGATCATATTCACGGAAAATGGTTCTTCAGCCTCTAATGTTCCAATAAGAGCCCATATAATCCCACAGAGCATAATCTTGGAGCCGCCACTGGATTCTGCTTTGAATCCATTTTCTTTTACCACGACCAATGAAACAGGTTGGTTCAGATTAAACTCAACATCTTCTACGATTGACTATCCCCGTCCAGGACTGGCCTCGTTCGCAATAGAGATACTTGGATCCGGCAGTGTTCCGTATCTCGTTATGACTGCCTCGGATGGTTTAGCCGAAGACGCGTCTTCAACATGGGGACTCAATCTCACAGACGACCCGACAATGCAGATTTCAAGTCCAGAACCTGCTGAATTACCCCCGGTTGGAGCAGGAGTTACAACAGATCTGGAGGGCATATTCGCTTGGGAGAATCAAGTTTTGACCGATCCGAGCGAGTTCGACGATGAGCTGACAGGGTCCTCTGCGTTCACTGTCTTCCTCGAGTATACTACTACTTTGAATGGGATAGTGAATATTTCCACAAATGTATCCAGCAGAGGCTTCTTTCAATTCCCTGTTACTGTAGACGAGAATGAACCATTGGGCCCAATTGACGCCAGATTATGGTTCGAAGGTTGGAGGGAGGATGGCTTGGACTTGTCATCCACATCGCCCCATGTCAGGCCTCTTGGCGTTGATTTCCAACTGAATGTGACACTGGCTCCAGACCTCTTGATCTCGCTAGAAGGCCAGGGCTCCAATTCCAGCCTCCTCGGCATTAACGAAGATGTTTCGATAAACGGCACTGCATTGAGTAGGGGGTCCACGCCAGAACCTATGAATGGGACTCTGTTCATGGATATACGCTCAGCCGCTTCATCTGGAGACTTTACTCCTATCACGTCATGGTATCTCAACAACTCCACATGGTCGGGACAGGCAGGGTCTTTCCAGATCACGTGGAACTTCTCCGAGAACGATATACCCATCCCGTCCGGATTAATTGATGTAAGATTCAGGTACCAGGCGGACGGGTTGTTCGCATCTGACTTTGAAATATTTGAAGATGAATTTGGAATATTGGGTTACCTGAAACTAGAGTACGCCCTTGAACCGTCTCTGCGAGGCGTCGAGGCTACCGTTTCAGTGCAGCTCACCGATCACACCAACACACCTCTACAGGAATACCCCGGAAACTTCTCATTAGATTACGACGGAGTTCAGGAATGGTCCCAAGAGGCATCAAGTGAGTCTCAGATACAGATAGTCTGGACTCCTGGCGATAATGCCAATGTTGGTGCAGGAGACTATTCGTGGCTGTTAAACTACTCAGGATCGCAATATCTCAAGCCCCTTGTAGAATTAAATTACCATCGTTTGCAAGCGGAGGCGCTGGTAACATGGGCATTGGATCGAGACTGGTACCACAGAAATACAGGGGGGTGGATCAATGGATCACTTTCTGACTCCCTGCTCGCAGTGCCTGTACTTGGCAATAACACCTCGATAAACATCGACATATCAGTCCCATTAGAAGATGACTTGCCTGATGGTTCCGATACGACATGGAACCTCCTCACCCAGGGCTGGATAGATCCTCTTAGTGGAAATTTCTCTATCCTATTCAACACCCCGGTCAATCTTCCTTCGTCTGTTTATGAGATTCAAATTGCCTTCTCATTCACCCAAAGCCCAGAGGATAAGGGCCCATATTACGTGGTGCCATTCGATGGCAGCTTATTCGAATCAATGGGTATTGAGACGGAGCATGTGATATCCGCCAATCCCGAGCAGGTTGAAGTGGTAGCCGGAACCACATTCGAAGTCACTGCAATAGTGTCGGATGTTGCAGATTCGAGCCTCTTGAGTGACGTGGATGTCTCCATGTGGCTCGATTTAGGTGGCGCCAATGAGACCCTCTTGATCACGCAGGCGACTTCTTCTGAAGGATCAGTGTTACTGAATTCCACCATGCCTGCGGACATACCGCCTGGTATGTTCAATCTAACAATGGTCGTCGATGATGATTTGACGGATTTGATAGATCAGGAGAACGCCTCAAGGCGAACGGGGAACCAAACCATAACGGAAGCGGCCGTTATAGTTGCAAGTGGCATAATGATTGATTCAGTCCCTCTTTCAGTTGTAGCAGGACAAAGCTTCTCAATATCCGGGAGAGTCATAGATGCTGTCGACGATAACCGCTCAGTAAGTGGCCCAATGGCACTCCAAGTATGGTTCTTGAACGATGACAGCGAGCTACTTGTCCCTTCCATCCTAACTTCTCCAAACGGCTCTTTCACGATAATTGTCCCAACAGATCCGCAATCAGACGGTATTGAAAGTGGCAACAAGACACTTGCAGTGAGCATCATAAATGGGTCTACACCGTTCTATCTTACGTCCACAGGCACGGACAACATACTGGTAGTAGGAGTCACAGAATTCACACAGATACAACCTGGCTTAGCTACTATTGTAGACCGTGGAAGCACCATTTCCTTCTCCGCCATGCTCGTCGAGGAATCTAATGACGACCTCCCTATCGAAGAGGCAAATGTTGTAGCCAGATTCCACCACACCTGGATGAGTTCTCAACTAACCCAGGCGAACGGCTCGATCACCTTCGAGTTCACTGTGCCTAGCGACCACCCCTTGGGCTTGATAGAGATAGAGTTCCTTTTCAACGGCACAACCACGCTGCTCGCAACATCCGCCTCCACATTCAAAGTGACTGTGAGGTCGAATACGCAGTTAATAGTCGACCCAATAAGCTCCAACCCAACGGCAGGCGGCTCCTTCGAGATAACGGGATCATTACTCAGCGGCAATGGCTCAACAATCACTGACCGTTCAGGCAATTTACTCTCATTCAGCCTAAATTTTCAACTCGACGGCTCTGATGATGGATTCACATTGAACTCATTCGCAGTAGCGCCAAACGGATCCTGGACAGTCAGGATGGCACTGGATGCCGACATTCCCCGCGGAACTCATCTGGTAGAGGCCACATACCTGCCAGCAATCTCGTACTTCACGGAAAGCAGTGGCTCCGCAACTTTCGATAGCAGGGGGTTCACTGCAACATTCATCCTTGTACCTTCGGATCTAGATCCCGATGAGAGAACCGTCCGAGGAGATGATGTTACAGTGAATGTATCCCTGACCGATAATACGGGGGCCCCTGTCCCCCAGTCTTCAATTTCCTTCTCCGTCGACGGGGTGTTCAATGGAACATCATTAACTAATGAAAATGGTATTGCCAGTTATTCCTTTACGGTTGACGAAAACCGCGTCGCAGGCTTCATGGATGTCTCCGCCTCCTTTAACGGACTCGCTGGCACCACTGGTTTGGCAAGTAGCACAGATACGACGCGTGTCGTGATACTGGCTCCGACAGTCCTCGCCATAACGTCTGTATCTGGGACGGGGATCGCGGGTGAGGCCATCACTCTTGCAGGAACTCTCCTTGATGAGCATGGCATGCCGCTTATCGAATCGGCCTTGCCTTCTTCCGGACTGGTACGACTCTCAATCGATGGAATAGACATGGGCCCCGAATTCACAGTTTTGACTAATGCAACTACTGGCGCGTGGGCAATCACCGTCCCCATGCCCCTGGACGTCGATTATGGGTCCCATAATGCTACAGTAAACTTCCTTGGAGGATTCACTTGGGTCGACCCCATGGGTCAAGGGGATTCACTCAACCCTGAATTTTATCTCCCCTCCACAGATACTTCTGAATATAACGCCACACAGACATCGCAGGTCATTATCGTCACCCCTCCATCATCTGTAGATAGAAACGACCTGCTCTTGATCGAAGGACGCATCACTGATGGCATAGGCAGGGTACTCCCCGGCAGGACCGTCTCCATTTCTATCGAAGGTAATTTCGTGACAGATGCCGTTGCCGACCAGGAAGGCAACTTCTCAGTCTATCTTCCAATTCCATCCGACATGCCGCTCGGCCCAAGAGTTGTGCGTGCAGCCTTCCTCGGAGAGGTGTTTGTACTTCCTTCTGATGGTAGCACAGTTTTCACCGTTTACGCTCCTACGATCATCTCGATGGATGTGATCCCCCCTGCTGCGGTGGGGGATCAGATATCGATAAGAGGGTCCGTTAAAGACAATCTACCTGGTGGATTCTTGGAGAATCATACCATAGAAATAATGGTGGATGATGTATTCATTGGAGTAACTCTATCGGATGAAAATGGCTCATGGGAGATTCTTTGGAATATCCCTGAAGCACTGACCGTCGGGAACCATTCTATCGTCGCCGTGGCCCCTCAGCAGGGATACTACCGATCCTCTAGTGTCGAACAAACACTCTCGATCGCGTATCACACTGCAATATCACTTCAGATAGAGCAGCCCTCGGTGACTCGCGGGGGTACGTGGGAACTCGTTGGAAGATTGTATGATGACGATACTATCGGAGCCCCAGGACTCGAAGGCCGAATAGTCCACATCTCCCTTGATGGGGAACAAATCCTATCCACCGCTGTGGGTGCAAGTGGCATATTCTCATTCGATATTCCTGTCGAATCTTCCCTCCAAAGGGGCGAACATGGGCTATCTGTATCATTCGACGGGGAAGAGTTGTACCTGCCCTCCGTGTCTAATACAACAGTGTTAACCCGTGCTGATATCGATGTACAAATCATATGGTCGGATGCTAGCGTGATCAGAAGTGATCCGAATAATCCGATAAGAATTGAGGGAAGAGTGCTCGAGGTTGGCGGGTCCTCAGAGATAGTGAGTAATGTCGACATCACTCTCGGGTGGGAGGGACAATCACGACCCTCCACAATTTCATGGGATGAATCCACGGGGCATTTTGTGATTGAAGCACCTGCTCTTGATTACTATCGCGCAGGCTATCTCGAGATGACAATAGAGGTCGCCCCCCCTGTCTCATCATACCTCAATGAGGGGAGTTCGAATCACACCATACTCATGCGCGTCCAAGTAACCTTCCAGTTCGACCCATCTTCATTCATAATCGTCGATGGTAACAGATTAATCGAAGGGCGTACGATAGTCACGGCGCAGGATACCGGTGCCCCTGTAGAGGGGGTTGCAATAACGGCTATGCTGACGAACAGTAACAATACTTTATTCTCCGTCACAAAATCAACAGACATCGACGGGGTTTCTGATTATTCATTCACAACAGAAGATCCAGTTCCGGCATTCTCAGAAGAGAATATCTGGGGTGATTTGGGCATCGAGTTCTCGACGGACTCCGAAATCATTGACCCACAAGACAGGATTTGGCTCACAGTCGCCCATGGCGGACTTAATGTCACTTACTTTGTCGAAGACGCGCCTTTATTCACAGACCAGGCCATAGCTATCGTAGCGATATCTGCAATGCTATTGCTAGTTGGAATGGTCTTGGTCAGGAGAAGAAGGTCGAAGAGACTCAAAGAATTCTCTAATATTTTCGGATATGCTGCAGAACTTCTTGCAGCTGGAGACGAAATTAGGGAAGCCATCTTCAATTGTTATCAGAGCTTAGTTTCAGTTCTCCAGAAGAGAGGATTCCTCAGGAGAGATTTTGAAACAGTGAGGGAGTTTGAAGCAGCCGTTCGTCGAGCGCTTCCCATACGCGAGGAAGCCTTGGTTTCACTGGATCGCGTTTTCGAGGAAGCAAGATACTCCTCTCACGAACTTGGCGATTCTGAACGTAGCCGTGCTAAGGCGGCGTTGGCTGATGTACTAAGAGCAATAGATGAATTGAGGGATGTCCCTGGAAGAAGTGCGGAACTCATCGAGGAAGAAGTCTGACGAATCATTCGAATGAAAGGCCCAGCTTCCCTCTGCTCAATACGGCAGCCGCTAAGGCAGACGCATCATGATGCCGCATCAATGCAAGATGTTCTCCTTCGGCCTTAACCAGAATCTCTATCCCCGAATTTGATTTTCTATGGAGAACTTCTATGTCTCCGATTCCATCTAGATTAAGGGAAAGCCCCTTCCCTTCTATCAATCGAGCACCATCATTCTCCCGAGGCATGGAATCGATCGTAAGAGGAATTGAATTTTCGTGATACCATCTGGCCTCTCGAAGCGCAGATTGTGCCATGAATGATGTATGGCATTCCTCTGCGGTAACTTCCAAACCTTTCCCAGTTAGTCCATTCTCTAGGCCGGATTCGGAAGTCACATTGATATCGATTGCCAACCACTCCATGATGTCAGCACAGAAGGGGGTGACATGAACTTAATGTTACGGATATCTTGTGAAAAACCTCTTTGATAACCGTCCAGTCATATCCGAATCAGCACAGGGAATAGTTACTAGGCTGTCAGGGAGAAGTCTGGAGTAAGTCCTATCGCCGAAACGTTTCTCGAGCATAACAAGAATAGCCCTATCTTCTTCCTTCCTTATTGGCCGTCCCATTGCTTGAAGTACCGAATTTACAGCCGGCTGCCCAGCCGCATATCTCCATCCCTTCTCGCGTCCAAATCTCTGAGACATGTAATCCAAGGTAGCGCGCTGTCGTGATGAAGGGGGCGGCAAAGGCAAACCAACACAGACTGCTGCGGAGAGCACGCCCCCTGAATAGTCAACGCCTTCAGAAAAACGCCCGCCCATTACTCCGAAAAGTACGTTCTTACCATTTCCGCCCTCTAAACTTTTGAGGACTCTGGAAACATCGCTCTTCCTCATTTCCGGGTCTTCTTCCTTTATCCTGAATGATTTGTTCACCCAGCTTCTATTTTCCAGGATATCGTTCAAGATTCCATAGCTAGTTGTGAATACTGCAACGTTTCCTGGCGTAGAATCGAGAACAGATCTAATGTGGTCCCGAATTTTTTTCGTGTTGATCTCTCCACGTTCTGCGTATCGGGTAGTCACATCAGAAGCAATAATCGCCGGTCGTCTGTCGGGGGAAAAGGGAGATGAGTAAGCCATCGCGACAGAAGAATCAGGATCTATTCCTAGCGTATCAACATACATTGAGGTGGGATACAATGTTCCTGACATCAATATCGAACCTGCGCATCCAGATATTAAATCGGACGAAACTACTGATGGGTCCAAGAGGCAACTTGTAACTCGTCCTTCATCTGCAAGAAGATCCAAAACCAAGGCCATGGCATCTGACGATTCAAATCTGGATAAGATATCAAGAAATGAGTAAAGTCTGCTGCAAGATGTCTCGGTATCTTCTTCTTCATCACTCTGTTCCACACGTACCTCGGCTAGAATCTTCATCAGCCTAGACATCCCTTTTTCCCATCCATCACCATCTAGAGAAGATGAAAGTGAAGAGCGGAAAACTCGAAGGAGTTCTGATGAACTTACGAGCATGTCCTTCTCTTCATTCTCATCTAGCCTCTTTATTCCAGCCGACATCCATCTCTCTATCTCGTCCCCTAACCTCCTCATAGATGCGATTGATGACCCTATTTTCAGGAGCTCATCATCAGATGCACCATCACGTTCTGAGGACTCTTCATGCTCCTCCATTTCGAATCTAGCAGCATTCACCATTTTCTTTGTAAGTCTGAGTTCCAACCCCATCCTTATCCTGTCTGGTAGATTATGCGCCTCATCTACGATCAGTATCGATGAATCGAGATCCACAGACATTGATGATAGCGAAGAGCGACTTACAGATTCCACAAATACGTGATTATAATCCATCACTATGATTTCAGCATCTCTAGCGGCTTCGATTGAGCAGTGATATGGGCAAGTGCCTTCTGCACGTCCTCTCTGTATCGTATCTTCTACATGCCTCGGATGATCCCTAATCCATTGTCTTAGTCTTGATCTTCTAGAGCCTAAAGCTTGAGAGGATGTAGCCTCCTCGCAATAGCATTGCCTCTGCATATCCAACTTTCCACACATCGATTCTCGACCAATTAAATCCACAACTGAGACTTTAGGCACTTCAGGTGGAAGCCGGCTATTCAGGCTAAGGATCGTATCAACTACTATTCTGTGCTGACTCTGTCTCCCTGTGAGAAAAAGAATTTTAGAAACACTTTCCGAGTGTCTTGACGCATAGACTGAAGCAGCAATAACAGCTGCAGTTTTCCCAAGTCCCGTCGGTGCCTCCGCGATAATTGTATGGCCTTCGAGAAGGGTTTCAGCGGAAGCCTCCATGAACTCCCTTTGTTGATCACGAGCCTCTTCATGGGCAAAATATCGCATCCATGGTGCAGAGGAAGTTCCCTTCACATTCTGACGTGCTTATTCGGCCGACCAAGAAGATTGGCCTTGGAACAAGATGCTCCATCAACAGTATTTGCTCATATCGACGGAGCGCCATGGCCCGGAATTAGACTTCGGGAGTTCAGAATCATCAAGAGCACGCCGAACTATGTTATCCATACAATTTGTGGGTGTGGAGGGGCGATTTACACGCCCCCCCACGACATCCGAGTGCATCCCATCCCCACTCATTGTCTCCACCTCATGGTGTTAGCGAATCATCATCTTGGTGACTTGTGACATCCTCGATACGGGCTTCAATAGCCCTGTCAAGATCGTTAGACGCTGCAATCTCCCTCTGCATGTATAATCTGGCCCCTGATTGTAAGACACTTGCGAAATCCTCTCCTCTAAGTGCACAGAATCGATTTAGACTTGTGGACAAATCTGCTCCTATCTTCAACTCAACCGTCTGAGAGGAGATATCTGTCGTTGCTAGAAATCGGCGAACTGATTCACGAACAACATCTGACCGGTTTCTGAAACCATCCGTTCCAACCCTCTGATCTAGACTCATTATCTGCTCTTCTGAGAGCCTGAGTGAGATGAGGGCAGTCGGAGCGGGCATGTCTATCGTGTTCAGCCAGAACCACGGCCGGTATATCAATGTATCACAATTGTAATACAAATGTAAAACAATATGTGGGCCGTTTAATGATTGGATTGAAGTGTCAGACATTGTACGATGACATGTGAAGGTGATCAATGACGCCATACACGGCGATTTTTCAATAGGCGGCGTGAGGGAAGAACTCCTTGCCACCCCAGAGGTAAACAAACTCAGCCATATCAAGCAACTTGGTCTTGCTCATCTCGTATTTCCCGGGGCACACCATACACGTTTCGAACATTCTCTGGGCGTTTCCCATGTGGGTGGAATGATGTCTGAATCAATGGGTCTGGATGAGCATGAGAAAGAGGTTGTCCAAGTTGCAGGTATGCTACATGACGTTGGCCATGGCCCCTACTCACACACGCTAGAGCATATCCTGCATAGCAGAGGCGGTAAAGACCACATGAGCATCACAGAGGGGATAATCACTGGATCATACGATGTTGTCACAGATTCAGAAAAATCTTCGGTCGGCCCTCGACCGTCCATACCTGAAATCCTCGAACGTCATGACATGAATCCAAAGGAAGTCTCCAGTTTGATCAGGGGGCCCGACGCATCAGGTACGGAAAGAAGCCTCTTCGACTGGAATGAAGGCAGCTCTGAATTTGTTTCCGAGGATGTCACTCTTGCGAATATGGTCCATGGGCCTGTAGATTGTGATCAGATCGATTACCTACTCAGAGACGCCCATTTTACTGGAGTCCGACATGGATCGATAGACCATAGAAGGCTCATTAGATCACTAAGAAGAAGTGGGGGGAATATCGCAGTCGATGAAGGTGGATTAGCTGCATTAGAGGGGATGCTCATGGCTCGTGGACTGATGTATAGCGCAGTCTACTTCCACAGGGTGACTAGAGTCACGGAGGTAATGCTTTCCAGAGCAGTCGAGCGGAGTGAAGATTCACTCCCTGGAGCAGAAGAGATGCAAAGGAAGGTCGACTCAGAGATATGGGCGGATCTCGATGCAGCAGGAGGCTATGCGAGAGACATCCTGACCAGACTCAAGTATCGTAGATTGTTCAAGGTAGCATCGACATACAGGCGGGATGATTTGAGTAACGAGCAAATAGACAGTTTAGTGAGGATAGCAACAGATACAGATCACCGCCGATCTATCGAAGATGATATCGCCACAAAGGCAGGTTTGGAACAAGGATATGTCGCAGTTGACGTACCAAGCGTGAAACTCCTGTTATCCGAGCCGAGAATGAGTCAGGTGGATATTCGCGTTTTAGGGGATGATGGTCGAACCAGGTGGTTGAAAGATCATACTCCTATAGCAGATGCTCTGAAGCGCCGGCAGGTCAGCCAAGCCGCGGCCTATGTCATGACTGTCCCTGGGAATGAATCCAGAGTTTCCGAATTGTTTGATTTACATTTGAAGTCGTAAACTTTAGCTCCCTATTCTTGAGGACTATTCAAAAGGGGTGTTTGAGTCCGCGACAGCGTAGGTCCCGAGATCAGGAACCGTTAGACAACAGGTGTTTGAACATGCATCCGAAAATGAAGGAAGTTTATGATGGCGTAATCGCGAGAGACCCTGATCAACCTGAATTCCATCAGGCAGTTGATGAGGTGCTCGACAGCCTCGGCCCAGTAATCGATCAACATCCCGATTATCTCCCAGTGGTCAAGTCGATTGTTGAGCCTGATAGGATAATTCAATTCAGAGTACCTTGGTATGACGATGAAGGAAATTTACATGTTAACAGGGGTTTTAGAATCCAGATGAATGGTGCTATAGGGCCATACAAAGGGGGTCTTAGATTCCACCCAAGCGTGAATCAATCCATACTCAAGTTTCTTGCATTCGAGCAGGTATTCAAGAACAGCTTGACAGGTCTCCCAATGGGTGGCGGGAAAGGCGGCTCAGACTTCAATCCAAAAGGAAGGTCAGATAGTGAAGTAAGGAGATTCTGCCAATCTTTCATGATGGAACTTTGGAGGCATATCGGTGCGAATCTCGACGTCCCAGCAGGAGATATAGGTGTCGGGGGAAGAGAGATCGGATTCCTCTTCGGAATGTACCGGAAATTGGCCAATGAGTTTACTGGCGTGCTTACTGGTAAGGGCTTGTCATACGGGGGCTCCTTGATACGGCCTGAAGCCACAGGGTATGGTACAGTCTACTTTGCAAGAGAGATGCTAGCAACAAAAAACAAGTCTTTCGATGGTGCTAAGGTTGCAATATCCGGTTCCGGAAATGTCGCCCAGTTTGCAGCTGAAAAGGTTCTAGATTTAGGGGGGAAGCCAGTCACACTCTCTGACAGCTCAGGATTCATACACGATTCCAATGGGATAGATAGGGAGAAGCTTGGATGGGTCATGGACCTCAAGAACGTAAGAAGGGGTCGGATTAAGGAGTATGCAGAACATTTTGGTTGCGATTATACAGAATCAAAGCCAGAGCCCAATCTAAACGGCCTTTGGGGGGTAGATGCAGATATCGCGCTACCGTGCGCCACTCAGAACGAGATTAATGGGGAAGAAGCCAGAATGCTTGTCGATAATGGTTGCATTGCAGTAGCGGAAGGCGCTAACATGCCCTGCACGCCCGAGGCCGTGGAGTGCTTCCATGAGAATGGTCTACTATTCGCACCCGGAAAGGCTTCCAATGCAGGGGGAGTTGCTACTTCCGGCCTCGAGATGAGTCAGAATAGCCTAAGGTTGAACTGGACCAGGGAAGAAGTAGATCGCAGGCTTGAGGAGATAATGGCCAATATCCATCGAAATGCTGCAGACACAGCGGCAAAGTACGGCATGGAAGGCAATTATGTCGCTGGAGCAAACATTGCCGGCTTCCTCAAAGTCGCAGAGGCAATGGAAGCACAAGGACTCATCTGATTGGGAAACAATCTACATCCGGCTGCATCGACGCCACGAGATACCGGCAATGTTCATTCGCCTTCCACGGGGGCCACCGGTCATGTCAGAGATGTTGTATCGTGGAAAAGTTAAGCAAGTTTGGTCGACAGATGACTCAGATTTAATCGAATTTCGATACACTGATCAGATTTCTGTGTTTGACCAGATTATACCAAGTCTAATTCCGAGAAAAGGAGAGTCGCTTAACAGAACCTCGTGTTATTGGTTTGATTTGGTAAATCAGAGAGGCATATGCGATACTCATGTGATTGAGATGAATGCTCCTGATAGGTTAATTGCAAGACGATTCGACGTAGTTAGGGAGCCAGGCGCAATTGACAGGAGTAGGGAAAACGTATTCGTCCCACTGGAAGTGATTTGCCGGCACTACCTTGCAGGCACGGCATGGAGGAGATTTAAGCGGGGAGATTTAACACCCGAGCAGTTGGGCTTCCAAGACTCTTCTCAAGTACACGAGGGAGTCAAGCTTCCTGAACCCTTCCTGGAGGTATCCACTAAGTTCGAGGCGTTCGATCGAAACTTGGAGAGGGAAGAGGCATTGGAGATATCCAACCTACGTCCTGAAGAATTGGACGATATTCTTGGAATCGTTCTAGAGATTGATAATCTGATTCAAGAAGAGGTTGGAAAGAGGGGGCTAATCCATGTTGATGGTAAGAAAGAGTTCGCTTTGGGCCCAGGGAGAGTTCCAGTTCTTGTTGACTCATTCGGAACTCTGGATGAAGACAGATGGTGGGACTTAGAAGCCTTCGAGGAGGGCAGAATCGTTCAACTCTCGAAAGAAGCAGTGCGCCAACACTACATATCAACCGGACATCATGCTGAGTTGAAAGTAGCACGAGATTCTGGATCAGATGAACCGCCTATTCCTCAGTTGCCACAGCCAATTATCGACGAAACTGCATTTTTGTACGCGTCTATGTACGAGCGTCTAACCGGCCAGACATTCTAGGAATGTCGCCTCATTAAGAGGCCAAGACCTCGTTTTTCTGCTCCATTGAGTATGACTGATAGGTGCCTGAAACCATCTTGGACGCCTCCGTCAAACGGCTCATCAGCTTTGACGGCCCACAATCCGCGGGTTATCTCCCTTCGGAGTTCTTTCACTTCATCAGCAGTGACCCACCCCAACAACTCCAGACCCATTTTACCTAGATCAAAACCCTCCTCCCCAAGAAACTCGGGATTCAGACCCAATGTGAGCTTTGCAAGTAACTCATGCAGCGTGGTTTTTTTGGAAGTGCTATTCTCGATCAGGTAGGCTATCGCATTGCCATCCTCGGTAGGCCATCTACCCAACTTTTCCTTGGAGCCCTTGCCACTGTCCATTGACTCAGCAGCAGAGCCTTGGATTGCTTCCCAATCAACGCATGAAAGGAAGAGGAGAGTAGCCTTATCCACTTGAGACGGAACTCCTTCAACCAGGCCCCTTATCTCAGAGACATCCGAGGCCATCCCCTTGAGATCTCTGTGGTCGCCAGCCATGGATGCGAGAATCGCATCGATGACTCCCTCGGGATCATTACGGATCGGGTCGAAAGTATGGAATCCTGATATCGGAATGTACTTGCTCATGGAAAATCCCTCATCGGCCTAGTCGATTAAGCCGTCTTTCAAATTCATCAAGGTTGTCTTCATCCGGCTTAACATCGTTAGGCACTTTGTTCACTTCACGGTCCACGACTTCTCCCGGACTGGGCGGCGCAATTTCTTCAGCTACTTTTGCGATTCTTTGCCGTACAGGGGCGACGACCTCCTTTGCAGGTTTCATGCGCGCGGCTCTTTCCTCTAGTATCCTCTTTGCCATTTCCTCAAGATCTCTTTGTTGAGATCTCGAACGCCTGCTTGCGATAATCACGCCACCGAGAACTATGACGAGGATGGCTGCTATCGCGCCCGTTCTGAAATCCTCTGATCGGGTACTCGACCCAGCCGCGCCAGCGAGGATAATTCTAGAGACATCATCTGAAGAATCTGAGTCTCCATCCCACGGGAATGAACACGAGAGCCTCACACTAACCTCGATCCCATCATCCAGCGATCCAGGCCTTTCGATGAGGGGCTCGGGCGCATAGGTGCCTGCAACATCGATGATATGCACCCTGTCATCCACGCCCGGTGCCTGAAGGACGACTCTGCAGTCTAGCCCGTCGTAGGATTGAAGCCCCTCTCTTGAGATTAGCACTCGAATTCTCTGAGTTTCACTATCCGGATCATAGGCAGGAGGATCAAGCTCTAAGCCTATAATTGCAAGATTCCAGTAATCAGAATATCTGACCGAGATATCAGTATGTTTGACCATCACCAATCTCCCAAACTCGTCATATATTCGGACAGATACTGCCTTCACGCCAGGTTCTGGACTCCACGAGTCGTGACTTAGGTTCAGGTATCCAGATTCATCAGCCTGCAGGAAGACGTTCAAATCATCTACAATCCTCCCATTGTCATCAATTAACATCCCCTTGAGGGACAGGGTATCTCCACCGGGGCCGATCAAGCACCCTGCATCAAGCGAGCCGTAGAAACCACCCAAGCTGCATGTTATCGCACGCGGAGTTGTCTGAACTAGTTGAACTCTGTATGGGATTGAATCAGAACCATCAATCAAAACGCTTCCCATGCCATCGACACTGTCTGACAACACCCAGAATCCCATGGGATCCCATTGCAATGCACTTCCACTACCAACGTCGACTACATTCGATGTGGGTCCAGTTCCGTGTATCTCTAGCAATGCAGAACTGCCCATCGTCAGGCTGAATACGGGTGTTCTTGACCAGGATGAGTTAGAGGAAACAACTTCTAACATCATCTCATCTTGTGTATTATCTTCATTGTTCGTACCCACCCTCACAACAAAGGCCCCCCCATCCCATTCCGGAGAGGGCGTCAGCGATATTGGCAACCCGCGAAGTTCACCTGCAGCAACGGTAACTGATGAGGGGCCCTCGGCAGCCCATCCTTCTGGGAGACCGATCACGGTCAAATTAATCGATGAGGCTGCATTACCTGTATTTTCAACCCAAGCAAGAGGATAACCGCCGCCCCCAGGCACCACTTGCCAAGTTTCCACGCTTACAATCGAATATGATCTGCTAGCCTCCACTCTTGCAGGTATTGAGATTTCAGTAAGACCTGACCCGTCAGCATCTCTTATTCTCAATACCAGGTCCACTGTTAGGCTATGTACAGCGTCTAATGGGGGGGTAATATTTAGCATCACTCTGCGTAATTCTCCAGGGGACATCTCCTCAGAAATATTCGGAGAAATGACTGACCACCCCTTCTGGCCGACAACCTGTGTAGTCAGATATGGAATTGAAGGAGCATTTCCGAGCTGAATAAGGTCGATCGCCAGTTCAGAACCCCCGACCGGTATCTCGAGGTCGGCCCCACCGAAAGAAGCTCCCCATGCGGATCTCCTTGTAATTTCGAATTCAACCGAGGTCACACCCATAAGATCGCCATTATCTGCTATAATTTCTAAATCAACAACTACAATCGTACCATTTGTTGACGATCCGGGTATGAATAATGTGGCATTAATCTCCGATGTATTTCCTACGTCGATTTGAGTTATCGAGTTGTACACCTGTATCCAATTTTCTATTTCAGAACCATCTACAGAAACAGTAGGAACAAGGCTGAGACTATCTGCATAATTACCGCTGTTCCTCACTGACAAAACAAGGTTTACTATGTCGCCTGGGTCAGCTAGCAGGCGCCGATTCGCCGATTCTTTGCCATCGGAGGTAAGTGAGAGTAAATCCCATGACCTATCTTGAAGTGCGGATATATGGTAGGTTACGAAATCTCCAGCCTCAGGATCTATATTGGATTCCATGAAAATCTTAACTTCAATGGGCCTCTGTGCCTCAGTTCCCTCTTCTATGGTTATTGAAATCGGCACCGCTTGGAGTTCACCAGGCCCAAGGGCAACTTCAGTTAAAGCCAAACTTACCAGTAAGCCCTCAGTTACATCCCCATCTACAAAAGACGCTTCCCATGAAAGAGAGTACTGATCGTCCCCATTGCCCGAATTACGCATCCTGAGCATCGAATTGTAGGGGGTGTCTACTTCGATAGACATATCTTCTCCGTCCTGTGGGTCTGCCAACTCCAGGGATGCTCTGTGCTCTTGTAGGATTTCTAGTGTGAACGATATGTGCGCTTCAGATTCTTCATATGACTCCCCCTCATATTTGTGGAAACCGGGTTGTATGTATTGCAACAAGGCTACTTGTCGAACTTCTAAAACACCCTCGAGTATAGCTTCCGATGCCCCACTAATTTCCATCCTATCCCCGTCTACAGACAGGTCCCCATCATTGGAAGAGGTCCATTCCCACCCGGGTGCCGACATCCCAATATCGGAAAGCGACCAATTGAGACTAGTCACCCCGCTTGCTAATTTGGCCTTCACAGTGTAGTTTGCCGTGCCTGGAATCATTCTCCTATGGGGTGGTTCAACTACGATCATTGCGGAAGTGAACGTCAGATCTATGCTGTCACACGTTTGCTCATCTCCCTGGCCTATGCATAGTTGTAATGTGGTGGAGACATTTTCCCCCTGAGCGGCACCAACTGGCACGTCAAGTACTGCATGTATTTCAGTCTCCGAGTAGGGTTCAAGATTCAGAACAATCATCTCTTCCTCAGTCGAAGGGTCTTGTAGTCTGAGATCATCGCCCCATTCCGTAGACGCCCAAGAAAGCAGTACCTGATCTTCAACCGCATTACCCAGATTTTCAACCAATATCCAGGCCACAGCACTACCGCCTGAAAAACCGAAACCTTGCGACATGGGCAATCCTTCGGGCCCGAGGACCGACAGCCCGCGTGTTCGATTCGCTTCGACAGGTAGTATGGCTGAAATCTCTACCTGCGTATCGGAATCTAGAGTCAATGACAACGCGAGATGTCCTTCTGCATCTCCTGTAGCTGATTCTGGAGCTGATATGTGGATGACTGGACTCCAGTATGTTCCCGACTCTATCAGAACACCTTCGAGGCCCCCAGGGGTTTGGTCGGTCCATGACCAGCCTTCAGGAAGCCCATCGCCATCAACTGTGAGTGTCCACACACCCTCATCACGACCTGTTGAAATGACTGTGGGCGATACTTCTGATGAGCCACCCGGGTCGACTCTGGTAGGGGCCGATGGAATTAGTATTGAGGCATTGTGCGCTGGAACTATCGACAGTGTTGTCTCGAAAATGTCATTGTCTGTCCGACTCTGGGAAAGGTTGCGATCGGGATCAAGAACCAATCTGAATGCATGATTCCCAAGTCCTCCTGACCACGTGGCCTGAAATGATGCATCGGAGCCTTCTCCTGTCGGGGCTGTGGGGTCCATAGGTTCTGCACGATGTCTGGCAATCTCTATCCCATTTGCATATAGGATCGCATCTACGCTTTCATCCGATGGCATGTTGCCTGAGTTTTCATAGAACGCGGTGATGTAGATATCTTCTCCTGGATCGGGTTCTGACGGATCGAATATGATGCTCCTCCCATCGTTAAGTGGGCGGATGTCTATATTCCCTTCAGACACTGAGACAGTTCCCAAGACCGCATCATATGTCGCATCCCCGTTCATGTCTGCAAAAACCACTTCTGACCAAGTTCTATGGGGGACTTCTATCGGCTCAGACCAATTAGAATCCGCACCACTCGGCGAACCACTAGCACCATCGAATGCGTGAAGTCCCCTCCCAAAAGCAATAATTAACTCGGGGGGACCATTGTTGTTGATATCCATTACTGCCGGCGGCGCCACCGCAATCTCGTCATTGAGCACTCCTTCTGAATTGACTAAATCGAGATTTCGAGACCATTCGAGTGCTGGAATTGTTTGATTGACGTCATGACATCCCGTAAATCCTGATCGTTCTTGAGTGAAGCTTTCGCTGGTCATGGTCCAAGTCACCCAGCAGAGATGGTCGAATATGCCGTCATGATCTGTATCCACTGGAAGCGGCGGCGCATCTGCATACCCGTCAATTGCATTGACGGACCACAGTTCTGTCTGGCCGTCAGTCACCTCAAGAGCACGGAATTCCGCTCCATCTGCATTTCCTGTCCCACCGAGATCTGTTGGTATGGTGACTATGACTTCCAATGCAGAGTCCGAGTCTAAATTTGATAGTACGGGGCCAGGGAGTCTGAGATGTGGAACATTGGTGTCGCCATCAGTATTACTCATTGTTCTAGGAGACCAGGCTTCGTTTCCATTAGATCCATCTAACTTCCAGAGCCATATTGCTCCCGTGGATGAATCCGTCGTTGTGATTAGGACATACCCCGTGTTCGAATCAGTTTGAACATAAGCCGGGTCCGATGGGTGAGTACCTTGATCTAGAACGGCTGTCCATAATGGGTCCGATGGAGCAGACATCTCGAGATTCAATGCAATGACCTCAATTCTTTCTTCAGCCTCATTCCAGACGGCGATAATCGCTTCATGCAATTCATCAGTATCGACGTCAGCCAGAAGGACCTGAGTGGTTGGCCGGTGGCCGGAGATTGAGACAGAGGGGGAGGGACTCGGCCTACTTATTGCAAGATCCGAGTCAGACCACGTCCAAAGTAATTCGTCTGTGTGCGTGCCGCTTGGAGACCAACCAGTAATCCCACACTCGAGGAGTGGGCTATATGCCTTCAAAATTAACGAACCCGACGCATCGTATGCTACCAACACCTCAAGCATACCATCTTGATTGATATCCGTCAACACTGGGCTGCTCTTGACTAGTTCTGCAGCGCCAAGATCGACTGACCATGCAATTTCAGCATCCTCTCCCTCGATGATTCTCAAGTGAGAGTGATCATTCGAGTCTTGTTGAACAATGAATGCAAATAGAGAGTCGCCGCCACAGCGATCTTCCGCACCAGCCTCTACGGTTATCTGATTTTCAAGACTGGCGATTGGAGTACTCAGGGCATCATTGCCCAAAGAGTATGAGCCATATGTCCAGTCAAGCACGGGATTTGTAATGGAGTCAAGTTTCTGTGCAGCCCCTGGGTCTCCGCCTACTGAACCACCATCTGGGCCATGGCTTGCAGTAACCGGCAATCGATTTGGATTCTGCCCGAATTGTTCCCAAACAGGCAATTCAGGATAGTTGTACCACGGGGGGCTTTCAAGAGGCGAAATGGCCTTCTCATCCCCTAATGGAGTGATTGATTCCAAACTTCTCTCGGTCAATGGCAGCATCAATGACGCTTGAAGAAGTATGACAACTAGCACGGCTTTAGCACTAGGTCGAAAACCAGCGCCCCTGATATCCACGTGTCAAACCGATTCGCAGCCATCTTGAACGTTCGCCCAAGTCGATCGGCCTATGTCACGATTGATGCTCATCAACATAACAACGGAAACCACATAATATCCATCGCGCTTATAGCCCCCGCCGGTTCCGCCCGGACATCGGGATCTTCTCCAGAGGCTGCGCCTGTGAAGGACGGGAACCTTCCGGCGGCCTAGGCCGAGGAGCGTCCCGACAAGCGGACGTGGAACTATGTACACCCTAATTACCAAGGAAGATACCATTCGTATCCCTGCAGAGTATATCCGTCGAGGGCGGAAGCTAGAGGAACACATTGATGAGCTCGCTCACCAGGCATTTGAGGGACAATTCGATGAAGATGAGAACTATGTATTGCTAACTTTCGATCATGAGACCCTTGGCCGTGGGAAGATTATCCACGGTGATGGCGCTATCTACCAGAGGGTGAGGTTTCGGGCTCTTCTGTTCACGATGGAGACAAATGAGATAGTTGATGGAGCAGTCTCAGAGATATCTGAGTACGGG
Organism: Euryarchaeota archaeon TMED192; assembly: GCA_002170775.2. GTDB lineage: Archaea > Thermoplasmatota > Poseidoniia > Poseidoniales > Thalassarchaeaceae > MGIIb-N1. The sequence continues at coordinate 57,619 of NHIP02000002.1, read as the reverse complement.
GCGTTCGTCAGGATAGGACCCATAGAGGCACTCCTTCACAAGTCGCAGATTCTGGATGAGCCGATTAATGTGAATCCAGCTGAAAGAAGAATAGAGGGTGCGAAATCTGGCAAACTCATAGAAGTTGGGACGAATGTAAGGTCTAGAATTGTATCCAAGGCGATTAATCAGAACGACCCTCGTTCAAGCAAAATAGGACTCAACTGCAAGATGGCTGGTCTTGGAGCACATCAGTGGATTGAGGGGGATGAGTGAACATGCCAAAGCAACCATTCGCTTGCGGCGAGTGCAATCGCATTCTCCCGGATCCCGAGAAAAAGAATGATCCAGTTCAATGCATGTCCTGTCCAAACGCCCCTGTCACAACTGATTGGCAAGGGTACGTCATCATACTCGACCCATCTAGATCTGAAGTCGCACGCCGACTCAATGTTACTGCTTCCGGGGCCTATGCTCTGAAAGTCAATATTCGCTGAGGTATTCGTATGGAAATCATTGATAGGAAAGACAATCCTTTGCTTAATCGGGTTGAGATGAGATTTGTTTGGAATCATGAAGGGAAAGCAACTCCGACCAGAAAAGAGATGGTGGAAGCGGCTGCAAAATCTGAGCCAAATGCGAAGAAGGAGCTCACATACATCAAGGATGTTAGGACCGTTTTCGGAAAGGGTCGTACAGAAGGCATTGCACTAATTTACTCGAGTGCTGAGTCTGCATCTATGGAACCTGGCTACGTAAGTGCAAGGCACAAAGACCTGTTCGGAGAATCACCATCTGAGTCTGAGGAATCAACGGAGTAGATATCATGTCAGACGGTAAACCAAATCCAAATTCAAGGCACAGTAAGTACTCCATTGATGGAGGGAAGCTAGTTAGAAAAGCACCCTTTTGTCCACACCCTTCTTGTGGCGAGGGCATCTTCTTAGCTCGCCACTCAGACAGGTGGTCATGCGGAAAGTGTGGCTACACCACTTCCGATTCAGAGGAATAACCTTCCCATCGGTCGATAGCGCCGTCGTTGCATATGCATCTGTCCACTCCTAGCATGCCAACCCCTATTTCTGATCTCATTCGGATTACCAATTGACCATTCTTGAATGAGCCATCGTGACGCCATCCTGTCCATTTCCACTCCCTGCCATCAGCATGAGCGTCAAGCACGGGACCAGGAATTTTTCTTATACGGTCAATCCGGCTCCGATTACAATCCATTAGCGCGATCTCCCTGCCACGCGTCATGACCATGGTTCCAAATCCATTCGAGTGCACAGCACGATAGACCGGATTCCGGAGATTAAGAAAACCTCTGTCCAATTCATCACCCTTTTCAGCAGATAATAAGATCCATTCCCCTCCCTCTGATAGCAACAATACTCCTGATTCGGTAATCAATATCGATGCAATACGATCCCGGATTTCCGACCCGGAAGATAGAGACCATGTCGGGTAATGAACCCTCCAGAATTCACTCACACTTGCTACATCATCATCTGTTTTGAAGTCCATTGAGTATATCCCCATGCCAGTTATAGCGAACACGAATTGGTTCTCTGCCCCGCCCATCGACTCAACCGTTCCTTCGAGCTTCCTCCACCAGGTGGCGCCTTCAGGCCCTTCACCCACATCTCTTTCGCGACTCATTTCAGAAGTCCCTCTGAAATCAACAAAGAATTTTGTAGGGATTAGCCCCATGTACGATGCCGCATCAACATCATACAGGTTCCATGATGCAATAAGGTGCCCATCAAGAAGAACCGATGACGATATTGGATTCGACATTGGTCGGAGAACATCTGTAACCTGTCCCTTTTTGTTCAACCCAATCAAACCCCCGTCCGTCCCCACCACTATGGAAGCATCCTGATGGTCGTGTACGCGCAGAGGCGTGACTGGCAGCATGCACATGCGTCGAGGTGGAGGCAGTTCAACCTGCGCTTAATTACTAATACACGAAACAGCATGCCCATATTGATGACGACCCTAATTTTGGCGTCCAAGGCAGATTCTGCTTCATTGACACTTCACCAGGCCATGGTTGAGTCGCATACGTGGGAATCGGCCCCCTCTCCTCTGGGGGATTTGCTAATCAACACAAAAATAGACGTTCACATGCTCCTTGTCAATGAGATACATGTCAGAAGCGATAACATTGGCAAGTTACACATGGATTTGATCAACAAGAATATCGACGATATCATAGTCCTCTCAAAGCACGTTTCGAGTTCAGAAGTCCCTGCTATGACCGTTCATCCGATAGGCGTCCCAACCGGTCAAGAAATGGGCGAAGAAGGAAGATCAGGGGGAGTGTATGGTACGCTTGTACCCCCGAACCCACGCATGGCCTCTTTTCTCAGAGCTATAGTCCGGAAAGGTGCTCTGGAGCCTAATTTATCCAAATTCGATTTGACATTGGAGGCGACACATCACGGACCAGTAATGTCCCTCCCGACCATGTATGTTGAAATCGGATCCTCAGACAAAGAATGGACCGACTCGAACTTAGCCTCTATATGGGCTGAAATCATCACTGAAAACCTCTCCAGTAAGGCGCCGGATCCGAGGAAACGTTGGATTCTATGTATAGGGGGTGGGCACTACGCACCTCGACACAGAGACATACTAATCAGATCAAATGAACTTGTAGGGCACATACTTCCATCATACTCGCTGCCTGATACCGATGAGGATGCGTCTCTCGATAATTTTGACAAGGTTCTCCGAGCAGCCATTCTGTCCATGAGGGTGGCTCGTCCAAAGGCACAAGTGATAGCACATCTAGATCGAAAGTCTATGAATTCAGATCTTAGGAATTACATTATCGCTAAACTTGGCACCTTCGATGTAGATGTGGTTCGTGGTAAACAACTCTTGACTATTGAGTAATCGTCAAGTGCCTATTCGGATGAGCCGAATCATGAACTTGTTCGGCCGGGCCATCATGGCATTCATGCCGATTACCCCTAGGGCATTCATACGATTCATTTCCAGACGTTATGTTGCTGGGTCAGAGTTGGAGGATGCTCTCAGAGTCATGCGGGAGATGTCATCTGAGAACACTTCATTCACTGTAGACGTCCTCGGAGAAGATATTTCCACATTGGAAGGGACTAAGCCATTCATTGAAGAATATAATCAACTTATAGAGGCAATAAGCCGTTCCGGCCTAGATGCCCATGTTTCTTTGAAACCAACCGCCTTTGGCCTCGACCTAGATTATGGATATGCTCTGAAGACTCTTTCCAATATAGTTCGCAAGGCGAATGAATACCAGATATACGTCCGACTTGATATGGAAGATAGCACCCATACCGAATCAACTCTGAATATTATGGAGGACCTGTATTCGGAAGGACACCTCAACGTAGGGGTAGTCCTCCAAGGGAGATTATTCAGAACAAAAGAAGATCTCTCGCGTATATCTGAGACGATGGGCGAATACGCCGACGTCAGAATCTGTAAAGGCATATATCTTGAATCGTCAGACATCGCATATACGGGCTATTCGGACATCGTGAACGCCACAAAGGATGCCGTCGAGACAGCATTAGATCTTGGAATGTATGTGGGTATCGCATCTCATGACCATCCGATAATCAACGCAGCTTTGCAATCTCTTCAATCTAGGGATATAATGCCTGAAAAACCAGATCCAAGAAACCCCGCACCAGCGGCCAAACCAGGGAAAGGCGGCGGATACGAGTTTCAGTTCTTACTAGGGGTCAGGGGGGACGTAAGAAGGCGACTTGCTTCTGATGGGCATCTGACTCGAGTATACCTGCCCTATGGAAAGCAGTGGTACGAATACAGCATGAGAAGACTCAGGGAGAACCCCGGAATCGCTTGGCACGTGGCCAAAACGATAATCATGCCGTGGACAAACAGGAGATGAAATCACTCCGCATGCAAATACATTCTACGGATATCGGCCGCTGCTCTACGACCCCTCAATGTGCGACCTTTACCTGTATGTATGGCTCGAATGACCCATGTAGAACCTTCGACCTCAATATGAGTCTCACATGAGAAAATAGTGTCAGGACTACATTCCATGGATGATGAACGACTCACTTCTCCATCAGTCATGGTCAAGGGGATAATCACTCTGTCAACTCTGATAGCCCATCCTCTCCGAATGCTTCCTGCAACCATCTTCTTCATACTTCGAGCATCCCGCCCCTCAAGACGAGTTATCGTCCACTCAAAACCATCATGCTCGAAGGTATCCCCCACACGTATTTCTTCATCATCATCTGAATCTATGCTTTCGAATGACGAAGATCTGCCATCAGAGAGTGTCATTCCTATTTTGACGAGTTTACGCGGCCTCAAGATTACGGTGTGGACATTATCGCATTCAGAACACCTGACTAGAAGATCGACCCCGCCCCCTGCTCCTTTCTCTCTTAATGTGGTATGCTCCGTCTCCAACGAGCAAGATGGGCAGAATAGGTCTACATGCCCTTCTGGTTTGGAAGTCATCGTTTCCAACGCGAGAGCACACCATTCTTCAATACAATGGAAAATAGCCATGTTTGATATCTAGTGTCGTCAGCCAAGTATTGTGACACTCGCTGGCGGCAACCTCCCGATGAGGGGTGAAGAAGAAATTCTCCACGCCTTGATTGAGCAGAATCAAGACTTCAGTGTAGACGAGCCAGAGATCGCAGCTAATATCGGTCAACAGATGCTGCACATGGACCTTCCACTTCTTTCTCGAGATGCCAGGTCAAGAATTCGAGACATTGCTGCCAGGGTCACTCCCGAGAATGCAGTTCTAGTCGGAGGGGGTATCGGACACCTTGCTGCGTGGCTGTTGGATGCATGGGCCGCTGCAGATTCCAAGCGGCCATCTTCATTTAGAATCATAGAAGAAGGCGGAAAGTTCGGAGTAATATTGGATCGGCTCATACGCAGATATTCTGCTGAGTCGTGGACTTCAGTCCTTTCGCGCCCATGGAACGAGGTGGTGGCTGAGACGACTGCATGGAATGCAGCTTCTGCGACGCCAGAAAACAGTGTCATTTCACCTGTACCGCTGCCATCACCCACTGGTATGGTGATAATAGATGTGCCAGAGGTGCAACGTCCTGCCAGCCTCCAACTAGCATTTGAGATAGTGAAAAGGGACGGCATCATAATGGTGATTGAACCAGAAGTCCCGACAGGGGATGTAGGGGATTTTGAGCCAGGTAATCCATCGACTGAGGCTCAGAAACGTGTAGAAGCTTTCAATTCCTGGATTTCCGCCATAACGGAATCCCAGAAGCGGGGATTCAGGTCTGCCTTCGTTGAATTATCTGGTGCGACATTAGTTGTACTCATTGGCTGTTGAGCGTAGACTAATCTTTCAAAATCTTGATTTGAAGTGCTTTCATTTGAGATGTCTCCTATCAGACCAACGGTATTCACGATTCCATAACCAAACCGGTCATCATGCCCCGTTACCCCTTCTTTCTGTGTGGATGTCTGCGATATGCGATTTTTGATATCCTCTATTGCACTCCTGTCTCCTGATCGAGCTAGATTCGGCTCATTCTGTACTACTAATGCAAGGATACCTGATACCCAAGCAGTTGCAGCCGAAGTACCGCTCGAGTAACCGTACCAACCCCCACTATTCGTGAGTAAAACTGGTACTTCAGATGCAGGAGCTATCACCTCGGGCTTTTTGTCAGGATCTTGTCTTGGGAGAATTGGATTAGGCCAGAGACGACCATTATTATCTCCCTCTGAACTACCTGACCAAACATCTCCGTTCCGATTGACCCCACCAACACATATCACATCCTCGACCGATCCCGGGGAAGCAACATCCCCGTCATCATCCGTGCCGTCGTTACCCGCTGCTGCAACCACAAATACCCCCTCATCGAGCGCATCCTCCACAGAGTTTTCAAGAACATCGAGAGTAATACCTGAAAGGCCTGGCCCTTGGTCGCCACCGAGACTTAGTGAGATTATGTCAGCACCTTGAACAGAGCACCAATCCACCGCTTCAGCGATACCCTCGTCCGTACCAGAGCCGGAACCATCAATCCCCTTGGCGATGAGAAGCTCCGAACCTTTGGCAATGCCCCCTACTCCCCCTTTGGATGCGATGATTCCCGTCATTGCAGTACCGTGGCCTTGATCGTCATAGGGGTCAATCTTTCCATTTACCGCATCATACCACCCATTTATGGTAACCCCATCCATGCCTGGGTGTGAGAGGTCCACTCCCGAGTCAACTATGCAAATCGTAACTCCTGAACCATCGAGATTTCCATTCACCTTGTCAATACCAGTCATCTCTTCATAGTCATCTTGCCATGCTAACAGTGTTGCAGGTGGCCCTCCAAATATCGCATTTTCTTCGCTGAGTAGCCACATCGCTAGAATTGCTATGGATAGCCCTGTGACTAGGGTCGATATTGCGGTAATGAGATAGGGGAGTGCTGAAGTTTTCGATATGCTATGAGCAGATTTCATCTCGTCTTCATGATTTAGAATATCAGTGAATGAGTCGGTTTCTTCATCCACAGTTTTCACTCCATTTGAGTCAATTCTGGAGGCTACCACAGCTCTCCTTGTGTGGAAAAATGGTCTTCGACGTTTGAAGTGGCGCCACATGAGCCGCATGCCAACAATCCTGCGTACTCAACACCGCAATACTCGCATTGTTTCCCTACGATTCCCCGTCCCTCGCAATTTTCAGACCTACAAGAAACAATGATCGAACCATCGCCCTCTCTTGATGCAGAACTTGTCACGCCACAATCGGGACAGGTTCCGATTTCCACCTCTATTTTTTCCGACCCTATCCCTTCAGAGACCATCCTCGCTAACTTCGATTGTATGCTTCCCCCCGAACTGCCCATCATAAATTGAGGATACCAAGAGATGTGTATGAGTAAGGCAAATGATGCAAGCCCAGATATTATGTGCAGGACCACGAATCCTCCTGTATCGCCAACGATAGGAGGTGGACGAGCCACTGCATGAGATGCGGACCACGCACTAAGGTTGAGGAATAATAGCCAAAGGAACAGGGAGATATTCCATAGTAGAAGGCTGTGATCTTCTTGCGCACTACGCATTCGGCGGGGATCTGGGTGAATATGAGAAACCTCCACGTGAAAGTCTCGGGTTTCCATTACAGATCTTCTCACTACGCCAAGACTGACAAAGAGTATGATTCCGTTGCCAATTATGGCTCCTGCCCATGTCGGTAGGTCTGAACCCATTGGAAAGTATGGGTCAGAAGCATGACTGGCTATATGTCCATATTCAACAGCAAGTATTCCGAATATGAGGTAGAGTAGATTCTCTCGCATGAGTGGAAATATTACCATTAAGAGTACATATGCTGCTACGGAAATGAACAGTGAAAGGAATGAAAGAACCAATGCTCCCCCTGTAACATGCAAAAATCCACTTTCGGACCCAAATATCCCCCCTCTGTTGTAGTCTCCCCCACTTGATAACTCGCCGCTTCCAAGATCCCATGACCCAAGAACAAGGGCTCCAAATGCAAGAACAAGTGGGGCTGCATGGGTATAGGTTAAACTGCTCTTGGCCGCAATTAAATTGAATTTTATTTGTCTTAGCACCTCGTCTATTGATGATAACGCGCTAAACCTATTTCCAAATTGTGTAAATGCATCTATATCGGACAACCGCGTAAGAGGCCCAGAAGCCAAATTATGCCCCTCGACATCAACGTCCACGTGAATGGGCCGCGATACAACCATTTGGAAATTCTGCATCCTGGTGCGGGTTAGGATGCCAATTTGGCGCCGAGACGGAGATTTGAACTCCGGAGGGAAAATCCCACATGATTTCCAGTCATGCGCAATACCAGGCTATGCGACCTCGGCTTATGGGTCGGCCTGAACACCGATGGTGTTTGAGGCTGTTGATTGTTCAAATCGATTTACGCAGCGATTAAATCAACACTCTAGTTCCACTGGCCGTCGCCACTGTGGCTTAGGGGTATAGCGTCGCCTTGGTAAGGCGAAGGTCGGGGGTTCAATTCCCCCCAGTGGCTCCATGGATTACTCGTATTCTTTCGGACACTTGATAGTCTTGTTATGTGTCAGGAGGACATGTCACACACGAATGCCCGCCGAGCGATCCTCCTCACAGCCCTGATGCTTTTTGTGCCGATAGCCCAAGCCGACCTCTCAGAGTGGCGTGGTCCAGATGCAGTGAGGCCCTCCGACGGCGGCTCGGATTTCACGGCATTGCGCGTCCCTACAAATGCGACTGTATTGGACAGCTGGATGGAGATATCGAACGAGGAGGTCGCACAGTCCTCTGAGAACCTCCTCTCATGGTACCAAGACTCCCCTCACAATGAGGGAGCATTACTCAGCGCCATAACAGTCAACTCGGACGGTCAATTGCTACTTGAAGATGATTTCACCGTATCCCAGATAGAAGACTTCGACGGAGGAAATTACACTATTGAAATGCCGAATGGGTACTACCAATCTCCAGGAATTCTATCTGTTTATTCGATAGAGTATATCACTTCAAGCACTTCATGCAGCAATCAAGACTCCACAAAACTATCTTATGGATATGACATCGATGGAGATGGAAACCTCGATTCTGATGAGATTGAATCTTCGAACGAGTACTGCCCTTCCTCGGGCATGCCCGACAGCATCACTTCATTGAATATCACAGATCCTGGTTCTGGCTACGGCGATGGAAACCTATCTGCAACAGGCGGTGGCGGTTCTGGATTCAATGGCACATACCTCTCAGGCAGAGGTATAGGATCTGCTAGCTTGATCTCAGGTGGCAGCGGATATCAGAGTGGGACAGTATTCAACGTAGAGTGTGGCAGGCAATGCCCTGGTTCAGGTGCCAATTTGACGGTTACTTCGGTTGATAGCACTGGCGCCATAACCGGCATTTCTTTGACCTCTCATGGCTCCAATTACACAACTGATCACACCCTCTCATTAGCCAACACCGGTGCAAGTGGAAGGCAGGCAGATATCGCTCTGACACTGAATTCTACAGGCCCCATCGTGATCGCCTTGATAGACGCACTTGGCTCAGGGTACACGTCAACTCCTACCATCGTCCCAAGCGGCACGGGGAGCGGTGCAGTGATTACACCCGGATTGGGTGGCTTCTTCAACTGGCTGATAGAAGATCGTCCAGATGCTGCCGATGCAGCCACATGCAGTGAAGGCGGGCATCTCGTGGATATCGGTCAGGATCTGAATAACGATGGCTCTCTCGGCCCAACGGAGATACAGCAGACAACCCCATTGTGCCACAACCCAGATATCGACTACTGGTTCTCAGTACTGCCTGAATCGATGAATGGCACTGTTTACTTGAATGAGAGGACCCTTCCACACGGGATAGTTCCAGCAGCGCCGGTTGAGGGGAAGGTTATCGCAGGAACCATGCCTGGAAATCCCGTTCCGGCAGGTGTGGACACATCCCTCTATCTCCCTCCCCTGGATGTCCCGGTTAGCGATCTTCAAGTTGGCTACACTCTATCCTTCGATCACTGGTATCACGTTGACAGTACATCCTCTGGCGACGGCGATGGCGCTTGGCTAGAATTCAGGATGATGAATGGCACATGGGGCCCATGGTCGTTCATAGAACCAGCAGGCGGTTACCCTAGCACATTGTCTTCAGACGGACCCGCAGTCCCAGGGCAGCCATCCGGCGACCTTCCGGTCTTCGCATCTCCTTCGCACAGCGGTTGGACTTCCGAGAATATAGACCTCACAACCCTGTCGGGAATAGATGAAGCCGACAAGATACAATTCAGATTCCGGCTCTGGACTCACCCGTCTTCTCAAAACTTGAAACCAGGATGGTTCCTTGACAACATCTCCTACCAGAACGTCGGTGGAATGGACGGCGGCTGGCTCCACGGTTGCTCTCTACCGTCGCAAGCAACCTGTGCGTATTCCAACTACGCTCATGGTGCTCTCCAGACCCAGATAAGTACACAGGGCACTTCGGCCAACTCCAAGATACGACTCAACATCGAGTATGACTTGGAAGGCAGTTCGTTCGACAACTATTGCGTGGAAATGTCCACAAACAATGCCACATGGGTCGATATTTCATCCTCGACATCTTTGACTAGTACTGATTGCGATGACCGGACTGGAGCGATACCAGGCACCACTGGCGATCAGAGCGGGGGTCTGGTGATCCAACAGTTCACTGTCCCTGCACAGTTCCTCAATCTGAATAACGTATATCTTCGAATTCTCGTGGACACTGACGGCTCTGTAACATATGGGAGCCCTCAGGATAATTTTGAAGGCGTCTTTTTGACCGACGTGTCTTTAGTAACACCCGGCACAGCTGTACACTGGTCTGATGATTTGGGGACTGGCAGCACATTCTACCATTATGTTGCACCCGGCGGATACTGCCTATCTACCGGATGTCTTGATGATTGGAATCATATCCAACTTTTCGGCGGCAGCATAGACCAATCCCTCGGGTTTGAAAACTCATATGCGACTGCACCGGAGAATGTCCATGCTCCTGGTTGGAGCACTACCGGGGCTTCTGACACGTGGGATTATGGGTACTTGGGATCGTCACTCACGCTACAAGAACCAGCAAGCTTCCCATATCTTTACGGGACAGATTTGTCTGGGCCGTACTCTGACAACAAGAATGGATATCTCCTTTCGCCAAACTATGATATTCCAGATTCAGGCGCAACACTCCATTTTGAGAAATGGAGTTGCATGGATCCTCTTTACAGCACTGATGGTGCACAATTACAGTACCGGGTCAACGGAGGGTCATGGCAGCATTTTCAACCCACAATGACGGGATGGTATGATGGCGTCAGAACTTCGACCTGGAACAACCCATGGGGCACTGAGGAGCTGTGGTTCGATGGTGAATGCGGACTTGATAAGATGTCTGAGAGAGAAGCACCTTTGGACCAGTGGTCTGGCGAACAAATGCAATTCAGATTCCAATTCTCATCGGATACATGCTGCCAGAATGGTGGCTCTGAAACTTATGAGGGATTCTACGTTGATGATTTCGGCATATTGATTCCCAACTACAGTTCAAACGGCTCATGGACATCTCCATCAGTGGACCTATCAAACCAATCAAGTTTCAATATGGGCTATGTCGATGTGGATGCGGAGATTCCCGAGGGAACCAGGGTGCTAATTTCCATCCTAGATTCCGAGTCTCTAATTCCCATAGAAGGCTTTGACATGGGCGAATTGCCACTATCTCTTGCAGGCATAGATGCTGCAACAAATCCATCTGTGAGGATTCAAGTCCACTTGGAAACTGTGAATTCCAGCCTGACCCCTATGATCAATTCAGTGAGGCTGGATGGTTTCAGGACACTATCGTCCTCTTCGGGGGCGTCGAATGGTTGGTCATTTAGCCCGAGCACAGTCGTAGATGGGGGTTACATTGTCAGCACAGGGATAGCCGGCACAATTGATTCCGAATACCTCACCTCTTCAAGGCCCATAAGGGCATTATCAGTATCAGGCGACTACTCGGGAGTTACAATCACTTTCAAAGACGCGAATGGCGCTGTCATAGGGCCACAGGGGGTAACAGGAGGACTCGTGGAATTCCCGTGGCTTCAACCAGGATATCGTGCTACCATTTCTCTATCCCCAACTGGCAGTATCAATCAACTCAACATCTCTGCTAAATTTGCAGAACCGGCACGATCCCCGACTGTAGATTTGGGTTCTGATGGTACAAATGATTGGGCTTTTCCAATGGGTAACAGCTATGGCAATCTCGGCTGGCAGTCCTTGATTGAAGGAGGGACCATGCAAAGAAGCGAATCTGTATCCCTCACTCCATCCAACCCAGGAACTATCTCCGTCCTATTGCCTTCTGGAACCTCAGCAGATACGAATGTAGATGCGACGTCCTGGGCAGCAGCCGGCTTCATGGCAGTATCTCCCGTGGGCTCGCCAACCTTCGACTCAACGGTTGTGGTGTCCTTGGGCACGGCATCTCAATCCACCTACAGTTCCGGAACAGGTCCTTCATTGATCCACTTCAACGGAGCCATGATTTCTGAGATCAACTCCGTCCAGCCGAGTATTACTGACCCGTCAACAAGCAGGCAATGGAAGCAGCTCGATTTCCAAATTTCATCAACATCATCCCAGACTGTAGCTATCGCGAGCTTGGGGATATCCTATTATCTCCACGAGAATATATCCGGCCTCCAGAATGTAGTGACAAGTGCCATAACGGCTGCTCAGTCGAATTCCTCGAATACGGATGTCAATGTCGCAGTAAACGCACTGGAGGGCATGATCTCCATCGGCGGTGGCGCGGAATACGACTACATCACAACCAATCACCCGTTCGAACCACCCAATACATTCGCACCTAGGGCCGAATCATACCATCTCGTGACCGAGCACAGCCATCTCTTCGATAATAGTCAGATTTCATCGGTGACATTGACTGGAAGCACGGAGAGCGGGGATAGCGCCACATATACCGCATATTCCTCCGATGGCGACTGGTCTGACCAAGGCTCGGTATCATTCGCCCAATCCGGTTCGATTTCCGGATTTGATCTTGCAACCTCCGAGTCAGCCTCGACACTCGTAACAGATCAAGACGGAGCTGAAAGAATACAGGTCAATTGGTCGATATCCGCCTCATGGGGGCCAGACGATATCTCATCGATATCTTGGTCATCCAGCGCAACTGATCTGAACGGCGAGACTCGATGGTCTGCCGAGGCGTCAAGTGGTAATGGTGGAAGATCTGCTTACGAGAATGACTTGGAAATTGACTCTTTCACAGTGGTCAATCATCTCGGGAATACGCTTTCCGACCAATTCTCTTCGATGTACCCGTTCCCCGTTGACCCTGGTAACATGATNTCCATCGAGGGTAGCGTANGGTTCCAAGGCTCAGAGGATTTGAGGCCAGATTCAGAAGACTTCTCCCCAGCAGTCGACTTATCTGGCGTCATAATGCCACTGACTCCGCAATCTGGTGGAATCTTCAGTGGAGACTTGATGATCCCGGCGGGTATGTCTTCAATCACGTTGCAACCGCTGCTCGAGGCGATCGGTCCAACCATGGTGTCCATCGTTAACGCTGAGGACTCGACTATCGATCCACCCATCATCCAGGCACATGTAGATTCGGAGCCACCTGCAGCAGGACCAATTCAGATACTCACCCCGCTCGGATTCCAGAACGCAGCTGGNAAGATCGTGGATCCAGAGATGCCGCTATCGGTATACGTNACNGTGTCTGACGCCGATGCAAGGGCATCAGACGTCACTCTGAGGTACTGGCGTACTGCGATGGANGATGCAAATGGGGATGGAATCCCTGACTCTGAGGAGTATAGCTCAATGACGCTCCCACTATCGATAGGTTTCTCCGGCGAGGAGCAGAAGAATTTCGCAGGAATTGATCTGACAGGCGTGCCCTTCAATAGCCCTGTTTACCTATACATAGAAGGTACTGACTGGTCTGGACGAACATACCAGTCAGGAGGTACAGGAGGAGGCCCAGGAGCATCCGAAGCATGGGCGACTATGCTCGTCGCGGAGGATGTCGAGACGCAGATTCTGGGTTCAGGATTCTCTCTTGATAGGAAATCCGGCTATCTGTTACCNGGGGTGGAGCACACGTTCACAATGGTAATAGACGAACCAAACGGTATCGCGACACTAGACGGCATTGATGTGATGCTTTGTGATGATGGGCCAACAGGTCTCGGCAAGATGTTTTGGAATCCAGCAGAGCAGATTCTCTCCACGCCCGAGGATTCTTACGTACACCTCATAGACGCAAGCGCTACACCTATGGAATCCGACTCAATCCTCTCAGTGGAGTTTGATTTCATCCTCGATTGGGACTATCCGTGGAATGCAGGCGACTCGGACTGCAGCCCAAGAGCCAGAATAACAGATGACCTGCAAATGATTGCTCAATCATCGCTGTTAACTTCCCTTTCATGGGAATTAGACAACATGTTGGAAGCCGTCCCCATGCTGACTGAGGACCTCACTCTTCCAATCGGGGAGTCGGATGCGACCGGCATCTACCTCATGAAGGGAGATTCATTCAGAGTCAATGGAACGCTGTTGCATGCAGGATCGGGGACTCCATTCACGTCCGGTCTGGATGAAACCATGGTGGAAGTATCATTCGTTTATGGCTCTGAGAGGGTGAGCGAGGCCTCTTTGCTGGGCCTGGACGGCACGTGGACCGTGGACCTCACCCTTCCCAATAGGCCACCGGTTTACCCTATCATGGATGTCGTGACAAATGTGATGAACGCACCAGGATCTGCAATCTCGTCTGAGAATACAGGTACCTCAATCACAGTCGACTCATCCGCGCCAACAATACTCTTCGATCAGACAGCGTATCCTGACAGCTCTTTTTCGGTGGAAGAATCGGATCGGCTGAATAGGGTGAAGGTAACTCTACAGATCAGCGATTCAGTTGGCATGCAGCAGGGAGATCTCGAAGTCGCATGGGTCTTCAAGCGAGGAAATGATCCACTTGGCGCTGAGGGGAGCGGCTCTATACCGCTTATACTCGATCAGGAGCAATTCGATGTGTACCAAGGCGAACTGGACATGGGATACCTTGTGAATACGAAGTTAGTTGAAGGAGATTACATACTATTCTGGGTGGTTTCAACGGATCGTGCAGGAAATGAGGTGAACGGACTTGGGAGTGAGGATAATCCTAAGCGAGCCGATATCAGAATAATGGAATTCCTGCCGACTCTGACGAATATCGTTTTCGAACCGACAGACAGGCCACTCCCAGGCGAGAGGGTCACTGTGAAGACATTCTGGTCTAATCCCGGAAAGCGTGGTGGCTCGATTGATGTTTCATTGTGGCAGAACAACGGCGGCGAATCATGGTCTCAGTCACCACCATCCGATTCTGTTGAGATATTCCTTGAGCCAGGCTCTACCAGCGTAATGGTAGACATGATCTTCGAACCCAGCTTGCCCGGGGTCCCTGTGCTCTACGTGATTGACGGGGGAGACTTCCAGAATCTTGCACACCCTGTAGAGGGGATGGTAGTCTCTTCAGCCGATGTATCTGGTGTGAGTTCTGGTGACTCTACTCTGGCATATACCCTTATCGGAGGTGTTGCAGTAATCACCGTCGGAATCGGCATAGCTATGGCAATGCGCGCAAGTGGGGGGAGGGACGACGAGTACGATGAAGAGTACGATGAAGAGTACGACGAAGAGTACGAGGATGAAGACGATTGATTCAGACTCCGTACTAGACTGAAACCTGCGAAAACGACATACTTGACATGTCTGGCCTGTCTTGTTTATTAGCCAGAAGTGATGAAAAGTGCTTCGGAACGCTAGTCGTTTCGGATGGGATGCCGATGCAAGAAGTAGTTGAACTAAGGAAAGAAATTGAAGATCTTAGGGTGCTCGTACACACCCTATTGACAGTAATAATGGAAGAGTCTGATGGTTCAGATCAGGCCATGAAACCCGCAGGTATGGATGGCATACCGCGTGGCTACTCTATGTAATCAGTAATTCACCGGTTCAGGGTCAACAACTCTCCAAAGATACCATGTCGCAACTGTTCTGTAGGGAGACCAACTACTTGAGATATCAAGTATCTCTTCGACCCTAAGATTTGATCCTCCTGCGTATGTTTTCTCAATGGCTCTAATCAACCCGATATCCCCCAGGGGGAGTACGTCTGGTTGACCCAGTGCAAATATCATCACCATGTCAACAGTCCACGGACCTACCCCTCGGAGTTCTAGCAACCTGCTCCTTATGCCCTCGTCATCCATTGAAAACCAATCAAGATCCCTTAGAGAATCTACCCAAGACTTGCTGAAATCCAGTATATATTCTGATTTACGCATAGAAAGACCGCATTCTCGCAGGTCCTGAAGATTGGAAAAAACTATATTTTCAGGAATCACCTTGCCAAGACGTCCCTCCATTTTGCGCCAAACAGAGTCTGCAGCCTTAACTGATATTTGCTGTCCCACAATCGATTTAATCAGAGTATTGCCAACATTGCCATTTGGAGATAGGAAGGGGCGTAGATTTTCATCTATTATTTCAGATAAAATCGGATCAGTGGATTTGAGATACTCCACTGCCTTCGCCCAGTAGGTAGGTTCGGACATGTGCATGCCAATGAGTGAGTAGGTTTCAATATGGGGTGATTGGACGCGTAACTATGGACGCAACACGAGCTGCAATGGTTGGAGGCATAGCATTCACCGTTATTTTGGTAGGCGCCGTGTTATGGGATGAGTTTGCCCCGCCCCCCGTTGCGGATGATGCTCAAGAGATAGCAGACTTTTGCCTTGGCGATCATAGCAACATCGGCGTCCACTATCATCCAATACTTGAGGTAGTCATTAATGAACAGCAGATTAGCATTCCTGCTAACACGGGCATTAACCACGATGGATGTTCGATGAGAGGCGTACACACGCACGACTCTACAGGCAAGATTCATGTTGAGATGGATAAGAAATACAACGTACCTATCGAGTCATTCTTCATTGTATGGGGCGAGACATTCAATGAGAATCAGATACTAGATTATGTGGTCGATGAAGACCATGAGATTATCGTGACACTTGATGGTGAAAGGGTGAATACTTACGAAGACACTGTGGTCGACGACCAAGAGGTTCTCAGGATCGAATATCGTCAGAAGTAATCATCCCTTAATAACGCCAAGTGGTCTAAGCCTTGCAACCGGCCTCGCGAGACCGGCGTCATCGGTCAATCTTACCACATCGTCCACATTTTTGTAGGCTTCAGGAGCCTCTTCAGATATCAGAGACCTTGTTTTCGACCTTACTTCGATACCTTGTTCCTCAAGCCTCTTGATGAGTAGTTCCGAATCAATCGTTTTCCTGGCAGCTGTTCTTGACAATCTTCTGCCAGCACCGTGACAAGAAGAAGAGAAAGCATCATTTCCACCGCTCCTGGGGCCGGCTAGAACCCATGAAGCGCGTCCCATATCTCCTGGCACAAGAACCGGCTGTCCCACATTTTCAAACTTACCGGTCATCTCTGGATGATCGCCCGAGAATGCTCTTGTAGCACCCTTTCTATGTACTGCGCAGGTACAATTTTTTCCATGGATTACGTGATCTTCGATTTTAGCTATATTATGACTTACATCGTACGTCACGCCAATATCGGCATCGCTCCCAACACCTTCCCGGAATACCTCCCTTACTCTCTGCGTCAGAGCAGAACGATTTGCGAATGCAAAATTGCCAGCAGCTCTCATCGAGTCCATGTAGGATTGCCCCTCTTTGCTATATATCGGTGCACAGGCGAGTTGCCTGTCTGATAATTCAAACCCCCAACGGTCAGATACCCATCTACCGTCTCTCTCTGTATAGTTTGATTCAATTTCCTTTACATGGTCCGAGCAAACTTGGTGCCCTAAACCCCTCGAACCCGAGTGTATCATGACTGTGATATCGCCCTCATATATGCCGAAAGCCTCAGCAGATTTTTTATCGACAACTTTGTCGACAACTTGGATTTCTAGGAAATGATTGCCTGATCCTAGAGTTCCAAGCGAGGCACCTCCTCTCGACCTTGCCCTATCGCTTATTGCCCGCTCTTCAGTTTCCATTAATCCTCCAGATTCTATCCCTATCAAATCTTCTTGAAGACCAAGCCCCATATCGGCAGCAGACGCCGCACCTCCAGACAGTATCGAATCGAGCGCGGCAGAATTGAGGCGGACACCTCCCTTGGAAGATACACCAGCTGGAACATGCTTAGAAAGCAAATCTACCAATTTACTGATATCAGTACCACGTTGAGAAATTCCCGTTGAAAGTAATCTTACACCGCAATTGATGTCGAAACCAACTCCACCCGGTGAGATGCCTCCCCCCTGCTCGCCATATTCGGTCGAAGTAGCAACCACTCCTCCGATAGGAAAGCCGTACCCATAATGCCAGTCGGCCATGGCCCAGGCTTCCCCCACTATGCCTGGAATTTCTGCAGTATTGACGAGTTGCTGCGGTGAACGATCATCAATCCCCTCTCCTAGCATCTCGGGTTCTGCGACCATCATGGCATCTGCAAGCATACGTCCATGCTGACGTATCCTGACTCTACCGGGCCCAACTGGTTCGATATGGTCGCGCCAAGTGTTCTCCATGTTAATTGGTAAACGGCGTACACAAGAACACTCCCGTTGTTGGGTCTTGTCGAATAAGGAGTTTAGAGGCTAATGCTGGGAATCACTAAGTCCTCATGCCTCAACCCACGGCCATGATCGGGTTTGAATTGTCGGAAGAGCAAAAGATGCTACGGGAACTTGCTCGTGATTTTGCTAGAGATAATGTCAGACCTTATGCAGAGAAATGGGATCTAGAAGGGGAATTCCCGCTAGATGCTATTGCTGAGGCACATTCTCTCGGACTAACAAACCTGCATATTCCGGAAGAGTATGGGGGTGCAGGGATGGGAATTCTAGACGAAGCAATTGTTTCAGAAGAAATGTCGTGGGGGGACCCAGGTTTCGGAACAGCCCAGTATTCTAATGGTCTAACCGCTGCCCCAATCATCACGGGAGGTACCGAGGAACAGAAGCATAAGTACCTCGGCATGCTTGTAAAAAAACCTCTAATTGCAGCTTACTGCGTAACTGAGCCGGGCGCTGGAAGTGATGTTTCCGGAATCATGAGCACTGCTGTACTAGAAGGAGATCATTACATCCTCAACGGGAGTAAGATGTGGATTACCGGAGCTGGATATGCAGAGTGGTTCTTCGTCCTGGCATACACTGATCGATCCAAGGGATACCGCGGCATGAGCGCTTTCATAGTCGAATCAAAATGGGACGGTGTCGAATTGGGGAAGAAAGAGGCAAACATGGGTCAAAGGGCTTCAGACACACGCGGCATCACATTTACTGATGTCCGAGTGCCTGTTGAGAATTTGGTGGGCGGCGTAGAGGGGCAAGGCTGGATGAATGCGATGAAGGCCTTCGACTTCTCAAGACCGGTAGTAGCCGCCCAGGCAGTTGGAACATCAAGGGCAGCATACGAACACGCGTTGCAGTACGCAGGTGAGAGGGAATCATTTGGAAAAAAGTTGCACGATCACCAGGCAATTCAATTCATGCTTGCAGACATGAAGACGAAGATTGAGGCCAGCCGCCTGCTCTGTTGGAAGTCTGCATGGGAGGCAGACCATGGGATCAGAAACACCGAAAGCGCCGCACATGCTAAGCGATTTGCAGCAGATTCTTGCATGGAGATAACCACCGATGCAGTACAGGTTTTCGGTGGGTACGGTTATTCCGAGGAATATCCCGTTGCAAGACTCATGCGAGGTGCAAAGGTTTTGCAGATATACGAAGGAAGTAGCCAGGTCCAGAGGATGATCATCGGAAGAGAGATGCTAAGGCACACTCGCACCCTGTGAATCCCGCAACGCTTTGAAGTGCGATGCTGGGTACGCGTTTGTTATGGCATTCGGCGAGATCGACATACCGTTCTGGCAGGAGGCCGGATTCAGACTCGCAATTTGCGAAGTAACTGGCTCTCGCTTCAGGACTAGAGATCCCCAAAGAAAAACATCCGGAGACACTCATCTGGATCCTTACACCTTTATCGGAACTCCCGTCATATCTGGATACGAAGAGCGGGGAAGTGTTCTCAAAGAAAAAATGAGAGAAGCATTTCTTGATTTCTATGAGAAAAAGGGACATGCTCGATTGGAACCATATCCCGTCATTGCAAGATGGAGGGATGATATTCACCTTACAATCGCTAGTATCGCAGATTTCCAACCGCACGTAACTTCCGGAAGAACCCCCCCGCCAGCAAATCCTCTGACCATAAGCCAGCCATGCATACGTCTCACTGACGTAGCCGCAGTAGGCCGCAGTGGACGCCATCTTACGACTTTCGAGATGATGGCTCATCATGCATTCAATCGAGACTCAACAGGAGAGTATCACTATTGGATTGATAATTGCGTCCGATTATGCGACGAACTTCTGGTTGAAACATTCGGCATCGATCCAGCAGAGATCACTTATGTTGAAAATCCGTGGTCTGGCGGCGGCAATGCAGGCGCTGCACTTGAGGTGATAGTCGGAGGGCTCGAACTTGCTACACTTGTATTCATGGATTTGGAAGAGCATCAAGAAGGAGAGATAGAAATCAAAGGGCTGAGATATCGTGAAATGGATCAGAAGATTATCGATACGGGATACGGCCTCGAGCGTTTCTGTTGGGCTGCTGCAGGCACTCCAACAATCTATGAAACCGTATACCCGGAATCCGTTCAATTTCTGAGGAATATGGCCAAATTTGATGATATGGTCGACTCATTGGAGATTCCGATCGACATAGACACACTGTTGGGCGAGTTATCCCGATTAGCAGGAATTCTGAATATCGATGTCGGAACTGATGCAGATGCATTATACTCGTCTTTAGCAGACAGGATTTCTCAAAACGAGACACCCATTTCAGTATCTCAACTGAAATCGATAACCGAACCCCTTGCGTTGATTTATGCAATTCCGGACCACCTTCAAGCGCTTTGCTCAATGCTCGGGGACGGACTCGTCCCAAGCAATTCAAAGGCCGGATATTTAGCTAGAATGTTAGCTCGAAGAGTTTGCAGGATGAAGGATGAACTGGGAGTCCATATCAAACTTGCAGATCTTGGAAACCAACATTTAGATCTGAATATGCCGTATAAGGAGGATATCGATAGAAACGGCATCATTGAGATGCTCAACTCCGAGGAGAGAAAGTACACAGCAATGTTGGAACGAGGGAAATCTGCAGTCGCAACAGCTCTGAAGGATACTCCCTCGAACTCTAAGACAATCGATGATGAGATACTATACAGGCTCGCCGAAGAGAGAGGTATACAACCCGATATGACTTTAGCCATAGCTCGAGATTTAGGGTGGAAAACCCTCGAGATAAGAGTCGGTTTCCCTGCCGATATGGCAGCTAGGAACGCGCAGAGAACCAAGGAAGCAGCCCTGAAGTCAGAGTCTTCTTCTTTGACATCGACATACCCTCCCACAATTCGTCTGTTTGATGAGAATCCTAGCATGGCCGCCTTCGATTCGCAGGTCATTGATTGCGTAGAGATGAAATCAGTAGATGAGCAAGGCAGTCAAAGAATTTCGTGGATATTAGTCTTGGACCAGTCGGCATTTTATCCCGAGAGCGGCGGCCAAATTGGGGACATAGGGACCTTGGGGCCAGCTAAGATATACAATGTCAGGATTGAAAACGGAGTAATATTGCATTATGCGGACCGCCCCATAAATCTTGGCCGGGTTTCGGGATTAATAGACAAGGCAAGAAGAATCCAGATATCCCAGCATCACAGTTCCGTGCATGTTGTCGGGGGATCAGCACGTCAGATATTGGGCCCTCATGTGTGGCAGGCTGGATCATTCAAGAATGAGTCACTTGCAAGATTGGATCTGACTCACTATGACAGACTTTCGAGAACTCAATTAGATCAAATAGAAGACCATGCTAACGGAATCGTATCTCAGAATTTGAACATCGAAATCTCAGTCATACCTCGGGCAGAAGCTGATTCGACTCATGGGTTCTCGATATATCAGGGAGGCCCTCCCAAGCATGATATGATCAGATTAGTCAATGTTGAAGGGCATGATCTGCAGGCATGCGGCGGCACGCATGTGAGTAAAACCTCAGATATTGGCGAGATACGAATCGTTCGCTCCAGTCAAGTCCAAGACGGGGTAGAGCGTCTGGTAGTCATGGCGGGAGAGGCTGCTAGGGAACACGCCCGTGTCCAATCCGAACTTCTGAGCCAATCTGCCGACATTCTCGGCGTTCAGCCTCAAGATCTCCCTCAGGCAGTCGATCGCTTCTTCAATGAATGGAAAGATCAAAGAAAAACAATAGAACAACTTAGAGGAGAAATCGTCCGTATACGGGCCGGAGGAGAATCCTCTGCTACCACAAAAGATGGTATTCGATATGTGATAATGGAGATGGACGGCGAAGTCAAGGAACTAATGGGCACGCTTGGAGAATTAACCAGGGACTCGAATAATCCCACAGTTGCAGTAATTGCAAGTAAAGAAGGGGGCGGTAAGCTAGTGGTTGCAATTACCGAGGATTCAATAGCCTCGGAGAAGCACGACGCATCCAAAATCATTCGAGCTATATCCCCTGCAATAAAAGGCAGCGGAGGAGGAAGGCCAACCATGGCTCAGGCAGGGGGAACAGACCCTAGCGGCATCAACAACGCACTCAAAATGGCAAGATCGGAATTAGGAATCTAAAGTCGGCGCCTTCATGTGCCCCAGTGCAATCCAGAAGCATGGCCGGGATCATGCCAACGAGAAGGGCTGCCGCCATAGAGTACGCTATTCGAGACGTTGTTGTGCCAGCTTTGGAACTTGAGAAGATGGGCCATGAGATCATCAAGATGAACATAGGCGATCCGCTGGCGTACCCCGGACTACCCACCCCCAGCCACATGGTAGAGGCGTTCAAACAGGCCCTTGACCGACAAGACAATGGCTATGGCCCATCGTATGGAATTCCTGATCTGAGGGAAGCGATAGCAGCCGATGAGAGGTCAAAAGGATGGACATGCAAGGCTCATGATGTCTACGTCACGCATGGAGTAACGGAAGCACTCCAGATTCTCTTCGCAGCATTCCTCGACAGGGGCGATTCGATTCTCGCTCCAGGACCCCATTACCCCCCGTATCTTGCTTATCCCCAAATGTATGGCGCCAAGACCGTCGAATACGCGCTCGATCCGGAAAATAATTGGGCAATTGACGTAGAAGATATACGCTCCAAGATGGATCAAAATGTTCGTTTCATCGTTCTGATTAACCCCAATAACCCCACAGGAAACGTAGCAACTGCCTCTGAAATTCTCGAGGTTCTTGATATTGCCAGAGAGTGGCCCGACTGCACAGTGATCGCTGATGAAATATACGATGGACTGGATTTCTCCGGGACGCAGAAGTCGGTCGCTTCACTTTCTGTTAATACTCCCGTAATTACCTTGAACGGCGTATCAAAGGTCCATTTCGCGCCCGGTTGGAGAATCGGCTACATGGCATTCCACGACCCATCAAATGTACTCAGCGAAGCGCGAGATGGAGTAGAGAGATTACTGAGGAGTCGACTCTGCGCATCCACCCCTGCCCAGCATGGATATCTGGCAGCACTTAACGGGGACAGTGGGTGGCTACATGAGAGGCTAAAATCCATCAAAAGTAAAGTGGACCTGTGTATGGACAGGATTGATTCGATAGAGGGCCTGTCATGCAATCGTCCAGGAGGCGCGTTTTATCTATTTCCGAGGATTACCAATCAAGAAAAATTTCCATCTGACAAAGATTTCGTATTGAACCTTCTACATGAGGAACACGTACTCTTAGTCCATGGTTCAGGGTTCTCTCCAGTCCATGGTTCAGGACATTTCAGACTCGTAGCCCTGCCCCCAGAAGAGTTGCTCAACGAAGCGTTTGATAGAATCGACCGATTCATGAGGGCCCGTTCATGAAATTTCTACGAAGATTGGTGGGAACGACTGTCCCAAGTCCCATGGAGCGTTTGAGGGTCACAAAAACCGGGTCAATAATTGACACCCTTAGGTCCAATTCACCTATTTGGCTCGTAAGGTCTGAAACCATGGCATCGATCGTGAATGAAATGTCTGAAAAACTCGGCCCCGACGTTTTGCGTACTCTACGCTACGCAGCAAGAGATGAATGGGCAATGATGCTGAATGAGTCGCAAATCAGATGGAAGGGCAATGACCCATCTTCATGGAGAGACTTTGACCGACTTTGGAGAGGCGACGGACACCTACATGCCTCCATGGTAACGGATGGCATGGTTGCTCGATACGTAGTTGAATCTACGTCTCTCGCAGCACT
Source organism: Euryarchaeota archaeon TMED192 (assembly GCA_002170775.2). Taxonomy (GTDB): domain Archaea; phylum Thermoplasmatota; class Poseidoniia; order Poseidoniales; family Thalassarchaeaceae; genus MGIIb-N1. The sequence continues at coordinate 33,688 of NHIP02000002.1, read as the reverse complement.
CGCCTCTGGTTCTTTCTCTGCAGCACTTGAACACGCTCTCCAGAACAATATCAAGGTCGGGGTAGAATCCCAAAGTGAAGGGGCTGCATTTCTCAGTGTCGAGAAAATGGAACAATCTGCATACGATTCAACCCCTCCCATTCAAAAAAAAATATATGACGAAATAATGCCTGAAAACAATCTCGAAATAGATGAAATTGAGGTAGATGGCGAGGGAGGATTGACGCTATTCAATGCCCATTTGTCGATAATTCCTTTTCGACTCTTTACCTTCTGGAAACAATCCTCATCCCACTTGCTCCCTCTAGATGGTGAGGAGGCATCTAACAAATGGTCAAAACATCTGAGGGACTCTGTTTCAAAGGCTTTCTTCGATTCTGGCGAGATGATAATGATCGAAGATGAGGCGTCATGGGTGAACGTCGGAAAGAATCAACTTTCAAAATGGGGGCTTGGAATCATAGACTCTGCATACCTATTAGAAAACACACTCAGAATAAGGCTTAGGTCGGATGCACAGCACTGCATACCAACGGGCATTCTGACTGCCTGCTTACAACGAGGAACGGCGAAAAGAGCCTCTCCAAAAGAAACTAGATTTGACTCAGGTTTTGAGCTTCTTTTCAATCTGAATGGATGAAAACTACACGCGCCTTTACGCCTAACGGTTATATCCGGGGCACAGCGGAATGTAGGTAGCCTTGTCGGGGGGCGAGCCGCAATGAAACTCAATCACAACCAGTATGCAATCGCTGCAATCGTTGCAACGCTGTGTTTAGCGGGCTTGTACACTGTAGTCGACGCGATGCTTAGCACAAGCCAGAGCATCGGATATTACGAGCCAGCTGCAGACGACATTTTCCTAGATGAATCCGAGACACAAATTTCCGGGCAAGATTTCGACGAGGACGGCATACCCGATAGAATGGAACAGACATTGTATGGTACAAATTGGCAACTCGCTGACACCGATGGAGACGGACTATCTGATGGGTGGGAGATTGACAATGGGCTCGACCCGCTGGATAGTGGCGAGGCTCAGATTACAGATATAGACTTCAGCAATCCGGATGCAGGCTCAGATGGTGGCGATCAGAATGAGACGTTTCCCGATCCAGATAATGGTCCCAATGGGGACCCTGATCGCGATGGTCTGACCAATATTGAAGAAGCAGAGATAGGAACTAATCCGAGTGTAAAAGACACCGATGGAGACGGTCTAAATGATCGTTGGGAGTCATTATACACCCTAGAGGTCACGGCTGCAGGCTCTGAACCATTTTCTCTACTCGATCCGCTCAACCCAAATTGGGATTGCCCCCTACTCACACCTACTAAGAAAGCCGAAATTCAACAACAGATAGGTCTTGCAGACTGGCAAGACCTTGCGATCGGCCCATTTGGGGAGCATTCTTGTGACGCAGTTCTCGATCTTGAGCCATCTGGAGGAGACACTCTTCCCAATTACATTGAGGAATTATACTCTACAAACCCGCTCTCTGATGATAGTGATGACGATCTTATCCCTGACAGGGTAGAGGTTGCCTACGGGATACAGTATCTGGACGTTCACTGTGGGAGATTCACCTTTTCCTCAATTGTAAAGGACGCCCCATATACATCCATGATGAGTGAGTCCGGGGATAGAGATTGGTTCTCTCAAGACATGGATGGTGATGGCAAATTCAACGGGCCAGGTGATTGGGATACAGACGGGGATGGAATGCCGGATGGTTTCGAGTACTGTTATGATGATACTCTTGATCCCCTATCGCCGACCGATGGATACGGTGACCCTGATGGAGACGGTCTAAACAATCTTCAGGAGTACGAGGTAGCTTACACTTGGGGGTCTACAAACTTCACCAATCCCTCGTCAAATGATACTGACGGAGACAAGATGCCCGATGGGTGGGAGCATCTCAACGGAATAAACCCGAGAGATGGGATGAATGCCCTGTATGACCCTGACATGGACGGTTTTGATGCTGATGGTGATGGGTCCGTCTTTTACTCCGAACTAGTCGGAGTCTCAACCGTACAGAGTCTCTCAGTCGAACTCGGCGATTTCGTCCAAAAGAACCAGACACTGATTTGGATTAGGACAGTTCAAGATCTAGCATACATAAACGTCCCAATCAAAGCACACCAGGATGGCTATGTGTACGGGATACACATCGAGGTGGGCGATGAAGTTGAGCGTCGTAGCCAGTCACTCATGACCATTGTTGAGGGATATGAGCGATTAACAAATCTCGACGAGTATCAAGCAAGGGATCTGAATAAGGACGGCATAGTCGACGGTAGATCGACAAATCCGATGAACCCGGATACTGATGGAGACGGACTAATCGATGGCATAGAAGTCATTGGATGGACTATTCGAATCGTCGATGGAACAGCACGTGATATCAAGGTTAGAAGTGACCCTGGAGTATTCGACTCTGACTCTGACGGACTATCCGATTCGATGGAGTATTACATCACGTACACAAATGCGACTGACAGAGATACTGACAGCGATGGCATAGAGGATTTCACAGAAGCAATGGATGGATTCCAATGGAATGGTTCAGTTTACTTTACCAATGCTTCGAGAATCGATACTGACAATGATGGCTTAGATGATAGAGAGGAAGTCATAGCGGGGCAAGATCAGTATGTCACAAATGCTTCTGATGTAGACAGTGACGATGATGAATTGAAGGACGGATACGAAGTCCTCAACATACCTCGTCCTTGGCAGACTGCGACAAATCCTTTGGACCCCGATACGGATGGAGATTTACAACCAGACGGCTGGGAAATGCAAATCACATCTGTTGAGGACGACACCACCAGTCATAGCCTGTGGATAGCGCCTGACAATTGGCTCCCCCCTGGTTGCCAATCCATGCTTGAATGCGGGCGAGCACCAGGAGGGTGGATTTGGGATAACTACCTGCAAGGCTTCTCTTCATCAGGTGATCCTGATGGCGATGGGGTGCTAAACCCAACTTACACATTTTCAGAGTTAAATCTAACAGGATTCACGATACCTGAGAATGGCAGATGGGCGCTAGATCCAAGCTTTGGTAGCCTTCCAGACTCTTCATTCGATGCCGATAACGATTCGCTGCCTAACCTCATGGAGATTCCCTCGAGATGGGACACCAATCCCGTACGCGTTGATACAGACGGGGACTTGCTGCCGGATGGTTGGGAAGTCATACACAACGAGTTTGCAGTGACATACGGAAACATCACCCTATCAGTAACGGAGCGCGGGCCACTCGATCCGAAAATGAAAGATTCTGATGGTAATGGTGTAGATGATGGCTCGGAAGACCTCGATTCTGATGGATTGAATGTGCTCCATTTGATGAATAAGTACTGCCCAGGTTGGAATGATCCTCAGAATTCTGCATGTCATATCGACCCTGGTACCTCCTCTGGATCAGTTTTCTATGATGATTTAGGAAATTACACCAACTACGAAGAGTTCCAGAATGGAACTCACCCGATTATGAACGATACGGATGGAGATCTTTGGCTGGACGGGAGCGAGGTGTACCACCAAGATCAGGACGGCGACTCAATGTGGAGTGGCTGGGAATTCTTCTTCGGTCTCGACCCAAATGATCCATCTGATGCCAGTATTGACAGCGATGCGGACGGATATACGAATAAATGTGAGAATAAATACAACACGAATCCACTAAATCCACTCTCATTCCCCGGGCAAGGCCAACTCTGTAATCAGTTCGATTGACCTACTAGTTCTTCCCGAATGGGATACTCCGGGTGGCATGGCCTCATGGAGCATTCTCCCTACGACTGCGGATGTTGGATTCCTAGCTGAGGGAGAGAATATCCTAGAACTTTTCAAAATATCTTCTTTGGCCCTTCAGTCAATAAGGTATGGATTTCTTCCTGGGGCTGCGATATCCTGGACGGAGGGGGAGCAGATTTCATTTTCAGTTTCTAAATCAGACAGACTAGATCGAGATTTATTATCCTGGCTCGAGGAGGTAAATTGGCTGTCTGAGTCCGGGTCCTCAATGTTACGTATCATCGATGTATCGATCAGTGATGATCAAATTCTTTCCGAGGCAGTCAAATTTGAAATTGACGAAGTAGAGCCTGTAATCGAGATAAAAGCAGTCACCCATCATGAATTAAAGATAGAAGAGCAAGAGTCCGAAGACGGTTCAATCATCGGACTTCGGGCCAAGGTCATTCTTGATGTCTAGTCAACCGTCGATCTCCAATCCCCTGTAAACCTCATTTGTCGTCTGAGTCACTCTAATGAATGTGGTACATTTTGGCAGATCTTTGATTCTCCTGGCGCCTACATAAGAACAACTTGATCGAACCCCCCCTAGAATCGACTGTACAGTGATTGAAAGAGGCCCCCTATACGGGACTCTAACAGCCTTACCTTCAGGTGCCCTGTGGTCTGCAATCTCCCCGTAATGCCGCTGCATCGCGGTTGAAGAGGACATGCCATGAAATGATTTGAAGAGACGCCCATCCTCAGATTCCACAATCTCGCCCCCAGACTCATCGTGACCTGCGAACATACCTCCCAGCATAACAAAGTCGGCCCCTGCAGCGAAAGCCTTCGCAATGTCGCCCGGAGAGTTACATCCTCCATCCGCCATCACGTGCCCTCCGAGCCCATGTGCCGCATCCGCGCATTCGGAAATAGCCGAGAGTTGGGGATAACCCACTCCAGCAACTTTCCTTGTCGTACAAACAGATCCCGGCCCTATACCGACTTTTACGATATCCGCACCAGCTAGAATTAGAGCCTCCGTCATTTCATTAGTAGCAACATTCCCTGCGATAATTATCTTGTCGGGAAAATCTAATCTGACCCTCTTAACAAACTCGAGAAAAACCTCGCGATATCCATTGGCAACGTCTATGCAAATTATCGAGAGATCAATGTTAGTAGCAAGCTTCCTCCTTAAGAGTTGGAATGAATCCTCAGTAGATCCGCATGTCACTGCTACGTATCTGGCATCTACGCCATCCGCCCATGCTCTCTCAAGATCTTTCACGGAGTAGAATTTCTGTAGGCAGGTCATCATGTTGTGACTCTGGAGAACCTTGGCAACATCGAAGACCCCTGTAGTATCCATGTTAGCTGCAGATATCGGTACTCCTTCCCATGTCCTGCTTGTGTGCTTGAAAGAGAATTTTCTCTTCAGCGTGACATCCGATCTTGAAACCAAGGTGCTCCTTTTGGGTCTAATCATGACATCGTCAAATGCCAGCTTTATTTCGCCCTCTATCCGCATTAAGACCTTACTTATCGAACGAAGGACTACTTTTGAGTTTGTTGACTGAAGGAGGGCTGTTAATAAACTGAAAAAGACAGATAATTATGTCATTTTTCGGTGTTGCTGGGCACACTCGCTTTACTTGAAAACTACGTTTTTAGCCCTCTATGGGCCTTCATAACCCTCACTATTTATATACTCTATAAAAAGAAAAGGCACCACTCGTATATCGAGGAGATGAATAAAATGGAAATGGATATGAATGCAATGAAAGCAGAAGTCGGCGGTGCCTTTGTGCTGTCGTGGATGGTGTTTGCCATGGGCCTCAGCACATTAGAGGGAGCAGTTGCTCTAGCTGTAGTGTGGATGGCCTTCGCAGGCGCACACGTATTGCCAATAGTGACCTGGTGTCATATGATGACCGGCGATCTAGGCGATGTTGAAGGCAACTGGATGGCAAATGGTATGCGTCTTGTGGCACAGATAATTGGTGCTCTATTGGCTATACTATTGGCTACCGAGTTTGGAGGCATCGAAACCGGCTGGGCTGCAACAGACATGTGGCTACCCGATATTGCTGACAACTTGTGGGCTGTAATCAGCATGATCGCTGCAGGCGCAGTGTGGTGGCAGGTCCACTCAAGATGTGAGAGTGCATGGGCTAGCGCATTTGGTCTGATGATTCTTGGTGGCGCAATGACGTTAACCGGAGCTCATGAGATGGGCGCCTCCGTGGCAAGTGTGGGAGACGGGATTGTAGACACGCTCGTCAACTGGATCTTCGATGGTCTATTCGTCGGTGTTGGTGCTTTAGCTGGTGCCAAGATTGACGAGATGCTCTGATTAACAACGGATGCATGACTTACGTAACAAGGCTGGGGGGGCAACCTCCCAGCCTGTCATATATCTCAAAAGGCAAGTACAATCTCACTCAGAGTCCCGGTCGTAAGGCTCTATGTTCTGCCATTCGGAAGAATCCGAGCGTGCCACAATCGCATGCACCCAGTCAACTTCTGAGCAGTTGAAAACCTCATGTGGCAAACCGGGTTCGATATAGAACATATCTCCCGCGCTGTGCACTACAGATTTCTTACAGCCAGGCCCGTATTCGTGTCTGACACTCCCCTTCAATAGAAATATCATCACATCAAAATCAACGTGGATGTGGGCTTTCGCAATTCCTCCGGGAGGGATATACGCCCTGTTCATGGAAAGTCTGGTTGACGGAGTATTCTTTCCAGATAGGCCTGCACCATATTCGATGTTGTTCCATCCGCGTATTTTCTCCACATCTCGGAGGCTCCAGATACCTCCTTCATCAGTTACGTATTTTCCAAGATCTAACTGCTCCCCTGTCAGTACCAATTCATCCTCTTCCATGGCCGATATGCCAATGCAGTAGGCAATAATGGTTATTGATTCAATCAGATGCCCCTTCGGTCAAGCATAAAAGGGACCGGCATCTCGCAAGCGCATCAGGTGCCTGTGATGAGTGATAGAGCAGTAATTTGTACATCCTCTGGAATTCCACTTGTCGAGCCCAAGGCAACCTCTTTCCCTTGTCCGAAATGCGGTGAGCCAATCGGCCGAAGCGAGAGATGCAGGGACCAAGGCGTCCAGTACAGATGCCCAAAATGCTCATTTGAAGGGCCATGATGTTGGAGAGATCTCTATGGGACAAGTCGTCGTCAAGTACAAAATTACGTTAAATCAACCTGAGGACCAGCGTCCAGATTACGAGGAGATCGCAGGTAAGATATCCGTTTTGGAAGAAGTCCAAGCAATCGCAATAAAGCCGCTAGCTTTTGGAATGATGTTTATCGAAATAGATGTTGTTTTGGGAGAAGGGGAGGGAATCGTCGATGGATTTGAGGATAAGGTCCGCTCAATAGACACCACGATGATATCTCAGATAGAAGCTCTCGAGATGGGACGTCTCTAAGATCAATAGTGGTCCAAAGGGGACCTCATGAATTCTCGCAGCAGTACAGTAGCGTAGCTGCCGGGCGGCAGAACGAATCTGAGTCTAAGGCAAGCCCCATCTGGGTGCCAACGATCCCCCTCCCTAGGTCCTCGATCCCATCTCTCCGAAAGATCGTGGTCGGGTACTGGGGGAGCCTCCTCAACGGTGAAGTCGCTAAAAGGGACTGCTAGAGATCTGCGAGTCCCATTCGTGGAGAGCCTAGGAATTTCTGGAATCATCCACCTCGTGTTGTCCAATCCTGCAGATTTGACGCCTTCTGCCTCATGACGGCCCGCTTCCCCTTCTGCGAGAATAACGCTGTTACCTGGAAGAATTCCAGTTACTGCTACCCTCCCCCTCTCAGCGTTCTTGGTGCAGCGATCAAGATTCCACTCGCTGACTAAAGCAGCCTTGCCCACATCTGTTCGCCCATTTTCGGAAAGAGGTGCGACGATATCTCCGACAGACGGGTGTGTAATTTTCATAGAATCTGATAGACGACTCCTAAGAGCATGATTGAAAGCTAGGGATTGAAGAGAATGTACCATCAAAATTTGTAAAGACTGAGGAAGACTTTTGAACGCCCCAATGTAATCATCCTCACGTTTGACTAAGCGTTCAAGCATCGATCTTTCAAAACCAAGATGTTTAGGGATTACCTCCAAGCATTTCGAGGGATTTTCCGTTTCCCTCCAGAGGGTTCTGAATGCCTCTACATCTTCTCTGTGACCGTCTCCCTGCATACCTATGTACGTCGACACAGCCCCCTTAAAATCGGAATTAACAACACAGCGCCCAACCTCTGCAGTAACAGGCCTAGTGGAACCAAATCTTTGAGGGCCAATCCAATTTGGAAATGCATTCAGTCCATGGAGATTTTCCATCTCCGACCTGATAGACAATACGCGACTCATGGCTTCCTTGCTATCAAGAGGCTCCCCACTCGGAGATACGCAACCCCTTACTGTGATAGTAAACCTATTTCCATCATGATCTCCCATCCCTACCTTTTGATGAGTTCGTCCCAATATTTCTATTTCTGAGTCTGGAATCTCCACCTTCTCAAGCACGTTAGAACTGGCATCGACAACAAGAATCTGAGTGGTCACAGCCCTTTTGTCTTTCAGGCCAGACGAGAATACTCTATTCCTCGAAATCTTACATGCAGAGGCAAGCCTTCCAATGAACCGATTAGTTTCCCAGTTCCTCAATGTCACTCTTATTGCTGTGAATCTTCCTTTGGGATCGATGGATGGTATTTTTGCCTGCTCTTTGACTCTGAAATCATCAACGCGTGTTTTTAGAACGCCACCTATTCCTTCATGGGGGACACAAAAATAATCCAGACCAAGATAACTCTCGACCTCATCACGGTCGAACACGAAATCACCGAATCATATTTTGAGGGTTGAGAAGTCCCCGATGATCGAATCACATAATTCTGACATCACTTTTGAAGCATTCTTCCCCTTCTTGACTCTCAAATACAACTCTGGGTCGTCGAGATCCGGGTGACCCGTGAAAAAATTAGCATATTCCACATCAGGGTGATCATTCAACCTCGATCTAAAAAGTTGCAGAGTAGAGTTCCCTTCTCCGACAATCCTGAGTTTGAGTTCCACACCGTCGTTCGCTAGGAGTCTAACAGGCATGGCCGGCCGTTACTACTATCCGTTTTCATATCTTCTCTTGGGGAAGAACGCGATCAAGCCCAATTGTGGCAGCCGGGATTATACCCCAGTTCACGTGGCGAAGGCCATGCGCAGGGTAGAGGAGCCAACAAGTCGACTCGCATCTGCTCTTGAGAAATATGCGATGGGTATCGTGATCGGCTCTCTACTGCTGACTGTACTACTAGTGTCTCAACTCATGCCATTGCCAGAATTTTCGACAGACGTGTCCGATTTCGCCCCACCTAATGAATCTGAAGAAAGAATTCAAGCTATAGAGTCTGAATTTCCTCCTCAAATGTCCAGGATATATGTTGATGTGAAATCTTCCAATGGAGTTGATAACCCACTTTCTGTCGATGCATTGAATCTCCTTTATCAGAAATCTGATTTTGTCGATGATCTGGCTCAGGAACACGGTGTAATAATCGGATCACATATTAACGTTGCAAGAACCTTGAACACCCTAATAATGGAACAATCACCATCTAGCGATCTTTCTAGCATGGACAACTGGAAAGATATAGTCGACGCAATACAAAATGGTGAAGATTGTACAAGTCTGGCCGGTGAGACAGCAGTTACCTCCTCAGCGTCGTATGCGGTCTCTACATTGGTGAGTGAAGACCTCGTTTTTGAAGGAATTTGCGATTATCTTGAAGGCATAGATGACGCCGATCCAACCCCATTCGCCACATCAACGATGTGGGTGATTGAGGTTTCAGAAACCTCCGACCAAGAGGGAGTCAGAAGCTTTTCTCTCGAACTTCGAGAGGAGCTATCCAAGGAAGGAGGGGAAACCGGATCCGGTCTATCCTACAGCGTAGTTTCCGAAGATCTAGTCAGCGAGGATATCAATTCCGAGACCCTTTCCAACTTCACAATTCTTCTTGCGACATCTTTGGTAGTCATTGTCGGCATACTTGCCATAGCCTTCCGATCAGCGGTGATGGTAGCCGCCCCCCTAGTAGCACTCACTGCGGCACTTTCTTGGACGTATGGCTTAGTGGCCTTATTTGGATATGAATTCACCGTCCTAGACATCGCCGTAGCCCCGGTGATTTTAGGTCTTGGAATTGATTATGGAATTCATCTCCAGAGGGGCTATGAACTCAATGTTTCAAGAGGAATGAAGCCTGCTAGGGCTTGGGTAGAGGCCTTTGATCTGTTGAGGCTGGCACTGTCACTTTCCGTGATCACCACTGTAGCGGCGTTTCTGTCAAACGCATTCTCCCCAATAATGCCTCTTCGAGCCTTCGGGATAACGTTGGCAATAGGCGTCGTATGCGCCTTCACAGCCAGCACAATAACTGTAGGAGCAATACATGTAGTCTCTGAACGCTCTACTGGCAGGTACAGGGGCAGAAAGACAATCCAGCATTCAATGTGGAGAAGAGCCTCTAGGATACAGGATAAGAGCCTTGTAAAGGTAGTCTCTGTAGTCGCAATACTCACATTGGCTTCTGCAGCGGTTTCAGTGGGGAAGTTGGAAACAAGTTTCGAACTGACAGATTTCTTAGATGATGATATGCAATCCATAGAGACCAGAAACGAGATCTATGAAAATTATGAGGTTGAATTCGTAAAGACCGCGATAATTTTGATCCAACTAACAGATGAGAATCAACTTCCTAAAGATGAAGACCTCATGGAAACAATACGGGGTTTGCATAGTCGGCTGGTCTTGGATGAGATGGTGATAAGGCCCGATGGAACAGAAGATAGCAGGCCCCAATACGAAGGCCTTTACACAGTCCTACGTGACCGTTTGGAAGTCGATTCTGAATGGGGCCAGGAGTATGGGATCGAACTTTTCGACGGAGAAGTTGGCCTTTCTTCAGAGCATTCTGAAGGCGACCTATTCCTCGCTGTGTCTGCTTTATTGCAGGACGAATCTCTGGGCGATCCTCTCAGAGGCAATACCTGGGCGGATCGAATTGCAAGGACAGTATCATTAGACGAGGAAAGAGGTTCCTTGCAGTATCTTATGGTTGACGTAGCTGTAAGAGCATCTTCTAGCGAAGATACTGATGCAATCGCGGATGGCTTTGCAAATCATGTCAAATGGTTAGAGGGCGACGGGAGGTGCGGATGTTCAGCATACCTTTCTGGAGAAATTATTGTGATTGAGTCTGTGCTCGATGGATTATTCATATCTCAAGTCGAGTCTACCGCTTTGAGCCTAGTCGCATCTTTCCTTGTGCTCATGGCCATGACTAGGCGTTTGAGTACCTCGGCAGTCATCATTCTCCCAGTCGCTCTCGCCGGGGTATGGGTGGTCGGAACAATGGCTGTAGTTGGCCTAAACTGGAATGTCCTTACCGTTATGATCACCGCGCTAACAATCGGCCTAGGAATAGACTATTCAATACACATGTGGAGAAGATTCGAAGATGAACTAGAGGCTGGTGCAAATCGGGTGGAAGCAATGGCGACAACGTATTCTGTAACTGGCACAGCTCTAATGATGTCTGCATTCACGACTGCTTGCGGATTCTTGGTTTTGCTGCTTTCCCCAGTTCCTGTGATACAGGACTTCGGACTCGTTAGTGCAGCCTCTGTCGCTCTATCACTAATTCTAGCACTTTTCGTACTTCCTGCACTCCTTCTCTCTGAGGCAAAATCGAGAGGCGCTTAGATCAAGGCACCCTTTCCGCTGGGTTTGAATCCTCCCTCCCCCTCTGGCTGCTGTGCCAGAGTACATCGCACGTGATCCTCGAACCGGCCTCCCGATTCGTAAAGTGACTAGCAGAAGTGGTCGCAATCTTGGCCCCCTGACTCCCCCTTTGGGCCGCTGGGCAGTGATACCCACGGACAAAATAATACCTCTTGCTAAATCTGATTTGGCCGCTGCAGAGATACCTCTAGGAGATGGGGGTGGATTCGCGACCCGTAACGATGCGATTGTTGCACTACACCGAGTTCCGGAAGAGCGTCTTGAAAGCGCCCATGAAACATTATCAGAAGCAATTGACGACGATGACCCTGCAGTCCGGCTTTCTGCTATCACGGGCCTTCCGAGGATGATGTTAAGAAAATCCGAGAATCTGATGTATCAATTGATTGTCAGGTTAGACGATTCTGATGGAGATGTTTCCGAGTTGGCATGGGAGACCCTAGAACGCATAGCACCAATCTTTCCATCGTCTTCAGAACTTCGCCTCGAGGATCTTTTGAAAAGACCCAATAAGTCAGATAGGAACCACGCTTTCAAAGTCCTCAAGGCAATTTCTAGAGAATGGGTCGAGGCCGGATGTCAACATCTTGAATCTCTTATGAAGGAGGAGGAAGTCGATCTTCGAAGAAGATCAGCAAAGTTGCTGCGAATAATCACCGAACGCGGGGGGGCAGTCGGCTGGGACTTGATAGCATGGGCATTGGAGGACATGGATCCCGATGTGCGCTCATCAGGTGCAGATTGCCTCCCGAGGCTGGCTTCTGCAGAACCTCGAATTGCAGCGATACTTGTTGAATCATCCCTGGGCGAGAAAGACTCGAAAGTTAGGATGAAGATTCTACGAGCCATAAAATCCCTCGACATGCAAAATCCAAGAGTAGCTAAGTTGGTCATAGATGGGGCCGGCGATCAGGATATACGCTTGAGGAAGGCCTGCATAGACCAACTATCAGTAGTTTTGACGGGAACAGATCTCAGGGAAACTGCTGGACAGTTGGCAAGAACTGAGAAGGACCCCGAGCTGAAAAGGCGACTTGAGGCTTTGGCGTTTGATCCCGAGATGGAGGGCACTGAAGAGGAGAAGAATCGATTTTTAGCAGATTTAGACGTGGTAGAGGACGATAATGAAGTCACACTAACAACCCAAAAGAGAGACCCGACTCAGCGTGAAGGTCATAAACAGGTGGAAGGTCGGCAGGTCGACGAGGAATGACAATGAGTGAAGCCATCAGCGAAAAAGAGGCGCGTTTTGAGCGTCTCTGGGCTGGAGAGACACCAAAGGGTGTCAACCGAACTAAGGCACTCAAGTTCAGACAGTATATGCGACAGCACGTCCTTCAGAAATACCACAAGCGACGCAAGGAACAATTCGCTAGTGCGGATAAGGGCCATTACAATCACAGTTTTACGAGCAAGCACATGTTTCTGACGAAGGAAAATTGTAGAAAGTACTGGATGGGCGAGCTTCAGCAGCAGATCAAGGACTCGGAGAGCTTCTGAGGCCTGATTATGAGTAATTCAGGATTTTTGAAATTCAACCTATCCGAAGAAACCTCCAAGGTTCTTGACGACAAGGGATGGGTCGAACCGACTGAGATTCAGCGTGAGACGTTACCTGCTGCGCTCGCCGGTCGAGACATAATAGGCCAGGCTCGTACTGGATCCGGAAAAACAGCCGCCTTCGGGATTCCGATCATAGAGAGATGCACTTCAAGCGGACATCCTCAGGCAATTGTGCTTTGCCCAACAAGAGAACTAGCAGTGCAGGTTGCAGAAGAGATGAACTGGTTACAGGGGAATAAAGGCCTAAAGATCCGAACTGTGTATGGCGGGACGGATATCGAGCGTCAAGCAAAGGAATTAGCTTCTGGTACCGATGTCATAGTGGGAACGCCAGGGCGTGTTATCGACATGACCAAGAGATCCCACATAGATCTCTCAGGAATCAATATATTTTGTCTTGATGAGGCAGACAGGATGCTCGATATGGGATTCTTCCCGGACGTCATTTGGATCGTAGAACAAGCACCTAATCGCAGCCAGACTCTTCTATTCAGCGCCACATTCCCCCAAGAGGTCCTAGATGCTTCTGAAGATTTACTGGCCGATCCTGAGCAGGTTTTCACGGGCGGAACCGAGATTGAGGTTCCCGAAATCGAACAGAGACATGTCAGGGTAGGCCGCGCCAACAAGCTCTGGGTCCTTGGTAGAATCATGCTCACCCTAGGGGAAGGGGATCAAATGCTAGTATTCACCAATACCAAGAGGATGGCGGATATGCTCGTTGATCGCCTTGATAGACACAAGTTCGAATCAGTGGCTCTGCACGGGGATATGCCTCAGAACAAGCGTGAGAGAATACTCTCTGATTATCGAGATGGGAAACATGCTGTACTTATTGCAACTGACGTTGCTGCCAGGGGGATTGACATCGATACGATAACGCATGTGGTTAACTACGATTTACCCGATGAAACCGAGGCATATGTCCACCGTATAGGCCGTACCGGCCGCATGGGCAGATCAGGGGTTGCTTGGTCTCTTGTTACCTCGAATGATGTTCTTCAACTCGATCGTATTTCTTCTACATGGAATTTGAATATCCCATCCAGCCAGCCGCCTGACCTGCCCAAAGGAGTCGATCGAGATCCTGTTCGAAAGCGTGAAGATTGGGAGGAAGTTTCGGATTCCTTCGGCATGGTCAGAATCAAAGTTTCAGTCGGCAGGAAAGAAGCATCAAAGCGAGAATTCAGTGATTGGCTAAAGGCGGAAGCAAAGCTTCCCGATATTGCAATCGGAGATATTCTTCAGGAAGATCACTCGGCAATTGTGGAGATACATGTCGAAAAGGCAGGCGCAACTCTTGAGATATTGAAGCGCCGTGAATGGGATGGGTCAAGTCTTGAACCAGAATTGTTAGATCGCCCTGCCGTCGCATTCAATCGTGCTTCCATGTTGGCATAGGCGTGGTCGACCTCAGAATCGATCTAACTGGCCATCTTTGTCCCATACCTGTGCATGAGACAAGAAGGGCAATGGATGACCATTCGCCAGGGGAAGTAATCGAGGTTTTCAGCGATGATCCCGAGTCGCTTCATGATATACCTGCGCTATGTCAAAGAAGACAGGCAGAATGCCGTCATGAGTTACTCGACAATGGAGTTATTCTATTCAGGATAACTATTCCTGATATCCAACACTAGCAGGGTAAAGATTGAACGGAAAACCATGCACGAGAAAGTATGGGGGCCGGAATTTGGTAGAAGAGTTCGGGCGAATCAAAGAAATCGATTCAGTGCCTGCTGAAGCAAACTTGCCCACTGTACACGGTGATTTTAGAATACGTATATTCAACGATCCATCCACTAATCTAGACCATGTAGCTCTTACCTTAGGAAAAATGGGTGGCCCAGACCCCACGCCAGTCAGAATCCATTCCGAATGTCTTACTGGCGATGCTTTCGGCAGTCTCCGTTGTGATTGTGGTCCACAACTCGATGCAGCATTATCAATAATCAACAAAATAGGGTACGGTTGTCTTGTATATCTCAGACAAGAAGGCCGAGGTATCGGACTCCTCGCCAAGATACAAGCTTACAATCTACAAGACCAAGGAGCAGATACACTCGATGCAAATTTGCTTTTGGGACATCCTGCTGATGCCAGAGATTATTCTCTAGCCGCCACGATTCTTAATGCAGTAGGGACTAACAGAATCAATCTGATGACAAATAACCCGGATAAGGTGGACCAACTTACTTTGTTGGGGGTGGAAGTCGTGAAGAGAATGCCGTTGATAGTCGGCGTAAGTGAAGAGAATAAGGGGTATCTTGGCACCAAAGCAAGCAGGATGGGACATACGATATCTGATGATGACCTAGATGGTCCATGATTTGGGGCCGTGGCCGGGACTTGAACCCGGGCCGGCGGGACCACAACCCACCGTGCTAACCGCTACACTACCACAGCCGTGTATACTTTCCTTGCAAGTGCCGTATTTCATCTCTTCCGCAAATACTGCTACCGTATTACCAACGGTTTCAAACGCACAAGTATGTTAATTCGTTACGATGAGCACACGGGCAGCCGCGTTTCTGGTAACTTTCCTGCTCTTCCCGGTGGTAGTTGCCGACACACCGATCGACTCAAGCCAGCAAGATATTTTCACACACCCATTCGATGAAAACGTCTGGACACTAAGCGCAACCTCGGGATTCGCGGGAGATGAAGCCCAGTACACGGATACAAGTATCAATTCAGGGACGCTACAATTCACCCATCAAAGACCGAGAAATTACCAGTCCCACATATCATACGCATCTAATTCCGAAACAGGAGCCACACTTGCAACAGGGGTGCCCGATGGAGACTATTCCTGGTCGAAGGGCCCTGACATCATCGTTTCAGGTTTCGATTTTCAAGGGCTCGAAACTCGAGATATCATCGAAGTTACTCTAAGATTACATATTTCGATACCCGATCCAATGCCCTCCGATGAGGTCATGATTGTAGTCGATGATGGATCGTCAGTCACATTAGTATCTACAATTGCAAGAACCACAGGTCCAATCGATCGCTTCACTATCCCGTTGAATTATGGTCTTGGCAACGGCAGTGTATGGGATTGGGCGATGCTATCCGCCGCCTCTGTCAAGATAGACTATGTGTCAGACGGGGCTCCTGATGATTCTGAGATTCAAGTCGATGCAGTAGCGTTGGAAGTTTCTTTCTTTCAACCATGGTACGGGTTTGAGAATGCAAAGGCTGTTGCAACGATAACCCCCTCTTCACACCCGATCATGGATTTTGACGTCAATAGCGGCAGTATCGCTGGGCTCGAGATATCTCCTTGCGGATTACAACCGTCAGGCAACTCCCCAGGTGAATGGTCAATTTTGACGGTAATCCCGCCTTTTGAGCAATCCCTTGGGCGTATTCACATTATCTCTGAAGAAGGATTGGATGCTACTCTAGCCATTAGGACCCCCGGGAGCCAATGGACAACTTGGTCAGAAGGAGCATTACTCCCGCAAGCGTTGTCTTTAGACATCATGCTCGTCATAAGAGACGGATGTGTAGGTGGGTTAAGGGTCGATATAAACGATCCAACTCTCTATGTAACGGGCACTGTTGACGGTAATATGTCTGGAATAGTACCTGAATCCAGTCATATTCGTTTTGCTATCGGGACCAATCTTGCACTTGAAGTCCCCTTTCTAAATGGCCCTTTTTCCTATGAGATACCCGTCGGTGACCTCCTTCCTTCCTCGGGGGGAGATCTCTTACTCGGCATAGGTACGAGGTTCCAATGGTCTTCCGACGGCGAAGAAGAATCCGTGACCATGATTATTGAATCAATGACCATATCAGGGGGATATTCCATAGATATCGATACTTCTCCTACATGCCTCACACCATCGAATCAGTATCTCGTTGAAGATGAAGGCGGCATAACGGTTCCAATTCTAAGCGCATGCTCGGATGATAGGGACCCTTACTCCCAACTAGAAATAACTGCTACTTCTCGAATCGATGAATTATTGGATTTGACAATTTCCGGAGGAGATTTACAGATTCAGCCATTTCAGGATTCTAGTGGCTCTTCAATGGTGGACATCACGGTTTCAGATTCAGCAGACAATTATTGGTCCGGTTCTTTCTTGGTTGACATACAACCCGTGGCCGATCCGCCTTCTGTTCAAGGGCTCCCCTCCACAATTACTGTCGAACTCGGTGAAACATTGAGAATCCCGTTAACAATAACCGATCCGGACACAGAGGAACTAACGATAACAACCTCGCGCTCATGGGCTAATATTGATGACAGCCACCTCGTCCTTACGCCTGTCGTGCCCGGTTCAAGCTTACTCGTAATCACCGTCGGTGACGGAATTGCATACATCGATATCGAAATTGATGTAATCGTGCGAGCCCTCCCTCTTCTGATGATTGATGACGTATCTTCTTTCAACGACGACTTGAATGAAGAATTACCCCCTGGTACTTTGATAGATCTATCAACAACAGTGTGGAATCAGGGGGAGGGTGCTGCCTTCGATATCGATGTCTCTTGTCATGTTGATGGTATTCTCTATCAGAACATAAGAATTCCATTGATTGAACCTAACTCCCCTGCTCAGGTAACGTGCGCAATCCCTGCGCCCACTGAGCAGGGAGAATTCACAATATCCGTAGAGATCGAATCCAAGAATCAGGTAATAGATCCCTCTTCCTCATTGCAGTACAGTATTGTAGCTGCTGTCGAGGGGCCAATTGACGAATCAGGAATTCTGTCGACTATTCTATCAGGCAATAATACAAGCATAGCATTGCTAATTGTTCTATTTTCCACATTATGTGGTGCTGCGCTGTATCTGGGACCAAATAAGGTGAGAAAACCATATCGTTGACGTAGGGCGGATAATGTTCTCAAATCAGATAATGCTTATATGAGTCGGGTATAGGGGTCAGAATCTCAGGTTTTGACGATGGCTTCCTCTACCTTGCTGATTCGACTCGAGACTCTTGAATGGGTTTACGAAGAGCACGATCTCAATTAACCACTAGCGCCCAGACCATGCGCCAGGATACTCGTTCTTGTCCATCAGGACTATTTTTGGTTTGACCAGTTCTCCCTCGGTCATGCTTTGGACATCTGAAGAATCGACAATCATTTCACCGACTGCAATGGCCTCCCCCTTTGAACTCCAGATCACAGTTTTATCGCCTGCAGACATGCTACTATCTAGGCTAACCACGCCTGGAACTGCGAGTGGTGCACCGTGACAAATTGAAGCGATAGCCGAGTCCCTTACCCACACTCCCGGGATGGACCCCAATATTCTCTCTACTGGAGCTATTAGTCTGCAAAGAGCTTCTTTATCCCCTTCTCCAGCTAGCATTGCAGCATCTGCAAGTTGTTGCATGGTGCACAGAGAAGATTGTTCAAAACTCCCTGTGGAGTCACGATGAAGCTCAGATAAAACGCAGGGGGCACCAAGCATAAGCCCTATGTCGCGGGCCAGAGTACGTATGTAGGTCCCAGCCTGACATGAAACGCTGACTGTGTGGAGTCCATCTTTTTGATCACTTTCTAGTAGTTTGATATCTTGTATGACTCTAGTCCTGACTCTTATTTTGACTGCTGATTCAAGCGGAGGAACGTTGTATATCTCCCCCGAGAATCTTTCCAACACCTCTTCTACCTGCTTTGAAGAAATTGAAGAATCAATCTTTAGGACTGCAATATATGTTTTATTGCCAGAAAGCACCACTTCCGTCAATCTAGTCGCCTTCCCAAGTAGGAGCGTGAGAGCTCCCGTTGCGAAAGGATCGAGCGTCCCTCCGTGACCGAGCCTCTTCAGGCCGAGAATATCTCTTGCCCATGATGCAAGTTGGTGGCTGCTCGGCCCGGGTGGCTTGTCTACCAAGATCACACCCGCCTCCATCAAAGCCTCCAAGCCTCTTTCGGAGGGAATTTTTCCATGTCGGCTACTCTTGGCGGGAGACTCGTCTATTACGATCCTTGAAGTCAAATTATCCCTCCAGTATTTTTAGCATTATACTCAGAACTTTTGACTCGTCTAAGCCATCCGATTCGATTACATGAGTATAGGGCGTCATGTCATCTAGGCTTATCCCATATAGCGATTGATACCTGTGTTGATCGTCCCTGTGCCTATTGCCCGCGCGTTGAAAATTTTCGCTATATGAGCCGCCATCCCTTTTCATCAACCTCTGAGCCCGCTCTTCTATGGACGTGGATACGTGTATTCTTGGTACGTGGGGGGCTATCTCCATGGCCCACCACGCTGCTAATCTGCTCTCTATGATGTCAGGCCCATTCGCATCTGCCATTTTCAATTTCAATTGCTCATCAAGCAACCTATCCACATCCAGGTCTTCTCGACACAACTTGCTAAATCCTTCTACAGTCAGGCCCCTTTTCTTTGCCTGCTCCCTAAATACTTCTCCACCATTAAGGCTCGACCATTTACGATTTTTGCATATGCCTTCCACGAGGGTACTTGTTCCACTACCAGGGGGGCCGCTTATGGTTGCTTGGAGCACCTATCTCCACTCCTCTAGGCATACTCGACAGCGCAAGGATCCCCTAGTGGTCTTCTGAGCCCCAGTATTCCCGCAAGAAGGACAACTATCCACCGACGGCCGAGAGGAGGCCGGCTTGTTACTCGATTTCGAACCACCCGCCCTTCTCATGTTGCGCGTTTTTGAAGTCGAACGCTGCCCTCTAGATCTACCTTCAGATGGACGCTTGTCTTCCAAGAGGTGCATTAGCGGCTCGGGTATCTTGGTGCCACCAAGAACAAGTTTGTGTCTTGCTAGTCTGAAGATTTTGATGTGGCGGTCTATGATGCGCCCGAAAGGCGCACTCAGGCTTATGTAAATAGCAACCCAGGCAGGGAAAATCCACATCACCCTATCTTCAAGGCCCCAAGTAGGATTCCACGGGAGGCTAACGTATGTGACTCTGAAACCCTCCACAGAGTAGCCGATCCATGTGAATATGCCGATTACGAATACTATCGTGTACATCATGGGACGCATGGTCATGGATGTCATCTTAGCACTTTCAGGCGTCATTTCCATTTGGAGACGGTTCATTTTCTCTATTCTGGCAGTATCCCTAGATTGTCTCGCATCCATCAACTGCTTACGTATTTCTTTGCTCCTATGGGACAAATGCAATTGGATAATCGGATCCATGAAAAATCCCCTGATTGCTGTATTGATGACCATCATGGTGGTGCCCACAAGAAATACTGTCAGAACGAAGTATTCGCCGTCATACGGCAATACGGGTTCAATCACTGCCCCTGCAGCATCAGCTAGGCCAATTCTGATTCCTTCATTTAAGCTCAAAAGCACCATCATTCCAAGTAAAACCAACATTGGCACCATCATTCCCGATAATGCCTGAGCTTGCGCGTCACTCGCGCTAGGTTGTGCCATGTCTCTTTCCCCTCGACCATTAGAATGAACGCTTCGGTCATTCCTCCTCTTCAGAAGCCAATGATTCGTATGCTGATGCCGCCGCACAATTGGCGCAAATCAGTCCGCCCAAGGGAATATCTCCCCCACAAACCGCACAAACAGGCACCGGCGCCTCTAGCTGTTCTTCTATTCCGTGAATCCATTCTCCATCTTCACCGAACCACCTTGGGAGATTTGGCTCCACATCTGCCTCTTCTCCAAATTCTGCTCCCAGTGAACCTTCTGCTTCAGGGTCCGCAGACAAGTCTTCGGATTCGATCAGAGCCACGACTTCGATACTTTCTCCACATTCCACCCTTCCGACCCCCCAGCGATGAATCTCTGAACGGCCATTTTTGGAAGAAGAATGATTCACTTCAATCGTTCTACCGGTCGTCACCGATACCTCGCTCGATAACATCTCGAATTCTAGGGGAATTGAATCCAAGATCGTAACATCTTCTAAGGGAGTATCGGATGAATTGGTGAACAAAAGACGAATCTCATGTTGCCCGAGTTCAGGTCCAGGGAATATTGACTTCCCGGTCCGAACCTCTCTTCGTTGCGTCACTACGCTGATAGCAGGAATTTTCACGCATTCTCTTGTTATCACTGGCCCGTGACGTTCTGAAGAAATATCAACCCGACAAGGAGACCCAATCGGCACCCCTGTTGCAGCTGGATCAGATGCAATAGCGGGATATCTGATTGTCAATGCTTCACCTGGTTGAAGTGCGATGGGGGAGGTGGTTCCTATGAGGAGCTGTATCGTGTGCCCGTCTCCAGCAATCTCTTCGACTGTAAGCGTCCGGCCATCGACAATATCGAGCCTCATATTTTCCGCATCTACAACCTTTGACCCTATCTCTACAGAGATGTCAGAAAGTTTGACCTTCTCAAAAATCGGCGGGAGATCATCCACCATTCGAAGGAGGTTTATCGGCGCACTACCCACATTCTCGACCTTCAACTTCGTTTGTACAGCGTCTTCAGTGTATGATCGAATACGGGATCTACCATATCCCTTTTCTACTCTGGCATCGACTATGGGAAGAGATTTCGATCTAATAATCACAGAACCTGTCGAACCAATGTCTATTGCAGGAGCGACTGATGATTGAATCCTCTGTGTAAATCGAGGGCGCTCATTAGAGGAATATGGTACAGATTGAGATTCCCATTTCGCCATCGGTTTCACCACTTCTCTCATCCCATTTATCGAAAGAAGAGGCTCCTCCCTCCCTACAACCTCCATTGAAGCTGACTCCATTGTGAGTGAGAAGCTAGACGCATTCTCAAAAGAGCAAACACACTCCCATTCCCCGGGCCTCTCCCCCTCAGTGGCTGTCACATAGGAAACGTGACGAGTCGATGCTCTGAGCGATGTCGGCACCAGAGTGGATAGTAAACCAGGGCTTCTGTATGTCACAGATATCTCACCGGAGCCGATGGCCTGGGTTGAGCTGATATTGATTGTAGGCTCTAAATCGAGATTTTTCACCTCATTGACATCGAGCCTAGGAATTTTCCAAACAAGGTTGTCTTCAGATAACATATACCCTAGATTCGGAGGAAACTCCCACTCCAGCGGTATGGAACGGACAATTTCGATGTCTGTCAGCGATTCAGATCCAACATTCTCGATTTCGATTCTTACTTTAACGGGATGAGGCTCATTCGTGTAAGGGAGTGAGATTGATGGAAAATCATCACGCACAGGTTCACTGTCTATGACTTCTCGAATTGATAGTAATGGTTCAGGATTAGCAGTATAACGTGTGAGATGGGAGGATTCTGGTTGGATTTCTCTTAGTTTTATCACATCCTCCTCCATAGACGTAAAATTAGTCCCGGCGAGATTTAGAGAGACCCCCCATATCCGATCAATTAAACTGGGATTGAGTATTTCGACGCTTCCATCTATTTCTCTTGATTCTATCTTACCTTCTGAATCTATCACTGTGCGCTCTTCCTCATAAATTCGACATATGACAGCATCACCGTCCGTTGGTAGGGAGTCAGATAAAGTCGATCTAACGGCCTCTTTTGAGGGAATTCCAAACTCGGAATCGTCCTCCATCAGAACGGCCACCTGTATTGCACTGTCGACAGGTCGACGATGAACCTTGGGACTGTACGGTTTAATCACGAGTGATGTTGAAGTGCTAGACTGTTGTCGAGGTCATGTGAGTACCCAAGATGGAACCATGCCCCCAGTAGTATTCGTAGTCGGAACCGCTGGAGCCGGAAAAAGCTCACTCGTCACAGCGTTTCAGAGATGGGCAAGATTTCTGGAGGTAGATGTCCTTGCGATCAATCTAGATCCAGGTGCTGAAAGAGTACACTATGATCCCGAATTTGATGTGAGGGACTTGGTTTCACTTTCCGACGTCATGAATGAGTATGACCTGGGCCCAAACGGCGCCCAGATACTTGCTGCAGACTTAGTAGCGGCTCAGGCTGAAGATGTGTTTGAGGAAATAGAAGGCATTTCGGGAGATATCCTGATAATAGATACCCCCGGACAGGTTGAACTATTTGCATTCAGGGAAGCATCGAGCCATCTAGTACAAGTTCTGGGCCAAGGTATGGCCTGCCTCGTATTTCTTTTTGACCCGATGCTCTCACAAACACCTAGTGGATTCGTTTCTCAGATGCTTCTTTCTTCGATCGTCCATTTCAGGTTGGGATTGCCCACTGCCAACTTCTTGTCTAAATCAGACTTATTGGAACCAGAAATACTTGAGCAGATAATGGAATGGGGCCGTAACCTCGATGTTCTTGAGGCAGCTCTGTATGAAGAATCGACATCTCAGAGAATGGATGCTGCCACTACAGGACAACGTTCAGAATTTGCTATAGGGCAGCTAAGGATGATGCAGCATGCTTCGATAGTGCCAGGCCTAGTACCTCTTTCCAGCGAGAGCGAAGAGGGCATGGCGGATGTGCTTTCCTTCGCTCAGAATGTATTTGGCGGCATGTCGGATGCTAGAGACGGCTTTGCAGGAGATATTGAACATGAAATCGGCTGATTACCCGAGAAACCTACTTTCCATAGACGATTTTGAGGATTCCTTCTCAGACGTAGTTAAGTGGGCGATATCCTACAAGATGGATGAAGAAGCGCAACGCGATTTCAAACCTCTAGATGGAATGGCCATTGGGTCGATCTATGAAAAACCCTCAACCAGGACAAGAGTCTCATTTGAAGTCGGAATCATGCGACTTGGCGGCCAACCCCTCACTCTTTCTAAAAATGACATCCAACTCGGATCCTCAGAGTCTGTTGCAGATACTGCTGCGGTACTATCGAGGTATTTGGACGGAATTACATACCGATGTTTTGGCCATGATGCAGTCACAGAATTAGCTGAGCACGCAACTGTTCCGGTAATCAATGCATTGAGCGACTTGCATCACCCGTGTCAGGCTGCAGCAGATATGATGACCATATTGGAAAAAAGGAAACCAGATCAAGGACACATAGCATGGATTGGGGATGGCAATAATGTTCTACATGACCTAATGCTGGCTGCTGCGATGTGTGGATTCGACATTTTCTATGCAACCCCGAAAGGATTTGAACCAAACCAGGAAGTACTGGACAGAGCTCGTCGTATTTCGGCTAAAAACGGCTCCAAGATATCCGGCACAAATGATCCATTTGAAGCCGTAACCAATGCAGGTGTGATTTACACCGATGTGTTCGTATCCATGGGTGAAGAACACCTTGATGAGAAATCAGATGCTTTCCACGGTTTCCAAGTGAACGATTTCCTCGTCTCAAATGCCAGGCCAGATTACATGTTCTTGCATTGCCTTCCGGCCCATCGAGGAGAAGAGGTGACAAACGAAGTCATCGATTCCCCAAATAGCGCTGTTTTTGATCAGGCGGAGAATAGGATGTGGGCACAGATGTCCATCCTGACATTTCTTTGTAATGAGCCTGCATGGGAGACCTATAGGGACCTAGTCTAACCGACGATCATTGCACTGACTATTACTCCAATCATAGAAATTTGGAGAGACCTCTTGATCAACTGCTGTGCTGCACGATCTTCACCAAGGAATAGTTTTGATTTAACCAACATAAGAATAAGACCGCCGGGAGACACCAATATCGCATGTTCTATGGGAAATACTTCCAGAATAAACGGTAAGAACAGGGAAACAAAGGCAGCCAGGGTGATAGCCCATGCGATCGACCGGGCATTGTCTACACCGACACTTCTCGGGAGAGTATTGCGATCAATATCGCCTTCCATGTCTTCTATATCTTTGATGAGCTCTCTAGCCAGGCTAAATAAAATCGCCATTATTGCTAAAGAGATCACCTTTGGATCAGTAGTCCCTGAGACCGCTGAAGCCCCAAAGAGGACATCCATCCCAATAGCTGCTGCTATTGCTGTATTTCCAGCCAGACCTCTGTGTTTTAATCCATTATTGCCACTAACTCCCTCATAGGATATCAGCAGGAATATCGCAATTAGCCATATCCCTGCACTAACAAACGCCTCCTCATCCATAATAGAATCAGTCAGTTTCGTCGCCCCGATCACTAGAAATAACACGGACAGAATTAGAGATCCTCTCATTGCATTACTCGCTTCGTTGAGAGTAAGACGTCCAGAGGGGAGGGGCCTCTCAGGCCTGTTTGATTTATCCGTTTCAATATCAGTTATGTCATTGTAAGCATTCCACCCGAACATGAAACACATGACAGATAGGCCATACGATGTTATGATGACTCCCTGGTCGATGGAAATTTCCATGCCGTTTACTACAAGAGCACCTACCCCAACCCCGACCAATCCAGTAATCGAGTTACCTACTCTGAAAAGATCCGAGTAAGCCCCCAATCTATCGGCCATGACGAGGCCCCGGGGTCGGGATGTATGATTATGGCGATTAG
Source organism: Euryarchaeota archaeon TMED192 (assembly GCA_002170775.2). Classification (GTDB taxonomy): domain Archaea; phylum Thermoplasmatota; class Poseidoniia; order Poseidoniales; family Thalassarchaeaceae; genus MGIIb-N1. The sequence goes on along the minus strand of NHIP02000002.1, from coordinate 8,205 downwards.
GCAGTTACCATGCCAAGTTCAGCAAGACCCCACACGCAAACAGTGTACACACTTCCTCGAAACTCTCCTCTTTTATGCCCCATTTTTGAAAATCTGTTGTCCTTTGCTAGTATATTCCCAACTTGATTCATTGTCGCACCCCATTTGAAACGAACATTCAGATGGTCGAATATCTCGACCGTATTCGCAGGCCCCTGCTTCAGGAGGCATTCAATCTCTGCTCGTAATCTCTTAGTGCGAGACATTTCAGGCGACCCCCTCAACAGCGTTAGCTAGCCTTGCTCTCCGAACAAGCCCTTGAACGGCATTAATAGAAAACTCAACTCTGCCTTTTACGAGCATGTAATTCCTTTTTTCCCCCACAAAGCCATCATCATGGACCATCCATGATTCTGATTTTACTCGACCCTCACCAGATGGGTTTAGTGACGAGAAAGGTACGATTGTATACACTTCATTATGTCCATTTTCGATTTCTTTCATGAATACTCTTAATCACTTTCAGCATATCAATGCCAGAATGAGTGGTCTAAGTGAAAGTGAAAGTGATAAATCCTATTTATCAGGGTGCTTTTCATAAACTTCTGGCCTGCCGAACGGTTTGCTTGCTCGTGTAGTGTAGTTCGGTCCATCATGACGGACTCTCGATCCGTCGACCCGGGTTCAAATCCCGGCACGAGCACCAATTGATACAAAATCGACTCTAGAACGATTATAATTCTCATTATGTACGTATGCCATAGTTAAAGCATCGCGCCGGCCATACTCTGATCAGGGACGAACATGGGCAATAAGAGAAAGCGGCTAAGAAATCTGATGAAACTCATCTTTTTTTCCATGCTACTATCCTTAATTTTAAACTCCTACCTGGGTGTATTGCCTGCGATAATAACGGGTGTATACCCGTCTAAATTTCACCCTCATTACCACATAATGTTCCTATTGGGCAGGGATGCCCCATCAGCCTATTCAGAAGCCGGCACACTTGGCATGCAGGAGTATCCCCAACTAGCTATCCTGGCGCTTGTCTTTATCTGGCTCCTGATCGATCGCAAAAGACGCTCAAAATCCAGATCATTAGCAAACTCAGAACCGCCTTTTCGAAGTGGGAAAGGGACTAAGAAAGACCCATACGTTCTCGAGTCCCCTCCAATGGTTTTAGCAGGTGGTAGTGCTTTGAGCACTGAAATAATAACACTCGTGGGCATCAATACTAATGACATAAGAACTGTCTCTGGACCACAATTTGATATCTCTGTAGTAGAACAAATTACAGGTGAAGATCTCACCCAGAATGATCAAAAAATAGTATTCAGATTGAAATTGGAGGATCGAGATCCAGATGATCTCGATGAGGGGGTATACGAGTTCATGTTGACATTCAAAGTAGCTAGAACAGTACATTTCTTGTGGCTGGTATCCATTGATTACCGTAGAGGCCAGATTTCAGAATCTACCGAGTCGGAGCTTTCTCCTAAATCCATTGAAACGGAATCAACTGTCAGAGTAGATGCTGCAATATCGGCGGCTGCACTAGCCGCCGACCGCCAACGAGCCGAGGACGAGGCTATGAAGATCGCAACTGAGAAGGCCAAGGCAAAGGCGGCCGAGCAGGCAAAGGCAAAGGCTGCGGCNGCNNCAGCGTCTCTAGCGGCGACTGCAGCNGCGACNAAGCGNNAGCANGCCGANGANGAGGCCAGGAGNGCNTCNGAGGCCGAGGCCGCNAAGNGGATCAAGGCCATGGATGCCGAGCTGGAGGCCCGNAGGCTNGCGCTCGAGGAGATGGACGCCAAGCAGCGCAAGAAGGAGGAGGAGCTNNTCNGNGTGGCCGAGAGGGCCAAGGAGATCGACTTCACCACCCTCGGCGTCGCGGCCAGGAGCATGGTTTCCGAGCCGGTCGAGAATGGCGCCACGGAGCTGTCCGTCGGCGACACCTCCGCCTTCGAGGAGAGCGGCAGCGCGTGGGTCCAGGACCAGGACGGCGGCATGAGCATCTCGTGGACGGGCAAGACGGCGAGCGCGCTGATCGGCGTGTCGGGCCTCAAGAGGGCCTTCGCCGCCGCGGCGACCGTCACCGCCCGCGACGAACTGCAGAGGATCAAGGGCGTCGGGCCGTTCATCGCCGAGAAGCTGAACATGCTGGGCATCACCACATTCAGGCAGGTCGCGAACATGACCCCCGAGCTCGAGGACCAGGTCAACACGGCGATCGAGTTCTTCCCGGGCAGGGTCCGGAGGGACAAGTGGGCGGCCCAGGCCGCGAAGATGGCTGACGAATGATGTCCTCACAACCGTCTGAATCCAACAACTGATTCTTCGTATTCTTCTTCATCTCCCACTAACACTCCCGCATCGATGAGGCCTTGCTGGATATGTTCAATGGCCGAGTCTAACCTCTCGAAAGAAGGCTTCTTGTTTTTGCATACAACATACACCTCTGATGAAGCATTGCGACTTGCTGTAGGCGAGAAACGTCTGACGAATGAGAAACGCTTCTTGCAAGCCTCGATCAATAGTTCGATACCGGTGCCCTGAAATGCCTTCGTCACAAATGAACCGCCCGGTTTCAATAGCTTAGCAGCCACATCCAGAGCCATCGCCGAGAGCTCAAGAGAGATCGCCTGATCAGTATCATACCGCCCGGTCAAACTGGGCGATATATCCGAAACTACCGAATTATACCCCTCATCTGAATTTTCTGAGGACAGCCGTGTAATGATCCCCTCATCTCTTACGTCTCCAGTTAGTAGTGAAGCTCCATCAATCGGATCTGTAGGCCGGAGGTCAACACCCACAACTATGCCCAATTCTCCAACTTCCTCTAATGCCACTTGAGTCCAACCTCCGGGATGACATCCGATATCAAGAACAGAATCACCCGGCCTGATTATGTTATGTCGTTCTTGTATCTGTTTTAGTTTGAAGGCAGAACGTGCCCTGTAGCCACTATTCCGGGCCTGACGCCTCCATGGATCGCGCTGATGCTCTTGGTACCAGCGCTTTGCCATGCATGCCGTGTGAATGCACTCCGTTATCAAGGGTCGATGTGTGGAGGGGTTTGATGCGCCTACTTGCGGTGTTATTCGTATTCGCGATCATCCTACCAATTTCAACGATGGCACAGACCTCGAAAGAGACATCTTTCTCTTCCAGCGGCTCTGCAGCAACTGTGCTCATAGAAGAGCACACTGCGACATACTGCACCACCTGTGCAGAGATAGATCCGATGCTCCTTAACTTCCTCGAGGACAATGGAAATCGAGCCATCAGGATTGCCATGCACCCACTAGGAGAAGATCCTCTAGGATCTGACATATCTGGTCATAGGATGACCCTTCATGGGGGCGAGTTGGCAGTAACTCCCACATTTGTCATGGACGGAAGAGTGGTTTCCCAGGGATTTGTTGATAGAATCGATATGCAGATGAATTTGAGGTCATCTGAGATTGCAAAAGAAGGAGTAATCTCGATACAAGGAGAGGTATACGTAAGTCAAAATTCACTCCATGTGAGCTCTCCAGAACTTGTTCTAGACTTGGAAGAGCATCTGACCATATTTATCGTTGAGAGGAAAGTTTCCCTAGAGCCAGGAACTGCATCAAATGGACTAGACAAGAACCATGACGTTGCACGTGCAATGCTGAGCTTGGACGCTGGAGGAAATACAACGTCAGAGATACTGCCAAAAGAGTGGTCTGCGCATGTACATGATGGTGGAGAACCATCCGTAGAATTCTTTGTGGATGAAATGGACCCCTACTTGTACGACGTCGTAATCGTATTAGAAAAAAGTGAGGGAGGGGATGGCTCAGTCCTCTCATCTACCCTAGTTGCTCTATCTGAGCGTCCAAAAGCAAGTCAAAACATTAGTACACTGCCAGTTGTAGCGGCACTAGCATCAATGTCAATCATACTCTTCATAGTCCAATCTCGCCGATGAGACTCTCAGCACATCTTCTAACCGCCTCTTCAGAACTTCTCTTCGCCTCAAATCCTAGAGAATCGAGCCTCCCAACGTCAAGCCATGTTCGGGGAACATCTCCGGGCCAACCCCTATCTCCACCAGTGTATCTGATATCTACGCCCTCAAGTCCTGATGCCTCTACCACAATCTCGGCTATGCGGGATACAGAGACAGTTTCATCTGTTCCGAGATTGTACAGTACGACCCCTTCATCTGAGGAATCTATGATGTGGAGCATCCCATTAACGGTATCTTCAACATCCATGTATGATTTTTCTTGAAGCCCATTGCCCAATACCTCAAGGACGCCCCCATCACTACGTAATTTGTGTATGAAATCGTAAATCACCCCATGAGTTCCCCGTGGGCCCACTATGTTCGCAAATCTGTGAATCCATGCAGTTGCGCCAAATGTTCCNGCCCATGCGCTAATCAGAGACTCTGATGCCAATTTTGATGCCCCATAGAGCGAAATGGGTAGTGTGGGGCCGTATGACTCCGGAGTCGGCATAGTCTCAACTTCACCATACACTGCACTGGAACTAGAAAATGAGATCCTCTTAACTTCATTTTTTCGCATACTCTCGAGGACGTTATATGTTGCAATGGTGCCTTGTTTAAGATCCGTATCCGTGACCTTGGTCCCTAGCCGAATATCCGGATTAGCAGCAAGATGGTGAACGGTTGTAATGCCCTCCATGGCNTCAGTCAATTTGTCAAGGTCCAGCAAATCTGCGANGACCATCTCAACCGAATCCCNNATGTGCCCTTCGATGAAATCCATACGGCCAGATGAGAGATTGTCGAACACGCGAACNCTTTCTCCCNTAGATACCAATCTGTCCACAAGATGACTTCCGATGAAACCAGCGCCTCCCGTAACTAGATGCATGTGCCTGCCACATAGGCATTGAGTTTGACATCTTCGCACACCANAATTTTTGAAAAATATGATTTTGCCACATATACGGCTATCAGAACCCATTGTCAGGCGAACGCTTCATGGAGGTAATTGACCGCACCAATGGTGTGGAAGACCCTGTTGATGATGAGGCTGAATTCTGGCGACGCTTCTTCGAATCAATACAACCTGCACGAATCGCCATAGCCGGCGCCATGTCCAAAATAANTGAGACAGCACCTGCACGCTTCATTTCNGGAGGCATTGAAGCAGGAGGTAGGGTCACTGACCGTGCAGGAATTTTTGGCAGGCGCCTTTCAGATTATGCCTATGCCGCCATACTCAGATCACCAGGAATAATTGTGGCATTGCTGCTCTTGATGACGGCACTCGTGGGGAGAGACGCGCTCGAATTCGAGCANCAAATCAACGGNGATGTCGAGATATACCTCCCAGATGGCGCTGATTCCACTGAACTACTCAAACAGGTGCGTGAACAATGGGCCACAGACATTGTAATTCTNTACGTCCAAACTGACAANGCNGCAACTGCNTCTGCAGAACGCGGNTCGGAGAATATAACNGATGCAGATATTTTGAGGCAGATGTCTTGGATTGAAGGGGACGATTTGAATTCAGATCTAGGCGGCTACAGGGCCGGCCTGGACCGCGATAAGACGGATCGAGGCTCTAATGACGGGGTAGTTTGGGTCCTGTCCCCTGCTCAAATCATCAAGGAAGCCAACTCATCCTCCTATCGATTCAATTGTGCTGTGGAAAAATATGCGTTACCGACCGGGCAGCAAGAGAACTGTGCCGTTGCATCCTTGAACCCCTACACCGGATATTCGATACCGCAGGGCTCAGGCGCTCAAGAGCGAATCGATCAGTACGTTGAGAATGCAGGCTCGCTCATGGAGTCATTTGTCCGTGACACCGATGGCGATGGGATTTGGGATACTGGCGTNATAATCATGGGCATCACTTTCGACATGTCNGATACNGACATCCCCCCNCGGGANGACCCAAAGGGAATCTCCGATGAAAACCCCTCTGGCCAGATACGAGATCACAAGGCATTCCTNTCATATGCCGACCAATTAATCCACGAGGAATCACGTCCAGAAGACTGTGAATTGTGCAAAAGAACATACAATTTCCCGACTCACTCGTGGGATCCAGAGAGGTCAGATGTCATCCCTCCTCGAGAGGCCGTCACGATAACCGGCCTGACTCCAGTGTTGCACGACGTTTCCGATGCGATATACGATGAGCTCATGGATACTATGCTGCCCATCAGCCTTCTATTGGTAGCTCTGATGATGTTCGCNTTGCACAGGAATGCGAAGGTGATCATAATATGCGGAGCGCCTATCGTGATGACGCTGTTCATCACATTCGGAATGATCGTAATCACCGATCAAATGCTCACACCGATGATTATCTCAGCGGCCCCTATTCTGATTGGTCTGGGAGTCGACTATGCATTGCATCTGACGAACCGTATAGAAGAGAATAGGGTGAATATACTCGAACGTCGTGCNGAGAAGAATTGGGCNAATAGGAGAGATGGTGGAGACGAGATTGAGATCAACCCGTGGGACCCCTCAGTAAGCCTCTCCGCGACCGTTTCTGCCGCTCTCACTACTGGCCATGCGATTCTGCTATCTGCTTTGACGACCATAATCGGGTTCAGTGTTCTGATGTGGCCATCCATAGTTCCGATCGCACCCATGAGGACAGTCGGCCTCACTCTTCTGATGGGCATATTTGTGACGTTTGTGATCTCAATGATAATGGTCCCCGCATTGGTTCAACTCCTTCGATATAGGAAAACTCGCTCAATGGCCTTCGATACACTCTGGGACAAGATTGGAGAGATCCCTGTCCGTGTCTACCTCCTCGTTTTGGTCATCGCTGGGGCGTTTACNGCTTATGGGGTCATGATTCTNGATGATGAATTGGGGAAGGAGATCACCGGATCTGCTGATGAGGTGCCTCCGGGACTTTCCTCGTACGAGGCGCTCAGGGAGTATAGCATAGAGTTCCAAGGAGGACAAACCAATATGTTCATCGTAGACGCCGAATCAAGGGGCGAACTCAATCANACCGCCCCTATACGGGATNTGCCTATTCTGGATGCAATCGAAAGGATGCAGATCGAGATCAACAATGTCCCCAACACAACATCAATTTCACTTGTCGATATTCTCAAGGCCATCCATGTGGATTCAGAGGCTCTTGGCATTTCCTTGGTTTCCNCCAGCCTCTGGGACTTGATACACGATGATTGCTGGGACGAGTCGCTCAACCCCCTCCGTCCAGACTGCCTACCCTATGCCGTGACTTCCAGGGAGGCGATGGTCAATGTAGCATTCGACACTCTTTCCCCTGAGATCAGATCCATGCTGATGAACGCAGATCAAGACGTCTGCGAGAGGACATCTCCTTGTGAGACGAAGACCCTGGTATACGTCAATCAGCCCTACATCGCCCTAAAGGAGGCAGCAGTTCTCAGGGACGCCATAGACGGCCATCTGACAGGCGATGAGTCTTGTAATGGGCCATTGTCGTGTTCGGCGATGGGCCTAGACGGGACTGTGAATAGCCTGTTGACGGGAGGGCTCCCTGTCTCGCTGGATATCAATGAAGGGATACACGACGCCCAGAGGGATACAACCCTCACCACCGTGCTGATGCTCCTCATGGTCATGTCGATACTGTTCAGATCCCCGAGGATGGCGATATTCACCATGGCAGCCGTGGGCGTAGTCGTTCTTTGGCAACCGATACTGATGCGTCTTGGAGGTGTGAATGTGAATGTGTTCACTGCGATGATAGGGACCATCGTCTTCGGAATCGGGGTCGACGACTCGATCCACATCGTTGACAGGATAAAAGACGAGGGCGAGAGCCCTGCTGGAATTGCCAAATCCGTCGCTCGTTGCGGACAGACTGTGTTCGAGACGACCGCAACGACCTGCGCAGGGCTTGCTGCAGGTCTGTTCGTAGCTATACCCGGCCTCAGGAACTTCTTCGTCCTGATGATGGCCCTACTCTTCCTGGCCCTGCTTGCAAGCACAATAGTGCTCCCCACGATCGTAGTCGCATACAGGGAGCTCGCCTCGAGAATAATGGGTCGCGGCCCATGGCTCGATTACGACGAAGCCGGGTCGCTCGTCGAGGCGATTGATGCAGTCGATTCCGCATAGGCCAATATCTTCGCAGAAAGTAGTGAGGGTGCAGGGAGTAAGCCCCTTTCTGTTCACCTTGCGGCTGGTTGCATTCAACTTTGCATCCTACCCGGCCCTTGCCGATGCAGCTTAACAGGCCTGCTTGG
>NHIP02000012.1 GCA_002170775.2 Euryarchaeota archaeon TMED192 | reverse complement strand
CCATTCGACGCCAACGAGTATCTTGACTCGGACGGCGACGGGATCGGGGACTACTCCGACACCGATGACGACAACGACGGATGGTCAGACGTCGTCGAGCCCAACTGCGGCAGCGACCCGATGAACAGGCTATCAGTGCCCAGCGACAATGACGCTGACGGCGACTGCGATGTGACAGACGCGGACGACGACAACGACAACGTCCTGGACGGAGACGACGCCTTCCCGTTCAACCCGACTGAGTCGAAGGATACAGACGGCGACGGCATCGGCGACAACACCGACATGGACGACGATGACGACGGATGGCTCGACACCACCGAGAGCGTCTGCAGGAACATGGGCGGATTCGGAGATCCTGATTCAGCCTCCATAACCCCTGCCGACCTGGACAACGACGGCGTCTGCGACGCACTCGACCAGGACAGGGACGGCGATGGAGTGCCGAACCCCGCTGACGAGGGACTGATCGCCAGCTGCGAGATCGAGGCGTGGGAGGATGCATTCCCCGACGACGCGAGCGAGCAGTTCGACGCAAACTGCGACGGGCAGGGCGACACGGCCGTGCCGCTGACCATACGCGACGACTTCGACGCTGACCCAGCACCGTTCATCGGGGCCGGAGCCGGTGTCCTCGCACTCATAGGCGGGCTGGGACTCGCCATGAGGTCTCGCGGGGGAAGCGGCGGTGACGACGACTACCTCGACGAGACGGACGACTTCGACGACGAAGAGGTCGACGATGAAGAGGAGGGGGCCTGATACTATGAAGACCGGAAACAGATCCCCCGAGGGCCGCGGCATCACCGCAGCCACCATCGCCTTCGTCGCAATGCTGATGATAGGCCAGACCGCGCCCATGGAGTACGTCAGGGACGTCTCTGAGACAGCGGACACGGTAATCTACCACAACTACGAATTCTCCGTTGAAGAGAACTCAGACGCACCTGTGCTAGACCTCTTCTCGACAGTCAGCAACGCGGACGACTGCAAGATGTACGTCCAAGGCAACGACTACCTGGACAACGGGCATTTCTCCACACCGACAAATGGTATCGTATCCCCGGACGCAACGATGGCCGATGTCGGAATGGACTATGAGAACCCGCAGGACGCCGATGGCGATAACTCCTACGAGTTCAGGGTAAGGACGCACTGCCCAGGCAATGACATCACGGCAAGGAACTACTTCCTCAACGTGACAAACATAGTCTTCGATATCTACGGGTCGGACTCAGCGTCCTTCCCCGAGAACGTGGCAGCGAACACGAGTGTATGGTCCCCTACTGGGATGAACGACACGACCGTCAACTGCGCCATAGACGACACGTCTGGCAATTTCGATATCAACGCGAGCACGTGTGCGATCACCGTCAGCGAGACGGCGAGCTTCGACCATGAGACCTCGCCGACCATCACCCTGAACGTCTCTGCATCGACCGCTGGCGACCTGGAGTCCGACTACCACATCGTGACTGTGACAGTCACCGACGTCAACGAGGCTCCTGTAGGGTTCCTCGAGATTGCTGGAGCACTTACGGATGGCCAAACGGTCACTGCAGACGTCTCCGGTCTCTCAGACGAGGACGGCATCATGTTGTCAAACGCTGCTTCCGGCATCATAACGAACATCGATGTTCTGATTTACGACGGCACCAACACCGGCGACTCTACCTACGACGGCTTGTCCTATATCCAGATCTCACACACAGAGATCGCTTTGACGAGCGGCTACCAGTACAAGACTGACATTTGGAACGGGACTGCATGGAACTTATACGATTCAAGCTCCGTAGCGAATGGGACCACTATCAGCCAGGTCCATGTTTGGCCCTGGTTCGTACTGAATAACCCTGTATCGTCTTCAGACTACTACAGGGTGACCATAACCGACAGCGGAATCACCTCTACTGCCTACTTCGACACGTGCGGCTACTCTGCATATGAGAGGGGCTCACCAATGATGACCGCATACCAATGGTACAGGGCTGGTGCTGCCATTTCAGGAGCCACCTGCGACTCGTACACGCTCACCAACGATGATGCGCTCCAGTCCATGCAGGTTTCGATGAACTACGCTGACTCCGACGCTAGGATGACCATGGTCATGAGCAACGCGTCGGTCGCAGTTTCGGACGTCGACAACAACGCACCAGCATCAACGATCATACCCAACCAGGCAGTGGTCGAGGACGCTACAACTCTCATCGACGTCTCCAGCTACTTTAGCGACGCTGATCCTAGCGCAGTGCTCAGCTACGCCGTATCCGGCGTCGGCTTCGCAACCATCAACTCGACGGGCGTGATCTTCGCGACCCCGGCTCAGGGCGACGTCACCCACACCCCTGCCGGTGCGATCCAGCTCACACATGCGGGCGTCTACGTCGCCAAAATTTACAGCGTGAACGCCACGAACGTCTACACCACATTGTGCACCTTGTCGATGAGCGGTAACGACGCTGATGCGAGTGGTATCTTATCTGAATCCTGCAGCTTCACGATACCTGTTGGCAGCAGCGGAGAGATCACATTCACAAACGACGATGGTGACGGGCTAACCATCCCCACGGCCACAGCGTCAATCACGGATACAGACACAACGATATCCACATCGATAATCGCAGGAGCCACCAATACCGTTGTTTCAGGGAACTATACTCTAACTGTGGCGGATTCCTCCCCAGTTGCGGACACGTTCGCCTCTAACGAGGCCACAGTGACCGTGACAGACGAGGACGGGACGGCTACGTCTCAGACCTTCTACATGAACGTCACAAACGCGAATGACGCCTTCACGCTCGGTAGCTACACCCTAGGGATTTTGGGCGATGCATACGACGGGAGCCAGCTCGCACCGGGGTACACCGCACAGACCCAGACGACATACGATTCATCGGTTACATCCTTCTCAGATGCTGGGGACTACGTCTTCACCTACACCCACGATCCAGGCTGGTCCAATTACGGCGGTCACGCCTTCCAGATCAATTATGGCAGCTCTTCTTGCAACAGCGGAGGTTCCGCTGGCCTCGCATATGCCGGAATTGGTGGCTTCACGTGCTCCTTCTCGTTAGCAGCCGGAGAGACGGCAACCGTAACCGTGTACAACCAATATACTGGATATGTCATGGGAACATGGGGAACCGTATACACATCACCCCCTACGACGGTCGCTCTCGACACGACTCTGTTAAGCGATGAGGACGGTATGGGCGCTCTCTCGTACCAGTGGTTCGCTAACGGCGCTGCGATAGCAGGAGCAACCTCTCCGAGCTACACAATACCCGTGAACAACCTCTCGAACATTGGGAGCATCTACGCTCTGGGAATCATCCAGACCGACTCCATGGGCACCACAGAGACTCTGATGTCCTCTAACACATCCGCAGTCACCCTCAACCCCGCGGGGGACCTCGACTCCGACGGTGTTGCGAACAGCGCAGACACCGACGTTGATGGCGACGGTTACAACGCCACGGACCAGGGCGACGGCCTAGTCGACGCATTCGAGTTCGATCAGCACGCTTGGGCAGACAACGACAACGACGGCGCAGCAGACTCTCTCGCACCGAGCCTAGGCGCTGCGACCGTATCGCCCTACGGCACAGCGAACGACACAGACGACGACAATGACGGAACACCCGATGCCACAGACGCTTTCCCGTTCGACGCTACCGAGGACACTGACGCCGACGGGGACAACATCGGCGCCAACACCGACGATGTGGAGAACGACGCCTGCTACTCGGTCGACACAGACGGGGATGGATTCCCTGACGCTGGGACCGGAGTGGCCGGTTGCGTCCCGACACTCGTCGAGGACAGCGACGACGATGGTGACGGCATCGCCAACGTACATGACTGCGACGTCAGCGACGCCTCGCAGATGTACGATACCGACGGCGACGGGATCTGCAACTCGGTCGACACCGATGATGACGGGGATGGAGTGGCCGACTGGTATGACGATTACCCGTTGGACTCCAATGCGCAGTACAACGCCGACGGAGACGCATTCAACAACACCGTCGACGCGGACGACGACAACGATGGCATCACCGACGATCTCGATGACGACACAGACGGTGACGGCTATGACGATATCAATGACTGGGCGCCTGGCGACCCCGATGAGTGGGTAGACACGGACAGCGACGGACTTGGCGACAACTACGACACCGACGACGATGAAGACGGCGTCCTGGACGCTGCTGACGGCTGCCCGCTGGATGCAGGCGCATCGCTAGACTCCGACGGCGACGGGCTGTGCGACTCCACAGCGGACGACGACGATGACGACGACGGCGTGCTAGACGTGGACGACGCGTTCGACCTCGACCCGGACGCCTCCGTCGACTCTGACGGAGACGGGAAGGCGGATTCGCTGAATCCCAACCTACCGACTGAGGACGCATACACGTCCGTTGAGATTTGCTCGATGACGCTTACATCAACACCCGTGTTAATCTTCAATAATTACGAGGCTATCAGCTGCGCTCCAAGTGTACCATCTAACGTCAATTCAGTGACTGTATCCCTTACCTATGGCAACAGTTGGGCTTCTGAGACCGCACTATACGTGCTTCCACCAGGCGCTACATCTTACGACCTAATCTACTCTGGATCTAACTCCGCAGCAGGTACNACATCCACGTTGAGTTACACCGCTGCAGGAACATACACGCTGTACCTGATCGACACATATGGCGACGGGTGTGCAGGCTGCTTGGTAACGGTCACTTACGACTATCTCTCAGGCTCTCAAGAAGCCCAAAGCTCCCCATACGGGACGCTCCTGGACAACGACGACGACGACGACGGAGTAGATGACGCATTGGACGCATGGCGTCTGGACGACTGCGCCGACACGGACACCGACGGCGACGGGGCCCCAGATTCTGTCTGCGCGGCAGATGACTTCAACTCGGGCTGGAACGTAGGTAGCGGATCTGGCATCGGCACAATGGAGATTCTCAGCTCCGGCAGCGGTGTTACAGTTGATATCGCAGAGTATTTTGCGACTAATGCTACTGAACCAAGCTGCGTGGCCACTATCTCATGGGTCGGTTACAACACCGACACAGGCGCTTGGGACCCCATATACGAGATGGACCTTTGCAACGGGGACGCATATGGTCCAAGTGAAGGCGCGTCAGTCACTACAGTCACATGTCCAACAAGCGCGGGATGCGATGGTACTTACGGACACTACGAAGTTACTTTGATCGGCAACGGAACCGGAACATCGGTGGCTTATNCCGCCTTATTCGGCCAGCCGGCAGACACAGACGACGACAATGACGGCACACCCGACATCGACGATGCATTCAGAACGGATGCCAGCGAGGATACTGACACAGACGGAGATGGAGTCGGCAACAACGCTGACACTGACGACGACAGCTGTCCAGCAGCCGCTAACGTGACCCTCGGCATCACCTGCAACTCAGGCTACTACCCCGGTGACGGCGTGGTGGACGCAAACGAAGCATCAGGTTGCGCAATGATGATCGACTGTGACGGAGACTCATACATCGACTCCATCGACACATTCCCGACAGACTCCACAGAGTGGATCGACACGGACGGAGACGGCTTAGGCAACAACGCCGACATCGACGATGACGGCGACGGCGTCTCAGATGCCTACGACTGGGCTCCCCTCAACTCTTCTGAGTGGAGGGACTTCGACGGAGATGGCAATGGAGACACCAATGACACGGACGACGACAACGATGGTGTAGCGGACACTGAGGACGCATACCCATACGACGCCTCTGAGTCCGCGGACAACGACGGTGACGGGGTCGGAGACAACACAGACATGGATGACGACGACGATGGCGTCGATGACTACGACTCCTCGGGCGCACAGCTCGACAACTGCAGAACCACTGTCAACGCCAACCAGGCGAACAACGACGGCGATACTGCTGGTGACCTGTGCGACGACGATGACGACAACGACGGTACGGATGACGTAATGGACGCTTATCCAATGAATGACGCTGCGTCGGTCGACACCGATGGCGACGGACTTGCAGACGACTTCTTGCAGACCAACGTGACCAGCGTCATGGCATGCACGGCCCTGAACACAGCGGGCACGGCCTCTGTATACTGCGCTGGAACAGTCACGACCACAGGCGAGACTCTCGTCTACACGCTGGTGACAGCCAACACATGGGCTTCCGACCTTACGGTCACGGCACTCATGCCGAACGGTGACATCGTGACTCTCGCTGACAGGGACATGGACGTCTCTACGACATACACTTGGACATTCAGTGCAGTGGGATCCTACAATCTCACAATGACTGACTTCTTTATGGATGGCGGCGACTCAGCATACTCCGGCTTTGATCTGTTAAACAGATTGAGTGAGAACCTCACGGGAACATTGAACACGCCCGAGACATCGTCTGGAGGGCTGACCCTCGACACGGATGACGATGGCGATGGATACTCCGACGCTGATGAAACCGCAGGATGTGCTGGTGAACAGGCATACGCCGGCTACGAGTCTACGAGCGATCGCCAAGACTCATCATCAACTCCGGCCGACATGGACGGAGACAAAATCTGCGACGGCCTAGACACAGACAGGGACGGTGATGGCGACTTCAACTACGACGTCGACTATGACGGATCTGTCAACTACCTCCATGGCGACTCAGAGGACGTGTTCCCTGACGACCCCGCAGAGAAGGATGACAACGACAACGACGGTACAGGTGACAATGCCGACACCGACGATGACAATGACATGTGGACGGATGTACTCGAGAACACCTGTAGTGGCTCCGAGACAGACGGCCATTCCAACCAGTACGATGCAAGCTCCCTGCCAGATGACTACGATTCAGACATGGATTGCAACACATTCGACGTCGATGACGATAACGACGGAGTCAATGACGGCCCAGACCCCCACCCGCTAGACGAGTGCTACTGGTCCGACAACGACCAGGACGGAATCGCCGACTACAACAACGAGGGTGGCTGCATAGCGCACATGACATCGTTCGAATCCGGAAACATCGGTGGAGTCTACTCGGATGCAGACTACAACACCTCGCATGACTTGGAGAACATGGCCGGAATGGCGGAAGTCAACTACGACACAGGATCCGTTTACACATCATCCGCCGGCTGCCCCGAGGGCGGCCTCGGTTCTTATGTGGCTGGTGCGGGATCCTGCTCTGTCACTGTACCTGCGGGTGGTTATGCGGTCATGCAGGCCTACTGGCCATACGGCTTCCCATACGTGAGCCTGAACTCAACCTCCCCAGCAGGCGTAGTGACGGACATCACATACTCTGCTAGCTCAGGATTAACCTTGACAGAAGTGGGAACGTGGACCTTCCAGTGGACGGATGATCCAGGATATCCGACGATTGCGATCTTGGCGAGCGAATACACGCCTTTGACAGCCCTTGAAGCAGCTGCACAGGGTTTGACGCCATACGAGATCGGCTACCAAGCCTCTTGGGCACCATCAGCGAACACTGGAACAGGACTCTCTGATGGCGACTTCGTCGGCGTCACAGACTATGACACCAAGGTCGATGCTTACCTGGACGGACGACAGGGATACACCGTGTCGGACCCAGATGGAGCATACACATTGACCTTCGACCCAATCGACCCGACAGGGTTGACAGCGGTGGTCTCCTACTTCTTGGAGGATACTGGCTATGAGGCCGATGACAGCGTGGACATAAGATATGTCGGCGCTACATCAACGGTTTCACTCCTGTCGGCCAGCGGTGATGACATGGAACTCATCGATGGCAACTGGACCACCGTTACTGCGGACATATCTGCAGCAGGTATCGGAAGCCTAGTTGTGACATTCGACTCGAACTCCGCTTCTGAGTCGCTCTACTTGGACAATGTATACTTCACCACCAGCTACGTGGTACTCGACTCGGATGACGATAACGATGCCAGGTTGGATGGCTACGACTGGTGCCCGCTCGACCCGACCGAGCAGGACGACAACGACGAGGACGGCATCTGCGACGACACGGATCTGGATGACGACAACGACGGTGTGTTCGACTTCAACGACGAATTCCCGCTAGACGGCACTGAAAGCATCGACGCTGACGGAGACGGAATCGGCGACAATGCTGACACCGACGACGACAACGACGGCACAGACGACGACAACGACGCCTTCCCGAACGACCCATCCGAGCAGGATGACTTCGACGGCGATGGAGTTGGCGACAACGCCGACACCGACGATGACGGCGATGGGGTAAGCGATGTCGAGGACGTATGGCCGCTCGACAACACAATGTCGACTGATACGGACGAAGATGGCACAGCAGACTTCTTCCTGACCCCGGCACCATACTCGTTGATGGACTTCGAGTCAGGCTCTCTGCCAACCGAGGGCACATGGACGTCCTACTCGTGCAGCATAGCAGGCGCATCGGCGCCTGTTCACCCATCGGTGACATGTACGAACTCGACACTGTATGGCCCATGGGCCGTAACCTCCTCCAATGCTATCGCTGGGACATATTCGCTCGACTCAGGACAGAACTCGGCGCAATACGGGACTACCAGCATTATGGTGCAGTTCGAGACCCTAGGTGGAACGGCTACTTGGGATTGGCAGGTCAGCTCTCTCTTCAGAGATTTTGCGAGCGTTTACTACGACGGCCTCGAGGTTTGGGCGGACGGCGTCAAGATCCCGGCAACTTCGCTTGGATCAGCGTGCGCCAACGACGTATGGTGCGGAGAGGACTCAGGCAGCATGTCATGGGACTTCGGCGCAGGTATGCACGACCTGACATTCACGTTTAGGTCTGGCACTAGTGGCCAAGGCGGCACAAATCAGGCTTGGATCGACAATCTGCAACTACCGATGAACGGAGTACCCAATCAGATGGACACCGATGACGACAACGACGGAATACTCGATGGAGACGACCTAATGCAGTACGACCCATGCGTCGGCCTGGATAACGACGGCGACGGCGCTTACGACGAGATGGTCGGAGTAGGCGGAGCAGGAGTGGACCTCGATGGAATGGCCTGCGACACATCAGCATACGATATCGACTCCAACGATGACAATGACGATTGGAGTGACGTCGATGAGGTAAACTGTGGAACAGACCCAATGGACTCGACGGACTTCCCCGGCGACTTTGACGGGGATCTGACCTGCGACCCAGTAGATCCAGATGATGACAATGACGGTGTAGAGGATGGAATCGACGCATTCCCCAACGACCCATACGAGTCATCTGACCTCGACGGCGACGAAATCGGCGATAACGCTGACAACGATGACGATGGGGATGGATATCTCGATGGCGCTGACGCATTCCCAACGGACGCCACCGAGTGGATTGACTCCGACGGTGATGGAATCGGCGATAACACTGATACCGACGACGACGGCGACGGCGTCGCTGACGACTTGGATGCCTTCCCTCTAGATGACAGCGAATCGGTAGACTCCGATGGCGACGGATTCGGGGATAACATAGATCCTGATGACGACGGTGACGGTATCCTGGATGAGTCTGACAGCTTCCCCAATGACAGCACAGAGGCTGTAGACACTGACGGCGACGGAATCGGGGATGTCCAGGATAATGACGACGACGGCGATGGGGTCGAAGACTCAAACGATGCTTTCCCACTAGACTCGTCTGAGACAACCGACTTTGACGGCGACGGGATCGGCGACAACAGCGATTCCGACATCGACGGCGACGGTTATTCCAACGCTCTCGACGAGTTCGATTACGACTCGTGGGAATGGGGTGACGTCGACGGAGACGGAATTGGCGACAATGCTGACAGTGACAACGACAACGATGGCGTCGCTGACGAATTGGACGCCTTCCCATTCGATGCCTCTGAGACAGTAGACATGGACGGCGACGGCGTCGGCGACAATGCTGATGCTGACGACGACGGCGACTCTTACAACGACGATGTAGACGCCTTCCCTGCGGATGAGAACGAGTGGCTCGATACCGACGGAGATGGAACCGGCAACAACGCCGACTCCGACGATGACGGCGACGGGTTCTCCGATGCCAATGAGAACGACTGTGGAACTGACACGCTCGATGATGACGACACGCCACCAGATTACGATGGCGATGGAATCTGCGATGCGCTAGACCCTAATGTTGACATCAACATCGACGAGGCTCCCGCTCAGGAAGATCTAGGATTCGGCGCAGCCGTACCCGGATTCCCAACGGCCCTCGCCGCACTTGCGCTTGTCGGAGCTGCACTGGTCGCTGGAAGGCGAACAGAAGAGTGAATGCCGAGATGTAACCGCCCCCGGGGTCACCCAGACTCCGGGGGTCGGCACAACACCTCTGTGATTGCCCTTCGAAGTAAACCATGATAAGGCGGAGAATAGAGTACAGGAATATAGGTGGAACCATGCCAGGCACAACTAGAGTCGAGATTCGAACCCTAAAAGTGGGGCGATACGTCGCCATAGAGAATGATGCATACAAGATACTCAGCATATCTAAGTCGAAGCCCGGTAAACACGGAAGCGCCAAGGCGAGACTCGAACTAGAGGATATCTTCACAGGTCAGAAACGAAGCCACGTTGGGACTGTCACTGACAATATACAGGTTCCTGTGATCGAGAAAGGAAGTGCAGTCATAACATTCGTTCAGGGCAATGAGGTCAATGCCATGGATAACAAGACGTATGAGACTCTCATACTGCCTCTTGATACTGAGATGAATCTTGAGGCCGGTGGGGAGATTCAGTGGATGGAGGCCATGGGCCGCTACAGGATTACACGTGATCATTGATATGGATGAGGCCCGATATGCCTAATGAGGTAGGGACACGTGACTTACGAACGACCACCTGCGACGGCATGGGCTATACTTGCCATTGCGCTTTTGGGAGTGAGTAGCGGCGGGCCCTTGCTTGCATCTATGGACACTCCCCCTGTTCTGCGCGCATCATGGAGGCTCTGGGCTACGTCGATTGTCCTATTGCCGGGTTTCATGATTCAACTCAGACGGCCTGAGAACGAGGGCTATAACCTCCGGACTGCCTCTCTCATCTTGATTTCTGGATGCGCTCTTGCCGTCCATTTCGCAGCATGGACATGGTCCCTCGATCATACATCCTTGGCACACAGCCTCCTCTTCGTAACAAGCCACCCCATCGTAATCGTTTCAGCAATGTTCGTCATCGAGAGGAAAGTCGACTTCTTGCTCATCGCCGGTTCATCTTTGGGATTCATAGGTGCGGGTTTGGCTCTACTGGACGCCTCAGATTCAGGTTCCGTTACATACGCCGGCGATGCTGCAGCCTTTCTTGGAGCAGTGGCCGGTGCAGCTTACTTGGCTGTAGGCAGGATTCTGAGATCAGGTTCCAAGATCCCCCTTTTCATCTATGCTTTCCCAGTAACCACTGTATCTGCCATCATCCTAACTGCGCTGTCTGCATCCGTCGAATCCACTGCATCTGGGATCGATGCCCACCCTCTTGGATGGATTGAAAGTGAGTACTTCCTCACTGTAGTCGCGCTTGCATTTGGTGCCGGGCTTCTCGGCCATACTGGTCTTAATGCAGCATTAAAGTGGCTACCGCCAATAATAATATCAGTCGGCCTACTATTCGAACCGATACTTGGCTCAATCATCGGATTATTTGTTCTCGGAACTATGGAAGTAGGGTTTTGGACTGTTTTGGGGGGAATTATGATGATAGCAGGCGCCATCATTCTCACATTCTGGCTTGAATCCCGTACTGAGCCGAGGAGCACGAATTGAATAAGAGACGTCCAATGCCATGACTGATGGGCCGACCTTCGATACTTGTGACAAATGATGATGGCGTGGAGGCCCCAGGCCTATTCGCACTGGTCTCCAAGCTACACTCGAAGGGATTCCCAGTTCTAGTCGTCGCCCCACGAGGGGAACAATCGGCTTCGGGGATGAGACTCACACTCAGGAAGCCAATGAGAATGGAGATACACTCCGACATTGAGCGTTCTATCAGAATCAATCCTGACGTCCCTCTGGCGGTAATGTCTGTCGAGGGGACGCCCTGTGATTCTGTAATAGTTGCGATCGAGGGCGCCATCGATCAACATCGAATGGGTATCAAGCCCTCTCTATGTGTATCTGGAATTAATCTCGGGCCGAATTTATCTGTGGATGTCCTACACTCGGGAACGGTATCAGCTGCAAGAGAAGCNTCGATGTATGGCCTTCCTTCGATATCCACAAGCCTCGCAGATTACAACGAATCTGAATTCGGCGGAGCAGTAGATGCGACGATGAAGGTCATCGAGAAGGCCGTCAACATAATCAGAACACCTCCGCCGTCATTCATGCGGCTGGAGGGAGCAGAATCCAAGCCATCTGGGTCGGATGAAGATCTCCCCCTCTTGCAGTTCCTGCATGGTAACTTGATGCTCAATGTCAATGTCCCCTCGGATTGGAATGGAATCTTCAGGACCGGCCCTCATGGAGCCAGATGGTACACTGCACCAACTCGAATATCGAATACGGCCCAAGGGCAATTCGTGGAGGTAGGTGCTGCCACGATCATAAATGAGGGGGATGAAGGCACCGATACAGCCACCATCGAGGGTGGCGGCTGTTCGATTACGGCTATGCCTGTGTGGCCTCAACTTCACCCTCTATCTGTTTCAGATCTCATTCTCGAAGAAGCGAATACACCCGATCAAGAAGGCTTTCCTGCATGGCTGTCTAACCAGTGATGCACGATAGATATGCATGCGGACCCGAGTAGCCATTCTTTGCCAAGTGACACCATGGACACTTCGCCAAGATCCTCTATGCCGTCTATGGCCTTATCGTCCCCCACTATGAAACCGATATCCCCCCGATTTTCGTGCATGCTGTCCAAAGAATCACCATTAATATCGAGCACGCATATTTCCACATCCATTCTACGCCATTCCTCGACAGTCGTGCGTAGATCACCTCCAGAGTGTGCCATTCCCTGAGTTAGCTCCTTCCATGTCCCGATGGGAGGTAATGGCTCAACAACTACCTTCCTTATGTTGCCAGCGATGGATCTTTCATCGGCCCTGANGCCTGTGATGTCGGAACCCTTGAACTTGATTCTTCTTGGTTTCCCCGGGCTACCCAGTAGGTGGACTATCACCTCAACATCCTCTCTGATTCCATGCGATAGTAGAAGACAAGACCCTATGTTTCTGCATACGACATCAATCCTGCCCGATCCCGGCAAATCATCGAGATGGAATGTAGAAGACGGGGAGGCCCTTGAGCCAATGATGGCGAATCTCCGCATGGCTCATCCCAACTCTATGTCATCTACGTCCATCATGGACTGCATCTGTCTTCTGAATTGACGATTGCCCTTCATNCCACGCATCATCTTCTTACTTTTGTTCCATTGCGCAAGAAGCCCTTTTACTTCCTTCTCAGAAGATCCTGAGCCCCTTGCTATCCGACGTATTCTCTCGGATTTGAGTAGATTGGGATCGTCTTTCTCATCCTGAGTCATCGAATCCATCATTATCCTGTATCTTTCAAGATTGCCCTGCATAGCCCTCTTCTGCGCAGAAGACATTGAACCCATGCCAAACATCCCATCAGGCAGATGGGAGAGAATCCTATCGAGCGTACCAATCTTGCTCATCATCTCCATTTGTTGATACATGTCGTTCAAGGTGAAGCGTCCCGACATCAATCGTTGAGTGAGGCGCATCGCCTCCTGCTCATCCAGATCTTCAGGAGCTAGATCAATGAGCCCTTTTATGTCCCCCATCCCAAGTAATCTCGAGATGAAGCGATCAGACTCGAAGCGCTCAAGATCCGATACTCTTTCACCCTCCCCGACGAATACTATGGGGGCATTTGTGATTGAAACAGCGCTTAGCGCACCCCCGCCTCTGGCTGTCCCATCGAGCTTCGTCACGATCGTTCCTGTGACTCCTACGAGTTCATGGAACGTCTCTGCTATTGGCCCAGCAGATTGGCCTACTTGCGCGTCTATAACGAGAAATCGTTCGGTGGCCTGGGCGATTTCTGCAATATCAAGAAGCTCGTCTTTGAGATCATTATCAAGACTGTCTCGTCCGGCAGTGTCTATGATTACAACATCCGCAGTCCCTACTTTTCGTAGTCCATTCTTGACAATTGAAGCTGCGTCGGTTCCGTCTTTTTCACCATATACTTCTATCCCACTGCCATCGAGTAACTGTGAAAGTTGGGCGAGGGCACCAGGTCTGTGGACATCGGCCTCTATCACTGCGACTTTTACNCCGTGCCTTCTTCGCCACCACTCTGCAACTTTAGCAGTGGTAGTGGTCTTTCCCTGNCCATATAGGCCCACCATTAGAACAGTCTGATTATGTGGTCTGATTTCACGTGCAGGGCCCAGAATTCTGACAAGTTCACCATACACCATATTCATTGCATGGGTCTCAAGCTTTAATCCGGGTCTGGGCTCATCTTCCAAAAGCCTTCTTTGGATTCTTTCTGTCAAGTCCTTGGTTTGTCTGACATTGAAATCAGCCTCCAATAGAGACCTCCTCAGCGAGCGAGTAAACTCCTTCACAGCTTCTTCATCGAGGGTCTTCTTGCCTCTCAGAAGACCGACGGATCCGAGGATTCGTCGCTTTAACCCCTCCAGCGCCATGACTCTAACCCTAAGAAGACCCGTTTCAACGTTCCTCGTGCCGCCCCATCTAAACCCTCGATGCCAACCGACAGGCATGGCCACGCCGCTGATTGGCATAGTAGAGATGCAAATCGCATTCGCGATAGCCCTGCTAGGGATATATCTCGGATGGAGGGCTGGCCTGTCTCGAATATCGGGATTGTATGATTTAACCGGGGCAGCCAGACATCTCCTGTACGGCATAGTGATCGGTATGCTGTTTGCAGTAGCAGTGGACAGGATGGTCCTAGCAGAGATTGTCCTGGGGCGCTCTTGGGATGCCATAGCGCCCGCATTACTCCTAATCGGGGCATCCCAGTCAATGCTGGTCCTTGTGGTGGTCGGTCGCCCAAGAACAGTCAAGACATCTAGCAGTATGCCCTATGGTTGGACATTTGGCCTCGGGTTGGGCTCTATGCAGGCAGCCTACATCATAGTCAGAATATTCGATCCTGCGACATGGGACGGCTCCACAGGATTCGGTGCATTCGCGCTAATCATGGGCGCAATCGTAAGTGCCACATGCGCACTCGGTTCTGCAACAATATCGGGTTGGCAGGGAGTAAGGCTCCTATTCGGGCGGAGAGTTGTAGCCACCGTCGCATCATCCATTCTCCGTGCAATGATGATTGCATCAGTAGTGTTATCCGTATTCCAACCATTGGCGATTATCTTAGCGACTCCCCCGGCGTTTTACTTCGCGTTCAACAATGCCCCAAGATGGGCCCTTGAGACACTATCTGAACCTTCTAAGAAGGAATACAGGAGGGCAATAAGAAGGGATGCTGTCAGTAAAAAGGAGTCTTAGGCCATATTCATAGAATATTGTCCATAAAAGGGCCACTGAAGTAAGATAAGAGATAAAAAAATGGATTTTCCAATATGGTGACGGTTATATCGGAATCGTATTGCGGTCAGAATAGATGAGAATAATCATCGGAGGGGCCGGTGAGGTCGGTCGCGGTGTGGCTTCCGCCCTCAGACATGAAGGCCGTGACATCGTCCTGATAGACAATGATCTCGATGCTATAAACGAATCACAGTCGATAGATTGCCTCGTCATCAGCGGGTCCGTTCTTTCCAGGAGAACGCTGGTCAAAGCAGGCATAACGGATGCTGAAATCGTTATAATGTGCACAAAATCGGATGAATTAAATCTTCTGTCATGCGCTTTTGCTAAGCGAGTTTTCAGTGAAGAGAACAAATCGTCAAACCGAAGGATAAGAACAATAGCCAGAATATCGGATCGGAAACTCTTGGATCCAGAGTATGGGGCCGGACCTCTCCCGAAGTGGTCAAAAGCAGATCATATTGTTTGCGCAGGAGAGGAAATAGTAAGCCGACTTGCAAGTGGGTTGGTCGCTCCTGCATTCGAAGAGGCCTTGCCAGTGCACGAAGGTGCATACATTCTCGTTGCTGAGGCTGGAGATGGCAGCCCTCTGATTGGCAGTACCGTGAAAGAGATAAAAGACACATTCTCATCTCTCCCGCCAATCGTCGCAATACAGACAAATGGGCATACTGCAAAACTCGATGTCTTGGACCAAGAGATAGTGCTTAACGACAGAGTTGCGTTTGCAATAACCAATCTTGATCAATTCAGAGTGGTGTCTTCCGCACTTGGAATACCCCTGGACCCCATTCCTGAACACCCCCGGACCCTAGTATTTGGAGCNACTGCCTTCGGCTCAGAAGTCGCATCACATTATCTCTCGGAAGGGGCAGATGTCGTTGTTATAGAGCCAGACTTAGACCTTGCAAATCAGTTGGTCGGATCAAAAGTAGGATCCAGCAAGAGGCTTGACGTCATACACGGGGACCCTCAAGACGAAGAACTCCTCAAGGAGATAGGCATAGAAGGATTTGATGTGGCTGTTGCAAGTATGGATGATGATAACAGAAATATCGCAATGGCAATGCAAGCCTCAGACAAGGGAATCCCTAGATCAGGCCTCCTCCTCAAGGATATGGCATTAATTGAAGCAGTTAAGAGAATCGGCCTCACACGACCAGTAAGCCAGAGGCAAATCACGATTACCTCGATTCTAAGAGCGATTCATTTCGGAGATCTTGGGGACTTCAGCGTCCCAACATCTCTCAACGACATTGTAATTGTTTTATTCCACATTGTAGAGGAACATCCCTTTGTCGATTCGACAGTAGAGAACGCTAGCAATAAGCTCAAGGGAACGATGCCGCTTATATTCAGAAAAAGCGAACAAGGCATACAGAGCATAGTCACCTCTCCTGATACGAAGATCGTGGAAGGAGATACTGTTGCTATGATCCTCAAACAAGAGTACCTTTCTCTTGCAGATGAGATAAACGGGTGATGGTCCATGCACTACGATGTAGTCCGATACGTGGTCGGACAGACTCTCAGAATAATATCCGTCCCTTTCATCTTAGCGGCGTTTGCACTTGCTTTGATCGGGCCAGAGTCCTCATGGCACCTCCCGGTCATTTCATTCGTGGTCCCTGCTTTGATAGCCTTGGTGTTGGGCACAATCCTCTCTAGAGTGGACAAGGAGGAAATCGAGGAAAGAATCCGCGATAGAGAGGCATTTGCATCCGTGGGACTGGGTTGGCTAGCTATCGTCCTAATCGGCACGCTCCCCTATTGGCTTGGGGGGATATTTGTTGGCCCAGGATCAGAAGCCTCGTTTTCAGAAATCCTCCATGGATTCATCTACTCGCTTTTCGAGTCTATGGCTGGCTTCACAACCACTGGCGCGACGGTGATTGAATCATCTTCGAGCCCCTTGTGTACCGAATCTACATCAGATTGCCTTGCAAGCCTCCCCAAGATGATACTACTTTACAGATCGGCTACGCAATGGCTTGGGGGCATGGGCGTCATAATGCTTGGTCTCTTGATATTCTCACGCACAGTCGGTGGTGGAAAGTCACTTGCAAGAGCCGAACTCACTGGGCCCACGGTATCTCCTACGGGAATTACTTTCCAATCGACAGCGAGGATCCTTTGGGCAGTCTTCGTTGCGATGACTCTCATAGAACTCACATTGCTAATTTACCTCACAGACCTATCATTATTCGATTCCATCAACATATCCATGACTACCATAGCCACTGGCGGTATGACGCCTACCGATAGCGGAATAGGTGGCTACGACTCAGGAATATTGGAATTAATACTAATTTTCTTTATGTTCGTTTCAGGACTCAATTTCGCCGCAATATATCTAATCGTCATCAAGGCCCAATTCTATGAAATAAAGGATGAAGAAATGAGAAATTATTTCTTCATATGGGTATTATCCATAGCATTAGCTTCTGGATTCATGGCATATGCAGGATCATCCTTCAGCGAATCATTAAGGGACACTGCATTCACTTTGACCAGCATCATCACAAGTACGGGGTACAGTACTGCAGATTGGGGTTCTTGGCAGCTGTTCCCGAAACTAATCTTGCTAATTCTGATGGCCATCGGCGCTACAGCTGGATCAACAAGTGGCGGTCTGAAGGTAATGCGTGCAACTATGCTTCTCAAAATAGCACGCCGCGAGATTATGACAATCGTCCAACCCAAACGTGTCGTCCCAATCAGGGTAAACGGAGAGGTAGTGGACGAACGCAGGGTCAGCCTAGCTATCGGTATGATATGCGCCTGGATCCTCCTTTGTGCCATCTCCGTGCTTGCCCTATCTTTTGTAGAGCGAAGTATAGACCTGGAATCTGCAGTATCGGTAATATTTTCGATGCTTGGTAATACAGGACCGGCTTTGGGGGCCTACGGGCCTACTCACACTTACGCCTCAATGTCCGAGTTTGGTTTGGTGGGATCTTCATTACTCATGTGGCTTGGAAGGCTTGAGATTCTCACAGTATTGATACTGTTCAACCCTCGCCTGTGGTCAAAGAGCAATTGACTTAGAAGTCCATAAGAGATGGCTGATCTGATACATTTTCGACCGCTTGCTCATCAACTTCGGGAGGCATGTCTGGAATTTCCAAATCATCTTCTATTCGATTTTCATATGCCTTAGCCATCCTCTTACCCTCTGTACTGCTGGGACGGACCCCGTTAAGCGCCAAGTGGTCTTCTACCGCCAGCCCCAATCTTATGCTCAAATCTATTGAAGAGTCCTCGAAGCCAGTACGGTCTTCCATTGCTGCCAGCATCAGAGGCAATAGGTCTTCTCGAGACGATGCTTCGCTCGTGTGAAAGGCCCCTGCTAGCTGTGCGGCTATATCGCTCTTCCTCCAACTCTCAGACCCCCTTCTCAGAAAGTCCGGGTAATACAATCTGGGACGAGACGATCTGGCTCCGGCGGCCGCCACGCTCTGTGCTGCAAGAGCCATAGACCAGTAATATCCTCTGTGGGCAGTGCTAAGATACGTAGTAGATAGAGCTCTGTCACCCAAGACCATCCCTGTGGAGATATGTTTCAACTCCTCTCCCAGTATTGACTGGTTGTTCCAGGATATCCAGGCAAGACATTCTCGAGGCTCTTTGTCCGAAGTTCTCAATGCCTGATATACTTCTGACCCCGATCCTGCTGTGTAGGCGTCCGTGAGAGATTGGAATACATCTAGGCCGACGTCTCTACGCGAAGTGGCAGATATCCTCCGAACAGTCTGTACATCCACATGCGGATCTTCTGATATTTTGGTACATGCCTGTAGATCCTTTAGCAGAGCACGCAGATCCCCGGGATTCCCATCAACCAATAGCCTCAGAGCATCTGGATCGATATCAATGCCCTCAGCAGAGAGAACTCTTCGTGATATGCGCATCATCGATGAGGGGTCGACCCTCTTGAATCGGACAGATTCAGCAAGGCGGTACATTCTGTCCCTGTTCGCACGCCATGATGATCTGCCCCAAAGACGCATCTCATCATTGCAGGTCATCAGTACGGGGTGTTTGGTAGTCTTGAGGAGGTGCATCACTTCTCCTTTACCGCCCCTATCTCCAGATATCTTCTTTGATAGGTCCTCTGATTCCATCGATCTGATTATCCTCCCTTCGTTCTCCACAGCGAATCCTCCACTCAAATGATCAACTTCGTCTAGAAGAATCAAAGTTCTGCCTGATCCTCCCGAATCTCCGAAAGCCTTCAGGGACGTGTTCTGGGAGCCTATCGTAGCTGCCCTTCGAATCGCAGCAGCATTTCGTTCCTCAGATGCATTCATTTCTATGACTGACCATCCGTGGTCCGATGCAGCAGCTCTGGCGATCGTGGTTTTCCCAGTTCCAGGGGGCCCAATCAGCAGCATACCCCTCTTATCTGGGATTTTGCCGTTAGACCATTTATTCAACCATGCGCGGATTTTCCCTATAGCTTCAGAGTTACCAACCATATCCTCGGTGGTGGCCGGGCGGTGTCCCTCGCTCCAGTCATGCTCGCCCGCCACGATGCTCCACTTTGCTAGAAGGGTGATGAACACTCCTAATCAGAAGAGCATATCCGGCCCATGACTGAGCAGCATGGATTGCAAATCATCCTTGCTGCATCTTATTTGCTTACCATCATCCCTTCGTCTGAGAGTAACAGAGCCATCTTTCAGCGACTGATGATCTACAGTAATGGCCCATGGTATGCCTGCCTCATCTGCTCTTGCGTATCTTCTCCCGATTGACTTCGAATTATCATATTGTATTTTCAAACCGCGTGCCTTAGAGAGAATCCCTGCGATGGTTTTCGCCATCTCGCCCATCCCGTCCTTGTCAAAGAGCGGTAGGATCACTGCATCGAATGGAGCGGTTCTCTGTGGAAGTCTTAGGATGGAATATCGTTCCCCCTCCTTCTCAATCTCCTCGTACGCATGATCGAGGATATGCCATATTATCCGGTCTATCCCGAATGCCGGCTCCACAACATGGGGCGTGAACCATTCCCCGGTTACGACGCGATCTTCCGTCCTACGTTCTGCCATGCCTTCTTCGATAGATAACTTCGTACCATCATTCAAAGTGACTGTGAACGGCAAAGATTCAGGGATATCGTCAAGATCGATAATGGCCTCACTAACTTCAGAAGAAAGGCCCTTGAATGTAGGGCCTATTAATGATTGAATAGGGTACCATTTGTCAATCTTCACAGTCTTCGCCTCTTTGAAAGTCCTCCATGCTCTGAAATCACTCTTACCAGTGTGCGTCGCGTGTTGTTCCAAATCGTGACATGTGCGATTGGCTATGCCAACACACTCTATCCACCCATGTTCGCCATGCAATTCACAGTCCCAACAGTCGGACGCGTAATGAGCCATCTCATCCTGCCCGTGTTGCCTAAATCTCAACCGAGAAGGATCAACACCCAGTGATATCACTAATTCGAGGGTGCGTGCAATGAACCAAGCCACTGTAGGGTGAAGTATCAGCCCCCTATCGAGAGCCTCAGAGACGGATATCTTCTCCATCCGGCCTGTCGAACTTGGGATCATCTGAACAACTGTCGACCAATCACCGTCTATTCCTATCGGAGCNTCTTCCGGATCGAAGAAGTATTCCAATTCGGCCATCGTGAACTCTCTAAGTCTTATCATGCCCTGACGAGGGCTGATTTCATTCCTGTAGCCCTTGCCAGTCTGAATCCCTCCGAAAGGAAGCTTCTGCCGGAAGTGACGATACAGCATGGGGTACTGCATGAACATGCCTTGAGCAGTCTCAGGCCTCAGGTACGCTGTTCTACCCTTGCCCATNGCGCCTACCGATGTCTTGAACATCAGGTTCATCGGGACACATTCTGACCAGTCATTCTTCCTGCATCCTGGGCAACTAATGGCCTCTTTTTTCAATGATGAAGAAACCTCGGCAGCGGATAGGCCGTCTATCTCATCCACGAAACCTTCCAAGAGGTGATCGGCCCGAAATACGGATTCGCAAGATTTGCAGGTCGTCATTAGATCATTGAATTCGCCTACGTGGCCGCTCGCTACAAGAACCTCTTCTGGCGTTATCGTAGGAGATTCAATCTCGAGTATATCTCCCGTTGAGGACCAGTACTCTATCCAGACATCTATCACTCTTCTCCGGATAGACGCGCCTAGCGGGCCATAGTCAACAAGCCCCGCAACTCCGCCATATGTTTCGAAGGCAGGCGCCACTATGCCTCTTCTCCGCATGATGGAGGAAAGCCTNTCCATGCGCCTCGAATTGTCTGTGGCCATACGTCTCGCTCCGTTGTAACTGATATGAATCAAACCCGTTCCTCGGTATTCAACAGAGCATATCATGACCATCTGGGGAATACTTGGGAACGAAGTATTCATGTATCGACCGGATTCGCTGGGGTCAGATAGGTGTCAATCGTAAATGCCTAGATTGGAGTACGTGACTGAATCCTCAGAGAGTGAGGAGCTCTTGGAGAGCCTTTGCCAGCCCGTCAGAGACTGGTTCAAAGATCGCTTCCCCGACTTCACTGAACCCCAGAAGATGGCCATACCTCAGATAATGGGGGGGCATCATCTCTTACTCTGTTCACCAACCGGCAGCGGAAAGACTCTAACAGCATTTCTCACCATAATTGATGATCTAGTGAAGAGATCTATGAATGGGACACTCGAAGACGGTGTTTCATGTGTTTACATATCCCCGATAAAGGCTCTTGCAAATGACATCCAAAAGAATCTGATAGGTCCACTAAACGAAATAAGGGAATCTTACCTTCCGAAGAGGGCCAAGGAAATCAGGGTAGGCCTCAGAACAGGGGACACTTCTCAGAAAGAAAGAGACAGGATCCTCAGAAGCCCGCCTCACATCCTAATCACAACACCGGAATCTCTCGCTCTGGGCCTTGCATCCAAGAGATTCCGACCAATATTATCCGGCCTTAAGTGGATGATAGTGGATGAGATGCACTCGCTCGTCCCATCGAAGAGAGGCACACACCTCGCACTCAGTCTCGCTCTGTTGGACAGAGTTATCGGAAACCCCGTTCAGAGAATAGGCATATCCGCAACAATGGAGCCACTGAGCAAGGTTGCCGAGTTCTTAGTCGCGTCTGACGCCAGAGAGACGGAATCCGAACCACAGACTATCAAAATCGCGAAGATATCCGGTGCAAGGCGACTCGATCTCGATATATTGCTCCCTACTCCCCGATTTTCATCTGTCCCAGTCAAAGAATTGCTAGATTACAATGTCGAGGTCATCAAAAATATGGTAGAGGCGCACACTACAACTCTAGTATTCGTCAATACTCGAAGTATGACGGAGACAGTCGTCCAGAAGCTGAGACTTGCGGGGCTCCAAGGGGTAGAAGGGCATCATGGGTCGATGGACAAATCCATTCGTCTGGATGTTGAACAGAGACTCAAGAACGGACTTCTTCGTGCTGTAGTATCATCCTCGAGCCTCGAGATGGGTATCGATATAGGGTCTGTAGACTGCGTCGTGCAGGTTGGATCCCCTGGTTCAATAGCAACAGCTCTCCAGAGAGTAGGAAGAGCCGGGCACCAGGTGGGTGGGGTACCAAGGGCGAGGTTCCTCCCGACATCCTCCCACGACCTCCTCGAAATAACCGCTCTCCAGACAGGTATTCTACGCGGATCCATGGACCTGCTGAAATTCCCTGAGAACGCACTNGATGTCCTNGCCCAATTCATGATNGGGCTCACGATNGTTTCAGAGTGGGACATCGATGACGGCTACGAACTCGTGACTTCTTCGTGGCCATACAGGAATCTACCATATGATGATTATATCGAGGTACTTGACCTACTGGGNGAAGAGCGGAGAATCTGGATAGACTGGGAAGAGAATACCATTGGAAAGAGAGGCTATGCTCAGATGATTTACTACACGAATATCGGAACAATAGCTCCAGACAATAACTATCTGGTATTCTCATCGGATGGCACGATGGTCGGACAGCTATCAAGCTCGTTCGTTTCCAGTTTGAGAAGGGGCGATGTCTTCCTCCTAGGCGGTTCCACATATCGCGTATCTAGCATAATAGGGACTCGTGTCAACGTTACTTCTGCTACAGGGTATAGGCCGACAATACCGTCGTGGACTGGCGAAGCTAACAGCAGGTCAATTGAACTGTCCCAGGAGGTCCTCGAGCTCCTCTCGAATGTCTCCGATGTGCAGAAGGTCTCCGGCGACCTGCCGGAGTTCCTCCGTGAGAACTACGGCCTCGGCAAACTAGTGGCAGGAGCTCTAGCGCAGTTCTTAGATGAACACGCGGCCACCACTTTCCAGGTCCCATCAAGGCGAAATATCCTGATCGAAGAAATCCAAGGCCCCCTCCCCACATACGTNGTCACCACATGTCGGGGAAGAGGATTCAATCTCGCCTTGGGCTACATGTTTGCGGGCATGGCAGATCGTGAGGGCATTCTTGTCCACGAGGTTTCATTCGATGAGAATGGATTCATGATCAAGCTAAGTCATGATTTGGAGGTCTCATCGATAACAGATCTCTTCTCCTCGGACATAGCAGATGAGGTACTAAGAAAGTACCTTCTTGACACGCAACTGTTCGCGAAACGTTTCCGCGAGGTTTCNTCGAGGAGCATGCTGAATCCCAGGAGGATCGGAGCGGATGAGATCAGTCCAAAACAATTTCAACAGCGTGCTGAGCAGTTGTTGACCCAGCACAAGCAAGCAGAGGACTCAGTGCTGATAAGGGAGGCGATGAGAGAAATCACTCGTCACGACTTGGAACTTGATGAATTGAAAGACCTCATGTCTGGAAGAGGTTCAGAATCACTCAGCATAGTACACCGCCGCGTGAAAATACCGTCACCACTCGGCCTCACGCTCTTCATGTCGGCATTCGAGGATCTTCTTTCTCTGAGGACGCGCGCCTACCTCATCAAAGACGTTGATCCCGAGATTCTCCGGCGTCTTCTCGGAGCAAGNTCGCTGGCAACTGAACTTGATAGCAAGTCACTTGACACGTATTACCAATCCAAGGTCGAAGTCCCCTCTGATGCGGAGGGGCTCCTCAGGCTGATGGATATAGGCGGGGGCTTGGAAAGGGAATTGACACACCCCCTATACAGCGAGAAACTCTCCGGGATCAGCCTGGATACCGTCCGATCATGGGTCCACGAACTAGCTGAGCAAGGTAAGATAACCAAGATACGATCCACCGGCAACAACCAGATTGATGGTAAGTGGTTCTCACAGAGGATGGCCGGAGTTCACGGCACTCTGGGGGTCCTGTCGGTTTCAGGCGCCTCAGAAATGGATGATTTACGAGAACTATACACTGGGGGATTGTCTTTCGAGATAGCATCGAACTTCACAGGCGGCTCGCCGGATAATTGGATGAAGACAGAACTTTCTGATGCAGTAGACTGCTTACGCCTCAAACTTCTGGATATGCTGGGGTCAGAGGGCCCAAGGACACTCGATGCAATTTCAGANAGACTCCCATTCCCAAAGGCGCAGGTAGATGCGGCGCTCCAAGAACTTGAGATGAGGAACCTGGTCGCCATTGGCTTCTTCACTCAGACTGATGAAGGAGAATATATTCTCAGGTTGGATGAATACAGAATAACCGGAGGCGAACTCAATGTCGTCGATTACAGGACCCTTCAGACGCTGATATACAACAAATCATTCGAGCGCAGACTCGAACCCCTCGATGCTATACGCGACCTAGTCTTCGTCCAGAGGAGAGATGAACTCCTCTACAGGGTCAAGGATTATCGATTCAGGGATTGGATTGATATAAAGCACGACAGAGACATCGTAAACGGGCGCCTCCTCCATAATCGGGTCGGATACACACACCGCAACCAGATACCCCTGCTCCTCGGACTAAGAGCAGAACCATGGCTCGGCCCCATGGAGCTGGAACTCTTGGAAAAGATTCCAGAATCTGGCATAACGAGAACGAAACTACTGAAGATGTATCCTTCCGGGAAAGAGAACCAGCATGTTCAGAGGACAGTCAAGAGTGCACTATCGAATCTTGAGAGACAACTCGCTACGGTAAAGAGATATGAGAAGGTACCCAATAGGAAGAGATCAGCATCTTTCATCGAAAAGGTACACGGCGCTATAGAGCCNATGAGCTTCGAAGATTCCATACATCTCTTGATTGAGAGGATCGGCCCCATAAAGCCACAGATTCTCAGATTCTACGTCAGCAGGCCTGTAGAAGAACTCGCAGAGGCCCTTAGGGTGCTCGAGTCTAGCGGCAGGGTTTCCAAGGTCGTCGCACTCCAACCCGACCCTACGGATTATTACGCCTCTCCGAAAGATGCGGAAAGACTCCTTGCACCCATGCAGGAAGACAGGTCGATGAGGATACTCTCCCAGTCCGATCCTTTCTGTAGCCGATTCATTCAGGAAGTACGCCTAGTACTAAGGCAAGGATGGTACAACCCCGTTTTCAAGGGAGTAGACCCCGTTGGTAGAATACTGATGTTCGTAGTCAATGACTACTTGGAGATAAAAGACGTCCATGTCCCTCTTAGCTATCTAGAGGAATTCAAAGATGCATTTGGCGAGATGCTCGATAACTACCGGGACCGACTTGTCGACATATCGGTACTGCACGCCTTCAATGGGGTACCTGTTCATGACTGTGACGAGAATATCCAATCGGTACTCGCAGATCTTGGATTTTCTTCGATGGGGGACGGAGAGCGCTATCTTCGTGGGGGAGTGGTTCAGCCAAGACCCAGGTCAGATGCTTACAGGGCCCTATTCCATCATCAAAATATGCATCAAAAGACGAGATGGGAGAATGAGACCTTGGCCCTTGAAAACATTACTGAGTTGAGGGATGACTTTGCCCTCAGGGGAAGGTGCGAAATGTACCGCGTCGANCTCCAGTCGATGGCCTCTGCGCATCAACTCCATCAAGGTACAAATCTGAGACATCATCTGATCTGGGGGAGATACGGGCATTTCCAGCGACTTCTCACAATACGAAACTCGGAGCCACCCGAGGAGGATATGGATGTGATACAATTCTTCGACGAACATCACGATGCGGAACTCTTCATGGAACGCCACGCTCTGAAACGATCTGAGTTCAGGAAGATAATATCCCCTCTCGTCCGCTCTGGGCACATAGTCCAAGATTACAGAGGTGGATTCAGGACTGTCCAGCCTCTGAAGAATGTCGACCTCTGGGACGTGAAGCGAAAATATATCGAAGATCTCGTGGAGAACTACCCCATACTGACTTTGAAACAAACCGAGAGGCTTGCAGGATCAGC
Source organism: Euryarchaeota archaeon TMED192 (assembly GCA_002170775.2). Classification (GTDB taxonomy): domain Archaea; phylum Thermoplasmatota; class Poseidoniia; order Poseidoniales; family Thalassarchaeaceae; genus MGIIb-N1. Next base: position 22,039 of record NHIP02000012.1, on the reverse strand, counting down.
ATTCTCACCAGAGGAGATATCCGATGTTATGAGGGGGCTCGAAGAAGAAGGCACGCTTACCCGTGGCTTCCTTGTGGATGATATGCAAGATGTATGCTGGGGAAGATTGGACCTCCTGGAAAGTGGAAGCAGCGCGGTCAAGACTCGAGACTTGGTGATACCGCCGAGCGATGATCTGATACACTATTTCTCGAGCATCCTCCGTAGCCGATTCGGATACGGCTCAGCATACCTCGTCTTCCACAAAGAAGAACCCATAGCGGCCTTCAAAGCGAATACCAGGGAAGGGTTGTTGGAAGTCACAGATTTCGTCGGCGACTCAGACCTTGAACGAGAGGCTCTCAGAGTTATGAAGGAATTCGCATGGGAGCACGACATGCCCCTCTCCGGAAAGATATACGAGAGACTACGATCAAGATGACTCCCTCTTTCTAAACGGCAACTCTAGAATCCTCATCACATGATAGTGGAGTTCAGGGAGAAGCCCGAAGAGTGCCAATGCCATCAAGAACATAGCCCCGAGGCTGGCTACCTTAGCAGCATAGCTGTGCGCGAATTCGAAGATATCCATTCCCAGCCACCTCCAATCTTGGTAATTTACATGCAACCATACTATTCCTGCGTTCCTGAAAGCATTGAGAATGAATATCGTTGGAACTGCTATGAAGAGACCACGTGCCTTCCTCTTCCAACTAACTCCAGACAATGCTACTATNGCTCCGACGAAGACTATCATCGATTGCAATGCCGAGCAAGAAAGTATGAACCCGATGCTAACAGGCTGACCACCGGAATTCAACATCGGGAGGTAGAAACCTCCTTCCCCAAGAGGTTCAGATAGGATGACTCTGTTACCACTCCAGTCTGAAGTTGATATGTGGCCGCCTTGAGCCAAATCAACCATCATCGGGCCCAATGAGTATGAACCAGCCCCAGAGGCCTCTAGCCACCAGACCGTTATCGANCCCGTCATCTCTACAAAGCCCATGTTTAGTACGGGTATGGCNTACACGACATAGTATGGAATGACACTCCAAGCAACAGCGCCCCTCAGCCAAACAAGAGTCGGATTCAGTCGAGATCCATTCATCTCGACATACGCCAGAACCACACTCGCAGGGAGACAAATAGAAGTCATGATCACAAGGATAGGGTCTTCAATCTCTACATAGTGCTCTGCTAACAGATACACGGAAACTCCTGAAAGTAGCCATCCAATCGCAGCATAAATGGAACGACCCTCTGATTTCTTACTGTGAAATTCAATCGCAAGAAAAAGAGCGCCCCCCATGGTCATGAAGATTCGCATCATCTCTGGATGTACGCCCACAGCCTCCGAAAAGCGGTCGACTATGACGCCGATAGGCTCCCTCATGACACTCAACTATCCTCAAGGCGTATAGAGGATGCCCGAATCCGATGATCGTGCAACACGGTGACGAGGGGGGCCCTCGGGCGACGATCTTGATTCCAACGATCAATAATCCGCAAGAACTCAGAGTTGTGCTCGAGCATCTTCTCGAGGATTCGGACGGAACTTATGACATATTGGTTGTCGATTCAAGCAACAATTCCGAAACATCCGACTTATGCTTGGAATTGGGGGTGGAACGAATCGCGGACTCCAGCCGCACTAGGGCAGATGCATGTAACAACGGCCTCTCTGTGGTGAAAACAGCTTACACGCTCTTCACAGATGATGATGTTATACCTCCATCTGGATGGGTCAAGAGTTTGATTAGATGGTTTGATAGGGGATATGTAGCAGGTGTAGGCGGTACGAATTTCGCACCCGAAGAAGACCCATGGCTGTCTAAATGCACTGATGTAGCATTTGGAGCACGCCTAATGACTGCCGGAACCAGATACGGCGCTAGGCCGGATGCAGAACTCGTCGAAGTTACACACAACCCCGGCGTGAATGTCGCATATAGGACAGAAGTACTCAGGGAAGTTGGAGGTTTCGATGAAGGCGCTATAGGTGCTGAGGACGTCTTGCTCGATTCGAAGATAGTAAGAGCCGGCTACCGACTATTCTTGGACCCGTCATGCACCATGCCCCACCGACGTCGTCCGGCCATCATACCCATGATGAGGCAGATTCGAAATTATGGTTATGTTCGCAGACTAGCGATTGACAGGGATCCCTCGCTTAGATCCCCCACCCATGGAGCAGTCCAGATGTTTCCCTTTTTCGCTGCTATTGCTGCCTTAGCTTTGACCTACGGGGCAGCTAGTGGTGGAGCCCAGTGGGACCTTTGGTTTACGCTTGAAGGCGAATGGAACTTCTCAAGAGCATCGTTTCACTTCTCCCTTGGAGCAACATCGCTCTACTTGTTAATGTGTATAATTGGTGCTGCCACAGGAACCTCCCCGCATAGGTCTGTAAGTACTGTATTTGCATCCTGCATCACCATACCGGCGGCACATCTGGCTTACGGGTGGGGGATGATGAAAGCGGAGTGGGGACTTCTGAGAGGCTCTGTTTCAATCGCAGCAATCGATGACAAGGAGCGTTCCTGATGTCAGATTCGGAACGAGTCGTTGTGAGAATAGGGCTGGATGACACAGACCATCCGGAAGGCGGTTGCACGACATACGACTTGAACGAACTTTCCAGGCTGCTCATACGCAACATCGACTCTGCAGAAGAGATAGAGAGGAGGCTGGTTAGGTTGTGGCCTTTCGCTGAACGGAGAACTAGGGGGAATGCCGCATTGTGCCTCATGATCTCGATCAACTCCAGTGATATCGAGACACTTTACGAAACCCTTCAGCATTGGATTCCAGGGCCGGATAACTCAGAAATTGAGAACGCATCAAGACCAGCCATCGTAGTTGGGCTGGGAAGCGCCCCTGCGACATGGTACTGGGAAACAGTCAGGGGCCACGTCGCTCTCGATGATAGATTGTCATCCATCGAAGCATCCGATTATCGAGTAATTACCCGTAGCGATAGGCCCCATGGCGCAATCGGTGCATCTGCAGCTATCGCATGGCCAGTCTCTGATTCTACATGGGAGCTCGTTGCTTGGAGATACCCGAATCGGATAGGCACCCCACGGGCAGTTGATCCAGAACTCATCCGGGCGATATCTGTCAAACATCCAGGCACATTTGCAAATAGGGACCCTACCACTGGAAGATGCCTGATCGCCCCAAGGACACCTTGCCCGGTCCTCTATGGCATCAGAGGCCTAAATGAGTCTTCAGTGATCGACGCACATAATGACTTGCAAGCCAATGATTCAATCGAGGATAGTATCGAATATGGGATTCACAGGACGAATCAATGCAGCGACGATCATCTCGAGAATACGTTCGTCGGGACTGTGACGAGTAAGCCCGTTATCGGTCCAGGCGGGCACGTCTCTTTGACAGCAATATCACGTGGGAAAAACGAGACTATTCTCGCATTCAAAGAAGGAGGGCCTGTAAATGCAGAGGTTCGGTCAATGCATGCCGGGGACATCATACGTTGGGTAGGCCTCCGTTCTCCCGATGATTCAATACATCTCGAGAGAGTGTGTTTGATTGATCCCGTCCCTGTTATCAAAAACCGGCCCAAATGCTGTGGATATACCATGAAAAGCGAGGGTAAGAGGTCCATGCTTCGATGCTCAAAATGCGATAAGAAAAGCAAGAGGTCTTGGGTATCTAAGCCTTATCGAAACGTAGGTCTATGGGCAGAACCACCACCCAGCCACAGGAGGCACATAGCAAAACCACTTTCAGAAGGACCACCGGATATTGCTGCTAGAATCCCTCCTGGAATGGCCCCCTAACCAAAGTGATTATCCGGCCGATGCCAACCATGAGAACATGGTCACGATTCTAGGGGAAGGCGCAGCAGCAGATATTGCACTGGTAATCCTCAGCATGGTTGCTATTTTCCTAGCGTATAGAATCCTCTCAGGAAGGCCAAAATTCGTCGAGGATGCTGATGAGAGAATTCCTGAACATTTGAGATCTAAGGAACTCACAGAGCCATCCGATGAGGCTCTTGAGGACTTGGATCGTCTGATGGGTGAAAATGCCCTCCCGGATGATGAAGAGTGAGCTTTTTTACACGCCTGTAAATTGAGACTTTCAAAAGGATAGAGAATACAACGGCGTTATCAAAGAATGAGTACGGTCATTCTCCCGCTTTCATTGCGGCTCGTGCCTCACGCTTCTTCCTGTTCTGGCGCTTCTTGTACCAGGGGTATATTGGCCACTTGGCGAATCCTGTCCACATGACTATGAAAATCAAGGTCGTTGATACCCACTTGTCAATAGATGCATCCCACACTGTGTCTATTAGCCCATAGTGGAAATAAGCAATTCTGGAATGGTAGACAACCAATACCAGAGCAAATCCCAAATGGATATATCTCCATATGTTATTCCAATTCATAAATTGCCTTGTTTAATTTGGCTTATTTTCTTTTCCGCTTATAGTATGTGGTAGTTGGAGTTATACCAACCCCCTTTTCCGAACAAACATGACTTTAGCACCTGAAGGATATGATTTTGGAGAAAAAGAAAATTATTCATTCGCAATGAATGTGACTTGCGCCAACGAAGAAGCACGGAAAAAGTTCGTAGAAGCATTCGGCCACATGTTGAATTACAACCATGAGCAAGCAATTGCTTGTTTCTCGGCATGCACAGAAGCTGACCCGAACTGTGCTATGGCCTGGTGGGGTATTTCCTACTGCGTATCCTCGAATTATAACTGGGCCCCAGGCCTCGGATCAGGCCATGACTCCATTCAACAGGCTCTTTCCGTCATGGACCATTGCACAGAGCTTGAACAAGATCTGATTCGAGCTCTTTCAACCCGCCACTCTGCGGAGGCTCGTGATGCAGCCGACCCATCCGTTCTGAATATGGGCAATGATCCTGAATTGAATATCGCCTTCGCCGAAGCCATGTCGCCATTGTACGAGAAGTACGAGGGCAATTTGGACGTCACTGCCATTTACGTGGAGGCTCTGATGAATCTGAAGGCTTGGCAATTATGGGACAAGAATACGGCTACGGGGGAAATCACCCCTGCCGATGACAACACGCTACTGCTTGTGAAGATCATGGAAGAGGCCTTCGAGAGCAGTGATGAAGCGAAGATACACCCTGCTTTGTGCCACTTGTACTGCCACGCATTGGAGCTGTCGCCCTTCCCGGAGAAGGCCCTTCCTGCTGCTGACGTTCTGCGAACTCGTATGCCCGGGCTTGGACACTTGGTCCACATGCCATCCCACATCGACGCATGGGTCGGTCAGTGGAAAGAGGCCATAGAGTGTAATATCGCTGCTGTCGAGGCTGATGACAGGTATGTCGAGATTACTGGCAATGATTCCCAGTTCTACAAGTTTTATCGCATGCGCAACCATCACTTCATCGTCTGGTGCGCGATGTTTGATGGCCAATATGAGACCGCGCTGAAGTATGCTAGGAAGGCCGTCGATACACTCCCTGCGGGAGATGAGAACAGCGGCGTTCAGTTCATGCTAGCTGGTATCATCCCGATGGGCGCCATTTTCTTGGAATCGTATGTTACCATGCCTTGGCATGTGATGGTGAGATTCGGGAAGTGGGACGACATAATCGCTGAACCCATGTACTCTGACAAGGATATATTCCCAGCCACTATCGCCACTCAGCATTATGCCCGTGGCGTGGCCTATGCCTCCAAGGGCATGGTTGAGGAGGCAGAGGCTGAACAGGCCCTCTTCAAGCAGGCTCTCAAGAATCCGGCACTCTCAGGCCGTGTGATGCATAACAATTTCATGTATCAGGATCCTAATGAGGGTCCATCCATCCTCAACGTCAATGATGCTATTCTCGAAGCCGAGATTGAATATCGAAGACAATTCATCTCCAAGGAGAACGGATCGTCATACGACTTCACCGCTGCATTCGATGAGCTAAGACGCGGAGTCGACCTTTCCCTCAACCTAGCTTACAATGAACCATGGGGGCAAATGCAGCCCGTTCGCCATATCCTTGGTGCACTGCTTCTTGAGCAGGGCGAGGTAGAGGAAGCCGAAGAAGTATATCGTGCTGATATCGATCTATGGAAGGACAATTTGTGGGGCTTGCTCGGTTTGAAACTCTGTCTTGAGGCTCGTGGCGATGATTCTGGCGAACTCGAGAAGGTCGCCAAGATGTTTGAGGAAAGAAGCGTTAGAGCAGACATCAAACCTGCGAAGACTTGCTTTTGCGCCCAGGAAAGCGTCGATAAGTCCTGCTGTTAGATATCGCTATCTTGCTGTAGCCTGAAGCTTCCTTCAGACTCTGCGAATGGTCTTAATCAACAAAGCTAGCATGATGAAAATCAAGATGATTAGCCCATTTTGAAGAGCTGTTGAACTCATTCCATCGATCTCTTCAATTTCTCCGTCCCCTTCTTCGGAAACAAAACCTTCAGATCCCACTTCTTCGACAGCCTGAGCGTCGTTCACAGTGGAATCATAACCCATAATATTGACTGAGAAGGCTGGTATTCCAAGAACTCCCCCGGTCAAGTCCGCTTGACCTATTAGCACAGTATCATATTCTATATCGAGAGTCGTCGAACCTCCACGATTCAACACAACAAGCAGTTCCTGTCCCTCGGTTATCATTTCATATGCAAGAAGATTGGTATCGGCATAGTATGTTGAATAGGTGCCCCTTCGCATAGCCTCGTTCTCGAGTCTAAAATTTCCAAGTAGTGCCGTGAAATCATGCAATTCCTGTTGCTGAGAAGTCAAATTGTGGTCAAGCATCCTTCGGTTATCTGGATCAGCGCCACCATGCATTCCAAACTCATCCCCCATGTAGATGACTGGTGCTCCGGGGGTCGTTAGTAACCAACCCAGAGCCTGCTCAAGACGGACATAAGACCAATCTGACGGGAGGCCAGGCGTATCTTGCTCAGTCCACTGGCTCCACTGAGTGCCGTCATTCTCTATCCTAGAGATGATTCTCGGAGTATCATGAGACCCGATATACGGAGTCATTACCGCTCCCTGAGCATATTGATCTTGACTTCTGTTGGTCCAGTAATCCAGGTGTTGATAATCCATTTGCTGATTCGAAAAGACATTATCTACAACCGCATGGTATAGGACGAAATCAGCCTGTCCATCCAAACCATCTTGGGAGATGTATCGGTTGATTGTAGCATACTGCTCATAATTATCTTCCAGTGAATGACCAGCCCAACCCATTGCGGTCTCCCCCTTCAAGTAGATATCATTGCCAGTGAGCTCGAAGCGCTGTTGTATCGCTGTGGCCAATGCGGTTATCGCCTCGTCACTTACATGTTTGACGGCATCGATTCTCAGACCATCGAGATCGAATCTCTCTATCCACCATAGCGCATCTGAGACCATTTGCCCACGGACTTCATCATTACTCCAATCGATATCCGGCATATAGGGCATGAATAGGCAATCAAGCCTCCTCTCAGTCCAATCGCACCCGCTTGTACCGCACAAGCATCCTTCGTTGAACCACTCAGGCTCTTCTTGGTAGTAGACATGATCTTCATGGACATGGTTGATTATGAAATCAGCCATGACCCGTATTCCACGCGAATGCGCTGCCTCCACCAATTCATCAAGCGCCTCCTCCCCACCGTATCGTGGGTCGACTTGTCGCGGCTCAATCGGCCAGTACCCATGGTATCCCGATACCTGATGAACTCCATCTCTTGCCACGAAGGAACCATTTGGATTGGTATTGAGTGGTGAAAGCCAGATAGCATTTATTCCAAGATTCTCAAAGTAACCAGATTCGATCTTCTGCGTCACGCCCTGCAGGTCTCCTCCTTGCCAGCCTGCCTCGTAAGTGGCTCCACTAGATGCGCCGTCATTACTTGTATCTCCATTGACAAAGCGATCTACCATTACCATCTGAATGAGGGCGTCTTCCCAGATGAAACCAGATTGAGGGCCGGTCCAGAATATTGCCAACTGCTCATCCCCTTCTGATTTCAAGCCAATCGTGTGTTTTCCATCAGGAAGGGTCGATAGGTCCAATTCCCACAAAGAACCATTTTGTATGAATTCGTATGAGGAATTCGGATTCGTGGTTGCTGTGACTTTTAATCGTCCTTCCTCGATGCTTTGAATCATCACAAATACCTCATCTTCACCAGAAACTGGTACCATAGATACCAACATAAGTGAAACAAGAAACAACACTATTCGCATTAGAATCGAACCCTGAACGAAACACATGGCGTACTGTTCTACACGTATATGTTATGCCTCAGCAGCAATAATAGAATTTCCAAAAACGTACCTTTCAAAGCCCAAGTTAATAATATTTAAAACTCCAAATATTAGTATTATCTAAATAAATCCCTTTGTGAGGTTAATTCGGGATTGAGTAAGATGACCTATGAAAATGGAGAAAAACGAATACCAGTAACTGTATTGACAGGATTCTTGGGATCGGGAAAGACCACACTCTTGAATCACATACTTTCAAGTACGGAGCACAAAATGAAATTTGCGATTATTGAAAATGAATTTGGGGACATAGGAATCGATGAGAACATCATAGTTGAAAGTTCCGAGGAGAGTATAATCGAGGTCATGAATGGCTGCATATGTTGTACTGTGAGAGGAGACCTCACAGATCTACTCGATCAGATGTACGAGAGAATCAAAGACTTCGACGGCGTTCTGATTGAGACGACGGGTTTAGCCGACCCTGCTCCAGTAGCACAGACGTTTTTTGTAGATGAAAAGGTCGTCAATCGCTACAAGTTGGATGGGATCATAACATTGGTCGACGCCAAACACATTATCCAACACGTAGAAGAAGAAAAACCAGAAGATGTAGAAAACGAGGCAGTGGAGCAACTCGCCTTCGCCGACCGAATTCTGTTGAATAAAATCGATCTTGTTTCCGAGGATGATTTGAAAGAAGTCGAAACCAAAATCAGATCTATTAACGGATCGGCCCCTATTTACCGTACTCAAAACAGTTTAATCGATCCAGAGAATCTAATCAATATCGGAGCTTTCGATTTAGAGAAGACGTTGGAGATGGACCCGGAATTCCTAGATACCGATGCAGAGCATGAGCACGATCAGCGTGTCACATCAGTGAGTTCGAAGTTCGAGGGAGAACTCAATGTGAACAAATTGGAAGGCTGGATTGGAGGCCTTATGCAGGACAAGGCAGAGGATCTCTTCCGATACAAAGGCGTCCTAGCAGTAAAAGGCATGGATAAGAAATTTGTTTTTCAGGGCGTACACATGCTCTTCGGAGGGGCCTTCAACGAAGAAATCGGTCTCTGGAAAGAGGGCGAAAAGCGAGAGTGCCGTTTCGTATTCATTGGCCGCGATCTAGACCATTCGGCCCTGGAGTCGGGATTGAAGGAATGCGTCGCAGAAGAACTACGATTCAATGTCGGAGACTCTGTCTACGCAAATGTCTCTGGAGGCTTTACACAGGGAAAGATCCTGAAGTGCTGGGACGAAGGAAACCCGTATAGGGTTGAAATCCAGAACAGCGATAAAACAAACGTATGGGTCCCGATCGATAACAATGATTTTGTTATGGCCGGTTGATTTTAAAATCAAAACTAATAGATATTAGGACGTAATAAATTGACAGGAAATGTTGTGGTATGCAGCGGGTGCTGCTGCGGTAATCTCGATAAAGGTCATGATGATGTTCCAGTTGATGAATTGATGGAGGCATGGAATAAGAATAACCTTCAAGGCTCGGTAGAGCTGACAATATCAGGGTGCCTCGGGCCTTGCAGTATGCGCAATGTCGTGTTATTGAAGACTGACCAGAGCCTGATATGGTTGGGCGGACTTAGTAGCGATTCACATTACGATGCAGTTGTCGAATGGGCCGTGGACTTCTCCCAGCGGGGCAATGGCTGCGAAATGCCAGATATCTTGAATTCACACATCTTCACGCCAAATAAATCCGTGGAAACGAGGCTATGAACAATGCAGGAGTTCACAGACAGGCTTTCAGTATCGAAATCACTGGAATTCGACTTTGACTCAAATGAAATATGGGAGATAATCAGCGAACCGGGGAACCTTAACCTCACTCATCCATTTTGCGAGTCCAATGAAGCATTCCAATGGGACAAAGAAGGCCGTTCTGACCGTCTTGTTTACCTCAATGGGCTCAATTACATTCGAAATTTCATAACTTGGGATGAAGGGCTAGGTTATACCCTTCTAATCGGCGAAGAGGATGGCCCGAAATCCTATGTAGTCTGGGAGATCGATTCCCTCGAAGGTCGAAAATCCAAATTAACAATAACGGTATATCCCTACATATTGGACAAAATACCGTATCTATTAGCAAAATTTGCACACGCCGTTTGGGTCAGGCCCCGGCTCAGAAAATATCTGGAATCAGTACTCTCGGGGTACGGATATTATCTGAAAAACCAGAAAAGAACCCCTCGAAATCACTTTGGAAAACACCCATGGTTTTCTTAGATTACTACCTATCCCATCCGGCAATTTGGAATTACTAGGATACAGATGATTAAATTTCACAGCCCGCTGATTTCGGCATGGAAACTATCGGCAAGGTCCCACTGTTTTTGTTGGGGCCAGATTTCTTTCCGGGTTTCAATGGTAGCCTCAGAGTATTCGAGCCCCGATATAAGCAGATGATGAATGATTGCATACTTGACTCGAAGCCATTCGGCTACATATCTGCAGAACCACAAGCAGGCGAGTTGAATGGTTGGCGCCAACCTGCCAAAATAGGGGTACTATGTACTGTTTCAGATTATGAGGAATCAGGCTCCAATCTAATAATACAAATAAAATCAGAAACCGTTTTTCAGGTAGATGAGATAATCCAACCAGTTCTGCCCAATCTGATGGACACCGAAAGATATCCCAGTGTCGAGGAACTTATGGAACAAGCGGATAATCCGGTTGATGGTAAATTGTACATCAGAGCAAATGTCACAGTATTAGATCCCCCAAAGCGGGATTATGCCGCAAGTGAATTTCTTGAATTTGGAGAAATCTTATCCCCTGTCAAGTCTATTCTAGAGATGAGCTGTTTGTACAAAGGCCAGGTTCTGGATTTCGAAAAGGAGTCTCAGGCGGAAGACGCCGATCAACAGTCGGAATTCATCTGGAAAATTTGTTCCTCCCTCTGTTACGATATCGAATTGCAACAAAGGATGCTTTCGGAAAAATCGATATCGTCACTGATGCAAATTTGCATTGAACGCGCTGAAGAAGTGATATTGAGGATAGAAGAGGAGTAAAACCACTCAACATATGTTCCTCTCATGTAGGGTATAGGAAACTAGAAAATGTGTTAAGTAAAAAGGAAATAGCGCTTCTATGAAAGAAGATTGGTGGGTAGGCGACAAGCCCGGAGAGTCGCCCCAAGATGAGCCGCCAGCAGTTTTGGAAAATGACGAGATCTTGATACTCAAGGCGAACAGCCAATGGGTGAATCCTTTAGGAATCTTCATCATATCCTTCGGTGCATCGGGCTACGTAACCAATACTATCTCAGAATTAGATTTTTTCCCCGAACCTTATCTATACTATTTTGGTTTGTTTTTGTCGCTGCTCACACTCAGCATCATTGGGATTTCATCCATTTGGAGTTTATTCAATAACGAGTGGTCGACCATTATCTTAGATGGCGATAATGTGTCTTTGAAGAGATATCTCCCCCTCAAAATCAGTTCATTTTCATACAAACAAATCAAATCAACGCAGATAGAGGTGGTGGTTATGGAGAAGGTCTGGGAGGATACTACTAGAGATGACAGCACTTTCGACGATGTAATAGGCGATTCTATGAGCGGTAACTGGAGTCACAAAGTCAAATTGTTGGATTCCAACGGGAAAAAAATAGCTATTTTCGACCTTGATGAGGTGAAATGGAAACCTTTCGCAGAAAAGATATCCAAAAAATTAAACAAGAAACTAATCGAAGACGACTAAATTTTCTATGAAATGTTACGTCTTTATCGTGGACATATTCAACTTGAACAGGACAGCATCGAGCATCCTATCCGATTTCTAGCCCATTCGGGCCGCTTGCTAAACCACTTACCTTCATACTCAGGTTGTTCATCATATGGATATTTCAGCACCTCATAGAGCTCTTTGGCTACAGAATAGTCCCCCTTCTCTGCAGCATCTATCGCAAGTTGGGCCATCCAGTTCCTTAGGACATACTTGGGATTGGCCTGAAGCATCACAGCCTTCTCAGGAGCGCCTTCCACCCTGGCCCACCACCTGTCCAGCCATGCGTCCCACTTCTCGGATGGAATCTCCCCCTCCTTGTAGAAGGCTGGCCTCAGATGTTCGACATTTGGCTTATGATCGATCGATAGCAATCTGAATAAGATCGTCATGTCAGTCTCTGTCATTTGGAGCATGGAGGTCAAATCGCTGATCAGCTTATCGTCGCCGTCTTCGAAATAGCCTAGACCCAGCTTTTCCGACCACATTCGACTGCTATGTTCGCGATAGGCGTTGTAGTAGGAGTCGAGAGCATCATTCATCCTCATCGGCTCCTGCATCAGAGGAGTAATGGCTTCCAGCAGGCGAGCAATGTTCCAAGCGCCGACTTCAGCCTGTCGGCCATATCTGTACCTCCTTGTCGCGGCATCGGTTGTATTGGGGGTCCAACTCGGATCGAATCCCTCCAGCCAGCCGTACGGCCCGTAGTCTATGGTGAGGCCATGGATGGACATGTTGTCAGTGTTCATGACGCCGTGTACGAACCCGACCCGCATCCAATGGGCAATAGTCAATGCCGTCCTTTCTGAAACTTCTTTCAACCACTCTAGCAAGCCATTATCGGAATCTGCAGAATGATTGGGGAAATGATGCTTAACCGTATTCTTCACCAATTCTCGCAGAGTGGCGACATCACCAGTCATGGCGTGAATTTGAAAACTCCCGAACCTGATGAAACTATCAGCGACCCTGCATACTATCGCCCCAGGTTCAGCCGCAGGCCTGCCATCGTACATCATATCGCGGACGACCTCTTCTCCCGTAGTGACCAGGGAGAGAGCTCTTGTGCTAGGGACGCCGAGACGATGCATCGCCTCGCTGCAAAGGAACTCCCGAATTGAGGATCGGAGTACGGCCCTCCCATCGGCGAAACGAGAATACGGCGTCCTCCCCGATCCCTTGAGTTGAAGTTCTAGAATTCCCTTCCCCGTATCCACTTCACCTAGTGTTATGGCCCTGCCATCTCCTAGTTGCCCTGCCCAGTTTCCAAACTGGTGTCCTCCGTATCTCTGTGCGTAGGGATCCATGCCTCTGATAATTCTATTTCCACCGAGGACCCCCTCCTCTGCTACTTCCAAGCCGAGCGTATCGGCTACCTCAGAAGACCACATTCTCAATACTGGATTAGGCATTGGTTCAGGTCTAACCCTAGACCAACATGCACCGGGGACTTGCCTAGGCCCTCCTCCTGCTTCATCATCTCCCGGCGTCCCGTCAATGAAGTGGCTTTTCCATGACAGCGAACTCAATGACTTCTGTGCCATGCTGCCCTGTTCACAATGGCGCAATTGAAGTTGTGCTTATCCGGGATTTAGCGTCTGGGTTATTTTAAAGAGAAGATACCCGCTATGTTTGAAACCATCCATGATGAGGCAGCTAGTAACTGCAACCAATCTCCTGTAGTGCTGATGCCATATGCGAACACACTGAGGATCCAGCACATACTGGCGATCGTCTGTCCAAGCCATCCGACACTCATGATTTTCTCCATTCTTATCATATTCGATACAGGCATTAGCATCACTTCGCTCGAATCTGAATTCGCACCATCACTCAACATGAGACACACTCCTGTCCACAACATGAAAGATCATCCAGATACATCCCCCAGTCCCTGTACGCTTGAACAAATTCATCAGTAGGGAGAGCCATGGATGAAGCTATGCTCTGAGCCACGACTGCAAAGCGCTGCCTGAATTTGAATATGAAACAGAAATCGTGATTGTCGTGCCGCACCGAGGGACCGCAGAGGTAGATGCCTGGGACTATTGTCGACTCATCACGCTCGTTTAGAAGTGGGAAACCATCCCCTCTCTCCTCGAAAAGGTGTGAAACCAAGGTGTGGCTGCCATCAAATCCGCCGGCTAAAAGTGGCTGCGTTTCAGATCTGAATACACGACCATCTTTGGATTTCACCTCATATATCCCATCTAATAGCTCTACCGAAGTAACGGGATTTTTTGGAAGTAAAGTGACATTCTCTTCGAAGCTAGCTTCTCTCATGCGCTCGTAGGTGAAAGTTGAAAGCGAAGTACTTGGGTCTGAAGCATCTAGCCCCCAAGGATCGCCTTTGTCAAACATCGTGACATTCTTACCGCGCTTGGATAAGTGGTAAGCCGCATCAGTCCCACTTTCGTATCCGCCAATGACCAGGAAGTCGCCCCCATCCAAATCAGCATAATTCACAAGATTAGCAGTATGCCGGCATAACTCGCTACCAGTGAATCCTCTCAATCTGGGATACAGGAACTCTCCGGCAGCCCAGATTACGTTTTTTGAAGAGATGGTCCAGTCATTTGTCTCCACGCTGAACAATCCGTCCTCATTGGTGATCCTCACGACTTCGACGTTCTCTCGGACTGGTAACTCAAAGAATTCAGCGAGACTTTGCAGATGTTCGGAATATTCCCTTCCCGTTGGGTGCTCGATCTTCATGTTGTAAGCTGGAGATACGCCGATCGCTATGGAATTCAAATCCAACATACCAATCGAGTTACTCGGAAAAGACGGCGTGATGAATCGAGTCTCCTCAGGCCATGAGGCGAAGGAGGAGCCAACAGGCCCCTTGTCAATGATGACGAAATTACCTACCCCTGAATGTGCGAGGGCTATTCCAGCCCCCAAGCCGGCAGCACCGGCGCCAATGATAACGACATCAAACACATCGGACTCTCCCTCTTCCGATCCCACGTTTTCGCTCGTCAATGATTCATCCCCAACGGTTTTCCGAGGATTAATAGTAATTTAAAATAAACTAATAATATAATACCTTCAAATTAATACATTACATTCCATGTTCATCTTTTTTTGATGATTAGAAATCCAATTATAACCCCCAGGAAAACCAATTCCAATCTTTCGTGGGTACTTGGCCAATAGAGGTAATCCAACCAAAATTCATCGAAACCAAAATTTCTTTTCTCCGCTTGAAAGTCATAAATTCTAGAGATTAGATTTACAATAGAAATTGTGATGATAAAAATTCCAGAACCGATTCTGATAGAATCAGATTTCATAATATTAGAATCTGTGAAGTAAAACCCTGAGATCACTAATATCGAAAATATGGTAGTAGTATACAATATCCAAACCAGAATATCGCCTGAATCGCCTCCGTATTCAAAAAAATCAATAATATCCATAAATTCCCCGAAAGCAACCACTAACGTAGGAATCAATAGGAAAAAACAGATTACTCCGAAGCCATAATCTATAGTGAATCTCGACTTATCTGATGATTTCGAAGAACCCTTTTGATTCATAAAATCCCATTCCGAATTATCGGCCATGAGATCACCTCAGATACCTAGAAAAATGAATCTTTTCTGTAATGTCGAGTGAAATATCAAACTTACAGCGGACTGCCGTATATGTCATAGGGGGACTCCCATATTGACATGTATGGGTGACAGGAAGTGCGGATTCGAAGGCTGCAATGCCCTGGAGTTTAGGACATCTGGTTATTGCCTCCGACATAAGGGGGGTTTGACATACGAGAAAACTCGTTACTTCGATACTCTTGATAAGACGCTCCCAGAACCGGCAACCATAACCGATCCTTTGCTAATACCTAAAATTGCTCTGGGGTATGTTCCATTTGTCTGGTTTCTTCTATTTCTAACATCATTCGGTTCAGATTCATTCGCAGGATACTATCTTTTCATTTACAGTGGCATGTGTCTGTTATTTCTACTTCCGCTCTACGCGGTCTATCTAGTCCGACTAACTTGGCTACGATTCAAAGATGGAACACTAACCTTGTCTGTTTCAATATTGCTTTTTCTTTCGTTTATCGTCCCATTTGGCTGGTTTCTGATTTTTGCAACATTTAGCGGTTCTCCGGCATGAGGGGTCATATCTTTTTTTTGCGTGCATCATTTTCTCTTCTCTGTGATCCGAGGATATTGATGTGGGTTCAAACAATTATGAATACGCTCAAAATCGGCGGATAGAGTGTCCAACTAGCTCCAAACTCCATAACTTGAAAGTGGTAAATCAGATAATCTGTTAATCCAGTTCGACCCGGGAGCTCGGAGGAAGAAAACCCTTGGTGGGAAGATTCCCCCGAATTATAGAGGGTAGTGTAGCGTGCAACACCATCACTCTAAACTCATTGTGCTGTAGGTTCTCATTATGATAATTCCAGCTATAATCAATCCCATACCCAATATTGCCCCAGCGTCTAGATGTTGATCGTGAACAATCACCGCGATTATTGCGATTCCTACAATCCCTACTCCTGACCAAATTGCGTATGCAATTCCTACTGGTATCTCATCCAGGGTTAAGGATAGAAAGTAAAATGCAGAACAATAGCCTACCAATACAGCCAAAGAAGGCAAGAAATTAGTGAAGCCCCCAGTCGACTTGAGTGAAGATGTAGCAACTACTTCAGAAAAAATTGCAATAGTGAGGTAATACCATTTAACCATAGATTTTTGAAATCGTTTGACTCTATAATTACTTCATCTTAGGAAATGTAGTATCCTGCAATATCCCCCTAGGGATTATACACCCGTTGATGTTGATTCTCTCTTCTTTTGAATACCCAACCTGATTCATTTACGTATTTATCATAAAGAGGGCATGGTTCGTGCAATCATGAAGATCAATGCACTAACCTTTTGCCTACTCGTATTGCTATCGACCTTCACCGGATGCACTGGCTCAGAAGATGAGGATGTAGAAGAAGAGAGCTACGCTGGCCCGCTCAAGATACTAGCCTTGCATGGCGGTGGAGACAGCCCAGAGGGGCTAATGGGTCAGCCTGGGATGCAGGACCTGATGTCTGACCTCCCTGAGTTTGATTTCTTCTTCGCGGATGCTCCTGATGAGGAAGGCAAGTGCGATCAATGCTGGTATGCTGATCCGCCTGGGGGAAAGGGGGAGCCTAACGAGGATAGGAACTGGGCAGATATCTCCATAGATTATCTCAACGGAGTTGTGGAGGAGCACGGCCCATTCTACGGCATCCTTGGATACTCACAAGGTTGTCCGATGGCTACTGTTTACATCGCTAACTCCAACACATCCTTCGAGAAAGCGTTTCTTTTCAACGGATACCTGCCTTCAACCCACTCTGGGCTCAACGACACCATCAATGAAGCGGCTCCACTGGGAGTGGACGCACTTATTTTCGGAGGAGCAAATGACGTCTTCATCTTCGGGGTGGAAGAGCTCGCTGGAGTTTATTCGGAGCCGACCACCATAATCAGCAGCAATGCAGATCACCACCTACCAACTTCGTCCGATGAAACATATGAGGATGTTCTTTCATTTTTCAGACATGGAACGAATGGAACCATCTGATCACCATAGGAATATAGAGGCATACATAATACAGTAATCCCCGTCCCCTTTTTTTTATGGAGGAGTCAGATTCAGAACCTTCAGATAACTTTACGAAAAAGAAAATTGGTCTAGTCCTCATCGTAATTGGAATCGGTTTGGCATTGACAGGGGGAGTGTGGATGTTAGATAATTACGTGGCCTCACAAATGGCGGGTGCTTTTTTACTAGTCATAGGCCTATTCATAACCTCTGTAGGAATGAAATTGAATGGCAGAGAAAAAATTGACACAGGATTTCTATTTCCAACTTCAACGAATCCCTCTATGAAAACAAGATTAGTTTGGATAATAATTGTAACAATCTTCACCATTGTGTTTTATGCATACGAAGGCGCGATCTAGGGGCCCTGATAGATGATAGGTTGTTGGTGGAGATCGAGGCAAGCGCGATAGTTAGCTCGAACTCCTGAATTATAACAAGATCAGGGATTGTAATTCTCACAGCCTAAGCCGATTCAATCGTGTAATCCAGAGTGATAAGCTCAACCAAATATTCTACCTCTTCGCCATTATCGGAGTGGGAGCATCCGGGTGAACCGCCTGTTTCTGCTGTGACACTTAATTCCAGAATATACGGGCCTAGCCCAGAGTTGCCGCCTTCAAGCCCATCAATAATATCAGATTTAGATAGACCACTAACATTTCCTATTAGCGATTCATTGAACCACTCTAGTTCTACCATGTGAGACGAGGGGCCATCGCCTGAATTTTGCCCACTGGAAGATCCGTTGTTCTCGGCATTGGAAATTGTTCCAGTTATTGTATCTGGATCAGGGCCAGAGGCCCCGGGTAACCCGCATCCAAATCCTGAAGTGGATTCATCCTCTGAGTACTGCAGAGTAACTCTAACACCCACGACATTCATATTCTCGGATTCTGCCACTGAATCTGTATGCATATTTACGGTCAGTTTCTCTCCGTCATTTACGTATTCGATTCCATCAGATAGTTGCTCACTACCAAAGTTGCCTTCAACCATCCAATCTCCCGACGGGCCGCTGTTTGATTCTAACGAGTTCGGCCCTGAAATGAAATAGGTAGTCTCTATTGCGGTAACTGGTGCTAGAATTAGCATTACACCTACTGTGAGAGTCCTAGAGTCAGGCAATTCATAGCGACCAAGGGGGGAAACATCAGAGTTACGTAATTGGTTCATCACAATGTGGGTGATGAAAGCGGCACCCATGCCTGGAACAGAAGGGAATATGTCCTCTCCGAATCCACTAACGGACCACAATAATACTGAGACTAGTGCTGCTAACATCATAGCTATGGTGTGCATCGTATCGGGTTGATAACCAGCCCATCTTATGATCAATATCGGAACAAAAATCGATCCCAGGCCATAAACCGCCAGTACGACTAACAAAAACACCGAATCTCCGCCAGGAACATACAAACCGAAAATCGAAATAACTGTTGCAAACGCTGCGATAACCAAAGTCACAATCTTGGTCTTTTTGTGATCCTGGCTTATACTGGGCATCACATCATCGGTAAATGCTGCGGTACAGGCTAGGACCTGACTATCCGCTGTCGACATTGTGGCGGCGAATATGGAGGCAAGAATTAATCCGACCCAAATTGGCCCAAGCGTTTCCATAGCCAGCATGGGAAGGCCGAGCTCTGGATCGAAATCCGCTCCAATGAAAACAACTCTGCTGGCCAATCCAATTAAGGTCATTATAAGGAGAAATGGGGTCTGCCAGACAAAGAACCAGATCATGGCTGTCTTTCGGTCTTGATCGGTTCCCAAGGTCATGACTCGACTAACTACCTGAGGTTGTCCAGCAACGCTTAAGCCACCTAAAAAGAAAGCGAATATCCACAGACTGGCTCCAAAATTTAGATCTGCAGGAAGCACGCTAGTTAGATTAGCATTTTGAATAGCCAAACCATTATGCAATCCAGAAAACCCCCCTACCTCCTCTAAAGCTACGTAACAAAGTACACTTGAACCAATTATCATCACACTAGATTGGGCAGCATCTGTCCAAATTGAAGCGCGAATACCGCCTGCATAACAGTAGGCAACAACCAAAACAAAACCGATTAGTATGCCTAAAACTTCTGACCATCCGAGCATCACGTAGAGGGCCTTTCCTCCACTGGTTAGTTGGGCTGCGGCATAAACAGATAAAAAAAGGACAGAAAGTATTGCAGCGAGTTTGGCTTCTGGCGAACCTGTGACATCCGAAACCAATGAAGAAAGTGAACGCACTCCTCGATTATTTGCTGACTGTTGGATGAATTTATACAACCATGTCCAAGCCACAATCTGACCCAACATACTCCCCAGGCCAATCCAAATGATAGAATAGCCCATTGTAAAAGTAAATCCGATATAACCGATGAACATGTAACCGGAATTCCAAGTGCTCACTGCGGACAGTGCAGCCAAGGCAGGATTCATCCCACGTCCCGCGACTAGGTAGTCATCCGTTGTATCCTCTTTGACCCACATACTTGCTAGACCAACCCCTGCAAATGCGGCCATGAATAGGATGAAAGAGCCTATTAGTACCAAATCCATAAACGGGTGCTAGAAGATATTCATTATCAATAATGGGTATAACAACCATTAGTTTACAGATCAGTATAGTGGTGTGTCCTGTTATAATATCCGCTTAAATCGATGAATTCTGAAATATTAATTTGAATATCTCCAAATAATAATACGGTTATCTGAGAACATGCCCTGTAAATGCTGTAACTGTGCTCCTTGCGGCAGTAATTGTCCTTGTGATGGATGCTGTTGAATATACAGTGGAACACGCAGAAGTACACCTACCATTACTTAATCGACATGTTCCCTGCCCAGTCATGAAGAATCAGTATTGGAATTGTACGACTTCCCCATAGCGGTGGGCAGAAGCCCAATCGTCACAATGAGTGCCAGTAAAACGGATGCCTGGACCATCCAGATATTGTCCGCTGTGAATTCTCCAAGCAGGAGTGATACGCCCATCGCCGCAGCCTCAAGGCCGGCGGTCGTCGTTTGGACTCGACCCATGTCCAGACCGGGATTGCTGAGCCATAGCCAGCTACCCAGAACATTGGTTCCTAGCAAAGCAGCACCTATGGTTCTCAACCATGCAGTGTTTATCGCATCCGCCTGAAGTATTTCGCAGAACAGGTCTGGTGCTAGGATCAGAACTAGCCCGTAAGCGAGCGATGCCCAGAGATTCAACACCATCGCGGGCCTCCCTACCAATTCGACCATCATTGAATAGGCGATAAACAAAATGAATCTATCATAATATCGAAGTTTGGTGGTTGATTCCTACCCCATCGATCGAATACAGACTAAAGGGAAGCCAATATTATGCCGTAACAAAGCATATTGACACGTCTTTCTTCGGAAACCCGTGGAACGCCCTGGTATCGTTGGAAGCATTGTGACGATTTCGGTAATCTCGGCATGCGTTGCACTCTGGCCGATTCTCTATCTCAATGATGACTCAACAGGGGGGGGAGCCGCTGCCTTCGTGATGATCGTGACAATTCCAGCAGGAGTAGCTACCTTTCTTGTGGGACTACTGCTGACAATCAAATCACATAAGAAATCTCTAGTTGTTTACAACAAGTGGAAATCCGAAGAAGAGTGACTCTCTGTTTCGCATGTGTAATGAGGGGGTCCTCTATGATGTCCCCCTCATTAGGGGTACGGAATATGACGTATACGTCTACTAGGGGTGCCCATTTAGACAGTCAATATTTCCATAGCTACAATAGCTGGGATACACATCGCTAAACAGATAGGAAATGAGAGAACTGCTCCCGTCCTAAGAGATATCGTTTCTCGCACACTAAAACGTTGTAATTGATCACTAGACAACATGATGGTTGGTGGTATCAGCGGTAGTAATGAAATGAGTAAAAATTGCCCTGAATGCCAGTCCCAAGGATGACCAAAAAGTAGAAAATAAGCAATCCATATGAAAAATGAAAATATTGCAGATTGTCCTAATGACATTAGCATCAATCTTCTCCCATCTTTATAGTAAAGTTGTTTGATGAGGAAAAAAACGTATATTGCCAATGAAGCAGCCCATAGCCCTGCAAGATCATCATCACCAGTATTGAACAATATTACGAATAGGACTGTGGGTGCGGCTGAAGATAAGATTACTCCAATCGGAATATTTTCATTATCTAGGGCCATACTAAATCCAAACATAAGTGGTTTATTACGCTAGGGATTATGATGCGGGCGTCAGTAAGGGGCACCCAAGTAGATGCTGTGTAAGAAATACTAAAAAATCGAATATTGACTAAAGGATATGAGTCAACTAAAACCGATGGTTATTGTATTGCTAATGCTAACATCTGCTCTTGCTGGATGTGTTATTGGAGATGATCATCCAGACCATCACGACAATGAGCCCGGCCTTCATCACCACGGCGATGAAGATTATCATCATCAGCATGAGGAGAACAATACGG
>NHIP02000011.1 GCA_002170775.2 Euryarchaeota archaeon TMED192 | reverse complement strand
ATCAGACGCCATGAGGGCAGAAATGGGGATTACTCCATCTCTTGTTATAGCTCCCTTGTCACGTGCCAGAATTGCCTGGAAAAGTGCTTTCAGGGGGAAGGCCGATTTCTTGATGTTCGCAGCGCTTGATGCCTCGCTGAGAGTTCGATCGAGAAGGGCAGTAGCGATGGATTTTGGTGAAATGAGGGGCATGTCTGAGTATCCTTCGATTGCTGCCTCGATCAAAAGATCGTCTAGTTCTGCACCTAATATGGCCTCTGCCTGAGTTTCTGATAGCCCGGTTTCCGAAAGCCTAGATAGTCTCTCTTCGGATGTCATGGGAATGCTATCAACAGCTCTTGTCCATCTTGAGGAGTCGATACCTGTCAGAGGAACGTCTGTTTCCGGATACATTCTCGCTCCGCCAGGGAGAGGTCGCATTGGCATCGTGGTTCCATCATCTGGTTGGCCTTTCTTGATGACGACGTTCCTAACCTCCTGGGGTATTCTCAGGAAGGCCATTCTTGCACGCTCTGCAACAGCGTCCAATGCCAATTCCGCCTGCCATGAAGGAGCGATGCAAATCGCAAACGCATCGGAATTTTCCAATGATAGTTGGGTTCGAATTGAGTCGATATCATCTATTTTGAGGCCATAAGCTGGAAGTTCATCAGAATGTATGATGCCGTGAACCCCGGCTCTTTTGGCTGCGCCCGATAATTCTCTTCCGAGACGTGGGAGTTGTGCGCCATTTCCATCTCTCTCCTTGGTTCCGAGATAGCCTGAGAGACCAGGTAGTGCCAGCACCATTATACTCGATCCGGAGGACATTGCAGAGGTTATGATATCTGATTCGACCCCATCCATGATTTCAGAGATGTCTTGGACTCTCCCGGGAATGATTCGATGGACGCCCTCCCTAATTGACGCCTCCGATGAAGGGTCGTCCATTCTTCTATCGCTACCCAGAGGAGGAAAGTTGTGGTTAGCTCTGAGAGTGTTTGAGAGTCGGTAAAAGTGGATCTGTCGAGCCATTTCAGATCTGATTATCCTAGGTATCCATCCAAGATCTTGGCAACCCTTGATCTCAACCCTATCGCCACAGGCGATGCTAACGTTCAGGTCTTGTCTGATGCTTCCCAAACCTCTGCGTACACTACGAGTATCCCGAAGCCGCCTACCTAAGAATGAAGAAACCGACTTTGCGTGTTCAGGTGATACTATGTCTGGTTCAGTTGCTATCTCAACCAGCGGTATTCCGAGACGATCTAGAGAGTAGGTGACTTCAGTTCCCCTGTCTGTGGTTTCTTCTCCCAATCTTCTTGCAGAGTCTTCTTCGAGGCAGATTACCGAGATTCCTATTTCGGCATTATCAACCTCGAATCTTCCCCCTGTGGCGATTAGGCTAGTTCTCTGAAAACCACTGGTGTTGGATCCATCTACAACGGTTTTTCGCATTGTTTGAATTTTATTCACAGGCGTGGCACTGAACATGGCTGAAATCTGCAGAGTTGTGTCTAGAGCGTCTGAGTCAATCTGGAGAGGCGGTGCCTCGTCGAGTTCTATCAGTCCTGAATTGGGTGTCTGGAGATATGCGAATGACCTATTCCTCATCTCTTCGAATCGAGCGGCTACATCTACTGTGCCGGACTCTCCTCGGGCTGCACGAAGGCGTCTCTTGGCGATAACACGAGGAGGATTTTGAATTTGGTCTTCTGTTCCATCATACAGAACGCCTGGTTGGCGAGAATGTAGTTTCCCGGAAGAGAGTTGCTGATGTATCTCAATACCACACATGAAACCCAGCGAAATGGGGTCTAGAGAGTCCGGATCACGGATATCGCCAACGGGCTCACCCTCCAGCATGTTAGTGTCCAAGCAACGATTGCTCATAGGCTCAGCGGAATCAATCATGTCCATTGATACGTTCCTGTTTGTGATTCGTATATTGTACCGCCTCTGTGCAAGTTACTAATCACGGTTCTAACTGTTGGTTCGGATACTCCTTCCACCAAAGCCGCATCTATGATCTGACTCATTTTCATGAGGCCTTCGTTTGCATCTGATATTTCTTGCATGATTATCCTGACTGTACTGCTCTGCTTTTGCTTGCTCATTCCTGTTTGGAACTCGGCTTCGTCCCTAATGTTGGCTTCATCCCTCCAATGCATGAATATGGCCTTGGCAACTTCAGCATCCTCTACCGTCGCAGTCTGGCGGAGGTGTATTCTAGCATGGGCTTCTGTGAGGCGCATCAGAGCTTCGAGGGCTCTCGCAGTGACTATTATCTCTGTTGTCTCAGACTTATCCGATTGACTGATTCCGTAATCGGAGCCTCTGGAATTATTTTGTCTCTTATTGAAGGAGTTTCTTGTTTTGATGTAATATTTAACCAGGAGACTCTTTGCTTCATCATCGAGAGACGGATGGATATTCCGCTTTGCGTAGGCCACATATTTTCTCAGGAAGTTTGTGGTCAGATGTTGTTTCTGATCGTGTCCTATTTCCATTATTTCTTCTGAGTCGGGAATGGGCTCACTGCCCATCTTGTCCTCAATCAGAAGTTCGCTGACTCCAGAGGTCCTATTTTGGAGGATGTGCCGTGCTATCTTCTCATCCAGGCCCGGTTCAGGGGTGTCTTGAAGGAGCCATATCAAATCGAATCTCGAGGCCAGGGGCGTCTCCAGACCGGTTTCTTTGAATGACTGCATTATGCTCGCATTTGCTGATAAGGGGTTGAATCTTCCTGATTCCGGATTGGCTGCCGCGAGTACGGCGCATCTCGAGTTGAGTGTGGCNGTGATTCCTCCTTTAGCGACTCTAATTTTCTGCTGCTCCATGGCCGGATGTATCGCACTTGTATCCTGCTTGCTTATCTTATCGAANTCATCAATGGCAGCAAGGCCTCGATCGGATANNGGAAGCACGCCCGCTTCAAGTGCGAATCTNCCATCNGAAAANCCGTCCTTCACNGCCGCTGCGGTCANACCAGCAGCNGAAACTGACCCNCCTGATGTGAATTTNCCTCTTGGTGAGAGNTTNGACATGTANGTGAGCAANTGAGATTTTGCAACCCCTGGGTCCCCCATCANGAGNATATGGATATCNCCCCTAGANCTNGTTCCGTCGCTCGAAACNCGNGCCACCCCTCCGAAAAGTTGCAGTGCAAGNGANCGNTTTACCCATCTNAGAACTGGTGTGGGNAATATGGATGGTGCGATTGAATCTACGAGGAGATTGATCANATTGTTACTATCNCCATATTCCTTGACGAGTTNCTTGATTTTTTCTTCTTCTTCNTCGTCGATGATTATCTCTGTGAAGGGNGTCGTCTCTGCCTCTACGCTCACCATNGANTAAAATATCTCGAAAAGTGGTGTTTTCCTGGAGCCCTTTCTCTCCGAATNCATCTGCGGGATCATGTTNGCTATGATTCTGGTTCCNGGGAGGACGCTGTTCACCAGNTCGCCNTCGAGAATCACCATTCCCGTGCTNGGTTGCGCGCCGCTCGGTACGCGTTCCGGGATCTCCTGAATCTCGATNTTNTGATTNTCNACNAGGGANCACTTCTCCTTCATCAGAGTGAATTTTACTCNGCCTTTGCGCTCNCCGCAGCCTTCGCATTGTAGCGGCTCCTCNAGTTCCGTNTGATCGTGCTGTATGATCTCNGTCTCGTAATCNCACGAACATTGGAANACNGANCGGTGGATTCGGGGTTTGATCTCNCTNACCTTGGTCACTGAGACTTCTGAGCTGATGAGCTTCTGCACNTCGACGTGGCCNATCCTCCTCANATCTCTNCGACTATCGAGCGGTAGGAGATCGATTCTGATNAANGGTTCNATATCNTGNGCTCCCATCTCGATGCAATATNTCTTGAGAGCGGCAGAGCCCTCTCTCAAAATGTGGGTCGGNTGANCGAGNAGCATNTCTGCAAAATCTGGGTCGAAAGTCTGAATTTGGTGAAANGAAAGTTCCATNTTATCGGCTTGNCCNGAGACTATTCTCTGAACCTCNTCGGCCATTGTCTCTTCCAGAAATGANNTCCATCTCGGTCTTGCATCTGGAGCGAGCATCGTCATGGCATTTCCTCNGTCGGTCTANCGCNGTCAGGAGAGGGGGCCTATCAAGAAACCGGAGGNNTNNGTACNCCCCCTTTCTTCCAGTGGAGANAACAGTGGNCTTTCATCTNCCTGATACCTTCTATTGCAATAATTTTGNATAATCTCCGANGNGGTAACCTTGAGAGACCGATTGGAACAAGGAGTNCNATGGAACACACGCGTTCNGGAAGTGATATCCTCGTTNGGCTTGACCCNGGNGAGGAGATTCACGCTNCNNTAAAANAANTNGCAAATGACCTTGAGTTTGATGCTGCTGCCATTACAAGCGGTATTGGCCGGACCCGTGATAATCAGTATGGTTACATGAATGAAGATGGCGTCTACCAAAGACGGCCGTTGGATCTTCCCTCTGAATTGGTGAGCCTTTCGGGCAATATTGCTCGTACGCAGGAAGGGGAGCCATTCACCCACATTCACTGCTGTTGGTCTGACGACGAGAATAATGTTCATGCTGGCCACCTTTTTCAGGCGACGGTCCACGTTGTGGCAGAGATTCATATTAGAGTCATGGGCCATGCCATGATGACACGTTGTCCTCTTGCTGATTTTGAGCTATTGGGCCTGGAATTTGAATAGAGAAACGCGATAGGTGACGGTAATGAGGATCCTATTTGCCCATGGCCTCTGGAGTGCTCCTGATGGTTCGAAACCTGCCTATATGAAAGAAGTCCTGGGATGGGATGTTGTCTGCCCGGATATGCGAAGGAATGGTTGGAGTATTTCCTCTCAGACCCTTACCATTCGTCAAGAGTTGGAATCTCACAGATCTTTCGACGTCCTGATTGGTTCATCCTTCGGAGCGCTTGCGATCGCCAATGCAGTCGAAGAATATGAAGGTGATTTTCGGCTTGCTCTCTTAGCACCGGCTTTCGGGGTATATGAGACACTGGCCTCGCAAATCGGAGATCCGTCAATGCAAACATGGAAGGAAGACGGGGTTAGGTCGTTCATGCCACCGGGTTGGGTGGAGGAAGTCCAACTCCCATGGTCATTTATGGAAGATGCGTTGTCGTGCGGGTGGCCTACACTTCAGCATAGGACTGCTATCCTTCATGGCAGGGGTGATGATGTGGTTCCCGTGGAAAACTCATACAGAGCAAGTGAAATCTCGGAAACGACCGATTTGGTGGAAGTGGATGACGGGCATAGGCTTGCAGAGAGCCTGGATATGCTACCAGAGCTGATTTCCATGGTTCTAGCATGATCAGTCATCATGGGTACCTAGGAAGTACTGGCCGATTTCCGGGTCTGTTAGAATATGGTCTGCATCGCCCGTGTGAACTACCTTGCCGTTTGACATGATGTAGCCCCTATCCGATCTCGAGAGGCTTAGTCTTGCATTTTGCTCGACTATCAAGACCGTGATACCTTGCTCCCTTAGAGCATCAATCCTCTCTATGATCTGCTGCTGATATAAGGGCGAAAGAGCGGCTGTGGGCTCATCTAGGAGGAGGAAATTTGGTTCTGATATCAAGGCTCTTGAGATTGCGAGCATTTGACGTTCTCCGCCTGATAGCGATGCTGCTAGATCATGCTCTCGAGAACGGAGATCGGGAAACATATCTAGTGCTCTCTCGATTCTTTGACCAAGGATGTTTGCTGAGAGGGAGTTTCCACCCATCTGGAGGTTTTCCTCGACTGAGAGGGAGGGGAATACGTTGTTCACTTGGGGTACATAGGCGATGCCCATGTTCACTAGTTGGTCTGTTCGCATTCCTGAAACACTCTTCCCCCGGTAGTTGACCTGTCCGGAGTAATAGTCGGCTATTCCGAATATGGCCTTGATGAACGTGGATTTCCCACATCCATTTGGGCCGATTATTGTGACGAACTCTCCTTCATCGATGTGTAGGTCTATGCCATACAATATCTGTACAGAACCGTACCCTCCGGTGAGTCCGTTTACATCTAGAACTCGAGTCATTTCTTTTCACCTCCGTCGTGGCCATCAGAGCCGAGGTATGCCTCTATGACATCTCGATTCGAACGTACTTCATCGGGTGTTCCTACCATTAGTATCTCACCCTCGTTCATGACGACTATCCTGTCCACACCCTGTCTCAGGATGAAGTCCATGTTGTGCTCAATTATGAGAACGGATATTCCAGTCTCGGAGACGATGTTTCGGAGATTGGCGAATATCTTCATCGCCAGGGGTCCTGCGACGCCCGCTACTGGCTCGTCGAGTAGGAGGAGTTGTGGGTCGCCCATCATGGAGCGTCCGATGTCAACGAGCTTGCTTTGTCCGCCTGAAAGTTCGCTTGCAAGGTTATGCGCCATATGCGGGACTTCGAGTTGATCGAGTACTGCATATGCCCTCTCCAGCCTCTGCATCTCTGATGGATGGGAGCGTCCGGAACGCACGACATCGAAGAAACCGGGGGAGAACTGGTTTCTTGGAGGGACCAGGAGATTCTCGATGACGGTCATTTCTCGCCACAGCCTCGTATGCTGGAATGTCCTCGTCATACCGAGATTCTGGATCTGGTCCGGTCGCATAGATGAAACGTCTGTCCCGAAAATCTCCACTGAGCCAGCAGTTTGTTCGAGGAGCCCGCTAATACAGTTGAACGTAGTTGATTTCCCACATCCGTTTGGGCCGATTAACCCGATGAATTCCCCCTCTTGGACCTCGAAGGACACTTCCTTTACAGCGACGAGCCCCCCGAACTCTTTCCTGAGTCCATCAATGCGAAGTGCAGGTGACTTCATTGGAGATCTCCTCCTTCTGGTCGCTCTGGGCGATATGGCACTTCAGGTAACAGACCCTTCTCGTTGTACTTCAGGGAAATTACAATGATGAGTCCGATTATTAGGACCTTAACATAGGCGAGGTTTACCTGTATGTCGGTTCTGAATACTTCATCGATTGATCGCTGATGGAGGAGCCATACCATCAATAGGAATACGGATGCCATCCAGCCCGCCGATTCGGCTATCGCCTTTCGCCTGAAGAGGTATGAAAGAGTCATTATGGCAATCATCAGGAGCGCTGCTTGCATTGGTTCGGTTACGAGCCATGCGAAGACCGTGTCAATGGCCACGGCCAATTCGTGAAGCGGTTGACTCGCGCTTGACTGGGCGGCGACGAGTCTGTTGATAACGAACTCATTGAGGGTGATTATCAACGCGCCTATCAGCATGCCTCTGTTGTTTCCTGCACCGCCTATGACGAATGCGGCCCAAACCAGGAACGTCGTCCTAGAGGGCTGCATGAAAGATGGCTGAAGCGAGCCCAAATACCAGGCAAACAACGCCCCAGCAAAGGCAGCGACAGCTGCTGAAACGGCAAGAGCGGCGGCCTTGTGGGTCATGACGTCGTGTCCATGGTGCTGAGCGACGTCTTCATCCTCCCTTATTGAGCGGAGGATTCTGCCCCATGGTGACGAGTACAGCATTGAGAGAGAGCGCCAAACGATCATGACGCAGATGAGCCCCATTATGGCCAGGAGAAGATAGTATGGAGCGGGCTGGCCGAAACTGAGTGCTTCGCCAATCGTTCTCGCGGCGCTGTCAATGGCCTCGTTGTTCTTGCAGTCAAAGGGGGATAGTTCCAGACCATTTTCATCGATTTGTTTACCCCTCCCGCAGAACCACCAGGTCTCAAGAGGCTTCGGGAATCTTTGAACGCCTATCGCTCCCTGTGTCGTACCCGTCTTGAGGAGCGGTTCTCCTGAGAGTAAGATCCTGACCACCTCTCCGAGTGAGATCGTTATCACGGCAAAATAATCACCTCTGAGACGTGCGGTTGGATAGGCAAGCAGCCAACCAGAAATAGCGGCTACTAGCATGCTGAAGATGAGTGCGGGAATGATAGGCCACCCATATCCAGCGACGTCGCTGGGAGCAGTCAGAACACCGACCCCGATAGCGCCTATTGATACAAAGAAAATCACTCCGAAGTTCAACAAGCCCGTGTAACCGGTTGAGAGATTCAGTGAGAGAGACATTATCAGGTATATTGAGAGGAATGTGGCGATGTTCGATACTTGAAGGGTCTTGGCGAACATGAAGTTTGAGGCTGGATCAACAGGAAGCCAGACTACGAAAAGCAACAGTAGTGCCAGAAGAAGTCTGAAAGCGGCTTTAGAGCCGGATTCCGTTCTTCGTCCCTCGCCTATTCCGGCCTTTTGAAGGATGTCGTTACCTTTCTCCCTCAATCTCCCGGAGAGAGATGTTGTTCGAATGGTCAGCCAAGAGTCAGCATTAGCCCGGAATGACTCGATTTTGACTTTCATATTCCTTGAAATGGTTTGCTCTGAATGTTTATTTGGAGATCCTGAGATTCTTGATAGGATTGAATGGTACTTTACCTTGAATGGGTGGATCGGATCCTTGTATCGATCGTTGAAAATCAAGTATGATTCGTATATGCAGAATATCCAGATCAACAAGGGTATCCATGGCCATAGTACGTCGCCTATTGCGCCGATAACGGATATGAAAGCCTGCTCGGATTCAATCATGGCCACCCAACTGGAAGCAATATCGGGGTCAACCCCATCAGGCACAGCGACGGGGCCGGACGGATAGGAGTGGGCCCGTATGAATGAAGTTGCTTTGCCTATGAAGAATGCAGAGCTTGTGACTAGTAGCGTGCTGATGCCCCTGCCGCTCCTACGTTGATGGAAATGGTGTGCTCCAAGAGGTCCCATTAGCAATCCCAGAGCGGCTGAATAGCGGCGATCGGGTATCTTGGGAGATTTCGCTCGCTCACGGAGCCGCTCTATCTTCCAGCGATCGTATGCGTCCCCTATGCCCTTTGGAATGATGAGCAATATAGCGATTATGATCGCATATGGCATTACTTCGGCGAGAGCGCTGTAACCGGATCGGCCGATTGGGTTGCCGATTCCAATCAGGACTGGCCCAGAAACTGCGCGTACGAAACCGATGATCAGTGCTGCTGCGATAGCACCGGGCAAGGAGCCGATTGTTCCGAGGACTATGACCGCAAAGGAGGGCAGCAAGAGGGAAAATGCCGTGATTGGTTTGAAGAGCAAGGTGATACCGAAAATCCCCCCGCCGATACCGGATATACCTGCGGACAAGAATGCGCTTGTCATGTGGACTCTCTCGACATTGATTCCACTGCTAGCAGCGAGTTCCGGGTTATCTGCTACAGCCCTCATCCTTCGACCAAGGCGGGTACGTGTCAGGATCGCGAGTAGAATGAATACTGTTGCGAAGCTTACGATTGGCAGGAATGCGTTGTTGTATGCATAGTTTGTCGTTTGTGCCACGCCTTCACAGGTTGTGGTGACAATGTCGACAGCGGGTATGGAGTTCATCTCTTCACAGTCGATTGATGTGTAGACTTGATCTAATTCCAGTTGCCTCTTTCCGAGATTAAACCGAGTCAAAATCGTGGGAAACTCGAATGCCTGACTTCCTCGCATCCAATCGGCATCTGGTACGAATCGTTGAGTGGAGCCCCCGAATCTGAGGTACGTTAGAGCTCTCAGAACAAGAGCCACACCGAGAGATGCGATCATCATCACATCAGGAGAGGCCTTACGATCCCTGAAGCCCCGATAGACGAGGCGATCG
The DNA here is from genome assembly GCA_002170775.2 of Euryarchaeota archaeon TMED192. Lineage (GTDB taxonomy): Archaea > Thermoplasmatota > Poseidoniia > Poseidoniales > Thalassarchaeaceae > MGIIb-N1. Next base: position 33,995 of record NHIP02000011.1, on the reverse strand, counting down.
ATGATGACGCCCGCTATTCCCGTAAGGACGAATGCCCCGAACAACATCCAGAGGAATAAGGTCCACGAGAGATGCCCGTCAGAGGGGATTTCATTCAGCGGGAAGAGCCAATTTGTCCACATCAGGGCTATGCCGACGTACATTCCGATCATGAAGAACTCTGATTGTGCGAAGTTCCCATACCTCTGTACGCTGTATGTCAGAGTGAGTCCGACTGCGATTGAGAGATACGTCGAAGACCATGTCAGTGTGTTTGTTCCAAGGGATGCCACATCGATTAGCACTGATGCAGAGGTATCGAGGCCCAGAAGTAGAATGTGCAGGGTGAGCAGGATGTAGAAGAATAGGAGGATGGGGGATGTGGCGATAATCGAAGAGCGAATCCAGCCTGGCTGCATATCATCGAATGTGATTTTGATCAAACCGAAGCCTACACAGATTAAGGTGAATGTCTGAAGCAGCCATACGAGGTCAGTGGGCAGACTGTCAAGAAGGAGGATGTCCACGACGTTCAAGACGCCCACTTGGCTGAGTAGGCCGAGAGTCGATTCGATGAAGAAGAAGGCTGCGATGACGAGGCGGCGCTTCCACCTCTCTAGTTGCGACCATTGGTTGCGATAATCTCCAAGCGCCGTCATGCTTCATCCCTGATATGTGGCTTCTAGTGCATAAAGCCGATGGCATCGGCCGAAAGAATAGGTGTGAGGCGCCGCGGCGGGCCTGATGGCCCACCACGGCGCGTTACGTCACTCTGAGGTCTTATCGATCTCAGTTTCAGGCAGTTGCGACGCCGCCTTCGGCAGTCCAGTACTTCGAGCAGGTGTACTGGTCGACGCCGTCATACGAGCATATGTCGTATCCGTTGCCGCCAATGTCACCGTTCTCTAGGAAGTTGATGACTCCGGAGGAGCCCGCGTATCCGTTACCCGTTGCTGCGATTCCAGCATCAGCTGATTCGCCTTGGTGATTCACAGCAGCCATACCGACCATCATGACTCCATCGTATGTCGTCAGATCGTATGCCTTGATGCCGCCGGACGGGGCGTTTGCATCGTAGCGAGCACTGAAGTCACCGGCGCTTGATCCGGCGCGTGGCTGGGTGACGGTCATGCCTTCGAGCAGGGAGTCGTCCTCCATCTCAGCGTACATTCCCTCTCCAGCAGGGCCGTCCCCGCCGAAGATGTGTCCTTCCCACCCTGCCTCGTCGAGGGCCTCGATGATGAGGGCCGCGTCAGCGATGTAGGACGAGAGGTAGACAGCCGTGCACTCCGTGGAAGCCGCCATCGAGTTGGCGACTGTCNNGAAGTCGGTGTCCGTCTCTGCGTAGTCGTAGCGACCGACGTCGCATAGCTTGTCGGATCCCCATGCGTCGACGACTGCGTCAGCGAGACCAGCGCCGTAGTCGTTGGTCATGCCGAAGACNGCGAGAGCGCCCTCGGCGACTCCTGCGTCAGTCATCATGTCAGCGCCGGCTGGGCCCTGGATAGCGTCGCTTGGCACGTTCCTGTANAACATTGGGTATGCCGATGCGTCCGATAGACCCGGGTTGGTGCTCGCGTAGGAAATCATTGGGATTCCAGCAGCGGAAAGCACTCCGTTNGCGGCCATCGAGGCCCCGGAGCAGGCTGCACCCACAACAGCGTAGACACCGGAGTCGACCAAGGTCTGAGCAGCGGGGCCGGCAACAGCACCGTCGCATCCGGAGTCCTGCTCTATCAACTCGAAGTCGTAGTCAGGGTACATTTCTTCNAGATCAGNAATTGCCTGATCCGCGCTCCACTTGAACACTGGAGCGTTTGGCTCAAGTGGTCCAGTGATCGGGTTCAGGAAACCGATCTTCACAGTCGTTGTTTCGTCGTCGTCGTCTCCACCGAGGCAGCCTGCGAAAGCAGCCGCAAGCATACTCAGTGTCATCATTGTTGCAATTAACTTCATTGTTTTCATAGCGTGTACACGCTCCTAGCAGCATTTTCAGCACCGAGTTTCTATTTAGTACCTATGCCGGTAAATAATTAATATATAATCTCTAAAAATTACTATTTTGGCACAGAATGAANGTCGTATTGAAATATTTATTTTATTAATCCGATAAAAAAATAATCTTCTATTTAGAGGTGTAATCAATAACCTGCAATCCACGCACAGGAAATAATGAGTAATGAAAACGGCCTGGATTACTCATCATCCGGGGTGGACATAGATGCTGAAACAAATGCTGTTTCGGCGCTCATCGGCACTCTTGGTGCTTCGACGAGGAAGAAGGGAATGAAGGGGGCTCCCGTGATTCTGGAGAGGGGATTTGGAGGGTTACTGGAATTCGGCGATAATTGGCTTGCAATGGCAACCGACGGCGTAGGGTCGAAGCTTCAGATCGCAAACGCCTTGGGGCGTTACCAAGGGGTTGGCATAGACTGCGTGGCAATGAATGTGAATGATTTGCTGTGTGTTGGGGCGGAGCCAATTGGATTTGTGGATTACATTGCAGTCCCTTCTCCCGATGAAACGGTGCATCAGTCGATAGGGGGATCTCTATCTGAAGCATGTGCGAGAGCCAAAGTGACTCTTGCAGGGGGCGAGACTGCGACGCTCCCAGGAATCGTAAATGAGTTGGATCTCTCAGGGACAGCACTGGGTTGGTTGCCCGCAGGAGAGGCTGTAACTGGAAAAAATGCATCGCAAGGGGATGTATTGATTGGCATTCCAAGTAGTGGGATTCATTCGAATGGGTATTCTCTGGTAAGGGGGGTGCTCACAAAATCGAATGCTGATTTGTTAAAGCCGGCGCCATTCGATTCTACNCACCCCTATCGTGAAATAGAGAACGATATGGGAGATCTCGGAAGCGTTTTACTCAACCCGACGAGAATCTATGTTGATCCTATCGTCGACCTTCTATTCGGGGAGGATGCCCCGTGTTTGAGGAGAGATATACATGGAATCGCACATATAACCGGCGGCGGGTTGTCCAACTTGCTCAGACTAAACGATTCTGTGGGTTTTGAGATAGACAACCCCCTCAACCCTCAACCTGAATTCGGATGGATCCAGAGGGAAGGAGGAGTGACTTCCTGGGAGATGCACAGAGTGTTCAACATGGGGATGGGGGTTGTATTGATTGTCGACAATGATGCTGCTGAGGGTGTGGAAAGATGGATCTCAGAAAGAATTCCTGGATCACAAAAGATCGGTTGTGTGGTAAAAGGAGCAGGCGTCCATCATTCTCCTCTTGATTTGATGTATACTGAATACTGATCTAATCGCGCAGTCCATATGAATCTGGGCCTGCCGGTAGAACATGGAACCCAAAGGCTGGCCAGGCGTTGTATACCATGAAGGAGGGATAGAACATAGGTTACCTGAAGAAGTGGACAGAGATAGGAAGGGGCCTGCTGGCAAGTATGGATCTGGATTTCTGAATCCTGCTATGGCTGGAAATCGGACTAGGAGTGTCCTGATGCTCGAACATATCGGAAAGACGGTATTTGGCGACGTAAAGAAAATACAGATTCTGGATGCTCTTTGCGCGACGGGGATTCGGACTAGAAGGTGGTTGGAAGAGACTTCTGAGGATGTCTCCAGTCGATTGAGGGTCAAGATGTGCGATATGGACGTAGCGGCTCTCGAATGGGCGAGGTTGAATCTTGAAAATGACGATCTTAAGGAGAATGTCAAAGTTATACAAGGAGATGCTAGAAGAGAAATCCTCAGACAAGGGTGGCATTGGATTGATCTGGATCCTTACGGGTCGCCAGTACCTTTTCTCGACTTAGCTATGCAGGCCACAGCGCGTAGATCGGTGATTTCAATCAGCGCCACGGATACGGCTGCTCTAAGCGGATCATCGCCTGGGCCGTTGAGTCGTCGTTACGGTGCACGCGTACACATGGATGGGCTCAAGCATGACAGCGGGATGAGGGTCTTGTTGGCTTCAGCGGCAAAGGCCGCAGCCAGGCATGATAGGGTAATTCGACCTCTCCTCAGTGTATGGGACTCACACCATCTCAGAGTGACATTACTGGTAGAGCGATCAAAAATGGGTGCTAGTGCTGTGGAGCAAAGCCTGGGTTGGAGGGTGTCATCGCCTGACGATAGGATTGTTGATTCTGCTATTCAAGCTGGTCTGCTTCCAGAACATGACTCGGGATCTAGGCCAATGCACGTTATGCTGCCGCTTAGTGCGTATCCTAATCTGAATACTGGCGTGTCCGGCCCATTATGGACAGGGTGTATCGGTGATTCGGATATCATGGCTAGCATGAGTGAGGCTGCAGCAGAAGGAATTTGCAAGGTCGACGATCCAGATATGAATCAGAAGGAAGTCAGAAGGGCGAAGCAGGCCGTGAGGAGGATATCCGATGAAAGCAAGGCCATTCACGGAAGGNATCTAGTAATCACTGATGCGCTACCGGGTTTCGTTGGAGGAGGGGATCCGCCGAGCCCCACAAAGATGGCTGAAATCTTGCGTCAGGGGGGTTTCTGTGCCGAGGTTTCGAGGTATGCAGAGCCTTCCTTCAGAACGGATGCGCCCTGGTCATCCATATTGCAGGCTTTCAAACGTCTTTCTTGAGTTGGTCATCCGCCAATGTATGACATCTCAATTCTATTGGGGGCGATTGCCTGCTCGGATCTTATCTCGGAATAGCGATCTTCTCGNTCTCTCCAAGTTTTCTCGATGGTTTCGGTTAGTTCTTCGTCCGTTGATCCGTCCCTAATCATCGACAAGAGGTCTACGCCCTTGCTAGAGAAGAGGCATGTGAAGAGTCTGCCGTCTGCGGAAAGCCTCGCTCGCGTGCAATCGCCGCAGAAAGGCTCTGTGACACTCGAAATAATGCCTACCTCGCCGCCATTGGCCAGCCCATATCTCTTAGCAACATCGCTTTTCTTGTTCGGTGTTATTTGCTCATCGACCCCGATAATCGATCTTATTTCTTCAGCAGTTACTACTTCTTCCATGCTCCATCCATTAGTAGTTCCAACATCCATGTACTCAATGAAACGGATGGCAATGTCCCTGTTAGAAAATCTCTCAACTAGGTCAATTATCTCGTCTTCATTTGAGTTCTTCTTGACGACGGTGTTGATCTTGATTGGCCCCAGGCCCACAGATTCAGCGGCTTCGATTCCTGCTATCACAGAGGCAACTGTATGGCCTGAGTCGGTTATCGCGGCGAATGTGGATTCGTCTATTGCATCGAGGCTCACAGTGACACGATCAAGTCCTGCTGCAGATAGGGCAGGGGCATATCTTGGAAGGAGGACCCCGTTTGTGGTCATCGCGATCTCCACACCCCTCATCGAAAGCATCGAAACAAGATCTGGAAGATTTTTTCGAAGAAGAGGCTCGCCGCCCGTGAGGCGGATTTTTTCTACACCCAAATTGATGAATATCCCTACAAGTCTATCAATCTCCTCGAAAGACATTATTCCGCCTCTTTCTAGAAACGGGAAATCCTTTCCGAAGACCTCTCTCGGCATACAGTATCTGCATCTGAAATTGCACCTGTCGGTGACAGATATTCTCAAATCCTTGAGAAGACGGCCGAATTGATCTTCCGGCCCACTTCTCATGTTCGCTTGGCTGAAGTACTAGGGCATAGAGTTCGGGGTGAGGTGTTATCGGTCTTGCTGGCCGCTAGGTTGTCCGACTTTTGTCGTAACTGCCTTCTTCAGTGGTTCGTTGGATAGGTTTAGCGTCATTCCGAATTGTGATTGTTCATTCTCCCCACGAGAAGAGGTTGGTTTGCTGAAGTTTCGGGCTCGAAGTGCTCGGTTGCCATCCGATCGAACAGTGGATNTCCGCTACCGCTCTCGATGCGCTGTCTAACGCAGCTCCTGCTGTTCCAATTGGACGCCCAAATGCGTCTCCTATCACACTGAAGGGACCTTGATGAATCACTTTTTCAGGACCTTCAATCGGGCGGCTGAACCTCCACAGATGCGCTGACCAGTTCTCTGGGTCGATGCCGAGAGTTGTGGCGACATGTGTTGCCATGCTGGACAGACTCCTCTCCAGATTGTCAGCACTAGTCGGAGCATCCAAGCGAACTTCAAGAGTTGCCCCGTCGGGCCCTCGTCGTGTCAAAGACCACCCACAAGGGGCATCGATGGCGCCATCTGGGCAAGGGCCCCATGCCACCCAACATGGCTCACTTCGACCGTCTACAGTGATGCCTGCGGTTTCAAGCAGCGTCCTGGATTGTTCAATGGGTACGGCTATGAAGACATGATCATGGTCAACTTCTACCGGTCCTTCGGGGGAAATGATACGGATACGAGCGCCATTGGATATTGCATCAAGTCCAACCACAAGATGAGATTGTAGAACATGGGCGTCTTCTCCCAGGTAATTCAGCAGAGACGGAAATAGCAGCCCGGGATGTTTCCCGTCAGCGTCAAGTAAACCTCTCTCAATCCAATCCTGGATGTGGCGTTCGGCCCACTCCGGGCAATCGTCGAGTCTGGGCGTACCGAGTTGGAATGGCGTGTCGTCTTCTGCTATTCTTTCGGCAAGCCTGCCACTGGCTCTTTTCCCTTTATCGTAAATTGTAACGTGGTGGCCAAGATCGTCTAGCAATCGGGCCGCAAAACGTCCTGAAAGCCCTCCTCCTACTACGCCGACACTGAGTCTCCGCCCTCTGCTGGGTGATTCGGTCCATGCTTGATATTCATTCATATCTAAGCGTGCAGCGTGATCCCGAGAATCGCGTGACCGTACTCTCCCCATACGAGTATCTGGGGGATCGAAAGGACGATCAAATAGACCGAAACACCACATGACTCCGGCGATGGAGTTGGGGTCACGACCATCCAGAGCATACCTGTCGTTGAGTTCTTGCGCGAGCCGCATCGCCGCCTCGGGTTCTTCGATCCAACGGACAATCCCCTTCCCCCATGTCATACGGACGTTATTGTGCATAATGCCGTGCCGGAACATGCCGATCTGCGCTGCGTCCCAAAGCGAATCCTTGCTACGACCTCTTTCTAAATCCATAGGAGAAAGTGGTGGTTCGGCCATTGTGGTCTTTTTCCATGAAGCCCGGGCCCAATCAGGCAGCTGGTTCCATGCTGCGGGTTGGTCTACATCGTGGATATGATGGTAGGCATGCTCTCGGAATACTAGCATCTCGGCAATGAACTTCTCCGCGCCTTTGCTGTTGTGTTCTGAAGCGTCACGAACCAGACGGGTTGCGGCCACCATGCCGTAATGAAGCCATGGAGACATCCCACTGACACCCGTCCGATTGGATGCGTCATTTCGTGTTCGGTGGTAGCGACTCAGGCCCTTCTCGAGGAAATTGTTCCACCGAGCCATCCCANTCAACATGCCGCCGGTCATGTCCGTCACTGGAACGACCGTTGGGTCTATCTGGCATGCGGATAGGAGGTCGCGCGCGCCATCCTTTCGGAGCTCTGCGGCAGCGTCTACTGGGGTAAAAGGTGGTTTCCATCCGATGGGTATACGAATTATCCCATGGTTACAGCGGGGCCAATGTAGGTCCATGCGCCGCTTCATTTCTCGCTTTGTGGCGTTACGAAATCGAAAAGGTCGGTCCTTGGTGCGGCCGAATGCTGGACGTGGTAGAACACAATGGGCGTCTACTTCAACCACGGTCCGTTTACGGGCTACAGATGCAGTCCAATCTGACCATGGCAAAAGACTCACCATATCGGTGACAACCACGGCTGCGTCATCTGCTAGGTCCAGGAGGGCCGGTTCACGATGGCCATTACGTGTGACGTGGAGGAAATAGTCCACACCGATTTCTTTTGCACGGTGTGCGACGTCGGCTGCACCTTCGAGCAAGAAGCGATGATGCCGGTAAGACGCATGCGGATACCGTTCATCGACCCCATGGTATACTATGAGTGGTACATTGAGTTCCTTTGCAATGGTACGAGCGACGTCGAAGGTTGGATTCTCGTCGAGGCGCAAGGCAGCACGCATCCAGTGTAATACAAAACTTGGATTATCTGCCTCAGGGCCCGTATGAAAAAGGCAGCGCTCTTTCAAGTGATGTGGCAGTTGAATGTCCACCATGTCTTTTTATTGTCGAGTTTCGTTTTGAATGGACGTTCTTCCCCGCGATAAGCACAGATAATTTGTCGATGTGTGTGATTGCGCTCTTTTCCTCGTGGTTTCGTTCATAATTCATTTTATCGCTGCTTTGAGGAGGTCTCTATGAGGATGCAGTTTTGAACGTAGGTTCAAGTTTGTGTGCCTCTGAGGAACCACCATGCTGACCATAAGCGACAAGGCGCATGAGATGCTCCTACATTACTCAGCACAGGCGGAAGAAGGTGATTCTCTGGCTCTTCGAATCGAAATAGTAGGGAGGGGGCCCAAGGGATTTCAATATGATCTCCAGTTTATTGACATCAATGATGCGAGTGATGAGGATGTTGCACAAGAAGCTAGAGGATTTCAAGTTCGAATTGCAGCGAGGAGCGCGAAATACTTGGATGGGGCGACTTTGGATTTCAAAGAGACTCTGATGGGTGGTGGCTTCTCCTTTGAAAATCCAAATCCACTGTGGATTGATGATCTGTCTCAAAGGGTTGCGGAAGTGATTGATAAGAACGTGAATCCAGCTGTAGCTTCGCATGGGGGCCATGTGGACTTGGTCGGTGTAGATGACAAAAAGGCAATAATCGCCTTCGGAGGTGGCTGCCAGGGATGTGGGATGGCCGATGTCACTCTGAAGCAAGGAGTTGAGGTCATGATCATGGATAATGTTCCAGAGATTGTTGAGGTCATTGATGCTACAGACCACGCCGCGGGCGCTAATCCATTCTATTGATCTCGGTTTCAATAGACCATGCTGATTTCATCGTCATCTGGCTCGTCACTAGGAGCAGGGAGGGCGGATGCTTGGGCTCTCTCGAAGACCTCTCTTACTCTATTCTCAATTTCTCTAGCCTCATCTAGGAGGGTCTGCACGGGGATTTCGATATCCATTAGATCGCAAAGTGCCTCAACAGCAATCAATGCCGCCCTTGCGTCGGGATAGGCTGGATTGCACTCGGCCAGTAGAACCGTCACATCGAGATTTTGACGTTCACCTTCGGCGAGAAGGAAGCCGGAGACACCGGTCACTATTCCCTGCTGTATCCTTTGTATCCCGGCTTTATCCAGTGCGTCTCTTCCATGCTGTAGTGAAGATACGCCCCATATCTCCCCATCTTCTTTGAGCCCCAAGTCTTCACTGACCAAACCGTCAATGATGACGAGTTGGTCGAAGCCTCCGCCATGGAACCACTCCAGGATAGTATTCGAAAATTGTATATCACTGCTTTGAGGGAACTGGATTTCAGATATGAAGACACCAAATTGGTCACCTTGGTAGACACGAACAGGATGTTTGGGTACAGATTCTTGGATTAGGGCTACTGCTGGAAAATCGGGATTTATGACGGTGCCCATCGGATTGAGATTCATTGACTTGATGAGATGAGAAGCTGCAATCACCCCCACAGAACCTACAGTGGTAAGGCCACAGACTGCTACGCCTCCTAGTGTAGCAGGGTCTGCCCCCTTTTGGAGTACTAGCGAATAACTCGCTCCAACGGGTTCAGCCATGAATCCGGCAATGGACGGCTCATCTTGAATTATGCGGGTCAAAGTGATTTTTGTAGATGTTCAAAAAAAGGGGGTAAAATTAACATGAGTGTCAGCAATGGCTGGGTCATGAGTGATCCAGAGGATGAGGCCCGGCTCTATTTGCAGGTTGGTTCGCAAGAGATTGATCTAAAGGGAACAATGCGCGAAGTAAACGATGAATGGATTCGGATTAAGGATCAAGATACATGGGCATCGGCTCTTTCCAAGATTCGCATTGCACGGCAAGAGGCGATTGATGCTTCTGTAGAAGCAATGGCGAAACAAGGCATACCAGAAAGCGGATCTGCTTTCAACCGGCTGATCGACAATTGCGGGATTCACAAAACTGCTGATATTATACTGGCAGCGGTGCACTTTCTACGCTCGGTCGAGAAGCAGAATGACTCGCCTCCAAGAGTGGTTAAGCGTCTTCTTATCTCCACTGGCAGGTGGACCGAGGAGGAAATTGAAAAATGGAATATCTCGCTATACGTGAATAGGATGATCGAGGGGGGGGCGGGCATGGGCAAGTCTTCTCTCTTGACATACCCGCCAGGCACGGACAAAAACCGGTATGCCATACTGACTGATGCAGGTATCGACCATCTTGAGAGGCTGTCGGCGTGAACGACAGCGAGGATGGGGGTGNTAAGGATTGGTCGTACACATCCCATGTACGCGCCGATCTCCGAGGAGTGGACCTGTCGGGAGCAGATCTACGGCGCGCTATATTCGATGGCGCGGATCTTGAGGGTGCGGACCTGTCGGGAGCGGATTTACGAGGTGCTTCATTCAAGCGTGCGAACCTCATGAAAGCTGCTCTTGACGATTCGGACATGCGTAACGCGAGATTCGTCAAAGCAAAATTGAGTCTATCAAATATGCAAGGAGCTCGTATGGATGGTGCAGATCTAAGAGGAATTAGGGGTCGATACGCAATATGGAGAGAAGCTAATTGGTGGGATGCGACCATGGATGATTCTCTCAGAAAGGCTCTATCGAAGAAATGGCCTAAGCCACAATAGTACGTCATTAGTACTAATTTTCCAATATTCTACTCAGGCCTTTTCTCATCCACTCCGGGATAGGTTCCTTTTCTGTGACCGCGTCCATGCTGGTACAGACCGTGGTCTGAATCGCACTCCAACACAAAACCCCATGTTGGTTTTCAATCGCATAACGCCATGTGATTGATGTCGTTCCAATTTTACTCACCGTAATCTCGCAATTTGCAATATCNCCATATTCCAAGGGATGGTGAAATTCGGCTTCACTGTGAATAAGGGGCAATGCGATTTTCTTCTGATGCAAAACGTCGTGATAATGCATACCGCAGGTTGATTCCCAAGACTCCTCGAAAAATCGATGGGCTAAATCCCAGTAATGAGGATAGTAGACTATACCTGCAACATCGACCAGCGGGAAGTCAATTCGCCGGGCGGAGGTGAATGGCATACGATCTGGTGAGTCTGCCCTCTTCATATCCATTTGCTAAAATCGAGCTGTTCGAAGAGTTACTTCCTGGGGGATGTTAGAAGAACGCTGGTTGCGATCGGTCCTGTATCGTTAACAGACGGATAGTTTAGGGTGTTATTGGGAGCAGGTATAGCCCATGGATTGCCCTCATGCCCACATCTCCTTTCTGTCTGCTGGCTGTCGGGNGCCCCATACCTGAATGATGCTATGCTTGCTGCAAAGTGTGTGCCTCCTAGAACGGCCATCACGGTTTGTTCGATGAATGCGGCAGAGGATGACCATTCTGGATTCGTCAGCAATGTTGCGCTTCCCAAGATTAGTGCAGATAGAGAGCATAAAACCGCGATGTGCATGTAAAGAGCATTTTTCTCCGGTCTCATGCTACTCCCAATGGAAGACAGTAGCATGAGGATCCCGAAGAGGCTCGGGAAGAGCGCTGTTACGAAACCGGTTATTATCCAAAAAACCGCACCTAAAGTAATCATCAGGAAGCCTATGGCGGCTGTCAATTGAGGTATGGTTAAGCCAAGAAAATTGTAACGAGTCATAATATTCGGTGAAAGGGTCAGTATATGATATTCCGTTCATCGTTGTAAAACAAAAATTTGTTCTGTGGCCATATATCGGAGGCGTAATTTCTGGGAAACAAACAAATAATTGCCTCTCGTTCAACGAACCATGAATGAAATGAACCGTGATAAGATTCTTGCTTCCACAGCGGTTTTGATGATGATTTTTGTCACTGCTTCCCAAATTGTTGGAAGCGTAGAATTAGAAGAAGAGCGTAGCGCGTCTCGATTTACCTCATCGGACACTGGCTCAGCGATACAGTACACTGCATCACACACTACCGTCATGGTTGGCCCAGCAGATCGAACAGCCGTACTCGAAATGCCCGGAGGCCATGATTACTCACGGCCACTTCCACTCGTTGTAGCCATGCATGGATTCGGAGGGTACGGGCAAAGAATAGTAGATAGAATGGTATTGACCGATAGCGTTCATGAAAATGAACACCTTCTACTCAAGCCTGATGGTCTGAGGCACATGCAAGCCTTCCCANAACCTCGTTTTTGGAACGCCACAGATGCTTGTTGTATACAAGGAGGATCTTGGGGGCCCACATACACAGACGACGTAAGTTGGTTGGAATCAATTGTGGACGACGCGGTTCTGAATTACGGCGCTGACCCCGAAGGGATCATCTTCATGGGCTATTCCAACGGTGCTTTCATGAGTCACAGAATGGCATGTGAAAGAGGTACTATGATAAAATCGATTGTGGCGTTGAATGGGGTGACCTGGAATGATTTCACCAAGTGCCTAAACACGGGGAGTCCAGACATCCTGCATGTCCATGCGACTGACGATGATTGGGTCGAATACGATGGGGCCCCCCAAATCTCAATGGCTGGGAATCCGATAGGGCCCTCCCCCCACCCCGGGGCAAATACCACTCTTTCCAACTGGGCAAACAGGTATGGATGCGATCAGAATCGTGTACTTCAAGGAACTCTGGATCTATCAGCTATGCTGTCAGGGTATGAAACTGACATACTCGACTATCCCAACTGTGGGTCAGGTGAAAGGGTGACTCACTGGAGAATCAACGATGGCATGCACAATGATTTCTTCCCGTTTGATGGAACTGACGTGTGGGCAGACGTGACTTTGGATTGGGCCTTACAGGGTTTCGTCCGAGACTCGGACGGGGACGGATATCGAGATGATGTGGACGCGTTCATCTACAACCCAAATGAGTGGCTTGATGCGGATGGCGATGGGGTCGGGTCCAATACGGATGAGTGTGACAATGACCCTTCTTCCTATGTTGACGAAGACGGGGATGGGTACTGTGCGCCGGCAGATCTTTTCCCGGACGATCCCACAGAATGGTTCGATACCGACGGAGACGGGGTCGGGGACAACGGGGATCTTTTCCCGAACGACCCGACTGACTGGATGGATACCGATGGGGATGGTGTCGGGGATAACACGGATGCGTTCCCTAACTGGCCTGGCGAGTGGGCGGACACCGACGGGGACGGTATCGGGGACAACGGGGATGCTTTTCCAGAAGACCCGAATGAGACCCTCGACTCGGACGGGGACGGAGTTGGAAATAATGGAGATGCATTCCCAGGAGATCCAAATGAGGCCTTCGACTCGGACGGGGACGGAATAGGAGATAACTCNGATTTATTTCCGAATGATCCCAATGAGTGGCTCGACAAAGATAACGATGGTGTGGGTAACAATGGAGATGTATTCCCGAATGATCCCAATGAGTGGTTAGACACTGACGATGATGGGGTCGGGGACAACACGGACGCATTCCCTACCGATCCATCTGAAACGGCCGACACGGATGGGGACGGCATAGGGGACAACACGGACGCATTCCCATTGGACCCAGAAGAAACTTCTGATTTTGATGGAGACGGGGTCGGGAATAACGCGGATGCGTTCCCTAGTGACCCGTCTGAAACAGCTGATACAGATGGCGATGGAGCAGGAGACAATTTTGATGCTTTCCCCGAGGATCCCAATGAGACTCTCGACTCGGACGGGGACGGGGTCGGGAATAACGCGGATGCGTTCCCTTACCTCATTACTGAGTCTGTGGATTCAGATGGAGATGGAGTAGGGGATAACTCGGATGCGTTCCCGGATGACTCGTCTGAGTCTGTGGATTCAGATGGAGATGGAGTAGGGGATAACTCGGATGCTTTTCCCAGATGGGAAGGAGAGACTACAGATACGGATAAAGATGGGGTCGGGGACAATACCGACGTTTTCCCGGATGATCCATTTGAATCGGCTGATGCAGACGGAGATGGGGTCGGTGATAATGCAGACTTCAGACCTTATGACAAGGATGTTCAATCTGAAAGCGACTTGGAATCTTTCCCAATCATCACGCTTGTTGCAGCGGGAATAGTTTCGATATTTGCACTGGTGATTTTCCAGCAGAAGGTTTTGAGTAAGCCCTCTAAATCAAAAAAAGCCAGTAAGAAGAGCGGCGGTCGAAAAAGCGGTAATGGCAAAAGAAAACTATTCTCGAAAGATGAAATAAATGATAGAGCCGCTGCAGTCGATTGGACAAAGGCTACTCTGGAGGACGGAGAGTCTGAAGATTCGATTATGGCGCAGCTACAATCCACGGGTTGGTCCAAGGCTCAATCGAGAGCGATAATCAAGATCTCGAAAAAATGACTTTCAGAGGTGGTGTATCTCAAACACCAACTTAATATCCTGAGTAGTCCAGCANCAATTAGAGGTTTTAATTTGGAAGGAATGATATCAAAATTAGGTCTAGCAGCCAGTGCGGTTTCGATCTTGGGTTCAGTTTACATCTACTTCGTTCAAGCGGATGAGATGCTCGGGATATTTGTCGGCCTTTGGGCCCCGACCCTGATCTTATTTTCTCAGGAAATTGAGAAATTAATGGAGTAATTGGCGGACCCACCGCGATTCGAACACGGGTTACAAGCTCCGCAAGCTCGTGTGATATCCAGGCTACACTATGGGTCCAGCACGCCGGCGTTCATCGGATTTGGTATAATCTCAGCGGTGATTAGAACTTCAGGGGGAGGACTGTCTTCCACCTTGATTCAGCGAGTTTCTTGGCTTTCGGGCCATCTCTGGGGTTTGGAGTTTTGTGAACTAGGACCCCGTGCATTCCATGAACGCCGAATTTGACTCTGAGTTCTATCAGCCTGTCTCTCTCCGCTGCGGCGTATTGATCGTCATCAAGTTCAATGGAAGCAGAATCGATTAATTGACCCGCATTGGATATCATCAATTGCTTCCCTTCAATCGAGGCTCTGGGCTGAAAATCGTGATCGTCCGGATGCTCCATCCAGACTTCGGAGTCTACTACTAGCCGTTCTCTTACTGTGGCCTTGGTAATTTCAATCGATCTCACCATGGCCCGACCAACGGGTTTGTCTTGAAAGCACTTCTCTCGCCGATATCATCAACATCCTCATCCTGTTCGGATGTTCATGTCCTTGTTCGATGGCTTCAAAGTTCTCGGATTTGACACTGAAACCACTGGACTGAATCCTAGAAAGGACAGGATTGTGCAGTACGCCCTCATAGGGAGAGATGTGGATGGTAGCAGCGTGTCTCGAACTGAGTTGATCGATCCCGGCATTAAAATTCCAGAGGCATCGATGCGGGTGCATGGTATTTCCAACGAAGATGTCATCGGCCAAGGCTCATTTGGTATGCATGTACGGGATATTGCAGAATTAATTGATGGTGCAATAGTCATTGGACATAACGTCAACAGATTTGATTGGCGATTTATTGAATTTGAATTCATGAGGGTCGGAGAAATTGTGCCAAGACCTCATGCCCTTGTTGACACCCTTGAGTTAGCAAGGGCATTGAAGATTCCTGGCAGGCATACTCTTGGTCACCTATGCAAAAGATATGGCATTGGGCTAGATAGAGCCCACAGTGCGGACGCAGATGCCGCTGCTACCTTGGTGCTTCTTTGGAAGATGATAGGAGATAATCGGTCAATTCTGAAAGGGGGATTGGAGAGGATTCAAGAATTATGTAATCAAAACAGAAAATCTTCTGCTGTAAAAAAAGGAGATTTGAAGGGCATTTTTCTAGAGGATTCGAATGATTCTGTTATATTCAAGCAAGGAGAATTTTTCATTGCATTTGGGAAATATTCAGGCAAGACATTCTCATTCATCGATTCATGTGACCCCCAATATGCAAAATGGCTGGTTTCAGAATCGAGTCCCGTTGATATCGCCATGAGAAATAGAATTGTCAAACATCACATCAAACAGGCGTAGAGCTTTCCAATATCGGCTGCCATGGAATGATTTCGCTCCAATCTCCCAAATGGAGCACCTTGGATGATACCCTGGCACTACCAATGAACAGTATTCCTTCGTATCCATCCGATATTAATTCGTCAAGTTGGTACTTTGCCTGATCTTTCACTGTAAAGCCGAAACGCTTCGGGGAGGGGGAAACGTTTCCAGATTCATCTACAGGGGCCATCCTCTCTATGAGTCCGGCCCCGCCTTCTGAGTCATACCGTATAATCCGAACCACTTCGTCCCTAAACGCACCAGAAGAAGGGAGGATTCCCTCTGCTGTTGCGTTCCACCATACTGGGCACCATGCCTTCCACTCACAGAAACCGCATGTTCGCTCGCCGGGTGTTGCTTCCAGAGGTTGCGAGCTGGGCCTCATTCCCTCCCATGCTACGAATGCCTCATCAATCACATTATCGCCCGTGGCTTCATGTATTGTTTGATTCGCTGAATACCAGCCCTCGGCTCTTATTGGGGGATGGTCAGGGTTGTTTCTTTTGAGAAGGTCGCGATAGAATCGCAATTGCCTGCTAACTTTTGGGTCGAGTGCGCCGACAGGTGGTCGGCCCGTCTTCAGGTCAGCTACGATCCATCCTTTTGATTGGCCATTTTCTTCCAAATCTGCTACCAACAAATCTAATCGCCCCATCAGACGACCGCATTCTGAAACCAAAGTCCCTTCATTTGCAAGGACTATTGATTGAACATACTTCCAATCTGATATTGTAAGCTCAGATAATCTGGTCTGAGGCAGAAGTGACTTGCTACAAAGTATGTTCAACGCGCCTACTAAGCCGTCGTGGGCTTGTGTGATGAGTTCGTCTTTCCAACGCGGGTGTCTCGGAGTTGCCATGAATCCCTCTTTCTCAATTTTCCAGTGTCTATCTAAGATCGCTTTTGCCGTGGGGGGCATCCAACCGACTTCTTCATCGTCTCGATCGTCGATGTCAAGATTGCATATGTCTTCTACTGAGTTATGAACTGCATTCCCAAGTGCTGCGGGCATACTTGCTTTACGTGGAAGCCTCTGTCTGGAAAGCCAGTACTTCCTTGGACACTGCTCATATCTGCTCCAAGATGATGGTGAAAGTTGGTGTGCGCGAAAGCCCTCATTCATCTGATTCACCCAATCCGCTCCTTCCGGCGTGCCAATGGTTATGTCGGTCTTGTGGGCATGGCTCATCATGTCATCGGGTGTGAGCATCGATTTGTCGGACGATTCGTCTAGATCTGGGGCACTTGTTGTTGTCTGCTTCCCTGGCCCTGGTTTTGTTGCAAACATTGTTGCTCACCACATAGTAGAAACTCTTGATCTGGAAATGGTCGGCAGCGTTAGACACCCGGGCCTACCACAGGCTTGTATTGTGAAAAATGGGCTTTCGATACCGACTGTTAGAATTTACTCGGGCGATCCGGTTTGCAATCATGAGTCCTGCGACAGTGTGCTCGTTGTTGTCTCGGAAGTTCAAATTCCCACTGATTTGATTCTCCCCCTGAGCGAAGAATTTGTAGAATGGTCAATCTCAGAAAAGGCAGGGGCTATGTTGGTTCTAGATTCATACTCTAAGACGATTGAAAGCGGTCACACAATAGATGATGATGATGACTCGAATGAGACAGTGAAAGGTGCTGCTTCCACAGAGAGGGCGCTAACCTCACTCTCGAATTTGGGTATTGATAGAATGGAACAAGGGGCGATAGGGGGCCTTACAGGAGTTATTCTAAATGAGGCATCTAGAAGGGGATTTGATGCGATGGCATTGCTGGCAGAATGCTCTGGGCCGATGCAGGGGATGGGACCAGATGCAAGAACTGCAGCCAGAGTGCTCGGACGACTTGATGAATTACTACCGGCCATAAAACTAGATTCAGAACCACTTCTAGAAGAGGCTCGAAGAATAGAAGGCGAGATCAATGAAATGATGTCGGGATCGGTCAATCAGCCACCAGGATCAGCGAGTGGTGGGAATACTTCGATGTTCGGCTAAAATTCAAAGAGGCTTCGTTGTGTATTCACACTTTCCTTTGGGATTTTATTTTCTAAATTTTTATCTATTAATTCCAAGAGTTGTTCTTCACTCAGAACGGTGACTTGCTGTTTAGTCGCCCTTTCTAGTTTCGATCCTGCAGCATCTCCTGCGATTAGATAGTCAAGTCGACTTGAAACTGAACTTACCACCTTTCCACCAGCACTTCGAATCAGTAATTCAATTTCTTTTCTTGGACGTGTCATAGATCCTGTGATACAGAGTGTTAATCCTGACAATGGGCCATTAGATTGATTCTTTGATTGGATAGGAGTTATCTCAAGAAGAGAGGACAGGTCTTCTATCTGGCTCCAATTGTTGCATGACCCATCAAGGAAAAGCTGAGCGACTATCTCTCCGATTCCATCAATGGCGACCAGCCGGGGGAGTGTAGAGGCAGCTTCCTCTCCTCCTAGTGACCAAATATTCACAAAATCTCTGAATTGATCCATCGACATGATTTCTCCAGATATCATGGATGCTATCTCGGGTCCAATACGAGGAAGGCCGAGGGATGCAATGAACTGATCAAGTGGCATTTTTCTTTTGGATTGGATCTGATTGATGACGTGCTTGGCTGATTTTTCACCCATGCGCTCAAGCGACATTACGTCTGCTTGTGAGAGTCGGTATAGATCTGCGAGTTCTGGTACAAGTCCCGACTCCACAAGTTGATTGGCCAGTTTTTCGCCTACGCCATCGATTTCCAATGATTTGCACCAATAGAGGATGGAACGGACAACACGAGAGGGGCATCCTGAATTCCCGCATTTTAGGAATGCGCCCTCAGAATGCAACTTTGTGGCACATCGAGGGCATGCAGAGGGTGGTTGTACGTCAGTTCTACTAGGGAGATCCTCACTGAAATTTGACCCGTCAGAGTGTCTTCTTCCATCTAGATCTGCTTTTGTGGCTTGGCCGATGACCTCAGTGATCTTGGGTATCACATCTCCTCTCCTAACAATCATTACGCGATCACCGATCTTCAAACCCAATCGCTTGACTTCCCCTGGGTTGTGGAGTGTTGTATTTTCTACAGTCACCCCGGAGACCATTACTGGGGCTACTCTTGCTACAGGGGTTACGTTACCGGTTCGGCCTGTTTGCCAATCTACAGACATGACGACAGTAATTGCCTCCTCTGGGGGAAATTTCCATGCGAGTGCCCATCTGGGATGATGTGCAGTTTCACCGAGAAGAGGCCTTTTTGTGAGTTCGTCAACTTTGATTACAAGGCCGTCTATCTCCCATGGCATCTCATCTCTATTTCTTATCGCCTCCTCTGTTTTCGAAATTAGTAATTGTATTACTTCATCAGAATCATCAGCCTGCACAACAAATCTTCCCGCTGGTTGGATGTCCATGGAAAATAACCATTCTAAGGTTTGAGAATCGTGAGTATGGGAGGCTGGATCTGTGCTTTCCTCTCTGCTTGCTCCTTCTGGAAACTTGGCATCATAAGCAAAAAATCTGAGGTTTTCGGCCCTTGCCTTGCCGGATTCGGGATTCTTTTGACGGAGTGCGCCTGCAGCGAGATTTCGAGGATTGGGTGCGACGTCAGCATAATTCTCCCTGTATGTATCGAGTAGCATGACGACTTCCCCTCTGACGTAACAGTCTCCACGCCACTTTATTCTGCTAGGGATATTGGGTATTCTTCTCACATTGCGTGTGACGTCTTCTCCTCTTGTTCCGCTTCCGCGTGTTACTGCCCTGATCAGCATCCCCCGACGATATTCCAGGGATACCGCAGAGCCATCGAGCTTTGGTTGGACGACGAATCTCTTGGTTGCAGCGGAAGTAGTTTTGACGAAATGAGCAATCTCCTCTGGAGTATTTGCTTTGTCCAAGCTTAGCATGGGATATGTGTGTTCAACCTTCACCGAACCGGGTGCTGGGTCTGCTCCGACCTTTTCGAGTTGGGGGTTTGAGGGGTCTATTTCTCTGAGGCGCTGAATAAGAATGTCAAATTGTGCATCTGTAATTTCGGGTTCGGCATAATTGTAGTAAAGTTCTGAGTGACGTTCAATCTCTGAGGCTAGATACTCGACCTCCGATTGGTCGCCAGCGCCCCCGTGCATGTTACACATGGTAGGAGGTACCGTTTCAAGCATGCGCTGAAGGAGAATTATGGTGGGCCTGCCAGGATTTGAACCTGGGTCTCGCGACCCCCAGCCGCGAAGTATAGGCCAAGCTAACCTACAAGCCCTTTCAGGATATTATAGCGCTAATCTGTTCGCTCAAAGCCTTGCCGATGTCTTCAGGCATCTCGAGGGAGGCTGAATGGGGCTATATCGTCTATCAGATCGATATGGCCAACGAACATCCGCCTACAACAATATCTGTTGAGTGCCAAATCATCGAGAACTGCTTGGGCGTCTTCCCCTGCTGCGATACGCTCGGTGTATTTTTTGTATAGGTGAGCGACAACTTTGCCGCAACTCCAACATCTAACGGGTATCAACATCTCAATTCACCTGTAGGACTTCTGCCATTTCTTCCTAGCACCCCGACCCATTTGATGCTTGGGTTCTTTGCGCCTTGGATCATTGACTAACAATGTTCGATCGAATCTCAAAAACTCATCACGGAGTTCTTCGTCGAGCCCTACAGCGCCGTCGTTGAAGTGTACAAGCCCTCGGGCAATCGCAGTTCGGATTGCGTCTACTTGGCCCATTATGCCTCCTCCGGTTACATCGACCGTGATGTCGACCGTGGATAGTCTGTTCATTGCCTCGGCTATTTGCACAGGCTCTAACACCTTCCTGCGAGCTAATTCAGGCTCTATTATGTGGATCGGCTTAGAGTTGACCCTGATTCTTCCATTGCCTTCTCTGACTGTGGCACGAGCCACTGCAGTCTTCCTCTTGCCGCTCGTTTCAACGGTCTTCTTTTTCTGCTTCTTGGCCATCATACATCACTCCAACGAGATGTCTTCGCACCCAAGTGCTTGCTGATGTCTCCGAGACGCACAAACCGGTCCGGAAGCGGACGATCTATCTTGCTCGTGTCGCCCCATTCGTGTCCTTCTGGTAGTGCTTCTCCCTTGAGGTTGGTGGGAGTTCCAATCATGACTCTTAAGTCTTTGAAAGCATGTCGTCCGCTGGACTTCTTCTGATATGGGAGCATACCGCGAACAGTTCTTTTGAGGATCATGTCAGGCATACGAGGGAAGAACGGACCCTTTCTAGGGTGGTTTAGCTTGTACTTGCGATCGTAATCGGCTAGGATTCTGTCTTTGGCGCCCGTCACTATGGCTTTCTCTGCGTTGATAATGATCACACGCTTAGGGTCGCCCTCTCGGCGAGTGACCAGTAGTGTGCTAGCAACATGGCTTGCAAGGCGGCCCAGGACTTTGTCCTGAGCATCGAAAACGAGGGTAGCTGCTTCAGCCAAGAATCCTCACCCCCTTTCCGTTTGGGTTGTCGTTCATCAGA
Source organism: Euryarchaeota archaeon TMED192 (assembly GCA_002170775.2). Classification (GTDB taxonomy): domain Archaea; phylum Thermoplasmatota; class Poseidoniia; order Poseidoniales; family Thalassarchaeaceae; genus MGIIb-N1. The sequence continues at coordinate 12,610 of NHIP02000011.1, read as the reverse complement.
TCGCGGATCGACATTACTCGTCCGCCTGCGGCTTCTATCTTAGAGCGGGCACCGGCGCTTACACTGTATGCGGCGACGCTTGGGGAGCCGATGATCTCGCCACTACCAAGAAGCTTGCCTGGGACGAGAATTGTTTCGTCTTCCCCTACAGTTCTAGATAGCCGGCTCAAATTCGGCTCGGCCCAATTACTCCGACTGGCCTCCAGTCTGAGTGCGACGTCTCGCCACAATGCTGCACCAGTTGACCTGCTCTGTGCCTTCAGATCGCCAATCAAGGCGATTAAGGCATCATTGGTCTTCTTACTGTTACTACTCATATGACTCCCTCGACGTTCTCGGGTAGGCCGGCCACCTCAGGTCCTGTTAAGAACCCCACGGGCAGGACATTCGCCCTCTATGGGGCGGTGTGTCCCGATAAGTAACCTTCAGATTTTGAATCCGACCTGCTCTTCAGGGCCGTCATCAGTACCTGCAATCCTTACCTGGCCTTCAGAATCGACAAATGCGCCTGCTTTGGTGGAAGCGCCGTACATCGAGATTCCTTCTGATCTAATACGGCTCAGCATGCTCTCTCCGAGTGATTTGGACAGATGTCCGATGATGTTCTGGAGTGCTGCTATCGCCCTATCTCTCTGATCGGCACCAATTTCGTGATCTGAATATCTGGCCTCTTCGAATATGCCAAAGAATTCTGAAAGGGCCTCTGGAGGGGCTATGCCCCCTAACATCTGATTGACCGCATGTTCGAATTCTCGAGTGGTCTCATACACCTTCTTCATCGCTCCTCTCTGCCTGAAGAACTTGACTAGGTCCTTGTAGCAATTGAAGATGGTCTCGATGTACGAGTTTCTTCCCTGGAGGGCCCAGAGAGAATCTGTGAGTATGCCTCTGAGGATTTCAATGCGGCGACGTTCGATATAATTCCTGTACATGTATGCTCCGAGAAGTAACGTGGAGACTGCAATTAGGGAGAGTATCGTTAACACCCTGGCTGTGAAGAAGCTTTGCTGATCCACCTCTGCTGGGTCAGCGAGTCTAATTCTAGGGGTGTTATCGAGGTCAGAGCTTACAAATCGGTAATCGCCCTGGAACTCAACTTCAATCCTCCATTCCCCATTCACTGCACTGGGTCCACCAAGACTGGCTGACTGTTCGCCTGGAAGGTCTTCGCCCGTGTACTCAAAGCTGAAGTTGGCTACTCCTTGTTCAGAAGTTGTTGTGAAGTAGACCTTGAATAGATCCCAACCTGTTCCGTTGTTGTAATATTGTGTGAAAACGACGGTTTGACCTTCTACAGCAAGATCTATCCTATCACGCAGAATTGCTACTGAGCCTTCTACGACTTCTCCAACCTGATAGCCCTCTGGACGGGCCCATTGCTGACTGAGTAGTATATCTACGCGGCTTTGAACTAGAATCTCGACGTCTACAAAAGAGCCGTTGATCACGGGTGCAGTCTCAATCTGACATCCTCCTGGTACCGATCGAGTTGGCTCATATGCGATTCTGACTGTTCTGAAGCCCTCGAGTTGGTCGCCACTGGGATCCACTCCGCGCTGGCTTGGATTGTCTTCTTTATCTCCGGAGAACCATTCTACAGATCCGGTCCCATCGTTTGTACGGGCGGTGGCAAAGGGTCTCGTATTTGTCTCAGGATCTAGGTAGATGTTCAGACATTTTCCTCCAACTGGATTTCCATTCACCTGAGTTAGTCTGGCATCGAAGTGGAATGACTCTTTGAGATACAAGACGGGGAATGTGCTGCCATTGGCGAACGTGTATGTATCAACGTCGTTTCTGAAAGGTCCTATCTCAATCATCTGAAGTGTTGAGTTGGAATAGACAGGGAACAACATTGTCTTGGTCGCATTGAGGTATCTGTAGCGGTCTGCATTCTCCCAAGAGTTGTATCTGACTTGGACTTTCGCTTGGCCCGCTTGGACGCCTTCTAAGGAGCATAATATCTCGAAGAAGCCGTTTATGTCGGTGGTCCCTGGCAAACAAGTTCTGATTCCGAGTTGGCTCCCTAGCATCTCATAATCCACTTTGACGTTTCTGAAGCTCAAATTACGTCCGAGTTCATCTACGAGTTGTCCTGTTACGGTCATTGGCTTTTGTATTGATTCACCCGTTATAGGGTCGGCCTCTGAAGTGTAGACGACTTGCTCTTCGACGCTAAGAGAGGTCTCACCAAGAAGATAGAATCCTTCTTCCTGGAACTGGAGTACTCTTCGATAGTGATCATTGTACAGGTCTTGTGTGCATTCGTCCCATGCACCAGCGATTTCAAGCGCATTGGGTCCTAGTGACCCGCAGCCCTCATGAGGTAAATTCTCGTTGAATCTGAGGATCACATTTACTGGCCCGAAACCATCAGGGAGGAATGACTGAGCATCCGAAGTGAGTATTTCGGGGTCGAGGGTCATCTGGTGAGTTATCGCGCCTGCGCTCGGACAGAGATTGTCAACTATCTTCCTATGTACTCGGTCTTCGAAGTCCAATCCTTCCATTATTAGGGTCACGATGCCTCCATTTTCACCGCATCCATCTAGAGCCTGGCCAGAATCTTTCTCAAATGCTGTACGGTTATCATCTGTAACCTGAGCGGTGAAATACCAGTCTTGTCCGCTCATTAGGGGACCTGAAACGCTGGATTGTAGATCGATGTACGTACGAGAGACCACCCAGAGGTCTGTTTGGCCCTCGGATGATTGATGCAGCATATCTCCAGAATAGGTGTATGAAAGAGTAAATGCCCCCAAAGGATGGTCCTGACCAATGGTAAGATTCACCCGGAATATCCCATTCTTATCGGTGGAAGTGAGGCCGTTTGAACCATCTGCGTCCCACGAATAGGTTACTGGTACCTCCCTAAGGGGCTGAAGGGAGTTATCAACGAGTCTGACTTCGACCGTCCGGTTGACGCCCCTGTACAGTCTGGCGTCCTCCACAGGCAAGAACTGGCTCGTTCCAATGACTGTGACGTTGACGTAGGCACCCGTTGACGACAGGATTGAAGATTGATTTCCAGTGAAGTAAAAGTTGGAGTTGGTGAAGTCCGCCTTAACACCATAGGTTCCAGCAGCATATTGGGAATACCATGACCAGTTGTAGTCGAATTGGGCTTTTCCATCTACCATGTTGGGAACTCTTGCAAAGCCGGTTTCTTGGGCTCCTGAGAAGATAAGGTTCTGATCGAGGTCGACCTGTAGAGCAATCGCATCTTGCGCCCAGGGTACAAATGTCCTATTGTATACCTCTCCAACAACTCTGAGAGACTCTCCTGTGAAGAGTTCTGGTATTATTTCACATCTAACTGGGCTGAAAGGATCCGTTGGGTCAGCAGGGCCGCAGGGTGGAGCGTTGAAGTCTCCTCCATTCTGCATTGCTACAGACCAGTGGGTGAGGTTTGCCGATAAGAACGGTCTGAGTTTGGATGCTTCCCCGTCTAGTCCGGCGGTGGTACCGTCCCAGAGTAATGGATACGGCTTGCCCAAACTGGCTTCTTCAAACGCTATTCCCGCACTGTTTAGTGAGGGTGCGTGGAACAACGCCCTCCATGCCCCGAATGAAGATCCTGTGAATTGGGTCGCATCCCAATAGTAAACTGGTCTTATTGAAGTCGTATACATGACTGCTTCAATATACATTCTGTGCATTGACCGAATGTAGAATGTTTCTGACTCACTTCCATTGAGATATGGGAATGGCCATTCATCACCAAGATCAGGTCGTGAAAAGCCTATGAATTCGTAATCTCCGACCGGCAGAGATGTATTCGTGTAAGTGTATCTCTCAACTACCTCATGTCCCTTCGCGTTGTCATCCCATACAATTTCCTCATAACCGCCACTTGGTTGGCCTATGCCGTTATCCATTGTCGAATTCCAACGAACTTGCTTCCAGAATCCCTGTGCACCTTGTTCCTGAACGAATGTGAGGGAGACCCAGCCATTCGAATCGGCTCTATATCCAAATCCATATCCATCGAACAAAGTCGGGACTGATCTATTACCGAATGGGCCTCCAGCTACAGTAAACGAAACCGGGGCATGTTTGATTCTGTTGTCGAAGATTCCTCTTTCCCAGTCGGCATGATAGTGAATCTTGTAATCGACGAATAATGGCTGCTCATCGCTCCTGAAGTAAGTCCATGAGACGTAATCAACAGTGGTATTAGCCCTTACTTCGAGTGGGGTGGGTGTGGATGATGACCCATCGTGACCGAACATCTCGATAACATCGGCTCGTAGATTGTATCTAGAGGAGGGGCCAACCTCTATGTCTTCGGGGTAGAAATACTGACCGACTGTGAAATTGCCTCCTTCATCAGTGAGAACTTCAACAGTCCTAAGCGTCTCCGTGGCATTCCTCTGGTATTCAATGACAATCCTTACTGGCAGATCTGCCCCTGGTACGAAAGCTCCTGTCTCAAGGTCTAACACATCTACTCTGCCAGTGAATTCTGCCGGAAACTGCGCGTCTAGCCAGACGGTCTGTATGGGATTTAAAGTGATGCGAGTAGGTGGTTTGTCATCAGCGTCTAGGATGCAATCATTGTCATTGTCCCAGTCACTGGCAGGGTACTCTGCTCCGCTAGAATCTGTGCATGTGGCGCCCTCTTCGAGATGATCCCAATCAACATCGGGAATGCCATCCGTATCATCGTCTTCATCGAGACTGTCAGGTCCAGTGGATGCATTCGTCGGGTTGTACATACCAGTACCGGTTCCATAGTCGTCGTGGTCCCATGGGTTGGTTGAATTAGATCCGTATCTACTTGGCCAAAGCATGACTTCGTCTTCATCGTTCATTCCATCTTCGTCGTCGTCGATATCTATGTCGTCACGAAGACCGTCGTTGTCGTGGTCCCATGGGGCTACAGGATGGGAGGCTCCTCCCCCTGCTTGCTCTATTGTATTGGATATCCCGTCTCCGTCCCAGTCAGTATCTGCCCAATCGGGAATTCCATCGTTGTCGTGGTCCCACGGACTCTGTTCTTCGCCCCTGAAGCATATCAACTCTTGATCCACATCCAATACTCCGTTATTATCGTCGTCTGGGTCTTCGCCATCTGGAATGCCATCGTTGTCGTTATCCACGTCATAGTACTGGGGGAATAACAGGCCCTGTCCTAACCTGCCTCTGTCCCAGACCGACTGATACCAACCATCTCCATCGGGATCTGTATCCGTACCATCATCATCGTGGTCATCGCAATTGTATCCTGTGAAGAAATTCCCCGGCGGCTCTGTGTTGGAGTCATCATCTAAATCGTCATTTACATCAATCTCAAAGAAATCCCATACGCCGTTGTTATCGTCATCAACATCCCAATGATCGTAAACACCGTCGAAGTCATCATCTAAATCAGCAGTATCGTTTGCCATACAAGATGGGTTCAAAGTGCCAGTTACCGGGGCGCCACAGTCATCGTCTGGGTCCACATTGTTATCCAGAAGGTCGGCTACTTCATCCGGGAACAGGTTTCCATTGGGATCTGCAACCCACTGGAAGAATCCGAAGTTGATGCCTACGTAGGCTGTCCACAAATCTCTGTTGTTGATCATCTTATCGAATCCAACAGCAGCAGAAGGGCCCGCGTCTTGGTTACCGAGGAAATCGAAGTGGAAGCAGTTCTGTTCACAGGTGAAGTCGTTTATTCCAGCTGAATTCTCGCCGCCATATGGGCCGTCTGTGTAGAGGGGGTCTGGCCTCGACGAATAAGGCAGAGTGAATGGGACTCCGTTTGCCGTACTAGCGTCTGCTAGAGGAAATCCATAGAGCCATGCGAGGGCGAGTCCGCAGGCGGTTGGGCCCGCGGATAGCCCTATCAGGAATGCCATCGATATATCGCATTCGCCGTCGTCTAGAGAGCCGCCATATGCAGGGTCGTTGACATCGTAACGGCCGTCTGATCCCTCATCGCGATCCCACCAATTGGGCACGCCATCGGCATCCATATCAACATCGACGCCATTGACTAGTGAGTCGCCATCCATATCAATATCGAAGTAGTTGTTACCATTCCAAGGGCTCCATTTCATCATCACATGCCAGTACATTTCTGGAACATTCCCATTAGATACGATTGTGGGCGGTCCTAATGTGAAGTCATCTTGGTAGCCGTTGTAGGGGAGGACAAATCCGTGCTCTTCAAAAAATGGGCTGAAGTGCCAGAACATATCCCAATGAAGAGTGCCTGTTCCAGTGTATAATCCGCTATCCGCAGAGCCATCTATGGCATCTCCGTCTTGTTGAGAGTACGAATTGTCGAACTGATCGGTGTTGTCGTTGTCGACAATCCCACAATTGCCATCATCGGGATCATACAAATCGGAAATACCATCGTTGTCGTCATCCCAATCCTCATCATTGGATAGGCCATCTCCATCGATATCGGTGTCAATATAATTCAGACCATCGTCTCTGTACCTTGATCCATTCAATAGATGTAGGTCGTTGTCGTCATCTAGATCGCAATTCTCATCGATATCTAACCAATCTAGAACGCCATCATTGTCGTCATCAACATCTTCCCAATTTGAGAAGCCATCGCCATCCCAGTCATTATTTCCTGTGTGGGATTTCCTTTCTGTAAGGCATCGTGGGTCTGGATTAATTGGGTTTGGATTCTGAAGAGTTTCGCAATTCCAGGAATCTAATGTCGAAGTCGGGACCATTGGATAGGGATCGTCTTGATTTGGAATTCCATCATTGTCTAAATCATAGGGGATATCGGCCAGATCGACTCCCGGGTTGCCAAGGAGGTTGTCTGCAGGGTCAGCAGCCCCAAGATCTGTGTCTTTCCAATCCCAGACGAGGTCGTAGTCTGCGTCTATAGCTCGATATGCGTCATCGTCAGCATCCCGATCGTAATCAATTTCGCAATCTACGCCCGGAACTTCGCCAAACCAGTCACTGAACCCGTCAAGATACTGGGAAAGGTCGGTTAGAACATTTAGACAGTTGTCTGGTATGCCATCATTGTCATCATCGATGTCCCACATATCAAGAAGGCCGTCATTGTCATCGTCAGTATCTGCAGAGTCTGGTGTACCATCGTTGTCATTATCTGGATCTATGAAATTAGGGAGTCCATCGCCATCTAAATCCCCATCCACGATCTCATTGAACGAGGGGTTTCGGGGGTGCCATAGGTTCTGCTCCTTGAATGCAAAGTCAAGCTTATCTTTTCCGTAGGTGTCAAAGTCAAGATTGAATGCATCGGGGAATGGGGCTCCGGTGGCAGCGAAAACTGTGATGGTTCCGTCGCCTACTCCCCCTAGAGTGGTATCTGCGTATCTCCAAGTCCCTTCCGAATCGAATGAATGACTGAACGATTGGCCTGCAGTCAATGTCCCGCTGTCGAAAGACCCATCAGCGGCAACTGCGGAATGATTTTCCGTATCATCATTCGTCCAGGTGACTGTATCTCCCACCTCGATCTGAAGATCCGTTTCAGAATAGCCTGCAGCGGTAATTGAAATCTGATGTGTCTTGCTGGAAGCCCATGATATAGCAGCACTCCAATTAGCGGCTGTCATCGTGATGTTGGACATCTCGGTCGCATCCCATGGATGGGTGTCCCATAGATCGATGATTCCGTCATTGTCGTCATCTGCATCCCAGTAATCTTGAAGGCCGTCACCATCGAAGTCACAAGGCCACACGAATTGATCGATGCGGGCATCATTGTCGTCATCCTCGTCATAAGACCCCTTGCCCGGGCCATCGATGTCTTCGTCAGTGATTCCATCATTATCGTGATCTAGTGGATTCTGGTCAACTAGGTAGCCAGACCCGAGTACGAGGCCTGTCCAAGGGTGTAGGATGCTTGGCTCGACGTACCGATCGGAAGTGACGTTCCATGGGTCTGTGCCTTGGGAATAGTCAATCGGCCCCTCTAGAATCCCGTCATTGTCATCGTCGAAGTCGAATTCATCCTGAATGCCATCGTTGTCATGGTCGAAAGGATCTGTTCCGTAACACCCATCGAATCGCTCGATTAAATCGGATATGCCATCGTTGTCATCGTCGAGGTCGTCCAGATCGTTTATCCCGTCGTTGTCGTGATCTTCTGTTTCTGTCTCTTCGACCATGAATCGATATCCCCCTTGGAGGAACGATGTATCTGTAATTTGCCCGTAGAGTATGCCCGGGTCTGACCAAGACATGTCTTGGAAAGCGGGGTGATCCGGCAGAAGCATGTGGTGAAGTGCTGAAGATGGAGTGGTGTCAACATCTGATGATTGAATCTGCTGTTGGGTCGGAGTATCCCCATTTCCATTTTCAAATGGACCTGACTGGTCTCCAACCGCTATCATTGGCATCTGTACGCTAACCACCATCAAAACCACTAGAAGTAGAGATTTTGTGGTCCTATTTCTCTTTGTGAGATCTGCAATCATACTAACACCGGGTACCAGTTTGGTGTAGACACATATTTCAATCGTACCCGAAAGGGGGCGGAATGAGTATCATGGATAGCGCGGGAGTATCATCTCTGAATAAACGCGTTCATATCCTAGCGATGTAAGGGTGTTTTTGTGTCGGGTGTTAGGAGGACGCTATTGAGTGGCAAAATTCACCGGGCCACAGTTACACAGGCAGATTTGGATTATGTTGGTTCGATATCAATCGATGAAGATCTTCTTGATGCCTCGGGGATATGTGAATGGGAAAAGGTTGCGATACTGGACGTTACTAATGGTGCTCGTCTGGAAACATATGCCATAAAGGCACCAAGAGGCTCTCGAGAAATCTGTATTAATGGTGCTGCGGCCCATCTAGTTCGACCCGGGGATGTCGTCATCATACTATCCTATGTGAGAATCGAGGAAGAGTTTGTCGGCGTGCATGCCCCGAGAATCGTACTTGTAGATTCTGAAAATAAAATTTCAGAGATCGTGTCTGGTGAATCAAACTTCTGATGCTGCTTGTTCATGGACGATGGTATGGTAGACCCTTGATTATGGTGGATGCGCGGTATAATTGTTCTAACAGAACGACTGCGGCAAGTTCATGTGGCAGAGTTATTTTACCCAACGATAGAGACTCATACTCCATTCCAATCAAGGCGAAACCCCCGGGTGGACCGACCACCAGATGAGTGTCGTTCCTTTGCATTGACCATCTTTTGAGGTGCTCAGAATACTGCATACTGTCTAGCTCTTCACCGTTTTCTTGAAGCAATATTATGCTATTGCCTGGATACTTATCTGAAATTTCTTTGAGATACGTCTTCGGATCGATTTTATTTCTATGCTCTACAAGCGACACCCCGGAAGAGGATAGGCGATTGGCATATTCAGATATCGAGGCCCGGAAAGATGCGTTCTTGGCACGGCCGTGAAGATGGACAACTACTCGTCCCATGTTATACACATTACAACAAGCGACTATAGCCATTTGTGATGACGGGGGATTGGAAGATATGGGTTGGAAGTGGAAATTCTGGCAAAAATCAAGCGATGATATCGGTAATGAGCCGCACATCCTAGGCACGCGAATATGGCTTCAAGAGCTGCGTGAACTTTGCGAGCGTTGTTTTGATAATAGAGAAGAAGGGCAGCGGCTTGTTCGGGAGTTACAAGTCGAATGGGGCGACGCCTGGAAGCGCATGGAGGTCGAGGGATCCTTGAAACAGGGACTTGATCGCCGTGCCTTGAGATTGATTAGAGCTAATGACTCTGAATGGTCGGAATGGCTCGATAATGAGAGATTTTGGATGCCGGGTTGGAAAGGTGAAGGGTCATGATGGGGTGGATATTTCTTTTCTTGGGGATAGGCGGATCGTGTTTTTGGCTTTCTTGGCACCAGCCTTTTCCTGAAATTTCCAGAAGATATGCATACCTAGTTCTCTTGGCATGCAGTGTTTTGATAATTTCAGAACAATCTCCAAGGGAGACTAGTGAAACAGTACCAATGTATTTCGCGCTCGGACTAGGAGTCGTTGGAACGCTGAAAGGATCGTGGGATATGACGAGGACAATGCGCGATGTAATTGTGGCTCCTTTCGCGGGGGGGATGCTCTGCGTAGGCAGTGCTGCACTCTTAGTAGGCTGGTGGGATGAAGGAGGTACGTACGAGCACATTAGTTCGTTCATTCTAGTGTCAGCGTTGATCTTATTGGAAATTTATCTTGTTTTCAGAGGATTGATCATAGGCGTGCCCGGACTAAGTTGGTCCAAAGCCGGGCTCAGACAAATCCAACGCGGGTTACTTGAAGGGCCTTCTGGAGCCATATCATGTTTCGAGAGGTCTTGGGATACTGATGAAGAATGGCTCGGGGCGATGAGCCATGCGGCCTTAATCCGTATTTTCGTACATCTCGGACAGGAAGAGCCTGCGAATAGTAGTGAGAAGTATCTCGAAGAATTTGGGGGCTGGGACATCGTTGATTCTGCGTGGATCGCCGCGATAGACTCTGCCTTGAACTCCATTTCAGAATCCAAGTGGTCTGAACCGACTTCTGATATGTGAGAGATGTTTCCGGCGTTACATGGTTCGTATCACGAAGGTCCACACTGGCGGCGGAGATGGCGGTGAAACCTCTCTTGTCGATGGGACCCGAGTTGGAAAGGAAGACCCTAGAGTGTCGATTTACGGAACGATTGACGAAGCAAATTCCTCCATTGGTGTCGTCCGTATGGAACTTGAAAGGGCACCGACTCATGCGCCAGATGGCGGCCTAATGTCTGCGCTGGTCCAGGTGTTTGAAAGCGCTGACAAAATGCTCGGTAGAATACAACAGGAGTTGTTTGACGTGGGGGCAGAATGTGCTTGCCCTCCTGGCGGCGTCCCGAAACAGATGTCGATTATTGGTGCAGAAGCAGGGGTTCGACTGGTAGAGGAAATGGATTCAATGTTAGAGGATGTAGAGCCTTTACAATCGTTCATTCTTCCAACCGGTAGCCCTGCAGTAGCGCATTTGCACATGGCTCGTACGATCGTCCGAAGAGGAGAGAGAGAGGCCTGCAAACTTCGAGAAGAAATCAGGCCCGAGATAATTAGCTATCTCAACAGACTCTCAGATCACTGTTTTGTACTCGGCCGATGGCTCACGGCAAAGATGGGTGAAGATGAAACCCTTTGGACGCCATTGGGAAAAAGGGTCTAGTCAATGCTCAGGTTTTCAAGCACATTTCTAGCTTTTGAAAGCACGTCCTTTTCCTGCTCAAATGTTAGTTGATCAACCGCACTTTCAAGGTCCAGCCATAGAAAATTGGTGTGCTCATGAGACAGTTTTACTTGGAATTTGTCAGTCGTGGCAAGATACCAGTAGACCTGCTTTTGGTTTACGGAGCCTTTTCTTGAGTAGGAATATTCAGTTCGCTCGGTCCATGCGGGAATAATGCGTATTTCTTCAATCCCAGTTTCTTCCAACAGTTCGCGTCTGGCAGTAGAATGGTGATCCTCCCCCGCCTCGACGTGACCTTTTGGGAAACTCCAGTGCCCTTGCGGGTACTGCAAAAGAAGTATACTTCGATGGTTGGCGAGTATGAATCCGCAGGAAGTCTCCATGTGGATCGAATAATGGAGGGTCAGAAGAACCCTTGGGAAGCGAAAGCGATACATCAGGGTGGCTTCAGGAATGGCCGTGACGAGTGTCGACGAGTTGGAAATAACAAGAATTCTGACGGACAGTGATCTCGATGGGGTCCTTTCCGGGGCGATTTTACTCAGAAGGTGGCCTGAAGCAGAGGTTGTATTCGGTCATCCTGGAGCCCTGAAAAACGGACTTTATGATGATTTTATCAACGACAAGACCGCGATCTGCGATCTTCCCTACCACCCAAAGTGTGGTTTGTCCATAGATCATCATCTCTCAAACAGGCCGGAGTCTGAGGACAAGGTGCGCGTCTGGGAAGCAGCGCCCTCAGCTGCCAGGGTTGCAGCGAACCTTCTAGGCCATATTATCGATCTTGGAGATCTCTCAGAGGCATTGGAGTGGACCGATCGTCTAGATGGAGGCAGGGTGACTAGAGAACAATATCTCTCAGAAGAGCCGATGGTATGGATCGGACGGTCGGTAGGTGTCGGAGACGAAGTGGCCAGAGCAGCCATGCGGCTCTTTTCTTCCGGACTTACACCATACGAGATATCGGAAACGAGTATTGTAAAGTCGGCTATCGCCCAAAGAAAAAGAGAGAATAAGATATTGAAATTGGAAATAGAGGAACGTTTGGAAATCGTTGACCGTTTGGCTATTGTTCGGATGCATGGATTGGGGATGCGGTCGAACGGATATGCTGTGACAGCTTATGCGGGGGATGCATGTGATGCTTGTTTGATAACTCATGGAGATCTCGGGGTTTCCTTCGGGGAGGAAGACGGGTACCCTGTATCAACTTCATTCTATACCAACTCGTTTCTGCATAAAGAAGGAGGGATATTCGATTTGACTACTCTTGCAACTAGATTTGATCCGGATGGGGGAGGTCACAAAGATGCATGCGGATGTCGTATCAAACCGCTAGATGGGTCTTCTGTAGTTGATAGAGATGTTACGGAAGAAGACATTGAATTGAATATCAATGAATGGATTGACATGTGGTCGTTGAGAGAGAAGTAGAGTCAGTCTTTGCATATTCCCGAGAAAATTGAA
>NHIP02000010.1 GCA_002170775.2 Euryarchaeota archaeon TMED192 | reverse complement strand
TATGTCGTGTCTTTTGTGTTTAACTGGTCGGCAGAATATCCCGAAGGTTAGATTCTCATTCGATCTTGGATTGGAAGCAAAAAGAGGTCTTGGAGCATTATGGATGATGGAGACCCGATTCCGATAATCTGGCGGGAAAAGATCTAGCCACCTATTTTCAAGGACCACGACTTTAACCAGATTGGAATGCTTAGTCTTGTCTAGAACTCTCATGGCTTTCCTGATGACTTTCTGGGGTCTTCCTGAGTGTATGTGGAGTATCAAAGGTACGTTTTTTTTGATGCACCACCTGATGAAAAAATGCTTCCTGAACCAACTCATGCCATGAGTCACATGGATATGTACAGCATCTAAATTCTGTTTTTTCAATAACGAGGAAAGTTTGTTCAATACTGCAGGCACTAATGACAATCTGGACCAGAACGGATTTCTATTGTACGAGTTCAGACAAAGCGGGGCCCATCCTCCGATATCCATCAAAGAAATCGAATCAATGACTGCTGCCATCCCCCCATCATCGTGCAAGGGGCCTATGTGGCATACTGTTTTGGCCGTCAACCCTCGCCCTCCAACTAGTTCTGGAGGGAGCAGGGTCATGTCATTTGGGGTTGCAGCAATAATCATACTAGCCGCATTATTGCCGAATGCCTTGCATTTTATTCTGATTTTATTGGGGACAGCATCGGGTTATCGGAAAAGGAAGTTCGTTTTCTCAGAAATTGAGAGCGTTGCTGTTGTAATACCCACGAGAGATGAAGAAGTATTGATTCGTAAAAAATTGGAAAATATCAAAGAAATATCTGCAGTTGTGGATTCTGTTTCAGTCACGATATACGATTGCTCCGAAGATAAAACAGCAGAAATAGCGATCCAGTTCATCAAGGAAGAGGGGCTCACTGATAATTGGAAAGTTATCGAAAATTGCGAGATTGGTAAATCTAATTCAGTAAGAAGAGCCATTGGGGAAGTGGACTCAGAGGTCATGATTTTGACCGATGCTGATTCGATTGTGGATGAACATTCATTCCGGGATCTTCTCAAAACATTGAGCAGGGTCGACGTAACAGCAGTCTGTGGCATTGATAGCGGAGATATGTCAATCTACAGAAGAATATCCAATTGGATAAGAATATCCGAGAGCAACGTTGGTGCCACGGTGGTGTTTGAGGGAAGCTTGTGTGGCTTCAAGATGAGTCATTTGGATTTGGATTCAATAGATGTCAGAAGGAATGCAGATGATTCCCAACTTGCTGTATCCTCTCAACGAAATGGCGGAAAATCATTATTTGTCAAAGAATGTACATTCAAGGATATGGAAGAAGTCGTTAATTCGAGAGAAAGGAAAGTGAGAAGAGCGCAGGGGCTGGTGAGGCATCTGATGAAAGAAATGATGGATTCTAATAACTCGATTTTAATTCGTCTAGTAGCGACTTTTAATCTTCACCTTTACGCCATAATGCCAATCGCTTTGTTACTTGCATTTGTTACAACCACTGGTGTTGTCTATGGATTCTTTGATGGGCCTCATTTTCAAGGTTTAAATTCAAAATATCTCATGGTTATTGCTGGTTCTCTCTTCCTGATTGTCGCAAATGGGGCTCTGTCCGTATATTCAGCCATGTTGAAGATGATCGTGGGCAGGGACCTTTCTATTTGGAGGCCAATGAGAGAATCATCTGACTGATTCAATAAACCCCTCTAACCTCTCTGCTAGTCTCTCAAAGGTGAGTTCCTTAGCAGCAGTTGTAGCTGAATTATGCACGCTATTCCATTCTTCAGGCGAGAGTTCGCTGAATCTGCTAATCCCTTTACTCCACCAATCATCAACAGGGCCAAGATCCATCCATTCTCGAGATCCTGGAAGCAAGTGCCCTGGGTGATTAACACCCACAACCGCGAGTCCTGCTGCTGCGTATTCTGCCAATTTAAGGGGGCTGGAAGTGCTCCATACCGGGCCAGGCGGCATCGGCAGAAGTCCTACATCGCATTGTGAGAGGAGGAGATGGATGTCTTCACTATCGAGAAACCCGTGATGGATTATCCTGGGGTCGTTCCGGAGAGACTCTGACTCATCCCCTTCCCCTGCAATATGCATGTTCAGGGCTATGTCTCTTTTTTCTGCCCAATCGAGTATGCTAACCAGATTCCTGACGCCCCTATTCCTGTCGATCCTCCCGATATACACCAAATTCAGGGTTTCATCTGGTTTGGTTCTTCGTTGGGATGTGATATTTGATTTCTTGACCCCTCCGCTCAATGAACAGATTGGTATNTNTTGTCNCGANTNNGGCCTCACAATTTTTTCATGCTCATCNGAAACCACCATTCCNCCNGAAGCACTGTCTCCTGCTATTCTCCAAGATTTCATCCANTACCTCCATTGTAATTTTCCTAATATGCCGCTGTCTGCAGGTGGTCCACGGTCGATAATGAACCAGTTGGNAGGGTAATTGGATAGTTCCACGCTCATCCATGGTACAAGTCTCCAGTCCACGAACAGGTTTGGAGCATCGTCTTTCGAGGCATCAGTGATGATCTTAATCGCAGATTTACTAGCAAGTTTAGATTTGAATCCCCTCAAGCCAGAGTTATTCAAGGAGGGGTGAATCCCGTCTCTGTCAAACGGTATTTTATCGGAATCTCCAGGATAGTGGATTTCAATATCGTGGCCTCTGGATTNGAGGGCNTCGAATAGGCCTATCTCTGTGCTTGACGCCAAATCAGACGTCAATCTTCGACCGGTTATCCACAGTATCCGCGTCATNTCCCANCTGNTCCTCATTGCCTCATTCTCAAATACTCTCTCGAACTGGAACGGCTAATGGGTCGTCTTGGACGTTACTTCCGAAGGCGATCGAGCAAGAAGTACAATTCGAAAAATTGGCGTTCCGCTTCATTCAACGGGAGAATAGCCTGGATATTCGGAGATTCGAAGGGACTGGATATCTCTGCTAGATCGAAAATACGGATGGAGAAGCATAAGGATGCTCTCGACACCTATGCTATCGCAGAGAGCCATGGATTACGTCTCAGAGACCATTTCGTAAACAAATGTAGATGTCAAATTTCCCTAGACAGATTGGTTGATGCATTTGAAACTGCTCAAATGATTGATCCTCTGCAACAATATGACCCNCTNCCCTCAATCTCCAAATCCCTAAGAGGCTACAAACAGGCTGAGAGGCGCGACATAGTCCTGGACATGATGGCAATCGCAGAGGTCCCTGATGAGATAACCATCCACTTAAGCCAGTGGTCAAAGGAGGCTGTTGCCCGGCGACATGCAAAAAGGAGTCTCGTTGAAGTTGATTCGAGTGAAGAGATTGATACAGAAGTTGCTCCGCTAGAGCCTAATCTAGACATAGATGACACCGAGGCGGGATCCACGCCTCAGGAGAAATCCATCAATTCGTCAGCCATCATGAAGCAGTCTGCGGAATATGTACTTGGATCGATACTTGTGGATGCCTACAGAAAGCCGTCAAGGATTCCTTCACTTCCGTTCAGGATTCTCAGAGAGGGGCTGAGGCTAAGATCGGAAAGAATGCCGAGCGAGGGATCTGATGCATCTGAATCCCCTCAACCCATCATCAAATACAAGCCTTCGAATAGCATACTCTTCTTTCCAACAAATGGCGTCGGATTCGGCCATTTTGCAAGGTGCTACGCTATTGCTGAGAGGATTAGACGTGAAGATCCCGATGTTGAGTTGGTGTTCTTGACAACCATGCCCACACTGCACTATCTTTCAGACATAGGCGCTCTAGCGTATCACTTACCTGGCAGATATCGATACGCAGACATGTCTCCTGCTGAATGGAATTCAATGTTCTCCGATTTGTTTCTATCAGTTCTAGAACAGCACCGCCCGAAGGCGTTCTTGTTCGACGGGGCGTATCCGTACAAAGGGATGACTGAGGTCCTAAAACAACTAGATGGCGTATCGAGATACTGGTTGAGAAGGGCCGGCGAAAACACGTCTGCAAAACCCTTGCCAGAAGGCAGAATGTCGGTATTCGACTTTGTTGTTAGGCCTGGAGATTCGGTTCATGTAGAAGCCATGAATGAAGTTGATTCTTTGACCAAATTAGTTCGATGTGATCCGATTTTACTTTCAGATCAACATAACATATACCCCAGGGGCAGTTTGCGAAAGAGGCTTGGCATTCCAGAGGAGGCAGTTCTTGCTTATGTTCAGTTAGGGGCTGGCAAGATCAATGAGATATCGGACGAGCTCAGCAACTCATTGGATGCGATTGCAAGCCATCCTTCGGCTTATGTCGTGTATGGCGAATCAGTTATTGGGGAGAGACGGGTTTTCGATCACCCTCGCATCAGGACGCTGAGGGACTTTCCCAATTCAAGGTACTTCGCGGATGTTGATTTTGCCATTCTTGCAGGTGGTTACAACTCATATCATGAGGCTGTTCAATTCAGCATTCCAACAATTATGTTCCCGAATCTAAAAACTAAGCGTGACGATCAGTCAGCGCGTGTTCAAGCAGCAGGCGATCTTGGTTGTATGATTGTGCTGAAGGATCGCACCAAGAAATCGATAACTGCAGCGGTTGACAGGATTATGGATCAACAGGTTCGTAACGACATGCGTTCGGCTTTCGAAAAAATGGAAGTGAGGAATGGTGCCCAATCAGTCGCTGATCTTATCAGAGGCTAGGGCTCGTTGAATAGGTCTTCAAGCTGATCATGCGCAGAAACTGTAGATGGATCGGCTAAGAAAGAATCCATGGACCAAGATTCTATCTCGGATGATTCTTTAGGAGGCATGACCTCGAGGAAATCGAGTATTTTGTGTGTGAAATCTTCCCTCCAAGATGAGTGCACGAGTATCTGAGATGGCTTATACCANCTGGTTAAGAAATCTAGATCCGATATGCCTTTGACTCTTTCAAGAAGGCTGTCTAGTATCCTCGAATCATCTGAATCGATTTCTTCGCGCGGGTATCTNCGCATGGAAAATGCGACTACGTTCTCATGACTTATCGGATAGGCAAGAAGTTTCGACTTTACTTCTCTTGAAAGNANGCTGCTAATCGTTGCNGGTGATCCGCTATCTAGGTCAAGCGCGCGACCCAATGTGGCTTTCCTAAAGCACTTCCAGCATTTCAGACAAGGGTTGTTCATTGTCCCCCTTATACAGCTCTGCGCTACAAATCCGATTGGGGATTTTTCGACGATCATCGCAGTCCCAACCTCGCTCACGCCAGCCATAGGCAGGGAAAGGTGCAGCCCGACTGCATTGAAGAGTGTCGAGTAGAACGTGTAATGGGCTCCTATGGGATAATCCCGGTATCTTTCATGGCCAATGCCGTATGCAGATTCTAGTACTGTTCCGAAGGCAATCGAGGATGCGTTGAAATGATCGGCCAGCAATATCGCAGGGACCCCATTGGAAAGGTCCGTTGGGAATCCTACAGGGTGACGAACGTATTCCAAGTCGCATTGGAAGGATTCAGATACATATCCTATATCTTTGAGGGATTCCACTGCGAGATGCGCAGCCTGTGGGTTGTAGAGCGATTTTCCTTTTAGGGGGCGGTCCATGAAAATCGAAACCGTGTTCTTGGGCATTACACTCAAGGCCGCGGTAGAGTCTACGCCACCACTGAATGCGAGCATAGGTATCGATGTCGAGGGCTGCTCCCTTGGAGATAGAAGAGGATCCACATGGTCAGATATCTTGTATCTGCTGAGAACTGAATTGGCTGCGATTTGAAAACGACTGGACACCTTGAGCGGAGGAACTAGACGATTCCCCACGAATGGATTGACGACCAGTATGGTTGCCAGGGCAACTAGATCGGGATGAATGTCTTTGACGCCCTTGGGCAAAGAAATGCTGAATTCTCTCTGAAACATCCTGTATTTTTCCGATGGGACCAGATTGTCGTCGTCCTCTGGGATGAGGGCGATTCTCATTTGATCTTCTTCGTAGGACACCTCTGTCTTCACTCAGAGGCCCCCGAGAGTCTTGAGGTGATGCGAAACGGTCTTTTCGAGCCCTTCTTTAACGGAGACAGTTGGGNTGTAGCCTAAATTGGATGTTGCTTGTCCTATATTCGCCAATGAGTGGAGTATGTCGCCTTCCCTTGGCGGGAGCATTTCTGGTGGAATGATCTTGTTTGAATTATCCTTCTCATGGATTATTCTGGATATCGAATCGTGTAACTCGCTTACAGTTATCTTTCCGCCGCATGCGATGTTCATTACTAAGTTTTGACCAGTTTTCTCGTCTAGAGAAAGTGCCCTTACGTTTGCATCGACGACGTTCGAGACATATGAAAAATCACGAGATTGGAGGCCGTCTCCAAAAATTTTCGACTTCTTTCCAGAAATCGCATTCTGAATGAACAAAGGGATCACTGCGGCATATGGCCCATTGGGGGACTGTCTTGGACCGAAAACGTTGAAGTAGCGGAGGCAAATAGTGTCAAACCCGTGGATTTCAGAATAAAGCCTCATCATATTCTCCCCGATTGACTTTGATAGGGCATAGGGCGACAGTGCTTTTCCAGTCTTTGTCTCGACTTTCGGTAAATCCTGATTATCGCCATAGACGGATGAGCTGCTTGCGAATACTACCTTCCTGACATCCGTTTTTTTACAGCAATCAAGTAGGGACAAGGTACCCATAACATTCGCACTCATTGTGGTGGATGGATCTTTCACGGACCTCGGTACAGAGCCTATAGCGGCCTGATGACTGACTCTGCTAACTCCATCTAGCTCCTCCAACAATCTGCTTGAGTCATTTATGTCGATATCCACGAACCTGAATTTAGGATTATTCGAGAGGTGTGAGATATTTTCCATAGAGCCTGTTGAGAGGTCATCGATACAAACTACCTCATCCCCGATTTCAAGCAGAGAATCGCATATATGTGAGCCGATGAATCCAGCCCCGCCAGTCACAAGAGTCCTGTTCACGGCCATTTTCCTCAACTCCTCATCAAAAGCCTGTCCATTACCGTTCGACTTTCCATCCATCGCTTGTGGGAGTCATCGGTGAGGTTCGAATAGGCCTTAGCATAATTATCAGCCATCGTATCTACATCGAAGTTTTCTCGGACGAAGTCCGATGATTCGCTGGCCGCATAGTGCCTCCATTTGCTATCTTGGAGAATCAATGATACTGCCTTCGCGAGATCATCGGGGTCATCCGATGCAGACAGATAGCCAGTAATTCCGTCTATGAATGTCTCAGGGGATCCCCCGGCGACAGTGGAGACCACTGGAACTCCTGCAGACTGGGCTTCGATTAGCACATTAGGCAGCCCCTCTATTCTTGATGTGAGCAGAAATACATCGAATGCCCCCAACCACGAAGGCACGTCCTTCGTCCTTCCCGGGAAAAGGATTCTGTGTTCTAATCCATATTCCTTCACGAGAGATTTGGCTTCTTCCAATCCTGATCCATGCCCTACGGCGATGAAGTAGGTATCTTCAGATTCAGATATGACTTCGCGAGCAACCTTAATCCAAAGACCTACGCGCTTTTCTGGTACGAATCTGAACACGCTACCCACGATAAGAGCGTCATCAGGGACATCGTTTTCTTTCAGATATGTTGAGACTATCCTCGAATCATCGGGCTTGAACGACTTGAAATCGTATCCATTGCGAATCACGGATGCTCTTTTTTCATCTATTCCGATCCAATCGGAATAGCTTCTAGCACCCGCTTCAGAGTTTATGATCAGATTGAATCTTGAGTCCTTGAGAAGGGTCTTGTACGCTCTGAGTAGATACGGCCGGTTCCGGATATGCAGCATAGTCTTTCCATCTGGCCTCATAGATCTGCAGGACATTACTGTGGCAGGTACGCGATTCCACAGACAGGCGATTCCCCCTATGATGTTGGTCTCATCTTGCCAGAGATGTACGACTCCTGGCCTTAAGACGTCTATCGCACGGGTCATTGGATTCAAGTCCCTTACAAATCTGGAAGGCAGTAATTTGGTCAGTGAGTCCGGAATCCTTACTTTGGATTCAGGGAATTCCCTTGCATGGTTCAGCGGGTCTGAGTAAAAATGAAGTTCGACTCCCGCGGCTTCTGCCTCCCTCAGATACGTAGTCTCAATGTCTTGATTGGCATATGTGAGTAGCATCACTTTGGAAAAACGGAGGTCTTGGACCTGGGCCTTAGCGAGGGCCAAGAGCTGTCGCTCAGCACCTCCTTGGCCCATGCTTGAGCTGATGTGAAGGACGGATATGGGCCATTTAGAGGGTTTCTTTATCCTGAAACCGGAGCATTTTCTGACAATTGCGTCCAATGCCATCTCAGTTGTTAGAAGATTTTCCTCCTCCCTTATGTCCTCAAGCTCATATCCTGTGACTTTGGAAATTTCTTGGATGGCCGGCAATACGGCGGACGTATCGATACCATGTTCTTCAGCAGTATCAATCGCATCGAGTGCTAGTCGTATTTCGCCTAAACCAAGGAGGTCTCCAACTACCTCCTCTAATGTATCAGCNTTGATAGAGATTTTTTCCAAAACTGAATACCACAGTTCATGGGAACGCTCTGACCATCCGATGCTCTTTGAAAGCAGGAATGGGAACCAAACCGATTTGTGATTCTCCCCTACATGCCCCGGTATTCTCTCAATTAGTTCGCGGCATGCTTCCTCGTTGCCCTCCTTGAGGAATACATCGACGATTTTTAACCAGTTGGAGTACAATAGTGGCTCGGAAATAGCCTCCTTGAGGAGCCATTCAGAGGCAATTCCAGTTTCCCCTAGTGCATCGTAGCACAATCCGATGAGACGACGTGCTGCCCTGTATTCTGGATCGATTTGTAGTGTCGCCTCCAACCTCTCTTTCGCATCGGCATACCTCCTTTTATTGTAATCGATTTGCCCCATCCTGTATTGTGCTTCCACATTTTCTGGATCGAGAACCACGATTTTCGCCCATTCATCATGCGCCTCGTCATCGGATGCAAGGGCTTGGAATGACCTGGCTTTCAGAATGAGCATTGGAATCTGTTCCTCCGATACACCCGGCCACTCGTCTATCTTGCCTATCACACCCTCATAATCGCCTTCCGAATACCTCGCTCTTGCAAGCATTATGTATGGTTCTTGGACATCGGGGTGAGATGCTACTAATCGCCCATATACGTCGAGAGCCTTGTTCTTCTCGCCCATCTGGTTGAGTGATCTTGCTTCGAAAAGAACAAACATCGACTCATTCGGATGTGATTTTGATGCCTCCCTGGATAAGTCTAGGGCGGTCTTGAAATCCCCCAGCGAATAAGCCGACCTGATTGATAGGTTCAGAGAGTTCTTGTTCAAATCGGCTCTGTTCTCAAATGCTATCCGGACCACTTCTTGGTGGTCTTGTTCTTCATTGGCCTTGCGAAGAAGGAATTCTATCTTATCCGACATTTCTCGCCATCCACGTCATACCACTGTGACGGATTTCGCCAGATTTCTCGGACGGTCTACATTCCTCTCAAGTCGCACGGCCAGATGATATGCGAGAAGGTGCAGCGGCATGATAGACATGAAGGGGGACAGGAAAGGGTCCGTGAAGGGAGTTCGGATTACTTTGGCGCAGTAATCCTCGACTGATGTCTCTCTGTTGGTTAGCAAGATCACATTCGCACCTCTCGATGCACACTCCCTGATATTTGCCTCCATCTTAGGGTGGTGCGAGTCATCGGGGGCTATTGCGATAACAGGGGTGCCTTCCTCAATCAATGCAATGGGTCCGTGCTTGAGTTCGCCCCCGGGGTATGCTATGCAAGGAAGATATGTGATCTCCATCATCTTGAGAGCTGCCTCGCTGGCGATATGCGAATTCGGTCCTCTGCCGATGAATAGGACGGTTTTGGAATCGACGAGAATATCGACAATTGACTCGAAATCGATCTCCGAGTGGAGGTAGCTCGACATCCTCTGTGGCATCTCCCTCAGGCCCCTGATCACTCGTGCTCGTTCTTCGTTGTCGTTTTCAGACAGCGTCAAAGCAAGTAACATGAGCACTGCAGACATATTGGTGAAGGCTTTCGTAGACGCGACCGAGTACTCCGGGCCAGCGTAGAGATAAGCACCATTCCCTGCGAAGCGTGCGATTGTGGAGTCAATGACATTGCATATCGAGGATACATGCCCCCCGGCCACCTTGGCTCTTGTGAGCGCATCGAGCGTGTCTTTAGTCTCCCCTGACTGGGTTACTGCTATGGTTAGCGTATTCTTTCCGCCCACAGATTCTACGGGAAACTCGCTCGACAGATATGCCTCGACAGGGATATCGCTCAATCTCCTGATGTATCGGACCCCGAGTTGCGCCGCGAAAAATGCAGTACCACAGGCAACTAGGTTTATTCTGTCTAATTTCCTAAGTTCCTCGGAGCCGAGTTGGAACCCTGAGAGCATTGCATTCGTTCCATCGGCTGAAACGCGCCCTGCTATTGCGTTCTGAAACGCTGTGGGCTGATCGTGTATCTCTTTGAGCATCATGTGTGCGAATACGCCGGGATCCTCGGGGGAATAGTCCCCCTGATGAGGCGCGAAGGTTAGCTCTGCTGACTCTGAAATCACGTCCACCTTCTGCTGCGACACATATGCGATATCCCCATCATCGAGGTAGGCTACCTCTGAGCATGAGCCGTACAGGGGCATGGGATCGGAGGAGATAGAGACACAGTTTTCACATCGGCCGATGACTAGAGGTGCCCCGTTCTTCGCAATCAGGATACCATCCATCCCCGAGACGATGACTGCGATGGCCCATGCGCCTTCCAAGCGTCCAATCACATTCTGGAATGCTTCCAATGCTGCCTCTGGGGTCCTTTGTTCCCCAAGTGCCTCGTGCAAAAGGTGGACGATTAGTTCGGTATCGGTCTCTGACGTCATGGAATAGCCGGACTCGTTGATCTCGGAGAGCAGTTCGCTGGTATTCTCGATTATTCCGTTGTGGACGACGCTCATCAGGCCATCTGCGCTAGAGTGGGGGTGCGCATTGACCTCTGTGACGCCTCCGTGGGTCGCCCATCGAGTGTGTCCTATCGCAATCACACTGTTCTTGAACCTGCCATTGACCTTGCTCACCAAATCGGAAACATACCCAACAGCACGCTCCGTCTCCACCCTGGCTTCCTTATCGGACGTATCGAAAAGCGCAGCCAGTCCTGCAGAGTCGTAGCCCCTGTATTCCAGCCTCCTCAGACCCTCCAACGTACGCATGGCTGCGTCGTCGCCTATTGTGCCGAATATTCCGCACATTATCCCCTTGCCCGCATCATTTCTGATTTAGACGTTCCACCTATAGGTGCGCTTCGGGGGCGGAGAAGAATCAAAGATGATTGCGCGGTGACGGGGGGTATGGAATTGTTCACGGCAATCACCGGGCATCCCGAGTGGGGGTGGCTTTCTGACGAGGAGCGACCGTGGAGGCTTATGGATCCTAAATCGGAATCTGGACTCATGCACCGTATCGCTGATCTCGCAAGAGAGGCGGGTGGTTCGGACAGGGAGGGTTTGGATATCGACGATTCCAAAGGACCAGTTTTCGTGCATGATGAGGCGTATATCGGGCCTCATGTCAGAATAGAGGGCCCTGCATACGTGGAGGCAGGCGCCGAGATTAGGCACGGAGCATATCTTCGTCCCGGCTCATACGTATGCAGCGGATGTGTGGTTGGACACTCTTCTGAAATCAAGAACACGCTCATGATGCCCGGCTCAAAGGCCCCTCATTTCAACTACGTAGGAGATTCGATTCTGGGTTCTAACTCGAATTTGGGTGCTGGCGCCAAAATTTCCAATGTGAGGCTGGATAGGGGCAACGTACCCTTACGGTTCTCCGATGGCTCGACAATAGACACGGGCATGCGTAAGTTGGGGGCCATGATAGGCGACTTGAGTGAGTTAGGTTGCAACGTGGTGACGAATCCCGGGGCAGTCATACCCCTCTCAAGCGCCGTTCCCCCAAACACCACCGTTACGGGTTATTGGAGCCCTGCGAGTTGATCTCCGATGGGCATCTTCGGAACGGACGGTGTTCGCGGTATCGGATACGTCGATTCTGTTGCTGACCCGCTTCATTCATTCAATTCAGAGAGGCTGTTCAGCAAGGACCTATGCGGCGAGATTGCCTTCTCCGCATCGAAGGTGGCGGATGCCGGGTCAGTCGTAATTGGGTGGGATAGACGGCCGAGCAATCCCGAGCTGGCTAAATCCGCAATTGATTCCCTCAGCAAGACCGGCAGGAAAATCATGGTATTGGGGGAGACGTCTACCCCGGGCCTCCAATATGCTATGCTCGCTCAAGAGGCTAAGCTGGGCGTCATGATTACGGCAAGTCACAATCCTTCAGAGGACACGGGCGTGAAGATTCTATTTGAAAACGGGAGGAAACCCACTGTCGAGGAGGAGTCTGCAATTGAAAATGGCCTATTTCGCGAAACCGAAGACAACGGTGGTGAGTCAGAGATTGAGCGCATATCCAACAACACATACATCCAACTGATCAGAGGCATGCTAATCGATTTTGGAAGGAGGGGGTTGATTCCTGACGAGGGCTTTCTGGTTGATGGCTCGGGCGGATGGATATCCACCTGGCTTGCTGACATGATTTCTGAGGCTGGTTTCCCGTGCAGAGAAGCGAGTGACAGGAGTGCTGCCATCAATCTGAATTGCGGGGCCGGCTCTCTTTCCGAGGGAGAAGTGATAGAATGGGGCGAATGCAGAGAATCCAATCATTCCCTTCTACGCATGTTGAAACCCTCGCCGAGAGGGAGTGTGCTCGGATTCTGCTTCGATGGCGACGGAGATAGGTGCTTCCTGATATCCTCGAATGGCGATGGTGCCCTCGTAATTGGGGGAGATGGCTTTCTGCGACTTTTTTCACGCAGTTGCGCGGATGAGAATTATTTCTCAGCTGCACTGACCATCGAATCTGCACTCGACGTTTCAGAGAATCTCAGGAGTCTCGGTACCGGTCGCGTGACTGAAACGGGTGTTGGCGACAGGTGGCTGCAGCATGCTCTAATGGGTGACTTGGAGACTGACAATGTCGTCGGTGCTGAGCCTTCCGGCCATGTGATACTGAAACATGAGATAGGTTCGAAAACGGGGCTCTGGGGCGACGGGGTCAAGACGATGCTGGAGTTCCTCAGGCTCATTGGATCACACGGTCAGAATTGGTCTGAAATAGCTTCATCTTCCACGTCACTGAATTTGACATACTCCATACATCCATCGAATAGAGCGCTCTGGGACCCCGATGGCGAGCCCGGGAATTTGGTTCTCGATGCGATTATCCGGAGCTTGGATACGAGGGCGGAAGGTGTCAGAAGAGTGAATGTGGAAGGTGAGAGCGGTCTTCTGCTGCTAAGACACAGTGGCGAAGTGGAGTGGTCTTTCGCCATCCGGAACTCGGGTACTGAATCGAAAACCAGAGTTACATTACGAACCACAGGTGGCACTCGGGATGAGTCTGAGCGTGTCATGGCTGCCATGATCGACGTTCTTGAGCCGATGCTGAAGTCCGATTCTATGTCCTGATGACTCGGACGAGTATCCTGAAACCATCTACGAAAGAGCGGAGTTTGCTCGTACCGCCGACCCTACACCTCCAGTCGATGGGGATCTGGACGAGGGGGATTCCCTCTAACCTGACTCTGCCGTGCAACTCTGCTTCCAAATCGAATCCCTGTGCTGTAGGGGCTATTTTTGTTATGGCTTCTCTAGTGAAACCCCATAGCCCAGAGCATAGATCTTGTATCTTTTTTCTATTCCTTATGCTCGCGGACATTGCCAACGCATGATTGCCCATGTGGTGTAGGAGGCTCATGCCCTCTACCCTGGTGAATGCGCCCCTGAGACGCACGCCTGTGACTGCCTCTGCGCCTGATTCCAAAGCCTCAATCACATTTTCAACATCTTTCCACTGATATGAGCCGTCGGCGTCCATCATAACAAGAAGTTCCGTAGGATTCTCTGACCACTTCGATATTGCAGCCTTTATCGCATCCCCCTTGCCGTGCCTTTCACTTTGATCGATTACAGAATCTGTGAGAGTCTCAGAGACTTCTCTCGACATATCCGATGAACGTCCATCGACGACTATGATGAATGAGAGGTCTTTTCGCTCTGCCAAGGGGGACGCCCTGAATTCACTCACAAGGAGTCGAAGACCCTCTTCTTCATCCTTGACAGGCATAATCACAGTGACGCTGGCCACGGCCTTTCCATGTTCAGAGGGCTCTTGATGGTCACCTTCGACTGACGGCTTGATTGAATAGGTATACTCCTGCCCGGACCCATGGGCCATGTGAATGAAGCCGTCATCTTGGCCGGCGGCAGAGGCACCCGTATGCTGCCTGCCACCCTATTCTCCCCCAAAGAATTCCTCCCGCTATTCGATGTGCCCATCATCAAGCATCTTTTCGAGGAGTGCGTCATTGCAGGTATCAGCAAAGTGCATCTTGTACTTTCCCCGCGTAAGAAAGGCATTTTTGATGCTATAATGAGCCAGGGGAACGAACCTTACGACCAAAGTGTGAGAAAGGATCTCAGCCGTTCAGAATTACGGCTTGTTCCTGAAGGCTTAGACCTCTCGGTCCACATCCAAGAATCAGCTGGGGGAGTTGCAGATGCAATTTCTGTCGCCCTAGGGCATATTGATGGCGACTTCCTCGTCCTCTTGGGCGACAACGTGCTGCTCTCAAAAAATGTGGAGGGGGACGATCACATGGCGGCTAATACCGCATCGTTGAGAATGGTGGAGGACTACATGGCAAATGAGACTCCTTGCGTGGGCGTTGTCTCCGTGGGAAGTGATATAGCGTCACTTTACGGAATAGCACAAGTTGCCGATGGCAGCGTCGTATCGATAGTTGAGAAACCCGATAAGGACGATTATAGAGGCGACTTGGCTCTTTGTGGGAGGTATCTATTCCCCAAAGAGAGTTCTTCCATTTTGGAGAGTTTCAGTGTCGAGGAACACGGCGAGTTGCAATCGATTGCGTTCATGCTGGGCTTATCCGAAACCCATGGACTCCGGGCAGTCGANCTCTCGGATCACTCGTGGTACGACAGCGGTAACCCAGATTCATGGATGCGCGACCAGGTCAAGCACATGGAGATGCGAAAAGACCGGTCTAACAATGGATCTTGAAGAATCTGTTCAGCCTGACGGCCATCTTGTTCGCCTCGCTTCTCATCTGACGCCCATGAGGGCTACGAGTCAGAATCATCACTTCTTGCGCATTGACTCGTCGATCTGGTCCTTCCCCAACATCCTGCGTCCGAGGATCTTGACATCGTCCATATCGAAGTCTCCGTCGCCGTCTTGGTCGAGCCTCTGCAGGACCCTGATGAGCGTCACAATCGCCAGTATAGCGATCAGTGCGGTTATCAGCAGGCCAGCAGCCAGTATGAGGATGAATCCTTCCTGGCCCTCCAGTCGCTCTAGGAGATCCGCATTGTCGTCGGCAACTCCGTCGCCGTCGTCATCGGTGTCCGCGTTGTCGCCGATGCCGTCGCCGTCAGTGTCGATGCTCTCAGAGTCGTCTTCTGGGAATTGGTCGTTGACGTCGATGACGCCGTCGTTGTCGTCGTCGGTGTCCGCGTTGTCGCCGATGCCGTCGCCGTCAGCGTCTCGGGTCTCACCCGCGTTGTTCGGGAAAGGATCGTCCGCGTCGGCCACGCCGTCGTTGTCGTCGTCGGTGTCCGCGTTATCGCCGATGCCGTCGTTGTCGCTGTCGGATGATTCCGATGCGTCGAGCGGGAAGTCGTCGGCCGTGTCGTCGACGCCGTCNTTGTCGTCGTCGGTGTCCTCGGTGAGTCCTGTCGCGGATAGCCCATTCAGCTCATCGGGAAGTCCGTCATCATCGGTATCTACGTCTGCGGCCGGATCCAGCGGGAACGCGTCGCTGGAATCGTCCATTCCATCGCCGTCATCGTCAGTGTCCGCATTGTTGCCGATTCCATCGCCGTCTGTGTCTGTGCTCTCGCTTGAATCGGTCGGGAAGGCGTCTTGGAGATCGTTGGTTCCGTCAGAGTCGCAATCTGAGACATACTGGCAGCCTTCTGGCTCGCTGTCATCGACGAGTCCGTCGTTGTCATCGTCGTTGTCGGAGTTGTCGCCGATTCCGTCACTGTCTGCATCCGTGCTCTCGCTTGAGTCTAGCGGGAAGAGATCGACTGAGTCCTCTATTCCGTCGTTGTCGTCGTCGGTGTCCGCATTGTTGCCGATTCCATCGTTGTCGGTGTCGGCCGACTCGTTCTCATCGTATGGCATGCCGTCACTTGCGTCATCCACCCCGTCGCCATCGACATCCGGGTCGTCCCCGTTCAATATGCCGTCTTCGTCAAGGTCATTGGCAGGGTTGAGTGTTGTTGGTGNGGTGTTCTCGCTGGATAGCGACTCGATTGTTCCCATTTGATCGGTGTAGGTGATGGTTACCGAGTAGACGGAGCCCAGAACGTCGCAGCATTCCCCGATGGTGTATGATGTGCCTGTGGCGCCGGGTATTGGTGATCCGTCCATATGCCACTGGAATGTTCCTGGCGAGCCGTCTGCATCGAGTATCTGAGATGTGTCGGCAGTCAGTGTCGAACCGTCATATGCGTCTCCCGAGATTAGGAGTTCTCCCTCCGGAGGATCATCGGTCACTGTGACGGAGTATGCGATCTCGTTGCCGGTTGCAGAGCCATCGCTGATACTCATGCTTACCTCGTATACGTTGTCTGCATTTGCGTCAGAGGGGTTCTCGTAGTCCGGTGCGCTACTGAATGAGAGCGTGACGGTATCGCCCGATACCGTGCACTCGAACATTGAGGCGTCGTCGCCGCTCAGGCTGCACGTGTATGCCCCTACGGTGTCGGCGTCTGAAACAGTTACTGAATCGACGGCCATGGTGCCCTCGGCGACTGATGGTGCCGTATCCGCGGACGAGTAGGTGGGCGGCTGATCGTTGACGTCCGTGATGGTCACCGTGAACGTGGTGTCCGCCGTGGATCCGTCCGCGCTGGTAGCCCTGACTGTGATGGTGCAGCTGGTCGCGATCTCGTAGTCGATCGCGGAGGTGTCCGCCACAGTGACTTCCCCTGAGGAGGAGTCGATCGTGAAGGCGCCCGTGCAGGATTGTGCCAGTATGCTGTACGTGATGGCATTCGTGGTGCCATCAGCATCGGAGGCCGACGCGGTGATCTCGGCTGACACGCCGTTGGATGCATCCTCAGATATCTCGTTGGAGTCTGCGTCTATGTCCGTAGGCGCTGTGACGTCGAACTCGTCGAAGTCGGTCAGCGTGATCGTGAACTCCGCGCTGCTGGTGCTGCCGTCGTCCGATGTGGCTGTGACATAGACCGCGCAGCTCGTGGCGCTCTCGTAGTCGAGCTCGTTCGTGCCGTCTACGCGTACGATTCCGTCGGTCGCACCGATGTCGAACCATCCGGCGCAGGCCGTGGTGTTGGTGGCCATGCTGTACGCGACGTCGTCGCTTGCGTCGTCGTCGGTCGCGGATGCGGTGATGCCGACCTCNGCGTCGTCTGCCGCGCTCTCGGAGAGCGTGTTGGCNGACGCGTCGGTGTCGGTGGTGGCGCCCACGTCGGTCTCGTCGACGTCAGTCACAGAGACCGCGTACTGGACGGTGGAGCCAGTGTTGGTGCCGTCGCTGATCGTCACGTAGACGATGTAGGTGTTGTCGGCGCCGACGTCGAGCGGGCTCTCGTAGTCCTGGGCGGACGTGAACGCCAGCGAGTACTCGGTGGCGCTCACGGTGCAGGTGAACAGGCTCGAGTCCTGGCCTGTGAGGGCGCAGGTGTTGGAGTCGCCCGTATCGGTGTCCGTGATGGCGACCGTCTCGACGGCGGTGGTGCCCTCCGCGACGGACGGCGTCGTGTCGGCCGACGTGTAGGTCGGCGTCTGGTCGTTGACGTCGGTCAGCGTCACAGTGAACGTGGTGTCCGAGGTCGAGCCGTCGGCGCTGGTGGCCGTGACGTCGATCGTGCAGGTCGTGCCGGACTCGTAGTCGATCGCGCTCGTGTCGGCGACTGTGATCGCTCCCGACGAGGAGTCGATCGCGAAGGCGCCGCTGCAGGACTGCGCGGTGATCGCGTAGGTCACGGTGTTCGTGCTGCCGTCGGCGTCTGTCGCGGATGCGGTGATCTCGGCGGAGGCGCCGTTGGAGACGTCCTCCGACAGGGTGTTGGCGTCTGAGTCGGTGTCCGTGACTGCGCCCACGTCGAACTCGTCGGCGTCCGTGATGGTCACCGTGAACGTGGTGTTCGCTGTGGATGAATCGCTACTTGTGGCCATGACGGTGATCGTGCAGCTGGTCGAGGCCTCGTAGTCGATCGCGGAGGTGTCGGCGACGGTGATCGCTCCGGAGGAGGAGTCGATCTCGAAGGCGCCGGCGCAGGATTGGCCTGTGATGGAGTACGATATCGTGTCCGTGATATCTGCATCAGTGGAAATCGCAGTGATGTGCGCCGAATCTCCGGNAACCGCGTCCTCAGACACAGTGTTAGCATCTGCATCGGAGTCGGTTGGCGCTTGGATGGGAGCCTCGTTGGCATCGGTAATCGTAACGGTGAACGTGGTGTCCGCCGTCGAGCCGTCCGCGCTGGTGGCCGTGACGGTGATTGTGCAGCTGGTCGCACTCTCGTAGTCAATCGCAGAGTTGTCCGCGACGGTGACCTCTCCGGAGGAGGAGTCGATCGCGAAGGCGCTCGAGCAGGACTGCGCGGTGATCGAGTAGGTCACTGTGTTGGTGGTGCCGTCAGCATCCGATGCGGATGCGGTGATCTCGGCCGAGGCGCCGTTGGATGCACTCTCGGATATCTCGTTGGCGTCTGAGTCGGTATCCACAGGATCTGTGACGTCGAACTCGTCTGCATCGGATACAGTGACCTGAATCGTCTGGTCGACAGAGTTGCCGTTCGTGTCGGATGCTCTGACTATCACCTCGCACGGGTTGGACGCGCAGGTAATGGACTCGAAGTCCTGCCCGGCCGACGAAGTGAAAGTCAGGGCGCCCGTGGTTCCGTCGATCGAGAACAGGCTCGAGTCTGCTCCGCCGTAGACGATGTAGTTCGCAGTGCTGGAATCGACATCGGAAGTCGTGACATTGTGGTTGATCTGTTCGTTCTCCGATACTGACACGCTGGATGCGGAGGTGAATACTGGAGCCTCATCGTCGGCATCCGTGATGGAGACTACGACCGTCTGATCGGCGGTGTTGCCGCCAGTGTCTGTTGCAGTCACTATGACGACGCAGGGGTTCGCTGCGCAGGTTATGGACTCGAAGTCCTGGCCCGTGGCGGATACGAATCTCAGAGTCCCTGAATTCACTTCGAACAATGTGGCATCGGTTCCAGATAGGGTGTATGCCGGATCTGCTGAGGAGTCCGTGTCGCTGACCGTGAGATCGACGACGTCTTGCACATTCTCCTGTATGACCGCAGTTGAGTCAGAGGTGAATACAGGGGCAGTGTCGTCGGCATCCGTGATCGTTACGGTGAATACGGTCTCAGCGGTGGACCCGTCGGCGCTGGTGGCCGTGACGGTCACTGTGCACGATGTCGAGGTCTCGTGGTCTAGCCCAGATGAGTCAGCCACAGTCACAACTCCAGAGGAGGAGTCGCCCGCGAAGGCGCCGCTGCAGGACTGCGCCGTGATCGCGTAGGTCACGGTGTTGGTGGTGCCGTCGGCGTCTGTCGCGGACGCGGTGATGTGCGCTGATGTGCCTGCAACTGCGTTCTCAGCGACCTCATTGGCGCTGGAATCGGAGTCGGCTGGCGCGCTCACATCGAACTCGTCGGCGTCGGTCAGCGTCACGGTGAACGTGGTGTCCGAGGTCGAGCCGTCGGCGCTGGTCGCCGTGACTGTGACCGTGCAGCTGGTCGCGGTCTCGTAGTCGATCGCGGAGGTGTCGGCCACGGTGACCGCTCCGGAGGAGGATCCGATGGCGAAGGCGCCCGAGCAGGACTGCGCGGTGATCGCGTAGGTCACCGTGTTGGTGGTGCCGTCGGCGTCCGTGGCGGCCGCGGTGATCTCCGCGGAGGCGCCGTTGGAGACGGACTCGGCGAGTGTGTTCGCGTCGGCGTCGGTGTCCGAGACCGAGCCCACGTCGAACTCGTCGGCGTCCGTGACGGATATCGAGAAGTTCGTGTCGGCCGTGGAGCCGTCGGCGCTGGTCGCCCTGACGACCACGTAGCAGGTCGTGGCGGTCTCGTAGTCGATCGCGGAGGTGTCCGAGACGGTGACGATTCCGGTGGATCCGGCGATCGTGAACGCGCCGGTGCAGGTCTGGCTGGCGATCCCGTAGGTGACTCCGTTGTTCGTTCCGTCGCTGTCGGAGGCGGAGGCGGTGATCTCGGCGGAGGCGCCGTTCGTGACGTTCTCGGAAACGCTGTTGGAGTCCGAGTCGGTGTCGCTCGGCGTCGAGACGTCGAACTCGTCGAAGTCCGTCAGCGTGATGGTGAAGTCGGCGGTGCTGGTGCTGCCGTCGTCCGAGGTGGAAGTTACAGTGACGGTGCAGGTCGGTGCCGACTCGTAGTCGAGCTCGTTCGTGCCGTCGACGCGGACGATGCCGTCGGACGCGCCGATGTCGAACCATCCGGCGCAGGCCGTGGTGCCGATCGTCATGCTGTAGGCGACGTCGTCGCTGGCGTCCTCGTCGGTCGCCGATGCGGTGATGCCGACCTCGGCGTCGTCGGCCGAGGCCTCGGAGAGCGTGTTGGCCGCTGCGTTGGCGTCGGTCGTGGCGCCTACTGAGTTCTCATTCGTCACGTCGGTGACGGTGACCGCGTACTGGACGGTGGATCCGGTGTTGGTGCCGTCGCTGACGGTCACGTAGACGACGTAGTTGTTGTTCGCGCCCGCGTCGAGCGGGTTCTCGTAGTCTGGTGCCGAGGTGAATGCCAGCGAGTACTCGGTGGCGCTCACG
>NHIP02000009.1 GCA_002170775.2 Euryarchaeota archaeon TMED192 | reverse complement strand
CGGACGTTTTAGGCCCAATAAAATCGACTACCACTTGAGGCGCCGGTATTACCGCGGCGGCTGGCACCGTCCTTACCCACCTCTTATTCCAAATCCTTTGAAGAGAGATGAAAAGCACAGGATCTTACTCCTGGCACTTGGAGTCCCCTGATCACGGTTTCCCGCATTGTCAAGGTTTCGCGACTGCTGCGTCCCGTGGGACCTGGATTCTTGTCTCAGAATCCATCTCCGGGCTATTGCTCTCACAACCCGTACGCGTCGAAGGCTAGAGGGTACATTACACCCCCTACAACCTGATACGCCGCAGGCCCATCCTATGCCGCCGGGGCTTTCATCCACTCACCGTTCCAGGCGTAGTGGACTATGGGGTATTGTTCTCAGTTTCCCGAGGTTATCCCCCAGCATAGGGCAGGTTACCCACGTGTTACTGAGCAGTATGCCGAGCTCCGAAAGCTCTCGACTCGCATGTCTTAATCGGACTCCAATAGCGGTAGCCTCCGGCAGGATCAACCGGATTTCGCGTGAGCGTAATCACGATCCTTGCTGGAGTTTTGAGTTGTCGTTTGACTATTGAAACATAAAGTGCTTAGCGGTGGAATGTTATTTTCGCACCTTGCACACCTCCTGAAAACAGGAGGATTTTCGTCGTGGATCACCAATCTAAGTTCCGAACTCGGTTCGGAACCGCACTTCCTCGGCAGCGACTGACGTGAAAGATGACATCACGACCCCGAGGGGTTCAGTCTCCAACGCCCGTCAGACGCAGCGCGCCTGCGACTTGCAGTCCGTATATCAACGTGACGTGTGCCTCATCCATAGGATTGGGGCGCATACCCTCATTCTTTGGCTTCATGATGCGCCGAAGAACTCTCGTAAAACCGGATGCATTTCCATTGCTTGTTCCTTCTGGATCTGCTCATATGTCCGGAGAATTATGCCTACGGCCAGGAGGAGTCCGGTGCCTGTTGCATTGCCGACTGTCCCGAGAAGGTCGGCCCCAGCGGCAAGAAGGCCTACGAAGGCCCCGGAGAAGAGCGTTACAGGTGGTATATACCTCTCCAGTATGCGCTCTACAACCTGAGGGTTGTTCCTGAATCCAGGGATCTGCATGCCAGTACGTTCAATCTGCTTGGCGACATCCTTCGGACCCATATTTGTGGTTTCAATCCAGAACTTGGCGAATACCATGCTTCCCAAGGTCATGAACGTGACATATGTCAAGACATGTACCATCACCTGGCCCAGGCTATGGCCGTATGCGTCTCCCGTCTGATTCAATAGAGGAATTAGCCAATCGCCGACACCATTGACCATTGAGCTGTACCATGCAAAGCCGTCAGAGGGTGTTGTGGCCCCTGGCTCGTAACTGCCGAACCAATGTGCCTTCGAACCCCAACCATTCCTACCGAGGATTGGGACAGTCGAAAGTACGGGGTGACTCCAGAAAAGAAGCGTGAACATGTTTACGTTGGCAAGCAGGGCAGCCATTAGAATGACAGGTATGTTGCTTGCATAGACGAGTCTGATCGGGTATTGGCCCCTATGGCCTCTTACCTTCCCGTGTGCTAATGGGAGTTCGAGTTTGGATGACTCGGCGTAGGCCACAACGAGGAATACGACGATCGAGGATACCAATGCAGCGATTGGATTGGAGTGGTTCAGGAGAATCTGTTCGAATCCATTCTGAGATACGAGTTGCGAGTTTGTAGCGCTCCTGAGTGTATAGAATATCATCGGAAGTGTTCCTGCAGGCGGGTTTTCGAAGGATAAGGGGCTTCCGCTGACGCTAGGCAGAGGAGACAATGTGCCGACGAAGGTTGACTGTGCGACGCCAGCGGCGATGAAAAGCGAGATACCGCTCCCGATCCCCCATTTCGAAACCAATTCGTCGAGAAGGAAGACGAGGTATGAGCCGATAAAGAGTTGGATTACGATTATGGTGTTAGCCCAGCCAATGCCGTAATCGAGAATCAGACTCTCATGCGGATCTAGGAACCCATATACCTGGGGTATCGACTCG
The DNA here is from genome assembly GCA_002170775.2 of Euryarchaeota archaeon TMED192. Lineage (GTDB taxonomy): Archaea > Thermoplasmatota > Poseidoniia > Poseidoniales > Thalassarchaeaceae > MGIIb-N1. The sequence continues at coordinate 125,452 of NHIP02000009.1, read as the reverse complement.
ATGGGAATCATAAGCAGGACGAGGATCTTCTGGATTCCCTGGTAGAGTTGCTTGTCAGCAGAGTCCTGCAGGTCCAATTGGATGATCTTGGCACCCGAGAACAGTTGCATGATGATGGAGGCTGTAACGATTGGGCCGATTCCAAGGTGCATGATAGAACCCGAAGCACCGGCCATTATGGCTCTGAAAGATGAGAATACGTCGAGAGTTGAATCGGATAATCCCCAGATCATGACATTGGTCATCATGAAGTAGATGATGAGGACGAGTACAGTTGTCCAGAGCTTCTGGTTGAATCTGACATGCCCCTCAGGTTTGACTATGGAAGGGTAAACATCGACCATCCTCTTGAGCGCGTACAATCTACTCGATTCTGGGCCGGTGTACATCAAACAACAAAGAGTTAGGCCGGCTGCGAGGCCGAGTAATGCTACTCCAACCAAAAGGAATCCGACAGCTTGTTCATCGACCCATCCCCATACCACCATTCCAATTACAGAAGCGAGCCAGACCACTGGTTTTAGCCACCTTCCTAAGGCGGAATCGGCTAGAGATTCAGGGAGATCTGAACTTACTCCCCAGATTACGAATCCGACGTAAGGGAATGAGACGGCGAGAAGCGTGAGCGCCCAAGTCTGATTTGCAGAATCATCGCCGAAGAGGAGGTCTCGTTGCCACCAAACCAAAGCACCCCAGTAAATCGCAGCCACGATTACTAGGCCTAAGACATTCGGTCGGCGGCCCTCCATTACGCATCACCTAAGATTTTCAGTCCTCTTCGGATTCTTCCAATTCGTCTCCGTCGGAGATGCTTACTGTGCCGCCTGCAGCCTCGATTTTCTCAATCGCCCTGGACGAGGCATGTTCTACCGTGATGTGTATCGCTCGGCTGACCTTGCCTGACCCAAGGAGTTTGTCAAATCCCATCGGTGTTAGGTCGATTTTGTCACCCTCGTCTATCATTTGATCTACCTGGGAGACGTTGATGCTATTGTGGACTTTGCGGAGGCTCGGATCCCTGTTGAAGCCGTGCATCCCCCAGTGATTTGGCATATACTTCAATCGGGTCATGAGCCTGTGCTTGTTTATTCCGGCATTTCCTCTGCCGCCTCTCTTTCCTGCGCCCCTTCCTGCTTTCTTTCCGCGGCCGTGATACCTTGATCGACCTCTGAATTTGTTTGTGCGTGAAACCATGTTTGACACCTCATACCATCCTTGAAGCGAGATCTGCGATTGCAGCGCCTCTGAAACCCAAGGCTCCTCCGGTGCTGTAGGCGCGCTTGATGCCGCCCCAGCCCTTTGCGCCCCTCGGGGGGTGAAGTCGTAGAACCGGTTTTAGCCCCTCGACGGATTTCATCGTAGCATCGCCGGAGGCTAGTGCGGATGCGAAGGAGTCTACGGAGTCATATTCGCTGCCACTCGAGATTGCATCGTCAGTTACTGGCTTATCACCAGACATTCGGCCCCTCTCACGGAGGAGTGTGGAGATTGTTTTAGCGTCGACTTCGCCCCATGTAACGAAGTCTTTTGCCTTCTGGAGCATCCCTGCATAAGTTGGCCTGTCAGGAATTATCGTTGCATGGTTTACTTTTGTCAAGTTTAGCATCGACATAGTCTCCCGTATGGATCGCTCTACGCCCCTGTCACTTCTAGCTCGTATCACGAGATGGGTCATGCACCCACCTCCCCACGGGTTATGTGCAATCTGAGTTTGTCCTGATCTCCTATTCGAGTCCTGTTGAGTTGCTTGAGGGCATTGAATGTGGCTTGAGCGAAGTTGATTGTAGTCCTGGTCTGACCTGCTGTGCTCGACCATACGTCTGTAACTCCTGCTTTGTTCAGAACTCTTCTCCCTGTGTCGCCTATGACTAGCCCCTTACCCGCAGGTGCGGGCATTAGAGTCACGCGTGTCGACCCCGATCTCCCTGTAACTTTGATTGGGACGCTCTTTCCAGGACCTTGGCCGGACTCCCATGAGCCGTTTCCGCGCATGACGGGTATTAGGTCGAGTTTTGCCTTTGTTATCGCCTTCTGTATAGTGCTGGCTACTTCCTTTCCCTTGCATATAGCAAGACCGACGTAACCATCGTGATTCCCGACTACGCAAAGTACGTTGAATCGGACTCTTCTCCCCGAGTCAGTCATTCTCTGTATCATATTCACTGCGAGGACGTCCTCTTCGAGATTGGGGATCAATGCGTCTATAATCTCAACTTCCCGTATTGGCAGGCCAGTGGCTAGAGCCTGCTGATAGGTCATTATTTCTCCATCAAGAACCATCCTTCCGAGTCTCGTCTTTGGAGTCCACTGCCTGAGATCGGCAAATCTGTCTGGGCCACCTCTCCGTCTTGTTCCTGATTCGGGCTCTGGCGCATCGGCGTAGCCGAATGCGATTGCGAGGCCTGATGCTAGAGTGGGTATTTCCTCCTCGGTTTGTTCGATTTCCTCTTCACTCATGCGTTTGCCTCCTCGATGCTTTTCTTGGTTGTTTCAACGTAAGTTGCCAGTGAGTCGTCTATATGAGAACCCATAATCCTCTCCTCAGGAGGAAGAACATCTTCTCCGTGGGGGATTTCCAGTCCAGCGTCGATCATGCCCTTCAAAGCTGCATAGACCCTATTGCCCTTGGTAGAAGCTGCGAGTCCTATGTCTAGAATTGCAGTATCGCAGCCCGCCGTTATTGCCTTCTTCCCAGCTGCAAAACCTGTTAGATAACTTGCAGGTATTGACTTCCTAGAGGCGTCGATAGGCCAACCGTGTTTCTCTGTGAGCGAGGAAGTCTTAACTTCGACCAATACCCTGTCTCCTTCAGTAGCGTATTCGACTACTTGACAGGTCACTTGAGTATTACTCACCCTGACTACAGCTCTTGGAAGTCCTCCTCTGAGCATTCGAAGTCTTCTCCTATAATCTGTGAGGCCATTCTCACGTCGCTTGTAGCGGAGTCTCTGATTCTTTCCTGATGGCATCATGCCTCGCCCCCTATCTCGATTCCTTCGAGTTCGATATTGGTCTTTAGGTGGGCTACTGACCTGTAAGACCCGCCTTTCGCCTTCCTGTAGAAGTAACGATACTGGCTTGGAGAAATGGTGCTGTCAGATCGCAGATCCTTCAAGGTCCTGCGCTGGGCCCGTATTGTCTTCATCCAACGATGCTTTCTCGGGTTTCTTGCATTCGCAGTTCCCTTCCTTGAGCCGTGGCCTTTCCTTCTCCCCTTGGCCTTCTGATGTTCGGCCTTGCGTGCTCGGCCCCTGCTGTTTCCAACTAATGGCTTGGCTTTTATGACGCCCTCTTCTATGAGCTGGCGAATATCGTCCTTCTGGACTGCATTGGTAACCTCATCAAGGTAGTCAGGGTTTATCCAAATCCTGTGAATACCTACTGTGCGACCCTCTCTCCTGGAGAGTATGTCTGCGGCGAGTCTCTTCTGGTTGGAGATTATCATCTCATGTCCCCCTTCCTCTGAATTCTACGCCTATTGAGCACCCTGAGGCCAAGTTGGTCTGCGCGGTCGTGTATTACCGACCGCTTTCTGTTACCCACCTTTGAGCCGATTCTAACAGCCTGGCGCTCTGGATCAAGGCCATCTAGCTCTGAGAGGGTGTTAACTAGGACTTCCTCGAAACCTGAGGGGTGCAATCCTCTTACTGATGCTATCTTTCTATGCCCAATTCGTACCATAGGAGTCCTGTACTTCATATTGAGTCGCTGCTTTGATTGGTAGCCCTTGGGTTTCCTCCATCCAGTTCTGGCCAATCTGAAATAGCGGTACCATTCCTGACGTCTGAACTTGGGCATTGAGGATCGCTGGGATTTTCTTGTTAGAAGGGCTGCCTTTGTCTCATCATCCAAGACGGGTTTCTGACGAGTCACGTACTCTCCATCTTCTTCTTCCCATTCCTCGTCGAAGAACTCCTCTTCGAAGTCCTCCTCGTCAGTCATGTCGGAATCTCCGTTTTCGATTTCTTCTTTCGAATTTTGAGCCTCTTCTGAAACAGGTTCTGGGGAGGACTCGCTGCCGGCGAGTCGCTCGATGAGTTCGGACTTTTTCCCTCCGACTTTGAGGCCTCTTTCCCTCAGGAGATCTTTCAGCTGAGCGACGGTCATTGATTCATAATCCATATTTTCACCTCTCTCCGTCCTTGGAGACAATGTATATTCCGTCTTGGAACACTCTCCGGTCCCTCTTCCTGATCTTGCAAGAGCGCTCTATGTTAGCAGCCGTTTGACCGACCTTTTCCCTATCAGCACCGGTTACTATGACGTCCACCTTGTTTTCAACACGGACTTGGACCTCTCCAGGCGACCATGGGAGATTTGCTGAGCGGGGGACCTTCTCCCCGAATAGATTGGTTATTGTCATGACATTGCCATCGACCTTGAGAGTCATTGGAAAGTGGGAGTAGACTGCCTTGAGCCGGTACTCGAAGCCGGAGTCTATTCCTTTGACCATATTTCTCAGATGTGCGGCCCATGTTCCAGCCAACGCTTTGTGCGCCCTTCGAGGGAGATCGCAGAAAACGTGAATCTGTCCATCAACTGAGTTTATGCTGATTCTTGAGTTTCGAAACCTTCTAGATATCGATGAGCCATCTTTGGAGAAGGTGACTTCATCACCATCTATGTTGGCTGAAACGCCCTCTGGGAGGTCGATTTTGTGAGTGATGCTGTCAAGTAATGGCATGATTATCACCTCTCAGAAAATGTAAGCAAGAAGGCGTCCTCCAACACGCTCCTTCTTAGCGTCATGATGATTCATGACTCCTTGATTTGTAGATACAATAAGCAGGCCGAAGTCTCTCGCAGGCAGGAATCTAGACTCCCACTTATCGAAATCTGTCCTTTTTACCGAATATCTGGGCTTGATTACGCCGCATCGGTTGATGGCCCCGATAAGCTCTACACGGAAGGCATCCCCGCGGCCATCGGATACACGTTGGAATTCCCCCACGTATCCAGATGATTGCATTATCAATAGCATCCGTTCTAGCAATTTGCTAGCAGGGCTAACGGAGACCTCATAATGACCTGCCTGTTCAGCATTGTATATCCGCACGAAAGCGTCAGAGAGTGGGTCGAACTGCATCCATATCACCTCAATTAAATTTCTTGAATCCTATCTCAGGAGCTACGTCCCGGAAACACTGACGGCAAAGTCTGATTCCGTGTCTGCGGATCATACCGCGCTTTCTACCGCATCGGCGGCAACCAACTGTGCGTCCAATTTCTTCACCATGCTCACGTGCCATAGAATTCACTCCTCCATGATTGTAATTCCAAATGTATCTTTGAACCATGCCTTGCATTCATCCCTTGAGACTCGATGGTGGCCTGGTAGTTTGCTAGATGCATGGCGGCGTCTTTGTACTCTGTGTCCAGGTCGCTCAAGGACTATATTGACGTCAAGTCCGAATATACCGATGTCGGGATCGTACTTCATTTCAGGGAAATCTGTGTAATCTGCTATTCCAAAAGACAGGTTACCTGAATTGTCAAACGACCAGCCGTGAATTGTATTTTCCCTTACCCAGAGAGCGTTCTTGAGGAACTCGCTTGCTTTATCGGAGTCTCTGATTGTGACCTTGCAGCCTATAGGCGCGCCGATTCTAGTGCCAAGATCTCTGTTGGTCTTCTTCGACAGCGTCCTGACCGGTTTCTGTCCAGTAAGGGATTCGAGAACTCGCTCTGCGAGCATCAGACGGTTTCCTCCTTCACCCACACCAATATTCACCGTAACTTTGGTGATGCGAGGAGTTAGCATGGGGTTTGACTCTGCGCTCATGAGTTTGCCTCCAGTGGAATTGCCTTGTCATCCGGTATGACGAATGCATATGCTGAGATAGTACCGAACTCATCGAATACGACCTCATTTGGCCTAGTCGATCGCTTGATCTCTATTTCCTTGATTTTCGAGGTCTCGCCAACGTGCGAACCGCCGGTCATGTAGGCCGTTGCTCCCGCCTCGAATGGGTGGTGAGCCGATATTTCTTGATCGGGTAGTGATACGGCCAGAGTATCTCCTGTGGAATATTCGTCGGAGGCTTCGGAAAGGAATGTCCTTCCGTCATGGAGGGTATACTGAGTTTTACCTCCCTTGATCGTAATCTTATTGATAATTCGGCACAGCTTTGAACCCGCTTCTTTCTTGGGTATTGGCCTGTATCTCAGTTTGCCGTTGGTGTCTAGGATGCACCGGTAGTTGTCATCGCCCACAGTTAGGACGTCCATCAGGCCGACTGCGCGGCCATGGTCCACGACAACTCTGCCATCAACCATTACCTTCTTGGTGGCTAAAATCCGCTTTGACTCTCTCTGGCTTCTTGAAAGTTCGAGTACGTCTCTGAGGATTATGCCAATCGGCATGCACATCTCGAGGGGGTGGCCTGACGGATCGGGCTTCTGAACCCAAACATTCGTCTTTCGTGTGAGTGGCCATGTTCTAGGCATTGTAAGTCGCTTCATGTGGCTGCTGCTCATTCTGTTATCCCTCCCTTGGCACGCTCGAGTATTCTTCCGATTCGGAGCGGGTCGGTATCATCCAATGCGACTACCACTATGTTGGATGCATGGATGGGCAGTGGCTCCTCTTTCCCATCTGCAGTTGAGATTGATACCCCGTCAACTTGGACTGTGCCGGCGCCAGTATCGACAGCTACGATTTTGGCTCGAACGCCGCTTTTACCGCGTGCCTGCCCGAGTCTCTTGCCCCGTGAATCGGCCTTCGCCGAGTTTGGGCTTCCGAAATCGCCTCTGAGAACCTCTACCTCGTCACCTACCCTGACAGTAACTGTCCTGATGGCTGCGAGATCTGGGTCGTCAGTCCTGAGTCTAGCCCTGATGCGCTTCCTCTTTACGTGTAGAGGTGCATTGAACTGGGCCTTTCTCTGCTTACCTGGTTGCTTACTTGACATACATCCACCTCCATCATACAATTTGCTTTGCCGTTGCTGCGATTCTGGGCCAACGCTCAGCGGCTTCTCTACTGATCGGGCCCTTAATGTCCGATCCGCGAAGCTCGCCTTTCTCGTTGGTGATTACGCATGCGTTGTCCTCGAATGAGACCCATGTACCATCGACTCGACGGAATGGTCTTCTCTGGCGGACGATGACTGCGGTGAATATCTGTCGGCGCATCTCAGGGGTTCCACGGCGTACGGTTACTCTAATCAAGTCACCAACTCCTGCGGAGGGGTATCTTCGCGCTACTCCGCCCTTTCGGAGAACGTTCATGAGTTGGACAATCTTAGCACCCGTGTTGTCTACGCAGTCCATTTTAGCCTGAGTGGGAAGGGCATTCGTTACAGAGCTCGAGATTCCCTTCATTGTAAGTCCCCCTTCTCAATAACGCAGAATTTGACAGTCTTGGAGAGCGGTCGGCATTCCATGACCCGGACCCTTTCTCCAACGGAAACCTCGCCTATGCAAGACGGAAGATGTGCGGAATATCGGTGAGTCCTTTTCTGATATCTCTCATACTTGGGCATGTAACGTGTTGTCTCGCGTTCTAGGATAATTGAGCTGTCCATTCCAACGGCAGAGACGACCTTGCCTTCAATTATCTGACCGCGTACCCTAAGTGAGCCGTAGAATGGACAATTCTCATTTCCATCCCATTGTCCCTCTGGAGTCTTGACATCGATTCCGATATCTCTTATCTCTGCCATCATCTATTCCTCCTGTATCTTCGATTAACTCGATCTTCTGGCCTTTGAGTGACTTTAGATCCCTCTATGACCGTATCTCCGTTGTCGAGTGTGAATCTGATTACGTCCTTTGGGATCACATGAACCCCTTTCGATGATCTCACCCTTAGAGTGTGCTTAGTCTCATCGACGATCATACCCTGGAGCCCTATCAGCCCATTGTCCTTGGAGTCAATGACTGTGATGGTCATTGCTAACCATGGTTGATTGAGTAAGCCCATTACCGCACCTCCACCCTGTAACCGTTCTGCTCTAGCACCTTTGCAGCTCGCTTCTTGTGCTCGCCTTGAAGTTCAATTACTCGCCCTTTTACGGTGCCGCCACTTGCGCATGCAGACTTGAGAGTCTTTGCAAGTTGGTTGATGTCTATGGCCGTATCTTCAATTCCGTCGACGATAGTGACCATCTTTCCATACCTCCTTCTTGCTGTAGAAATTACTGCTGTTTGTTGTTCCTTCGCTATCTCCTGACAAATACACAGTTCTTCCGGTAGCCCACATAGATTGCAAATACCTGCCATTTGGGCTCTACTCCTTCTTCTCGCTGTTTATGCTCGTCAGAAGTCTAGCGATGCTCCTGCGAGTCTGTTTGAATTCACCTGGGTTGGAAGAGGATCCGCCGAGTGCTTGCTGTGCCCTTAGCTGAAGGAGTTCTTCACGCAGCTCCTCAAGACGCCTGAGCATCTGCTCCAACGACATCTGGTCAATGTCATGCATTGAAAGGTGGCTCATATCATTCCTCCTCCCCTGCGGATTTTGTAGAGTTGCCCTGCTCTTCTGTGTTCCATGCGACGTCCTCTACAACTGGTGGCAAACCGGCCTCGGCTCTCTCGCGGATGATGATTTCATGGGGAAGTCGGGTGCCTGGACGCATTATTCGTACTGTGCAACCAACTGTTCCGAGCTTCTTGACAGCAGTTGCGAATCCGCTATCCATAACGTCTAGAGCTACTTGTCCGCAATACTTGATGTGTCCCTTCTGGAACTTCTGGACTCTGTGTCTTGCACCGGTTATCTTGCCACTCAAGACGACCAAGCATCCTCTTGCGCCGGCTTCCATAATGTTCTGGACAGTACCGTGCCCTGCTCTTCTGAAGAACCAGCCTCGCTCCAGTGAGCTAGCAAGGCGGCTAGCCATGACTTGTGGGTTGAGCCTTGGTTCTTCGATCTCCTCTACTTGGAGTTGGGGTTGGAATAAATCGAAATCATTTCTAAGTCGGTCGTTTAATTCACGGATGGTCTTCCCTCTTCTACCATACACTCGTCCGACCATCTCAGCTTGAATGGTCACCTCAGTTCCTTCGGGTGTCCTATTGAATTTGAGCCCCCCATAGCCTGCACGCTCGGTTTCTCTGAGCAGATATTCCTTGACTAGCTGACGCTCGACATTTCTGTGGATCGTCTTACGAATTGTGTTCTGCTTTGCCATAGTAATCCCTCAGAACTCGTCTTCCTCAACTTCTTCGCCAAAGTGCTCAATGAAAATTTCTAGATTTACTTGATAGTGGTTCTTTGGGGTTGCTCGTCCCCTTGCCCTTGGGCGGAATCCACGGGATATTTGCCCTCTGTGAGCAGCCACGTGAGTTATCACCATCTCATCAGGTTCAATGGTATCATACCTCTGTCTAGCGTTGTCCATAGCGCTGGTAATCAGACGGATGAATTCTCTCGAGGCCTTGTAGGGGTAGGCACCTGGTCCCATCTTGCCCTTTCTGTGGCCCGCCATGGTATTGCCACCCTTGCCTTTTCTGGAACGTCGAGTGTATGGAATCGCAGCCTGCTTGCGCATTACGCGTTCCAAGTAATCAATGGCCTGGACAGTGGTCTTTCCTCGTAGGAATTTGGCAATATGGTAACAGTGCTTGTGGTGTACGTCGACATTCACTGCCCTTGCGGTTGCTAGGAATGCTCCCTCAAGCAGCTGGGTGTATCCGCTCTGAGGTTGTCCCTGGTTTCTGCTCACTATTTTCACCTCACTTCAATGCTACATGCTTGGAGGACCTTGTTGCTCCCACACCAGGTCCTGTGTGCTTCACGGACTTTCGGGTGGGGGCGTATTCCCCCATTGCGTGCCCGATCATCTCTGGTTGAATCTCTACCTTGACGAATTGTCTGCCGTTATGCACTCCAACGGTTCTACCTACCATGGAGGGCACGATGTACATGCTCCTACAATGTGTCCTAATCAGCCCATTTGTTGAGTGAAATTTCTGCAATAGCTTCTCGCATTCCTCAGACAGACCTCTTGCATAGGACCTCCTTGCTCTGGCAGGCAGCAATGCTACAATGCTAAGAGCATCTGGATCGCTTTCTGGAGGATAGAGAGGGACCTCTTTCAGCTCATCCATCGTGTATCCTCGCCACAGGAATTCTTTCTTGCGGCGCTCGGCGACAGTGGATCTTCGCTTCCTCGCCTGCCTACGGGCAAGTTTCGGTGATCGGAATACCTTCTTTGTTCGTGCCATGCCAATACCTCACTCCTTCCTTACCCTTCCACGACCGGTTCTACTCGGCGCGATGTGGCCTACTTTCTGTCCTGGTGGAGCAGTTCTGGGGACAGAGTTTGGCCCGTGGACTGCCTGGTGGTTACCGCCCCCATGGGGGTGGTCTACTGGATTCATTGCAACTCCGCTTACAGTGGGGTATAGTTTCCCTCGAGCCTTGGCGCGCTTGTGGGCTGCACCGGCCTTCATGAATGGTTTCTCCTTCCTGCCGTGGCCTGCAAGTACTCCTATTGTGGCTCTGCAAGAAGCTGGTAGATCTTTCAGACGGCCACTTGGCAATCGTACTCTGACCTTATTCCCCATGCGGGTGTCGACAAAAGCTGAGTTTCCGCCAGATCTGGCGAATTTTCCTCCGTCGCCTGGACGTGCTTCGACATTACAGACCGGAGTTCCCTCAGGAATCTTGTTCAGCATTGTAACGTTGCCTGGCCTGAGGCTGACCTTAGAAGAAAAGGCGAGTTTCTGCCCGACGCTTATCCCGTCCGGGGCACCCATGTGGCCGACGCTTCCATCTTCGAAGCGGATTTTTGCGAGAGGGGCCGTGTGGGCAGGGCTGTGTACGAGATCGACGACCTCTGCCATCTGCTCGGATACCCTTGGTAGGGAGTTAGCGGCCGGGAATCGGTGACTTGAGACCCTATTCTTGGGGCTTGATCCCCTGCGCTGTGAACGTGTCCTCTTGCCCATGATTATCCCTCCTTAGAATGCTCCTAGTTTCAATGCGGCTTCTTCTGCATCATAACCATCTGCAAGACGAACGCTAGCATGCTTGCCTGTTCTAGTTATACGTGTGTTGACTTTTGAGACCTTTACATCTAGAAGAGTCTCTACTGCTTCCTTGATCTGAGGCTTTGTTGACTCGCGTCTTACTATGAACTCTAGTCGGTTGTTATTCTGCTGGCGTGGATCGTCTCCGTCGGCGATTCTCCTAGCTTCGAGTGTCTTCTCTGTAATCCAAGGCATTTGTATTACTGCATAGGGGTCGACCATCGTATTCACCTCATCTCCTCTATTGCCTTCTTGGTCCAAACGGTTAGACGGCCAATGTCTCCGCCCGGTGCCAAGTCTTCCGCGCACAGATCTCTTGCGGCGACGACATCGACCCCTGGTACGTTTCGAGCCGCCTTGGAGAGTGCTCCTGTCTGGGATACTACCAAGAGGACTGATTTTGGGGTCCTTCTTCTTCGGCCTCTCATCTTGCCCTTGCCAGCTCGTATCGAGCGGCCGTTCTTAGCCCTGTCAAGATCGTCACCAAGGCCTAGACCTTGCATCATAGCGACAAATTTTCTTGTCGCGTGCGAGAGGGGGATTGACTCGGGATCATGGGCATCGGATTGGCCATCTTTGACTTCGGTGTACTTGTCGATTATTATTGGGAATCTGAGGGATTCATCGAATCGATGGCCCCTTGAAGCGACGATTTCAGCATTACAGGTTGCTGCGATAGCTGAGTCTCTGGCGATTCTCTTCTGCTTGGTATTGAATTTCATGCTCCAGTCTTTCTCTACGAGAGGGCCATGAGCTCTTCTCCCTCCTCTGGTGTGGGGGTTTTGAGCCGCTGTTCTCTGACCCGTCTTTCTCATGATTCTGGAAACGCCTCGGCCCTTGCCCCACCATTCCACGGAATGCTTCATTCCAGCTTGTGGGGCCTTCTTGCCGTCATGCGTTCTGTGCCCATAGGGCTGACGCCTATTTGCTCTTGATGAGTGGACTGCATCCTTCACCATATCTTCGCGGATATCAGATGAGAATGATTCAGGTAGTTCGACTTTCGACCCGTTCTCTGTTGAAACCTCATATGTCTCTGAAAGAAGGCCCGCATCAACCTCTATTTGTGAGATTTCATTATTTAGGGAGTATGAGGTTGCCTTCATTCAATCACACTCCCTGCTTGGATGCCGTACTCACATAAGCCAAACTCACAGGATGATTATTTTTCCTTGGGCGGATGGGGTCACGGAGACGAAGTAGGCGCTTTGCTGGGCCGGGTAAGCTCCCCTGAACGAGCACATACGAGTTTCGAACCTCCCCGTAATTTAGGAAGCCTCCTGCAGGGGTTATCTCATTGCTCTCAGGGTCAGATATCCTCAGGAGACGCTTATTCAGTTCAGTTCTTTGGTGATAGCCGACTTGGCCCGCCTGGGGAACTGTAGAACGTACGTAGCCCGTTCCGAAGTCACCAAGGTTACCTGCCTGACGGCGCCTCTTGCTGTTCTTGTGGCTGAGTAACTTTACACCCCATCGCTTGACTGATCCTTGGAATCCCTTGCCTTTCGTGATTCCTATTACATCTATCTCCTGACCGTCTTCCCAGACGTCATCGATCGTTATGTCGGAACCCAATCTTTCGCGAGCCCATCCTAATTTTTCGGAGGTTGTTCCTCCAGTAAGATTGAGTTCCATGATCTCAGCTGTTTTGCTCGAAGTGCCGCTGACCAATTGTGGCTGTGTTGCAGCGATTATTCGAACTTCGATGAGTTCGCTCGCAAGGAGTGCGTCATAAGCTGCCTGATTGAATCCTGCCATTCTCTTAGGTATTCTACCAGCTCGCTTAGCTGGCTTTCGACCCTCAGAAGCATCTCTCTCTCCACGAGTTGCATTGGCTAGTCTTGGGGTAATTCCGCTTGGAAGGTCATCTGGTTCGCACCAAACCTCTCCAGCAGTTCGCAGGCCGTATGGGTCCATCACGTATCCACGCACGCCGAGAACCTTCATTGGAGGGGTTTCGACTACAGTGACCGCACTTCTTACTTCTTGACCTGCACTGGTTGATGTTGGATTCGTATTCTGAAGGAGAACGTGTGTCATGCCGGCTTTCCAACCAGCAAAACCTTGGACACGAATGCTGTCTGTAGAAACATCGGGCCACGCCGTAATAGTTCCATATGGACGATTGGCTCGTTTGCGCGGGCTAAAGCCCATGCTGCCACGTCGTGGTCGGTGCTTGTCGGCCATATTCAGGTCTCCTTTTTTCATAACCGCCGCAGAACCGCCTAAACGGCCTACACCGGGCCCGTAGCGAACGGAGAGGACCGTGACACCGGCATACGACCCCGAGCGGGGGCGACGGCCTTGGGATGCGTTCACAGAGCCCTGTGGTGTCTGGTACTCCTCGTTACGAGCGGGCTTGCGACCTGCCTTCCATTTATGAAAGAATCGGACGGCACCAATATCAATTAGGCTAGACATCAATCGATTGGAATGCTTTAGAACCGTGGTTTCAGAGGACTTACGAATATGTGTCCCAGAGTGGCCCATCCGAATTTAAGAGAAGGGTTTCTTGAGGCCCGCGCATATCAGCTTGAAGGAGTTGCGGAATCCTTGCAGTCATCGACTCTTTTGGTATATCCGACTGCAGGAGGGAAAACAGCAGTAGCGGTCATGGCGATGGCTGAAACTCTTCGCAGAGAAAAAGGTGCGATAGTGATTATAGCGCCCACAGTAGGATTGGTCGATCAACATCAAAGGACTATTTCAGAATGGTTGGTTTCTGATTTTGAATCAGTTTCTCTAACGGGTTCCACGCCCCCTGCAAAAAGAGAACGTGTGTGGAAGGTCTCCAAAATAGTAGTGACTACGCCTCAGATTTACAGAAATGATGTTCTGGCTGGATTGATTGTGCCCTCGGACATTGGCCTCCTGATTATCGATGAGGCTCACCATGCTGTCGGCAATCATGCGATGGCGCTATCTGCAGATCTCCACGTGGAGAATGGCGGGAAAAAGATTCTCGCAATGACAGCGAGCCCAGGATTTTCTAGAGATCATGTTCGCTCAATATGCGACAGGCTTTCGATAGAAAGAATACATCTGAGATCGTCTGATGATCCGATTATGAAGGAATATCTCTCTGACTTGGACATTGTTGAAATCCGCGTTGGCATCCCTGATGAATTGCTTGAGTTGGCCGCCCCGATACGTGGGTGGCAACAAAGCATAGTGGACGTGGAGCGGCGACTGGGGAGATATGTGCATGATGGGGCAATTGGCTATGCAGGTCTTTCAAGTGCGATGGAACGTGCACAATCTGCGATAAGAAGAGGCGATGGGACTGGATACGCTTCTGTTTCTCGAATCGCTCTGGCTATGACCTTGAATCATCTGATTAATCATCTCCTATCCCAGGGAGTTGCCGCTGCACGAGAGTTCCTAAGAAGAAAATCTGTAGACTCGGATTCAAAAAAGAAATCCAGCAGAGACCTGCTCAAAGATCGAAGAATAAGGTCATTGATCGAAAAGCTAGGCGACATGCAGGAAGTGCATTCAAAGATAGGCTCTCTGAGAAGGCTTGTGGCTGAACGCCTACGTAGAAACAAGAGTGGAAAAATAATCATATTCGCTACATACCGAGATACAGTCTCAGCAATACACCAGGCCCTTTCAGACATTAGCGGAGCAAATCCCGTGAGATTCGTCGGGCAGGCAAACAGAGGGGAAAGTGGTCTTAGTTCAGGAGAGCAAATTGAGACTATCAATTCATTCAGAGAGGGGCGTTACAACATACTAGTTGCTACTTCCGTGGGAGAGGAGGGGCTAGACATACCATCTGCAGATCTTGTGATTTTCTACGAACCGGTCGGAAGTGAAACTAGGACTATTCAGAGAAGAGGGCGAACTGGAAGAAGAAGACAAGGCGATGTTGTCGTCCTCATAGCAGAGGGAACTAGAGATGAGGGTGCGGTTTCGGCCTCACTGCGCCGGGAGTTGGCCATGAAGAGGTCTATTCACTCAGTCAGAAGGGAACTTACTAGTGGCCCCATAGATTACAGTCTACTCGATTCTTTCACGGTGGACCTGGGTGTTGAATATGTGAAAGCTGAGTTCTTCATCGCGAGAGAAAGAAGCAGATATGCTGCGATTCTATCGGAAGAGAGGAAGCCTGCCACAGTCATAGATGACATAGAAGAAGAGGTTTCATCTTTATCGGATTCCTCATCATTTCGACCTAGGGGTCAATTCGGTCTAGAAGACTTCAATTAATGATGATTTTAATAAAGATTCAATCACCAATTACAGCGAGTCTGGTTTTCAGCATCGCAAGTCTTTTTGGGAAATTTCCGGTGACAAATGCAATGTATTCGGAAAGATGCACCACAGGCAAATTCGTGTTCAATCCCGTTGATCTAGAGGCCTTGCCCTGGTAGATATCAAGAACTCCATGGGACAAGGTGCAGGCGCTGATAAGCATCTTAGCTCCGCCGGCTTTGGCCTCTGAAAGTATTGTAGCTGATTGGCGTAATACTGTCTGTTCTTCTGAGAACAATCCAGGGGTACCTGCTGAGGAGGTTCGAGAGGGATATCTTACAGCAGTGCCTCCAGAAGATTCTATGATTGATTCTAGATACCATGGATCAAAAACATCATCTCCGCCTATCAGCCCTTCTTGCTGGAGATTTGGCCCATAGTACGGAGCCAATTTGGAGCGGATTGGATTCTTGACTTTATTTGAGAATGTCTCCAATCCAATATCTTCAACGAGAACTTGGAGTAGATGTCGTATTCGAACAGTACCCTCTAACGTTCTCCCGGTTGACTTCTCTAGGGTCGCATTAACAATGCCCATCATGTTCAGATCGGATTTCATCATATTCAGATCTTCGTAGAGCGTTGCAGCAGTAGTGGCACAGGGGGTGATTATATCCAGGCCGAGGTCTTCTGCCATTGACATTGTTCTGGCATTCAGGGTTGCCTGGAGAGGCCGATTTGCCTGTCCTAGTATCCCTGCCCCGCAGCTGGTTGCACCAGGTAAATCAACGAGTCCGATACCGAGAGATCGACAAGCTGCACGCATGGTCTCATCAACTTCCGGGGCACTGCTGTGGGCCACATTTCCCGGGTGGTATGCAAATCGAATTGGCATATACAGTGACCTCAGAATCTTCGATCAAGACTATTGAAAATTGATACTACCTCGTGGTGCTTATCGACTCTCTTATTGAATTGCCTCGGCATCTTTCCTAATCCTGCAGGAGGTGCAACCAGTGCCAGGATATCGTTTACCATCTTTCCACCGGTTCTTGTGAATCCAGTGACCATTCTCGCAGTGACGCCGGATGAGAGGTTAGAGAGAAGTCCTAGTGGGCCGAGTACTTGGCGGTAAAGTACCGTGTCGTTTACTTTGCCGCTGCTCTTCAAAGTCCATGCATACCACCAAACGTGTTTTCCGTGGCGTCCATTGAAGCCATTGACCTCCAAAGCTCGTGTCCTAGCGCTTGATAGGGCTGCTTGAATACCGCGCCCAGCGAGAGGTTGCCTTCCGAATGGTGCCATGTCCGTCTCAGCCAAAATCGTATCCGCACCCCCAAGAATGGCATCAATCGCACTTATCCTCCTATCCGAGGTACGTGGATCACATCTTCTAATCCACAAATCTAGGCACACCGAGGGGCCGAGATACGAGTCGGCGTAAGCCACAGCGTCGGAACATGAGTGTATGACTTGGGGGCCAGCGTGATTGGCCATAGAATGCAATTCAGCTGCTTTAGAGGGCTCCATTGGGCCGATGGCTATCCCTTGTTCCGACTTTACTGCCGCCCTAGTTTTCGAAACGTGCCAGATCGAAGCGGTTTCTCGCTTCTTTAGTAATCCGTCGAAATCAACGCACAAGTCTCTCAGTACATCATATCCAGGAAGTGGCTCTATGGTCAACATTACCGGACCGGGCCTCCCATTGGAAAGGCGATCTATCCTTGTAGATCCCGGCAATGTCACGCGGCCATTGACCAGTATTGCCGTACAAGGATCATGTGGGGAGCCGTCAGTGAAGCATAGACTTCCGTCATGGGTTCTTTGGATTGATCGAAGTGCGTCTAGAAGGGTTGTGTGTCCGTTCAGAGAGCAAATCCACGTGTCAGTTCCGCTTGTTCTCTCATGGGGATCGTACCTGAAGACACTGAGTTGGGCCTCTAATTCTCCAGTTAAGAGGTCCGGGATTGAGAATCCGTCCTCTCCTTCCGCACCCGAAACCCCGCCGCTCACTAAATCGCGAATTGCATCGATGAGTTCTTCGTGAAGATTTCCTGAATCGTCAGTTGCCGATAGCATTGTGAGTGCTTCTTCTGCCCAAAGAGCCGCTGGAGCCTCGTAATCGACATCACAGTCGACTCGGTTCACTACTCTACTCGCACCCAACTCTTCCAATCTTTTGTCCCAGTCTTTACCGGACTGGCAGAACAGTTCGTAGGAAGTATCGCCCAGTGCTAGGACTGAGAAGGACATTCCATCCATCTTCGGTGCGCTGTCTGAAGATGCTGCCTGCCAAAGAGCCTCGGCATTGTCGGGCATCTCACCCTCGCCCCACGTGGAACAAACTATGGCGACGCGTTTCATAGAAGCCATTGAATTGATGTCGAAGCCGTCCATATCGTGGACTACTCCTTCCATGCCATATTGACTAGCATTCTTTGCCAACTTGGCTGCAAACTCTTCCGAGTTACCTGACTGCGAGCCGAAGAAGACATTCAGCGTTCTATCTCCCGTTGAGAGGAATGCGTCTAACCCTTCTACCGCAAGAGGTTCCTCAGCGACCCCGACGTCTACCGAAGCTTCTACTTCTATGACTGGGGCCTCTGCCTCTTTTTCCTCTTCATCAACTTGGGCTTCCACCACTATGATGACGTCGACTGGACAACCGTCTGCCGCATCGAAAATATCATCGGAAAGAGTTTGAATCGCCTCTTTTTTCAAGGCTGATTTGGAATCGTTCCTATCGAAACCTCCATCCAGTCTAACATCGGATTTGATGAAACAGGTATCGTCGGTGACCTCGAATACTTCAGGTGCTGCTTCCTCACAAGCATCACAAGTTATGCAACCTTCTTCGATGTATACGCTAAAGATGGTCAAGATTGGCGCCCCCTATGTCACGTCCCAAAAATAAGCGATTATTGAACATGTGGATTTGCAGTGCTTCACATATCCAATCCGTCGAAGTCCCCGTCCATTGCGGGGGACCCTCCTTTGCTGGAGATTACGTCGTCAATTCTGAGGATCATTACTGCGGTCTCGCTTGCAGATTGTATGGCCTGCTCGACGACTCTGGTCGGCTCATACACCTTCCCAGCTTGCATATCTACGACGCCACCGTCGTAAACATTGACTCCATGACGATTCTTTCCCTCAGAATGTGCCTTCCTAAGAGCGATGATCGTATTGACGGGGTCTAGGCCCGCGTTCTCTGCTAGAGTTCGGGGAATGACCTCAAGAGCACCAGCAAATGCCTCGATTGCCATCTGCTCCCTGCCCCCGACGCCTTCGGCATATGAACGGAGATCCCTGCTTACTGCAGCCAATACTGAGCCGCCACCGGTCAGAACCTGCCCGTCCTCGTGAGCAACGGAGACTACTCCTATGGCATCATCGAAGGCTCGTCTGATTTCATCTACAACATGTTCTGTGCCGCCGCGAAGAAGCACTGAGACTGCCTTCGCTTGCTCACATCCTGTAATGAATACCATGTCCGAGTCTCCAATTTTCCTTTCATCCACACGCGCTGCATCGCCAAGGTCTTCAGACGACAAATCGTCCAATGTGGTCACGATTCTGCCGCCAGTGGCCTTGGAAAGCGCTTCCATATCGCTCTTCTTTGCTCTCCTAATGGCAAAGATTCCGGCTTTGGCCATGTGGTGCTGCGCTAAATCATCGATTCCTTTCTGACAGATTAAGACATTCGCACCGGAAGAGGATATGGTGTCTACGAGTCCCTTGATGTAGGATTCTTCCTCTTCTAAAAATTGAGAAAGCATACTTGGATCAGTAATCTGGATTTTCGCATCGACTTCGGTCTTCTTGACCTCAATGGCGGAGTTGACCAGTGCAACCTTTGCCCCCTCTACAGAGCGAGGCATTCCAGAATGGACTCTTTCCTTATCCAAAATTATGCCATCGACTAGTGAGCTGTCTTTGATCGAGCCTCCTTGTTTCTTTTCGACCTTGACGTCATCGAGGTCGACTATTACTCCACCATCATCCTCCTGGGCTACAGCGATTACGGCCTTGACGCAAATTTCCGAGAGGAATTCCTTGACAGCTCCAGCACTCTTGCCTGTAAGTGCAGTCTTAGCGACTTCAGCAAGTGTCTCTTCATTCACCTCTATAGCATGATCATCAATCAAATCGATGGCCTTGTCGGCTGCTAGCCGGAAACCCTCGCAAATTACGGTTGGGTGCACATTCTGCTCAATTAAGTCCTCAGACCTCTTGAGGAGTTCTCCCGCCAGAACGACTGCTGTAGTCGTTCCGTCGAAACAATGCTGCTCTTGCGTTTTTGCTATCTCGATGATCATCTTGGCAGCAGGATGTTCTATATCCATCTCTTTGAGAATGGTCGCGCCGTCATTGGTAATGACTACGTCACCCATACTGTCTACGAGCATCTTGTCCATACCTTTTGGCCCTAGAGTTGACCTCACTGCCTCAGCAACAGCCTTCGCAGCTGCTATGTTGTTGCTCTGTGCGGTTCTACCGCTAGTTCGCGTGGTTCCTTCCTTGAGTATGAATATGGGCTGCTGTCCGTTCGTCATAGGTACACCTTGCTTGCATGCTATCCAAGAGAGGGGGCGTCATAAGCCCTGCCACTCCGAAAAAGATGCTAATCATCCATATCCGGGGGCACAGGAGGGGGTGAGGGCGGTTGCTGGAAGATTGACTGTGCGCCTCCGAGAGCAGAATTGGCAACTTGATCATCCGATGGCAGGTAATTACCAAACTCCTGGTCATCGAAGTTAGTGTATTCTTCCATGGGGCCGCTTGCGCCGCGGAAAATTCTGAATGCCGCAAGCAGGATGGCTAAAGCACCGGCTAGTCCGGCTGCGATGAAAATGTAGTTGCCTAAGGTTAACCCTATTTCTTCGACATCAGGGCCTACATCAATGGGATTAGATTTGACCAT
The DNA here is from genome assembly GCA_002170775.2 of Euryarchaeota archaeon TMED192. GTDB lineage: Archaea > Thermoplasmatota > Poseidoniia > Poseidoniales > Thalassarchaeaceae > MGIIb-N1. The sequence goes on along the minus strand of NHIP02000009.1, from coordinate 105,357 downwards.
CGTAAGAGGCGTACTGCTGCTGGTCTTGTCTATGTCTGTGTCCACTAGTAGCGTAAGTTCGAAGTCCACATTATTTTCTTCTAAATTTCGAAGATTCTGCTCGTTTATCACGACTGTGACTGTGACGACCCTCAATTCATCGGTATCCAGTACAAAGTCACGGTCACTAGTCTCTACCCTTGCATCGAAGACGTTGAAGAACAAGTCCGATTGTCTGTCGATATCTACCCTCACTAATTGCTCGTAAGAGGGGTGTAAATTTCTGATGGAGAATGATAGTTCGTAGGAGCCTGCTTCTGACATGGTTAGTCGCGATTGCTCGGGGAATATCTGAAGCCATCCGACAGAGCCAACATCGAAAACTGCCGAACCTGAGTCGGTCACCACCACGTTTCTCTGTGCTGCTACATCTGATGAGGCATGCATCGAAACTACTCTTTCGCCGAATGTACCGGAATCGAAACTATACGATGCAGTGACATTGTGGGAGGCCCCTGGTTGAATCCAGGGGGTCAAATCTCCACCTTCACCGCTATCAACATTCACATCATCCAGATGTTCGAACGACAGCCTGTACCTATCGACCTGATTGCCCCTGTTCCAAACTTCCCAACGAAGAGTTCTGGGTTCGTCGCCTCCTCGATAGACCTCTTCAGACATGTCTAGATCAGCAACCTCCACTAATTGTGTCGATGGGACCGTGACCAGCATGCTGGCTTGGGCCTCATAGCTAGGATCTGACTGGCTCCTTGCTGTTATCCTGAGCAAGTATGACTCATTTTGAACTCCATATGGCATAGGGAGAAGAAGCAGGGCTGCTGTATCCCCCCCGAAAGGGTCAATCCCCAGGGTCGAGGGTGTGCTAAGTTGTGCTCTCATAGATAGGTCAGCGGTGACGAACAGGTCGAATGCTTCCTCTGAGTTTCCATGGTTGATTAGAACTATCTCGACGATTCTGGAGACATTATCCGCAGGTATGGTTGCCTCATTGAACTCAGGTATGATTTCAAGTTCTAACTTATTCAGCACTTGTATCTTCAAGAGTCGGTCTGCAGGGAAGTTGTTTGGGGCCTTTCCATTGACATCGATTCTCAAATCATAAACGCCCGGTACCGCATCTTCCGGCACAGTCACGTGAGCGATTAGATCCACTTCTTGGCCTATGGATGTGAATATTGTCTCAACATCCCCTCCGTTCTCGTCCGTCCACCTAATCAATTGGGAAGGGTCCCACGTTGGTTCGTCGAGGTAAACGCCACCTAGATTCCAGCTGCCAATCTGATTGCCTGTATTGCTGAATGTCAAAGGCACCGCTCCTGAATCTCCAGGGAACATCTTCAGATGAGGATCTCCGCCAGAGGGGTTATACTCAAGATCAATAAATCCTGAGTAAGATGGTTGGACGTCAATATATTGAACAATCGGCTTATCCAAATCGAGTTTAGAGACATTGGTAAGGCCGTCGTTAATGTGTATGTGCCATTCCAAAGATTCAACAGATACGCTTGCAGGTATTGAGAGATTGAACCATGCCGGCATAGTGCTCTGCGCCTGGATATTCTTTGTTACGATGAAGGAATCTTTGTCATTGGTTCCCGGAGTGTCTATCCTAATCTGATCTGGCCACGAGGAGTTAGTAACTTCGCTATATATTCTCAATGTGATATCGACGTAACCATTGTTCGTGATGCCGCATTGAAGTTCTACGGGATCACCTACTGGTATGACTGGGTGTGCTTCTATGCCCTCCTTGTAATCGCCGGCACAATCCACCGAGATAGTATATTGGGGTATTTTCTCGATTGCGAACATCAAGAAACCATCCACTTCTATGCCAGATGTTGCGTTCGTGCCGTCACTCTCGAAAAGATACGACATCCTGTATTCTGCGCGAGGATGGACATCAGACATGTCCCAAATCAGTTGTTCCCACGAGCCATCTGTTGGCAGTGTCATGTTTGTTAGATTGAGTTGTTCAGTGTTCAGCCCGGAAACAGCCTGCAGAGATACTGAATCCCCTAAGCCCATCTCGCCCCTTGCATTCGTGACCAATTGCATCGAATAGAACTGGTAGCCTCTTACTATCGCGCCGCACATGAATGTGTCGTGCACGGTACTGATTTGAGTGTCCATGGACCCGTCCCCCATCCCGTGGAGCATGGTTCCATCCGAGAATACATCTGTACAAGCAGTGTCCAAGGCCCTGAAGCCAAGGTGGAGTCTATCTATGCGACCACTAGCATAATCCAACTCGCTGTCACCGGAAACACGCCAATGCGACGAACCAACTGCAGATGAGTTCTCCGAGTAGTCTAATCTCCAATGACCTGCATCATCTGGGTCTGTTGACAGTGTTCCATCAGAATCATATCCTGCAGTCATCCATATTAGTCCGTTATTAGGGGGGTTTGGGCAATTGGGTACGCCATCGCCGTCAACATCTGAACACCACCCATCATCAAGAGGGTCGTCTATGACTGCGACAGGTATTTCTCTCCCCAAGTAGTCATTGAGTGGATCTTCATCAATTCCGACGCCCGAGTATATCTCGACCGAGACAAGCAGACCTCCTGAAAGTTCGCCTTCTTCTGATAGAACGCTGTGCGAATAATTTGGTACGTATGTGAATGATTGCTCCTGTGCCTCTCCACCCGTCAATGTTGCATTAGACGTGAATTCGGCGAGTATGATTCCTACTGGATGGGTGACATTCACGTAATAATCGGCATACTGGCCCTGTGCACCAATCCCTATCTGAGTGATTGTGACATCAATCGTCAGAGATTGATGCCTCACAATGTACTCTGAAAAAGAACCGTCTGGTTGTTCCCATGTAGGGAGTTGTTTCCCTATACTCGTAAAATCAATTGAAGATACTTCGAAATCAGTGATTGCAGCCCGAGGCCCTTCTGATTGATTATCGCTGTCATCGAGAGGGTATACGGCAAACGGGTAAGCCGATGCCATGATGAGTGCGAATAGCACGGATAACGCTGCGACGCGACCAGCCATGTCTGCGACGGCCATTAACAGCACACATAGAGGTTCTCACATTATGAGCGGTTCACGGCGACGGGTGTAATGTGTTACAAGAAGGGGCCTGAGCGGCTGCTTGGATGAAGGACTTATGCGTCTTGCTTCTCGGGACCGGGGTTATGCTGACTAAGAATAGCCGACATAGGGCCTTCCTAATGTTGGTTGTACTTGGGCAAGTATCTTTCGTACCGATAGTAATTTTCGGATTGACCAGATTCATCGAAACGGGTTGGAGCAACGGTAGCCCATTCCTCTTATTCAGGTGGGACCTGATACCTTGGATATGCTCCACAGGCATTTTCTACGGCATGATGTCTCTGGTTCTTGCGGTATTGATGAGTGGTTGGATGCCCGCGACGATTGCTCTCAGAGGCGGTTGGTTTGCATTTTTTGGCATAAGAGGGCGGAGTAGGGACCCCAGATGGATAGACAGGGCATCTACCGATCTGTCCAAAAGTCCGTATGGGAAATTGGCGACGCTCACATCAAGGCAACGTGACAGGTTCGAATTGATATTCATCCACGGAGGGCTACAGATGCTTGCCATCCCCATACAGGCTGTATTGATTGGCCTCCCTATTCTTGCAATAGAATATCTCCCGGAGGGAATCATCAGAAGTGGGACTACCCTTGAGTTGGTTAGCGTGGTATATCTCGTTTCATTATGGGTTGGGATGAGGGTGCAGGCTACTTATTCCCACAGACTGGTGGTGCCTGCCACCCTTGCTCGGCGATTCCTTGGAAGGACTGCTCAAATGTCGTGGGTTCTCCCTGTGATAGTGTACTGGTTTATCGCTAGGACTGTACTTGTTTCTCTTCTGTCTCTGATGAGTATCGACCTCAGTGCCCAGACGATTGAGTTCGACATACTGATACTTGAAGAAATATTGCCCGTGGAGCAATCCTCGGAGAGTACTTCACTGATCGACTTAATCGTTGCAATGGGCGTTCTTCCGATTGCCACATTCACTACAATCTCAGTCCTAGCTGGAGGGTATGAAGTTCCAGACTGGATGGACCCGAGTAAGCTTGTTGGAAATATGAGAGACGAAGCCCTCACGGATGGTAAACGGTGAAAACGGGCTTAATCGCCTTTCCTGGATATCCGCTCAATGACCTTAGCAACCCTATCCATCCCCCGATCAATGTCTGGTTTCGAGATGGTGTATGCGAATCTCAAATGGCCCTCGCCTGCTTCGCCGAATGCAGATCCCGGGCTACAAAGAACTCCCTCAGAGAGCATTTCCATGGCCAATTCTTCACTTGTCATGCCATTGACGTCTATCTTTGGAAAGACATAGAAAGCCCCCTCAGGTACATGGCAGGATACCCCTTCCATCTCATTCAAACGGGAGCATATTAGGTCTCTTCTGGTTTGAAATTCATCCCTCATTTTGCCAGGGTAATCTGGGGCCTGTTCAATGGCGGCGAGAACTGCATACTGCATCGCATCATTTGAGCACGCAGTGACATAATACTGCATCTTTGTAACCTGCTCCATCGCCTCGGAATTGGGCGATAGGACATAGCCAATCCTCCAACCAGTCATAGCGAAAGTCTTCGAGAATGAATTCAGCATTATGACTCGGTCGTAGCCAGCACCAAGGAATGAGACATGATCGCCGCCGTAAACAATCTTATCATACACTTCATCGGTAACTATCCACAAATCGTGTTTTGCTGCAAATGATACTAGCTTGTCTCGCTGATCTGTGTTGACGGTTGCCCCTGTGGGGTTGCTTGGGAAGTTGTAAAGAATGGCTACCGTCCTTTCCGTAATCAGCATCTCCAAGTCTTCAACGTCTGGCACGAATGCATTCTCGAATCTGCACGGGTAGGTAATTGCACGCCCGCCGCAAATGGCGACATCAGGGGGATAGAGGGGAAAATATGGCTCCGGTATGAGAACCTCATCGTCGGGATTTACAATTGCCAGGAATATATCCAGAAGTGCATTTGTACCGCTCATGGTCATGCAGACACTTGACTCGTTGAGTCCGGGTTCCAAGTGGGTCCAGGAATCAGCGATCTTTCTTCTTAACTCCGGGAGGCCTCCAGTCGAGGTATATTTGTTATGGCCATTCAACATAGCGTTGTAAAATTCATCGATGGCTACGGTTGGAGGTTGGAAATCCGGTTCACCCAAGCCAAACTGGATTGCATCGTCTCCAGCCATGTCAAACATCCTCCGGATTCCAGTGGGTTTGATGGCACGTGCCCTGTCGGAGAAACCAGCCATGAGGCGTGCGTGGCGGCCCTAGGGATATGAACTACCGCATGAAAATAGAATTTACATTAATAGGGTTATTTGGTGGGGGCACTGGGATTTGAACCCAGACCAGCGGGTTTCTTCCGCTCAGCACGCACCTGGGCGATGCGCACTCTCGGGTCGCGACGGGTCGGTGCTCCAGTTGGTCATCATATCCATCAGGAAACCTACGCGTCGTCATCCCCGTGCAACTGGAGCCCACGATACTACCAGGTTATACTATACCCCCATTGGGTATTTAGGTCCCGAAGTTAGACGCTTATCATCGTCTCGGTCAAGTCACATCGTTGTTGAGAGTATTAGAAGAACATCTCGAACGGTCCACCAGAGCCCGATTACAATGATTCCCGATCCCCAAGTTCGAATTCTTATCCTCATCGACATCGGACCAATGATTCGCGCCAATCTTCCGGTCATCGCAACGATGAGCCTGCATGCTACTACGATAAAGCCGCCCATGATACAAAAAGCGACTAACGTCATGAGAGCCAGAAGGGGCCCTATTATCGCAATATTTGTCGCAGAAAGGACGCCCTGAGCTACGAGAGTCGGTTCAGAGATTGTGGCCAGAAGAGCAACCCACACCCCCATGTGGACATCATCAGATGCTTCCTCAGGACTCGTCCATGATTTGGAAGATGTCGGCAACCTAGAAAACATGGCTCTTGAGACTCGATCCATCGGTTCTACCACTCCCTTGGATAGGATACGATACCCCATGAGCATAGCAGATAATCCCATACCGATTGATGCGGGAAGCCATATTTTCTGACCAAATATGCCTATTAGAAGGCACAGCGGTGCGAACCAGAGGGCGAAACCCAAGGATGCGAATGATACGGACAATAGGGCCCCAGTTCCGGGGAATTCGCCCTCGACTGGATCTCGGATACTCGAACTACGCGGTAGTGCAAGAACCAGGAGCGGGAGGAAGATTAGTGAAAACGGCAATATAGCGAAAGCAAATGCTTTGCCTATCGCATCGTTATCGGAATCGGATATAGAATCAAGGATCTCAGTGCTTGACATTGACCTTGGGCTCCAATGACTCACAAAACCATTCGCATCCAAGATGATGACTGCATCTGAGGGCCCGCTAGGAAGGCTTCTTCCAGCATCTTGAGAAGCCGTATCCAGGAGTATGGGCCATGATTCGTTGATGTAAGCGGCGTGTTCATCCACATCGATGGCTAGTAGATCGGGGGACGTTGCTATCTGCACGAATGCGACGTCTTTCTCAGCCAGATTCATCGCCAAGGAGAAATCTGCATATTGAGTCGCTGCATTAGGGGACCCTGGGGCGAAGACTCCCACCACCAAAGCATCATGTCCCTGAAGAAGCGAATCAAGAGATTGGGAGCCCCCCGAATGTGACAGCAAAGTGAATGATGGAGGATGGCTTTCACTTCTAACCGGGTTATGGTCGATATGCCCCAGGGAATACGCCGGAGCAGTCGTGGCGATTACTAGAATCAAAAGCGTCCCGTAAACAGGTGATGGAAGTACCGCGTGTCGTATACCGGCGATAACACTGCCAAGCATGATCAGTGGAATGAGCGCTGCTGCAATTGACGAGTTCATGAGAGGGTCCTCATCCGGGAGCACTTGGAACCTTAGCACGGCATATGCTTCGCATTTCTCCGCATATGGTCTGTCTGAAAGTTGGATGCAAACGTCGATCATGTACCTCCCTGGGCTCAGAGGTTCGGACAGACTCCAAGTTCTGAGGGATGCGTTAGATTCCCCGACAGATGACCCATGGGGATCTTCAAAGTGATCCACTCGCAAATCTTCATCGTAGAATGAGTGGGCCATCTCCGACCATTCGGTGTACGGGCCCACGATGTCAACTGTTTGAGTAGCATAGTCGGATTCCCCCCAGGGGGATGAGGGGTCTAATTCAATCCTCACAATACGATTCAAATCTACTGTCTTGAATATCGAAGGATTGAGCACGTCGCCCTCGATTACTATTCCCGAATGAGCATCAAAGGTACCCCAGTAAACGTGTCCGGTCTGGGCGCACTCGTGTTGGACGGAAACCTGCAGCCGGATTGTATCTCCTGAGCCCAGACTTACATTGACGTCTTGAGCGGTCACGGTGAAGAGATGTGGCGCCACAAATGACTCGTCCATCACCAGAGTCTGGGTAGAAGCTTGGTCTAGAATGACGTATGAACCCATCACGAGAGAGACAAAGAAAGTAGTTGTTGAGCCGAGGGGCGAACCAGGCAGAATGTTGGATAGGCGGCAAGCATCTGACTGGGTGGACAAGGATGCAAATAGCTCCACAGTGATATTCCCGCTCAACCCAACAGGGCCCTCCAGAGGTTCAGAATATATATCGAAAAGCGTGGTAGGAAGTATCGACGACGTCTTGTCGAACTCGATGTCGCCCTCGGGTATGCCAGTTACCATCGGCCATTCCCTATCGATTGTCGCATCGCCGGGTACACCGTTCAGAAATAGCCGATGTTCTTGGGGCAGGACCCAATCGATGCCGGGGCCATCTGAACTTTGAGCCGCCACGTGTCCGGAAGAAAGAATCAGCAACAGAGCAGTTACACCAAGGCACAAGCCGGCTCTCCCTCCCATAATCGACTGGCTGGGCGAGGTGCTGTTGAATGCTCTGTCCATAAGCATCAGAATATCGAGACGTAGGCTGCCCACCCTGCGCAGGCGCCGAAAGACGTAGCGAGAAAATTGACTGAATGTTTACCTAGTAACCCACGATTCTCCATGAGTTCCCCCAAGACAGAGTCTATCTGGCATCCGATCCAGCCTATTGTTGCGATTATCGCAGCCGTTTCGAATAGGTCTAATGGCAGATGTTCCGCCATTAGCCCGATAGCGGCCAGTGCAACCATGCTTGCACCCATAACGGACCCAAACATGCCAAGAGGCGACATTCCTCCGTTAGATCCCGTAGGAACAGATTTGAGCGTGATTATGCTTCTTGTACGGCTGTCCAAGACTCCTATTTCTGATGCCAACGTGTCAGACAATGCCACTGCTACGCTCGAAGAGATTGCCAATGCCCCCCAACCTGGTGCACCGCTGATTTCATGGATGAGTACGGCGAACGCAGGAGCGCCGCCATTGGCTAGTACATTCCTCCATCCTCTCGATCCTTCGTTCGCTTCGGCGAAGCCCATGGAATTCTTCTCAGCATACTTCCAACGGGTCGCGATTGATGCAGATAGTAGGAAGAAAATCAGGAGTGCTAGCCATGTCCAGTGCCCCATGAAACCTATTATGCAACCTATGATGGTAGCTGCTGCGAGGCCTCCGGCATCTAGTGCCCTCGTCGCAATGGAGACCCCGAGTAGCCCGAAGATTAATGCGAGGAGGATAGTCTGATCTGTAATCTCCATCGGTCGGGTGCGTGAACTGATTGATGAAGAAGGATTCGACAGGAAAAGGGCTTAATGGGCACTTCCTAGGCCGGAGAGTGGTTTCTCGACTCTCTTAAAGTTAGTAATATGACGGATATGACCATACAGAGGACAACTGTTACAGTCATCAGAAGCGATACGCCCTCGCCAAACCCGGCTTCTTCCGCCACAGCATACGATCCCACAGACAGCCCATTCCACAAGGCATGGCCGAATACTGCAAGGCAGAAAGCAAGTGAAATAGGGCGTGAAATTGAGGTGTTGCCTGATTCATCGGGCATGGCCTGTAACTCGTCGGTAAGATGTTTTGAACCGCGTGCAGACCAGATACCGTCGGAAAAAGCCGATTCCAAGAATTCTGATGTCTCTGTGAACCCATCCCTTAGGCCGTCGCCATCCACATCAACGCCCATTTTCTCTACTGCATCTATTACTCCGATTTGGGTCCTCGCAATAGCTAACGAGAGTTTCATATTGAGTCCCCTTGAGCTGACAAAACCTCCGATTGCAGAACCGACTAATGCGGTCCAAAGAGCATGTGCAGGTATCGAGCCTACGCCTCTGATCAGAGTTGTGGCTGCTAAATTAGCAGGACCGCCGAAAAGAGAGCCGGCGACATACTGAACATTTTCAATCAGAGCGAATCCCAGCCCTATGCTGAACCCCACCATAAAACCAGATCTTGGGCCACGTAGCGTCGGTATGAATAAGAGGATCGCTAGTGTCTTACAGGTTTCTTCGATTATGGGGGCCCCGACTGCTATTAGTGCCAAGTCCGTCTGGATGGAATTCCACGATGAAGGAATCATCCCAGGGGTTAGCAGAGAATTCGCCAAAAATGCTGGAAAGGCGCTGAGCATTCCTGCGATCAACCAACCCTCGGCCTGCACCCGTCTTATCGGTAGGCGCAATCTTCGACTTGCAACGGACCACCATGCGAGAACGGGAATCGAAAAACCGAGTAACCAAAGAGGTACAGCGAGCAAGATGAAAATGACTATTGCACCATCTGATATCCCCATTGAGGTCGTTGCTATTGAAAGTAATATGCTTACGAATACACATCCAAGAAATAGAGCCCAAGGGCTCCAAGAGGAAGGAAACTCCAGCGGAGTGCCGTCAAGTAGGACGTGTCGTTCCATCCTTGTAGGATTCATCGTTGTGATTGAAGCCGAATCAGTGCGATTGTGGAGTGTCGAGCCATTGGAGTCCGGTATGGCATTCCAAATCTGTATCACTGAAGGCCTTGTGAGTCTTAGGACGAAAAGTACGAGGGGGATAGCAAACAAACCGCCACCTATGATTAGGAGAGGTTTCCATTCTAGCACGCCTATCGTCAGCATCAATGCTGCATACAGCAACAAAAAGGCTGGCAAAACTGTCGCCATCATACGTCCATATGTCCTCCATGGTGCTCTTTGGGAAGGGATTAGTAGACTGTGCTTAGGAGGAGTTAGTTGTGCTGAAGGTGCTGGCCTATGCACCCTTCCATCCGGACCTGTCCACCTCATATTATCACCCGGTCGCTCAGAGCGCCCATCACTCAGTACCCTTTCGGCCCGGCTTGGTTCATCATCACAGCGACGACCTTTGCAGAGAGGGCTTTTGACTTGGTATTGACGGATTCACGAGGTAGTTCCACAGGCTCCACAATAAATCTCATTCCTAGCTTCATCCTTCTGCATGGACCATTCACCGCACGAAGGGCAAGGGGGCAGCCCTCGCTCAGAGGGCTTGACTGCAGGGCCTCTCCTAATTTTTCTCCTCCTGGGGATGAACCACCCCTTCTTCGGCTTCTTGACCTTGGGCATGTGACACTCGTCCCGCCGAGGGTTGGGCAATAGAAAGAGCCTTGCCTACTCAGCAGCAGGGTGCTATGGGAAGAGTATGTTTTGTACAATATTGGGCGGAGGCGTGTCGGGCCTCAGCACTGGAATAAGACTTCTTGAGAGGGGTCTTGAAGTCCGCCTTGTAGCTGAAAAAATGAGTCCGGAAACTGTATCCGATACAGCTGCAGCATGGTGGTACCCGTTCCTAGTTGAGCCACTGATCAAGACGAACAGGTGGTCTTCCGAGAGCTTTAGGGAATTTATCCGACTAATGGAACAAGAGGGGCTTGAATTCATCACCATGAGGATGGGGCGTGAGTATCTGAAGCAGCCCTGCAGATCTCCTGGTTGGAGTGAATCCATCGATCATTTCAGGATTCTAGAAGAGCATGAGGTAGTGGACGGATATTCATTCGGATGGGAAATCGAGGCCCCAGTAATTGAGATGGCGCACTACATGCCTTGGCTGAAATCAAGGTTCAAATCGCTCGGGGGGACCATTGAAACCCGTAAGTTATCGAGTTTCAATGAATTGGAATCCGAATTAATCGTCAATTGTAGTGGCTTGGGTGCAAGAGAGATTTGCCAAGACGAGGAAGTGGTTCCAGTCAGGGGGCAGGTGGTGTATATCAGGCAAGATCCCGGTTTTGGGAGATACGACCAGCGACCTGAATCATTGATCTACACGATTCCAAGGAGAGACGTCACCGTACTGGGGGGAACTGCTCAGAAAGGCGATTGGACAATGGAGATTCGCGAAGATGACGAGGAATATATCCTAAAAAAATGTGAGTCGCTATGGCCCGAACTAGATAGAAGCAATATCGTCGGCAGAGCGGTTGGGCTCAGACCCTCGAGGACAGAAGTTCGACTGGAAAAGGAGCATGTTGGGGACAAGGTGATCGTTCACAATTACGGCCATGGAGGTGCTGGAGTCACCCTCTCATGGGGGTGCGCTGGCGAAGTCGCACGGTTGATGGGCCGTTAGGTCCGAATCGATTGAGGAGTAGGATCCACACAAAAGAAGAATCTACCTCATCTGCACCGTCAATAAGACGACTTGGTTGTGCTAATCACTACTGCACCAATCTTGTAGGGGTCGCCATTGGAAGCGGGCCTTCGATCCTCTAAACGCCCTTTCCAACCGTCCTCTATTGTGCCAATTGGGATTCTGATGGATGCGCCACGGTCAGAAACCCCGTAAGAAAACTGATCTATCGACTGAGTCTCGTGTAGGCCTGTCAACCTCTGTTCATTATGGGCTCCGTAGACTGACATGTGCGCTTCGATATTTCTTCCAAACTCTTCACAAATTTTGGTGAACAGCGCTTCCCCGCCTTCATCCCTCATTCTGCCATCACTGAAATTGACATGCATTCCAGAACCATTCCAATCGCCTTTTATGGGCTTGGGGTGGTATTCGATGTAATGGCCATATTTCTCCGTCAGCCTATCAAGGAGATATCGTGCGACCCACAATTCGTCTCCTGCCCTTTTAGCGCCCTTGGCGAAAATCTGGAATTCCCATTGGCCGCATGCAACTTCTTGATTGATTCCTTCGAAGTTGATTCCTGCTTCCAGGCATACATCAGCATGCTCTTCGACAAGCTCTCTGCCGTGCGTGTTTTTGCCTCCCACCGAACAATAGTAAAGCCCCTGGGGGCCAGGGTATCCCCCGACAGGGAATCCCAGTGGAAGTTGTGTTTCAACATCCATGATGAAGTACTCTTGTTCGTATCCGAACCAAAAATCGTCATCATCTTCTTCGATCGTCGCCCTACCATTACTCTGATGGGGGGTTCCGTCTGCATTCATAACTTCACACATGACGAGAAAACCGTTTATTCTCTGAGGGTCTGGAAAAATGGCTACGGGCTTTAGCAAGCAATCCGAGTCCCCTCCCTCGGCTTGTTTCGTGGAAGAGCCGTCAAAAGACCACATGGGGCAGTCCTCCACCTTGCCAGAAAAATTTTCTTTGACCAATGTCTTACTTCTCATATTCTGTGTCGGTTCATATCCATCTAGCCAAATGTATTCCAGTTTAGACTTACTTGCCATGAGCATAGTCGAAATGAATTTGGCTTATTATAGTTTATTTTACCACTTTTTTTTAAAAAAAGTATTATATTGTATAATTTTATTGATATTTATTGTTTTAATGATTAAAATAATTAAATTTTTCTTTTTTCAATTTTTCAATATCCCAAAATTGTGACTTCGGGATTGTCTCTTGTGAGTCGGATTTAGAACTTCGATATCGCCCATGTTCAAACGATTCGATCAACAAGAGAGGCCAGGTGCTTGTGCATTTGGATGATCTCCGCCTTGATATCCCGGCCCTGCTTCTCTGGGATCTCGATTGTGCGGCCCTCGCTTCGATCGACTAAGCTGGAGGCAGCCCTGAGTGCCAGGCTTCCCTGCGAGGTCCACAACCTCATGAACATGAGCAGCTGCATGTCATTGCGAATCGTCAACGGTTCCTCGGGAGGGGGCATGCTACACGCTCCGCCTCGCTATTCATTACCCTCACCGTCAGAATCGACTATTTGCGTGATCTGCGTGTGGTATTTTTCTCATTGCTAGTTTTGCCGAAGCCTTCGGGAATCCCCCATTTTTCGATATAGAAATCGATCGGAACGGCGCCATTTCCTCTGTCTACAGCATAGTTCTCATCGTAAACATCCTCTACGACTGGTGCAGGCCCATCATATCTCAAGTACCAATCCTCAGCGACACCTAGGCCACTCTCTGTCCCATCTGGCCCGACCCAGTTACCTTCGCCTAGAGTGTCGGATTCGTCGGCGGTATTGAAGCGTCTAGCAAATTTCACCATGTAGGTAAACTGAATCGGCTGTATTGCGAGTACTAAAGGGACAAGGACCGCGAGGGGGAAAGACATGCTCTTGAGTTCCAACCCCTGTATTAACACAGATTCGCTATGATCGTCCGGATCCACATACACAGTGATTTCATTACCCTCCTGGAAATCATCTATCACGCTCTCAGCAAGAGAGCGGAATCCGATGTAGGTATTCTCCCACGTATACGTGATTCTTGATCCCTCGTAAGATTCTCCATCGACATCGTATCGGTATTCTGCAAATGGCTGATATGTGGTTGAGCACCCTCCTTCTTCTCCGTCGCACGAATAATCCGACTCTATCCCACTAGAGATTATTGCCCCTTGGACCTCCATCCAGTCATCCGTCTCCATTTGCGAGGACAGTTCCCCCCAGAAGAAGACATAGGATAGAGTGCAGCCTATGACCAATAATGCCGCTGTAAATGCTATCAGTGGCAGACTTGACTTGGTCTCAGGGCCATCCTCCCCAGTTCCTCTTCGACCAGTATTTGCCATAATACTACCCCGGGCAAGAATCTTTTAAAATAAATTGAAGAATGTTTAATTCTTAAATTAAAATTGTTTTTAACAACATTCTAACTACCCCAACCAATCGTTCTTCTACCGGGCAACGGGCAGAGAGGGGGTGTTGAATGAAAATAAAAGCATCCCTTATTGCATCTCTCTTCCTAATTCTACTGGTCTCCCCAGCAGTCCAATCTGAGGAAGAAGAGGAGTCTCAGTTCTCCTTGTCTGGGAGCGTATTCACCTTCGAAGGTTCCCTTGCTAACTCCACGTCGATAAAAGTCGGCTCTATGCAGTCTTCATGGTCAAACAGTGGAGAGTATTTAGTTGAAGGAATCACGCCCGGGGAGAATACTGTTAGGGCCTACTTCATGAACGATGGGCATACTGTGGCCTACAGGAAGATGTTTTTCGATTCCGATACGTCTCTAGACTGGCACGAAGGTAAGAATTGGGCCACCTTTAGAACACAAGGAGAATACACAGATGGGGGGGCAACGACCTTAGTTGAATTGGTTGAGAAGTCAGAGAGTATCTACGTGCAAGACGAAATGAGAACTTTTGGACCGTACGAGATCGGACAATATTACACCATACGCGCCCATTTTAGCAGTGGAGAGGGGGCAGACCATTATATCCGATTCAAGATGAGTTCCGGATCTTCGTCTGATCCGTGGCCCAATGATTTCGACTTCATACATGGCCACAACAGTAAGTACGGTTACCTCAAGAATTCCTTGGGAACACCTGTAGAAGGGGCTATGGTATCCGCAGGGGACATAGATGCAATCACCAATTCAGATGGATTCTTTCTGCTTCAAAATTTAGAAATCGGCACCACATATACGATTACTGCCAATCAAGAAGGTGTTGAGATTGCAGGCCCCGTGGTAACTGAAATTGATTCTGGCCAAGGTTGGTTTAATTTGACTTCGACCTCAGTGCCGAATTTTCCCGGGCCAGCTAATTTCACAACGCAAATTACGACCACGCAAGGCTCCCCGGTCGAGATAAACTGGGAAGGCGGGGCAGATACGGATTACTTCAGACTGTACGAAAATGACGAGGTGATCTACACAGGAGGCGCCATGAGTTTCATTTTTGATCCATCGGAGTTGGGAACGCGAGTATTTCAAATCGAGTCTATTAACTCAAATGGTTCTTTCATTAATCCCAAAGAATTGCAGATAATCGTACTTCCTCAGCAATCCTCACCCAGCCTATGGTCTCCCGGAATGAGTTGGAGTTACTACGTCCAGTCAACACCAGAAGATCATCAAAACATGACCTTTACGGCCATAGGTTCTGAGACAATCGAAGATACATTTGGCCGAGAGCGTGACACTTATGTTGTCAGAATTTCTAATGGGGACTATGGGGTCGGGGAGAAAGCATTCAGATGGGTTGACTCAAACAACCTACTGGATATCAAGACATACTGGGCGGATGCGCCAGAAGTTTCCTCTTACTATCAAGAAGGGTATCTTGGGTGGAATTTCACCGCATCCGGCATAGAAGCTGGATTATTTTCCACAAACCCGCCTACATCCCTTCACTTCAACAGGACTAACTTCATTTCAGTACCGGGGCACCCGGATGTATATGACGATACAATGAATGTAGTGACCATCGATAATGATGTTGAGATAGTAACCGGTGCTGGAACTTTCAATACAACACACATATCCATCACTGATGCAGATGACGGCATAGTCTCATGGGAATTATGGTACAATTCAACGGTAAGAAATTACGTCAGGATAATCGACAGATTGCCGGGCTCTCACTCTGATAGCGTGATTTATGATCTAACCGCCTATGATATTCCTTCAATACCGAGATTCATAACTGAAGAAGGCAAGCTGTTCAACGATGACGAATATCGGATTGAATGGACAGATTTCCGAGGCGCTATTAACTATCAATTGGTCGAAAATGGCGATGTAGTATACTCCGGGGGCAATACCAGCTTTGGATTGAATAAGCAGGNAGATGGAGCNTATTCTTATCGAATTATNGCCACNTTGGAGTCTGGNAAAACTGTATCGAGCAGTCTTCTCAATNTTGAGGTATTCTTCGTCCTANANNCTCCGGTATTTATNGTGCCGGAAGAGTCCCCNANGTATATNTCAGAAGCTTTAGCTGAATCAGTATCAGTCTCATGGATCATGTTGGNCCACTATGGNAACGGCNTCATGGAAGATACCTGNAACGCGAGCGGNGNNTGTGACTNTTCNCCTGATNCTGGGGTGATGGCAGAGATTGAATGGTACTCTGTGACATCGGAAACTGACGGNNAGGTGCGCGAAGTATACAANGGCAGCCGAGCAANTGCCGTGTTGGACTTGGAACCCGGGCAGCATCGTCTTAGAGTCAAAGCATATTCTAATGCTAATGGAGTNAGTTCAGAATATTCTGACTCTGTATTTGTAATTGTAGAGGAATCGCAGATNAGTTTTCCTNTGTCCTCATTCGGATTGATTATTTCANTGACTCTTGCTATCATGGGCTCCATAGGTTTCTTTTTCCTTNCTAAAAATACNCTNAAAGCGAGGGTGTTGTCGATTGTGAAGAGGGATTGACATGAGCGCTAGAACAAAGTTGGCTTTCTTTCAAACGGGATTGATTCTCCTGTGCGCAATTGGTGCTTGGCAGATATCAGACAGTATTTCGTCCGAGGAAGATTCAGGATCATTCTCAGTTACTGACTCAAACGAAAGGACCCATTATTTCGATGATGCGCCGAGCAGAATTGCGATAGCAAACACGTATGCTGCAAGTGTAATGAAGATGCTCGGAATTGACATGGGTGTCGTCGTAGGGGTGTCTGGAGACTTCCATGATGAAGAGCTGTGGCCGGAACTTTCAAACAGGGATTTGGTCCAACAATCCGCTCATTCGGAAATCGACTTCGAAGCGCTCCTAGACACTCGACCCGATGTGTATGTTGTATTTGCGACAAATGGGATGGTGGATACCAATTCCATAAGAGAGAAACTTGAACCCATAGGAATCAAAGTTCTAGGCTTGGATTTCTACAAGTATGATTCTCTGAGGGCCGAGATAGGAGTGATGGCCAGTATCTTCAATAAACAAAGTGAGGCTATGGAAATTTTTTCTGAATTTGATGCAATTGAGAAATTAATTGGCGACAGGCTAGCCCATCTGGATGCGGAGGAAAGGCCGAATGTGGTCATGGAGCATCACGCATCTCTAACCAGGGATCCAGTGGTGCTTACTGGGACTTCGCAGTGGACTGATATTATTGAGATGGCAGGCGGGATCAATGTTTTCGAAGATCTGCCCGGACATACCACTCATGTCGATATGGAGGCCATATTAGATGCCAACCCGGATGTTCTGATGTTCGATGGCATGGTCTTCGACATAGGGTTCAACTCCTTCGATGAGAATGGAGAATGTGACACTCACTTTGACTTCATCCAATCGCGACCTGGTTTCGACAAAATGGCAGCAGTAGAAGATGACCGCATGGTAATAATGTCATCAGAATTCGCAGGGCCTATGATGATACATGGTCTTCCCAGCTTGGCAAAAATCTTTCATCCAGATTTGTTTGAAGACATCGATTCTGATTCTTATATTCTAGATTACTTTCAGGATTATCAAGGAGTCGAGGTGGCAGGCAAATTTGTCTGTTACTCAGCAGGCAGTTGAGTGTAATGGATTCAATATCTAAGAAGCACGTCCGAGATTCAAGGATACAGGACACAATAATTGCTAGCATATGCGCTGGGACCTTAGCCTCAGCGATCATCGCGATAGGTCTGGGATCGTCCTCAACATTAGATCCGATTTCCACGATAAAAATAATCCTTGGATTAGAAGAGGGGAGCGATTTACAAACCGCGATCATATGGGAATTGAGGTTCCCCCGAGTATTGATGGCGATAATTGGGGGTGCAGCATTGGGTACAGCAGGAGNACTCATGCAAGGCTGCCTNGGGAGTCCGCTNGTGTCGCCCCTTACTCTCGGAGTAGCGTCTGGATCGGCTTTAGGTGCCGCATTTTCAATTATTCTAGGATTTTCTGTGATTTCCGAAGTCTCAGTCGTGGCAATTGCGTTCCTCTTCTCGCTGGCAGTAGTTGCAATCATCATAAAACTGGGGAATATGCGATCTGTTCCTACTGAATCGTATATTCTGGTCGGTATCGCGATAACTTTCATTTCTGGGGCTATTGTATCAACATTCACATATTTCGCCACAGGTGCTCAACTTTCCCAACTGGCCAATTGGTCTTATGGAAGTCTTTCAAGGCCGAGTCTCACTGAAGTTATTTGGGTATCGGCAGCAATAATTTGCCTTATGCCGTCTGCCATGAAATGGGCTTGGGATCTGAACACCCTCTCACTTGGAGGGGATGACTTTGCGATTTCATCTGGCGTAAATCCATCATCTACAAGAAGGAATATCCTGATTTTATCTGCATTAATGACGTCACTAGTAATCGCGTTTACGGGATTAATTGGTTTTGTTGGCCTCGCAGCACCACATATGGGCAGGTTAGTGATAGGCAATGACTATCGAAAATTGATTCCATGCTCAGCAGTACTCGGATCTTTATTGATGCTTTTCGCAGACACTGCTGGGAGGATATTATTCACTCCGGTGATTATTCCAGTGGGGATGATAATGGCGATAATTGGTGGGCCCCTCTTCATCTACCTCCTATTACGGAATAGAGGGGTGGACATATGACGAGTATTTTGAAAATCGCGGACTTGAAATTTAGTTGGGGCTCCAATCAAATCTTGGATAACATCAATTTGGAAATTGGCGAGAACGAGCTTGTTGCTATACTGGGCGTAAATGGAGCGGGAAAATCCACTTTCCTAAAATGCATCAATAGAATACTCGCCCTCTCGGAAGGGTCGATAGAGATCTCTGGGAAAAATATTGAAGATATGGATATCATGAGTCTCTCCAAGGCTACTTCATATGTGCCTCAATCAGTCAAAACCAACTTCTCTACGGATGTTTTTGATATCGTTATGCTTGGCAGAAGGCCGCATATCAACTGGAGGATTTCCGAGAATGATCGGGATAAGGTAAGTGAGACTCTCAGGTTCTTTGGGCTCGAGGATTTTGCCTTCAGGAATTTCGATATGCTTTCAGGAGGAGAAAGACAAAGGGTAATCATCGCTAAAGCCGTTGCCCAGGATCCGAAACTATTCTTGCTGGATGAGCCTACCAGTGACCTCGATTTAAAAAATCAGGTTTCGATAATGAAAAAGATTCGACAGGTTGTATCTGATGTTAACTCGAAGAAGTCCGCGATAGTGGCGATTCACGACATCAACATGGCAGCCAGGTTCGCGGACAGGGTGGTCCTTCTCGACAAAGGCAGGATAAAGGCGGACGGGGCTCCCTCGGAAGTTCTCACAGAGGCNAATATCGCAGAAGTCTTCGGTGTCAGCTGCGAAATTTTACCGGAAGAATATGGGCAGCTACCTCTTCGAATTCTGGTTAAAGACGAAATTGAAGGCTGAATATNGGGGTGGGGGCATGGATGATGAGATACTGATTATTTTCGGCACTGAGACNGGTAATGCCGAGGACTTGGCTGTGGACATAGGNAATNTGGCNANTAAACATGGCCTTACGGGNAAAATAATGGACATGGAAGATGTCTCTGTNGGAGATTTGTCATCCTCGAAGAGATTGATTGTCAGCATAAGCACTTGGGGCGAAGGTGAACAGCCGGATAATGCTCAACGGCTCTNTGATGAAGTCGAANGTTCAGATATTGACTCGATGGANGGNGTGAATTANGCAGTGCTTGCACTTGGNGATACGNCNTTCGAATTATTCTGTGAGTCNGGCAAGGAGTGGGATAGGATATTGGAAGAAAGGGGCGGNACCAGGGTGAATGAGAGAATTGACTGTGACACTGATTACTATGACTATGTGGNTGNGTGGATTCAGTCAACTCTTAGCATGATGANATTATTGCCCTCTTGANAGATACGAAGANCATTGNTTGGCTTTGNNGGGCCACACTCANACNGNNNNGGGNGCGATTAGCACNTCGTAATNGNCTTCANCCANTAGNGGNATCGTNATTTCAGATAAACTAGGCAGAACGTGCATTATNCAGGCATTNCCNCAAGCAGGTGCGAGATAGTCTTCCCCTGTATCCGTCATAATCAACCGTATTCCNTCTCCTGCGGGTACGATTGCNTCTATCGCCTGAAATTCCATCATCATCGTTANCTCCTGCCCCGGCGTAACTGTCTGAGGCTCTGATCCGCCTTCGTGATATCTGACATCCATTGTCGCGTGNCCGATTCTCACNCCTGTCGCCATATTCTGCATCTCGACGAATACCTGCCCNCCATCAAAAGTTGGAACGACGGATAGATGCAANGAGACTAGNCCAGATATGTGGATNTCTGATTCCNGNTTTATNTCNGGGCATTCCAAGGTNACNGANTGGCCNCCNCCNACCACNGGGGCGCCTCCGCCNACCACTGGAATNCCTCCNGTAAATGCGCCNTCNTTAGAACAACTGCTCAATTCNACATTGTAACTCATTGAGTCTCTAGGNGGCCAAATCTCTTCCACCCTCCACTGNCCATCGCTCCTCTGNATCTGGGCTACTGCATCGGGTTTCTGTCCNATCCCCTTCAAGTAGAACTCGAACCANTCGAACAGGTCTTGCGCCCAGTCCCACCTNGTCATGTTGTCCAANGCCTCCGNCCCGTATCCGGACTCGCTNTCGTCATGCTTCTCCCANTGGTCCGGGTAGTCNTGCCCCCATTGGCCAAGCATNCCCCGAACATCATATCCGGCTTCAGAGTACGCAGTGTACCAATTNGTNCCNGGGGGNCCTCCNAATACCTGNTGAGGGTCCACATTCCAATCCTGCATGCCCTGAACCCAGTATATNCTGCCATTCCAATTCTGGAACGCCTTGTCTATGTGGCTCCTCTCATCATAGTAGTTCTCCATGTAAGGNTCCATCTCGCCNCCGACATANGTNACNGGACCTGCGAANAGNCCCTCGACGATGTCCGGGCACACGTTGTCCAAATCATCCCCNTCGTAATCGACGGTACTCGAGAAGTAATTCATGTGCATGANCTGGGATCTNGCTTCTGCNCTGCCATTCTTGTAGAGGAGNGGATGAAGAGCAGTGGTCCCAGAAACAGGTACGATGGTCTTCAGATAATCACTGCCCATCGCAGCCGCTTCCCATTGAGTNGCTCCNTCGTANGATTTNCCNTAAAGCCCGACATTGCCNTTGCTCCATTCCTGNACTCCGAGCCACTCCACGGCTGAATGTATCCCGAGGCCTTCTCCAGCGCCCCTGTAATCAAANCAGCCGCTGCTCTCTTCTGTGCCGAACACNGCGACCTGTGCGAAGGCATACCCGTGAGGGATGAAATTCTCGAAGATGAATTCCCCCCTGCCTGAACCGACGACATCGGTGGGGGTGGATTCCGCCCCTTGNGGCCCGNATGAGAAGTAGGGCGATATCACTGCGATTACCGGCACCTTGGCCCCATCCTCGGTATTACTCGGAAGCCAGTACGAGAGATGCACTTCTGAGGTGCTTGGCCCAGTCTCCCACACAGACGAGGTATCGACCTCTATGAAGGCCTCTTGAACTTCCAGTGCGTGAAATGGACCGGGCTCCAGAACCCTGCTGAATGTTCCAGAAGTATNCCANTCTAGAGTATGCCTGTCCCACAAGGNCGGGTAGAATTCTTCTTTCGGAACGCCNTCTGANGANCCTGCACCCATGCATCCCGATAGAGCAGGNAAGAGTATNGAGAGANCCACAGCGATAGAAACGACTGCTCTCATGTNCTTTCGAAGTNGNCGNGTGCCAAAATGTTGACGACTGGTTTTATTCAANCGTATTATCTTGTGAAATTTGGATCCCATTCTGATGCCCAGACGGAGACAGCAGCACCGTCAATCTCAACCTCGGAAATCTTGTGGATTCTCTCACACCTCAATAACGCTCTCTCCAGCTCATGCGGCATTGTATCGTGATTGAACTTATCTTTCATGTAGGAGATTATCTCCTTAGTATTNCATGACGAATTGTCTACTCTTTTTCTAATCANGCCAACGATTCTCCNATATTCCCATTTNGAATCATTTGACTTCATTCAGAGGCCTCCAAAAANGCCCGATAAGCGTCAAGAGTGTCAAACTCCACAATAACGGGAGTTATGATTCCGCAGGACTTNCAATGGTACTGTCTTCCAGTTTCAAAACCCATNTANGGATACACTTCGATACTAAAACAAGAGCTGCATGCCCGGATTTTCACGCTCCTTTTCATTTCGTCGACCGAATTGAATGCTCGTTTATCTCAATCTGNCNTTGCCGGGCCNCTATGNGCATGTCTTCACTTTCACATTCAGTNGATGCCTCATATATCTCGATTGATAACTCTAATCNGGTAAACCATATTTCCATGGGAAGGACATTNCCAACTTGGAGAGANCGCATTGAGTCNAGGATNGAACATTGGTCTATTTTCCGAAGNGCATTGCGACTTGATGAAAGAAGTGACTTTGATCGNCTTGTGAAGTCAGTGAGAATGCGATCATCGGCCTGTAGCATGNTNCCCGCCGTCGATGAAATCGAACCCGCNCTTCTAGCGATGCTGGTGGGCTTGGAATCNAGNTTGTCCAAACTCGAANNGGAGNTTCANAATAATGGTTGAAGGCTGGATATTGGACGTNCACTTGGATANTACGACNAATTCGATGGTNGTTTGGATCAAACATGAANNCGGTGCTGTNACNCGNCATCTTTTCCAATGGTNTCCAACAATTCACGTCTATTCCAGCGCGGNCAACTTAGAAGAATTNGAGAAGATGATTTCAAGTTCAGAANACAGATATCTGCACGGAGGCCTCACGGNCCAAAGGGAATTTCACATCATCAGNCACAGGGACACGACNCCNGNGGAAGTNTTGGCCGTCNGNGTCGGTAAACCTGGNNATCTGGCTAAAATAGCCAATTCAATCCTCTCTATCGGAAANTGGAAGAAATACGACATATTTTCTGTGGATCCCAAACCAGCNCAAAGATTTCTTTTCGATAATAGGGTGAGGCCTATGGACAAAGTGAGATTGNNCGNAGATAAAATNCTCGCCATNGAGGAATATGAAGGANATGATTGGGNCTCTCCACAGTTAAGGGTAGCNTCTCTTTCTGTAGATTGNCGGAACTCGATTGGCCNTAGGAGTTCCCGNGGAGAGGTCCGATCTGTAGAAATTAAGATTGTAGGGCTTGACTCCNCCTCGAATGATAATTCGACTTACAGAGTAGATATGAGAAATCATGCAAATNCGNCTAGTTTCTTACAGGAATTGGAGAAGGGGATGCAGGCCGTAAACCCNGATGTTGTGATAACNAAGAAAGGGGATAGTATTGATTTCCCTGCCATGATGTCAATTGCGTCTTCTGCAAATATCGGATTGAGGTTGGGGAGAGATGGCAGAAACGTCGTCTTGAGACGAAAGTCNATCACGAATTGGAGTTANGGCAGACTCCTGAAATCGGAAGCNTACCATGCANTGCAGGGTAGATTGCATATCGATTTAGGACACTCATTCATCGGTAAAGAAGGNGGCATCGAGGGGTTGATTGAGATTTCAAGAATATCTGGCATACCAGTTCAAGATTTATCCAGGCTATCGCCCGGNTCTGCGATATCTGCTATACANATTNACCAATCAATGAATGATGGCGTGCTCGTNCCTTGGAAGAAGAATAGAGCTGAAGATNTCAAAACAGGTCTAGAGATGNTGATATCNGATCGNGGGGGTTTGTATCTCGATCCGCTCCCAGGAGTGCACAGGGACGTATTTGAGCTCGACTTTGCAAGTCTGTTTCCCAGTATAATAGCGACACGTAATATTAGTCCTGAAACCATGAAATGTGNNTGTTGTAAACCGATTATTTCAGGGCATTCAAACAATGNAAAATTCCCACTCGACCCTAAAGAAGCCGAGCATTTNGCNATGAGNCGTGCACTTTCAAATGATAATNTNGGACTCNTGGTCCCAGAAATTGGAACTTATTCCTGCNGNTTGAAATATGGTTTTCTCCCGCGCGTAGTGGCTCCGATAATATCNCGGAGACGCGAATTGAAGTCGCGAATGAAAAGGANGGGNGACGAGTGGGACAAGCGACAGAATGTGCTGAAGTGGCTCCTAGTCACATGTTTCGGATATACGGGTTACAGAAATGCAAGATTTGGCANGATAGAATGTCATGAGGCNATATGNGCATGGTCGAGAGAGATTCTACTAGATGCAAANGNCCTGGCCGAGGAAGACGGTTGGAGNTGNATACATGCGATTGTCGACTCCATCTGGTTGNTCGACAACGAAGGNAGGACCAGTGAAGNGCAGCGATCTTCGATACGATCTTTGATGTCCAAGATAGAATACAACAGNGGNATNCGAATAGAGTTAGAAGACTTCTACAAATGGATTGCATTTATNCCGAATAAGAAATCAGGAATTCCGTCTTTAACGAAATATTTCGCACATGGGGAGAAGGGTTGGAAAATTAGAGGCATAGAAATCAGACAGCACTCGACCTGTAATTGGATAAGAAAAATGCAGACTGATATGCTCAAAAATCTTCAATTCGGGCCGCCTGAAAAGATAATCCGGCAAACAATTGGAATTTTTTTCGAATCTGTGTCTAATCTAACTAAGGGGGAAGTTCCCCTGATGGATCTTGTAATTTCTAGAAGGGTTCGAAAACGACCTGAGGAATATAGGGTTTCGAATTTGACCCTAGCTGCATTGCTTAGGGGGAAGCTTTTGGGTCAAGAAGATCTTCTTGGGAGGAAAACACATTTTGTAGTTGTCAATGGATCCAGGGGGGAGCCTGTGGACAGGATTAAATTACGCTCGGAGATAAATTCTAACTGTTCATCATCAGCCATCAACAGAGATGGGATTGAATTTTACAAGGCGCTCGCACTTCGCGCTTCACTGTCCATACTCTCTCCATTCGGCATTACCGAGGATATCTTGTTGAACGGAGGGCTCGTACAGACTACAATAGATGAATGGTCCACCGGATAGAAATCAAGTAGCGTAGCGCTGAATGGGGCAGTAATCATAGGGCTCGTAGTTAGATCTAGCATGTGGTTTGTTGCAACGATATGCTCTTCTTTCCATGATTTTATTGTGATTCGTTCATCGACTACCTTTCTGATCTTGTCTGTCATATTCCTTTGATTCCGAGATGCGTCTGATTCAGTCAATGTCAAAACAAAAAGTAGATCCATATTTCTTGAAAGCATCTGAATTGTGTCTAAGCATTCTTCGAGCATGGCTCGAGATTCTGCCCCGTTCAACTGTCTATCTGCGAACATCTTCGTAAGATCGGTGATAACCACCAACCGTGGTTTTCCTCTGTCCGCATACTTTCGTATTTCCTCATCGAGTCTCCTGAGTAAGTCGACCATCTGATGTGCGGTAAATGCTCTACAGGCTCTTAGCAGCTCTATACGGCTAGCAGGCATACCCCTGGCAGATAGTGGACGGATAAGTGAGGAAGGATCCAAAGACATCCCCCCATCTACCCAGTAAACTGGACTATCTGATGATATCTCTTCGCAAAGCATCTCGACGACAAATCTCAAAGTGGGTTGACGTGGACCCTCTATGAGCACCGCAGTACCTGTTTTAGGCCGTGGGAATATCAAGGACATCTCGTCCACCCCCCAAGATACCGAATCCTGCTCTGAGGCCATAGAGCATTCTTACAAATTCGGGAGTTGATTATGTTTTCATATGTTCTGTGATGATTTTCCTATACAATTCACCACTTTTCCGGAGATTTCTCTCCTGTGTATCAAAATCGACCTCATAAAGCCCGAATCGCATAGAATAACCTTCAGCCCACTCGAAATTATCCATCAATGACCAGTGGTGGAATGACTTGATATCATATCCGTCACTGATTGCCTCAGAAAGGACCCAGAGATGCCTCATCAGATGTTCTGGACGAAGGACGTCATTGGAGTCAGCAACCCCATTCTCGGTTATTTCGATAGGGACGTTCAGCACAGATACTTTCTCAATTGCTCTTCTGAATCCCTCGGCGTACATGGGGTAGCCAAATTCAGTTGACACCTCATTTTCCCTACGGGCAAATGCTAGTTCCCCTGTTGTCGGCATGAATAATCCCGTCAGAAAATGAGTGTAGTAATTCAGACCTATGAAATCTAACGAGTTCTTTGACCCTCTTACTCTGGAGCCCAACATGCGCCCGGACAATATGCCTCTCTGCCATGCACCACTCCAGAGCCAGTCGAGCAATCGCGCTACTGCCCAATCTATCGGACTCCAGCGGTTCAATGGATCGAAAAGAGTGACATTCTTGGCCACTCCTATGGAGGCATCCGGTCTCCTGGATTTTAATGACGCGTAAAGGGCCGCATGCGCACGCATCAGGTTCCTCATGATGCGAAGAGTCTGTCTGATGGACCTATGTCCAGGAGGGAATTGCCCTAGTGTATAGCCCATTGATGAGAATACAGTTGGCTCATTTATCGTACACCATACGTCCACGCGATCTGAAAGTGTCTCGAAGACACGCTCGCAGTAGGCAATGAACTCAGGGAGGTTTTCCTTCTTGGAGAATCCCCCGCGATCTTCCCACCATGCGGGGTGGGAGAAGTGATGTAGGGTAACCACTGGACGTATTCCTCGATTCAACAAATCATCAACCATGTCTGAATAAACTTGCAGAGGTGCAGAGTCCCATTTCCCAGGCTCAGGCTCGAGGCGACTCCACTCTATGGAAAATCGATAGGTCGTCAGACCCAGTTCCGACAGCATCTCAAAATCTTCTTTCCAACGATTCCAATGATCACATGCCTCGCCGCTCTTTTCTAGTCCTCTGGATTCTTCAAAAACGGACCAATTATTGTGCAATCCTCCTTCGACTTGATGCGCCGCAGTAGCAGCGCCCCAGAGGAAATCAGGGGGAAAACTAATCGATTCGACATCCACCTCTGACCAGTTCAAATGTGGCTCCGGGTAACGCCATCTACAGTACAATACGAACGCTGTACCTGAAGCCAAAGTAACGATCATGGCCGTTAGAAACACGTTGAGCACGTGCCCGAACAGAGGAGGTTATTCATGAATGTCGTGAAAATATTGATGTTGAATGAAACGTCTCTACATCTGTGCAACGAGTTGCTGTGACCCTTGTAGCAGCGGGGCTAATCGGGATTGTTCTCAGCATATTGCTCACCATGTCCAGCGTAGACAATCTCTTTACTGAGGTTGCTGATACGACAGACTCCTTCGAGGAGAGTGGGGTGGTCATTTGGGAGGGAAGTTCTCCCGCGACATTCGAAGGCGATCTCCTTGCAATGAGCATCTACCAGGTGTTGATAGAAGATGGGCGTCAAGTCGATGTCGAGCTGATTGGGGATGACGGGGAAACGAACACGTTCACTCCATGCGAGATGGGCTGTAGCGCATCTGAGGATCCAGGGTATTATCTGGCCGGAACGATTCTGGTCAGTGATGGGGGGATCTGGAAAATTCGATTCTCCGGAGATGTTGTCGGAGACAGCGATCTCAGGATAAAGGAGTACAAGGTGCCTTTCTTCGTGGAAGAGTCCGTGAGTGTACTGTTCGGAGTAGGGGGGTGCTGTATCTCAATCGTCTTCCTTATTGCAGGAGTTATAGTCGGCTTCTCATCGAAGCGCGAAAAGGTTCAACCAGTGGAATGGGTCCAAGCATCTGGCAACAATTGACTGGCTAATGAACGGGGTTCCACTTCCAAATCATCTTCTGGCAGGTATCCAATCGCCGATCCACAATGCTACTCCGATTAGTGCCGCCTGGATTATCCCCCTGAGAACATGGGCTCTGTTTGAGAACGTATTGCCTCCGATTGGTATGTCGTTAATCCACATGTTTAGGTTGGCCCAATAGAGTGCTATGAGCATCAATGCCATGCCTAAAGCGGCCTCGCTCCTGTACATTGGATGGATGATGCCGATTCCGAGTAATATCTCAAAAGCTCCGCTTGCATAGACCCAGAATCTGGCACTACCGAGTATCTCGGGCACTATAGGCTCAAACCACTCCGGATCAATGAAGTGTTTTACCCCTATCCAGATGAATGGAACGCCATAAATGAGGGCGAAGAGGTGTCCGATATTCTCGTTCATCAGGATGGTCGGATCCCGGATGCTCGTAAATATCTACAAGGTGCGAAGAGTCTTCACCCTATGATCTCTGCATCCATGATTTCTAATTCGTCCAAATTTCTCTTGGATAGGACTCTGCGTGCCACAACTGCAACCAAAGATAGCACCAGAATTGAAGATAGTACGGATAATGCAATGCCGAGAAGATTGCTTTCACTTTCCGTACCAAGCCCTCCTATGGTGAGCAGGATAGGGATCGATGTGCCGCTTCCACTGGCTGCCCTGATCTCCAGGGTGTGATTAGTTTCATCGAGTGATTTTCTATTGATTTCCAGTGTCCAGTTGAATGGTTGAAGAGCTTCCAGCTCGCCCTCGGCTTCTTCGTAAATGACTTCAGACCAATCTCCTGTATCAAGCCTATATTCGACCCGTTCCACATTTCCCTCTATGGCCCATGAGTGACCCTGTATGGTGGTCTTACTTCCTGTTTCAGTGGTATTCAAGGCATGTGCCTGGAGAGTCCATTCTATTGATTCTGACTGACCGGTGTCTTCGAGATGGATCGCCATCTCGACGGCAGCCCTAGCATCGACCATGCCCCATCCGAAATCCTTGTTCCAATATGGGTCTATTTCAGGGAATGTGGGCTCACCACGTCTCTCCGAAGTTTGCTTCAGAACTTCTCTGATGGCAAGAGGATGGAGATTAGGGTTGGCCTCCATCATTAGAGAAATTACGCCCGTCACAGCCGGAGTAGCGTATGATGTCCCCGAGCCTCGCCCGGTGTAATCGTTAGAAGAGGCATCTTGACCCGGGACATTATTGTTGCACCCCCCGCTAGAAACGCACCCCTCGGCCTGGATAATGTTTGAACCCGGAGCAGTCACATCTGGCTTGAGTTCATTGACAGGATTGCTATCGCCATTGTCCCTGCGGGGGCCTCTGCTGGAATAGCCTGCGACGGTATCATCATCACGGTCGATAGTGTTCTGATCATCAGTGGCACCGACAGTAATGGATAGGCTACTCGACCCCATCCCAGAGAGTCCGTCGTTATCTGGCCCGTCATTGCCCGCCGCCACACTGACTGTTATCCCTGCAAGAGTGGCCTCATTGAGTATTCTGCTATGCATGTCTTCCCCGTCACTGCCTCCTCCCTCGTGGCTGGTAATACCCCACGAAAGAGAAATTATATCGATGCCGTACAGCGACTCGTCCACTCCCGGCCATGGTGTGTCCTTGTTATCGATGATCCATTGGATTCCATTCATGGCTGACTCATAGAATTCTTGCTCTATGAGGTAATTCTCAAACGGGCCTGCCCCTACATCGGTTCCAATTCGAACGTCGATCAAAGTTGCATTGGGTGCAGACCCGTAGAAGTCGGTCTGCTCCCCATTGGGCCCAACACCCGTTGCCGCAGCCATACCCATGCAGGCCGTACCGTGCTGATTCGCGTCGTCCGGGTCGAATGACCCGTCTGATTGCCTTCCGCCTGAAAGAATACACATGGGGTCCGAATGGACGAAGCAAACCGCATCATAACCTGCCACGTGCTTTCCCGCCAACCCAGGATGCTCGCTGTCGACGCCAGTGTCTGTGAGAGCGATATTGACGCCTTGGCCTGAAACTCCGAGCTCCCATGCCCCTCGAGGGTATATTTCAGAAGAGCTGGATTTAGTGGCTGGGGTCTGTATATCGCCATAAAATTGCAAAACGCCATACTCCTCGGCCATTACGACGCCGTCTAGTAGCGCTAGGGTTGCTATGGCGCTAGAATTGACCTCACCCAGCAATAGAGCATCGACTGCAGGGACATGTATCGGGGACTCTATGCCCATAGCACGGATGACCTCGATGTCCTCTGGATTCAAGTCGCGCCCATATGAGAGCCCCACCCAACTCTTATTTTCATCTTCTTGGAGTGAATCGTGAATCCCATTCCTATCCAAGTCTAGGGATGTGCGCTCCCACCAAGGAGCATCTAGCGTCTGGAGCGAATATTGAGGCGGCACATCTGATGACCAGCCTTCGTCGATGTGCTCAACACCATGCCCGTCTTCGCCACCTTGGCTGGACGGCAAAACAAGACTGCCGACAATAGGGGTCATGAGCACGATTACCAAAATCCCTGCTCGCAAGCTACGGACGCCCATGGGTACGCGACCTTGATGCTCGTCAAGAATCATGCGCATTAGTTGGTGGTGGGCGATACAGGATTCGAACCCGTGTCACCGGCTTAGAAGGCCAGCATGATATCCAGACTACACCAATCGCCCGGCTGACGATGGGGTGCTTGGTTTGAACCCACCTCCATTAATTGATATCTATTCCGCGCTAAAAGGGGGGTGGCTTGGTTATTCCAGAGTCTCCGCAAGTTCTTGTGCGCGTGCGAGAGCCTCCTCGACCTCCGGAGGAAGGTGCCTGCGGGCCCATCTCTCTGTGAGGCCGGATACGATTCTCAGGATTGTTTCCAAAATCGACAAAGAGATGACCAAAGTGAGGAAAGTGATTATGAGATCATTGCCTTCTTCCCGTAGCAAATCGAGGCCTGAAAGATCTAATGAGCCGTCTGCCAGGAATACGCCCAATACAGCGAAGGGCAGCATCTTTGAGAGATCTTGGGCTAGATTCTCCGAGAAATACGATGTGATTCGTATGGCGCCGACAACGGCTACTGCGAGTTCGGCAACTGAACTCAATTGTTGGCCTCCATTTAGTATGACCAAGATGGCAGAAAGAACTAGTGCCCAGAAACCGATTAATGTCGGTGTTAGTACAACATACAGGATTATGAAAATTAACCTCTTGTTCTGCCTGGAAAGCCATCCAATGAATCCTTCTTTTTCGGTGGTAGTATCTACAGAGATCATGGTTCTTCTGGCAAGGAGTCGATAGAAACGGAATACAAGTCCAGAATACA
The DNA here is from genome assembly GCA_002170775.2 of Euryarchaeota archaeon TMED192. Classification (GTDB taxonomy): domain Archaea; phylum Thermoplasmatota; class Poseidoniia; order Poseidoniales; family Thalassarchaeaceae; genus MGIIb-N1. The sequence goes on along the minus strand of NHIP02000009.1, from coordinate 74,351 downwards.
TCACTATGGCAGCGATGATTACTGCGGTCTTGGCCATCTCATCCACTTGGCTGGATGTAATCCCATACACTTCGTCAAACCAGCTCATGTCTCTGGAACAGGGGCGTCATTCATTTGGATGCCGGCGAGAAAGGCCTCGCGCACTTGGGACATCTTGTTGGGCGTGTGACGCGTCTTCTTTCCCACGCATGCCCGCAGTTGCCACACAACCAAGTACGCTCGGGCAGAGATTCGAGAACCCGCTGTCTCATTCGCTGAAGTACCACTGAATTCTTGAGAGTTGGTGCCGGTGCGATTTTTTCGGCCAAATCCGAGTGCAGAGAGTCATGCGCTAGGAGTCCAGAGGCATGCAGCAACTCATGTACCAAAGTGTGATCTCTAAGCGCGGGGTCGTCGATGAGTTCAGGATGGAGGAGAATCACAACCTCGCCGGGGCCCATCCGAAATCTTCGACGGCGCTCCAGTTCATTATGGTCCATCTTGAATCGAGTTATGCCCATTCGCCCTTCTCCCGGATCTTCGTATAAGATCTCAAGTCGGCCCGGCAAGTAAGGCAGGAAAGGTGCAATATCTGTATCGAGAAGTTCGATTACTGATGACCACAGGTGCTCAGGAACGCCCTTGGGTACCTCGACCATGTTCATTGACGGGACCCACGTTCCTTAAATCGGTGTAGGTGACCCGCTACATATTGGGCGTGTGGCGCAGCTTGGAAGCGCGCTTCCTTGGCATGGAAGAGGCCCCGAGTTCAAATCTCGGCACGTCCACCATAACGACTTATGAAGAGGGCGGATTATAGTTAGGGGAATTCACTGACGGGCCGCTTTTCTGGCTGCCTTCCGTCGGCGCAACTTCTTCTTTCGCCACTTCCAGCGCTGGTTCCCGGCCTTTTTCCAAGCACGTGATCCACGCTTCATGCGCCTCGCCGACCTACTCGGTGTATATGACGCATTCGGAAGAAGTCAAGAGTTGAGTAATTCATCAACACTCGAAACACTGGAAGGGATCTCCGACTCATTAGAGGTTACGACAGCACCGGTCTGGACCACAATTGTCTGAGATGGTGACGAAGGCTCATCTGTACCACCGCGCACAAATCTCCCAATCCTAGCTGTTATGCTTAGGAAAAGATACAATCCTAAGACGAATCCGCCTGAAGATGCTATACCAAGTGATGTAGCCTTGTATTTGATCATCTGCAAATCAGTCTCCTGATCAACAAACCCGCCTGCTCCTGTGAGCATCATATACGAGTATAGCCCTCCGCCGAAAGCTCCTATGCATATGCCCATCAACATCGAATTCTGTATTGTTCTGGGTTGCGTCATGACCTGTCCCGGGAGTCGTGGCCACTTAACTCGATTCCCAGTATTTTGAAAGTTTACAGCATGGAGACCAAATCCAAAAGTACAGCCCCTACATCGCTCGACTTAGTTACTCCAGAGGCGAGCAATACACCGGATGCCCCAAGGTCAACAGCTGCTGCCACATCTTCGCCCGTCTTTACCCCTGCACCACAGAGAACTCTGACTCCATCGTCTATGGAGCGGACGGCATCAACAGAATCTGAAACAGCAGATGGGTCTGCTTTGGTGACTGATACATCGCCGCCTATCAAACTCGGAGGTTCTACTGCAATCATAGGCGGTGCTAGATGCGCCAAGGCCATTGCCTCAGACGCATCGGCAGCGCAAGCACATACTTCGAACCCAGAAGGAACCATAGCAAGGAGTTCGTCTACATGTCCAAGAGGAACTTTTCTCTCAGCGTGATTGATGAGTGAACCGGATGCGCCCCTCGAAATGGCGGTCTCTGGCTGAATTCGCCCAGTATTGGACCCATGTCCAACTGGATCTAAATGTTGGGTCCAGACCTCTAAATCAGGAGCAACGGAAGTAACCGGGGCCAAATCAAGAGGGGATACTGCTAGGACCATGCGAGCGGAGGTCTTCAGACCCATCATCTGGATTGCAAGAGCCTCTGCAGCAGCTCCAGATGCAGTCGAATATGTCTTACAATTGACCACTACAAGCGGCTCAGGCATATGTGGCTCTCACACCTTCGCCTTTTCTTGATGTCGCCTCTATCACATGTTTGGGCGGTGATTGAACGCTACAACCTCGCCAGTCATACGTACGTTGTCGCCAATTACCGCGTCTCGCCCAATTAGACATCCCTCTATGTGGCAGTTGGACCCTATGCTAGCCCCATCCAATATCGCGCTGTATCTCACAACAGTATTCTGACCTATTGTACATCCGTTCCCGATTGCACTGAAGGCGATCGCGGAACTATCGCCGATATCGCTCATGGACCATGTTGTGCCTATGACTTCGCCGCGACTGAATGAGCCATCCTCGATTGTGGCGCGCATTGCATCGATGTAACTAGAAGGGGTCCCTGCATCTATGAACCTACCAGTATAGCAAAAGCCACCCATATTGCCTGATTTGGCTATCGAAGGAAAGACTTCTCTTTCAATGGAATGTGGGCCATCAGGCATTTCATCAATCACCTCGCGCTCCATCAAATAGCATCCCGCGTTTATGAGGTTGGAATATTCCTCTCCTGGATCTGGTTTCTCTTGGAATCGTTTTATTGCTCTATCCGAGATGTCAAAATCTGCAACGCCGAAGCGATTTGGATTTTCAACAGGCCATAACGAGATGGTTACGAGACGGCTGTCCTCTTCATGTTGGGCAATCATTCCAGGGATGTTTACCGTTGTTATCAAGTCGCCATTCAAGACCAGAAATCTGTTTCCTCTGAGGTCGGCCATGCAATTCGCTATCGCTCCGCCTGTCCCGAGAGGTTCTTTTTCTTCGACGATTATAACCTCTAAGCCCACGTCGAGATTAGCGAAGTGTGATCTCATCTGCTCCACGCCATATCCTGCCGCTACGATCACTCTGTTGACGATGGACCTTGGTAGAATGCGTATCGAGTGTTCTATCAAAGTTGTATCCAACAAGGGCACAAGTGGCTTGGGCACTGAAAGAGTCCATGGCCTGAGACGTGTCCCGAATCCCCCTGCTAGGACTATTGCATCCATGATGATGGCTGAGAGTTGGAGGAGTTAGCGTTGTCCCTATGTTGATTATCATGCGAACCGTTCAAGGACGTCCTGCGTGGCGCTCAGTTCGAGCAGCATGAACATACACGAGTATCAAGCCAAAAATATGTTCAGAGATTCGGACGTCCCTGTACTTGACGGGATTCATTGTAAAGACGTCAATGAGGCTCTATCGGCATATCAAAAATTAGGAAAAGGGACGGTGGCCGTAAAGAGCCAGATACACGCTGGAGGAAGGGGCAAAGGCATACTCTTTTGTCCGGATACTGGTGATGTCCGAATGGAAGGGGGCGTGAAAATTGCATTCTCAGAGGGTGAAGTGGAAGAATATGCTAGGAATATTCTTGGTAATCTGCTAGTCACCAAACAGACTGGGCCGGAGGGAAAAATGGTCAGAAATCTGTATGTTGAAACAGGGTGTTCGATAGCGCATGAGTACTATCTGGCGATGCTTGTCGATCGGAGTACAAACTCGTTGCTCGTGATGGCGTCAGAACAAGGCGGAGTCGATATCGAGGATGTTGCAGAGAATGATCCTGATGCAATCCACAGAATATGGAGCGAGGGGAGGAATGGATTCACGCATTTACAGTGCTCGGAACTTGGAGCTGCTCTAGGCCTAGTTGGTGAATCTTGTACCTCATTTTCCGACTTAGTGGCCAATCTTGGAACCTTATTCATAGATTCGGACTGCAGCATGATAGAAATCAACCCCCTAGTGAGAACGGAAAGTGGAAGCATGGTTGCTCTCGATGCCAAAGTTTCATTCGATGAAAATGCGTTGTTCAGACATCCTGAATGGGAAAATATCAGAGATCTTTCGGAAGAGGAAGAGATAGAAGTCAGGGCGAAGGAAACTGGTCTCTCATATGTGAAACTCGATGGCGATATCGGCTGTATGGTGAATGGTGCAGGTTTGGCTATGGCCACCATGGATGTGATCAAGTTGTATGGCGGTGAGCCGGCTAATTTCCTTGATGTGGGTGGCGGGGCCAATGAGGACCAGGTCACGACTGCATTCAGCATAATTCTTGAAGATCCCAATGTCAAAGGAATCCTGGTAAATATATTCGGAGGGATAATGCGATGCGATATAATTGCAAACGGCATAATAGCCGCAGTCGCCAAACTTGGGCTATCAGACCCATTGGTGGTGAGGCTCGCGGGCACAAATGTAGATGAGGGGAAGGCTATTCTTAGGAGCAGTGGATTGAATATACATTCTGCTGATTCACTTGCCGAAGGTGCGGAAAAAATTGTTAAATTGATTCAGGAGGTGTCATGATGTCCATATGGGTAGACGAAGATGCCAAGGTACTGATTCAAGGAATCACCGGCCGTCAGGGTACATTTCATGGTGCGAAGATGGTCGAATATGGGACTGACATCGTAGGAGGGGTCACTCCTGGGAAAGGGGGCATGACTGTTTCATTGCATGACAGAATGGTGCCTGTCTACGATAGTATGAGGGAGGCAATAGAGGAAACTATGGCTGAAGTTAGCGTAATTTACGTCCCGCCCCCATACGCTGGCGCTGCGATTAAAGAGGCTGCATCCGCATTCCAATCCGTACGCGGAGGTGGCCTAGTGGTATGTATCACAGAGGGCATTCCAATCCTCGATATGGTGGAAGTTGTAGATGCTATGGCGTCATATCCGGATGTGCGACTCATTGGGCCAAATTGTCCAGGCATAATTACGCCAGGGTCAAATGGCGGGTCGAAAATCGGCATAATGCCTGGCCACATTCATCGTAAAGGGAGGATTGGCATAGTTTCCAAGTCGGGAACCCTCACTTACGAGGCAGTTGCTCAAACTACGGGCATAGGAGAGGGGCAGTCGACGTGTATCGGCATTGGGGGCGATCCCGTGCAGGGTACAGGATTCATCGATTGTCTCGAAGCTTTCGAATCTGATCCTCAAACAGAAGCAATCGTTCTGATAGGGGAGATTGGGGGCTCCGCAGAGGAAGAGGCGGCCGAATGGATATCTGCTAATGGCACCAAACCTGTCGTCGGCTTCGTTGCAGGTTCAACTGCGCCCCCGGGTAAGCGAATGGGGCACGCTGGTGCAATCATAAGCGGCGGTAAAGGAACAGCAGCAGAGAAAATTTCCGCATTCAGGTCCGCAGGCATTCATGTGGCTGATGACCCCTCAGTTATTGGCCAGGTACTCGAAGACGCACTTATCGAAGCGGGATTGCGTGATTCCTGAGCGACCAAGCGAAGCCCTCAACATCGAAGCGCCTCGCGTACAGACCGAAGTATTGCCATGGGTGTGATTGTGAATGATGCTATTGATGATCTCTTGAGAAGGACCTCTCGATCATTCTACCTCTCCCTCGGAACGCTTCCAGACCAAATAAGAAACCAAGTTGGGCTCCTTTACCTACTTGCCAGAGTTGCAGACACTATCGCAGACACTGGAGAGAATCCAGAACTCTTGATTGGAATGCTTGACAAGTACTCAGAGGCCGTACAAGATAATTCAGACGATATCGATCTCAATTCAATTGCAGATCTTCAGGAAAACCCCGACGAGGGCGTCCTTCTGAGATCTGTCTCCGATGTGATATCCGCATATGTCTGTGCTGAAGAGGAAGATAGGGGGATGATATTGCGATGCCTACTTGTGATCATAAGTGGTCAGCGGCTAGATATAGAGAGATTCGGCACGAAATCGAGCGAAATAAAGATGTTAAAATCCGACAAAGAATTGGACGATTACGCATACAGGGTGGCTGGATCTGTTGGCGAATTTTGGACAGAAATTTCCTTATATCGACTTATCGAGAGCGAGGCCCTCGATGGTAAGAGGATGCTTGATCTCGGAATTCGATTCGGTAAAGCATTGCAAATGATCAACATTCTGAGAGACATACCGTCTGATCTTTCGATAGGAAGGTGCTACATCCCAAAGGATCGCCTATCAGGATATGGGCTTGGACCCTCTGATCTCCTTAATCCGGACTCGATGGGCTCATTCAGGCCCTTATACTCTGCATATCTAGACTTGACCTGCGATCACCTTGACTGTGCGGAAGAATATATTTCAATCATCCCGAGAAAATATAGGAGCCTGCGATTATCCTGCCTATTGCCCGTAGTGATTGGTCGTAGGACTATCGCGCTACTACGCGGCAAGAATGTCCTAAATCCCGGTAAGCCGATTAAGATAGGCAGACGCGCGATAGGGCTAATTCTCTTCCAATGCAAATTAGCAGTGCGCTCAAAGTGGTATGAAAAGAGGCTGATAAGCTCGGGCAGAATATTTTCGGCAGGAGAATGAAGCGGGGCCGCACCAAAGACACAGACCTTCAAACGTCTAACTTTGTTCCGAGATATGATGTCGCTGAATGAAAAGGCTGAGTCCATCGACATTGATGGCTTGGATATCGAAGACATCTCACTTGGTTTTGAGAAGGATTCGAGTGAGCCTATTGATGCAATTAGATCGAGGGTCTCACTCACCAGGGATGCTACGCGGGCAATTTCCATAACGGCCCTAGAAACGCTCAGAGAAGGAGCCAAATTCATGGGCGTCGCCGGCTCAAGAGGGGGTCTCAAGAATCCATTTGGACACATCGACGCTTCGATTTGGAAAGAGGGCGAGTTGCCTGAAAGAATGATTGCTGCTTCGTATGATTACTGTCAAGAATTGACCAAGATAGAAGCTGCAAACTTCTATCATTCATTCAAGTATCTTCCACAAGAGGTTAGACAGTCGATATGCGCATACTACTCCTTCTGCAGGAGAGCAGACGATATCGCTGATGGCGACTACAACGATCTATTTCCTGGAGGTTCTGAAAACAGTAGCGAATCTAGGGGCTACAGAACCCAGATAGAGCGAATAATGGGCGAGCCTGTTCTCGAAAGGGGGGCATATGACGATAAAATGTCTCAGCTTTTCTACTACCGAAAGAAGCTCTCGACAGCTTACACGACCGTGACTTCCACAGATCCGATATTCATTGCACTGAAGGATACTGTTGAGAAATTTAGGATCCCAAGATCCCTATTAGACGACATGATCAGTGGGATGGAGGACGATCTTCACAGAGATCGATTCGAAACTTTCGAGGATCTCTACGAGTATTGCTACAAAGTTGCCTCTACTGTTGGTCTAGTGTGCATAGAAATTTATGGCTACGACGCTCCCGAGGCCAAGGACGAAGCTGAAGCATGGGGCATATACATGCAGCTGACCAATATCTTGAGAGATGTCCTAGAGGATTCGGCCAGAGGAAGAATATACTTGCCCCTAGACGAGTTGTCTAGGTACGGCATATCCGAACAAGACGTTCTGGACGGCGGGAGCCTTTTGCGGCATCCTGGATGGGAGGGTTTCTGCAGGAGTTACATCAAACGCGCTAAGTCATATGGACGTACTGCTAGGAGCCTTCTTGGAAACTTGGACAGGCAATCAAGATACTCTCCAGCAGCAATGATGGCTTTCTATGACTCGATATTGAAGAAGATATCCAAGAGTGGCGGAGATGTATTCTCCGAAAGAGTGCAGTTATCGAAACCCGAGAAGATTGGTCTCGCTGCATGGGTGTACTTCCGTTATCGATTCCTCCCTATCTGACTGGTGGTCACGAAGGGCTCAAACGTCAATCCATGGGGCGGAAGCCGGGGTAGACTACATGCGAGTCGCGGTGTTGCTTGAAGAACGATGCAAGCCCAATACCCCTGCATTCGATTATCTGCAAAAATACGCAGGCAGTTGCGGAAGAGAGTGCATTCAATTCGAAGGCAACAAATGCAGAATTCTGGAAACTGCCTGTCCAGTGTGCTTGAATAGAGCAAAACGTTGTCCGGGGAATGCGGTCAAGATCATCAATCTTCCAGAAGAGCTCGATCATGACATGACACACAGTTACGGGGAAAACTCATTCAGACTTTTTCGTCTACCTGCTCCGCGTGAGCGACAAGTTGTCGGGATTCTTGGGCCGAATGGGATGGGAAAATCAACTGCGATAAATCTGTTATCTGGAGCCCTAAGGCCTAACCTTGGAGATTGGACCATTGCTGACAGAGATTGGAGTGAGATTCTCAACTCATTCCCACGTGGAGAACTGAGAGATTATCTTGGCCTGCTCTCGGAATCGGGAGTTGCCATAGCTGTCAAACCACAGTACGTCGACAAACTCCCAAAACTTTGGGACGGGGAGGTCAGAGGCCTGCTTTCGAGAGTCGATGATCGTGGTGAGCTAGGGGAATATGCTGAAAAAACCGCCATAAGCCATATTCTGGATAGGCGGCTCTCCGGACTATCTGGTGGCGAGTTACAACGTGTCGCAATATGTGCCACCATACTGAAAGAAGCCGATGTCTACTTCTTCGACGAGCCATCGTCATATCTCGATATTCATGAACGTATGAGGGTTGTCAGAATCATTCAAAATCTTGTGGAAAGGGGCAAGAGAATTATCGTAATAGAGCATGATCTGGCAATTCTCGATGTTCTATGCGACCTTGTTCATGTCGTATATGGGGGACGTGCCGCATACGGAATATTCACTCCACCAAGAACCACGAGGACTGCAATAAATGCCTATCTAGACGGTTTCCTAACTGAAGAAAATGTCAGAATCAGAGATAAGCCTATCTCATTCCTAAGAGGCAGGGTGCGTGGTGAAGAGGTTGGAGAAATCATCCTAGAATGGGGAGGCATGGAAAAGAGAATGGGGGATTTCTCATTGAAAACTGGAGAAGGTGGCGTCAGGAGTGCCGAAGTAGTAGGCGTGGTGGGGCCGAATGCTACTGGGAAGACGACGATGGTCAGAATGATTGCTGGGGAAATTGAGCCTGATCAAGGATGGTGTACAATGGATGCCACAGTATCCTACAAACCGCAGCACGTCAATACAGATTTCGAAGGAAGTGTGGCACAATGGTTAGATTCTGAGATAGGGCTCACCTGGAGAAGTGGAGAGTTCAATACGCAGGTTATTCGACCTCTTCAGATTGATCAGATGGTCGAATTGAGTGCTCGACGTCTATCCGGAGGGGAGTTGCAAGCGGTGAGTATAGCCATATGTCTCGGCAGAGAAGCTGATCTATATCTCCTTGATGAGCCAAGTGCGCATCTAGACGTGAATGCTAGAATGGAAGCCGCCAAGGCCATCCGGAGGACCATGCTTTCCAAAGAGAAGGCTGCCATGGTCATCGATCATGATATCTATTTCATCGATATTGTGAGTGATTCGCTACTTGTCTTCGAAGGAGAAGGGGGGGCTCAAGGGCATGCCCATGGGCCGATGGCGCTGAGACAAGGCATGAATCGATTCCTAGAACAAGTAGACGTGACGTTTCGAAGAGATCATGAATCACACAGGCCGAGGATAAACAAACCAGGGAGTAGGAAAGATAGGGAGCAGAAAATCGACGGTGAATATTTCTATGTCGATTAATTACATCCTGATAGAGGAAGGAGGTATTGGATATGACTGATGAAGAAGAGGACGAAAATCATGAGGAGGATATACCCGAGGACGAGGACGCCGTGGAAGTAAGCATCGAGTCTTTACAAAGCGATCTCCAGTATGCTCGTGCAGAGATTGCGAATGTACGTTCAAGAGCTTCTAGAGAAAGAGCTGACTTAATCAGATACTCTCCGAGTCGGCTTGGACTTAGAATGCTGGATGTCTTGAGGAGTCTCGAGCTTGCCATTGAGTCATCGAAGGATTCCGTGGATTCGACTCTGGAGGGTGTCAAGCTGACTGCAGAAAGTATGCGATCGGCCCTCTCTTCGGAGGGAATTATTGAGATTGATGTTGAGGGCGAGGTATTCGATCCCAGCCGGATGGAAGCGATTGCAGCGATTCCCGCACCAGAGAACATTGATTCTGGCAGAGTATTGCAAGTTATCGAGACAGGGTACATGATTCATGATCGTGTACTAAAACCAGCCAAGGTAGTTGTCTCGGAGTGAAAATATGAGTGCTATTCCTCGACGCTTGTCCTATGCAGTATTGGCCATGTTGACGTCGTGGTTATTCCTCATAGCAACGATCAAGGCAATCTCCCCCGAGCCAGATTATTCACAAACTCTTCCGGAAGAATGCGGGGAGAAGTCGCTCAATTGTGCAGGATTCGGAAAATGGAGTCACAGAATGGAAGAGGCTGAAGCCATTGTATTTGAGGGCGATATGGGCGATGCTAGAGATTCGGTAAGAGAGTGGGTAACTGAACGAGACAGAAGCACAATTGTCCATTCGGATAATGATACGTTCCATGTGGTTGAAACGACATTTCTCCTAAGGTTCGAAGACGATCTTGTGATTCATATTGAATGCTCAGATGGATTGACAATAATACACGGTTACAGCTCGTCAAGGATAGGCATTAGCGATCTAGGAGTTAATCCCGAGCGCCTTGATTCATTGATATCTCACTTGGAAGGGTATGAGAGCAGCGGGAACTACTGTTGACATAATGATTAGATTCACATCCCTTGATATATTATTACTATCCATCCGTAGAAGATGAATGTCCGATTGACTGCTTACTCTATTGCCCTGTTGTTCCTATTGGTTCCGATTGCAGGTTGTGTCGGTCAAGATGATTCCGTAGACGACGTTGACTTGTTTGACTGTGACAATGGAAATCAAGTCCAAATGAGCAAAGTCAACGACGGCGTAGACGACTGCGGAGACTATTCCGATGAGGAAGAGGATGGCTTGGAGCCTGTAGAAGATGAAAATTTGGCCACCATCATCGATGTGCCTAATCAGGCTGGCTGCGACAATCTGAATCCCCACCACTGTATGCTCCCGTTTCCATCCGATGCGTTCCTTGTTGAGGATGCTTCGACAACTACCGGTTTGAGAGTCCACTATCCCACTGGCTCAATTCCAGCCTCAGGTTCGATGGACGTCGTAGAGATACCCAGAATCAATCAACTTGATGGTATGAGCACTGCAAGTCAGATAATGACGACCTTTGATGAAGTACCAGATCTCCAAGGTGTCGCCTACCAATATGACATTGAAACATCAATGGAGCCCAATCATGCTACAATCATTTGGAACTTGGATGACGATGTTTTAGTCGCGCATTGGGTCGAATTGGATGCTAGAGCCCAGGATGGCGAGCAAACCATTGTCCACCTTCGAACTGCTGCCGCCCTAGAACACGACACAGCATACATGGTTGTCATACGCGGCCTGAATGACCAGAATGGTGTACCTATCCAACCTTCTGCCGCACTGAAAGCACTTATCGATGGAGAGGTCACTAATGCAGAAGATATTGAACAAAGAAGAGCTGCTTACGATATCTACGTCGATGTTGCTGAGAATCAGATTGGAGTCGATAGAGACGATATTCAGGCTCTATGGTCGTTTCACACGGCATCCATTGAATCGGTCATAGGCCCCATCTTGTCGATGAGGGATGATGCTTTGCAAAGAATAGGGGACGGCCTCGGATGTACGATAAATTCCGATGGAGTGGAAGATAACTATGGCGGAGATGGCATGATTTACAGGAGGGTAAGAGGCACGTTTACAGCGCCTCAGTACCTATTGGAAGACAGAGCTCCGACCCTGCTATCAAGAGATTCATCACACAACCCTGTCTTTGTGGAGAATAGAGAGGTCCCATTCACATTGATCATCCCCATGTCTCTATACAACTCAACTGAGCCTGGTGCTTTGACCGTATTCGGGCACGGTTTCCTTGGAACAGGGGAGGGTCACGTCAGTAGTGGCCTCAGAGAATGGGGCGAGATATACGAAACGGCCCTCCTAGCTACGGATTTTTATGGTTGGAGCTCGGACGACCACGATGGTATCTCGATGGGTATAATGGATGGGTACTACTTCACTCATCAATCAGATAGGCTACAGCAAGCAATGATCAATCATGTGGTAATGATTAGGACGTTCAAGGGAATCTGTTCTGAATTACCTGAGATGCAGGACGACAACGGGCGTCTCCTTGTCAATACGTCTGAGGTTTACTACACGGGCTATTCGCTTGGAGGGAATAGAGGAGCATCTTTACTCGGACTTTCTCCAGACGTCAGTCGAGGGGCACTGTGGGTAGGCGGAGCAGCATTCTCTCACCAAATTGAGAGGTGCACGCAATACGATCAGTTCGACGATTTGATGGAAAGCGTGATTGGATATCCCTCGCAGCTCGATAGAGCCGTTGTTATCTCGATGATCCAATCGCTGTGGGATGCCACAGATACGAACACATGGTCAACTCTATCGAACGGTTTGGAAGGTAGAATCGATCCTTACGAGATGTTGTACATTGGATCAATAGGGGATGTCCAGATTTCCAACATATCCACGAGTCGTGCACTTCGAAACGCAGATGCTTCCATTCTTTCCAGCTCTTCGATATTGCCGTACGGCATGCCTATTGTAGACGGGGGAGAGAGCGCAACAGGAAATATTGGAGTGTATTTCGATGGCGGTTTTAGCCATGCTCCAGTGGAGAATCTGTTAGGTCAGGAGCCGCATCCAGCACACAACTGGGTGGCAGGTGTTGGAGCGGCCCACAGCATGGCGTTCGGCTACCTTTACCATGGGTTTGTGGAAGACCACTGCGAGGGGTCATGCATCTATGATGCGAGTTAACCGACCGGTTCTCCGCCTTCCCCCATGAATGCAAGTCTTCGAAATGCGTCCATTTCAATCATAGTCTCAATCACGGACGTCTGCATAGTTGGGCTCAAAACCGTAACTATGGCGACCTCGTCGGTTATGGTGGACATCATTCTAGCAGTTTCTCGGACCCTCCACCCCTCTAACGAAGTCCTGTCCTCTAAATCAATCAGTTCGACTGTCCAGCCACCAGATGCGTAAAGGTCTGCAGTTGCTTGGTCGCTAGTTATCAGAACGCCTGATTTACCGTGGTAATCCTCAGCATGATTTACCCACTCAGGAGGGTTGTCGATGTCAGGTATGCCAACAATCTCTGCATTGAAATCAAGTTCTTTGAGGCTCGCTTCCAACATTTTCTCACGTTCTATAGCATCCCATGGATTGCTCAGATTCTGTGGTTTATTGATAGAACCTATCGCTATTCTCAAGGGCATTTCTGGTGCATTTTTCTCCCTCCACTGTTCAGCAGAAGACAATAATGACGCGTGTCCCCTGTGAACGGGCTGGAAGCGACCAAGAACGACACAAGCTTCGGGAATAATCTCACGAGGCATTATCCTATCTCCCTCATATCTCGCAAAGCGAGGCCGTCAATTAGCCATTCGGAGGGGGGTGTTTGTTCCATTCCAAGCATCAACCTCCCTGATCCTTTTCTAATGGCTATTGCAATACGGTGGAGGTCCGATGAAGCAGCCCTATGAGCAGACATGGTAGACATCAAGTGAGGATCATCCCGACTTTCCACAGGAGCCCCTAGTTCATCTCGACGCGCCATCCAATCTTGGGTTACTTTGTCGACATACTCCCTCCTGCTAAAATTGGATAGGCTTGATGCCAAGTCCAACCACAATTCAAAATCGAGTAGATCGTTAATTGACATCTCTCTTGATACGTATGGCTCGATATACAAATACGCACGGGCGTCCCAACAAGTCCATTCGGCCACACATGCCCAAGAGCCGACGCAGTAAAGTGCTGATAACCTGGTATCCAATGGTTGAATTTCAAAGATCGATGACGCCTCCGCGTCGCCTGAAGAAGAATCCCAAGCATCCAGAATATCTCCTTCGACATCCACTGAGAACGGCCTGTGAATAGAATCAAGGGGGTTGGGCCGATCGCTGCGCATTTCTTGCCTTTCCATCTTTAAGAAGAGATCGATTGGCTTCATTGAGAGAGTTGAATCGAAGCATTCCCCATCAATTAGCCTCAGGACGATCCTCGGCATGCATGTGCGTGGAAGGGTAGTCGTTTGGTTGTATGGTGGGGCCGGCTATGGACTGCATTTCAAATGGACTGAGCCTTCCGAACACTTATGCCTGAGCGTTTAACAGTTCAATCTCGCTCTCCATTTGAAATTCACCACATACTCACCGGTTTGGAACACACACCTCAAGTTACAATCGAGGCTGAGTTACATCTTCCGAGAGGTGAAGGGCCGTTTGGTTGTGTAATTGCCCATCATGGAAGCAGAGGTTGGGCATCTCATCATAACGATCACATAAGAAATTGGATTGATGCTGGGCTTGCGGTTTGCAAAGTGGATTCATTTGTTTCAAGAGGGGTTGATTCGACTGTTGACGACCAGCTTTCAGTAACTCATGCAATGATGCTTGTTGATGCATTCAGCACACGTTCATTATTAGCTCGAGATCCTAGATTCGGGAAGATAGGCATTGCAGGTTGGAGTCTCGGCGGCACTGTTGCCCTATACTCGGCGTGGTCTCCTATCATCGATATTCTAGGCGCCAATTTCGATGCTCATTTGCCGTTTTATCCAGCAGCCCACATTAGGCCAGATATTCAAAATTGGTCTGATGCGCCTATTTTGATTCTGCACGGAGAAGATGACGATTGGACTCCGATTCATCTAGTTGAAGAGTTGATCACCCAACTTCCAAATGCTAGATTACATGCATATCCAGACGCGCATCATGGATTCGACAGTGAGGAGGAGCTGACGCTTCGCCCAAAGGCAGTTCGTCTAAGAAAAAGAACTGCAAGAATAAATGAGAATGGATACATGTCTGGAGAATTATTGCCTGGTATTCGATTGCCCCTCAATGAGCGTTGGCAGCGAAAATGGATTATCCGCCTCTTACGTAACAGAGGAGCTCATGTACAAGGCAATCCCCCTGCACGTGCTGATTCCCTCGAGAGAGGTAGGAATTTCTTCTTAGAGCAACTTTCCGGAGAATGTTAGTATTTTCAAGAGGGTTCGATTGGCTCTTTTAAGAATAATATGCCAAGGCTATCCCCGTCGATTGATCCTGAGAAGACCTTCGATGCGCAAGTGCATAAGAAGGGGGACGTTCGATCAAATGACGAGGGTGCATATGTGCTGTCTTGAAGAACCGAAGGCGTGACCACGGGCTGTCGCCATGGCCACTATCGATGAGCAGATTCAGGCTCTTGAAGAGGAGATTACCAAGACGAAATACAACAAGGCAACTCAAGGACACATAGGGAAGTTGAAGGCGAAGATCGCTGCTCTCAAAGAAAAAAAAGAGAAGGCTCAGGCCAAATCTGGAGGTGGTGCGCCGGGTTTTGAGGTTAAGAAATCAGGAGATGCAAGTGTTGCTCTAGTTGGTTTCCCATCTGTCGGAAAATCTAGCCTGATATCTCAACTAACAGGCGTTGAATCTGAGGCAGGAGCATTTGCATTCACTACCCTGACATGTATACCCGGGCTAATGGAACACAGAGGAGCAAAGATACAGATTCTTGACCTTCCTGGGCTAATTAAAGGTGCGAGCGAGGGGAAGGGAAGGGGTCGTGAAATTCTGAATGTTATTCGCTCATCGGATATGGTGCTCTATGTTCTCGATCCGTTCCAAGAATCCCATTTCAATGTCTTGGATCATGAGCTTTGGAAATCTGGAATGCGTCTTAATCAACCGAAACCCCAGGTTTTCATAAGGAGGACCGACAGAGGGGGAGTTGTAGTTCGTTCCACCCTAGGACAGTCCAATCTCTCAGAAAGAGAGGTTCAAGATATAATCAGATCATTCGGGATAGTATCTGCCAACGTTGTACTGAGATCGAATGCTACTGACGACCATATCGTAGATACCTTGGCTGGTAACAGAATCTATTCCCGTGCCGTTGTGGTGATCAATAAGGTGGATTTGGCCACTGAATCGGACATGGAAAAGACGGAGTCGATGGTGCCTGATGGTTGGTCGATTCTCAGGGTTTCTGCAAAGACAGGCGAAGGGATAGAAGAAATGAAGGATTTCATCTATGAGAATCTAGGCTTCATGTCGATATATCTGAAGCCGCAGGGGCAGGAGGCAGATCTGGTAGAGCCGTTAATCGTAAAGGACGATTCAACAGTAAGGGAAATTTGTGTTAAGCTCCACAGGGATTTTGTTAGAAAGTTTAGATATGCACGAGTAAAGGGGCCGAGTGCGAAATTTGACTGGCAAAGAGTCGGCCTTGACCACAGGCTTTCCGATGGAGATTTACTATCCATAATCACAAGAAGGTGATTTTAGATGGCAGGAAATCTTCCCATAGACGTGGTGAGAAATGCGGACTTAATTCCTCGCGCCGAAATGCGCGCGCTGATCGAGCACCTGAAAAGTCGCGCTCGTAGTTTCTCGATCCTCTTTGTTATGGCTCTGATCATCGGATACCCCCTTGCTGAGAGGATGATTTCTTGGGCGGCTGATAATGCAGAGTGGCGTCCGGACGGGGTTGCCATAGTAATCATACAGCCACTAGAGCTGATTCTCCTGAAACTGAGGATTTCAGTTCATATCGCTCTTGGGTCTACGATGTTAGCATTGATCTTTGATCTTGCATGGAATGGAAGAGGGATTATTGCAAAGGGGAAAAGGACTGCGCCGAAAGAAGGAAGTGTTCTGCGGCTCGTAGGGGTTTGTTTGGCTTCAGTCGGATTGGCGATGTTGGGTCTTTTCTATGCGAATTCGATATTGATCCCATTTCTCCTAGAGTATCTTGCTGCCGATTCAGCCTCTTCCGGGCTTGATGCAACTTGGCGTATCGGGTCCTGGCTAGGTTTCATTGTGGGCCTGCTTACGGCATCAGCAATAGGATTTCAAGTCCCTTTGATTGCATTCATGCTTATCCGATCTGACCTAATATTGGCAGAAACGATCATCAGGAATAGATCGTTTCTATGGTTCTCAGCACTAGCGATTGGTGCATTTCTGTCTCCTCCTGATCCACTTTCCATGTTCCTGGTTGGNGGTCCNGTAGTNGTCTTACTNGAGATCGCCATCATNCTNGAACGAGTCACGNATNCTTCAGGANGANTCNTCTATNCCGCGGTTCCTTGAATCNTCTGCGCGNGCATCTTCTCTNCCTGANTCGACATCGACCATGCGCATCAGGAATGTNCCNGCTATTATGAGAAGGCACANGCTAGCAACNCCNACNCGACTGTCGTACANNNTTGTCATANATGCATAAATCGCNGGNCCNAGAAGCGCGGCTACTTTGCCGAAGAACCCGAAGAACCCGAAGAATTCCGCNCTNCTGGTTTCAGGCACCATCTGNCCGAATAGNGATCTTGCNAATCCCTGGGANCCGCCCANTAGNGCTCCNGCCATGCATCCNAGNAGNAGGAATTGGTACATGACGCTGAATCCAAGGGGNTCCCANAGTTTGTCTCTGACNGNCTCAGGTACGAAATCCAANGGTCCGTCTCCTAGACTNGTGGGGTGTTNGTCTCCNAGGGCNGTGTNNCCATCTAACGAGCCCCCGGATACACTGGCGCTGAATCTTGTTTCTGAGAAATCNNCGANGAANNNCTCAATTAGTTGGNTATCGGCANNNGANGCTGCTCTGTATTCNTCNGATTCGNNATCNGGATTNTTGAATTCGTAAATCGTNCGNTCNTCATAATNGTCNTCTTCGTGTANNGGCATGACATTGAGCCACTTNGTTGCCCAATCCTGCTCAGATTCGTCGACAGATAACTTCAGTGCGAATGCTGTTTCTCCGACTGTGATGTCGTATTCGGATGTTTCTTCGTTCCAATCATACTGGAAATCGTACTCCGAATGTTGAGAGAGTTCCAACGGGGCGAATGAAAGCGCGGCCGTCACCACGACGACCCAGCCGATCAAGGACATTGTCAAGGCTGATTTCGTGCTAGTAGCCTCGGCCAATCTTGTGAATCCTATCGCGCAGGGAGCTGCGACGAACTGGATGACCAATATTGTGGCTATCAGCGCGGTGGTTGTTAGGCCTAGCACGGTTATGCCATAGATTCCTGCCAAGGCAGTCACTGAATTTATGCCATCAATGAACAAAAAGTAGGCGAACATATAGATGAACAGAGTCTTAAATTTCCGCCATTCAGAGAATGTCTTTTTCAACTCACTGAATGCAAGCTTTGCTGATTGGTTGATTCCAAGGCTCTCCATCTCATTCTCAATTTCAGGTTCGGGCACGTACTTGAATGTCAACATTGCAAAACCGAGCCACCACGCTCCCGAGGATGCCATCACGAAGGGGATAAGCCAACTAGGGTTGGATCCAGCGCCATCCACGATGAATGTAATCATGATAAGGTGGATGAGCAGCAAGACCCCTCCGCCGAAATANCCGTATGCGAATGCCTTGTTGGATATTGCATCCATCTCATCATCCGTGCCCATGTGAGGTAGCAATGCATTGTAGAATACACCTGCACCGTTCAACCCAATGTTAGCTAACAAGAACATGACGAATATCCAAACCCACTGAAACGAGATATCGAGCATTGGAGCGAAGGCGAGAGCAATGGTTGAACCTGCCCCCAGGTAAGTTAGTATTCTGAGCCACCACATCTTGATTGCTCGCCTATCTGCGATGACTCCGAGAGATGGACTTGCAATCGCCACCAGAAGTGCTCCGATTGCAACTGCAACGCTCCATACGGCGTCCGAAGTCATGTTTCGGCCAAGAATCTCGGCCTCCAGGCCATTTGCCTTGAGGAAGAGGTAGGCGAACCACGCAGGGAGGACCGCGGTTGTCACGGATGTCTCGAATGCTGATTTGCCCCAGTCATAGAATGCATAACCGCGTACTGAATTAGGATTTGATTGGCGATCTAAAGTGGCTCCTTGCATATCACTGCCTCACCACCCAATATGTATGAGTGGGTATGAGCGTTGTCACTGCGGAGGGGGCATTGAACACGCTAAGTCATATCCGCTGANTTCTCGGAATCAGTATTTTTGATAGGCTAATTGATGTCCTTCATTACTCTCAGAGTGAATATGGTTGGGGGGGCTTGGAAGAAGCCGAGGGAAAATTCCATCGAAGCCCTGCTGTACGGCATGGAACACGCGGATGGGGTCGAAATGGACCTCAGACTGACGGCTGATGGCGAGGTGGTTATCCATCATGATCCGAAAACTTCTGGTGGCCTGTATCCAGAATCTAGCGATTATAGCGAGATTGCTGAGTATTCAGATCGATTTGAAGATCTCTTGTCCAAAGAAGAATTTACATCAAGATGGGTCGATGAGGGTCGGTTCGTCTGTCTAGAATTGAAGGCGCCTCACCCATCTTCTGGATCTGGTGGAGGCTGGTTTAGAGGCGAACCCATGAGGCGTCACATGAGTGAATTGATGCAAAAGGTAAGAGAAATGATCGAGCATGAGGGCGTTCCCCTATCTTCGACGGTATTCTATTCCTTCGACCCAGTAATAACGAAAGTAGCAGAGATGCATTCTGGAGACTACCGTCACGCTAGACTAATGCCAAAATTAAGACAATGGGGGGGATGGAATGTCCAGAGGGCTGCAGCATTCCCGTCCTTCATTTCTACATCTGTACCACGGATGTTATCTCGGCAAAGAAAACTGGGTGCACCTATGCTGCCACTCGCCTTGGAGTACCTCGAAGGATGGACTCGTCACGTTCCAATCGGAGCGTCTGTGGGATTGAAAGGGAGAGGGCTTCAACGCTTCAATGAGATAAGAAAAGGACATCCGGTCTACGTCTGGCCTGCGCCCTTGGAGGTAGAACCACGTTTATTGGATGCAGGACTATCCTGCATATCTGACACCATGGATTCAAGTCTACAGTATCCTGGGGGATTAGAAAGGTGTATGAGGCCTGCAACGATGCCTGAAATTGAAGGGATTCGAATGCCTTGGAATGAAATTTCTCAGGGAGAGCGTAGAGGAGTTGTTCAAAAATGGCGTAAGCGCTGGTCATGGAGTACGCCTCTCGAAGAGTTGGAAAGGATATCGACAGCCAACACGCTTCCCTGGGAAGCGCCTCGTTTGATAGGTCACAGAGGGGTTGGCAAAGATCCTGGGACCCTATGATTCAAGACGCCTATGCGGTTGATTTTCTGCTATATACTTGGGTCTATAGATTGGGACTCCTCGACCCCCTCGCGCACTTCGCTCATCGAGTATTTGTGCGGTTATTCCCGCTACCCTAGACCATCCGAAGAATGTCGTATAGTACTCTGGTTTTCTGAATCCTACAGACTGAAGTAGAGATCCACTGGCGATGTCCACATTGGGATATGGGTTGGATATCTTAGGTATCTCCGAAAGAATTGGGGGCACCACCTTGCGAAGTGATTTTACAATTTTAAAATCGGGATCATTTGGACAGACCTCTTCACCGAGTTGAATTAGTAGCCTTGCACGAGGGTCCTCCGCACGGAGTACTCCATGTCCGAAGCCATAAATCGGCCTCTTTGCAGCTAGTTCCCCTCTCACAAATGTTTCAATCTCTTCCTCATCACTAGTCCCAATTCGTTTTACAAATTCAAGGCACGATTGATTTGCTCGCCCGTGTAATGGGCCGGATAGAGCACTCATTGCAGAAGATATGGATGCATATATCGAAGCCCTTCCTGATGCGACTGCTTTTCCAGAGAATGTCGAGAGATTACCGCCCCCATGATCCATGTGGAGTATGAAGAAGAATCTCAAAACCCTATTCATTCTCTCTGCTTCATCGCCATCTATCCCAAGCATGTGCGTGAAATTCTCTACGAGTCCGAGTTGTGGTCGTGAATCCCTTGTTTCCTGCCTTTTGCCGCCTCTCAACAAAAATATCCTGACCATCAATTCAGGCATCCTGGCAATGAGGTTCATGGCATCAGTACGCAAATCGCCCGTTGTATCCGATGCTCCGAGGGCAAGTATTCCAATTGATAGCCAATCCATTGGGTGTCCAGAACCAGGAGTTAGTGATTCAAGTACCCGTAAAGCCCCGGTCGGCATATTCTCTGCACGATGGGCAAGTTCAGCTCTAAATGCCTCACTTTCCTCGTCAGTTGGAAGTCTTTTGTTAAACAGAAGGTAGATGACATCCTCTTCTTCTAAATTGGCTAAATCTTCGACAGGGTATCCGACATAATGTACTCCTTTCAAGGGATCCACGAATGAGGTCCGGCAGGTCCCAACGGGAACACCTCTAAGCCCGGAGTCGATATTCTCACTTCGAATCTGGAAAATTGAATCTCCCTCATCTCCCATAATCTGGATGCTGGGATTGGTCTGTCATAATCTCTCCGATAGAATATCATCTTTTATGGCAAGTCAAATTAGTCCGATTTCCTTTCCGACCTCTTCAAACTTTGAAAGNACCTCATCGATGTCCTCGCGTGTTAGGCCAGATGACATTTGAGTTCTTACCCTAGCCTTGTCCCTCGCAACCATTGGAAAGACAATCGCCCCAACCATGACTCCCCTTTCTCTCAATTTTCTCGATAATTGTTGAGCCAATCTGCTTTCCCCGCACATGACTGGTATGATGGGGGTTGTGGATACCCCCGTATCGAATCCAAGAGAAGTAAGCTCATCTCGGAAATAATTCGTATTCGACCATAGCCTTTTCACATGTTGTGGCTCGTCTCTTAGAACCTCTATCGAGGCCTTCTGAGCCGCTGCGACGCCGGGAGGCTGGCTTCCTGAGAGAAGCCACGACCTGCTATGATTCAATGCGTAATTCCTCAAATCCTCTGATCCTGCGATAATACCGCCTTGGACTCCCAATGCTTTGGAGTATGAGCCGCCTTCAACAGTTACTCTTCCTTGGAGTTCGAAATGTGCTACTATGCCTCTACCCTCTCCAAGGACTCCCTCGCCATGACAATCATCCACCATGACCATAGCATCATACTCTTCAGCCAGGTCCACTATCTCATCCAGTGGTGCTATATCGCCATCCATGCTGAATACGCCATCAGTGATGATTAATTTACGATCAGCCGATCTGCCTTCCCTAAGGGCATTCTCAAGGCCACTCATGTCATTATGCGGGTAGACTGACCTCTGGGCCTTAGTCAAACGAACGCCATCGATTATCGAGCCATGATTTAGTTCGTCCGAGATGATGAGATCTTTATTCCCCCTTACTAGCGTAGGAATCAAACCAACATTTGCGGTGTATCCTGCTGAATAAATCAAGGANGCTTCGACGCCCTTGAATTCNGCNGCGNCCCTCTCNGCTTCTAAGTGNANATCCAAGGTCCCNGCAATTGCCCTNACTGAGCCTGATCCAGCACCATACTTCTTGGTCGCCTCTATGGAGGCTGTGACGACNTTNGGATGGGTTGTGAGNTTGAGNTAATTGTTCGCNGACANCATNATCATTTCAGAGCCGTCNACGTTGCANCTGGGTGNATTCGCAGATTCNAGAGTNGGCGGGTTCCACGCNAAACCTTGTTCTACAAGCTCTTCNTANCGATGCTTCATCCATGACAGGTCTGCCGCCATGAACTGCCATGGGATAGGGAGTAAATGGCTATTACCAATCAGGTTACCAATAACGAACAATGAAATGTTGGTTCTCGAGTCGGACATCATGACCCTATACGATACGATAACCAAAGCGCTTGAGCAGAGAGATGCCGGAATGTACACTGACCTGTTCCATGGCGATTACGAGTTCGTCAGGCACCAGTCTGGTACATCGATGGACAGAGAGCAGATGGTGGAGATGATGGAGATGATGATGTCCAACGAAAAGGTCGTTGTTCGCGATGCCAGATGCGTCTACGAAAACGATGAGATACTAGTCGAGCACTCATTGATGGACTTCCCAGATGGGACTACTGAGGCTGTGATGAGCGTTCATATCCTAAAAGATGGGTTAATCATCCGGACAGAAACTGGTGCTACACTGATTTCGAAGTAGTTCGAAGAGATTACGGCCGCACACAGTGATGCGAGAATATTCTGGACCAGATGTAGAAAAGGTGTTTTCATGAAGGAGACAAGAATACAGGGCAAGGTTGCAAGTGGTCTGGGGAGAGCCCAGATTTTCATGTCTCAGCCACACTATCAGGAGCAGTTTAGAGATGTATTGGGTGCAACTGCGTGGCCTGGAACTTTGAATATCGAGGTCATGGGGGAAGATCTAGAGATATATGCCGGCCTGCGAGCCGCGGCTGGCCTGAGTGATAGCGACACTATCGAAAATGTGGAACCTCGTCGAATAAATGGTTTTGAGAGGGAGGGACGCTCGTTTGGAGGTGCCACTGCATTCCTATCCTCGATATCGAAAGATGGATCTTCTTGGTATGGATGTGCCATACTCATCCCAGACCTTACACGTCATACTGAAACTGCTGAAATAATTGCAAGTTCATTTCTAAGAGAGTTGCTCCCTGTCAATGATGGAGATTTTGTTTCCTTGATTGTCAAATGAACCTAGAAGTCCAATCGGACTCGAGAAGCGTGTGTATCTCAGATAAAGCTGTAGCGCGCCAACGTGCTATGGCTCTAGGGTCTGAATTAAGCGGAGGCGCGTGAAATGGAATTTCTGGAAGAGGGGCGATCCACGAAGGGGGTATGTCCCTGTGATGGATGTTCCAGAGTAGCAGTGCATCGGCCGGGGCTCTACCTAAATCTCTAGCACCATCAGGATTCCTAAGGGCGTCCAAGATTTCATCAATGCTTGAATTTAAGCTATTTACTGCATTAATTGCTGAAGCCATTCTTCTAACCTGATTCCACAGGAATGACTCGGCTGTAACTGAGAATCCGGCGATTCCACCATCTTCGCGCCTCCAGAGTGCGCACTCATCTACGGTCCTGATGGGGGGCCTTTCAGGATCTGGTCTCGAGAAGGCTGAAAAATCATGTTTTCCAGAGAAAATTGAACATATTTCTTCTAGAGTATCCTGATCCGAGTCATTTTTCC
This sequence comes from Euryarchaeota archaeon TMED192, assembly GCA_002170775.2. Lineage (GTDB taxonomy): Archaea > Thermoplasmatota > Poseidoniia > Poseidoniales > Thalassarchaeaceae > MGIIb-N1. Next base: position 50,520 of record NHIP02000009.1, on the reverse strand, counting down.
AACCATGAATCATATCTAGACGATACAAATAGGTGCGAGAAGATGCTAGTCGGATTGGCAAGGAAGATTTTCTTCTAGAAACACCCCATACGCATAGCTGCGACGATAGCCTATCACCAATAGCCCTAATGATTCTCGATTCGTCCAAGTTATTCATGAGTGACGGTTCGAGTTCCAGATCGATTAAGTTCATTCTCGCGCTTACGCCTGCGTCGGTTCTCGATGATAGACGTATTTTTGCATTCTCAGACCAATTTAATTCTTCAATAATGGCCTTTATTTCGCCTTGTACTGTGGGCATATCGGGTTGTATTTGTGACCCGCTATACGCTGCACCATGATAGCCTACTGCGAGGATGAAACTCTCGGCTTCTGGGCCGGGCCACACATTTACTCCTCGACCAAGTGCTCCATTGCTTCTTCGACAGAAGAGAAACCTAATCCNAGGATGGCAAATTCTATTGCNACGGGNATNAATTGCCTTGCAAACTGCTCGCTTCGATCATAACCAACCTTAACATCAATACAATCGATTAATTGTTTNGCAGCTTCATAAAGATGGAATGAAACATCGACATCTTCTGTTTTCTTACCAAGCTCAATCAGTTTCTTGAATTCTCTAATAGCCATGGGGACGCGATCGAACTCAATAAGGGCGTTTGCGAGTGCAGCCTGATACTCAGCATTTTCTGGTTCTAAACCAGCCGCTCTTTTGAGATATGATTGGACTTTGCCCTCATTTATCCTATCATTCCCTTTTTCATCAAAATTTCCATTTTCTTGTATCTCAAACATTGCTGCTTCTGCCCAGCCGTGATATCCAGCAGGGTCGTCCGGAGAACTNCTTACATGCTCCTCAAATATCGACATTGCCGTCATGTAATCGCCTCGAGTGATATGTTGTGCAGCTATTGTGATGATATCTTCTTCGGACATGTGAATCCCTCGTACTACANCCCAGATGCTTTCGGTTATCAACGATATGCCTTTGCCCAAGAAATCATCAGACTCGATTACGACATCCGGAATGCATCAGATGTCTGATTAATCAGGAGATGTATTTTCTCAGGAGCGTGAATTCCGTATATGCATGACTCGGGTTCATTCACCGCCTTCGGCCTAGTTCTTTTGAACGAGAGGAATAGTCCAATCCCTGAGAATAATTTCCGCGTTCCCCCTGGAGACTCGTCATTTGGAGTGTCATTCGATACTCCCGCTGCTACAGAAGTCGAGTCGGATGCAATATTCAGGCCTGAGGCGGTTAGAATCTGTATAGTTCCGAATCTGAGTAATCTGCTTGTGATCGACGTCTGAACGATGAGATTTTCGATTCGATCGTATCCGATGCTCTGGCTATTAGCATCGAAATACATGAATCGCTTAATCAGGTGTATCCGGCGATCGGTTATTGCATATGTGAATGCTCTTTGGTAAATTGCAGCGAATGCAATTAGAACCGCTGCGAACATAGGGCCTAGGAGGAGATAATGGCCATTGCCCCAGCTAGGCAGGGGAAAATCTCCATCCCCAAAAAAGCCAGCAACGTTTATCCCGATCTCCATGGAGACCCAGAGAGCTGGCAATACGGCTGAAAAGANAACCCACAGGAGAGTCCACTTTCCAGAGGTAGGGCCATTGGAAAAATGGATTATTTTTGCAAGTATTAGCATGGCCAACATGAGTCCGAAGACCCCTGAAAGATCCGCGCCGAGATGAAGCGTCTTGATAACAAATGCCATCTGCCCTTCTCCCTGTGGTCTTTCAGATATATTCGCCCACCAGAAAAACAAGTATAGCCCCCCAATTAAGGCGCCTAGAACGTATCTCCCATACATGCTACGTGCTGTAGGGCGCCCCATCCAGAGGATTTGCTCGGAATCTGTCAACGTGGGTATTCTGTTCCTAGATGCCTCACTATTGAGTTGGTCCCCGGTATTGGCCATGGTTTTCCGAGATATTTCATTTCAATTTAGGATTCCCCAAGCATGCTCTGCATTGCCGCGTATCCACTTGAAATCTGAAATGTTCCTGTCACCAGCCTCGTCAGATAGGAGGATATGCTCTACTTCGAGAGGGTACTCGTTGTATGTGAGGTGGCTTGTGAGGCCTGCTCGGGTGGGTTGGTCGAAAGTCCAATGCGCCCTCGAAGTAGCCCTAACTTGGAGTTCTACATTCAACCTGTCGTTATGGAGTCTTATCCTGAATCTTGGAAGTACTGAACCATCTGAATCTCTCAATGCATTTGACTCATCTGGGCGAATGAGTTCAATCGATCCTTGCTCGAGTTTCTCGGTGGTCCCTCTGGACCGATCGTGCATCAGGCCCCTGGCATTACTTGGCCATCTTATTGAGTCTCTTTTGGACCAAGGTGCTGAATCTTTCTTTGACATCGACCCTGAAATGTGAGGTAAGAACCAATCCAGGTACGTCCCATCATCAAAATGGAGGAATCCCCAGAACCAGGGTACGCTAGGAGCCTGCACAGTTACCTTCTGAAAGTATGCTGAACCTTCTACAGCCTCTCCGTCAATCGACACCTTGGCTTTCATAGCATGTATCCTGAGGATATCATACCCCATCCCCAATGCATAGACGTTGTTCGCATATGTTGCGCTGCTTGGACGTTCCCACCAAGGAGTCAATTCTGCCTCGAAAGATTTTGGGAGGTCAGGGTTTGACTCGTGGTCTGGCTTGAATGAAAGCCACATCTTGCTTAGGTCGGGCAGCATGCCGAAGGACAGATCATCGCTTGTAAGGGGGACCACCGCTCCACCGCCTATGCCCATCCCTTCCCCTGGCCAATCAGGATGTGTGTCTGTTAATGCTGCAATTCGGCATTCAGTCATACGGGCTGGTTCGTGCATCACATCCCCGTCATACCACCATGCACACACCATTCCCGGCAGAACGTGGCCATCATGTTCATCGATTGCCATCCTGGCGCCGGGCTTCCACCAATGATTGTTCACCCTAATCGAGGGTGTCTCCTTGGTTGACCAAAGAACCATTAGTTGGCGCGATCTCTCTGGATGTTTANGGTCTGGCAGGACTAGGATGAACCACCACCACCACCACGAGAGTCTTTTGATAGGCGGGAGTATGTCGAATCGCCACATAGTGGAGAGATCCCCGCCGAATCTTTTCATCTGATCATTCAATCGATCTCCCTCCTATTGAATATGGATTGGCCTATGAGTACAGGGAGCGTTATGAATGCGAGAAGGACCGCTACACTGAGCCCCATTGCTAGTGCTGATGAGCCTGTTCCGAAAGTGTGCACAGGTGGGTTCCAGAAGAATGCTAGACCACTTTCAAGATTGAATGCAGTAGCCATCTGAGCAAGCATGATGGTATCCGGCCAGGCGAGAATTACAATCGCATCTATCATTTGAAGGGACCAATGGGAGACTGAGATTATCGGGACCAGATCTGCTCCGAATAATGTCATGACTGCCATTGCGAACTCATATACGCCGTACACCAGCGCAAAATAAACACCGTATTTCGGGGATGCGAGGCCCATTGCATTGAAGATTGAGCCATATGCTGCAAGAGACAACACAGTTACTACGCCTATACCGAACCAGACGTTGATGTCTCCCAACCTATTGCCTTCTGGCCCGAGAGTTACGGTGACAGCAGCCATGATCAGAGACATCGCAAGTACGAAACCGCCTGTGAATATGAGGTATCCAGAGAGCCTGTAGACTATGAATTCTCCACGGTGAATTGGTTTTGAAAGAAGATAATGTAGAGTCCCATTCTCACTCTCATCACGGATAAGTCCGAGCGCCAAGAATAGTGGCATGAAAATACCGATAATCATGGCGAATGCGATTTTCCCAGTCGCGATTATGAATGACCTGTGTGAAGATTCCCCCAGAAGTTCTGAGTCAACAGGATCCTCGTCGACCAGAGAATCCGGATTTATCTGCAGCACAGAGCCATCCGGGCCTCTTATCCACTGCACGTCGCAGGCCACGCCATTCCTGTTATCATCGTCATTCTGACTTCCCGTGGGTAGATAGTATTCCTCTTGAGTGCAGTCCCCATCATCATCGAATCCTTGGCTTTGAGAGGGGTTTCCAGAGTCCCAGTCCAATCCGTCTTCATCGATGTAATCGCTTGGCGGATCTGGTGCGACGTAGTAACTCTCAGTCGTCCTACCGTACTCTGCGTTCCAGCCTTCGGCGACTGCCAGAGTTCCATTTCCATCGAATCTCAAGAATTGCACATACACTGAGTTATCGGCAAGAGTGCATGCAAATGAGCTATATCCGTAGGGGGTGTTCGCTAGATCTTCTCCGATTATTTCAGGGCATTCATCATCATATTCAGCATAATTTGAGGAGATATTTTCCCAACTTCCTGTGAATTTAGACGGTCCAAAGACATCCCAGGTGTAGTTTCCAGAATGTGTTCTAACACCCCAGTAGTTAATCTGGTTCTCAGGTATGAAAATAGCAGCGCCAGGATATTCTCTTTCATCGTAATCGCTGGACCCATACTTCATCTCCTGTCCAAGAGGATAGCCGTCGCCATCGAAATCAACAGAGTCCCCGTCATTATCAATGGATTCGAAGCCATCCCTTACCGAATCGATATAGAACGCTGAGAGGAGTGTGAGCAATAAGACGGACACGCCCATTACAGTCCATGTAGAGGTCTTATTCTTGAGTTGCCTAACTGTGAGTTCGATTATCGCTCCAGCTTTTCTGTCAAGTGCTGTCCATACGGTCGTAGCTAAGCGTCTTCCTTCAGAGTCCAGGGGATCTTCCCTACTCATCTTGAATCACCTACAAGATAGCCGAGAAGTGATTCCAAATTATCATCCGGATTCTCAATNGAATGTATTGGGACTCCTGACTCAAGGATTAATGATGGTAAAATAGAATGCGCCTCTGAGAGATCTTTTGTCATTATCTCGAGCCGCTCATTATCTAGGAATCTAACGCCGTAAACAGGTTTTTTGTCGATGAAGCTTGATGCGAGGGCTCTTGCGTCTTCACAATGTATGAGTATTCGATGGGGGTGCTTGTCGAGCATTGCTCTGATTGCATGTAGATTACCAAGAGCCACGAGCCTACCCGCATGAAGGATGACTATCTGCTCGGTTATTCTCTCGATTTCTTCCAATATGTGACTCGATAACAATACGGTCTTTCCCCGTGAACCCATTTCCCTGATCACGTTCATTATGCTAGTTCGTGCTAAGGGGTCGCAGCCATGTAGGGGCTCGTCTAGAATGAGCAGGTCAGGATCGTGAACGAGTGCTGCTGCGATTTTTACTCGTTGGCGCATGCCCTTGCTGTACTTACCGATCTCCTTGTTCAGAACGTCCCCCAAATCAACAAAGGAGAGAGCCTGTTCAGATCGAAATTCAGCTTCTGACCTAGTCATGCCGTGGAGTCTGGCTAGAGTAGATACGAAGTCAATCGATGTCATCCAGTCATACATCCTCTCTGATTCGCTAACATAGCCGATTCTTCGATATGGAGCAGTTGAGTCCCAAGGATTAGTTCCAAAGAGTCGTACGGATCCTTTACTCGGTCGGATTCTGCCCATCAAGAGTTTGAAGAGAGTTGATTTCCCTGCACCATTCATGCCTAGGATGCCCGTTACACCTCCGTCGATTGCAATCGATATGTCATTGATTCCTATGACTTGCCCATACCACTTTGATACATGATCCAAAGTCACAGCAGGCGGTTTCGTCATTCCCTAGTCACCTCCAGTGATGCCACGCGACTTGCGAATATTGCCAATGAAGCCGCATTAATCGCCACCAATGATATGGCCGATAGTGCGAGGGGGTGATCGTAGTTGTATGGGAGGCCGACTAACCACTGTCCAACATGGGCTAGACAGTCATATGGACTAACCATGTAAACGTAAGTGGTATCGAACTGTATCTCTATCAACCATGCAACGAGTTTGGAGCCGAGAATGTATCCGAGGAATGAAATTGATGCTGTGAATCGACTCGTGCTTATGCTTGAAAGTGCGATTCCTATCGAAGTGTATGTGAATACCAGGAAGATTCCGGCCAATAATCCTCCCATGAAAATTGGTATCGTATCGGCTATGAACGACCAACCTTCTCCCTTGAACACGATAGCTGTGGAATAGTACAACATGTACGTCAGAAGAATCACTATGGCGAGGACGGAGGCAGCGCTTAGCCATTTCATGGCTGCGTAATCAAGCCGTGAAACAGGCCTCGAGAAGTAAATCGCGCTGGTCCCATTTCTCCTATCGTCGGATACCAAGCCGCCAACTACAAGAGCAGTCAACAATGGCCACATGCAAAGATTGCGTGGGAAATAACCGAGCACATTCCCCCACAAATTGTACCTATTCACGCCCCACATCCTATTCAGAAATCCTGTTGCATCGCCACTCACCATGGTTGAAAGTAATAGCATGAGTATTGGAGTCATAGATCCCAAAATAACAATGAGAAGCAGCAGTCTAACGAATGGATGATAACGCCGGTGGCCAGTACCTGATATTATTCCGTAAACGTGATGCCTGTAGATTGCATAGTTTCTGACCCATCGCGGACCTAGAGGTCCATTCCATGGGCGGTATATCTGCTCGAATATCTTCCCTTCCATAGGCCTTGCCACTGTAGCAGATGAATCGCCATCGCCGTCGCCTGAACCATAGGCCGCCTCTATCCTAGCTTCACCGAGAGCTGGGGCGCTATCAAATTCGGTCATTCATCACGCCCCCCGATAATTGCAGAGGCGCCCTTTGCCTCTTTCCCTAGTCTTTGCATGATTAGAAGGAAGATGTCTTCCAGATCTGGCTCATACTCCTTCAACACTCTAACTTGGGCATCGGTCTCAGAAGCCCCAAGAAGAATTGCAGGGATTGTTTCTTCACCTTTCATTTCAATTCTCATTACGCGCCCCATTCTTCGTACACGATGTCCCTTTGTCAGAAGCCATTCCTCGAGTTTTGTGGCCCCGCCCCAGACGGATATTTCGATTTCCCTGGTAATTTGTCTTGCGAGCTCATCTATTCGGCCTTCAAGAACTACCTTTCCCCCGGAAAGCATCACTACTCGCTCACACACGCCCTGGATATCCTCCATGACGTGACTAGTCATAATCACAGTCCCTCCTCCGTCGGAGATGGTTCTTCTCAGCGTGTCAAGCATGAATTGCCTCGCAGACGTATCCAGNCCATTGGTGGGTTCGTCACAGAAAAGTATCTCAGGGTCATGGACAATTGCACATGCTAGTTTAGTGGCCTGTCTCATACCTGTCGAGAAGCTGTCGATAGTACGATACCGCTGGTCTTCCAACCCCACATACTGCAGCACCTCATGTGCCCTCTGTGTTGCTTGATCAGGACGCATCCCAAGGAGTTCTCCGGCGTACCTTACATGATCGACGGCAGTAAGGGCCGGGTCTAGAGAATCGTATTCTGCCATGTAACCTATTCTAGAGCGTATCTGGGAGCCCATTGTCACGATGTCCTTTCCGAGAACCGTGCCGCCCCCCTCGGTGATTCTTATCAGCCCCAATATGCATTTGAACAGAGTCGATTTTCCGGAACCATTTGGCCCCAATATCCCTACTCCGCCGGTGCCTATATCCAAATCAACGCCGTCGAGGGCGACGTGTGGGCCGTACATCTTCCTGAGCCCACGTATCCTGATAACTGAGTCGCTCAAACCTTATCCTCCATTGCGTGTTTCTCTATTGTTAAATCAACCTATCAATCAATCCCTTGGAGATCATCCCATTCAAGGCAATGCACCCTCTCTGACCCGCACTGCAACGCCCTTTCTTAGTACTGACATTTCATGCATGGTTGAATTTGAGTTCCCATGTGCTATGAGATCTCCATTCTCATCTACTATCAAGCATGGCTGTCCAACAGTAATCCATTCATCTGCTCCGATTANAAAACCGTGCATGACATTCCTGCCAGCCCCCACGAAGGGTATGGCATCAGAGTGGATTGTGACTCTTGCAATACCTGGATGAGTCTGGAGATGATTTTCCGGGTGGTTGGAAAATCCGAGAGGCGGTTGGATGTCCATTAGTGAGTGAATCGCCTTTGCGCCTTCTAGTGCAAGGGATATCCCTCCGTCATTCAATCGGGGCGAGAATAGGTGGCGATCTTCGAATAGCACGTTCACCGGCCTCCCAGTCTTAGAACGTCTGACATTCATTCCACTTGTTATTCGACATCCGTCAGAAGGTTTCACCCCACAAAGGACTGCGAGCCTGTCCACCGTGGAACACCTATCCAACCATGCTCTAATCTCGTTCTTCATCATTGTATCCGAATCAGATGCCATCCTGAATTCGAGAGGAGTTTTATCCAAGCCAAGAAGATCTAATCGCATGTAGGATTCTGTTAAATCAGGATCGCCCGCTATTGTATCATCATTGCCCTCGATGCGACACCATGGCGATAAATCCTCCAAAGAGTAGGGTATTACCCCAAGAGGCGTGTTCACGAATATTGCAGTCTTGGGCTCATCTTGAAGAATCTCTGCTACTGCACTTCCATATGCAATTCTCCATGGAGGTTGGCTCCCATGCAATATCACAACACTCGATGGAGGTCCAGTAGACCCGTCCCACCATGATCCTGGTAATTTCCACCTGTTTTGTAGTAACTTACCTGCGTGAATGATGTGTGGTCTCTTCGAGACGTCTTCGCTAAATGGTTCAGAGGAGGGTCGGACTGGATCGGTTGAGGAAATAATAGATGCCATCCGACGTCCCGATGGTAGTTCTGAGTCTTCTCGTATAGCTTCGAGTATCTGCTTAAACGCCTTTCTGAGATGAGGGGATGCGTGACTTCTACGTTCAGCGAGATTCCATATTGATCCGTTCCTTATGGCCTCCCTGCAGCGAGATAGTTCCCTCTGCGTGACCTCAAGATTATGTCTTGCGAGAAGTGCTGTTCTGGATTTCTTGTCCATCTCCCTAACTTCCTTGGGTGTAAAATCTTCGAGATATCTTGACGAAACGGGCCACTCCACGGCTGAATCTATTCTATAGGTCCCCTCCTCGGAGAGTATCCTCCCGTCTTTGGCGAAGAGGGCATATGCTGCTGAGTCGAAAAGATCCGCTCCGAGGGCAATGCAAAGCGGGAATAGCATAGGGTGTCCGCAACCAAAGATGTGGACTGGGCGATCAGAAGGCAGTGCTGACATGGAAGAGAGAATTACAGAGAAAAGATCGGAATATCTCTGTGTTTCCATCAGAGGTACGATGCCTCCTATTGGGTGGACTGAGAATCTCTTTCCCCCCACTTCTGAAGCAGCCATTCTTGCAGATGATTCCGCCCTCAAATCCTGATGTGTCCCTCCTTGAATAGGTCCATTCAGGAGTAATTTTTCTCCTGCAGCTGAAAGGGACGCATTGGCACGATTCGCGGTTATGTCTACGGCGTCTTCTATCTCTTCTCTGGTCATGTCGGGACGGCCGAAGACGTCCAGCATGGTTCCTATGTCCACCCCGATATCTCGCTGAAATTCAACAATCTCCTCGATTCCAACCTCGATATCTCCGTAGACATATGACTGGAATGTGCCCGAGTCAGTCATAATCACCCCGGGGAAATTCAAGAGTTCGTGGACACCCTCTTCCAACGCCTGTTCCCGGAGTTTCTCGTGTTTCCATATCACATATGAGTTCGTGATCAATGCTCTGAAACCGAATTTGTCCCACATTTCTCTTGGTTCAACGGTGAGTATGTTCGGATTTACAACTGGCAAAAGAGTGGGCGTGGTTAATATTCCATGATTGGTATGGATTTTTCCTATTCTGGCAGCCCCATCCCTGTCTACGATCTCGAACTTTCCAAAATCCTGTGGCCTGCAAGGAGGGCTTTCCTCGATCATACTGATTCCGCCTTATCAGGAGATGTAGAGCGATCTAAGATAGTGACTGAGACGATGCCCTCGTTGAGAGTCATTTTCACAAGGTCTCCGGAATTTATCTCAATAGTTGGATCAGCATCGAAGCCATGGCCATAGGGGATTGCCTGTATAGAAGCGGCAGGTAGGGTAAGAGGGCAAACGTCTCTGTTCAAGATTGCTGCAGGCGCCTTTCCCCCGTAAGAGAGGCCCATTAGCACNTAGGGGGCTACAGTGGACCCTGAGCCTCGCGGGTACACGAGTATCTTACCGCCTACTGCCTGTCCGTGAAGGGGGTGCCCAGGCTCTGTTACAATGCCTGTTTCTGGATCCACATATCCGAGGTATGTGATCGGTATGTCCGTGACTAGTGCCTTAGCAGTAACCTCGAAAGAATGCTGGCTTGGTAATCCAGACCCTCTTAGTGAGGTGTCCCCACTCTTCCATTTTTTTGCGGACGTCATTTCTTTCGCATGGGATTTTTCAAGTGATGGAGGGGNTCCAGAGGATAAATCTGGATCGAATGCATGCGCTACGCACTCAGGTATTCTTGCGACGGCCGTAGGCATTGAATTCAAACCACTGGTGAGGTAATGTTCGGCTTTCATGGAATTTGTGAGCAAGTAGTTGTACCGATTTCTGTTGTATGGGGTAACTTCTGGACAAGTATCTCTTAGAAGGAGCACGCCCCCTTCTTCGAGAATATCTGATGTGCCATCTGCGAGGAGTTGGTCGTGCACCGTGGCTGATGTGAATAGCCATAGACGATGATCGGGTATCTTTTCACCCAACTCCATTCTTGCACGTACTTCTGCTGCTACCGCACGTGCTTCCCCTATGCTTGCCTGCGGGCATCCAATGACCACTAAATCTACTTTGCCAGTCGGGGCGAGACGCCCATAACACGCGTCAAGATCTTCTTTCGTGAAAGTGACTGTGCCCTGATATTCGGAATCTGGAGCTTCGCGAGTTAGACCGTCTGCCCAAAGCATCGGACAGCCGAAATTTGCTGCTGCTGCGGTGAGTGCCTTCTTCATCTCAAATGTAGCGCTCGCGGGCAGGCCCTGTATTCTGGGCATTGGCCCGAATGGAAGTGTCCAGTCTGGCTCGATTTGCTGGCCTATCCAATCCCCCAGAACTGAGAAGTCTGTTGAGTCGGTAAGATTGCAATCAACGTTCACCAGGATATTCGGCTTCCGGTTCGACGGGAGGTGGAGCCCCCAAAGAGGGGCCCATCCGGTTAGGGCTGTGGAAAGTGCTGAAAGACCGGATTCCCTGTTTGTGGCTAAATCTGTGTAAGTATTGGCAAAACACACAGCGTTCGATTCTGCCCAACTACCTATACCGCTACTTGATTCTGAATCATGATCGTAAGGCGTGCATGACAGAGTTGTTTGGATACCCATCTCCCAGTAGGAGGTTACTATCTCGGCCTGCAGGATCATGAAATCAGGATAATCTATTCCCATCTGTTTAATCTTAGAGGAGTCGCATCCGGCAGAGTTCAAAGTAGTGGGTATAGCGACCTTGGCATCCCCATCTGAAGCCAAATCTGCAAGAAACCGTCTAAGACCTACTCCGCCAGTAATCACGGAGACGCCAGAAACATGTGCGTTAGAAGCCTTAGTGAATTGATTTGCTCCAGCAGCAAGGGCGAGGTCAGTCACTANCCGTGCCGCCTTTTGACGTGTCGGGCCGTGCTCTCCAGCGAGCATTGCATCGAGCTCGCCGGGTACCTCCATGCACCTCAATGAGGCAGGGAGGAGATGAACATAGGGTTGAGATGGGGCGGTACGAGGCTTCATGTGGCTGTAGTATGCCGACAAGATATGTTGGAAGCAGGCCAGAAGGCACCCACGTTCAAAGCTCGTATACAAGATGGTACAGAGGTGTCTCTGGAAGACATCCTTTCAAAGGGTGATGGATTAGTGTTGTTCTTCTATCCCAAAGACAGCACACCAGGTTGCACCACGGAAGCGTGTGACTTCAGGGATTCGTTCGAGGTATTTCGCTCCGCAGGATACAGGGTGATGGGGGTCTCGAAGGATTCTGCAAAGTCCCATGTACGTTTTTCAGAGAACAATCAGTTACAATTTGATCTAATTGTTGATGAGGATTTGAAAGTCCAAGAGTCATATGGTGTGTGGAGGGAGAAAACAAACTACGGAAAGACGTACATGGGAACTGTTCGCTCTACATTCGTAATTGACTCAGAGGGCATTATTTCAATAGCGAAATACAATGTCAAGGCCACGGGCCATGTTGAAAGAATTGCAACTGAGATGGGGATAACAGTAAAAGAGTGATTTCAGGGGGCCTTGATCTTTGGAAATTAAGGATAAGAGAGAATTCATTTCCTCCTTTCTGGAGAGATGTGTCAAATATGCAGAGACGTCCTTGGAAAGGAAGATCGAACGGGGCGAGGAGGGTGTTGAAATTGATAGGTGGAAGGCCTATCGGGATTTCACTGCATACTCTGCCTCAGAAGTCATATCGGGCGCTCTTGATGAATGGTTGGATGGAAGTTCGAATAGCATCCTCCCAAGCGCTCCGGAACCGCTAGGATCAGAAGTACAGTCAATAGATCTAATGAAATTGAGCCATGTCGAACGTAGAGGGCTTATCGCGAGGGTAATTGGCCCCCGTCCAGTATTCTTAGTTGGAACCCGTGATTCTTATGGCGCCCGCAATCTGGCGCCGATGTCCTCGGTAAGTATTCTTTCAAATACGCCCCCATTGATTGCAATGAGCCTATCTTCGGATAAAGGAGGTCGTATTCGAGATACGTACCAGAACATAGAGAATGGGGGTGTGGGCTCGAAAGTTTCCATTCACGCGCTTCTCGGGGATAGACGCAGTGCAATGGATGTGGAAATATCTGCTCAGCCTCATCCCGCCGATGTGAGTGAATGGGATCTCATCTCTGGAGGATTGGTTGAATGTGAATCAGGAGATCTTCTTTCCACCGCGATTGCCACAGTACATGCAGAAGTCGTAGAAATTAGAAGTCTTCCAAGAAAATGTAAAGCTAGCCTGATAATAATGGAAATTGACTCTGTCACACTTGCATCAGAAGATGGTGCAGAACGTCAACCGCGTCTTATTCAGATTTCAGATGGGGCGCTGTCGAATGATATTGGGCCAGCTGGATGGACACATGTTCTAGATTGGTAGAGACTCTTTTTCTGATTCAGAATCCTGCCACATGGCTGTTCCGAGCACATGGCGCTTCTGATCAACTCGCACACCTCTACCAGGCACAACAAGGAGGCATCCCTCTGGATCTATTCTGAATGCAGGTCTTCCAATTCTTGATGCTGAGTCCCCTATTCTCTTTCTCAACGCTCCACGTTGTGTTTCCACGTGCCTAAGGTCTGAGAGGTCGATAATCACGGTCTCGCCGGATCTGAGGGCGTCATCGAGAATATTCGCATCTATCCCCAACCTGTCATTTGGTTTGAGGTATCGAACGACGCTAGAAGGTCTTGGATTTAATCTACTGGTCCGTTCTGACCACACTGCTCTGTCCAACTGATGGAAAGGGTGCTCGTCGCCGACCCCCCGTACATCGTCGCCATTTCTGTTCCAATTTTCGGAGCCGTCCGCGACAGGGAGGCCTAGGGCTCTTTGTAGCCACTTCACGCCCTTCAGGAAGTGTCTTCTTCCATCAGTGCTTCCCTCAAAGATGAAGATATAGCACTAATATCATCATCGGGCCGTGAATTCGGAGTAGGTGCTTGGGAGCCGTAGAGTTTCTCTGCGAGATCTTCCATAGATTCACGTATTGGATCTTCATTGAGTATCTCCTTTTTGATTGGGATTGGTTTGCTGGGTCTTCTGATTTCTCTACTGGTGTCGCGTGCTTTCAGGACTGAGTCATTTGACCCCTTTCCACGTCCTCGGAGGATAATGGTCACAGCGAATGCTGCCACGATAAGTGCGCCCACTGAGGCTGCAATCATTCCGAATGGCTGCGGGGCTGGATTGACAGATACCTCAACATCCCAAAATGATGATTCAGTTCCATCGCTTACTATGAGTCGTACCAATCTGGTTCCTTCCTCATTGAAAGTAATTTGAGTGGAGTATCCTATGAGATCCCTATCATTTCCCGATTCCCCGTCTCCATCCGTATCAGACATGATATCCAAGTCCCAGGCATAATCCAGATTTGGCAAATCGTATGGCGTATCTGAGGATCCTTGGGCGGAAAGGATGACTGTATCCCCTTCCGTAGGGGATTCATCAGAGATTACCCCGAGAGCGATTGGGGCCTTGTTCCTTACAGTTATGGGGATCTCGACCGAAGCAGTTGCACCATCGTCATCAGATATGTGCAGAATTATCGACGAGGGGGCCGAGTTAGAATCCCCCCATGTGTAATCAAAATTAGAGCCCGTGTAGTCGCAGTCATCGTCTAGCGAACCTGATGCTGATGTATCTATGGTCAAATCTAGATCCCAGCATACCTCGATATTCTCAAGGTCGCTGGGAGTATCCCTTACTGAGACAGAAATCGTAAGAGGGGAGTCTTCGAAAACCGGCAATGGGGGAGACACTGGATCAATTGTTGGAGGTGTGTTGATGACTTCTATAGGCACAGTTGTGATTCCTGTTGATGCTCCATCATCATCGAATATCTCTATGGCNAAGAGATGGAATCCTGAAGTGGTATACACATACTCTGTGACAAAATCGGGAGAGGGGTCTTCTACGATCGGACCAGATGATGAATCAGCATCTGGCCTCCATATTGCAGACAAAGTGGACATGTCGCCGGGACTATCTGATGCCGCTGCAGTGAATCTCAGTAAGTCGCCCTCATTAACTGTGTAAAGCCCCCTTGAGTCCTGCGATAGACGGTTCGGGCCAAACCAAACTTGGATAGATTCCAGCACAGGCGGTGCATTCAACACCAGTATGCTTGCATTGATTGTGGTCCGGGCGCCGTCATCATCCACTACGGTGACCGATGCGACCACATCCCCCTCTTGATTCGGGGTAAAAGTGCACGAAACACCTAATGTNCCCTCCATACAGGACTCATTCCAGCTGATCTCAACTGGTGAAGTGGGCGTATTCGTATCGAGGTCCCTTACGTTCTCCAATTCGAGTGTAATCTGATCTCCGATCACGATAGTGGAATCATATGGAAGTAGGGATGCTTCTGGTGGACGATTGAGAACGTTGACGGTAGTGCTTGCCTGACTGATGTCTCCCTCATTATCAGTAATTGTGACTGTTACATCGTATTGACCATCGTCCGGCCATGACTGCAAATGTGTACAGCCAATGGCACTCTGAACCGTACCGTCGGGCATCTGAGATTCGATTTTACATGTGATCTCGCCGCCATCCGGGTCGTTAGATGCTGTGGCATCAATCATAACGTCTGTGAGCGTGAGAGGGTCGGAGGGAACGGATACATCAGCATAAGGAAGTCTGCCNATGTAGACGAATATGTCGGCTGCATCATTCGAGGGATTACCATCGGATTCCCCTGTATCTATTGAGAATGATATCAATTCACTACCCGTTATTTCAGGGACGATCCATTCAAAATTAGCTACAGAAGTCCCAAGGGAAGGCAGAGATGGGAATGCTTCCGAACCTATGGCGCCTGCATTGCTTCCAATCACCTCCACAAAGCCAGAGGGTGCCTGCATTAGACCATCATTTACAATTGGTACCGAGATGGTAACTATGTCGCCCGGTACGGCATCATAAGGCGAGGGGATTGTTTCGATGGTGCCGGACCTGTTGCGCTCAACCGAAATTGAAACAGATTCGAGTTTGAGGTCTACCTCATGTATGTCAGGGTCAAGTGTAACTGTTGAAACTCCTATGTTGTCTGTTCCAACTCTAGCCAAAATCCCGTGTGAACCGTATTCTCCAATTACATACGAGTCATCGCCACGCGCGCCGTAATCGAGATTAAGGAATGCTGATCCGTTGGAAGCCGTCGTGATAGTTGTCTCAAAACCTGTCGCGTCGTACCTAACTTCCACATCAGTGCCTTGCAGGGGCGTGCCTGAATTGTCTGTAACATTGACCCATACAGGGGATTCGAGATTAAATGGCGAGAGGGGGTACCCCAAATCTACGTGGACCTCAGTGGGCCTGGGTGCAAGACTCGAGAATTGTATCTCATGTTCCGCCATCAGTCCGAGCGTGACCTCGTTCAGAGTTAGGACGTCATTGCCAATTGAGTCACAGTGCCAGCCGTAACCAACTGTGCTTCCATTGACATCTGTCGCAGTCACATTGTAACTCACGGCACAGCCTGATTGGCTAACTCCCGGATAGCCGGCCTGCACCACGGTAGATGTCGTCTCGACCTGCTCAGAAGAGTCCTGAGGTATGTCTACATAAGCAGATGAGCCCGAATAAGTCGTATTCACCGTGTAATTATTCACCCAAGAGTCACCAACATACAGTGGGAAGTCGTGTCTCTCAAGAGGGGGCCAGTATTCGTTAGCGGCAGTTATTGAGGCGATATCACACTCCACGACAAAACAAGCCCAACTTTGGAACGTGATATCAATGGTTGCAGATTGGCTGATTACTGCCATATCGCTAACTCGGATAAAAGAAACAGTTTCCATATCGACTTCTAAATTCCCAGTTGCCCATGTGTTCTGAATCCATATGTTGTTTGCAGAGTAATCCCCCTGCCCTGTGGCCTCATATACAATTGTCTGAACACCCCCAATGTCGATCTGCAATACGTCTGTCACCTGGACGTCAAGAGTTCCCGTGAGCGCATTTACGTTGGTTGAAACCCCGCTACTGGCGATGAAATCGTAAACGTCTAACTCCCCATCATAGACCCAGCGGTCATTGATTTTCCAGGAAGGTGTATCAACAGAACCCGATGTGTGGGAGAATCTCTGATCGAGCTTTTCTTCGCGTATCACTTCAGATGCGGACCCATGTGGCATTAAAGGCATCAACAGGATTGCAACCGCTGTCCAAAATACAAAATCTCGCAAGCGTGGGCTGTCCAACACGACCCATTGACGGAAGTCAAGGGTATAATCACTTGTCGTGGTCTCAGAGAAGGTCGGCCAATTCATCTTGGATGAATTGGACGGCTTCTAAAATCTCATCTTTCCTTCTCGCGCCGGTTATCACCATCTTACCGCTTCCGAAAATCAAACACACGACACGCGGGTAGTCTAACCTGTAAATCAGGCCTGGGAACTGCTCTGGCTCATATTCCACCTTGTCGAAAGGCAGGTGAAAAGTAAGGTTGTTCAGATTCAGTTTCCTGGGCATTGTAGCCAGTGGTTCTCCCTGCTTTATTCCACGAATTTGGAATTCGCCGAACTTTTCTTGCTCTTCTTTTGTCATAGCATTCCAGACTTCAATCTCTTCATCATCAGCGGGACGGATTTCTCCACCATCAAGATCTATCACTCGGGTGTTGATGTCGTCCATGCGTGCAGTTCCGTCGTAATCTTCAGGATAATGCAATGCATATGTGGCCACCATGTTCTGAACCTCAATCTTGACATCTTCTATCTCCCAAGTTTCGATTCCTGCTGCTCTCAGATCCCCTATCATGCGGGTGATTCCTTCGTGGATATTCTCCTCATTCTTCCCGCCTGTGCACACGGCTCTTCCCGATCTAAACATCAAGATTGCAAGTTTCGGGTCTACTACACGGTACACGACACCGGGAAACTGCTCTGGCTCATATTCACAATTCAGCTGGATTGCGATATCGGGCAGATCCAGTTCTTCAGCGACTCTTGTAGATGCGACTACGTTGACCACCGTCAACCGTTCTTCATCACTCTTCATGTCATTCCGCAGTTATATACCATATATAAGGGGGTGTGGCAGGAAATCAGATTAAAACCTGCGCCCCTTCATTGTAAAACGAGCTTATCATAGCTCTCGCGCCGTGTAGCTCTATCATCTGAGCGACACGTTCGGGATCTCTTGTCAGAGCCATCATGCATCCGCCCCCTCCCGCACCGGTAAGTTTGGATCCAAGGGAGTAAGGGCGCACGGATGAGATCAACTTCTCCAAGAATGGCGTGCTTAGGTTCAGTGCTTCGAGCCTATCGTGGCATGCATCCATGGCCATCCCAACTGCTTCCCATTCAGCAGAGGCGAGAGCGACAAGCCCTACGGCAGTGATTTCTCCGATTGAATCTAGATCTGATTTCCGTTCAGAATTCGAGGATATCAAATCTGCGACCATGGCGACCATTTTACCTGTTTTCGATGGATTTCCAGTGAATCCAAGAACTAAGTATGGAGGATCAGAATCAATTGGGAGTTCAATAGTTCCCACATCCCAAGTACGGAGGCCCTCAGATGTTTCCAATTCTGATCCAAACACGTGCTTTGCCATAGGTGGGAGCGATGAGGAAACAACGACGCAACCGCCAAGAGCGCTGGTGGCCGTGTCTGTCGGGCTAGCGCGTCCGGACTGGGCATAGGCCTCCGCTAAATGAGCGGATCTGGCAGCATCTATCAGGTTCGAAGATTCACCAATATGGCTTCTAAGAGCGAGATGTGCGGCCACGGACAAGGCTGCGGAGGACCCTTGGCCGGCTGCAGAAAAAAGTGTACTGGAAATCTGGAAGGAAAATGGTCCTGACCCCCTTCGCATCCTAGATATAATTGATTTCAGGTGCGGATGTCTTACCGAGTCTAGTGGTCTACCCTCAACTGCCCATTCTTTATTATTTGAAACCGCGACATTTACGCCTGCTTCAATTGCAACAGCAACAGCAGGATGGCCATAGACAACTGCATGCTCTCCGAACAGGATTGCCTTTCCAGGTGCACGCGCCTCCGCCATGGCCCCTCGTACTCGGTATTGGGGATAGCCCCTTCGTGTGCTTACGTGATGTTCAAGGCCTCAATGCAATTAACATCATTCAACGGGACACCCCCGCGGAGCGATTCTGGATGGAACACCCCCTACTCATCGAGTACAACGGCATCCCAGGATGGGCCCTACTCATTGTATTGGGGGGCGTCTCAATTGCGTTCTTCACCTATCAGGTTCAGAAGGCTATTAGGCTGGTTCTAAGAGGCAGTTCGGACCCCAGAACAGATGCTTGGTTCAGCAGAGTGGTAGAAGTCGCAACGGGATGGCTGGGTCAAAAGCGCGTACTTGAGGATCGTGTAGCAGGGGGTCTGCATGTGCTCATGTTCTGGGGATTCCTTATGCTATCCAGCGATATGTTCGATCTTGCTACTGCAAATTGGTTCTCAGGGTCATTCCTCCCTAAGGTGCTCGTTGGACCGTGGAATGGGATGGTCGAGCTCGGGTACACCTCTGCGTTAATTGGGTGTGTAGCAGCTTTGACGAGGAGGGTGGTTTTTACGCCTGAGAAGTTGAAAGGAAAATCCCAGTTAGAGGGAAATGCGATACTTGTTCTGATATTCACAATTACGACCACCTCGTTCGTGGTTGAGTCTGCTGAGGGTCCGTCCCCGTTTTGGGAGCCCCTGGGCTACTTAGTTGCTCAAGCAGGAGTCTCCGAGGCCTTTGTTATCGTGTCCTACTGGATGCACATGATAGCAATATGTTCCTTTCTCATCCTAATTCCTCTTTCCAAACATATGCACCTAGTAATGGCACTTCCTAACGTGTTGTTCTTCGATCGTACACCTATGGCAAAAATGCGGCCATTGGCGATCGATGACAGTGGCATGGCCGTCCCCCTTGAGGAATTAGACATTGATACTTTTGGAGTCTCAACATTCGACCAATATACCTGGAGGCAGCTGATTGATGGATGGGCATGCACCTCTTGTGCGAGGTGTCAGGACGTGTGCCCGGCGTATGAGTCAGGGAAGGCGCTCAATCCCATGCAGATAGTACATGATGTCAGATCATATGCCAATGAACATGCCCCGATATTACTCTCCGGGGAGACTCCTGATGAAACCATGATGCAACGTTTGTCCGCAGATGCGGTATGGGCTTGTACTACCTGCCACGCCTGTGTCGATGCTTGTCCTCTTTACATCGAACACGTTCCAAAATTGACTGATCTTCGACGAAATGCCATGATGGAGACCATGGAATATCCAGAGCAGTTGAACGTCGCCATGGGTAATTTAGAATCTGGATCTAATCCATATGGATTTGGGGCTCATGAGAGAGGTGATTGGGCTAGCGACCTTGATGTGAAAATAGGGGAGCCGGCTGAATACATTTACTTCGTTGGTTGCGCGGCGAGTTTCGATGAGCGGAACCAAAAAGTTGCTAGGGCCACGATATCTCTATTGAAAGAAGCAGGATTGGACGTAGGCATATTGGGCATGCAAGAGGGGTGCTCCGGCGATCCAGCACGAAGAGCTGGGAATGAGTATCTTTTCCAGATGCTTGCAGAAGCCAATGTGTCTACATTCCAAGAATTAGGCGTGAAAAGAATCGTTGCATCATGTCCCCACTGCTTCCATACGCTTGGCAAAGAATATCCCGATTACGGCGCGGATAAGCTTGAGGTGCTACATCATTCACAAATCTTAGCCAAATTACAGGACGAAGGGCGTTTGCCGAGAATTACGGATCATGAAGATAGTGTGACATTCCATGACCCTTGTTATCTTGGGAGGATTGGAGGGGAGGTCGAAGCTCCAAGAGCGGTCATCGGGGGAGTGGACGTTGAAGTGGAACGTCACGGAACTGATTCTTTTTGCTGCGGTGCAGGGGGTGCGCAAATGTGGATGGAGGAGGACGCGGATAAACGCGTCAATGTGATCAGGGCGAAGGAGTTGGCAGAAACAGGTGCTGATACAGTTGCGATAGGATGTCCTTTTTGTTCCGTGATGGTGAAAGACGGCTTAGACTCAATCGGGTGTGAAATGGATGTCAAAGATCTAGCTGAGATTCTGTGGGAGAAAATGGTCAAAATGGAAGAGGAGGGGGATGGCGTCACAACCGAATCTAGGCTTGCTGCATCTTACCCTCACATGCAGGGTAATCGAAAAGATACTCTAAATCGGAATCGCGTTTTGGATTAGTTGCAAGACCCAGGCCAAGTGTTCAATCGAGATTATCATAAATCGCTTCTGACACGAATGCCCATGAGCGAAGAATTTACCCAATGGGGAATAACAATTCCCGGACTCGCGAACATGTATGGCTGCATCCTGATTTTCTGGGGCTTATTCTCTTATTTTGCCCAGACCCCTGCAGAGGGTTCAGATCCCTCCATAACCGCAATGATTCCGGCTTTCATGGGCCTCCCACTAGTTATGATGGGCGTACTTTCAAAATTCAACGAGGCGAATAGACATCACTACATGCATGTTTCAATGGTAGTGGCCTTGATTATGTTGCTAGCAGGAGGGTGGAGAATGGTGAAGAATTTCTCGGAAATGTCGAATCTTGTACTGATTTCACACATGTTGCTTGTGCTTGTTGGGGCCTCCTTCATATTTGCTGGAGTCAAATCATTCAGACATGCTCGCCTTGTACGAGAGGGCTGATTCGAGTGAAACCGAGAATCGGCATAACTTCTTCCATCAACAAAAGAGATTACGAATCTGATGATCGCGAAGTAGTCATGCTCCCGTGGAATTACACCACGATTGTAGAGGAGTGTGGCGGCCTACCACTGATATTATCTGAGGGAGGGGATCCTGAATCATGTGTCGGTACGATAGACGCGCTGATAATTGCTGGGGGCAGGGATATCGATCCAGCCACGTATGGACGCGATTCTATGCCTGAAACAAATGATGTACGACCCTCCCAGGACTTGTGGGAGCTTGCACTGATTGATTCTGCAAAGAAAAGAGGGTTGCCGATACTCGGCATCTGCAGGGGGCATCAGCTCATGGCTGTCTCGTATGGAGGTTTTCTTCATCAGCACCTCCCCACGACCCCCCCTTTCGAAAAACATGGTGCATGGGGCGGAAAATGGTCCAAACATTCGGTATCCATAGTGCCTGAATCGAGACTCTCAAAGATTCTTGGACTGTCTTCCAATGTGAACTCTGCACACCACCAGGGCGTATCTGAATCGGGGAGCTTGGAGGTGAATGCCAGATCGGAAGATGGTCTGATTGAGGGTTTAGAAGATCCTCTTCAGAAGTTCGTGATGTCGGTACAGTGGCATCCGGAGGCTCTTGGCCAAAAGTCGCTCATATCTGCACTTGTACAAGCAGCGATTTGATGGGTGGGTTCATCCCCTCTGGCTCAGAGGAGTTTGCATGAATAGACCTGTAATTGGGATTACTGCGCCCACTCGCATGACGAAATGGGGCCCATGGGACATGGATGCGACCGTGATACCTGCAACTTACGCTCTTGCTGTGATAGAGGGGGGAGGCATCCCAGTCATACTTCCGCCGGAAGATGGTACTACTGACATAATATCTGGAATAGACGGGCTCGTCATCTCCGGTGGGCCGGATATTGATCCCTCCATGTACGGGGCCGATCTAGATCCTGATACTCTCGACACGTATCCCGAGCAAGATATACGTGAAATTGCACTAATCAAGGCCTCAATTGAAGCGGATCTCCCTGTATTGGGTATATGCCGAGGAATGCAAATAATGTGTGTTTCGGAAGGTGGTTCCATGCACCAACATCTCCCGAAAACCCCTGGGTATGAGTCGCATGGTTCATGGAATGGTGCGTTTTCTGATCATGAAGTTACTTTCGAACAGGGAACCGAAATTCACAGGGTGCTGGGAAAAAGTATCTCCGTTAATTCCACGCACCACCAGGGAGTTCGAGATACTGGGAATCTGAAAGTGACTGGAAGAGCAAATCATGATGGCCTTGTTGAGTCAGTTATGTATGAACATCTGAAATTCTTCCATGGACTGCAATGGCACCCGGAGAGAATAAATCAGTATCAGATGTATGCTGCTTTGGTTAAAGCGGCGAGAAGTTCATGACCTTAGCATAAGAGGGCCATATGTGCCTCTGAGGCTTTTCAACACATCATCGCGAACGAAGCAGGAGATTGACATCTCAGGCGAAGAAGTCACGATATATGCCTGTGGGATCACTCCCTATTCGCCCAGCCATATCGGCCATGCCCGTCAAGCCATAGCATTCGACACCCTAGTGAGATGGCTAAGATTCCAAGATGTTCGTGTTAGATATGTTACAAATTTCACAGACATATCCGATACAATAATCGATGCTTCGAAACGAGAGGGTGTCAGCTTTCTTGAGGTGGCGAATCGTCACATATCGGATTACAGGATTTCGATGAATAGACTCAATGTGCTTGATGCTGATGCCTATCCAAGAGTTACAGAAAGTATTGAGGGGATTATCTCAATGATAGAAACCCTAGTGGATAAGGGTCATGCGTATTTGACAGAGGATGGAGTCTACTTTGAAATTGATACTGCGCCCGAAAAGTATGGGCAGTTAACCGGACAAACACTCGAGATGGTTCGATCGGGCGCAGGAGGGAGGGTTGCGTCCACCGGAGCAGGCAAGAGGGATCACAGAGACTTCGCCCTCTGGAAGATTGCAAAACCTGGTGAGCCGAGCTGGGATAGCCCCTTTGGAAGGGGAAGACCTGGTTGGCATATAGAATGCTCCGCGATGGTTCACGAACACTTCGGGAACCAAGTTGACATCCACGGGGGCGGGTCAGACCTAATGTTCCCACATCATGAAGCAGAGATATTCCAATCAGAGTGCTGTTTCAATGTCGAGCCTTTTGCAAAACATTGGATGCATAACGGGATGATAAACGTGGAGGGAGAGAAAATGTCGAAGTCTCTGGGTAACTTTTGGACAGTTTCCGACGCCATCGATGCAGTCGGTCCGATGGTGCTTAGATACGCACTCGTCAATGCACCATATCGACAACCGATTGATTTCAACCAAGTTCTTCTTGATGATGCTGAGAAGAATCATGGTAGGCTGATTGAATCGATCATATCAGCAGGAGGGGTCGATGTGGCAACTCAATGGGACGGTATTGAGACACTCAAAAATGCTGAAGAATCACTAATACGAGGAATGGATGATGATCTCAATACAAGGGTTGCGATTGCAGAGATGCAATCGGTGGTCAAGATACTGAGACAAGCAAATTCATCTCAGGATTCCTCAGTGGCCTTTGCCTGTGTGGGCTGGCTTTCAGCATATGCAGGCGATGTACTCGGGCTCCTTCCCGATGAAGAGGCGCTCCAGAACATGGTAGACCGCGCATCTGAACGACGCGAAGAAATGAGGGGAAAGGTCGAGGGCCTCATCGCGATGAGGGAGGAAGCACGCTCTGAACGTCATTGGGCCAAGGCAGATAGGATCAGGGACGAAATTTCCGAGCTGGGCGTAGTTGTCGAAGACGGAGAGTCTGGGGTAACCTGGAGAATGAAAGAACTTTGATTCACTTTCTACGGTTCCAGTTTGTCACTGCAACAGTTAACGAGCTTATTATTAGACCCAACAATCCCACAACCGCAATCCAGTAAATCGGTCCGCTTATTCTTGAGTCCTCTTCGTCAAGAGTCGCGGGGCCCGGTTCAGATGGTTCGCCTTCAGGCTCGAAGAAAGACCAGGCGTCCCTACACTCGACCCCGGCGGGCATGGAGAGCTCCGCGCAAAGTTGCCCGGGTACAGCAATTGCCCCTCCGACGGCTATGCTGCAATAATTGGTATCGGAAGTTACGAGGCATTCCTCCCCTGGAATCGTTCTAATGGATAAAGCACCACAAACAAGTTCTCGGCCCGAAGGAGTAGAAGGGACCCCTTCTGCAAGAAGTATGGACGATGTGGAGCGACAAGCCTCGAGATGAATGCCCTGAGATATTTCAACGGGGTGTGCAACAGTTGCGCCCAACGGGCCGTATGTCTCGAATATTTGCGGGAGCTGTACAGGGTCGATGGTTTGAGAGCCGTCGCCGTTGTCGTTGTTTATACTCGTCTCTATGGGATCAGCTCCGCCGACTGTTCCCCCTACCCTGTGCCCATCCTGATCTAAATCAACATCATAATACATTGTCCACAGATCTATCGAACGCCCGTTTTGAAAAGTTGATGAGCGGTTCAATACATCGAAATATCTCTGATCTCCCGTGGTGAAGAGATATTCTATTGGGATTGTTTTACCCTGGTTGCATTGACTCAGATATTCCATCATATCCGCATATGTTTGCTGGGCCTCTGGGACTCCCTCGTAAGTAATGTCAATTGCCTTGCTAAAACCAACTCCATGTATGACTTCGACATCATCATCCATAGCTTGCATTATGTCCACGTCCCCATATACTGGAAGACCCCCTACAACTACGAGGCGTACATCTGGGTCAACTGCCTGGATCACATTCCTGTAGGGGTCTGCGTGGAACGTGTCAAGCACGACAAGGTCTGCAGCAAGACCGGGGACGATTCTCCCTGTGTATTCGGACCAGCCAATGGCATCGACAACATTCGTCGATATTGTCTGGACGAGCTCAAAATCAGAAAATATGTTCCCAAGAACGTTCTGATCCCACCAATCAGCGGTTTTCAACTCGTGCATCGAGCTCTTGGAGCCTGATGGCCCCCAATCTGGGCCAATCATGATATTCACACCTTCTTCTTTCGCGGTTTTTATGTCAGTTGTTTCCCCATACAGGAGAAGATTGGAGGTGGGGGACCAAGCGATACTTCCGCCGACGTCGCCAAGAGCATTGAATTCTGTCTGAGTTAACGCTGTTCCGTGCACTATGACGATCTCGCCAACCAGCAAGTTATTCTGAACTAGGACATCGAACTCGGATCTGCTTGATTCATCAATTCCTTCTGCCAGATGTATGAACCATGCATCAAGAGTTCCCGAGTTATTTCCAGTCTTGATGTGATTTCCGATATAATCTGACTCCAACTCGGTCACCTTGGTATGAATTGAGTCCTTATCGAAATTGTACAGCTCGATATTTCTTGCAAGTATGGAATCGAACGTATCTGTATTTGAGTTAGCGCTTCCCTGAAGCGCGGTATTTCCCCCTGCGATTGCCCTCAATTCGGCAAATCTCATCGCGGATGAGTCGTACAGTGAACATCCGATATCCTTGGCATCCGAATATCCGGAATAAGACTGCCACTGGTAACGATTATCCCAACCATCAGTACCATGGTCCCACAAAGGTATCAAGTTGTATTTCGCATGATTGTGAGGATCTATGAATCCGGGATATATTGTCCCACTTGTGGGAATAGAAGTTACTCCCTCTGCTGCACTGGGAGCAGGTGATGTTGCGTCCCAAACCGCTTCTATCATACCATCTGTGACAAGAATTCGGCCCTGATCGATTACAGAATTCTCGGCCTCCATGGTCACTATCCTGCCTTCCAATACGTACGAACCACTGTGGACATCGTCTCTGACGCCATAGCAGGAGCCCTGTAGATGATTGGTTCCGACCCAAGGTTCGTCATTTGGGCCGCCCGGGGTCGGGCCCGAACTTATTTCCGACCACATGCCGTTAGAATCTAGACCGAAGGAAATGCCATACGAGGAGTTGCCAACATCATATGCAGATCCCTCCCATGTCTGGGGCCCATAATAACCCATACTATCCACCACTGTCTTTGAGCTATCTGAAAGCGTGACTGAGTCTCCTTCAAAGAAATCTAATTCAATCCTGGTTAGTGCTCTGAAAAAAGTGACGTATGCACCTGGCTCGATTACCGTGCCGAAACCGATAGAGCATGCTGGTGAGCCTTCTCCAGGCGTATCATCAAGCCACCAACCCCCGACATCAATAGGATCGTTCCCTGGATTATGCAGCTCTATGAACTGGTTAGAGTATCTCCCAATCTCCCCATCTCCATTCCAATCAATACCACCGTAATCAGCACTGTTAGGCGATACATAGACCTCCGTGACGATTATTCTTGAATCATTATTCTGTGCAACTACTGGAGTCGTTAGTTGGAGAAGAAGTAGGGCCATGGTGAATGCGGCTGCTCGGTTCACATTCGCTAGGCTATGAGTCGAGATATCAAATCATCTTATGATTGACAGATCCCGAAATCGACATATTAGCAAAATTTCCATTAGTGTCGATGTAGTGGTTGGATATAATGAGGAAATGGGCAACAGCCTTACTCTTGTCTGCAATGGTGCTCTCAGGTTGTATAGGTGAGGACTCTGGAGAATCGGAGAATGCTACAATGTGGGACGAAGGCCTCACACAACTTTCTCTAGAAGGGCTCGACGATATTCGGAACTTCTCAGTCGCACATGCTTTCGATAATGATTCCATAGGCGAGTCTAACTGGGCTGTATTTGGAAATGAAGAGGGCGGGAACTGCTGCGAGCATTATCTTGCCATTACCAAGGAAGGTTGGATACTGAATTTTGGGGGGGAGTACCCCACTTGGTCAGAAGATAGGGGCAGAACCTGGCAGGAATATATCCCATCTGTCTTCTCACAAATTGGATGCATGGAGCCCAAACCCACGGTTCCCGGGCAAGAAGGGCTTGGGGAAGGCAGCATAGTACAGGCCACCAATGGAGATCTGATTGCTATGGGGTGGTTCCCCTATCCCTCAACATCTGGTGCCGATCAGTTCTATGCCTTCTTCTATGATGCAGCTGATGAAGAGTGGAGCTGGTGCTTCAATAGGACCCCGGAGCCATTCTATGACAGATCTTGGCAAGTAGAAGTGATCGGCCCGATCAATGGAGGATTATATGGCAATGGGCCCTATGCAAGTTTGGTAATCTCAAACTTCTGGCATCAAGTTCAGAATGTTGGCGGACAAATCTCCACTGATGGTCTAAACTACGACTACTTCGGATTCCCAGATAGGGATTCGGACCTTCCCGCGATAGAAGTTGACCTAATGCCCGGGCCTCTTGGAAAGGAATGGGACTACACCAAACCCCACAAAGAAATGCGTGCATTCCCAGTCCCTTCGGGCGGCCTTTACTTTCCCGATTATTTTGTTGACGGGGACGACGCCTATCTGGACACTTCCCTGAATTGGTGGACAGGAGTAACGATAAATGGCTCATCACTTCCGTCCCAATATTGCTCATTCGATTCTAGCGGGATTCTTCACTGTGTCCGAGCAGACGGCATGACTCTCACACACATGATATCGTCTGATGGAGGGGAGGCGTGGAGAAATCAGACTTACGATCTTTCAGGAGTCGCATCTGAATTAGAGGAATGGGAGTTTCATTCAAATGGTTTCCATGATTTATTCGTTCTTAATGTGAGGTATCAATCGTCTAGTGGGCCGGATATCGACGTATCATGGCATGTTCGAGATTACTCTCAATCGCTTGAGCCGGATCTTAGAACGAATATTGGCCTTGGCGATCTAGACTCAACAAGTGGAGCGGGGAATGACATAAGATTTGATTTCGCCTCGATGGGCATTCTCCCGGATGGCGGTGCTGTAGTGGCATATCACGATTCGAGTGATCCCGACCCTCTCTTCGGAGTTGAAACGTTACTGCCTGTAGAATATAGTGCCCTATATGGGGCTCTGTAGGAACGTTTGAATGGAAAATATCGAAGACAAAGGCAAGGTGTGATTGGTGGAAACTATCGTTGTGGCAGCAGGGGCTTTCATCGCTGCTGCTCTCACTGTTCCTGCTGGTTTTGGGCTATCCACAATGCTAACCCCGTTCGTGTTGGCATTCATGCCGCCACACGAGGCAATAGCTGTCGTAGCAGTGGTACACGGCGCGCACAACGCTGCAAAATGCTGGAGCATGTGGGAGTGGATAGATTTCTCGGCCTTCAAGCGATATGGTGTTTGGCTGATTTTTGGGGCGTTGGCCGGTGCAGGATTGCAGAATCAAGTTTCACAGGATCCCCTGCTGGTCGTCGTCGGGTCATTTCTGGTGATTCTCCCCCTGCTCACGCTCTCAGAAAGGTGGACTGGATACATAATACCGGAAGCGAATGACAGAGTGGGTGGCTTTGGTTCTGGATTTATGGGGGGCCTGTCGGGCCACCAAGGTGCACTTCGTGCGATGTTTCTGACTCGTCGATTACCAGATAAAATGGCATATGCAGCGACTGCAAGTATCCTTGCACTTTGCGTAGACTTTTCCAGGATACCCGTTTACTTGGCATTTCGCAGCGATGATTTGATGGCTCATGCGCAAATATGCTTCATTCTAGTAATATCAGCGGTATTAGGTGCGCGAATGGGGAAAAAGTGGCTTGAATCTCTCAAATCAGATTTAATTCAAAGAGGCGTAATGGCAGGCATCATGATTAGTGGATTTTACTACATCTATGAAGGATTGGCATGACTCTTGACTCGCTTTGATCAGCAGGCATCCGTTTTTTCCTACTCCCATACTAAATAGGAGAGGGTTTCGGGCGAGACAGAGGCATATCTTGGTTCGATTTTCAGATTTAGGGATTGAACCCAATTTGGTAGTTGCTCTTGAGGGAGCGGGTTTCACAGAACCTTTCGAGGTACAATGTGAAGCGATACCAGATGCAATGCTGGGGAGGGATATCTGTTGCAGAGCCCCCACGGGATCTGGGAAAACCCTGGCATTCGGATTGCCATTGATATCGAGGACTGCCAAAGCAGAATCGAAGAGACCCACATCACTAATTCTAACACCTACGAGAGAGCTCGCAGAGCAGATTCGTAACGTTCTACACCCACTTGCCCGCTCAGCTGGTCTAGACGTACTATCCGTCTATGGAGGGACTCCCTACAGGGGGCAATTGCGAAAATTGGATAGAGGCGTGGAGATATTGGTAGCATGCCCGGGCAGACTGATTGATTTACTCGATAGAGGTGCTTTGCGTCTTGACGATGTTGGGATCGTGGTTCTCGATGAAGCAGATAGGATGGCGGACATGGGATTCATGGAGCCTGTATGCGCCATACTTGACGAGTGCAGCCCGAATCGACAGACGATTCTGTTCAGTGCGACATTGGACGATGATGTGGAGGAGATAGTAGATTCATACCAGGACAATCCTGCAATAATCGGCATTGGTCCTGAAGAAGTAAGCATGGATAGCATGCAACATTTATTCTGGAAAGTTGAATCTAGGGGCAAAGCAGACCTATCAGCGTATATCACCGAAAAATGCGGCAGGAGCATCATATTCTGTAAAACAAGAGCAGGCGTCAACAGACTCGGCAAACAGATGGATGAGTTGGGTTCGTCGAATACTACTCTCCATGGCGGCATGAATCAGAACCAAAGAGATCGATCAATGAGAAAATTCAGCACAGGTCGTGCACGGGTTCTGATAGCAACTGATGTCGCCTCTAGAGGCATTGATGTCGATGATGTGGGGTGCGTTATCCACTATGACCCTCCCGAAAATGGAAAAGCGTACAAGCATCGAAGTGGGAGAACTGCTCGTGCAGGATCTACTGGGACAGTGGTCTCTTTAGTGCAGAGATCCCAGAATAGGCAGTATCGACGGATTCAGAGTCAAGTTGGCATAAGGTGCGATATTACAAATCCAGAGCCTGAAATCCTGGATGAGAGAGAGTTTGTCCTGGTTCCCCCTGAAAAGTCACAAGGTAAGCGAGAAGGCCACTCTCGTAACAACAACAAAAGATCCAGAAGATCTCGGAAGAGTAATCGCCACAAGGACTCGAACAAAAGCGGGGACAGGCGTAACAATAGGGGACGAAAAGGGAATAGGGGTCGTTCCAGAGGCAAGAAGAAGGCCGACTCCAGAGATTGAAAATTTAAGTTCAACCGCCTTGGGTTTGCCTTCCCTCTATGGCTATCAATAGAATCGCCGCTGCTGCAGCTATTCTCGGGTCCACGCCTGATGATTTTACGCCGGTTACAGACATTTTGTGAACAAATGGATTCATCTTCTGCGTGTATTTCACCGCACCCTTAGCCCCATTTACCCTCAAGTGAAATTGTTGAGGGAATATTATGGTAAGGTATGGGATGAAGCGACGGATTAGAGCAAGCCCCCCACTTTCTTCGCCGAGCGTCCCGATCACATTTCCCCCATCATCAATGAGCACCCAGGAGTCCCTTAGGATGGATTTCATGCCTTTTCGCCTTAGTGTTCCCAGCGATTCCCCCGTCTGTCCATCAACTATAGTGAAGCCTCCGGTGAAATCTAAGATTCCTTTTTGCTTGATTATCAATAGCTCTGAGGACTTGGATTCATCGGAGTACAGTCTGATGTCCTCTTTAAGCTTCAATGCAGCCATCTTTGAATATCCAATCATGCTATTCATAGATTCATCTGAATAGATGTGAAACTCCTCTCCAAGGATTTTCATCACCTTCTGTCGAACCATGTATCCGTCCGAATCGAACAAATGCGCCATATCCATCGCTTCACCTCATTGGTCATAAGTGAATTCGAGTAATGCATCGAGGAAAATCAAAAATGAAATGTCTGATTCTCTGGGTGCCCCCCCGACGTCGTTGGATAGAGGTTATATCCAGAACTGATCGCGCCGGAAACAATGTCGAAGTGGATCAAGGTTACAACTGAAGGCGGTATAACACGAATAAGAATGGATGCAATATGCGCTTATCAAGCAAGTGACGATGGCAAGAAGCTACTAATCTACACTAAGGATAATTCTCTCTTCGAGATAACGGACGACATAATGTCGACTCTTGGCGCCCTCGACTCTAAATTTGACCTTGAGTGATTCCTCTAGACTTTCGTGCCTATCAACACTAGTGTGCCATTCCAACCCTCTTTGGCACCCGTGAAAAAGCTCTCGACCTTCTTGAAACCGGCCATCCTGAGCCCGTCTCCCCATTCCTCTGCTGAGAGTGTTGTCATATGGACGTCCAGGGACTCAGACCAGCCAAGGCTTGATTCATTTTCTAAGTAGTGATCTAACCCAACTGCAACAGAGCCTCCGGGGAGCACCCATTCCTCGTGTAAGGTCTTTAGAAATGATATTGGATCTTCCAAATAGTACAAGAATTCCATACTCAGAACCAGATTTACTGGGGCATTCGGAGACCATTCCGGGAGCATGCCGTGGAAATATTCACCTTCAGGGTCTATTGATCGAGCCTTGCTAATCATCATCTCAGAACCATCCACACCTGATGAGGATTTACAGCTTGGCATCTTCTTAAGTCTTCGAACAGCCCATCCATTTCCGCATCCTAGGTCTATAGCGCTGAACTCGGAAGGCAGACGCCCACTAACTGCGGAGATAATCGCATCCACACTTGGTGAGTGGCCTCTCTCCATGCCCTCATCACGATTGAGTTTCGCCCACTCGCTGAATAGATCCACGGCAGATGTACTAGACATATCCATAGGGACATGGTCGGGTATATCATGGATTACCAACAAAGTTTGGATATGATATAGTGAGGATTGCTCGATAACATGAGAGGGGTTGATTCATGGCTAGAGCGCTTGGAATTATTTTCTCCTTATACGATTATGCGGTCTTTGCAATCGTAGTATCGATTATCCTAACGAATGAAATAATCGGAGGTGATTCTTTGTTTTCAGCGTATATTGGAATTTCTTTCTTGGTTGTATGGTATCTCGTAATTCCCCTTATTTTCCGATTTCTTAGAATCGTGATATCAGGTATTTCCGAACTCAATTAGTAGCCGGATGCTTCTGATTAGATTGTGTTAGACATTTAGATTGAAAGATGTTTCAGAGGGTTGGCCGGGCTTTGCAGGCGTCAGGGACATCCCCCTGAGCGGGTTTGCCAGAGTCTGCACGCCCTTCACGCTCCATACTGCGCCCCTAGCGACAGATTGTATGTCGCAAATTGCTTGACCGATTGTATTTACTGGCGCACAAGGTATTCCCTCCAATACGTCCTCCCAATGACTTCTTGTGTTATTTTTGAATATCTTGGACAGTGTCCTCTCAACTCCAATTCTTTCTTTCACCCTCCCTGAATTAGTAGACCATGATTCCGGGCAGCCTATCTCGAGAATCTCGACCATCCGCTGCCATTGTGAGTCGCTTCCTACTGCCAGCACAAACCACCCATCTGATGCTTCGAAGGCACGATAAGGCACCAAATTTGGGTGTGCACTCCCCATTGGTAGTGGGTCTTTTCCTGATGCAAGCTTGTTCTGTGCTTGGTTTACAAGTGCAGAAATAGCGCAATCCCATAGGCTGATATCTATACGCTGAGATTCTCCCGTTTTCTCTCTGTGAAGAAGCGCGGCTAGTATGGCGGATGTGGCATGAAGGCCTGTTATGACGTCGATCCAAGCAACACCGACTTTGACCGGTGGTCGTCCCTCCTCCCCTGTGATGGACATGATGCCTGATCTTGCCTGCAAAGATAGATCGTATCCTGGTTCTGATGATCTTGGCCCAGTAGCGCCGTATCCGGATATCGAGCAAAGTATTGTGTCATCCGGAAGTTCCCCGACCAATCTATCGAAAGTTCCGGGGCGAAAGTTTTCCACGACTATGTCTGCCTGGGCAACAAGATCTCGAAGTTTTTTGCCGTCCTCCTTGAGATTCATCCTAATTATCGTCTTGCCGCGGTTGCATGAAAGGAAGTATGCAGCTACATCCCCCCCATCAAAACCAGTCGTGAAAGGGGGACCCCACCCTCTTGTATCGTCGCCCCAGGGCGCCTCAATCTTGAGTACATCTGCTCCTAGGTCTGCGAGATTCTGTGCAGCATACGGGCCTGCTAGAACCCTTGACAGGTCGAGTATCTTCACGCCCTCAAGCACTTGCTTCATATTGAGGGGGAGGGGCGGGGGCGATTCAATCCTCGGATGGAGATACTGTGAATCCGATCATTGATCCATCCAGCTCGAAGGACGACTCCATTGGAGATTGGTCATCAGACCTGCGTCCTGATATCGACCTTGTTTCGGAGAGTATGTGATTCCAATCGTCCTCTGCTAATTCGGGGGATCCCGCGGAAAGCGATAATTCGAGAGATATGGATGCTTCGATCCTTAGATTGAGTTCTTTTCTCTTGGCCTGAACTCGACGAATTATGTCTCTCGCAAGCCCTTTGGATAGTAATGCCTCGTCCAGAGAAAGGTCTAGAACGAGAGTTACATCTTTGCCTCCGCTCTCCACGGTCATCGCCGCAAAGCCCTCTTTCTCCACTCTTCTGACTTCCACGTCCTCCATCTCTATCTGATATCCCGCTAGATATGCTATTCCCGCTTGTATTTCTAGCAAGAATGAATCTGGATCGATTTCCGAGAATTCATTCAGAACAGCAGGTAAGTCGGAAGTGCATTTCCTGCCTAGGCTTTTCCTATTGGGCTTGAGTTCCATCTTTTGGAATCGTTCTAGATCATCTTCATGCTCTAAAGATTCGACATTGAGTTCTTCTGAAAGTATGTCTTTCAAATCCCCTAGGTTCGCATCGCCCACGATCCAACCTTTCTTGCATGGCAGCCTCTGTCTGCGAGATGATTCGACCCTTATTCTACGACCAGTCTCCGCCAGGTTTCTGGCGAGGTCCATGCGAGACTCTAGTTTTGTATCTCGAGGCGGCAATGTGCTATCCATGGCCTCGGAACCACAGGGCCAATCTGCAAGGTGGACTGACGCGCCAGTCAAGTCCCTGTGTATCCTATCTGGCATGAATGGTGCTATTGGGGCCATTATCCTACAAGTAACCAACAGCACTTCTCGCAATGTGTGGTGGCATGCCGCCTTATCAGCGCTCTCGGCTTCGTCCCAGAGTCTTCTTCTTGATCTCCTGACATACCAATTCGATAGATCATCAACAACGAAGCGTTCGATTTCCCTCCCAGCTTTATGGAAATCCCATGCCCTGAAGAAAGAGTCTACCTTGTCAGCCATGTTGCTAACTTGAGAAAGGATCCATCGATCGATTGACGGCCTATCACTCATATTCGGGGCATCATCTTCGCTGACTCGGTCGAATGAGTCCAATGCAGCATAATCGGCATGGAATCTGTAAACGTTCCACAGAGTCAGGAACATCCGCGCATAGGACTCCCTTACTCCGTTGGGGTCGAAGTTTGTAGGCTGCCAAGGAGAGCTTTGAGTGGTCATATACCACCTAATCGCATCTGCGCCCTCCAAGTTGAAGTGGTCCCAGGGGTCAACTACATTCCCTCTTGATTTACTCATCTTCTTTCCATGCTTATCGAGTATATGTCCGAGAGAAAGGCAACTCCTGTAAGTCGGTTTATCGAATACTGTTGTTCCAACGGCCAATAGCGAATAGAACCACCCACGAGTCTGATCTACTGCCTCACAAATGTAATCCACTGGAAATGACGATTCGAAGATTTCCTGATTCTCAAATGGGTAATGCCACTGAGCAAATGAAGCACATCCGGAGTCGAAC
This sequence comes from Euryarchaeota archaeon TMED192, assembly GCA_002170775.2. Lineage (GTDB taxonomy): Archaea > Thermoplasmatota > Poseidoniia > Poseidoniales > Thalassarchaeaceae > MGIIb-N1. Next base: position 15,412 of record NHIP02000009.1, on the reverse strand, counting down.
CAGCAATCCATGACGTAGGGCTCACGGTTCATCTTTCCAGAGCATCCCTCGGAGGGGCAAATAAGCTTGACATTGTCCACATATGGCCTATGCAGCTCTTTAGGCATATTAGATTCGTCAGACAGCATAGCTTCCATTTCGCTACGGCTACCGACACAATGCTCGTGACCGCACTCACTGCATATCCAAACAGGTATTGGGGTTCCCCAATACCTTTCCCTGCTTATTGCCCAGTCTTTCAAATTGGAGAGCCATTCCCCCATTCTGCCTGTTCCTGTCGAAGGAGGAGCCCACTCAACGGAATCGTTATGCTGCATTATTGAGTCCCTAACAGCAGTCATACGGACGAACCAGCTATCCATTGCATAGTACAACAGCGGATGGTCAGTCCTCCAACAATGAGGATAATCATGCAAATATTGGTGTTCCCTGTAGAGCTTGCCAGATGATTGTAGAAGGTCAATAATAGAGTCATCACATTCTTTGACATATCTTCCGTCGAGTTCCGGATGAGTTCCTTCAAAGAATCGACCATTCATGTCCACAGTATGCTGTGCAGGAAATCCGACCTTCATTCCGAGATTGTAATCATCTTCCCCGTACATAACCGCAGTATGCACTATTCCGGTTCCATCCGTTGTTGTTACGAAGTCTGCAGCCACCACTGTCCAAGCAGCTGGATGGTTGTTCCCGTTGATAGCACCTGGGAAGGGGGAGGCGTATTTCCTCCCTTCAAGATCAGAGCCTTTGAACTCGGATATGACTTCCACCTTGTGTCTAAGCACATGGCCCATCAATTCCTTTGCCAAGATCATCTCTTCGCCTACTTCTGCACCACCTCTTCCATCCCATGCGCCAGACGGGCTTTCTGTGATTCTAACTCGTACGTAATCCACGTCCGAGCCGACGGCTAGGCCGACATTTCCAGGCAATGTCCACGGCGTGGTAGTCCAAGCTAGTATGGACGCCTCATCGTCAACAAGTTGGAACTTGACGAAGACAGCAGGTTCTGAGACTTCCTTGTATCCAAGAGCCACCTCATGACTAGAGTATGAAGTGCCTGTCTGAGGGCAGTATGGCAATACTTTGTGGCCTCTGAACAATAGACCTTTGTCGTGCATCTGCTTCAGTGACCACCACGCTGATTCGATGTAATCGTCGTGCAGGGTCACGTATGGGTCGTCCATGTCGACCCAGAAACCCATTCGCTCAGTCATTTCTCGCCATGCCTGCTCATAGGTCCAGACGCTCTCCTTACATGCTTCATTGAACGCCTCCATCCCGTATGCTTCGATTGCCTCATTGGACATCAAGTCCAATCGTTTCTGAACTTCAATTTCGACGGGCAGGCCGTGTGTGTCCCATCCTGCTTTTCTCTCGACTACTCGCCCCTCCATCGTCTTCCACCTGCAGACCATGTCTTTGTACAGCCGAGAGAGGACATGGTGAATTCCGGGTTTGCCATTTGCTGTGGGAGGGCCTTCGAGAAATATGAATGGCTTTCCAGAGGTTTTTCTGTTTTCTATGGACGACTGGAATGTATCCTCATCATTCCATAGGCGGATGAGGTCATTTTCCAGTGCTACCGGGTCAAGGCGGCCTCCCTGCTTAGACTCCATCGGGCCTCTCGACCCGGGCTATTGATTTCAATGTCCCCCGAAAAGATGGGCACTAACTTATGCCTAGGACGCGTGCAATAGTCCATTAGCGGCCATCTATTGTGGTGGTACGTGGAAGATTGGGGGAAGCTCTGCGGAGATATCTCGAAGTGGATCAAGAAATACGCTGATGAGAATGGGATATCTGCTTTAGTTGTGGGCGTTTCAGGTGGCATCGACTCCGCTGTCACTTCGACACTGTGTGCAAAAAGTGGATTAGAAACAATTGCAGTCAATATGCCAATACATCAAGACTCGTCCCAATACGACTTGGCGAAGCGCCACATAGATTGGCTGGAATCAAGGTGGGCTAATGTGAGCAATCACCTAGTTGATTTAACCGAATCCTATGACTCATATGTTGGAGGGGCTCTTGATGGTCTTGAGATATCAGAGATATCATTGGCGAACACAAGGGCAAGATTACGGATGACCACACTTTACGCCATAGCTGGTTCCAGAAAGGGCATGGTGGTTGGAACAGGGAACAAAGTGGAAGATTTCGGAGTGGGATTCTTCACAAAATATGGAGATGGGGGCGTCGATATTTCACCTATTGCAGATTTGCTGAAATCAGAAGTTTACTCCCTTGCCAAGGAAATGGGCATAATTGAAGATATACAAAATTCGGTTCCAAACGATGGATTGTGGGCGGACGGCAGGACGGATGAAGACCAAATCGGCGCAACCTATGAGGAACTTGAATGGGCGATGGCACAAGTTGATCGGACTCAGCGAGAAGATTTTTCTATTCGTCAAAAAGAAGTATTATTGATTTATCAGAAACTGCATGAATCTAACTCCCACAAGATGAATCCGATTCCGATTTATATCAAGAATTCTTAATCTGGATGGCCGGAGTTGCTTTATGGTGTCCGAAAATCTTGAGGAGCCTGAATTCGAAATAATCAAGATTTACGATGGTTTTGAAGTAAGGAGATATCTCGATACGATTCAAGCAAGAGTGGTCACCAATGGAATGAATTACCGCAATTCGACTGGAGCCTTTAGGCGTATTGCGTCATACATATTCGGAGGCAATGATCAATCTCGGAATATCGCAATGACTGCACCAGTACAAATGTGGGAATCTGACGATTCCTACGTTATGGCATTCACCATGCCTTCAGAGCATGGGATGGGGGATCTCCCAAAACCTGCTGACTCGGGGGTTGAATTACTTCATGTGAAAGGGGAAGTTGTGGCTGTTCTGAAGTTCTCAGGTCTTTCTCACCGCAGAAAAAGCTTGAGGATGATGAAGAAATTACTCTCAATGATTGAAAATAATCGACTTGTTGCCTATTCCCAAGCTAGATTGGCAGTTTATGACAACCCGACATCGACCCTTCCCTTTATGCGCAGAAATGAGATAATTCAACCGATAGAATGGGACGGGGGCGACGAAAATGGCGTATAGTCTGAAGGTTTCAGGGATAGACGCTATTTTAGAAGCAATTTATGAAGGACGGCCAGTGACTCGTATACTTGTTCTAAGAGAAGCTCAATCGGAGGCGCTGGACAGGCTACTCGTAGAAGCCTCAATACGTAAATTGAAGGTCATCGAGGGCTCAAAGAATGATCTTAGGAGGATGGCCAATATGCCATTTACCTCAGAACCCCCGAAAGCGCTTGGTCTGCTCCACAGGGATCCTTCTGCAGAGGTTAGCGAGATAATGGCATCTGGAGGATTAATTTGGTTACTTTCGGGGGCTCAGTATCCCGTTAATATCGGATTTGCAATCAGAACAATCGAAGTAAGTGGAGGCTCTGCTGTGTTTGTAGATGCTGATCTTAATTCCGAGGGGCGGAAGGCATCTTCTAGAGCGTCGATGAAAGCAGACCGGTTCATCCCCGTGAAATGGATGGGTTGGCGTGAAGCATCAGATTTGGCCAGAGCTCACAATTATCGCATAATTGGGATTGAAGATTCTGGAGATGTGGAACCTTGGGATGTCGATTTGACGGGGCGATGTATGCTTGTGATAGGAGGGGAACGACATGGCATCTCAGCGGACCTGCTCCAGGAGTGTGATTCCATAGTGAAAATTCCAATGCAGGGTTTCGTACCATCATACAATCTTCAAGCCCCGCTAGCAGTCGTAGCAGCCGAGGCTTTACGACAAAGTCGCAAGAACGTTTGAATCATTGGTACTGGGGGGATGGACATGGGCAAACTATCCAAGGTGTTCTCAGTCATCCTAATCTTATTGGGTGGGATATTACTTCTTGCTTGGGCGGGGAGTGGTTACGCAATCGGCCTCTACGAGGAGGGAATTGAAGAAAACTGCGATACGACTGTTGGAACGATAGCCCAAATTACCGATTGGGATGAAGGCAGATGCGATGACGCAAGGGACAACATGGAGAAATTAGAAGATTACAGGCCGTTCATCCTTGCTTCGGGGGCGACAGCCTCAATTCTGGGATTAATGGTGTTATTCAGATCTTAGATTAACGCCTCATTTCTTCCCTAATTCTCTTTTTTGTAGCGGCCCAGCCACAAATCATGCAATCCGAGAGGTCGTGCCTTCGTGCCTGGCAGTGATCTCTGCCGAAGAAGATTATTTGCAAGTGCCTTTTATTCCATGTGGACTCCGGAAAAATGGCTTTCAGATCATATTCGGTTCGTTCGACCGTAGTACCTCTGGACAGGCCCCATCTAGCAGCCAAGCGGTGTATGTGGGTGTCAACAGGGAATGCGGGTACCCCAAAGGCTTGGGCCATGACGACGCTTGCTGTTTTATGGCCGACACCCGGAAGGGTCTCTAGATAGTCCCAATTCGGCTCAATTTCACCACCTCTATCGACGATAATCTCAGCCATTTTCTTGAGGTTTTTTGCCTTGGTTGGCGCCAATCCTACTTGCCGAATTGCAGATCGTATATCCTCTACATCCAGAGAGGCCATTGCGGCGGGTTTTGATGCGAGTGCGAAAAGCCCGGGGGTTACCTCGTTCACTTTCTTATCAGTTGTCTGTGCGGAAAGCATGACTGCCACTAGTAGCGTGTATGGGTCTTGGTGGTCGAGTGGTATAGGGGTATTCGGGTACAAGTTTTCGAGAATTACACTGATTCGTTGGGCCTTCTCTATTCGCCTCATTGCTCTACCTCACTAGATCCCCTGTACCCCATTATGAATGCAGACATAATCAGCGCTCCGGGAACTGCATAGCAGGTTAGATACTGCCAATCTTGCCAGGACTCGCTACCTCCGAAAAGAATCCACAATGATAGCCCTGCTACGAACGCAGGCAGCACCGTAACGGATGCGAAAACGAGTGCTCGGCCGAATCCCATTGTTTCGGGGCAGGGGAGGTGAGATAAGAGGATTCGTTATTATCCAAGGATCTCATCCAATTCATCTCCTGACCTGGTATTGAGGACGTCTTCTGCGCGGAGCCATCCCTTGCGCGCTATGTCCACGCCATATGAGATATCAGAGAGGCCCTCTGTACTATGTGCATCCGGGTTGATTACAATAGGCACCCCATTCTCTTTAGCTACCTTACAAAGCTTCCAATCAAGGTCGAGACGGAATGGCGATGCGTTGATTTCTATTGCCTTGAGCGTGCCGTTTGAGTTAATCTCGCCCATCCTTTCGATGATCTGGATCATATCGATTGGAAATCCGTCTCTTGCTTGAAGAATACGGCCCGTTGGGTGGCCTAGTATGGTGAACGTTGGATCTTCAACTGCTTTGATTACTGCATCAGTGTTGTCCTGTTCATCCCTTGACCTCCACGAGCCGATGGCGTGTACTGAACCTATCACGTGATGGAATTGATTTCTAACATCTGGAGTGTAGTCCAACTTTCCATCGGGGAGTATGTCGCATTCCGTGCCGTGGAACATCCTGAATTTTTCATTCTCATCCGTCCATTTCTCATTTAATGCACGGATCAGATCACTCTGAATGGAAACCTCAACAGGGTCTACGCCTATACTTCGACCTCCGATATTCAATGCAGGGGAGTGTTCTGCGATTCCAAGATACTCCCAACCCAGATTCATCGCTGCTGAAGCCATTTCCTCGAGAGTGCAAGAGCCGTCAGAAGCAACTGTGTGATTATGTAGCGCGCCTCTGATCATATCCGATTCTATTAGGTCGGGGATACCATTCACCGAAGCTGCCTCGATCTCACCCATATCTTCCCTGAGTTCGGGAGTTACCCATTGAAGCCCGAGCATGGAATATATGTCTGCTTCATTTTCACATGAGAGCGTGTGTGTGGCCGCATCTATACCCTTCAAGCCAACAGCGAGTTGCTCAGGAATAAGTCCGAATTCATTGAGTCTTAACCCGTTATCTATTGCAATCTGCCTCATGCGTATATTATGCTCTTTTGAGCCGGTAAAGTATGCCAATGTGAATGGGAATGTCTCGGACGACACAATTCTTACTTGAGCGTCTATGGTTGCATCTTCAGAGCGATCAAGAATGGCCTCATTGAGGGCGTCGTCGATACTGCCAGTTGGGAATGAAGAATCCAAAACACTCTGCTCAAGGATGAGGCTGATCTTTGACTCGCCATGGCCTTTGATATCTGCAATTCCTGGTAAGTTTAGAATCGATTGGATTACTGAAGAACGATTCTCAGGACGTGTTGCCACTACTACATCTAGGTCTCCGATAGTCTCCCTCCTGCGTCTGGCGCTTCCCGCGAGTTGCGCCTTCTCAACTCCGGGGATATTGGAAATTCTGTTTTCTAGGGCCAGTCCGAATCTTAACCCCACATCTAATCTAGTCCTGCCTTTATTTCTTCGAAAAAGTTCGATTCCCTCCAGGTATCTCTGTTGGCTTTTCTCTCCGAAACCTTGCAAAGAGGCGACCAGATTTTTCTCGCATGCAGATTTTAGAGAATCTATTGATGAGACGTCTAGTTCTTTGGACAATGTCCTGGCTCTCTTTGGCCCTAATCCCGGGATTCCTACCATCTCAACTAAGCCCGGCGGGACTCTATCGTAGAGGGATTGTAGGTCCCCCCATTCACCAGTCATAACAACATCCACAATTAGAGATGAGAGTCCTTTCCCTATTCCTTTGATGTCGGTCAAGGCATTTGATTCGATGACATCTACCAAATGACGATTCATCTGCCCAAGGGCTCTGCTTGCATTCTGATATGCTCTTACTCTGAATGGATTTGCTCCGTCGAGTTCCAGGAGAATTGCCACCTGATCGAAAACTTTCACAATTTGACTTTTTGTGAAGTACGGGGGGCCTTCTCGACGAGTAGTCGGTAAACCCCACCCCCTGACACGCGCCATGGGCTCCTGTTAGGGAGGTCGTCTATCGTTGTGTGGATTGCACTCCTCCCAGAAAGTTTCACACACATGTCGCTTCAGGCGTAAGTATGGGTCTGGTTGACACTCTTGAGACTCTGTCGGTGAGCTTATGTGGAATCTCTGTCATCTTGTGGATGAGTATCGGCACTATCGCACGTTCTGAGAAAGCAGAAATCGTGGGCCAGCGTACCATAATGTCATTCTGCATATTGGCAAGTATCCTCCTATTCTCACTGCACTACCTTGGAGGGGATTTGTGGGGTTCCCGTAACGCGGCGAGGCCGATGGCAGTCTTCTCCCTGGTTCTTGCCGCTGCTTCCAACCTCAATCTGAAGGGGAAGGAAGTACAGGGAGAAGTTAACCCTCATCAAATTCGTCGCCTTCGAGCAGAGAAAACTGACGATTGAGTAGTTCTTCATCATGATTCGATGCCAAGTTTTTCATTAATGAATGACCTCATGTAAGCAGGAAGTTCGCCATTTACAAAGATCACGTCGTTGACTTGATCGAGTTTCATCAGAGAGTAGTATATTTGCATGGCAGTCATTGGTGTGGAGCTGCAACCGGTGCATCCCCCCTCCAAGGAGATGGTAATGATCCCTCCGGATGTATCCATGACGTTAACCACCCCATCATGGGCATCCAAGATGGCCTGAACTGGACCTACAGAATCGAGGATTGTCTGGCGGTCTAAGCCCGTCATGGTGTTCATTGGGAGAGGGGTTGGCTATGAAACAATTGAGGTATTGTGATGACGAATTGGGCTATGAGTGGATATCGGCTTAAATACCGAACCTAGGTCGAAGTCTCAGCCTAACTGGTGATATTATGGACGGAGAACAAATTGGAATCATGGGGATGGGAGCAGGAATATTGGGTCTGCTCATAGCTTTCATGCTATATCGAAAGGTAGATTCAATCGAGATTGAAAACAAAACAGTAGCTACCATCACTGCAAGAATTCAGGATGGGGCAATGGCTTTCCTCATGGCTGAATATAGAATGCTAGCGATATTCATTGTCGTTGTTGCTGCACTATTATTCGCAGGTGGCGAAGATAACGGTCTCGGTATGGAAACCATGGTTGCTTTCGTTATTGGTGCCCTATGTAGTGTGGCTGCTGGATTTAGCGGGATGCAATCCGCAACAAGTGCAAATGGACGAACTGCACAGGCAGCCGCAAATGGGGGGCAGGCAGCCGCACTCACCACCTCGTACAACGGCGGAGCGGTGATGGGGCTGGCAGTTGGAGGGTTAGGGCTATTCGGCATCTCTCTGATGTACTACCTCACAGATCCAGTTGGCGGAGAGGGTTTCCTTTCTGTTGAGAATGTTGCTGGATTTGGAATGGGTGCATCGTCTATTGCACTTTTCGCTCGTGTTGGAGGCGGCATTTACACGAAGGCTGCAGATGTTGGCGCTGATCTAGTTGGCAAGGTAGAGGCGGGCATTCCCGAAGATGATCCCCGTAACCCGGGCGTAATCGCTGACAATGTTGGCGACAATGTTGGAGATGTAGCCGGGATGGGTGCGGATATTTTCGAGTCATTCGTAGGCTCGATCATCGCTGCAATGGTCATCGCTCAAGCCAGCGACGACCTTGGTGCTGATTACCTTATGATACCAATTGCCCTAGCCGTTGTTGGATACGTCTCCTCAATCATCGGAGTGTTTTCGATTGGCGGCATGAAAAATATGCATCCTGGTGCTGCTTTGCGGAACACCACATTCATCGGTGCTGCTTTATTCATCGGAGGAGGGTATCTTGCCTTGAGTTATTTGGAATTGGATACTACCGTAATTCAAGCAGTGGCTATTGGATCGTTAGTTGGTATTCTAATCGGACTTGTCACTGAATACTACACAGGAATCGAACCTGTCTTTGGAATCAAAGTACGGGCTATACCATATATCGGAGAGGCGTCGAAAACTGGAAGTGCCACAAATGCAATTGCAGGACTAGCTGTAGGAATGCAATCGGTTTTCATCCCCGTTCTTCTCATGGCTGGTGGAATTTACTTTGCTAACGACGTGATGGGCGGCGGAGATGCTGGCCTCTACGGGATTGCTATGGCCGCTATGGGAATGCTGGGGACAGTCGGCGTTACCATGACGGTGGATGCTTATGGGCCAGTTGCGGATAATGCAGGTGGAATTGCAGAGATGTCGGGGCTAGGGAAGGAAGTTAGAGAAATCACCGATGGCCTAGATTCAATTGGGAACTCTACCGCTGCTATAGGAAAGGGATTCGCAATAGGAAGTGCAGCGCTAACTGCTCTGGCACTGTTCGCTGCATACAAGACTAGCGCTGGGCTTGAGGCGGCAGATCTTTCTCTGACCAATCCTGAAGTTGTGATCGGCCTACTAATAGGTGGTGCTTTGCCTTTCGTTGTGGCTGCCATGACAATGAAGTCAGTAGGGCGCGCGGCGGAGGAAATGATTACTGAGATTCGTCGGCAATTCAGAGAGATTGACGGCCTATTGGAAGGTCGAGAGGGTGTTGAACCAGACAGTGCCACTTGCGTTGATATTTCTACACAAGCAGCTCTACGCGAGATGATTATGCCTGGATTAGTTGCAATCGGAAGCCCTGTCGTGATTGGATATGTGCTCGGACCAGCGGCTCTTGGCGGCACTCTAGCTGGCGCAACAACGACCGGCGTATTGATGGCCCTTTTCATGGCAAACGCTGGAGGGGCTTGGGACAACGCCAAGAAAGCTATCGAGCAAGGCGAGATTCCCGGTGCTGAGAAAGGCGATGAAGCTCACTCCGCTGCAGTTGTCGGTGACACCATTGGCGACCCATTCAAGGATACCAGCGGGCCTTCGTTGAATATCCTGATCAAGTTGATGTCGATTGTATCGGTTGTTATCGCTGGCCTTATCGCTTAAACGAGAAAATCGGGGTTTCTTTGGCCGGTTACGGGAAATCGCTTTCCCGCATGCGCTCTTCGAAGGGACATGATCGGGCATAAGTTGTTATCTGCTTTAGCAGTCCTTTCCATTGCTCTACAAGGATGCATGGGCTCTACAAACAGTATACTTGGAGGCAGTGAAGATCTTGAAGTTCCCGAGTGGGAAATCGGTGATTGGTGGCTATTCACATTCACCACGCCTGAATTCTATGACGACTCTGCACGTCTTGTAGTAGCCACTGTGGATGAAGAGGAGGATGGGACTGCGTATATGCTTGGAATATCTTCGGAAGAGGAGGCAAGAAGGCATGCAGTTCTCAATCACAACCCATTCCTTGGTAGAATTACCCATTCGACACTGGGAGTATTTGAAAATGGATTTGAACAATCGGTGCTCTCATTCCCACTTTCAAGCAACTCATGGACATTTACTCTTTTCGACGTAGATTGGGAGGCTCGTTCGACTCTAGAGGGCGAAAGGGCGTATGTGACAGCAACAGGATCGGATGGAGGTATCTTGACCTATACATACGACAAGTCAGTGGGATTCATCACCTCATTCGTCAGGAAGGATTCTGATGGCCTCGAATTGCTAAGGATTACTCTTGCTCAAAGTGGCTCAGAGCATGAAGGAGAAGTACATTTCATGAGAGGTAAAGATCTTCTTTCTAAGGATTATGAAAACAATGGGCCAAATGGAGACGTGGAAGACTCTTTTCTTGTCCAAGAACATCCCAATGACGGATCATGGGACGAGATGATCTATCTGATGGATGCATCCGCAGGCGGAGGAGGCTCTAGCATCACATTCACCCTTCGAGATCACACCTCATCATCAGTGCTCGAAAGATTCTGGGGGCCCGGCTCTTCGGAGTCCGGGACATTGGGGACCATCCCCTCGCCCAGCGGAGAATATACTCTGACAGCTAGTTTCACAGGTCAGACCGAGCTCAGCATAATGATTGCCGGAGGGATAGGATACTCATGGAGTCTCTGAAATGGCAACCACGAATAATTTGGTGATGCTTCACGGGATGACGGGGACCTCAGTGAAAATGAGGCCCCTGGCCGAATCTCTCGCTCCAAATAATTGGGGTATTGTCTGTCCTGAGGGCACATATGTTCATCCAAGAAGTGGGCGTGCTTGGTGGGTTCGGGAAGAAATTATTGATGCGGTGACGCCCGCTAATCAAATTCTAATGTCCATGAAGGGTCTCGAACAGAGCCTCCCTGAAGGGAAAATGATCATCGGAGGGTTCTCTCAAGGCGGCGCTATAGCCTCGGCGATGCTTGAAACGAGTATCGAGGAGCGTATTGTGGGGCTCGTACTTCTAGCAACCATGACTGTGCGAGGGGAACAGCTTCAAAAGATCCTCAGATCGATTCGCCCTCGAACTGTGGTGTGGATGCACGGTGAGAGGGATCATATCGTCAATATTGATGATGGTTTGAAGCTAGCCACCATTTTCAAGGACGCTGGATGGAAAGTAATCCAACTTCGCCATGGAAAGGGACACATGGTTGACTTAAGTCAGAAGGGTTCACTCGTGGATGCGATTAGGATGATGTCGGAAGAAGATTAGAGATATCTCTTCAGTTCATCGAATCCTCCGACGAATACTGCTTCCTCTCTAAGATCGAAAATGATTGGTACGGTTCTATGCCCTGTCGCCATTATCAAGTCAGATCGTAGCTGGACATCATCATCTAGATTGATTTCAGTGTATGTCATGCGAAAGCCTTCGAGGAGCCTCTTTGCGGCCACACAGTATCCGCATACTGTCTTTGAGAATACTAGGAAGTCGGTTTCGACTTCCTCAAACTGATGGAGCGGGTTTTTCATCGATCATCACATCGCCTAGGATTGGTTCGAATATTTCTGGCTCATCTTCTGAATGTGTGTCTTCGCTCTCAAGGATCCTGTCAGTCTCGTCCTCATCAATGAATACAAGCATGAACACTGTTACGAGGGTCAAAGCAGCACCGATATAGATAGCAGATTTATAGTCGAATACCGAAATCATCCTCTCTGTTAGAGTGTATGCAAAGACGCCTGAAAGATTGAACAGAGACATGTATGCTGTGAATTGGGTTCCCCCTACCTTGCTCCATGTCAGCCTCATACTAAGCGAAATAATGCATATCCATGCCATCCCGCCAACGAACGCTTGCGCAATAAGGTAAACAGTCATTATCGAGGTGTTGGACCAGAGGGGTTCTAGAAGTGCGAAGCAAGCATTTGCAAGGGCCAATACAGTAAATCCAACCATTGCAACTCTCCTGACGCCGAATCTATCTCCCAGTAGACCTCCGATAATTTGGCCGATTAGCGCGCCGAACACTACGATGCCCCCGACTATTCCGTTATATTTCGCTTGGGACCAGCCTGCTTCGTTAATGAAGATGTCAATCACAATTGGGCCCACGAATATGTAGAGCTCAGAGAGCAAGCAGAGTCCAATCAATAGCAGAGCAGAACGGACAGAGAACGCCTTTGTAAGATAGAATGAGGTTTCAGCTACACCTCGTCTTGTCCCCTCGGGGAGACGTGCTAATGGATTCGTCACACGGTAATCGCTTGATCCGAGCATCCCCCTGGCGGAAAGAGCAAAGGCGGCGAATGATAAGAGGAAGAAAAGGTAACTCACCGGATTTGTAATCTGTCTGATGTTATCACCCATCTTGAAATCGATGGTGAAGACATCTATTGCGAATCCAAGTACCCACAACGAAAGAGCCGCTATCGCAAAGAATGCGGATAGGGATATTTTTCTACTGTCCAGTGTAAATCCGACTTTCCGGGCGAGCTTGAATCTCTGCTCTTCCAGCCATGGCTCTGAGGGCATCTCAGAGTCGCTATTGTCAATGGCCTGAGTGTCGCCTTGGCCATCAGAATCATCCTCCCAATGACTCTCATCTGACTTGGACCAAGGAAATAATTTGACGCCCGGCCTCTCAACCATGGTAAGTGGGACCAGCAATATGAGCGAAAGGAGTACGAGTTGAATGGCAATCACGCCGCTGATGCCGATTTGAGTGACTGATACCCCGAGTACTGCACCGCCGACGATGATTCCTGCCCTCTTGGCTGCAAACATGAATCCGTTAGCCTTCGCCACCTCGTTTGGCTCTAGTATCTCCACCGCCAGTGCATCGGTGCCAACATCTTGCAGGGAAGCGAAAATGTTGTGCACGAACAATAAGCGTGTTACCAGGTCTATCTCAGCATTCAAGTCGGGCACTAGGAGTAGAGTGCCTAGTGTGACGACCATACCAGCTTGGGCTATCAGCACCCATTGTCTTCTAGCACCGTATCGGGGTATGTTTACTGCATCTACGACTGGACCCCATATCCACTTGAATGTCCACGGCAACGCGACTGTAGCAAATAGTATGGCTATATCCCCAATCGGAACCCCGTTGTCAACCAAGTATGCTGCGAATGTGACGCTGGCAAAACCCCATGGAAGGCCTTGAGCAAAGTAAAGAATACATAGCGTCAGAAGCCTCTTAGTTCCATTCTCGGTAAGAGGTCCTCCTCGTCGTATCTCGGCCGAGAATTTCCTAATCCCGCCCGTAAATGATCCGAGTGGATCTTCTCGCCAATTTGAAGAGGGTGTTGATTCGCTATCTTCATCCTCATTTTCTTGCTTCTTAGCGGGGCTTGTGGACCAGTCTTCCCTCAGGGCGGTCCATCCGAGAAGTGCAAGTGTCGCTAGGAAGGGGATGAAGAATACATATGCTCCAATTGATGATTGGCCCCCTGCGCCTCCGCTGGAGCTCGCTAGTTCATCCACGAGAACTACTCTTCGGGCATCCACGGGAGACATCCTCTCGTCGCTGATAACCAGCCGGGCATACACTGTCGAGTTACCTGACTCAGTATGTGGGTCCAACTTGATGTTCCAAGACGACCAGTCCCCTGCAGAAGATAGGTCGGCTGCCTGATTCCAATCATCGCCTCCAACCATCACCTCTACGAATCCGACGCCTGGAACTCCGCCGGTCGAAGTCCCGGATATCCTGGTCTCGTTGCCCAGATGCTCCAATGTTTCAATATTCATTGAAACGTTCAATGAGGAGTCTATCGAACCTGCTGCCTGTACAAACGCCAGAGGATCTGCCTGACCGTATCCAAACTCGTTATCTGGACGGGTTTCCAAAACGCTACAGTCGTTAAATCCGGGATCATCGAGGAGTTGGATATCGCGCTCTATCGACAGAGCGCTAATGATAGACTTGACCTGTTCATGGTCGATATCAGGATTTGCCTCGACCATCAAAGCAGCAATGCCTGCCATGAGAGGGGTTGCCATGCTGGTTCCGGATTTACTTGTGTAGCCATCAGATGTAGCGGCATCAGGAGCCATTATGTTCGACCCTATCGTAGAAACATCAGGCTTTACGCGTCCATCAGATGTATAGCCCCTGCTTGAATAGATAGCCAGACCCAGATCCTTGTCCAGGCTTGCGACTGTGATGGGGAGATTTGCATCGCCTGGGCTATCAATAGTATTGCAACCGGCCAGTGTTGCGCCACCGAATTCATTTCCAGCTGAAAGGAACGTGATGATTCCCGATGCTGCGACAGCATCCATCTGCTGGCTCCATGCTGATGAGCCGTCATTATCGAAATGAATCTCAAACTGCTGCTCGCCAAGTGAAGAGGTTAGGATGTCTATGCCTTTGGAATCCTTGTTCTCAATTGCCCACTGCGCGCCTTCTATTACGTCCTGGATATCACCCTCACAACATGCGAGGATATTGACCACCCATGCGCCTGGTGCGACGCCCACATACTTCGAGCCGTCGGGTGCCTCTTGTCCACCGCCTGTACCAGCAGCAATGCCCGCAACATGTGAGCCATGAGTCCCTGAATCGTATGACTCACTTGCTGGTCGCTCGGAGTCGGTGATTACAGCATCGTAGAAAGCAGATATCTTCGGATCGCAATCAATTGTTATTGGAGTTGGATTAAACGGATCTGGATCGGGTTGATCACAACCTAGCGTAATCTCATCATCTAAATCATTGAGGCCCTCATGATCCCCTCTCACCCCAGTATCGAGTACAGCGATAGTGACTCCAGTTCCATCATAGCCATATTGAGACCATACTTGATCAACGCCCATATTTGGGGCTGCTTGATTCATGTGGGTCTCAGCCAAACCTAGATCCTCCAGCATAACGACTCCAGATAGATCGAAGATTGGTGATTCGTGATGGAGAAGGTCAATGGGGACTGTTGCAATCAAACTGTCCAGATATATTGGACGCATTGTAATTTCCACGCCCAGTTCTTCAATCGCCTCGACGTCTGCTGAAGAGGGATGGTGATCGTAATCGATGAATACTCTTGCATTGCCGGCATCTGCCATTCTCCACCAATTGGAATAGAACTCGGTTGGTTGTTCAAGTAGCCATTCAAGCCTGTCGTCAATCATGTTTTGATTGGAGTCCCTGGACCAATCATTCCACCACTCATCATGAATCTCAAGAGAATGCCTTGGTTGCCACTCACCAGCATGGTCATAACCTCCTCTTTCATCATCTC
>NHIP02000008.1 GCA_002170775.2 Euryarchaeota archaeon TMED192 | reverse complement strand
GGTTATGTCGTCGTCGCCCGTGTTGTCGATGTCGATGACGGCGGTCGAGGCCGTCGCGGTCTCGGAGACCGTGCCGGTGTCGTCGTCGGTCAGCGCCGGGGCGACGTTGGTGACTGTGACGGTGATCGTCTCGTCGGAGTTGGTCGTGCCGTCGGTCACTCGGACCGTGAGGCTGTAGCTGGTGGTCGTCTCGTAGTCGAGGTCGTCCGCGTCGTTGACGGTGATGACGCCGGTTGCGGCGTTGATCGCGAACACCTTGTTGTCATCCGAGTCCGGATCGAGGTTGCCCGCGGTGATCGACCACGTGATACTGTCGTCGTCGCCCGTGTTGTCGAGATCCACCACAGTTGCACCATTTGCTGCGATCTCGGAGACGGTGCCGGTATCATCATCGGTTATTGTAGGTGCTATATTGGTGACTGTTATTGTGACAGACTCGATATCCGACTCGTCGAAGTTGGTTCCTAGGACGCTTAGGGTGTAGGATGTTGTTGTCTCGTAGTTAATGTCTCCAGAGTCTGCTAGCGATATTACGCCAGAGGAAGAGATTGAGAATGGGGAAGTTCCATCTCCGTCCGCATCGGCCCCATTGCTCAAGAGAGACCAAGCAACTGCGGTATCTGCAGATAGCGTGACTGTGCCTATAGCATCGCCATTGGAGGCAGTTTCGGACAGGGCGAATGATTGGCCGGATGCGATTGCTAGTGTCAGATCGTTAACGGTGACTGTGATGGTGAGGTC
Organism: Euryarchaeota archaeon TMED192; assembly: GCA_002170775.2. GTDB lineage: Archaea > Thermoplasmatota > Poseidoniia > Poseidoniales > Thalassarchaeaceae > MGIIb-N1. The sequence continues at coordinate 25,151 of NHIP02000008.1, read as the reverse complement.
AGTATTTGCTGAATCTGCCGAGTCCGTGGCTCTGACTTGGACGACATACTCATTGTCGGAGTCGGAGTCTGCGGGGCTTTCGTAATCTGGAGTTGCGGCGAAGCTAAGAGCAGCGCCACTTATGGAAAAGTCGGACGAGTCGACGCCTCCGACTATCGAGTACGTACAAGTTCCAGATGAGTCGGAGGTGGCAGAGAGCGTTTCCACCGCAGTGACTCCTTCATTCACAGAATCCGTAGCACCAGTACTCCATGAGCAGGTATGCATGGCCTTCACATCGTCTCTTAGCTCGATTTCGCCGCTGTGACCTGCTGAGGCGGCTATGATCATCAAAACCATGGCAACCAGGCCGACGATAATTGGCGAATTATCACGAATGGAATGTGCCGTTCTACCTTGGAATGAGGGATTATTACCAGAGACATCATCTCGGGTCAAAACCGTTCGTCTAAGCATGGCTACGTGCATGTATAGGAGTAGGCTTCCAGAGTATATTAAAACAAATCGATTGAATCTGGGTACAAAATACGTGAAAATGTCTGTTTTCTTGCACTTCTGATAAGGGAAAAATCGGAATTCTAAATAGGTTTCAAAAATGGGTAATCTCGGATTCCAATGGTGGACGCTGGGGGATTTGAACCCCCGGCCACCTGGTTGCAAACCAGGTGCTCTTCCAAGCTGAGCTAAGCGCCCCTGAGGATTCGGAAAGGCGTGTAGGTCTTGATTGCATCCCTTGGAAAGCGATACTCAATCTTGTTCATTTTTTGTCGCGAATCAGTGCCGAGATTGTGATTATAGCCATGGTTACTCCAATCAAGATCCCGACCATGGCTACTCTCGAGAGCCATTCATCCGTGATGGTGGCTTCTGGCTCCGCTTCGGGCTGGGAGTCATCCACGGGCTGTAGATTCTGAGGCGGCATATGGACATCTTCAGCGAAGGAAGCATTCAATGTGTGATTCGTAATATTCTCATTTTCATTTATCTTAATTAATAATGATATATTACCAGGAAGTATACCGTTTTCAGGCCCTAATATTAACGTGTATGTCACTTTGCACTCTGAGTCTGTTTTATTGCCTTCTTCATCGAGTTCGCATGATGATGTGAGCCACGGGGATGAGAGATCATCCGGACCATCATAAAACCCGTCATTGTCGACATCCATGGCAACCATGTGTCGGGTGTCATTCCTATTATCGACCATCATGAAGAAGAGCCGGTCAGTCGTCACCAATACCCCCTCCGGGACCGAATCGGGCGAAGTGCCCTCGGATGTGAGGAGGATCGTGTAGTCCTTCGCCTCATGCGCCGTGACCGGTGGCAGCATAATCAGGGCAGCAGCCAGTAGCGGGATGAGCGCCTTCACAGTGGCCGGTGTGGCTTGGGATGTATCAAGATGTTCGACTTTCAGTACCGGTAATTGGCGGATTTGTATGGGCCGCTTGCATCGACTCCGATGTATTCGGCTTGTTCCTTGCTGAGATCGGTCAGTTTGGCCCCGATTCGATTCAGATGGAGCATGGCGACCTCCTCATCGAGATGCTTGGGCAGGAGGTATACTTCCTTCCCCCTAGTGCCTTGGCTTTTCCAGAGGTCCATCTGCGCCAGGACCTGGTTGCAGAAGCTGTTCGACATTACGAAACTTGGGTGCCCGGTGGCGCATCCGAGGTTTACGAGCCTCCCCTCGGCGAGAAGGTAGATTGAGTGCCCCTCTGGGAAGTCGTATCTGTCGACCTGCGGCTTGATATTTTGATGGCCTATCTGATCATCATTTTGCAATCTCTCGACCTGAATCTCGTTGTCGAAGTGACCGATATTGCACACGATCGCCTGGTCCTTCATCTGCTTGAGATGCTCGAGCGTTATGACGTCTCGATTCCCCGTCGCAGTCACGTATATGTCTGCGTCCCCGAGGGTGTCTTCGAGAGTGGCAATGGAGAATCCCTCCATCGCTGCTTGGAGTGCGCAAATTGGGTCGACTTCGGTTACTGTGACGCGTGCGCCCTGTGCCTTCAAAGCCGCTGCCGACCCCTTTCCTACATCGCCATACCCACAGACAACCGCGTGCTTCCCGGCAATCATCACGTCTGTGGCACGTTTTATCCCATCAACGAGAGACTCCCTGCACCCGTAGAGATTGTCGAACTTCGATTTGGTGACTGAATCATTGACATTGATGGCGGCAAACAGTAACGAGCCCTCCTCAACGCGCTGGTTGAGTCTCAGTACTCCTGTAGTCGTCTCTTCGGAGACGCCAATGACGTCGCTGGCCATCCTGGTCCAGAACGTACCATCCTCTTCGTTTACGCGGAGGAGGAGGGCCTTGATCACTGCCTCTTCTGATGACGAGGATGGCTCTGCGACCCATTTGCTCCCATGTTCCAGTTCCCAGCCTTTGTGTATTAGGAGAGTCGCATCGCCCCCATCGTCGACGATCAGTTGGGGACCTAGGTCGCCGTCATGAGTCAGCGCTCTGAATGTGCAATCCCAATATTCCTCGAGAGTCATGCCTTTCCAAGCAAACACAGGTATCCCTGAGGCGGCTATTGCGGCAGCAGCATGGTCCTGTGTGGAGAAAATGTTGCAGCTCGCCCATCGGACTTGTGCCCCGAGTGTCGACAGAGTCTCGATCAGAACAGCCGTTTGGATCGTCATATGGAGTGAACCCGTTACCCTGACGTCGGACAGAGGTTGCTCGGATTCGTATCTGGCCCTTAGCTCCATTAGACCTGGCATTTCATGCTCGGCCATCGCTATCTCTCTACGTCCAAAATCAGCAAGATTTAGATCCGCCACGAGATATTTTTCGCTACTAGACATCAGGGCCATGTACGATTGATTTAGTAGTTCTAAATGAGTCTATGTGCTGCACCATATGATCAGATTATGGCCGAGCGTTTCAAGGACTGATCCCTGCACCGGCCGGATATGGGTCGCGTGTTGACTTCGGAATCCGTGACTGCGGGTCATCCAGACAAGCTCTGTGANGCNATCTCCGATTCGATACTNGANGCTTGTATTGANCTGGANCCNTTCGCAAGNGTGGCTGTTGAGACCATGGTNAAGGGAATGGCNGATGAAAGCACCATAGTGCTCGCAGGNGAAGTCACGTTGAATGAGGGCCATGAATTNGATTTCGAGGAAATAGCAAGNGAGACTGCGATTCGTATCGGCTACGATGACCAGTCAGTTGGGATGGATGCGAGTGGCAGCAGTTGCAACGTGATCACGCTTATCGGGAGGCAGTCTCCAGAAATAGCTCAGGGCGTCAACATCGGTGCGGGCAAGGACAAGGGCCAAGGGGCTGGGGATCAGGGCATAATGTTCGGATTCGCTTCCAACGAATCGGAAGGTATCGAGGGCTTGGAAGGATCTTACATGCCCATGCCAATAATGCTCTCACATCGTCTGACAGATGCCATTACGCACGCAGGCAGGTCCGGCGCCATCCCCTGGATTAGGCCTGATGGGAAGAGCCAGGTATCAGTGTTGTATGAAAACAGACGACCGGTCGGCATAACGAGCCTCATAATGGCAGTCCAACATGATGATCTCGCAAGCAAACGGTTTGGAGGGGACACTCTTGAAGAACATCGATTCATAGAGTCGGAAATCATGGAGAAAATCATTCGTCCAACAATTCCTGAAATGATGTTTAACGACGAAACGAAAGTTGTGATCAATGGTACAGGGAGATTCATTCTCGGGGGGCCTTATGCTGATGCGGGACTCACTGGAAGGAAAATCATAGTCGACACATATGGGGGTATAGGATGTCATGGGGGAGGGGCATTCAGCGGAAAAGATCCCAGCAAAGTGGACAGGTCTGCGGCATATGCCGCTAGATGGGCAGCTAAGCACGTGGTTGCGGCAGGNCTAGCAGATGTATGCGAGATACAACTAGGGTATGCCATAGGCGTGGCTGAACCCACTGCAATACATGTCGATACCAAAGGATCAGCAAAAAATGGGGTAAGTGATGAGTGGATTACGGAAAAATTNATGCAAAATTTTGATTTCAGCCCTTCTTCGATAATCGATCNACTGGCTCTGCGTAACCCCATATACGCAAGGACTGCTGCTGGCGGGCACTTCGGTCGANCAGCGGAGGAAGATGGTGGCTTCTCGTGGGAAAGATTGGATTCGGATATCCTGGCATCGCTTCGATGATTATCCAATTCGAGTTAGCGATGGTTTGAACAGATGGCTCTTTGTCGGNCGACTGATGGTCGGGAGGCGTGTAGCCTTGTTAGCAGGGCTAACCCTCTCTCTGCTAATGATCGGGGCCTCTGTCGGATATCTAATTTCAGATANCAGCAGCGATGGTGGAACGGTCGTTGATGAAGGGATATTCGACCCCCTTCTTCAAGAAGNGGNACATGACCANAGAAACGCTAGCCAGCACGTTCTCTCTACTCCNAATATAGAGCCATTNGGATACGATCCTCTAACTGCTCCGGGCAATGCAGAAGTTCAGGTTGCAGAGTCGCCCGATGGACGGGTTTACGCGTACATAGCCGGATGGAGCGAGATGCATATCGTCGATGTCACCGATCCATCCAACACATCAGTGACAGGAGTGTATTATGACCCGAACACNCAGGTTCTCGATGTCAAATANCTGCAATATGATGGTCGTGAGTACATCATCGTTCAGAATCAGTTAGTGGACCCGGGTGCNGCCGATCCCAATGTGGGCAGTTGGGAAGACCCCGCACAGGTCACNGTCACATTGGTTGAAGTCACNGATAAGACAGACCCAGTATTCATCGATGCATGGTANGACGCTGATCACCCCAGTGGGCCGCATAACCTCTACACNCACATAATNGACGANGANTGGTACATATTCGTCGCGAATCCCGACTATGATGCNTGNGANGTTGGACAGGGGGATGCCTGCGGCGGGATCACCATAGCCCACCTGAACTTCGATGGNCCGGGNGATCGGCCAGTTATTCTCAAGGTGGGTGAGGCTGAGGTAAACTGGGAAACGACCAATGGGGGTTGGATCTACATCCACGACATGACCGTGCAGACATGGCCCGGTGATGATCAGAATGATCCACGATTTGGNAGGACATACGTCTACGGCGCTTACTGGGAGGCTGGACTGAGGATATTCGATGTGAGCGATGTCCCNCANCCTACGAATACACCAATCGAGTACGCATTCATCGCAGGTGGTTGCACTGCTACCTTCGGAACCCAACTGGGATGTAACTGGAGGGCTCCGGAAGTGGGGCTCTGGATGGAATTCGCAGATCTAGACGGCGATGGCTTGCCGGATAGCGGCACCAACGGCAACGAGAATGGCGGACGGGCATCATACATTCACTATGCTGAGCCGATAGACGAGATGGTGGATGCGAGTCACATAGGGTATCCTGCGGGCAAGCGGCACCTTACGCTCCTGTCGACAGAGGTTCTCGAGACATATGTCGGAACNGGNATGTCGTATCTCCTCGACACGACAGAATACGAGGAGGTCAACGGTCAGTTGAGATTCCTCCCGAAGCTCATACACGGTTACGAGATTCCATTTGCTGAGGAGCACTTCATACCNGGGGGCGAGGAGTGGCTCCTATTCAGCCCGCACAACGCTGACACCCANATATTCCAGACTACTGGGCCGTATCAGGATACNAGTCTCGGCGGCACATGGGATGGCAGAATATACCTATCAAGCTACCATGCAGGACTGTGGGTCGTCGACATAGAGACCCTCATGCTCGCAGGGATGGAAGGAGGCAATGTAACCGACGTGCACTTCGACTCAACGGTCGGTTTTCATCTCCCTCATGGGGCTGATGGGACGCCCCTTGAGAGTTCCTTCTACGATTTTGGTTGGACGCCTTTCTTNTGGGCGGCAGAATACCACGAGGGNTACACGTACCTGTCCTGTATCACATCTGGCCTGTACATTGTTCAACTTGATATCGATGCCCCCTATGCTACAAGATGAGGTACCTGAGACCATCACCTTCAACAGGACGTCCTGACTCCCGTGGCGTCAGAGGCCTCTACATGAAGAGTAAATTCGTCACTTCATCTGCCCTAGTAATGCTCATGCTCACCGCAGTATTTTCCGGCTGTTTCGGCCTTGGAGGAGAGGATTCAGACGACGAGGAAGAGTGGGTTTGGGTCGACCCGGTATTCGAGATAGAGGATGAGAATCACTCTCACAGCGACCTGATGGCGCACAGGCTGAAGACCCCCAATGTCAGGATGATTGACTATCACAATCTGAACTGTGATGGGGAAGTGACTCCCCCCGAGGGATTTGATAACGTGGCTGGAAGGCCCTGTCACGACGAATACAAGAACGTGGGGCCGACTCCGGGCGACAACTCCGAGATAGCTATCGAAGGCAACTTCCTAGAGGATTGCGAGATTTACGGAGACGGCACTGGAGGTTGCTTCGCATACGTATCTTCGTACAACCAGTTCGAGATACTTGACATAAGCAGGCCCAATGACATAAGGCTCCTATCGACGTATTACGCTGAAATTGCTAGGATCATCGACATAAAGGTCACACAAGACAACAACTGGGCTCTCATCAATCATGAGCTCACCAATTCCGAATTGGATCCCATCCCGAATGATGATGATGCTAACAGCGGTGCTAATCGGCTTGACCTGATCTACGTCGGCGACAAGACGAGCCCGATCAAGGTCGCTGAATGGGACAACCCCCCTGCGGGATTCCACAATCAGGACCTGCATGTTTACTGCGACTGGACTCCAGCCAACCCGACTGCAGCATGGCAGGACGATTGTCATCTCTTCCTCTTCGGCGCAGACCCTTATCCCGAGATGGTGGAAGGGTCCAGTGGGACGTTCTACAAGGGCACCCAGGTATTCTATGCGTTGATAGATTTCGAGGGCCTAAATCCATTTGACAACCAAGAACAGCAGAATGCGAGTCGCGAGATCATCAGATGGGGAGGGTACACCCCAGAGCCTGAGACGACCTGCGGTGGCTCCATATTCAACCACGACAATGTCTTTTTCATACACCCGATAACAAAGCAGAAGATGCTAGCAGTATCCTACTGGGGGGCTGGATTGCGACTTGTCGATGTATCTGAGCCGCCTCAAGTCGCGGACCCATTGGGAATATCGTGGCCACCTGAAACCGGCCGATGGCTGGGGTGCCCCACGGATGACTCCGGTTGGTACGGCCCGGACGGGGGAGGCCACGCCAACATGGGTCCCGAGGAATGGCTGGATGCTGAACAGGGGAATGACAACATCCACTACGCAGTTCCGAATGACTATCTCGTCTGCAGCGGGGTCAGCACCATGGACCCGGTCGATGAATGGCCTAGCCAGTGCGGTAGTGGGCCTGAAGACCCGTCCAAAGGCGTGAACTGGAGGCACTACACGTACATAGCTCCCGAGTACGGCACTAACGCCAATCACACAGGATACATTTGGACGATAGACACGACGGATCCAGCGAAGCCATTCCTAGTCTCGAAATGGAAGCTTCCGGGCACGAGCATAAAAGATGGGGAAGAACATCCGCATCACTACATCCCTAGCGGCTACATCTACAGCCCGCACAATGGCGATACCGGAGCTAACGGCATGGTGTATTGGACGCATTATCATGCAGGCGTCTGGGCAACTGATCATGGCAAGATATGGGATGAGCTGGTGTGGAAGAATGGAGTGGCCGATCCAGAGCTTGGTTTCCAGGGCATAGAGGAACTGGCGCCGACCCACACGATTGGGTACTACCTCCCTGCAGGCCCCGAGTGGTCGGATAACGCATCAGAAGACATGGGCTACGACATGGCGGATTGCTGGGCTTCATGTATGATTCCTTTCGACTGGGGGCTCCAGTTTGATCCGCGTGGTTTCGTATTCATATCTGAAATGGTCAGCGGGGTCTATGTGGTTCAGTTCGACGAGGATATTGATCCGAGATTCGAATACCCGCCCCTCTGGGATGACGACTTGTGAGGGGTGTGCTTGAGGCGTATCCTAGCAATTATCCTCGTAGTGGTTCTGTCAGGACAGGTTGCGGCGCACGGGGCGAATAGCTACGCGATCATAGTACGAACATCCAGCGTGCAGCCAGAATCGGCTGACCTACTAGTAAACGATACGCTGGTCCTCTACAACACTGTTACGTGGAATAGGTCCGCTGGGATTGATGTTAATGGGGATGGGGTCGATGATTATACATGTGAAATGACCGGGAAGAACACTTCTTCCAATACTGACGAGTGCCAATTCACTTTCGAGAACGGGACCTGGAATACAGGAGGGTATGTTGTCACAGTATACCAAAACGGATCTTCATGGCAAGACGTAGTGGTCGATCTGTTGCCAGACAATCATACGGAGGGTTCAGTACCTGGCCCATACGTATTACTTCCAGATTTCGACCCCTCGGCCGACAATATGGTGTCAATAAGCGAGGAGGGCGGGCAGTTTAGTCTGAGCAAGGCTTCCATTAACCTCGTACCGGGCAGTAATCTGTATGTGTTCTCATCTACTCAAACCATGGTCTCCGTGGAGGCTGCAACAGCGGGCGATGGATCTTCTGCGTTGTGCGCAATTGGAGGGAGTGGCGACGGAGGCTGCAAGATATGGTTCTCAGGACAAGAATGGGCGGATGGAAGCCATGAAATGGTCGTCATAGGCCCTGATGGCGATGTTGTCGAGTCATTCACAGTCAATCTAGGGGAAGCGTCGAGCGGGGATGCTCGGACTGGAATGGTTCAAATCATTGCTTTGATGGGCATGGTCATATGCTTGGGAGCATATCTCTGGCTGAGACAACGGAAAGAGTGAGTATTAGAGTCAAGGCGCTCATAATATTCTCCATACTTCTGGCACCTGGTTGCCTAGGGCCCGACGAAGAAATCGATGTATTCTACGGAGAGGATATCGTACCTCCAAGGGCAACCCCTGATTTCGTCTTGATTGACCAAAACGGTGACCCTGTGGCATTCAATGACTATCTTGGTGACGTTGTGGTTGTAGCATTCCTATTCACGCGTTGTCCAGACGTTTGCCCACAGGTCAGCGCCAATATGGCCTGGATAGGGAACGAGCTCGGAGATAATCTTGGCACGGAAGTTCATCTTCTATCAATAACTGTGGACCCTTGGTACGATAATTCGAGCGTCATGCAGAATTATGCCTACGATCGGGGTCTAGAATGGCCGCATCTATCCTCTGATCTGGAGACTATGGAGCCGATATGGAGGTCTTTTGATGTCGGATTGGAGACATATGCAAATGATACTGATGGCGACGGTACAGTGGACGGATTCGATTTATGCCCCGATACGCCCGAAGGTGAGCAAACAGACGCTGACGGCTGTGGTGTTGAAACCCAACAATCTGAAGGAGAGGTACAGACTATGCATCATCCGCTCTACTACATCGACCACACGACAGGCACCATCATAGTCGACAGAGCGGGGAATCAGAGGGTGTACTGGGGCGATTTCGTCTGGAACGCCGATATGGTCCTAGATGACATAATGGCTCTCGTGGAGGAATCTGTATGAGGTGGTTCGCACATTCCCTGTGCTTGATCCTATTGGGCTCAAGCGTGGCAGGATGCTTCGAAAGCGTCGAGGGCTCCGACTTCAACGGCATAGAATACAGAGACCCGAGTCCAGCCCCGGATTTCACCCTTACAGATCAGCATGGCGAGTTGGTGACTCTGTCTGACTTCCAAGGGAAGATAGTCGTTCTAGCATTCATCTACACATCATGCCCGGACGTCTGTCTAATCATCTCATCGAATCTTCAGTGGATAAAGATGAATCTGGATCCGGCTATCGAAGAAGAGGTCGTATTCCTATCGATCACGATCGATCCAGCCATAGACACTGTTGACAGATTTTCCAAATGGACAGAGTCTGTGGGGTACGAATGGCAACACCTCACCTCGTCCGATGTGAACTACCTGGTAGAAGTTTGGTCAGACTGGAATGTGGTTGTGGATAACGACCACATCAATGCAAGCGTACCTCCGGAAGGTAGTACGAACAGGGTCGCAGTCTTGAATCCTGACGGGGAGAGTTTTGTTTTAGACGCGCTCTGGGCTGATGTCGAGTTCGTTCAAAATGGCGCTGATTTCGTGCAATACGCATTCAATTCCTCCGATCCAGAAGTGGCTTATCACCCAGACAACGGAACGATAGGGAATTGGTCAGAAAACGAGTCATGGACGTGGGATCTTATGATCTGGGACGATGTAGATTGGAAATGGGTAAAAACCAATATTTCCCTAGATAATATTGGATTCGGCTCCAGCACCCATCTCGCTTTCGCACCGAGTGGCTCGAATATCAGCCACCTGCCGCCCGGGATAGACTGCAATGGCCACGGGTGGGTCATGGGCAAAGGTAGCGGTGCTCATTGCATGTGCGATGAAGGATGGAAGCGCCCAGGAGGTAACTGGCTCAGTTGTATTCCAGAGGACTCCGATGCCTCAACTGAAGAGATTGATCCCCATGGGGAATCGCTGGGGGAATACAAAGTCGGTCACACGACAACTACGTTCATCATCGACAAGAGCGGCGACAAGCGGATAGCATGGGGCGGTATAATGTGGGATCCGGGATTATTCTTGGACGATATAGGAAAACTCGCGAACGGGTGATGAGTTCACTCATATCAACTTGGATTTAATATGGCCTTTGCGTCCTACTGAGGTTATGGGACAAAGAGCGCAGAGCCTGATGCTGGCTGGAATAATGTTTCTTAGCGTCCTTACTGGGATGCTGATGTTGGATCTTTCAACGAATCAAGATGACGTTGGCAATGGGGCGCCAATAGTCGCTGGTTCCTCTGGGTCTGAGTTCCAGCAGGGCGGCATAGCCATCATTCTACTGAGTGTTTCTGACGAGGACCTTGCGTCTGTGGAGGTGGATGTCAGAATAGACGGCTCCCCTGCAGAAGGCTTTGTTCTCGATGAAAATGGTATCCTCCAAGGAAACCTCCCGGCCACGGATCCAGGCGTCAAGCTTGTTGAGGTCGAGGTTACTGACAAAGAGGGGGAGAGTGGAATGTGGAGCGGCACTTTCACGGTTCTGCCTGCACCCGCTAGTGGGCCGGAGATAATGATTGGCGGCCCACTTGCCGCAGAGGAAGGGAGCAGCCTTGCTCTCTCAGGCACGGTTGTGTATTACAACATCTCAGCTTGTAGCATGACTTGGCAGGAAGTGGGGGGCAGCAGTGGCTCCCTGCCGATGAGCATCATGGAGGATGGGAGGTTTCACGAGGACATAGAGGGCGATGTCGGAACTGTCGCCATCCGCCTTTCAATCTACTGCGATGATTTCTCACAGACCACGGATGTAGAAGCAACGTGGCTAGAATCGTCTGAAGTGAGGGGCTGTACGGATGAAGAGGCCGATAACTTCGATTCGTCTGCTACGGAAGATGACGGATCTTGCACCTATTCCGAGCCAGAGCCCGACGCGATATACGATTCTTCTGACCTCGGGCAGTTCTGGATCGACAAGTTCCTTTGTCAGGACGAAACTGGGACAGGAGTCGATGATTACAATACCAGCGGACACGATAATCACGTGTGTGACGTATCCGTGGTCCTTGATGGTGATAACGTCACGATCACCATGAATGGATTGCCTAATCACGATCTCGAGTCGGGGCCTGGGTGCTGTGCCAGTTCCCAGAACTACGTGCTAAGTGTGCCTCGTTCGCCGACCAATGACACGCAAGGAGGGCACAATGATGCGAATTGCCCAGAGGCGGGGGGCGCCTACGAATGCGCTGCAGATAGAGGTGAAATCGCTTACGCCCTGAATGGGGTGCCCATCTTTGGCCCCGAGGATGGTCCCGGAGGCGACGCAGTTGCCAGTCACCATGGAGTCTACGAAGAGGACCGTCAAGAGATATGGCTGGGGCTTTGCCACGGACACTCCGGCCCTGGTGGGGTGTATCACTATCATGCTGATGCGAACTGCATACACTGGCACACCGACGGATCGGAGGACATGGGTTGGTTGGACTACTCATTTCCATCCTCGACGTATAACGGCTCTTCGTCGCCAGTGATAGGGGTCGCTTTCGACGGATACCCCATTTACGGGGTGTATGGCGAGGACGACACGGGCCAGGTCGCTGAGATGAAGTCTTCATACAGACTCAAGGAAGGAGAGACGGGCTACAACGGTATAGACGACTACGAGTACGTAGAGGGGCTTGGCGATCTTGATGTCTGCAATGGTCACTTCGGGCCTACTCCCGACTTTCCTGACGGCATCTACCACTATCACTCGACAATTGAGAATGGCATAGGGGACATGGGATTTCCGTATTTCCTGATTTGCTACCATGGCATCGTACCCAATGCTAATGATGGAGGAGGGGATCACTGTGCAGGCTATGGCGAAACATGGGGGCCTGGTATCGGCCCGCCCCCCGAAGGGTGTGGACAGGGCCAACAGGCCGGCCAGGAGGCGCCTGTGGAATCGGGGATTGCCGTTCTCCCACCTCCTCCCGGGGGAGCCATGCTCTGGATCCTGATTTTGGCTGCAATAGGGATCTCGATACGCTTCAAAGAAGAGGCATCTTGGAGAGGACCTCGAGATCCGGCTGGTATAGCTCCCGTATATCGTCAAGCCCGAGAATTAGCATAGCGAGCCTCTCCAGACCCATCCCCCATGCACAAACCGGCCAGTCGGTGCCAAGAGGCTGAGTTACTTCTGGACGGAATATCCCTGCCCCCCCTAGCTCGAGCCATTTCCCCCTCCACAGAATCTCGACCTCGATGCTTGGTTCGGTGTATGGGAAATATGCGGGTCGTACCCTTACATCGGAATAGCCCATCTTCGAGTAGAATGTTCTCAGTGTCGTAATCAGCATAGGCAGGCTTGCTTTTCCCTCGTGTATGATGCCCTCTATCTGATGGAATTCAGGCAGATGGGTCCGGTCGATGGTCTCCTGTCGGAAGACTCTGCCCACCCCAAAGACCCTACTAGGTTTGGAGGGGTGATCCGCGATGTGCCTCACTGTGTTCACGGTTGTGTGGGTCCTCAACAGGGCCTTCTTGGATTCATTGACATCGAAAGAACCTCCCCATCCCTGGGAAACCGTGCTTCCGCCGCTCTCATGGACTTCTGCCCATTGACGAAGGTGTTTGTCATCGATATCTACTATTTCTGGCTCGGACAAGTAGAATGTGTCTTGCATGGTTCGTGCAGGGTGATCTTGCGGGATGAACAGGGCATCCATGTTCCATCCTGCAGATTGGACATAATTTCCGGTTATTTCTGAGAATCCCATCTCAAGGAACACGGCTCTTATCCGATCGATCAACGATTGAAGGGGGTGGGGCCTTCCGCCGAGAGGGATCGGTGCAGGCGCATGTATGTCGAATGGCTTGAATTCCATTCCCCTCCAAGATTCACCCTGAAGGATATCTGGAGTTAATTCGCCGATTTGCTCCGACTCCACAAGATCTTGCGTATTCAGGTCTAGGCCTGCTTGAGATACCTTCCACGACCTTGTGATCGAATTCTCCACCTCAATGAGGCCTCTTCGATTGCTGAAATGGGTCACTATGTCCTTGTTTGAATCAGTGACCAAGAGAGGGCTGCCTGCGAGACTTTGTATGAAATCCGTCCTTTGCTGCACCTCTTGCTCGGCGTGTTTTTGATCCGAGATGATGAGTGCGCCGGATTCGATTACTGCTCCAAGACCCCTTAGCAGGCCCACTCCAGGCCCTGACTCAGATTTATCGAAGGTAGCAGAGAGTGCTGCCATCGTCCTTTGATCTGGTTCAGCAGATGATAGCCAGTCCATCAGCCTCTTCTCAAGAAGGCCCACTTGCAGCGCCATGATTCCTTCTGGGCCGAGGCGGACCCTACTCGACATCTCTTCCTCCATAGATGCATATTCCTTCTCAACTAAGCCCATCGCTGCACCTACGACGTGGGCCTGGTCGGACCAGCCTGTTTGGTTGAGGAGGTCCTGCACCCCAAGGGGAATAACGCCGGATTCCCTTAGGAGCCCGAGTATGCGCCTCTCACGGTTTTCTAGTGCGGGCATATATCCTGCGAAGAAGGAGCCTCACTTGACGCTTGCCGGGAGATACTACTCCTCCTCCTCATTCCAGAGAATTATTCCACAACCAGCGCAGATGTAACGCAGTGGCTTTTTTCCATCGACCCACCCCACCTCGCCGCACGCTCCACACAGTATGGATGTTCGAATTGGCTCATCCAGCGAGGTGTCCACTCTGTACATGACTCGCCCCGCATCAGGCAAAGACTCCGAGGAGGGAGACCAGTTTGGATCTGCCTTTTGCACTGATGATTGACGTCCCTTTGATAGCGCTACTAGCAGAAGGGGGAATCCTGCAATCAGAAGAGGGGTCCCGACCAACAGACCCGTTGGTTCAGGCAAAGTGAAGAGTATCCCGGTTCCAAGGAGTGTACAAGTCCATCCCGATATCAGGATGTTCCAGCCCGAGGACATGCTTCGCATGGGCCTCTACGCCTCGCTCCCGTGCTTCAATATCTCCCAGATGTCTTGAGGAGGCTTCAAGGGTGGCAGGCCATACCGAAGCACACGCCTCAGTAGCTCAGCTGGTAGAGCACTGGATTTGTAATCCAGCGGTCGGGGGTTCAATTCCCTCCTGGGGCTCAGCGACAACAGTCAAGCAGCGGTGCTTGTACGGAGTATCGTGGTTGCAAGCATAATCGACGGTAAGCACCTTGGCGCGGAGATTGAGGAGGAGTTGAAATCCAGCGTGTCCTTGATGGCCTCTTCATCACGGGCTCCTCATCTGGTAGTCGTCATCGTGGGCGAAGATCCTGCAAGTCACGTGTATGTCAGAAACAAGGAGAGAGCGTGCAAGAGGATTGGTATCAGAAGTACGAGGTACGATCTTCATGAAGATTCGAATCAAGAGGATCTGATTTCCCTTATCCGGAAACTGAATGATGATCCAGAGGTTGATGGGATCCTGGTTCAGAGCCCTCTTCCTTCGAATTTTGATGAGATTGGCATAACTGAGATGATACGCCCGGACAAGGATGTGGATGGTTTTCATCCGGTCAATCTTGGACGTATTGTGACAGGGAGGACTGATGGGATGCTGCCCTGCACTCCGTCCGGAATCATGAGGATGCTAGAATCGACAGGGGAGAGTCTGGGGGGGAAGAAGGCGCTTGTAATTGGGCGCTCCCGAATCGTAGGCATGCCAGCAGCCCTCCTAATGGTTCAGAGAGGCATAGATGCCACAGTCACAATAGCACATTCTAGGAGCGAGGACTTGGAATCGCTTTGTAGGGATTCTGACATCCTGATTGCAGCCG
Source organism: Euryarchaeota archaeon TMED192 (assembly GCA_002170775.2). GTDB lineage: Archaea > Thermoplasmatota > Poseidoniia > Poseidoniales > Thalassarchaeaceae > MGIIb-N1. Next base: position 9,822 of record NHIP02000008.1, on the reverse strand, counting down.
TTGGCAAGCCTGGTATGGTTCGTAAAGAATGGGTCAAGGAGGGAGCCATAGTGATTGATGTCGGCATAAATCGCGTTGAGGATGAAGGGGGCTCTAGACTGGTCGGAGATGTCGAGGAGGGAGCGTCGGAATATGCGAAATGGATTACTCCGGTCCCAGGCGGGGTAGGGCCCATGACCATCTCGATGCTGATGACAAACACGGTGAGGGCTGCCGAAAGCCGTTCGTATTGAAGTCAGAAGACGCCGAGTTCCATCTGGGCATCCTCCGAAGCATGTATTCTCGGATTCCAGAGAGGCGAAAACGTCAGATTGACATGTACTGATTCAACATCTTCAACCGACAAAGTCGCCCTGTGAACCGCAGCCATGATCTCTGGAGCCACCGGACATCCCGGGCTGGTAAGAGTCATTGTCACCTCAACGTGGCCTTGCTTTCTCTCGATTCCATAGATAAGGCCCAGTTCTGTGACTGAAATGCCCATTTCCGGGTCCACAACTTCTGACAGTGCCTCTGAAATGGGGTCATCGCTTTTCATTCGTGTTCCTCCGACAGTCTTCTTGCCTCATTCCTAACCCTCTCAAGCATGTTCATGAATCCATTGGATCTACTGGGGGTCAGCGCTGATCTGAAGCCCATAGCATCTACGAAATCAGGGTTCAATACCACGACATCCTCGCAAGATGAGCCGTCGACAGCGATCCTGGTTATTTCCATCAGCCCTTGAACTATCTGGGCATCCGCTCCCCCTCTCATTCTGAATAATCCTAGTTCGTCCACACTACATTCGACATGTGCCCTAGACTGGCAGCCATGTATGATGTTGTCATCGTTCCAATGATCTGGAGGTAGCATCATTTCGGAGTTGCCGGCGTATTCGAACAGGAGTTCGTAGCGCTCCATAGTATCGAAACAGTTCTCGAAAGCTTGGACCACGGGGTCGAGTGCCGCGGGCCACGTGCGGTCGGCCATCGGGCTTTTACTTCGGCTGCTTCTTTCAAGGGTTCCGAGTAATTAGCCGAAACGTTCGCAAATCATGCGGAGATAGCTGAGGAATGATTTGATTTCCTCTTCTGTGTTGTAAAGCCACAGGGAAATCCGATTTGTGGAGGCAACACCGAGGGCGTCCATCAGAGGCTGTGCACAATGCTGCCCGGTTCTGAGGGCGAATCCTCCCTCGTCGAGCAACATTGCAAGATCGTCAGAGTCGATTCTCTCATGGAGAAAGGATATCGTTCCGCTGCTTCCAGGTCTGGTTGGATCGGAGTAGACGGTTATCCCATCTATCTGACTCATTCCCTCAAATGCCATGATCGCTAGTGACTTGATGTGGTCATGCATCTGATTGAAGTCGATTTTCGAGAGCCAATCAATCGCGGCGCCCCATCCTATCGCCTCTGCGATTCGAGGGGTCCCGGTCTCAAGAAGTGCAGCTCCGTCTCTAAAGATCGAACCGTCAGTTGACACTGATTTGATCATCTGGCCGCCTGTCAGAAACGGCCCACATTGAGAGAGTGCCTCATTGGTTGCGAGGAGTCCTCCAATTCCAGTGGGGCCTGCCATCTTGTGGGCAGAGAGTGTAACGAAATCTGCTCCCAGCTCTTTGAAGTTGATTCTCTCATGCGCCGCGCCCTGAGCAGCGTCGATTAGTATCCTTGCGCCGGATTCCTTGGCTAATGTTATGATCTCCTCGATTGGATTCCTGATGCCCAGCACATTGCTAGTGTGGACAACGCAAACCAAGGCTGCTCCTTGTAGTGCATGTCTGTAGGCCCCCATGTCAAGGCACATGTCCTCTAAGTCCAATGGAACAAATCTCAGCTCTACGCCGATCTCCTTGGAGAGTTCCTGCCATGGAACGATATCTGCGTGGTGTTCCATCTCCGTTAGCACTATCGCATCGCCCTCAGAGAGATTCCTTCGCGCCCACGCATAGGCAACTAGGTTGATGGCCTCCGTAGTTCCACTGGTGTAGATCAGGTTTGAGGGGCTGGCGCCAAAGAAGGAGGCAATGGATTCTCTTGCAGCCTCTAGGGCCGTAGTCGCCTCATCGGCCAGGGTGTGTGCCCCTCTGTGGGCATTGGAGTTGTATGTTTTGTAGTATCTGCTCATGGCATCGATTACTGCATTTGGCTTCTGACTGGTTGCTGCGTTGTCGAAGTATACAAGGGGCTTACCGTTAGGGAGCACCCTGCTCAGAATCGGGAATTCAGCCCTCAACTCGCGTATGTTGTACATCTCAATCAATTTGCCGTGTCGGCTCGACGATATCAAAGCGCGTACTGACTAGAGGGGTTCAGAGGCCGAGCCGATCGAGAATTTCTTCAATCGTCTCCTCCTTGGCAGGTGCCCCCTTTGCATCCCTGAGATAACGGCCAACGACCTCAGATCCGAGGTGTGCGAACTGCTCCCTCATGGCTGCAAGCGCTTTCCATCCGTGCCCTCCGCTAGCTGTGCCTATGGCTATAGGTCTTCGATTGAACATTTTTCTGAAATCATCATGCTGGACGGAGAGCCAAGTAAGGGCATTTATCCAAACTGGGGGTAGCCCCCCATTATACTCGGGAAGCAATACGAACCATGGAGAAGGACCTTCCAGTGATTGGATTAGTGAATTGAGTGCATCTAAATCCCCATCAGGCGTCTTCCTGGTGTATAGTGGGAGTTCGTATGCAGAGAGGTCAATAATTTCACAATCGCACATCCTATTTGACGCGATATCTCTGACTCTATGTGCGAGTTCGAGGTTCTTCCCGTCAGTCGCGACTATGATTTTGAGGTCTGTCATCAGTTAGCCTCAATCTGCCCTATTCTTGAATCTCCCGCATTACAACATCGCGAAAGAGATACAGGGGCGAGTTGGTTCGGCCGGACTATGCGAACACCATCATGGGCCATTTTGGCATCTGTATTGATGATGTCCATGTCCCTCAGCGGTTGCTTTGGGAGTGGCGAAGATACGCTTGAGGTCGAACCTGATGGAGAGGATACTTGGCATTACAGCGTGGTCGCCCCTATCGATACGGGAATCAATGTGTATCACGTCCACTTTGCAATGAATGAATCATACCCGGAATGGTTGCTAGATGGTTTGGGAGTTACGATGTGGTGCAATCTTACTCAGGAGGGGAGTTGGACAGAGAGATATGAAGCAGATCGCTCCACATGTTGGGACAACATCACTTCTCAGGATATCGTTTGGTTCGTGGGTACCAGGATAATAGGGACTACTCCGGATGATGAGACAGACATACCGATTCTCGATGACCCATCTGACGGGCACGGCACCGCTGTTACTGGGTCTGTTCTCGATGCAAATCCTGATGCGGTGATCTTCTTCGTCGAGGGATTCAGTGATGCGGCGGTTCTAGCGGCTGCTAATCAGCCGCTTGTTGACATCATCTCCACCTCATTCGGACCGATTGGTTCCATACCTGTGCCAGGAATTGAAGATGCCACCAAAGTAGCTGTTGTCCAAGAGGGCAAGATCCACACGGGCGCATCGGACAATACGCCATCGCCAGCAGTGCAAGATTCAACTGCAGGGCCGCCATGGTCCATCGGGATATCTGGCTACGCTGAAGAAGATGATGATCAAAAGGAAACTATGAGCGGCTCCTACCCAGATATAGCTGCGGATTGGACTCAGCTCCTCCCTAATCACGATGACATCGACGGCTATCATGTGACTTCCGGCACATCTTTTGCAACTCCAAGAACTGCAGGGATACTCAGCGAGGTCCTCGAAACCCTAAGGGGGACTGGGGCTGATTACGGGTCGGGTGCTTCAGAAGAAAGAGGTGGTTTCTTGGTGAATAGCACTAATTCACTCAAACCAGTTACAAATTCAGACCTTCGAGAGGCATTGAATCTGTCTGCGTGGTATCCGAGCTTCTCGACGTGGAACCCGACGACTGGGACGCTCCCAATTTCTCCTGTCGCACCATGTACTCAAGTCGGATGGGGCGTAGTGAACATGTCCAACATAGAACCAATAATCAATCATCTGGATGGCACATCTGAGATGCCACAGAGGCCCGCTGACGTAGTTGCCTGCATGGATGCCAATCAACAAATCAGAGAGGCTTACTGGTCATTCGTCGCTTGATTCTCCTTCATTTCTTGATATCACGATTATCCCGATTATCATCCCAGCAATCAGCAGTACAACAAGTAAGCCGAATACACCGACTTCCGAAGTTTCCTCCGCGCCTCCTGATGCTTCGTTGCCTCCCAAATCGTCACTAGGTCCATCTTGACCGGGATTGCTATCATCCATGGAATCGTCATAAAAATCGGTACATTCGGAGTTATCGGTTGCATCATTCGAATCGATGCAATCCTGATTTGAGTTGTGATTTAAAAGCGCGAAAAATGCGTCAGGCCACTGATATGTGCTCTCATTATCCCAGTTCCATATCCTACTATCATCAAAATCGACATACGTAGTAGAGAATGAACCGCCAAGCACGGATTCGCCTCCTGAATGATCGAGGGAGGTTGCCTCGGGCCATTTAGCCATTCCCGCATTCAAAGCCCACTTCCAAGCCCCTGAGTCTCCGATTCCAGCAATCCACAGATCCATGTTTAGTGGGTCATCGCTCTTCTGAATGCCATGACTCCCGAATGTCATGGTAATCGAAGCTGTTCCTCCCGAGACCACGGCCCCCCCGTCCATCGTAGCTATCGAATGTGCATCGTCATTACCTGCGCCAATCGCTGATGACATCCAGAGCCAGTCGCCTTGAGCTGTAATTCTGGAGACTAAGACGTCTGTAGTACCGGGAAGGCCGGAATTTGGATTGGATATTCTGGATGAGTTGTCCGGATTGATAGAAAACGTGACTAGCGAAGAAGAGCGGGCGAGAACATATGCCCCTCCCTCGTTATCTGGCGAAATAGAGTATATTTCGTCGCTACCAGTACCTCCGATTGAGGCCATCCAAATCCATGTTTGATTGAGAGGTTGCCAAGCAGCCACGAAGCCCTCGGAGTAGCCTGGGGCTTCATTTACAGTCTTATTTGGTACAGCATATGCCGCCTGTCCGATATAATGGCCAACCAGAAGGACCACGCCCCCCGTTGTGACTGCGAGGTCGCTGACCTCAAGACTTGAGTCGGGATCGAAAACACTCGAATATGCAAGAAGGGTGCCTGAGGAGTTGAATTCAGCAAGGAATGCGTCACTCATGCCGCCGTCGCCCCATCCAGGCATCAGAGTACTGCCATCATGAATCAGCGAATCGCTTGCATAATTTCCGGCGACATAGACTCCTCCTGAAGCGCTCGGCTCGATTGCGACGGACCAATCAGAGTGCCCTTGACCCTCGAATCCAGAAACCCATATCCAGTCTCCGTTGGAGGGATCCATCCTTGCTAGAAATGCCTCCGACGTGGGGGATGTAGTCAGTGTTCTCGGAGTCGTATCAGAATTCGAGAGCTGGTGAGTTCCGAAGGTTGAGGTATTAGAACGGAAGGCTCCAGCCACATACAAAGAGCCATCATTCGTCATCGTAAGTGAGGAGGCCCAATCATTGTCGGGGCCACCGGCGGTAGCAATCCAGGCCCAATTATCTCCGGACCATCTTGCTACGAATATGTCACTGGTATTCCCACTCTCATGATGTTGCTGTGCAGCTAGTGAAAATGGGCCCGCATGAAGATCATATCGATATGTTCCAGTAACAAATATATCACCTGTTGATTCGTCGATCAGAACATCGCTAACAGCGTCTTCCCACCACCCAGTAAGGCCCTGCGCGCCATCCCAATCTGGATGGTTAGAAACAACAGATGCAGCGGTCTGTGATGAAAGGATGATAACGGTCAAAAACGCGCATGCTACTTGGTTCATCGAGGCTTTCGGAATTGGATTGACACATAATCGGTGCGGCGTGTAGTTTCCAAAGGAGTTCAATCCGAATCTTCTCCCTCGAGCGGGAGCGGCGGGGGGCTGGGAGGCACGGATGGGGCAAATGATTTCTGACCCATACGCGCTGATATCGCCATGCCTGCTGCTATCATCAAAACTAGCACTACCACGGCCAAGGCATAGTTTTCGAATGATGTGGAGGATTCCATAAGGTCGCAAGTCCCATCTGAATCGTCATCTGCAGGAGTGTCTGTCGGAACTAGTGGGTCAGAGTTGCATTGCGTCTCATCGTAATCTGACCAGCCATCACCGTCATCGTCTATATCGGCATTGTCACCGATGCCATCGCCGTCGGAGTCCACAGACTCCGTTGGTATTAGGGGGAAGGCATCATCGGCATCCATAACGCCATCATTGTCATCATCTTGATCCTGATCGTATCTCGATGTGGCGTCCCCAGTGACCCAATCTGGCTTACCGTCTCCATCTGAATCGCCGCCGACGTTGGAGTCCAGGGAATCTACGTCATCAGCATCGAGAACGCCGTCATTGTCATCATCCGGGTCGACAAGCAGTGATGTCGGGCAACCTGGGACGGTGAATTGATCAGGCATGCCGTCCATATCTCTGTCGGAACTGGCACATATCTCGAGGGGGAAGGCATCGATGACGTCATCGACATCATCCCCATCGTCGTCTGTATCGATATGATTGCATGAGCCATCTCCGTCCGTATCCAGAGGCGTGTCGGAAGCATCGAGTTGGTCGGTACCCCCGCATCCTGCCTCCTCAGCATCTGTCCATCCATCTGAATCGTCATCGCCATCCTGATTATCGCCTATGCCATCGTCGTCCGTATCTTGCCATTCTAGGGGGTTCATGGGGAAATGATCTGAAGAATCCCCAACTCCATCTCCATCATCGTCATCATCCTGATCGGAGTCCCTGCAGCCATCTCCATCCAAATCCGATATCTGATCTGAAACCCATCCGACCTCGGGAGATGTGAGGCAATAATCATCAGCATCCATCACGCCATCTCCGTCTGAATCGAATGTTATCTGATAAATCAGGCTACCATTGTCCACAGAGTGGTATACGCTATCCCCTATCCCCGCCTTACAGCCAGTGTTGTTATCAGAAACACAAACTGGGAAGTTAGCTGCGATGTTTCCGGTGTTACTAACAGCCAAATCGCTGAGAAAGGACGCAGCGGATTCATTGTAGTCGTTTATATCGATACCCCTCATCCAAGCGATATCGTTCCATTCCATGTCGTGGAGCATCAAGAAGCCCTCGGCGTTTATGGAGCTGTATCGTGTCTTCTCGGCTCCTTGCTTTGTTTCGATGGTGAATGGGCAATCTGCACCATTTCCCCAACATTGTGTGCCGCCAAGCACGAGATTTCCATCGGGCATAACCGCAGCAGAGTGGAATGCCTCATTGCCACCACTCTTCGAGTCCCAAAGATTCTCAAACTGATGCGATGAATGATTGTATATTGCATGCCACGCATCTGAGCCCCCTGAATTATACACGCTCAGTGAGCCCGCATATAGAGTCGAGGAGTAGTGATTGCCAGCGACTAGGACCCTATCCTCATCGACGGCGACCATCGCCTGTATGAAGTCGGCGCCGTCCCCGTTCATCGTAGTTAGGCGCTCAATTGATCCATTACTTGCATATTTGAGTATGTACGAATTGTGATTGTAGACTACATATCCCGTCTCAATCGTCATCTGACAGTTGGCATTCCAGCCTTCGCATGCCCATCCCGAGAGCAGGACGCCCCCATCTTGAGTAGCCACGACCCCTTTCTGACTGAGGGAGTACCAGCCGCCCCATACATCAGTATCAGTAGAGCCGCTTCCGAATGATTTGGACCAAAGTACATCTCCATCCGAGGAGATTTTCACCACCATTACATCTGCACCGCCCTTTGACTGATGGAGTTGATCTCCAACGGATATCTGGCATAGAAGTGTAGTCCACTGGCAGAATGATCCTGAGACGAATATTGAACCATCAGGTGACTCGTCTATGGAGTGGATGGTATCGAATCCTTCTGAACCGATCATTAACGACCACACCGCCTCTCCGCCGGGGCCGAGCCTTGCTATCCAAGCATCCCCCCCCTCATCCACTGCTGATAGAGAAATACCGAAACCGGTGAGTGTGCAGGACGAGTCTTTCAGCCAACATGCACTGCCGCCGACTAACATGTCCCCGTTATCTGCGAAAGCAATAGAGTCAACCCTATCTCCGCCATCTGAATTGAATATCTGGATATCTTTCGTGTTTCCAAGAGAGTCCATCGTCAGGACATACGCAGAGGCAAATTCGTCGGAGTAGACCTCCACTCCATCGATAGAAATTGAACAATCTTCTGGGGATTCCGGTAGTTCATACAGAGCGCAGAAGGTACCCCCAACTACAAGATCGCCGGCAGGGGAGTATGCCATCGCATTCACGGCATCGTGTCGAGTTCCCGTGTCGAACAAATAGGTCGTTTCAGAAGCCTGGGATATCTGCGTGGTGCTGCGTCCCTGATTATCATCTTCGAGTAAAATTCCTGAGGCCTGTGAGAGTGACATAGCTAACATCAAGAAAATCATTGAGAGGGCATAAAACGGATTTTTTTTCGCGGCCGCGTGCATATCAATCAGGTAAATGTGAAAGTTCCCAGTTAACCTAACTTTCGATTTAGTCTGGCCTAACTTTAGATTTTTTAAGGGGCAAGAATGATGTCGCATGTCTGGCCATGGTCAATCATGGTAGACGTCATTGGGGTTGTGTTGGATATTCTGGAGATAATGCTTGTTCTGGGAATCTTCGGCCTTATCGGGGGGTTAATCGCATTCAACGGACCAAGGGGGCTACTGAAGGCCATCAGAAACCCCCCCGTGATCCCTGTGGTGGGGGTCAGGGACATGGCATCTTGGTACACAAATATACTAATTCCATGTACAGTCCTGTTGATCGGGATATTTCTCTTCAGTGCAGGAGGGATCGTAAATCAGCTGGGGACATCCGATTGGAACGAGGTGGATGCAATTGTCGATTATTCGGGATATGACAGCAGTACGTCTTGTGACGAGTATGGTAATGAATGCACGACCTCTGATTGGCTTGTTGTCCATTACACGTACACGATTGATGAATTCAACTATTCTGGAAACAGATGGTCGTTTGTGGGCAATGCAGACGGCGTATCGGAGGATTACCCCACTGGAAAGCCAATCACGGTCTATGTGGATCCGGCGGATGACTCTGAGTCTGTGATGGTGCGAGGATTCGAGGGTGTGCTAATCGAGATCTTGGCAGGGATGTGGTTCTTGGTCCTAATAGCCTCGATACTAACTGCCGCGCTTGTACTGTGGAAAATTGGTTTCCACCTCCAACCTGCGGCAAATAGAAAGAAGGCTCTTGAGGCGCCCAGGGATGGGGCTAAAGGTCTACGAGGCCGCTTTGCCTCGAGCGATTTTATGAGGGAATTGCGTGAAATGAAAAATTTCGCAGGCATGGTCAGGAGAAGTCAGAAAGATGCATTTGAAGGAGGGGAGAGAACCCTCGTCACAGAGATCGATGGGGATCCGGGGAGTATCGTTGTGAGAAATCTAAATGACATCATGATGCCTATGTCGAACATGAATGAAAATGCCAAAATATACCTTGATGAGAATGGGGATAACGGACGAATTATTATTTTCAGGATGCTTGGCAATATCGACGGGGACGACTATCTCGAGGCAGTGGAATACATTGGTTCCGACATGGTTAATCAGAGGAGGATAAACATGGACAGAAATGCGAGTGATTTGTTAGAGTTTATCGAGCAGGCTTTAGAAAACGCCAATGAGGAAGAGAAACCCTGGTGGGTCTGAAAGCGATATTGGTGCTCGTGCCGGGATTTGAACCCGGGTCGCCGGGATGAAAACCCGGAATGATGG
>NHIP02000007.1 GCA_002170775.2 Euryarchaeota archaeon TMED192 | reverse complement strand
AATGATAGATCAGAAACATAACTTTCAATCCCGTACTGGTTGTCTGATGCTGGGCCTGTCAAACCATGCCTACGTAAGTCAAATCTGATAACTCTAAAGTCCTCAACTAGATGCTTCACGAGTTGATCCCATGTATGCAAATCCTCACTGTGTCCATGGAGAAGGACAATCGGGGGTGCCTCGGAATCTCCCTCATCTCGGAGATGGATATTTTCTCCGTTTGATAATGTGATATACTGTGAAGGGGGTGCTCCATACCTTTCCCTTAAACCATCTACATCCACACTCTTCGCACCGAGGATTAGTGATCTGATGCTGCCCATTGACCCATTCATGGATTCGTCTGATTTCAAAATATTGGAAATATTTCCCTAATCATAGGGTACCATTACAGGCATATAGGCATTGATGGGGCCCCCAGATATTTGAAATAAAATCGGGGTCTTCTTCAGGATTAGTGTCTGAAGCACATACGCCTCTTGCCAAACTCATTCATTGGACCTTCATTCCATTGTATGTCTATGGAATCGTCAAACAAGTGAATGACATTTCTGAACTTGAAGACAGCGGATTGCTAATTTTGGAGGTCATCTTCGCAACAGTCTTCCTGTTGATCGTTATATTGCGCTTTACTTACATGAGACGCTTCAAGACATTTCAAGGTGCGAAAGAACATGTTCACATTGTGCACTATTATTTTGCCCGCATCGTACATAGGGCGATGTATGCTTGCCTAATTCTCCTGCCGCTTACTGGATTAATCATCGCAGGATTGTACAATCAGGGATATGTAAACGAGGAGCAAACCATTCTTGATCTTGTTTTGGAGCTGCATGGGGCAGCAGCAGATTTGAGTTATGTCCTCATTGCGCTCCACATCTCAGCTGCGATCTACTCTCGAATTAAGGGCGAAGGAGTGTGGTCATCAATGGTGCCCATACTCAAAGAAAGTGGCCCCACAGATAACGAGATAGTCAAGAAAATTGCGGGATTTGAGAACAGGATTTACGAGAAAATCAGCAACCTCACCCGTTCGAAGGATTCCGATTGAGGGATTACTCCAGCCGACATACCGAGTTCCATTAGATACGCTAGGGAATATGATGTACATGTCAGAATCCGTACACTATTTTACGCGGGCATCATGAGGTCTGGTTAGAAGGCAATGTGGCGAATGCAGGAGAGGATCGAAGAAGTGGGGTGGACCAACAGAGTCATGCTCTATGAATTTCTAAATTTCAACATTATTGGAACTTTCAATTTCTTCTTCGCCTTAATCCTCTATGAAGTCCTCTATTGGGTAGATCTATGGTCGGCTCACACAGCAGTAACCGCTTGGGCGGTCTCGTGTGCTATAGGGAATGTAGAAGCTCACTTTATGCATTACAGATTCACGTTCAAATCCACATTTCCCTATTTTAGAAGTCTGAATAGGGCCTTTTGGACATATACGGGCCAACTAGTGGTCACAACATCATCTCATTATTTGATGGTCGAAGTTCTTCTCGTGCATCACAGAATTGCTTGGTTGGTCAATACCTGTGTTTTTGGATTCCTCAACTTTCTATTAATCAGATGGATCGCCTTCCCTCCTGAGTATGATCTGAAGATCTCGAAATGACCTGGGCGTCCTTATGTGCAGATATGAACAATAGGGTACCCTATGAGGCGCCCGCTGATCATAGGGGGGCGCTCTGGACAGGTAACGAACTATTCAAGTGAAACACATCTTTGCAATATTGTGGCCGAGAGTAAAGAGTCGGAAGTTTGGTATCCCGGTGATGTTGAGAAGTCCGCAAAAATGAACAAGACATTAAGTATCCCAGAAGTAAGTGATGCTAGATTGATCAGGCAGAAAACCATCTATTACGTAATAGGCTTTGTAGTCGTATCAATCGCACTATGGAAAGGTTGGATTCCCTCCCTTATCTGGTACATTTAGGTTCTAACAATGATATCAAAGGGTTACTAGAGAGAACCAACTGACTACAATCCGAATTGCAGTGATCGATGGAATGCGACACCGCTCACACTCTACGGAATACGCCATATGTATCATAGAGGGGGCTCTTGTGGGGAGATACGATGACCGAGGATGCCGAAGAATTGGCTCCCTTTTGGTGGAAGGTCCGTTGGTACCAAGATGACAATCTCGAGAATAAATTGATCGAGGCAATCCGGGTGAAGGATAAGCCAAGCACAGGGACCGTCTACAGACTATTTCTCTTTGTATGCGGTATCTTGTTCTTCTTTGCTGGCTGGATATTGTGGAACATCGGGCTTCCGGCTGAGGGTGAATCTGGCGCCGTAGGGATGAATTTGAAGACGCTTTTCTTTTTCACCGGTATCTTTGTGCAGCTCGCAATCGGCCCATATTTCGCTTTCGTTTCAATATCGAATTATGGACGTCTCTCTCCTTTGGTGCCGAAGGCACAAATAGAGTACTTCCGCCTGAAAAAGGCCATTTATGATAGGGAAGTGTACGATCACTACTGGGCGGCTCTCAGGGACCCGGACCATGAGCACCATAACGAAATCATCAGGTACAAGTGGATGGACAGAGTTCGATGGAAGCACCACCCCTCTGATTTCTTTGGATATCAGATTTTTACGAAAGAGTCTGGTGAGGAAACACGAGGCCCTATTGTTCCAAAAAGCTCTGCCGAGTACCGTAATTCTAATTTCACTTTAGATGAAAATGGGGATCCTCTGTTCCAGGGGCCAACTCACCCACTCAAGCGTATACTGACCTTGCCAATGTTCCTTTTCATTTTTCAATTACTGACATTTCCAATTGTTGTCATTAATGCCATTATTTCTATTACTATCAATGATTGGGAAATTTTGTTCCAAATATCCATTGGTTTCTTGTTGATGATTCTTCTTGGGAACTACCTGATTAGGCGCAACACCGACCTAATCAATGCTGATGCTGATACTGATGTGGTCGTTGAGGATTTGGAGGAGAGATCGAGGCTCTTGTACGAGAGATACGTAACCATTCCTTAAACTGAGAGCGTCATTCTCCCTACCCATTTTGACGCCCGCATAACCCTGGGACTGATCATTGTGCATACATCATAGGAGGTGCTCCCAACCCCAAAATCCGCCTAACCAGAAAACCAAGAATGTAAGGACACCGAGAATCGTCCCTAGAACCAAACCTTTCGAAAAACCTCTCTCATGACTTCCGTAATCCCCCCTCTCCTCCCAAGCGTATCTCAGCAGAGTCAGAGTAAGGAAAAAGACCGCTAAACGAGGTAGATGGTAGTAAAAAGGGGGTTGCGGGCAACTACCCACAATCAGCTCAAAACAACCATTGTACACCTCGTTGAAATAGGATATTACCGACAGTGGTGTGTAAACCATCAGAGGAAGGGAAAGCCCATTTCCAAGGGCTCTCAATTGTCCCATGATGGTCAAGAATCAGATGCCTTAATGATGTATACGTAATTTTCCCTACTGTTTCTTTCTCTACATGCAATGGGGCCTGTCATTACAAAACACTTCCAATAACATCCTTAATTCACAACCTTTAGGCTTAGTCAATGCGAGAGACTGTGTCTCTTCGATGTGTGCATGGGAGGTATTTGAGTGCGCAACCTGACGGGCGCGCAGAATGGAATCGAGAAGTCCCAACTGACTGGGAATATTTCAATCTAGAAAAGCGTCAGGGCGACAAAATCGCACTCAAGGGTGCGCATGGCATGTACGTTTCAGCACAGCCTGACGGTAGCGTGCAAATCAACCGCAGAGAGGCACCACCAGGTGGCTGGGAGGAGTTCACAGCAGAAATACGCCCAAATGTCGTCTGTTTGAAGTCCTGCCATGGGAAGTATCTGAGCGCACAGCAGGACGGCACTGCACAGTGGAACCGTGACCACGCGCCAAGAGGCGGCTGGGAGGAGTTTCAGATAGAGCACATGGGCAATACAAGACAAACAGAATCTGCAACAATGGTCGCACCCATGCCCTCGTATGTAATCGTCGCTCAAGCCGGAAGTCCGGAAGTCAACGGGAACTACGAGTTCATGCCCGGCAAACATGAGAATAGACACTTCAGCACTATCGCCGGCCATTACCAGCATACTCAGAACCCTGAGATTTTCATCGCCTTCCAAGACTGCGGAACTAACCATCAACGCCCGGAGTGGAACAAGTGGATGATCATCTCAAGAGCNGGGGTCCTCTATGCTGCGCATACTGGTGGAATGATCGGNGTACCCCCGCGTGAAGGCGTATGGGAAAATGTCGAAGCCTGGGGTCATCCGGGTGCCCCAGGCGGCAAGCATCCGGCGCCAACAGTCTATCACCCGGCCGACGCTTCGACTCAAACTCTACAGGCACTCAACACCGACCGTTCCTCCACGTTTGCTTCAGGTGAATCTATTCAGGTGCTGGAAGCCGTGTCTGGTAAACCCGTCCGCTTCAAACTCAACAACCCCCCAAACCACAATGATGCTTGGGTTGGCATCTATCCAACGGGCGCACCCGATCAGGATCACGGAGGGCATAACCAGCGATGGAAATACATCAGGGACATCGATGTGAACAACGTTTCGTTATCAAACGGGGCGTGGGCAGAAGGCGATTGGAGCATACGTGTCTTTTCAGACGGCGGATNCACACTGGCCNNACNGAAAGATTTCACCATCCAATCGGAGCATAAAACCCACTCAACTGAGTCGATTTCAGCGGAGGAGAAGTTCGAATTCGTCCCCGTAAGTGAGTACGATGAGGTATGGAACGACAGTGGTTCCGGCGCAAACCAAGACGTCTCTGTATGGAGGCCGCGCGTTCCTGCAGGGTGTCATTTGATTGGTATGACTGCCAAGAACGGGCACTCGCCACCGAACTTCTCGACGCTGGTCATTCGTGCTGGTGGTAGAGACATCGCACCGTCCGAACGATTCGATCTGGTATGGTGGCAGGAACGCGGTAAACGTCGCTTCTGGTGCTGGCGCCCCATCCCGCCACCGGGCTACGTTTCACTAGGCGACGTGGGGACAATCAGCGAAGACCCGCCCTCACGCAAGGACGTGGTTTGCGTTGCCTTGGGCTGCCTTAGCCCGAACAGGCAACCCTTGGGTGACGAGATATGGAATGATAGAGGCGGTGGCGCACCGAGGGACGCGGCGTTCTTTGAGCAGCCCGGAGGCACGGGTCTCTTCCGTTGCAGTGACGATGCTACGCACAACAAGCCACACGGCGAATTCCCCCTTCCTGGACAGGCATCAATTGAACTCCCGCGAACTCAGCCTGTTAGGCCTCAACCGCTTGATGAGACGGCTACAGAGTCAAACAAGCGTCCAGCGATTATCGCATTTATGATTGGCATAATCATGTTCGGTATCGGTTTACCANTTTTCATCGGAGGAAATGTAGGTTCCGGTGAGGAGACTCTCGGAATGGTCATTCCGGGCGCGATATTGTTTAGCATTGGCGCAGTCGTGGCTGGTGTCGCTTGGTTTGTTCTTATCTCCTCGTGGTCTAAATCTTATGCGGAATCCCGCAAGGTCCCGCCCAAGTGGCCGAAAATTGCGACCGTGTGTGCCGCACTGCTCCTAATTCCAGGAGCCTTACTTCTTATCATCGGGCTTATATCATCTGGAACCGTCCACTACGAGGACACTACATCTGCTCATTTGCGGATTAGTGACGCAGACGGCCAAGGGGATCAGGGATTCATCATTTTCATCGAGGGAACACCGGGGGACTTCGACAGCAACGGAATACACGATTACTGTGAGGCTGTGGTGGTAAGTGCCCACCATTCGGGGAGCTGGATGAGCGACCCATGGACCGCAACGGCGAAGTGGAACGAAGCGGATGCCACGAGGCAAGCGTTCGAGCTTGAGATCGCTCATCCCGGAAGCGGGTGCAGCGCAGATGTTTGGCCAAAGCAGAAAGGAGGGAATCTGGTGAAGATCGGACGGGCCTGTTACGGGTGTATGGCGGGCTACACCGATATTTCCGCATATACGAATGACTTCTCTTACGAGATACCCATGTGGATACAAGACGGGGAAAAAGTCGTGGAAAGTACTGGCACGTGGATTGCCGGCTCGATCATGTTGGGAATCAGCGTTCTCTCGCTCGTTGGGCTCGGAATCATTCGCTCCAGCTTGCGCGAGTCCATGGCTGCTCGAAAGGACCCTGAGGCTCCGACTATCGAGGTACTAGCGGCGACAGAGGGCAAATCGGTACGTTTCAGAATCAACGACCCCCCTAGTAGCAGATCCGCCTGGGTAGGGATTTACCCGTCAGGGGCCGGAGATCAGGATCACGGAGAGGAGGGGGAGAGATGGAAGTGGTTGAGAGACATGGATCTGAAAAGGGCATCATTCCCAGAGAAATCCGAAGGTCGTTGGAGCATACGCGTCTTCTCCGATGGCGGATTCAACCTAGATGGGCGAGCGGACTTTGATATTCTGCCAGAAAAAGAGAGGTGGTGGGAGGACTGATGCTGGCATCATAATGCCTGCTGATTATTCAGGATTCTTCAGATTCTAATTCCGAACAATCACAGGGATGTTCTCCCGATGGTTCAGAAGAGGTATGGAATATTTTGAGATCATATCCTCACCGCGATCGACGAATTCATAATAAACNAATCACATTATNCCANCATCATGAAGGACTTGGGTGAACTGGAAGAAGAACTAGCAAGCAAGGCCGAACCAATCTTGGGATTCAAGCCGTCTTCGAAAATCAAGAGAGGCCCGATAGGAATAATAATCAGCATAATCTGCGTCGCAATCGTATTCCTAGAATTGAATCGATCTGGTATAATTTAGCCCAATTGTATCCCCCCCTAATCTTGAGCCTCATTCTTCCGGAATTGTTGTTTTGAGTCGAGGGGGTCTATGGGTGAAATTATGACCCCGATACGACCAAGAACTCGCCATCATGTCGTTCCAGGGCTATCTCATGATCAGGGGATTTCAGGATGCGTCTAGATTCCGTGTCTTGTCTACTTAGGAACCATGTCTCCAACCCCATCTCTTCGAGTATAGGTCGAGACCTGGCTGTGATGCCGACCACCCCAGATGCATCCTGATTGCCTAAGGATGTAGCCACAACTCGTCCGTCGACCGAATCCATAATTCTCTGTAACCTGGTAACCTCCGACTTTCTAGCCCTGCCGTGATTTGTGCACCATTGCCACACTATCACCAAGTCCGCTTCCCTCAAGACTGCAGAATCAGGATCGATTGATTCAGAAGATCCAATCAAGAGCCTAGAAAGACATGCCTCATCTAAGTCTCCGAACATGGACCTCGCTGGAGCGGCCGGAAGATCCCCCAACCAGAAGACACTAGAGCCGGAAAGCAGGCCCCTCTTCACAATCTGTAGGCAAAGCAGCATGCCATCATTGCCAGGCCCATGTACGAGATGAATAGATCCACGGTCTTGAAACATGGCCCCACCTAAAATTCAGGGTTATTGATTACCTCTACTTTGAAAGGACTGATTCTGCTCTGTTAATCGTTGCATCTACAATTTCCCCGCTGACTCCGAGGTGCCCCCTTGGATCGAATAACTCTACTAGCTCGGCCTCCGACATAAGCTCCATTATCTGGGGATCTGACAAACAGGTTTCGAGAAGATTGCAGTCGTCATTCAATGCTTTCATCGACGCCACTCTCAATGCTTCGTGAGCTGAATCCCTGTGCATCCCAACATCGACCAGTGCGAGCATGACCTTCTCGGCCATCACGAGACCGTGTTGTGATTCGATATTTGCGAGCATCCGATTTTGATCGACCACACATCTCGACATAACTCGGTTACACTTCCAAATTATATCGTCCAACAGAATCATTGAATGCGACAGTGTGAATCTCTCTGCGGATGAGTTCGCAAGGTCTCTCTCATGCCATAGCAGCGCATTCTCATATGAGGGGATAATCATGGAACGGACTATTCTCGCTAAACCGCATGCATTTTCGGCTGTTATGGGATTCCTTTTGTGTGCCATTGTAGATGACCCGACTTGATTCTTAACATCGAACCACTCTGAAACTTCAGCTATTTCGGATCTCTGCAGGTTCCTAATCTCCTGAAGCAATTTCTCAACGCTGGTGGCGGTGTTAGCCATCCATGAAACCCATTCGATGTACCTGTCCCTCCCAACGACTTGGGTGGTTGCAACGGGTACAGTCAATCCCAAACTCTCCAATATTATCCTTTGAAGCTCCATGGCGCCATCCCCTTGGGCTGCACCAGTCCCCACTGCTCCNAGGAATTTGCCAGCAGTTACACGTCCCTCTGCTTCAAGGAGCCTCTCATAGTGTCGGACGAACTCATCGATGAAGACGGCTATCTTAAGGCCGAAGGTGATGGGGACTGCGGCTTGGCCGTGGGTNCTCCCCAGCATGACAGTATCTCGTTCTCTCCCAGCAAGTTCTATTAGAGTCCCTATCAAAGTCCTTAGACCCTCTTTTTGTATGTTAATTGAATCTTTTATTTGAAGTGCAACTGCGGTGTCGACGATATCATTCGAAGTCGCTCCTAGATGTATGCACCATGCTGCATCGCCGGCTTGTTCGGCCATGGCTTTCGTCAGCGCCATGATATCGTGACGGGTAACCTGCTCTATCTCATCGACACGATCCGCGGTCACAATCTCCGGATCGGATATCCTGCCAATCTCCTCATCATGCTCCGGGCTTACTCGCCCCATCTTTGCATGTGCAGAAACCAATGCACGTTCAACAGCCAGTTGACGAGAGTGACGCCCCTCTCTGGACCATATCGCTTTAGCCTCTGGACGCCCGTAGCGGTAGTCAATCGGAGATACAGACACATTATGCGGGTNGAGGCTCAAGTCTTGAGCCTATTGCCCTTCGTCAAACGGACATCGATGCATTTTTGATGTGCCATTTGCCTCGTCTGCCATCCCATAGAGACTCCCCTTCCAGTAGTATCTTACGATTCATATGGGGGCCACTCAGTACCAGTGTTTCGAACTCTCCGCCCTCTCCATCGGGATGAAATCTATGTAGCTTAGAAAGAGAAATCAACTCTTCCAGGCTGTGATGATCCAAAACTCGTCCCAACCACGAAGAGTCTAACCCATCTGATGAAACGGAGACCATCATAATCTCAAAACCGTGGGAGATTATGTCCTTCATATGGCGTAATCCGTTATGATGCCACAGGGGGGTATGAACCGAGACTCCCAGTTTCGCGCTCAATCTCTCGATTCTGGTTTTCTGATAGTCGGATCTAAGTGCGCCGACCACTATACCGTCCCAATAACCTTCAACACCATTTACGAATTCAGGAGAGTTTAATCCCCTTGAATCAAACCATTCTTCAATTGCATCGCTGCTCACACCAGAATGAAGCGCCTGCAGTAAGTCCGAAACCTCAGACTCAGGTTCACCCGCACTGACAACNGGTAGCCACGGACAGCCCATAGCCGAGCTTTGAAGGCCGGAAATCCATGATGAATCCGTTTGAAACATCATTGAATCATCGGAATCAACTAATACAGTGCAGCAGGCTGCTATATCCCATCCCTTCATCTGCGCCCACCATGCAGCATATGTCGAGTCCTTTCCGCCTGAATGTAACACTATGACCCGACGAGTCTGCAATGCGCTCTCTTTGACTGTCACGGTCCTTCCGACAACCAAGATTGATAAGAGGCCTTCCGGGGTGATTAGAATTAATGCAGCCTAGTGGAAGAGGATATGACCATGGAGTTTCGACATTCTCGCCTGATGGGCGTTTGTATCAAGTAGAGTATGCCAGGGAGTCCGTAAAGAGAGGGACAACCACTGTGGGCCTGAAGTATCGAGATGGAGTAATATTGATTGTAGACAAGCGAATATCTAGCAAGTTGATTATAATAGACTCCATCGAAAAAATGTATAAGATAGACGACCATATAGGATTCACCACATCGGGATTGATTGCTGATGCTAGGCAATTGGTTGACAGGGCACGAGTTCAGTGTCAGATGAACAGGATGACCTACGGAGATCAAATTCCCGTGACAACTCTCGTTAAGAGNATGTGTGACCACAAGCAATCATTCACCCAATACGGCGGAGCTAGGCCCTATGGGACCGCCCTACTCATTGCCGGGGTAGACTCGGAAGGTATCCACTTGTTCGAAACGGATCCATCCGGCGCCTATCAGTCATACCATGCTGGCGCGATTGGCAAAGGCCGCTCTGAAGTGATAGAGTATTTCGAGGAAAATTGGAAGTCGGGAATGACTCTCAACGCAGCAGTAAAGATGGGGCTTACAGCATTGAAATCATCTCTCGACGATGATCTTAACGGAGACGCCGTAGAGATAGCATATGTGGACTCCGACGGATACACCAAACTCGATCGCAACGCCACCGCTTCCCACATCANTAAGGTTTGATGCCGGCACACATATGCGCCGCCTCCCCTTTCGACTGGCATGGTAAGTTTGGATGATGCAGTCATAGCCCGCCTTGAGCGAGGAGGTTCTCGTTACGAGATACTCGTAGACCCAGAGCTCGCTCAGCAGTGGAAGAAGAATCCAGGAAGCGTCGATCTGGAAGATGTACTGGCTGTTGAAGAGATTTGGTCTGACTCGCGTCAGGGAGACAGGCCTAATGAAAGCGATTTAGTGAAGAGCTTCGAAACAAATGATACACTCGAGTGCGCTGCTAAGATATTGGAAAAGGGATCGATTCAACTGACAACCCAACAAAGGAAAGAAATGACTGAAGAAAAGCGAAAGAAAATCATCAATGCGATTGCAACTACTGCAACTGACCCTAAGACCAAGTCTCCTCACCCCCGGACAAGAATAGAGAATGCTTTGAATGAGTCTAGATTCTCAGTTGACCCCTTCCTCTCAGTAGAAAGACAGGTCGAAGATGCTATCAAAGTACTCCGGCCCCTCATCCCGCTTCAATTCGTGATGGCAAAAATCGCCTTTAGAATACCAGGTTCAGATTACGGTGGAGCTTTAGGCGTTCTTAGGGATCTCGTTGAGAAAGAAGAATGGCTCTCAAACGGTGACTGGGCCTGTGTCGTCTCCTGTCCGGGCGGGATGCGGCATGATCTGATAGACCAGGTGATGAAGCGTTGTAGCCGCGCTGAAGTCAAGCATCTCGATTGATAATCATCTCACCCCTTCCACGTGAACGGTTATCAGGGGTAGGAGGGTCGCCGGCCCGATAGACATGACAAGAGGACGAGGTGCGGGGGGCCCGCACGGAAGTCGAGAGTCCGTTCTCGTCGCACCAGGCGACGATCTCGGAGACTCGAAAGAGCTCGAGCCAGGTCACGGCGTAATCGTCGTCGACGGCAGGCTCAAAGCTGTTAAACAGGGAAGAATGATGAAAGACGGAAAAAACGTCGGCATACAGCCACGGAGAACCGCGTACGTGCCACGTCCAAGCGACTTGGTGATTGGCTTCGTCGAGGGCATGACGAACAATATCTGGTTCATAGACATAGGAGCTCCTTTCAATGCTATCCTTCCATTGTCACTTGGACCCTCTAAAGCTTCCTTCGGCGGTCTTCGTTCAGTACTGGATGTGGGTGACGCAATTCTCTGTAGAATCCAAGAGGTCGAGGAAAACCATTCCTCTGTAGCAACTATGAAGGGAATGGGGCTTAGGAAACTTAAGACCGGTTCTGTCGAGTCTGTCGATCCCCATTTGCTCGGCAGGGTGATCGGCTCGAAAGGTGCGAATCTGTCGCAGATAAAGGAAAAGACCGATACTAGGATTATAGTCGCAGACAATGCGAGAGTGTGGATCGATGGAGATGTTGAAGGAATCATCTTGGCCAGAGCGGAGCTCGGTGCAATGATGATAAAAGCAAAAATTTCCGAGTACAGAGGTGATGTGTGATGGGTGGATATGGAGATGTTCAGATGATTGATGACAAAGGACTGCGCATGGATGGCAGGAAGCCATCTGAATGCAGACCAATAGAGATTGAAACCGGCGTAGTTCCTGTCGCTGATGGATCCGCGAGGGTACGCTGGGGCTTGAATGACGTCATCGCAGCGGTATATGGCCCAATGGAGGCACATCCTCGCAAAATCCAACGTCAGGATAGAGCTGTCCTCGATGTGCGCTACAACATGGCGCCGTTCAGTACTACTGATCGAATCAGACCGGGGTTCAACAGAAGAAGCAGGGAGATAAGCAAGGTGACCGCAGAAGCATTGGAAAGTGTCGTACTTCTCGAATTGTATCCTAGATCAAAGATAAGAGTCGAAATCGAGGTTCTATGTGCTGAGGCAGGCACTCGATGCGCAGGAATAACCGCTGCATCCGCTGCCCTTGCACATGCTGGCATTCCAATGACCGATCTTGTAGTATCGGTAGCTTCTGGAAAGGTTAACGGCGTTGTAGTATGCGATCTTAACAAAGAAGAAGATAATTATGGCGAGGCGGACCTCCCCATGGGAATCCTTCCGAATAGCGGAGAACTCGTATTCCTGCAGATGGACGGAGACCTCTCCCAAGAAGATTTCAAGATAGCATGGGACTACAACATGGAAGCTGCTTCCCATATTCACGAAATAATGGCCAGAGCTCTCAAGGGAGGTGATGCTTGATGTCCATACCTCTCGTACCCGAGCTCCTTAGAAAGCATCTAGCAGATCTAGCCGAATCCGATTTAAGACTCGATGGACGAGGAAGATTCGAATCTAGAGAAGTCTCTCTCGAAGTCGGAATACTCCCGAGGGCAGAGGGATCAGCAAGAGTGCAGATGGGAAACACGATTGTACTCGCCGGCGTGAAGTTCCAATTGATGACCCCGTACCCTGATCGCCCCAACCAAGGAGGGCTAATGTGCAGTGCAGAAGTAAGGCCAGTAGCAGGCCGCTCTTGGGAGCCGGGCCCCCCTAGCCCACAGTCAATAGAACTCGGGCGTGTCGTCGATCGCGGCATACGCGAGTCGGGCTGCATAGACGTCGATGAGCTCTGCATAATACCTGGAGAGAGGGCTTGGCAAGTCATATTGGACGTTTTCGCTGTATCTGACGATGGGAACCTTTTCGATGCCTTCGCACTGGCAGGAATAGCAGCATTGCGCTCAGCAATCGTGCCTGCTGAGCGATTTGAGATTGGCGAAGATTACCCACTTCCAGTTTCCAAGACCCCAACCATGTGTTCCTACCATCGAGTTGGTGGCAGGTATGTGTTGGACGCAAACAAAAAAGAAGAGCTAGGCGGTGACGAACGCATACACATAACCCTAGGCGACGATGGCCACGTTCATTCGCTTCAGAAGGGTCTAAAGGGAATCTTTACGACGGAAGAATTCGAAGAGATCATGGAGCATGCGCTCGAAAGGTGCGCTGAACTTCGTGACCTGGTCGATAATGCGATAGAGAAGTGATATCATGGCTAAGAGAACTCAGAAAGCTGGCGCCTCGGCTAGATTCGGACCCCGCTACGGTGTCAGCGTACGCAGACGGGCGGCGTCCGTTTTGAAGAAGAGGAGCAGGAAATTCACATGCCCTAGTTGCCAGTATCAGAAGGTTACCAGGGACGTTGCAGGAATCTGGTCATGCAAAAAGTGCGGGAACAAATTCACAGGCGGTTACTGGGAACCCTTCACAAGGGCTACAGAGGCAAACAGCAGAATCATCCGTCGTGGAAGAGAGGGCGCGACGTCGACAGATCTCGCAGTTATCGCTCAGCAGGCGGCACTCGATTACGAGCGTCGCATAGCGGAGGGACCGGTCGATGCCAGCAACGAGGAAGAATGAGTCCGTCAAGGTCACTGTTTCCATTTCAGCGGATCCTAGGCTGGCGGCAGCACTTCAAACAGAGGTNGAAACTTTTGAAATTCCAAGNGGATTTCAATTTGAGATCCATGGGGAATCGATTAGTGATGCCAGAGCTAGAATGAATACGGTTCTAAGAAGTCTAATCGCTGCACANCGAACCGGTCTAGCCATAGGGGCGTGGGTGTGATGCAGGCTGACATTCAATCTATTCAGAGAATAGCACAGGATCTCAACAACGTACGCGGGCAACTGCAGACCACAAAATCACAGATAGGGGAAATATCAACAACATTGGAACTACTCGAGGAACAACCGGAAGATAATGCGGTTTTCAGGGCTGTGGGTCCATTACTTCTCGAAGTGGGAGACAGATCAAAACTCAAGAGTTCACTAAACAGCTCCCTGGAGGCCCTCATAGGCCACTCATCCAAGTTAGAAGACTTAGAGCAGCAACTGCTCAAAGAGTATGAACGTATTTCTGCACAGATCGAATCATAAATGGAGGCCTTGAATGGTCCAAAACGCTCGAATTGATGATCTCAAGCCTTGGATATCGTCCCTTGCCGATGGCGCAATAGCCGTCTTGTCCCACAAAAACGGAGATATGGACACTATTGGATCAGCAACGGTGCTGGCTGCATGGATTGGGCCGAGAGCCCGGGCAACTGGATTAAATGCTGATAAAGTGGCTAAGCGAATGCTTCAGAGAACTGGGATGGAGTTCAGATGGATGGACAAACGTCACCCAACATTCCCAAGACAACTGTCTGGAATCATAGCAGTAGACACAGGAGGTCCTTCTCAAACCGGGATACAGATACCAGGGAATGTCCCGATGTTTGTTGTAGATCATCATTCTAGTTCTTCAGACCAATGGCCAGAAGACACAACACTCCTAACCTCCGATGCATCATCTACCTGCCAGATAATACTCGATTTGATATTAGCAGAAAATGGCAGGATACCCCTTGAATGGGCTGAGATGCTGTATGCAGGCATAGTGACTGACACAGGGCGATTCAANCATGGATCAGAAAACGGCCACAGGAGCGCAGTCAAACTTCTAGATAACAGCACTCTGAGACCTGAGGACGTACTCCAAACAATNGCAGGAGATGGGATGCCTTCAGATCAGAGGAAGAGGATTCTTTCTTCAGTATCTTCTATGGAGATACACCAATGCGGCGGTATGATAGTGGCTACAGCGAAAGGCGGTAGCCATGAATCTAGGATAGCCACATCTTTGGTTTCGTCGGGTGCTGACGCCTCTATCGTGACTAAGCATCTTGAAGATGGGAACATCAGGATTACAGCACGAGCCTCATGGGGGGCGATAGAATCTGGATTGGATATGGGCGCTATAATGAGCTCACTTGCTACCGCCAAAGGCGGCCAAGGTGGCGGACATACAGGGGCTGCGGGTTGGATGGGTAATGCACACCTAGGAGAGGCGATTGCATTTTTACTTGCTGAGATAGGCATTCAGGCCAGGGGGTAATCGAATCACTGCGACAGAACTTGACCTAGCCTTATCTCTGGATTCTGCTGGACAACTTGATGCAGAGAAAATGCTGCAGCTTTCCCCGCTCAGAAGAGATATGTTGAGGCTTTCTAGATCCATCTCGGAGGGCGATATAGCCTTCGCAGTAAATCTTTCAGAGGAGCTTCTAAATCGATCTAGATCCAGTGAAGAGCGTGATATCGAAGCGGAGGCTAGAATACGCCTAGATAGAGCATTGATTGGAGCCGTTGATGAATCAGCGGTAGGTGCTGAGTTACGATGGGCAACTGAGAGAATGTCGTCAATCCATCCAGGTTCACCGGGCCATGCTTTGGCACTTTTGAATCTGGCTGGTTGGCATGCATCTTCGGGTGAAAGCATGATGGCACTAGCAATTCACAGTGAGATAACTTCCGTTGCAGGGCACCCTAATGATCTCATAGCTCTCTCTAGGCTAGAGGTTGGAAGACTCCATCTTGGACTTGGAGACAATGAATCCGCCCTTCGCCATTTATGGTCATCAGCATCTAGATTCGAATCCGAGGATATGCACGGAGAGGAAGCTATAGCGTTACTTGAGTGGTTGGATATCGCACTCGACATTCTATCCTTTGAAGCAAGAACAATGGACGAGGCAATCAGAGATGCGGCGCCTAGGGACCCTAAGAAGAAAACTGCTGCAATGGCTCATCCCGATGATGCGGAAGCAGTAGCTAAGAGGATAGCAGAAACCATCTTGGAGGACTTATCAGGCTCTCAGAGACCAGATATAGGACTTCTTGTTGATGCAGCTTTCTGCCTCAAATCAGAGACCCTTGCGGACCTTCTAGCCACGAGGTCTAAGGACATTGAAGATACCAATGTTGTGAAGTGGATTCAAGAATTGGACCTGAATGACTCGGAACCAGACCAATCATGAATTCTGATTTTTTCAATCTCGGTCGCGTTCCATTTCTTCATTTCAGGAATTTCTAGACACCATCCGACTTCCATTATTTTTTCATCTTGGCTTTCCCAACCTATCGGCTCGGGTGTCTCACCAACCTCGATCTTCACCAAATCACCATTCTCGAAGAAATCTTTCTCTATATGGGTAGCTACTCCTAGAAAACCTACCTCTTCGTACAGTTCCCTTAATGCGGCTTCCTCGGATAACTCTCCTTCTTCTACCCACCCTCCGGGCAATTCCCATCCTCGTTCGATATTATTGACCATTATCCATGCTTCCTGATCACNGGTTTTCGTCTGAGAAGATGTTACCCAGCATAGTGCGAATCGCTTGTTCATTGCATAACCTCGGATATCTCATTCATGAGGTGCTCGGCTTCGAGATCCCCTTCAGCAGCTCTTCTCCGAGCCAAGAAGAATGCTTCATTCAACCTACCTGAATCAATGAGTGTCCTTATCGGATCGGATACAACATATTCGTTCTGATCGGGGATGGAATTTATGTCAACTCCGGCTAGAAGACGCATTGCATCTAAAAACTCAGCACGACTTTCTATTGGGGGCTTCTTCCAGGGGATCCTTTCAGTTCCGTCCATCCTAGCCCCCATACGTCCAATAAATCGATCACGCTCCTCGCAAGGCGGGTAGCAAACCTGAGCCTGATCATAGCAATGCCATGCNTCATCCGTAGAGCCCCGCCTCTCATGGATTCTTCCAAGCTTGGTCCAGGCTTCGTGATTAACTGGACGTTGTGCTAGAAGTATCCTAGCATGCTCCAAGTATTCATCTTCAAATCCATTGTCAAGAGCTCTTTCCAGCCTCCTGGAAAATAGAAGATTCGCTCTAGGATCGCTAAAATCCAGCGATTTTATCTTATCCAGAAGGCTTTCAATTGGATTTTCCAATGCCCACCATTCATCTGGGTCAAGGGGATCTATTCGGAGCGATTCGGCAAGAATTGAGGAACCATGCAAGATCATGTCTACGTCTTTCAACAAGTCAGTTAAATCCGGGTCCCTGCCAAGTACGCTGAACAAATCTTTCAAGGCAGAAGAGACACCAGTCTCATCCCTCAGTGCTATTCTAGATTTGACAAGGGTTTCCCAATTGCTGGGATTTGTAAAATCATGGAGNACAGCCTTGGAAGCCATCTGCTCGCCCCATATTGCATCACCTTCATCGCCAGAAGAGAGGAACCTCTCCGCCTGTGTTCTGTATCTGTCTCCGAGACTCCTTCTTGGATGGAGGAGTCTTTCCTCAAGTCTGTTGCCGGCAGAGTCGTTCATACGGCGCTCCTGAATGCTGAATCGTCGCTTCCAGCTTTGATTGTCGCATCCATGCCAATTTTGCTTGTTTTTCCATCGCCATAGCGGCTAGGGTCCAAAGACGAACCCTTCTGATCTCTCAAAATAACAGTATCTCGATCTGGCTGCCATCTTGTCATTAGGGCCCATTCGACCCTGACTGGGTCTGCAATGTCAATATCCGTGTCCACAACAACAACTTGCTTCATGGAGCCATGTCCCTTTATGGCTGCCTGAATCGCCTTCAGGCCGTCCCCGGGCTTTTCGGGTACGATTTGAACAACCGCTGATAACCATCCAGAACCACCATCTGTTAGATGAACATCGGTACATTGGACAACTTCTGATACGGCTTTCTTTATCGTAGGTGCCCTCGGGAGGCCCATTAGTGTCCTATGCTCCCTTTCAGCTGGTATTAGCGCATGGAAAATCGGGGAATCTCTATGTTGGATTGAGTCATAGACTATGACTGCCTCTTGCCTAACATCGTCTAACGTACCGGTGATATCGACATACGGCCCCTCATCACTTTTGTCTGATGTTATTCTCGCTTCCATGGCGTATTCTGCGTCAGCAGGTACGGCAATTCCATTATCTAGAGTGACGACTTTTAGGGGCTTACCATGTATCCTTCTGTGCAATGCGGCCGCGACCCTCAACTCATCTATATGCTCTGTGAATGACATGGCTCCAGCCAGCAACACTGTGGGATCCGGCGCATTCACCACGCATATTGGTACCTCTTTACCATGCGAATGTGCAGAATCAACCATTGTCTTTAGGTGTCGGGGCACGAATCTCGAGACGCAGCTAGTGGAGTCCCTCAGATATTGTCTGTGGAATGATACATTCCTTACGCCTTCATGCTGTGCTATTATGATAGAAGCAGATTGGTACCTTCCTCTGTCTGCTCTGTGATGCCATGGTATGGGTATAGCGAGGAGATTAACTTCTTCTTGCCTATTCTGGAGAACGGCAGCATCCGAGCGGTCAACCTCAACAGGATCTTCGGGGTTATCCATGGCCCACGCCAATATGTCGATCAACTCACCCGGTTTTATTGAGAATGCCTCGCACAGTCTCTCCCTAACTAGAACGTTAGCAGCCGCTCTTTGCCCCGGGCATTCGGAGATATTTTCGAACACNGTTGCCACGTGGCCTCCAGATTGAGAAGCGTCTAGTATGCCGTGATTCACTGATATTGCCTCCGAATGGCGGATGGCGCCACCCAGCAGATCCCTGAAGGCCATGTTGCTCGGTTTGGCATCGTGTGCTTGAATGTTGAGGGGGTCAATGGTGGTGATAGTATGTTCTCTCTCTGCGTCACGCTCTTATACCTCGGGCAGGTGGCCACGCCTGCTTAGGGGTGCGTCACTTGGGTCAAGGGTTGTTTTCAGGACCAAAGATGAAGGGTGATCGTAAGAAATTTAGGTGGAAGGAGCGTAAGTTCAAACAACGCCAAGATAAGCGCAAAGCTGGAGGCGTACTGAAGCATGATCCCCTCATGGGAAGTACCCAAGCTAAGGGCATAGTCATAGAAAAGGTCGGTATCGAGGCCAAACAGCCTAATTCCGGCATTAGAAAAGCCGTCAAGATCTCATTAATCCGAACTGGGAATAAACTGACAGCATTTGCACCAGGGGATGGGGCGATATCATTCATCGATGAGCATGACGAGGTNATGGTAGAAGGCATAGGCGGCCGTATGGGAAGATCCTACGGAGACTTGCCCGGTGTTAGATTCAAAGTCATCAAAGTGAATGGCGTCTCTCTCGATGAGATGGTTCGTGGACGGAAGGAGAAGCCTGTAAGGTGATCAGTATGTCCGACGAAGAGGAAGAGATGGAAGAGCAGCAGGCTGCTATAGCCGGCATAGGTACCATGGTTTTTGGGAAATGGGATGCTACTGAAGTAACCTGTAACGACCCTGGTCTAGCCCCATACGTCAATCTCACAACTATCGGAACGCCCCACAGCGGAGGGAGGCATGCCAGATTGTGGTTTGGTAAATCTAAGCTTTCCATCATAGAACGATTCATCAACAGTCTAATGAGGTCCGGAAAATACGCAGGAAAAAAGCAACATTGCGCCAAGGCATTCGAAGCAGCACTCGATATAATGGCCGAGAGAAAAGGTGAAAATCCCCTACAACTCTTCATCGATGCAGTTGTTAACGCTGCGCCTTGTGAGGAAATAACCAGGATAAAATTTGGAGCGGTAAGCCAGCCGAAAGCAGTGGACTCTTCCCCCAGCAGAAGGCTAGATACTGCTATGAGGAATCTCGCTAAGGGATGCGCTGCTGCCACAGCGAAGAGTACCCGGACTCTGACTCAAGGAATAGTATCTGAGCTTAGCAAGGCTTCCGAGGGAGATATAGCCTCGTTTGCAGTCTCTAAGCGCGAGGAAGTAGAGCGAATCGCGGCATCTGCAAGATGATTCAGCCGCTCATTTCGAGACTGTCCAAACGGTCGGCTTTATGAACCTCTCAAAAGTGGCCCGAACCGTCAGTGGTGTGCTAAATGGGACGTAAGGAAGACAA
Source organism: Euryarchaeota archaeon TMED192 (assembly GCA_002170775.2). Lineage (GTDB taxonomy): Archaea > Thermoplasmatota > Poseidoniia > Poseidoniales > Thalassarchaeaceae > MGIIb-N1. The sequence continues at coordinate 82,044 of NHIP02000007.1, read as the reverse complement.
CATAAAGCGAGCGGTTGAGGTCATGCATGACCGAGATCGTATTAGAAATCTAGCAATTGCTGCCCATATCGACCACGGGAAGACAACTCTTTCTGACAATCTAATCGCTGGAGCAGGTATGATGTCAGAGGATCTAGCTGGAAAGTCCAGGGTCCTTGATTTCGATGAGCAGGAGTCCGCAAGGGGAATCACAATCAACGCTGCTTCCGCATCCATGGTGCACAGCGTATCCGGTGAAGACTACCTGGTCAACCTGATAGACACGCCTGGACACGTGGATTTCGGCGGGGACGTCACACGTGCTATGCGTGCAGTCGATGGATGCATAATTCTCGCTTGTGCGGTTGAAGGAACAATGCCACAGACTGAAACGGTGGTACGTCAGGCATTGAAGGAAAAGGTCCGACCTGTACTTTTCATAAACAAGGTAGACCGTTTGATCAATGAGCTTCAGATTGATGGAAAAGAAATGATGGAACGCTTCTCGCAAATCATTGCTAAAGTTAACAAGCTAATCTCCACGTTCGCTCCAGAAGGTCTCAAAAAGGAATGGAGGGTATCTGTCGAGGATGGGACCGTAGCCTTTGGATCTGCATACTACAACTGGGGCATGTCGGTACCATTCATGGCGAAAACCAAGTTGAACTTCGTTGATATATTCGAGCACTGTAAAAACGATCAACAGAAAGAACTCTCGAAGAAGGCGCCCGTGCACGAGGTACTTTTGGATATGGCAGTAGACAAACTACCCTCTCCATTGGTCGCGCAGGTGTACAGGATACCGAACATCTGGCAGGGCGACCTAGAATCAGTACAAGGAAAGGCCATGATGAGCTGCGATGAGGCCGGCCCTCTTTCTCTTATGATAACCAAGATATGGATGGACCCCCATGCAGGCGAAGTAGCAGTAGGGCGGATCTACTCTGGCGAGATTAAACAGGGAGAGAGCGTCTGGGCTCTCGGCGGTGCCAAAGCCGAGCGAGTTCAACAGGTCTCCATGATGGTTGGGGGAGATAGAATATCAGTTCCTTCCGTGTCTGCTGGCAATATAGCTGCTATCACAGGCATCCGGAGTGCTGCTGCAGGAGTCACAGTTACTAGGGATCCCGAAGCCACACCCTTCGAGGCCATAAGGCATTATTCAGAACCGGTTGTGACCAAAGCTATCGAACCACTTGCAATGAAGGACTTGCCGAAGTTCATAGGAGCAATGTCGAGCTTAGCCAAAGCCGATGCTTCACTGCAGGTAAGCACCAACAGCGAGACAGGAGAGGCACTTCTAGCAGGAATGGGGGAACTACATCTAGAGATCACAATTTACAGGCTTGAGGAGGAACACGGCATAAAGGTCAAACAAAGCGATCCCATTGTGGTTTACAGGGAATGTATTCAGTCCAAGAATGAAGGGCAGGCATTCGAAGGCAAGTCACCAAACAGGCACAATAGGTTCTACATAGAAACAGAACCCTTGCCCACGGAGGTCATCCAAGCACTCAGGGAAGGCGAGTTCGGTGATGGCACAGTCAGGAACAAGGATTCCAAGGAAGTAGGCGACAAGTTCGCTGCATATGGCATGAAGAAAGATCTGATGAGGAAAATATACGCAATTCATGGTACAAACGTCCTTGTCAACGACACAAAGGGCATTCAGAATCTACATGAAACACGAGAATTAATCATCGAGGGATTCAATGAAGTGTGCAAGAAAGGCCCGCTAGCTCAAGAACCATTGATGGGCGTCATGGTGAGGCTCACCGATGCGAAACTCCACGAAGATGCAATACATAGGGGCCCAGCACAGACTATTCCAGCAGTAAGGAACTCGATAAGAGGCAGTCTCGTAAGATCTCGACCAGTTATTATGGAGCCCATACAGAATATACGAATTGATGCTCCAAACGACGTCATTGGCGGCGTTACCAGGGAAGTTACCAATCGAAGGGGAATAATCGAGGATATGCCAGTAGACGGCGGAACAGCATCTGTGATAGGGAAGATGCCCGTGGGAGAGTCATTCGGATTTTCTAATGACATACGCGCAGCCAGCCAAGGGCGAGCAGTATGGAATACCGAGAATGCAGGATTTGATATCCTTCCGATGAGCCTCTTTGAGAAGACTGTGGGCGACATACGTGAGAGAAAGGGTCTCAAACCGGAGATTCCGGGTGAGGCATACTACTCCGATTGAGGTTCACTGAACTCTTATTATCTGGAAGTCAGTAATAGTCCTTAATATATCCAGACTGGGTGATGGATCGAATTTGTCAAGCGCCTGATGCGCCGCCTCATGATAATCTAAAGCCCTCTTCCACGCATAATTCAGGCTTCCAGATTCTTCCAAATCTTCTATCGCTTTACCAATCATAATTTCGGAAGCATCTTCATTGCCGAAGGCTGCTTTGAAATTGGGCATATCTCTGCCACTTGATAGAGCATGAATCGCAATCAGCGTCCTCTTTCCGCTAGAGATGTCTGAACCTGAAGTCTTTCCTAGAGTCTCTGTATCCGACCTTAAATCGATAACATCATCCATTATTTGGAAGCATAGGCCTAGCATCAACCCCCACTCTGACATAGTCTCTACCATCTCTTCCGAAGCTCCTGAAATTATTGCCCCGGTCTTGGCGCACATTTGGAACATAGCACTAGTTTTACCTTCTATCATGGCTAGATAATCCGTTTCCGATACGACATCTCTACCCTCGAACTCGAAATCCTCTTGTTGCCCCTCTGCCACTCTTCGAACCATTTCTCCAATATTCTTCACAAGCAATCGTAATTGATCATCACCAATGTGATTGGAATCTGCAAGCATTTCAAAACTCAAAGCGAGCATGGCGTCTCCAGCATTGATAGCAGTAGAATCGTCAAATTCAACATGCACAGCCTTGAGACCCCTTCTAACGGGATCTTGATCCATGATGTCATCATGCACGAGAGTGAAATTGTGTATGATTTCTATGCAAGCGCCAAGAACATAGTGTCCTTCATGTCCTTTTCCAATCGCTTCCCCAACCAGCATAGGAAGCATAGCTCTGAGACGCTTCCCGCCGCCTGTGAACAAGTGACTCATTGCAGCGTGGAGTCTTGATTGACTAATCTTAGAAAGCCCATTCATGATATGCTCCTCAGCATGCTCTCTATGCTCTGATAATACTGAAAGAATCTGGCTCGAGTCACTAGGATTTAGTGACATTCTTCCGAATTGAAGAATTTCATCAGANTTCCTCTTCATAGCCTCATCTATCGATTTACCATCTGGCAGATATGCACTCACAATGGCCTTGAACCAGGGAGCCACTATCTCGTCAGACCAACGTCCGGTTTGCGTGACCATATTTCCCACTTCGTCAAGATGTACCCATTCGAACGCTTCGACCTCATTCAGATTAGGCTTGATATCAGTATCGCCTCTGACCATTAGGACATGATCGATTTCCCTCTCTATCCACTCATGATTCCATCTTGAACTGTATTTGAATTTACCAATCTCCTTAAAATCCCATTTCTTTGATATTTCTGAGGGTATGCCGAGTTCTTGTTCCATTTTTCTTATGGCTGCAGAACGAACCGGCTCTTCTGTCATTACTCCCTCTTCCGACACCATGAGTGGGTGACTGCAGCAGGTATTTGCCCATATGGATGGAAATGTGATCTTCGTCGATGCTCGCTTTTGTACTAGTAATCGATCGTTCGAATCGAATAGTAAGACGCTAAAGGCCCTATGGAGAGCGCCTTCTCCATGGTGGCATTCTTTCTTAGAAGCGCCACCAATCGGATTATCGTCTTTGTCAACTAGGATGCAAAGCTCTGTCATCATGGATCTCTGGTCAGAGTCCAACCCTTCGAGTACATCCCGCATGATTCATTCCAACCATTAGTCATTCATCACTTTTGGCCCTCAAACAGAGTCCCTGTGAAACGGCTCCCGATTAGAAGATCGTTAAGATTAACTGGGTCCAAACCATTCACGAATGCGACCAATGGAACTTTTTTGGAAATCCGCGCAGCAACTTCGACCTTCAATGCCATGCCGCCTGTGACNTCAGTTAACTCGTTGATAGAAGTCTCGTAAGAGGTTGAAGAAGTCCAAACTGGTATCTTCTGGGAACCCTTCTCGTTAGGATCCCTATCGTACAGCCCGTCTATGCCGTTTAACAAGAAGATGACTTTCTCAACATCTGGAAGTTCTGTGGAGAGCCTCTCCATGAGGTGATCTCCGGATAGAATACCAAACTCTCGATCCCCCGCAACATCAACCACATCACCAAATGTCACATGCACGTATCCTTTCTCTTCGAATCTTTTGATATCTCCAGTGAAATTAGAGCCAGTTCCATTAGCCCACTCCCTTGGAGGGTGGCTTCGGCTTCTAATTCCATGACTCTCAAGAATAGATATCACAGAGCCATTCAATTCACTCATGGAATTTCTTACCGTTTCCCTTGCTCGACGTTGCTCTTCCTCTCTACCAGACACACGTCCCCTAGCAAGGTCCCCTGACTTAGCATCTATATGACCGAAAGAACCTGCACCATGTACTATTATGAATTCCATTCCGGAATTTACCATCTTGGATAGTATTGGTGCGATAGCAGAAATAGTATTCGCTCTGAACACTTTTCTTGATTCCTTATCGGTGATCAAAGCACCTCCAAATTTGATTATGATTCGTCCCACGGTTGGTACCACGTTAAGCGATGCATTTGAGTGCGCCGTCGACCACAGGTTCATCCGTCCTCGTTCATTCAATATGTCATGGCCGAAGATGCGGACATGTCCAGATTCAAACGATGGTTACAGGCAAGAATCGAAGATTCGGAAGCTATAGAGGATATCGAGGAAAGGAAAATAACACTCAGGCGGCTTAATTCTGCTTTACATGAGGCTCAGAGTTTCTCAGATCTCGTAGCACTATCTAGCGGGATCATCAGCGATCCATTCGTTGAGAGGGATGCGAAAGTAAGACCTGTAGAGATACCCTCTGCACGGAATCCGGATCCTACGATTTGTCCATCGTGCGGGGAGAAGGTCTCATCGGATCTAGGGTTTTGCCCCCTTTGTGGGACATATAGAGAATCCTAGTTCACTCTTCTTCATCCCATTTAGCAGTTAGAATCTGCATTTCTGGGTCATTCGGGTCGGCGACTGATAGGAATTCAGGGTCGACGCTTTCTGAAAGGTATACAGTAACTCCTGCATGCCAAACGGTGTGCCCGGAAGCCACCATTCTAGCTGTGTCCACGTCAAGTATTACCGGTCTATCGTGATGAACCTTGCCTGCCTCTCCTGCTGATCTTATACTCCCTGAAAGGTGAACATGAGCTCTTCCCGACGGTATCAGCCCCGCTTCCAGGAGCGCTTCAACCTCTTCAGGGCCACAAGGGAAATACAGGGACGAGGGGATATTCTCCGTAGGAAGATCCAGTTCTATCTCGACAGTATGTCCGTATGTGGCTCTAATCATGTTACCGCGAACCTCGTATCTCCCTTTCGGATCTGTCTCAGAGACAGCTCTGAAGTGGTGCGGTCTTAGCCAGTGATATCGACGTTCATCTCTTTTCTTGAATTGGCGAATGATATCTTTGATGTCTATCCAGCCGTTAATGTCCATTTCCAGATCGAATTTCTCAGGAGCGTGCCTTAGAATGAGGGCCAGCCTTCTTGCCATACTATTTCGTTCACCAGAGCGCATGATGAACTTGCCCTCATCATTGCAGGCGGGGCATAAAGGCTCATCAGAGAAATAACCGTGTACGCTACATTCGCGAATCATGAGCCAGCGTAACAAGACCCTGATTAATACACACCGGTCAGCGGTTCGTCCAACTCAATCGTTAAGCAGCCATGTCCTTCCTCGCGGCCATGGCTCCCATCATTGCTGGCTGGGTACGGACTCCTTTCCACAGAGCGCACAAGGGAGAACTCGTGAATATGAGGCCTGAGAGCATGGTCGCGTCTTGTATAATGCAGATTGTATCACGCCTCAACATGAACTCGGATGATATCGATGACGTAATTGTCGGTTGTGCGTACCCCGAGGGCGAGCAGGGTTACAACATAGGCCGAATGGCCGCCTTGCTTTCCAACCTCCCTGAAACTGTTCCAGGAATGACCATCAACAGGCTGTGTGGTAGTTCGATGCAGGCAGCAATATCAGCAGCGAACGCCATTAGTGTCGGACAGGGTGAATGCTACGTAGTAGCGGGGGTAGAATCGATGTCTAGANTTAAGAGGCGCGGATTCAATTGGAGCCCTCACCCCGTTCTAGAGTCTGGCGTTACTGATGCCTACATATCAATGGGGACAACTGCTGAGAATGTAGCAAGACAGTATGACATCACACGAGAGCAACAGGAGGAATTTGCCTTTCAGAGCCACAAGAAGGCTGCAGCGTATGAGACTGCTAACAGGCACATAATCGGAGTTTCAGATATGGATGGGAAAGAAATTTTGGCCGATGGATGCATAAGAGCAAATACATCGATAGAGAGTATGGCACGCCTTCCGCCAGCATTTGAAGAGAATGGAACCGTAACAGCTGCAACATCGTCCCCACTCACTGATGGAGCTATAGCCATGATCGTCTGCTCCGAGGAATACGCTCAGAGGATGAATATGCCCTCGATGGCCAAGATAGTTGCAGGAGCTGTGACCGGAGTCCCCCCCAGTATGATGGGAATCGGTCCGATTTCTGCTGGAAGAAAGCTTTCAGACAGAACAGGGTGGAAACTCTCTGATATTGATTTATTTGAAGTTAATGAAGCATTTTCTTCTCAGAGTATCGCGACCATCTCTGAACTNGAATTGGATGCTGAAAGAGTAAACATCCACGGTGGCGCTATCGCGATAGGACATCCTCTAGGCGCCAGCGGGGCTAGGATACTGGGCCAAGCAGCCTCGCTCCTCGAGAGTTCGGCTGGGTCCAGGGCTATGGCGCTAATGTGTATCGGAGGAGGCATGGGGATAGGGGTTGCAATTGAGCGGTCGTAGGTGCTACCTCCAAGAAGATATGTCGGATAGTCAATTTTCACAAAAGGGATAATCCACAGCCATCGGAGGCAGGAAGAGGTCCTCGCATGTACGATCGACTATAGAGAGACCCAATGTGGACGCAGCATCTGTCGAGATAGTCACTGCCTGCGTAGACACAGGGCTTGGGACATAATCTTCTCCCGTTTGACTCAAGAAGAGGGAAACACCATCGCCCGCAGGTATGACGACGTCCATTCCGAAAAACTCCATCTTAGCAATTACAGTGCTCCCGGGTGCCAAGATCTCACCTTCNTTCCCCCCTGAATGGAATCTTAGGTCCATCACAGCATGCCCCAGATGTAGACCGTCAGAAGATCGTTGCATCTCTACAAAGAGGTGACCAGATGTCGAGAACAGCGATATCTGGACCTCGATATGGAANGTTGGAGTTCCCACTATGCGGGTGTCTTCTTCAAATTCAGGGCATGAGAAGTGGGATTGCGTGTTTGAACCTATAACAGCACTTCCAAAGAAGTCGCATTTATCCATTCCAACCATTAGCCATTCTACATCTTCGGGGGGATAGGTGGATTCCACTCTCCAACCACCCATGTTATCCTGAACCTCGGCGATGAGTCGGGGTTGCGGTCCGATATCCCTCAGGTAGAAATCAAACCACTCTAGAAGATCATCTCCCCAATCCCATCGCAGGGTGTAAGGGTAGGCCTCGCCCCCCCTTCCGCTTGAAAGGCTAGAATGCCCCCCATCACGATCAGGATAATCATGTGCCCACTGGCCATAAAGGCCCTTTACGTCGAATCCCGCATCTATAGCCATCTGATGAGTTGGAAATGCCATATGAGGGTCAACGTTCCAGTCCTGTAGTCCGTGGATGATGTAGATTGAACCACCGTACATTTCCAGAGCACGGGTCAGAAAATGACGCTCCTCCCAATAATCCGAGCCCACCCATCCCAGATTATCACCCGTCATGTAAGCCGCTGGACCTGCATAATACCCTTCGAGGTAACCCTCGCAAGCATTCTCAATATCCCCGCTATCACCATCAAGTCCGAAAGAACCGTAAACGCCATTGTGCATAATGGCGCCACGGGCCTCCATGCTCCCGTTCCTCCACATCAGGTCATGCATTCCTATCAAGCCAGACATTGGGACTATTGTGGTGAGATATTCTGAACCTGAGGCAGCAGCGTTCCATGGTGTACTACCATCATAGGATTTCCCTATCGCTGCAACACGGCCATTCGACCATGCCTGCGTCCCTAGCCAGTCTATGGCTCCCTTGATTCCCAACTGCTCGTCATGGCCCATCAAATCCATGCAATGATTAGACTCTCCTGTACCGAAAACAGATACTTGAGCGACTGCAAAACCGTGGGGGACGAAATTTTCTATCAAGAACCGACCAAGACGATCGGCAGGCGTCAGAGCATCTACATCCCCATCATCGTAATAAGGACCGATTTCTGTTATTACAGGAATCTTACATTCATCCTTTATCGCATCCGAGTCCCAATCGCATCCCTCTATCAGGGGCATCCAGAGTCCTAGGTGGACCTCAGCTCCTCCAGTAACTCCAGCCCCACCATCAGAAGCATCAATCTCGGGTATTTCGACGTAGATTGAACGAACTAAGTCAGTCTCATAACTGCCATTCCAGGACACTCGTGAGAATACATCATCAGTTCTATACTCCATCCCGTGTCTATCTTCCACGGGTGGAAGCCAATGCTCCTGATCTTCTTCCAATGTGTCACCATCTGAACCGAAGCATCCAGCTAAGGGTGCAGAAAGGAATGCTAGGGCCAGTAAAATAGCCTTGATCCTATTCACCTTGAACACCATCGAGTTAACCACCAGTTAGGGACTTTCCGCAAATAGGGCAGAGATCACCTTTGTCAAGCTTCTCAGGAATCACCGCGAGCATAGATGAGCACGAGGGGCAAGTCGCAAGTACTTCTCCATCGGAGAGTTCAATTCCCAAAACATCTTCCCCAGTAGATATCGTCCACCATGATCTAAAACGAGGATCATTTAGCGCTNTTCTTCGTTGCAAACACGATCGTGCCAACAATAGCACTAGGAAAGCCTGTATGAATAGCCAACCATCGCCCAACAGTCCAGCTGCAAGAAAATCAATGATGCCAATTGACACATACAACGTGAAAAGAACGTAGAAGGCATTCATAGCCTGGGACAGGGATCCCGGACGNAACCTCCTGAACGAATAGGCGCTGATTACAACATACAACAATGCAGAGGCACCCACAATAGACGCTATGGTAGATAGCAGGAATCCAAAGATGGTTACGTGGCTCGCTAGAAGGACTGCTAGTATAACGGCATCAAGGAGCATGAACGGAGTTGTTCGACGGTGAAGGCGTTCCCCTATCCCCTCCATGTCCACACTCCGCCAGCCATCTAGGTTTAGTCTGTCGATGACCTGAAAGCAAACAACGTTGGCCGTATACCTGTGCGCGACTCCGATGTTCAACTGTCTGGGGACTCCTTGAAGGGTAAGTTGGTGCACCTTGTTGTGACTGGGGGAATAGCTGCTGTTGAGACAGTAAGGCTGGCAAGAGAGTTGCGCAGGCATGGGGCTGAAATCATCGTGACTATGACGTCAGAAGCCACGAAAATCATCTCGCCGCTCGCCGTTGGATGGGCAACCAGTAGTGAAGTGAATACAGGCTGGTCTTCTGATTTACCAGGGTTGAAAACACCAGATCTCGTTCTTGTCGCGCCAGCAACAAGGAACACGCTATCAAAAATATGCGCTGGAGTTATGGATGATCCTGCGATGATGGCGATAACGGCAGCTTCTGGGGCTGGGAAAACCATCCTTCTGGTCCCTTCAATGCATGATGACTTGTTTGACGATGCAGTTACAAGGGATATGATCGAGAGAGTAAAATCGATAGGGTACAAGGTGTTAGTTTCTCCATCCGAAGAGGGGAGAAGGAAGCAACCATCTCCCTCAAACATAGTCAGATTTGCATCAGCGACGATTAACGGAAATCTCCCAAATAGAGCCAATATAGCTGTCATTTATGGAGCTACAGAGTCATCGATCGATCCTGTACGTGTAATTACGAACAAATCCTCAGGTAAAACTGGCATTCACATAAGCGACTACTTGGAGAGGATGGGGCATAGTGTCACCAGAATTTCCGGCGTCGTGGAAACGAACGAGGTTGAATGCGACATAAAGGCCAGAACGCCCCAAGAGATGATTGATGCAGTTAGTGTTGTTATTTCTAATTCTATACCGGATGTGTGGATTGTTGCAGCAGCTATTCTAGATTTCCAGCCAGTTAACCCCTCGATGGAGAAGATGTCATCCTCCGAACGCCCCGGACCCATAGATCTTGAACCATCACCTCGATTGATCGATTGCATACGAGATAGTGACCCTGATGCTAAGATAATATCGTTCAAACTAGAAAGTGGAATAGAGGTCATGGAGTTAATTTCTAGAGCGAGATTCCACATGGAAAAATGTGGAAGCGATGTAGCTGTAGCTAATTTATTGGAGAATCTCGAAGGCCCCGGGCCAAGGGCTCATTTGGTAACCAAGAACGATGTGGAAGAGATATCGGATTTAGAAGATCTCTCCATATCATTAGAATCAATTATTTCAGCCTGGATGGAGTAGATACACCCGGCATTTTGAAGGGTATGACGCGGTGGAAGGACTATGCCCAAGGGTCCAGGTAGCGCCAAAAGAGGCATCCCCCCCAAGGAAGACTTCAATTCGTGGTACCCTGCTATAGTGGAGATAGCAGATCTTGTCGATAAGCGGTACCCGATCAAAGGAATGGATGTATGGAAACCATATGGTTGGAGTGCGATGGGGAACATAGACGCACTGGTTCGTACTGAGATGAGGAACACAGACCACGATGAGTACAACTTTCCATTGTTGGTGCCCCACGATCTTTTGGATAAGGAGAATAAATTGGTACAGACTCTTAAGATGGCGAGAGAACAAGGCGTTGATCCCTCTGAGTTACGGATCGAAGAAGAAATCGGGGGATTCGAGAAGGAAGTCTATTGGGTAAAACATGCCGGTGAACATAATCTCGATGTCCCGATGTTTCTCCGTCCCACTAGCGAGACTCCGATGTATACCATGTTCTCGCTATGGATTCGCTCCCATGCTGATCTACCTTTGAAAACGTTTCAGATTGTCAATACATTTCGATACGAGACTAAGCAGACTCGTTCTTTCATCAGAGTACGCGAGATCCACTTTTTCGAGGCTCATACTGCGCATGCAGATCAATCTGGAGCAGATGCGCAGATAGATGAGGATTCAGATATAGTTCGGAGGCTCCTTCACGATCTCTGCCTCCCTGCAATCATATCGAAGAGGCCAGTCTGGGACACATTCCCTGGAGCTTGGTACACTAATGCAGTCGATGCAATCATGCCTAACGGGAGGACGCTGCAAATAGCCTCATATCACCACTACAGGGACCAGTGGGCTCGGGCATTCGATATCACATACGAGGGTGCGGATGGAAGTCAGAATAATTGCCATCAAACTACATTTGGGATGAGTGAGAGGCTTCTCGGAGCTGTGGTGGGGGTTCATGGTGATGACGCCGGACTCATAATGCCCCCATCGATCGCACCTATCCAAGTCGTGGTTATGCCTGTCGCGGCACATCTTGACGAGGCCGTCGAGCCCCAGGCGTCAAAAATCGTAGAACGACTGAAGAAATCTGGAATCAGGGCCAGACTCGATTCAAGAGATATGCGTCCCGGCGCTAAACATTATGACTGGGAAATCAAGGGCGTGCCTCTTAGGTTGGAAATTGGTCCACGCGATTTATCCAGCGGGTCCTTTGTGATGTCCCTTAGAACCGGCACCAAGGCGAGCCACCCTCTCAATCTTTTAGAAGAAATCGTATTGCAGTCTCTTGAAGACGTGTCTACAGAGCTTAGAGTGAGATCCTCAAATCTGATGGAATCCAAGATGTCAGTTCTTCAGTCACTCCCCTTGAAACCCTCCGATTTAGATCAAGGGACGGTCTACGAAGTTGCATTCGACGGCAACGACGCGGACGCAGAAAAACTAGAAAAATCTACAAATTTAACGCTTCTAGGTGATTCATTTGAGCCATACGAGTCACCTAGAATATGCATTATAACAGGTAAGGAGACAGTTAGGAAGCAGCATCTTGCTAAGATGTACTAGTCCGTCTTTTCCTGCCCCACTCAATGACTCCAAATATGGCTATAATTACCATACTGTATGTCAAAGGGGTCTCAGCTCTGAAACCAGCAGAATAGCCATACCCTCCTGAATTAATTATCATCACCTCGATGACATAATCCGCCACTCCTACGAAACTTGCAAACATGATGCTCAGCGCTTTCATACGTCTCTCTTCTATCTGCATAAGACCCCAAAAACCTAGTGGAACGGAGATCATTACCAGAGCAACGGGCTGATCATTGAAACTCCTGAAAATGTATACAGACATGCCAAGAAGAATGATTGTGTTTAGAGAAAGACTGAGCGAGATGTCCAACTCCGATTCATTTAGCCATTGATAGACAAATGAAATCAACATGCCGAGAGAAAAGAAGATTGGTACGAGTTCCAGGGGTACGCGGTCTCCCAGGAATAAAACAGATTCTACGTATTCCCATTTTCCTATTGATGTCCCGAGAAGCTCGACAACGAGATCTGCTATAGCAAGCAGGATTCCACATAGAAGACTCTCTTTTAGGAGTTCGACGCGTCCTTTCAAAAAGGCCCACAAGGAAAGCACAGCGATCGTTATGAGGCCTACTATGCTAAGAGTAGCCAAATCCATCTGAATGACCTCGATGCGGATTTCTATCTGTATCTTCCAGTCAGACCTACTACTCCTATTATGGAAGTCGTACTTATGACTATGATATCCTCGTTGGTCAGTGTTCCCGGCTCCCTCCAACTATCAGAAGATTCCAGATCTGGAGCGTTTCCTATAGTGTAGGTTTCCCCGCAGGAGTCGGTTTCACAAAGATCAACCACAGTTCCAACGCCTGCATAGACGTTAAACACGAAAAGTGCAGTCGTCAGGATCCCGAACACGAGAATAGTCCATCTCGGCCCCCATCGTGCTTCATCGTCTTGAATATCGCCAATCCCTTCGGTATCAGACTCTGTAGAATCTACATCTTCCGGAATAGGCTCAGAAAAACTCCTCGGAGCCGAATCTGTCTGCCTTAGACCAAGCTTTTCAAGCGCTTCTGCACCATATATTCGCTCTATCAGACTAACTATATTTGGGTCATCGACCTCCTCAGGAGATATCTTTCCATCGAGTAGGTCTCTTAGTACGGACTCGTCGACCATGAGTGATTCGGATACGAAGGCCTACATCAAGTACGCCCAGGTTTTCGCACTAATTCTATCACTCTTTGAACTATATTGTCAGTAGTCAGCCCCATCTTATTCATGATTTCNTCTGGAGATCCGCTTTCACCAAATTTGTCCCTAACCCCAACCATCTTCATTCTGGTCGGGTATTCCTCCGATAAGATCTCAGCAACAGCAGATCCAAGTCCGCCTATGACTGAATGGTCTTCAGCTGTTACTATGGCGCCAGTCTTTGCTGCTTTGAGAATCGCATCTTTATCTATAGGCTTCAGAGTGTGCATATCTACGACTCTAGCCTCAATACCTCGATTTGCGAGTTCTTCCGCAGCATCCAGAGATCGCTCTACCATCACACCACAAGCGATTATCGTCGCATCCTCGCCCGATCTCAACTCGGAAGCTACGCCTATCTCCAAACTATCTGCCTCTGTCTCAGAATATATCTCTCTAGTCTTATTACGAGCGGTTCTCGTGTAAGATGGGTATTCATGGTTTAGTAGATTGCGTGTCAAGGATCGGGCCGAGTTTCTGTCGCATGGATGCATTACCGTCATGCCTGGAAGGGTTCTGAAGATACCCAGATCTTCTGTAGATTGAGCGCTACTTCCATCTTGACCGGTATGCATGCCTCCGTGACTTCCGCATAAATGCACAACGAGCCCNGTTCTAGCAATGCCGTTCCTGAACTGCTCAAAGGCTCGTTCGGAGAATATCGCGAAAGTGCTCGCGAAAGGGATCTTCCCAGCTTCCGCAAGGCCTGCTCCAACTAGTGCCATATTTTGCTCGGCTATACCAAGACAGAACGTTCTGTCAGGATATAGTGATCTGAAGTGGCAGGATTTGGTGGACTTTCCAAGATCTGCCTCCAGAACTACAACTCTCTCATCAGATGACAAATCAAGCAACGCATCGCCATATCCATCTCTTGATGCTCCTGGCTCTGATATTCCAGTCATGCCAATTCCTCCATTGCTTCAGCATACTGCTCGTCATTTGGAGCCGCCCCGTGGAAAGCAGGGTTATTTTCCATAAAGGAAACTCCTTTCCCCTTTACTGTCGCTGCCACAATGGCTGTAGGCACTACACTTCCCTTTGCATCAGATAGAGCACCTAAGATCTCCTTCATGTCGTGACCGTTAATCTCGATAACATTCCATCCAAATGAGTGGAATTTGGAAGCGACGTCCCCGACCCTCATTTGTTCATCCACGAAATTATCATTCTGTATCCTATTCCTATCGATTATAGCAGTGAGATTAGATACCTCTAGATGGGCTGTGGACATCGCAGCCTCCCATATTTGCCCTTCTTGTATCTCCCCATCCCCTAACAATACCCATGTGTGCCTCTCAGACCCGTCGAGTCTAGCTGCAAGTGCCGACCCAAGTCCGAATGAAAGTCCCATGCCNAGACTCCCTGCAGAAAAGTCGACACCATCTGTCCACTTTCTGTCTACATGGCCTTGACATACGGACCCAAGTGATCTGAATCCATCTAGATCTGAATCCTCCAGAATTCCAATTTCCCTCAGTATCGAGTATACGGCAGGACTAGCATGTCCTTTGCTCATGACAAATCTATCACGATCTCCCCAATCAGGGTTCTTTGGGTCGAATCTCATAGCGCTTTTGTACAAGCCCACAAGGATATCTATACACGATAGAGAGCCGCCAGGATGGCCTGATTGAGCCTTGTATACCATTTCGACAATCCTCCTTCTGCATTTTGATGCAGCCTCAATCAATTGTTCTATGGTGTGACCCTGCATACCTCAACGTGATTCTGTTGGTCCTTATTGGTTACCTATCGTTTTGGTTGTTATGGAGTTAGCCATTCAATTATAGATAGGGGTCTAGAAGGACGGTTCATGCTCAATAACAGCGGCTCTATGTCGCTGGATCTTAATCTGACTAATTCAGAAGTCGAGGAAGCTATGGATCGTGCTCGTGCTATCATTTCCGAAGGCGGGCGAATCGACGTAGAGTTAGGCCTGTCGCTGTACAAGAACGCACCTCTGATGCAACTCGGCGAATTAGCCCACTCTATTAAGAGAAGAATGCACGGCGATAAGGTACATTTTAATCTCAACTTGCATGTAAATACGACCAATATATGCGTTCTTGCCTGCAGATTCTGTGCATTTAGAAAAGGTTCGAAACACGAAGATGCGTATTACTTGTCAGTAGAAGAATATCTGGATAGGGTACGTCCTTATTCGGAATCTATCGATGAAGTACATTCTGTCGGAGGACTCCACCCGAATTGGACTATTGAGCACTATGAAAATCTATATCGGGCCATGAAGAAAGAATTTCCGCACATCACAATCAAATCTTTGACAGCAGTGGAAATCAAGCACATCGCCAAACGTTCTGGTATGTCTATAGCTCAAACTCTGACTAAGTTGATGGATGCAGGTTTGGACGCAATTCCTGGAGGAGGTGCGGAAATCCTCGTAGATTCAGTCAGGGATAGAATATGCAGGGGGAAAGAATCCAGTCTTGAGTATCTCTCAATACATAGATCAGCACATGAAGCGGGACTCCCAACGAATTGTACCATGCTGTTTGGGACCGTCGAAACCCTCAGAGACAGAATCACACATCTGGATTTACTCAGAAGACTGCAGGATGAGACTTCGGGATTCCAATGCTTCGTCCCATATCCATTTTTACCCGACAAAACACGTTTACCCGAGGCAAAGATACCCAGTGCCGAAGAGGTCCTGAGGACTATCTCAATATCCAGATTAATGCTTGATAATATACCTCATCTGAAGGCTTACAGAATGAACATTGGAGACGATCTAGCTTCTCTAGCAATCCTCAATGGAGCCGACGATCTCGATGGAACTGTAGAGAAGGAGGAGATTATGCACTCTGCAGGTTCGAGCACCCCCCTCAACACAGGTATGGATGGCCTCATACGGATGATTGAGTCCACGGGGCAAGATGCTATCCAAAGAAATACGATATATACGAGATTCAAATCACACACGTTGAAAAACCGTCCAGAATCTAGAAGTCTACCGATAGTGGGGTGATATTGTGTGGAATAGAACCATAGGACGCGTAGCTTTCACAAATTGTGATCCTTTGTACCACAATCTGTCAAAAAAATGGAGAATACTGCCAGCCCCCCCTTCATGGTTGACGGGGCATGTACTTCGAAGAGACTGCCTGATGGCTCCGATACCCTCTGCTGATTTCGCGAAACATAATGATACCCTAAGGCTCGTCGGGGACCTTGGAATAGTCTCTATGGGCCATGTTGGAAGTGTGCTCTTATTCGGCGATCGCCCTCCAGATCACATGAGAGATATAGCATTTCCAACCGATTCATCTACCTCGAAAAGATTGCTAAGGTGGTATTTGGACAAACAAGGCCTTGACCCTCGAGCGATAGATTTGGGGCCAGATTTGAGTTCCATGCTCCAACAGTGCGACGGGGCCCTACTAATTGGGGACAGGGCATTGAGGGCCGCTGCTGAACACCCATCCCTCGTTCAATTAGATCTTGGAGCTGAGTGGACCCGCTCAACAGGTCTCCCAATGGTTTTCGGCGTTTTTGCTACACACGAGTCATCCGACAATCAAGGCATATTGGAAGCTAAGACTGAACTAATCTCTAACTATAAGGCCTTCATGAATGATATTCATAGAAGGGAAGAAGTTGTCCGGATCGCTGCTGACAAGATAGGCCTAACTCCCAGTAGAATGGATCAATACTTCCGTTCGGAGGTTTCCAACATACTAGACGAGGAGTCTGTGGAAGGGCTTACGAGATTCCTTGTCGATGTTTGTGGCATGGATACTGGTTTAGCTCGAAATAGTATTCAATCTGCTACTTCGTAGTCTAAGGTTTTGGATGCGACATACTCTAACAGATCCATCGCTACTTCACAGGATTCAGCGACAACCGGTTCTGGATCCCCTACGAATTTCTCTAACGTTGCCAATGCTATTCTATCTCCAATAGCTCCGAGTGCTTCAGCTGCTTCATGACGTACCATGAGATCTTCATCACGATCCTCGAGACGTTCGATGAGGTGCGGTACTGCTGCAGGATCTTGCATTTGGCCCATCACATATGCGATCTCATGTTTCAAGAGGGCCGATTTGGAAGAGTAGGCAGCTGCAAGGGCCTCAACAGCCTCAACCCCTCCGATATTCCTCAAGGCAAAAAGTGCCCTCATTCTTTGAAACATTCTTTCATTTTCATCGCATATGGTTCGCCTTAACGTTGGTACCGATAGCATCTCACTGGCAGGAGCGGGATCAACGGAATCGAACTCGGATATCTCTGGCTTATCCATGTTTTATCGACTATGTGTCCTGCCTATGAAATCAATGGCTCTAGGGTCAAAGTCCGAATCGACTAATCCGATAGATTGACCCTCTTCTAAGAATCTCATTACAGCTTCTCTTCCATCGTCGCCATAATCGATGGTTCGTTGATTGACATACATCCCAACGAATTTTTCGTTAGTTTCGTCAGATATCCCCCTGCCCCACTTTTTTGCGAAAGAGAGTGCGGATTCAGGATTAGATATTGCATGCTCTATTGAGAGCCTCACATCATTAGCTATGTGTTCACACATCTCTGCGCCATGAGACTTTAGGACGACATTTCCTCCTAGAGGTAGTGGAAGACCGGTTTTTTCATTCCACCATACCCCTAGGTCTAACACCAGGTGTACCCCCTCATCTTTCCAAGTCAGTTGCCCCTCGTGGATGATCAGGCCATGAGTAGATTTGCCAGATGCTACAGAGGGCAGAATCTCATCGAATGGCATTACTTCTACATTCACATCACCTAAAGCAAGCCTCAATGTTAGATAAGCGGAAGTGCCTAATCCGGGTATTGCTATCGTAGCTTCAGATGCTTCTTCAANAGATGATTCTGAAGTTGATATTATCATCGGCCCATATCCCTCCCCCATAGAAGCGCCACAATTCATTAAGGAATAATTATTGGAAATTGTCGGATAGGAATGTATTGAGACAGCGCTCACATCATGAGCGCCCTCCAAAGCTTGTTGATTGAGCGTCTGTATGTCTACGAGGACATGTTCGTATCGTCTATCGCCCGTGTCTATTAGGGATTCTGTCATGGCATAGAACATGAATGCGTCATCTGGATCCGGNGAATGGCCTATGCTGTAATGAGTCGTCATGNCATAGGCGCTGTCGAGGTTGTATAAATTGCCTTGGCATACTCCATGGCAATCGCCACCATGAAGTATCTGTGCTCTTTCGTGNGTACATGCCCGATGATGAGAGGCTATCCACCGCTACTGGCCAACTCGGCCCAAAGTGTGCTAAGACTGGAAAGCCCTTGAAATTCTCCGAGGCGATAGTTCACGATGGCGAGTATCTGTCCTACGAGGCCTATCTAGAACTTACAGGGGCAGAACCCTCAACGGAGCCAAAAAAGGTTCCAGGTCTAAGAATGGAATGACGCCATCTTGAAGTTCTTCCTCTCTATCGCTTAGACGTGGCGAAAGGTTGGAGTCGTATAGGTTCGAGGTTTTCAGACTTCTACAGGTCTATGAAACCGAACGACATCTGGTTGCCTCCACGCCTCAGACGTCGTGAGTGGATGTTTATGCCATGGGGGGACGGGGCAACAGATCGGCATCGCTCATTTACGGATGCAGGTGCACTCCACTCCTACCTCTGCCAGAGATTCCCTCACTCATGCTTTCATTCAACAGCTTACTATGATGATCCTTCTCAAAGAACGATGTCTGAAAAAGGATGGAGAGGAGCTGACCTAATCTTCGATCTAGACGGTGATCATTTGCATGGCATCAGTCCCACTGATTTTCCCAATCTAATATCTGCCATACAAGATCAGGCATGGTCCCTCTGGAACGACTTCCTAGAGCCGGAATTTGGCTTCAACAGAGATTATGCTCAGTTTACTTTCTCAGGGCACAGGGGTTTCCATATTCATCTAAGAGACCCGTCACTATTCCATCTGGACTCAAATGCTAGAAGAGAGATTGTAACCTACATACGCGGTGTTGGGCTAGAGGTATCAGCATCACAAAAAGAAAACTCNGGATGGTCCAGAAGACTGGATGAAGGTGTAGAAAGAATATCNAATATGCTTTCTGAAGCAGCAAATGGGTCAAACGGGTCATTTAGCGTTAATAGTCTGATAGAACAAGCAAGAGGGCAAAACCATCCTGTTAGTCGACCCAGAATGCTAGAACTGATAGAGAAAGCCTCCAGCAAGGATCATGTTTCAAGATTGAAACGAGATAGATCCCTCAAAGTGTTCGGAGAATCTGGAACGAGCCTATTCTGGGCACTAGTGCATGCCAACTCCACAGTTTCGGTAATAGGGGGCGAGACAGACGAGAATGTGACGGTCGATGTCAAGAGAGTAATACGCCATCTCGGGAGCCTCCATGGCAAATCAGGTCTCAGAGTTACAGAGATACCTTTCGAAAGATTAGATCCAGACGGCTCTAACCCATTTGATCCATTAAAAGAAGCAATTGTTTTCGCAGGAAGTGAGAATACCAAAATCCGTCTTTTAATTGATGACGTTAGAGCGATAATAAATGATAGGGAGATAGATGGAAATTCAGGAAGCGAGTATGTTGTCGATGAGGGGATGGCTATGTTTTTGCAACTTAAAGGCTGGGCTGAGCTAGTACGTCCTTGAATAGCACACATTAGCTACACATTCGGCGAACGTTGAAACCCGNAATTGATTGAGAGTGTACCATGGGCCTAATCCCACGACGTAAGAAGAAGGGGAAATTACCTCCTATGCCCCCGCCCCCGCCACCCCCCCCGATGGATGGACAGGGAGCTCCTATGGTGCCCCCACCACTTCCTCAAAATCCGCCTAATGAGGACTTTGATAGCTTAGTGCCCATTGGAGGGGGCCAAGGAACTGTCACCACTCCTGACTTGGGTGAGTATGATCATGAATGGTCTGACAAGAACAAAGATCCAGCNGAAGAAGACCTCGANTCGCTCTGGAGCGCCAGGAAAGCGGCCAACATAGGCTCCGACGGGCTAGATGGTATGTATGGCCACATAGACAGAATCGCAAAGGGGGAAAGAGGATCACTAATCAATAGATTCTCTGATAGGTTTGGAACAGAACTAGACAGAGAAATCATAGTCATGAGGAAAGAACAACAACAAGTTGTTAGGGATATAGCACCCAAGGTCGAGCTTATCGAGAAACCGAAGGATACGGATCATCTNACTCTTGATGAGTTCATACACTCTATGGAAGAACCCGCTTTCATACAAAAGGTGTCTGATGCAACGGGAATAAGNACTGAAATGCTATCCTCATTTGAAGAGGACGAGTTGGTCGATTTCTTCCAAACTGCNGATGAGGACGATAGCGGGACAATGGAATTCGAAGAGTTTGCTGCAGCTATCACAAGACTAAAACAAGCGAATGATGACTTTGCTAGACTCTTCAGTATAGTGGATACGCTTCTCGGCAATCAAAGTTCCAAATTCATAGAATCCTTTACCGAATCTGATGCATATGATCTTTACAAGAAGGTGGGAACAGACCCACACCATGCCCCTGAAGAAGAGAGGAAGGATTTCTTTGCGCTTATCAACGAAGTTTTGGGTGATTTGCCGGCCTCCGAAATTGAAAGTTTTACACAATCAGAGGACTTTGAACACTACAAGACTATGGGCGAGGCGCTTCAGTGAGGGTATGACATGGGATTGCTAGAGAAGGCCGAATCCGGAAAAACCCCTAAGGAGACTCCTAAGAAAAAGTCTCCTGCAAAGGCCTCTGCGAAGGTTGTAGAGAAAACTCCTGCAAAGAGTCCAGCGAGGGTAGAGAAACCAAAGAGGGAATCTCGATTTTCGAGGCGTCGAGAAAAGAAAGATGCTAAGGCTAGGCCCGAACCATCCGAGTTACCTTCGTTCCCAGATGGTTTCGAGGCGCCTACCAGTGGCCAGATGGCCTTCAGAAGATTCGTAGATGTAATCGTAGGTTATGGT
Source organism: Euryarchaeota archaeon TMED192 (assembly GCA_002170775.2). Taxonomy (GTDB): domain Archaea; phylum Thermoplasmatota; class Poseidoniia; order Poseidoniales; family Thalassarchaeaceae; genus MGIIb-N1. The sequence goes on along the minus strand of NHIP02000007.1, from coordinate 60,672 downwards.
TGGATGTTTCCCGTTGTCGGTGTATTCGCTTGGGGATTAAATTTTGATGCAACTTACATAATCTTAGGTGGGATGCTTCTTTATTTTGGTAATGTGGGGTTCTTGCCATCAAGATTCAACAGAACTGTCGGGAACATAGTCTCCCGGACCAAGTTCGTCACTTCCAGCGGTAACAATGCCTCTTGGGCATACACATTCCTCAAAGGGCTGAACTTTCCATTTGCGATCATCGGCCTAGTCACAGCCCTAACAATGCTCTCCGACCTCTCTTCGCCCTTGGGGGAATCAACAGGGTCAGCCATATTCAGAGTGATCGGCCTTCTTCTTTTACTACCTCTCTTCTTCGATTGGTTATTGACCCGTTTCTCTATGGCCAAAAGAGGACTCTGGGAGAGGATATTCGGTGGCGTGTGGCTGGTCCGATCTACCAAGACTGGGAGCTCTAAAGGATGGCTGAAGAGACTAGATCAACTCAGCGACTATGCAGAGAAGAGGGGCCTTCTCTCCGAGAAAGAAGAAGATACTGTTAATCTAGATTGAGCTACTCTTCTTCTCGACGCATCATTGCCAGTTCGCGCATATCTTCTCGGACTGCTCCTTCCTCTATGCCCTCAATGTCCGCTTCGTCCACAATCTCGACACCGAGTAAAGTTTCAATGACGTCTTCCATTGTCACAAGGCCTATGATGGTGCCAAACTCTTCTTCCACAGTCAAAATTTGTACTCTGTTTTCTAGCATTATTCTGAGTGCTGCATCTATGGAACCGTCAGAATGAACACTCGAAATTGGACGCATTATGGTAGTCATCGCCGGATCAAAATTATCTGCAGCTGCATTCCTGAGGATATCAGACCTCAGTACCATCCCAACTACAGCATCCTCATCGAAAACCGGCATTCTCCCATGGACCATTACTGGGATGCGATCCATGACTGAACCGATCGTATCATGTGACTCCACGTAGGTCATAACGGTCCGGGGAGTCATAATCGCACCCACAGTCATCTCTTTGAGCATTAATAGATTCTGAATGACACTCTCTTCCCTCTCATCTATGACATCAGTCTCTTCGGCTATATCTGCTATTACGGATATCTCATCTCGAGTCATCGCCTCCTCCTTCACAGATGGGAGAAGCCGACGGGTCTTTTCGATTGGCCATATGATGGGTGCTAATACTATAGTCATCCAATGAAGTATTAATCCCGCACTAACCGTAAGCCGCCTCCAATAGAGTGTCCCTACCGTTTTTGGAAGGATTTCTGACAAGAGCAAGACGAGCAACGTCAGAATAGTGGATGCTATTGCTAGCGCATACTCCCCGGGATATGCATTTTCAACTTCAGAACCTACACCTAGTGCACCCACGGTGTGCGCGATCGTGTTTAAAGTGAGTATCGCCGTAAGTGGGCGTTCCGGGTCATCCTTGAAAGCCAACCACCTTTCAGCGGTTGTGGGCATCTTGGGCTGCACTGCAAGTATGTGGCCCCTAGTTGTGCTAAGTAGAACCGCTTCGAGGATCGAGCAGATAAAAGAAACTCCCAGGGCGACCGTTCCATATAGCAAAATAGCAGATACGGGTGTCACTTCAGGCGTTCCTCCGAAGAAGAGATTGGACAATGCTAGTATGCATGAGGTTGCGTTGCTCCGTGACTACGAGTTTGCCCATCTCCTAAATATGTGGCTGTTCAAGAGTCGACTCGTGGAAGACATGCATGTTGCTATCTTTATGGCTTGGCCGTATGCCAATGGTCCACTTCATCTGGGGCATGTGGCAGGTAATTGTCTTCCTGCTGATATACAGTACAAGTATGAACGAATGAGGGGGAGGAGAGTTTTGATGTTAAGCGGCTCCGATGAGCACGGGACGCCGATAACTGTAACTGCCGATGAAACTGGGAAAACACCGCAGGAGATCGTTGATGAGAATCATGCAAAAATACTTGATTCTTTATTGAAACTTGGTTGCTCTTGGGGCGACAATATCGATTCCAGGGGTGTAGATTACGGTGGCGCCTTGTATGGCAGAACTTCTGACTCAAGACATCATGAACTTGTCCAAGAAGTAATATTGGAATTACATGAGAANGGATTCTTGAAGAGGGAAACAATGGAGCAGTTCTGCTCCATCAAGGATAATGGCGAGATACAATTCCTTCCTGATAGGTACGTTTTGGGGAAATGTCCGAGATGTTCTTCGGATGGCGCCAGAGGCGATCAATGCGACTCGTGTGGTGCAACTTATGAAGCCGAAGAGCTGATTGAACCCGTCTCTAAACTCAATCCTGAAGACCCTGTAGAAATTCGGGAAACCGATCATCTCTTCTTCAGGTTAGATCTTCTACAGGAAGACTTGGAAATTCACGCTTCAAAACGACAGAGGGTCTGGAAGCCTAATGTCAGATCTATGACAAAGAATTGGCTAGATATGGGACTGCGTCCACGTGCTGTTACAAGAGATATAGAATGGGGTGTATCGATACCTTTGGACGGGGATGTATGGGCATCTAAACGCGTATACGTTTGGTTCGATGCGGTTCAAGGGTATTTGACATGTGCAAGAATATGGGCCGAACAACATGCGAGTAAGTCAGATATTGTTGCTGATGAGGATATTTGGAAGAAGTGGTGGATACATGGAGAATCGGTCAAACACGTATATTTCATGGGCAAGGATAACATTCCATTTCACACCATAATATGGCCTGCCATACTATTAGCACTCAACACAGGGAAGGACGAGCATGCGAAGCTCCATCTCGAGGACAATGTAGCATCCAATGAATATTTGATGCTCTCCGGGGATCAATTCTCAACAAGTCGAAAGCATGCAGTATGGCTTCCAACATTCCTTGAAAGATATGATCCTGATTCACTTCGTTATCATTTGACCATAAACATGCCAGAACTTCACGATACAGATTTCCGATGGGACGAGTTTGTAGAACGTGTAAATTCAGAGTTGATTGGTAATTATGGCAATTATGTGAATAGGGTGCTCTCACTAGTCAAACGTGCTTCCAAAGATGGTGTGAACCCTGTTGCCTCCATGCCTGGTTTGGAGGCATATCCTGATTTTTGGAAATTCATAGAGTCGAAGATCGAGGGGGCAATTGACTCGATGGAACGTCAGAGGTTCAAAGAAGCGCTCAGGAAGATAATGGACATATCACAGGAGGGTAACGGCTTTCTTCAAAGATCGGAACCTTGGAAGTATCTACGTTCAGATGACCCAGAAGAAATACAGAAAGCGTTGTTACCATTATCTGCCGCATGGCATAGCCTACGCGTTCTTTCAATACTCACCTATCCATACATGCCCTTCCAATCAGAAAGATTGTGGGGCATGATTGGAGAACCGGGAAATCCGAGAGATTTGTTGTGGGATGATGCTATGGCTAGCGGAGAGCGCCCATCCCGCTTGCCTGAATCTGAACCTCTTTTCACCAGACTTGATCTCGAGAGCATCCTGTTAGATGAGGAATCTACAGACAAAATGAATAACGACACCCCACACATCGAAGGTGTGGCATTCGTTGACTTCGATACCTTTGCATCTGTCGAACTCAGGATTGGCAAGGTCATCTCCGTCGACGACCACCCCAATGCTGACCGCCTTTATGTAGTCAAGATATCAGAAGGCGNCGNACAAGANCGGACTGTTTGCGCNGGTCTAAAGGANTANTATGCCAANGANGATCTCANGGGCTCATTGGTCGTCTTTGTCGCNAATTTGGAGCCTAGGAAACTCAGGGGNGTNATGTCGGAAGGTATGCTTTTGGCAGCCGANGATGGCAAGGGGTCCGTACGACTACTTAGNCCAGATGGNGATATAGCCCCAGGATCAAATGTCAGATGATGGACGATCGAAAAATTCCCACTGCATCTCCTCAACCTCAGTCTGACTATGACAAGAGGAATATGCTTCAAGTAATTGTCTGTTCAAGTCAAGAAACGCATCACCGAACTTAAACGGGGTCAATAGAGAAATAGCCTGATCTTTACGTCCAACTATGTATAACGAGGCGGAGAGGGCCTCTGCAGTACTCATCCGTCCTCTCTTACCCCAGCTCACTGGATTCCCTGCGAGTAAGATGGGGAGTATCCTAGATTCGAGCCTCGTGGTTTTCGATATAATCCTGACAGATTCATGAATCCTCTTCCATGAACAATCCAACGCAACAAGAGTCCCGACTTCAATTAAATCTAGATCACTAGGACTCAGTAGGCTCTCTGAGAGAGGATCTAGTAGAATCCCCCTTTTCGCAGCTGAGGATATCCTTGTCTTGCACTGTATCAGCCCCCTCCTCTCTAATTTCTTAGCAGTACATTTCTTGGGGTCGTCCTGATCGAGGTGTATGGCTTCAATTCTGATTTTCTTGATATCAGTCATTGGATGCATCCCTCATCAGATCATCTAGCATGTCAGCGATAGTAACGGACTTATTCGAACGTTTTACGACTGGAGAGACATCATTTGCTTCGACTTCCTCCAATATCATAATCCCTAACTCCTTCTCAAGTTTTTTTGCTACCGAGTCAGGAGGCACGCTTCCACCTTCGTATTTCTGAAGGTCTTGTACACGGAGATTCATCTTCCTTCCAAGTTCCTCGACGCTCATCCCGCCTGCTTCCCTGGCCTTTCTTATCCTAATGTGAAAATCATTTGCAGCTTCGAATGTTGGTCGAGTCTTACGGGCTCTAGAAATTGGTGATTTAATTGATGGTCTCGTTCTGCCGGTTTCTCTAGACGGAATGGAAAATCCCCTCTTGGTACTACATGCTGCGCAGGCGGATATTTGGGCGCCGGACACTAGTATATTGAACACTCCAGTGTTCTCTTTCCCGCATAGCTCGCACACACCCATACTCTTCGGTTTTGCTAATCAGTCATGAATTCGACTCAGCCGAAGCCTTCTCAACTGCCAGTATAGAAGAAGCACCATGGCGAGCGACGCGGCGGGCACCTCACATGTTGAGGACGAGGTCGATAGCGATACGGATATGGCTTCAGAGATCGATTCACTAAAACGTGACTTTGAGATGCTTGCGGACAGAACGCAAACCCTCCTTACCGAGAAGCTTCTTTTGGAAAACGAGATAACACAGGTATCCAAGAGAGCCGGGAGACTTGAGGAAGATCTTAGACACCTCAAATCTCCACCACTCGTCGTGGGTCATGTACAGGACGTTATCGAAGACAGAGCTATTGTCAAGAGCTCCAATGGAACTGTATTCTTGGTAACATACAACCCTCGGATCAACCATGCGGACCTATCGCCTGGATCGAGGGTAACTCTGAATCAGGATACGCTTTCCATAATCGAAATTCTAAATGACGGATGGGATCCCTTGGTAGCTGCTTCTGAGATAATTGACAAACCAGATACGGAATTCAACATGCTCGGAGGTCTCGATCAACAAATAAAATCACTGCGAGAAGCCGTTGAGATGCCTCTCCTCAATCCAGATGCATTCTCTAAATTTGGCATAGATCCTCCGAGGGGTGTTCTTCTTTCGGGTCCTCCTGGTAATGGTAAGACCATGCTCGCTAAGGCACTTGCAAACTCAACAAACGCAACATTTCTAGGTATAGTCGGATCAGAACTCGCCCAGAAATACATTGGAGAAGGNGGCAGACTTGTTCGGGAGATCTTTTCGATGGCAAGAGAGAAGTCTCCATCAGTGATATTCATAGACGAAATAGATGCAATTGGCAGTAAAAGACTGGATTCTACAACCTCTGGAGATCGCGAAGTCCATAGAACTCTGATGCAACTTCTTGCTGAGATGGATGGATTCTCAGATTCTGAGGGTGTGATGGTGATCGCTGCTACAAACAGGATGGAACTCCTGGACAAAGCCTTGTTACGACCCGGCAGGTTTGATAGGATAATAGGAATAGGTGTGCCTGATTTCGAAGGAAGGATATCGATTCTTGGAATTCATACTAGAAACACTCCTCTTGATGATTCTGTTGACATGAGGAAATTAGCTAAGAAATGCGAAGGNATGAGTGGTGCAGAATTGAAGGCAGTGATAACAGAGGCAGGCATGCATGCAATNTCCGGAGGTAAGAACACTATGTCCAAGGAAGACTTAGAGGAAGGGGTCAGCAGAGTACTATCGGAAAGGTCTCGCTCTACTGAAGGAGCAGAGGCATTGTACCAGTGAGGTCAGAAAAGATGACTCTGATAGAGGCTGTACCCAATATAAGCGAAGGAAGAGACTCTTCGATAATCAAATCAATAGTCTCTTCAGTAGAAGATGGAGGCTCAAGAATACTTGGTGTTGAGCCGGATGAGGATTACAATAGGACTGTGATAACCTATGCCGGAGATCCGCGCCAAGTCATTTCTTCCAGCATAGCTCTTGTCAGAAGAGCCCATTCGCTGATTGATATGAGACAGCACAAAGGGGGACACCCTCGAATGGGTGCAGTGGACGTGCTCCCATTCATACCACTCGGAGATTCGACCGAAGAGGACGCCTCCGCCGTTGCTGATGCTTGCTTCAAAGAATTAATGGGGGAAGTATCGATGTTCAAATACGGATCATATGCCACTCATCCTTCTAGGTCTAGATTGCCTGATTTACGAAGAGGGGGCTATGAAGGGCTAAAGGAGAGATTTTCAGGAGGAGCGTGGAAAAACGAAGAGACTAGAATGCCCGATAGTTGGCCTGGAGAATGGGGTGAAGGCTGCGATACTTTCGGTGCTATGGCCATTGGAGTACGCCCAATCCTGATAGCCTACAACGTAAATATCGAAGAGCCCGAGCCACAAGTCTCGGCCACAGTAGGAAAGGCCCTCAGAACCTCCGGGTTCCTCATCAAGTCCAAAGNTGGCCAGAGAATAAGGGTCGGGGGCATGCTNGAATCTGTNCAAGGGATGGGTGTGAAGCTTGATTCGCATGGAATATCCCAGGTTTCCATGAATCTCTCGNATCCGNATAAAACGGATATTCACGTGGCCTTTGAAGCNGTTCGNGCCNTNGCGNACTCGCTTGGTGCAAAGGTAAATGGAAGTGAGATAGTCGGNTTNGTCCCNCTCGANAGTATGCTCAANGCAGGTCGTTGGTATCANGGNGAAGATGCTTCNGANGAAACTCTGGTAGAGCAAGCGATACTCGGATTAGGNCTCAGCACNCTTGAAAAATTCGACCCTGANTCGAGGATNATAGAATGGGCTCTAAGAGACATATAGGCAGGTGGATAAATGGACATCAAAGAAACTCTTTCTAACATCTCAANNGGNCAACCTACTCCNGGAGGCGGNGCNGTCGGCTGGCTCGCATGGGGCCAGGGAACAGCTCTTCTGAGAATGGTTTCNAATCTAACACTCAAATCGAAGAAATGGTTGGAGGGACANGGNCCTNCGGAATCCATAATCTCCAAAACCATGGGATTCGAANATACTGCNATCAACGGCTACANTGAAGATTGCAAGGCGTATGATACTGTNGTGNATGCATATCGTTTGGANAAAGAAGATCCCGGACGAAGAAGTGCGATAGAANCNGCATCAATAATCGCTGCTGANGTCCCCCTTGATCTCGTTTCGAAGGTTCACGAGGTCTCTNTCCTTCACATCGAGATAANTGGCNNNCACAATAGAAATGCTCACAGCGATTTGATGGCCTCGAAGCAACTCTTNGCAACTGCTTCGATTATCGGAGCCTACAATGTTGCNGCNAATCTTCCAGAGATACCNGATCATAAGAGACAGGCTATTGAATCGAAGCTTTCCAAGATGATGGACGAAATAGAAAACATGCTCTCAATAACATTGGATTGGAGCGAATCTTGATGAGCGGTAAAGAGTCCTTCAGGGAACTCGTTAGAAGAGGTATCCCGGAAGAACTCCCCCCTAAGCGAGAAATAGACCCGGATGTAGATCATGCTCCACCGCGCCCTTTGAATCTCGACCGNGANTCTTTCTCCCTCGCTATAGAAAATGCACTCAGATACTTTCCAAAATCATGGCATGAAGAGCTTGCAGAAGATTTCTCTNACGAGCTTCGTAANTATGGTCACGTGTACATGCACAGGTTCAGACCGAATTATCCGATGCANGCAAGNCCGATAAGCGAGTATCCNGCTGAAACACCGTCTGCAGCAGCGATAATGCTGATGATACAGAACAACCTAGATCCCGCAGTCGCACAATACCCACATGAGCTTGTTACCTACGGAGGGAACGGCTCNGTATTCCAGAATTGGGCACAGTATCTCATATCGATGCGGCTCCTCAGCATGATGTCGGAAGATCANACTCTTGTGATGTACTCGGGCCACCCTATGGGCCTATTCCCTTCAAACAAAGACTCACCCAGAGTAATCATAACAAATGGGATGATGATTCCTAATCACTCCACACAAGAGGATTATGAGTATCACAATGCAATCGGCGTTACCCAGTACGGCCAGATGACGGCTGGATCCTACATGTATATCGGACCGCAAGGAATCGTACACGGTACGGCGATAACCCTCCTGAATGCGGCTAGGCTTCATCTCGGGCTAGATCACGACCGAGGATTGGAGGGGGTCCTCTTCGTAACCTCTGGCCTGGGCGGTATGTCGGGTGCTCAAGCAAAGGCCGCAGTGATTACCGGCGCAGTGGGGATAATTGCAGAGACTAACCGACATGCTGTTGAGAAGAGGCACTCACAAGGTTGGTTATCGGAAATGAGTGATGATCTCGAGTGGGTCACAACCCGCGCGAAGGATGCTATAGCGAATAAAGAANCGATTTCAATTGGCTATATTGGNAACATAGTCGATCTCCTAGAGCATCTCGAAGAGTCGAACGTAGTTCCAGATTTATGCAGTGATCAAACTAGCCTTCACAATCCATGGTTAGGCGGTTANATTCCNAGAAATATGTCTCACAGCGAAGCTTCTGAAATGCTATCNGACGATCCNAAGAAATTCAGGAAANTGGTCAAATCGACGTTANTCGATCATGGGGNCGTCATAAATCGGCTCTCCGAAAAAGGAATGAAATTCTGGGACTATGGTAACGCATTCTTGNTAGAAGCATCTAGAGCAGGGGCAGATGTGGGNGAAGATGGCTCGTTCAGATACCCCTCATATGTCGAGAATATAATGGGCCCCATGTGCTTTGATTTCGGTTTTGGCCCATTTAGATGGGTNTGCTCATCAGGATCGAGAGAGGATCTGAAAATCACCGATGAAATAGCTAAAGAGGTTTTACTGGANCAGTCTTNCGATGCACCTGATGAGATACTGAGNCAGATNNTGGACAACCTAAGGTGGATCACTAATGCAGACGACTATGGTATGGTTGTTGGAAGTCAAGCTAGGATACTGTACGCAGATGGTGATGGCAGAAAGCGTATAGCTGCTAAATTCAATGAAGCAGTAGCCAGTGGAAAATTGTCNGCACCGATCATCCTTGGACGAGACCATCATGACGTTTCAGGTACAGATAGCCCATACAGGGAAACTGCCAATATCAGGGACGGATCAAGATTCACGGCCGATATGGCGGTGCAGAATTTCATCGGTGATGCTTGTAGGGGGGCTACGTGGGTGAGCTTGCACAACGGTGGAGGCGTCGGATGGGGCGAGGTTATGAATGGAGGATTTGGACTCGTGCTCGATGGGTCAGTTGATGCTTCGTTACGTGCTGAATCTATGCTTTCATGGGATGTTGACAATGGTATCGCCAGAAGGGCATGGGCCAGAAATCCTGGTGCAATGTGGGCGATAAATAGGGCTAAGAAAAAAGACCCTCGCCTAGTAATCACAGAACCATCTCTGGTGGACGAAGAATTGCTAGATAAAATAGGGGGACATTCACCATGAGAGAAATCGTACTCGATGGAAAATCAATGAGCTTAGAGGATATCATGTCGATTGGCATTGTTCCGACGAAGCTCTCCATTTCGGAATCAGCACGAAAAATGATGGTGAAGTCAAGGGAGCACGTCGAGTCGATTCTCGAGAGCGATGAGTCCGTATATGGAATTAATACGGGATTTGGCAGCCTTTCAAATGTAAAGATAGACTCTTCCCAACTTCAACAGTTACAACGTAATCTGATTCTAAGTCATGCATGTGGAATTGGCCCGAATATGAATCCCTTAACATCGCTAAGGATGCTGGCCATACGTGCGAATTCGCTGACGGTGGGAGTTTCAGGGATAAGGCCGGAGGTTGTTGATACGATGCTTGACCTAGTTAATTCCGGATATGCGCCAACCATTCCATCAATTGGCTCACTGGGTGCTTCAGGAGATCTCGCCCCACTGGCTCATATGGCGATGTCACTCATTGGAGAGGGGGAATTTATGCATAGACAGGGGAAGGAATGGATGGGGATAGAATCCAAGACGGTTTTCGAGAACATAGGAGGAGAGCCCATCGTCCTAAGTGCGAAAGAGGGGCTTTCCCTGATCAATGGAACATCTCAGATGGCCGCCTACCTTGCTGAAGCAGCAGCATATGCTGACAGACTATGTGTCGCTGCAGATGCTGCATGTGCAATGAGTATAGAAGCGATAGCGGGTTCTCACAAGCCATTCGATCCCAGAATACATGATGTCAGGTCGCAACTCGGGCAAAGAGTCAGTGCTAATCGGATATTGGGCCACCTCAAGGATTCTAAGATAAACAAGTCACACGAGGATTGCCAACGTGTACAGGATGCTTACAGTTTCAGATGCGCACCTCAGGTGCACGGTGCCGTTATAGATGTCGTTAAATCGATCAAAGAGATTGCTATATCAGATGTTAACAGTGCTACGGATAACCCTCTGATACTGGAAGATGATAATGGCGGGTACGACGTACTTAGCGGAGGTAACTTCCATGGTGAACCACTTGCTTTGGCAGCGGATAACTTAGCAGCTGCAATACATGAGATATGTTCTATTTCTGAAAGACGGACTAATCAAATGCTGATGCCAAGTTGGAGCGGGCTCCCTGCATATCTGGCAAAGGATAGCGGTCTTGAAAGTGGGTTGATGATAGTACAATATGTCTCAGCAGCTGCAATTGCAAGAATAAGGCTGCTCGCTAGTCCAGCAGCATTAACGAATATACCCGTCTCAGGGGGGAAGGAAGATCATGTATCAATGGGGTCAACAGCCTGTCAGCGCCTAGAAGAGATATGCAGATTAGCTGCCTCGGTCCTCGGTAATGAGATGCTCGTCGCCTCAGCAGCGTTGGACCTCAGAGAGCATGAACCAGGCAAGGGTGTTCAAAACTATCATGAAATGGTGAGATCGGTCTCAGATCCAATAAACGGGGACAGGTCGTTGTCGAGGGATACGAATAGTATGGCCGAGATGATTCTGAATGGTATGGAGGATTCGAATGTCTCAAACTAGGAGGCATTTGGAACATCATCCTGGAACTAATCCAGCACCATTCAAGGCAACCATCGAATCTGTTACAGACGAGGGGGTGATTCTCTCCGACTCTTGGTGCTATCCAAAAGGAGGGGGGCAGCCGGGGGACACGGGGATTTTCCAATCCGATGGGGAAGAATTCCGGTTTGGGGAGGTTTCTGCCTCGTCGTACATACTCCATCCTGTTCCTGGTGGTGACCTGCAGGTTGGGCAAGAGGTTGATTGCGTGATAGATGTTGAACGGAGGAATGCGCTTGCTTCGATGCATAGTGCGGCGCATATCTTGTCAGCTACTGCAAATGAGAGATGGGGCGCGATAACAGTTGGGAATCAACTTGGAGTGGGTGAAAGTAGAATGGATCTTAAGTTCGAAAATAGAGATGCGTTTGATGCGAATATATTGCAGGACGATGCGAATCATTGGGTAAACAAGGATGCTGATATTATGATACACGAATGGGGCCGTAAACAGATCATGACCGACGATCGAGTTAGGAATAGAAGATTCGTAGAGAGGATTATCGATAGAATAGGGGGCAGCGATCCAAGATTGAGAATGGTTGAGATAGAGGGCATCGACCTATGTCCTTGTGCGGGCACCCACCTCTCTTCGACATCACCAATTGGAGACATAACGATAGGGAGAGTTCAGAATAAGGGGAAGGGTACCTTCAGAATCTACTTTGAAATATAGAATATTGATTAATTAAATTAAATAGGATATATTCTATTGGTGGGCTCGGCAGGAATTGAACCTGCGATCTTCGCCATGTCAAGGCGACGTCATAACCCCTAGACCACGAGCCCTACTCACATTGCCAGTAACCACTCACTGATGAAGGATTCTGAAGATCTTGAAAATAACATTAAGCTATTATCTTCGACAGTTTGGCTTCACAGCCCTCTTTATCGCAGATGCCTGAGAGTCTTTTCCTACCATTTCCCATAACTACGATCTTAGCATTGGAGACGTTCACATTCTGTTTACACCTCATGCAGAATGCACGTTCACTCATGTACGAAGCGCATTGGATGAATTATTTCATTTGAACGTAGAATAAGGGGGTTTTAGCTCGTTTCTAGTATATTATGAAAAAACGTTACACTGCGGCTATATTGATGTTAGAAGCTAGTTATTTTGGTCTGATAATGTGCATTATCAGCCCATAATTTGTTACTAAGTCCGTCCAGATATTTGTCCGGGTGTTCGGAGTCTTGGATATCTTGCCTAACAGAAATGATAATGATTATTGATATGTTAAATTATATATTATAAATTCTATATTTAAAAAAATACAATATGATATCTAATATTTTTAATTAATCATTTTGAAATTATTCATTGATCCGAACGTTGAGATCCATGATTCAGTATTTTTCGAGTTCAACAACAACATAGAACTCTTCAATCCGATTTCTATAGTCCCTCTGTGTTCATTTCCGTTCTTTCCCAAAGTTGTTGCTGGATTCCTAGTAACGGACACCAGTGCTGCCAACGGGTCTAAGCCCATACGATGGACAGCGAGGCTGCCAACAAACGGTAGAGAAAGTGATGGGCAGTTAGGGTTGTAGTCTGTAGCCATGGAAAATGCGTAGTCAGAATCATAACATTCCTTCAATGGTAAATTCAAATCTTTACCAAGGGCATAGGGAGTTCCCGGCAGAAATGTCTGCATAACCCCTGCATCATCGGCAGCTTGTCGCGATTCTAAATTGGATTTAGCAACATGATCTGCACTGACGGCTCCCAATTCAGTAGCAAGTTCCAACCCTCCCCCATCCACGAATTCATCAACATGGAGCCTAATTCCTAGACCTCCGTCTTTGGCTGCTGTGCAGATTTGTTCAGTATCTTCGAGGGAAAACCAGCCAGGTTCGCAGAAGACGTCAGCGAAGGAGGCCAGATTATTCTCGATAACGACGGGAAGTTGTTGTTCGATAAGCTCAGTCATGTATTCTGATTTCGATTTCCCTGTAGGAAAGTCATGTGCACCTAACCAAGTAGTTTCTATAGCCATTGAACTGGTTTCCGCTATCGATTTAATATCCACAAGAGATCGTACTTCAGTGTCAACATTCAATCCGTATCCTGATTTTGCCTCCATCCTTGCCGTTCCAAGTGCCTTGGCTTGTTCTATACTTGCCTTTATGGATTTACGTAACTCCAAATCGCTCGATTTTCTCGTTGACTGTACCGTGCTCCATATGCCTCCTCCGGATTCTGCGATATCTGAATAAGACATGCCTTGATGGCGTAAAGAAACCTCATTGCTCCTATCTCCTGTCCATGCAAGATGTGTGTGGGAATCTACAAATGACGGGATGATGCATCGTCCTTCAGCATTAATTAGATTAATTTCGGTTGAATCTCCCCATTCAGAGGTTAAACTGCCCGCTGACTGAATGTCCGACACTATCCCGTCTATGATCAGTATCTCAGTCCCACTTTCTCTGATCAACTCTCTACTGTCTGACATTTCATGCCCTCTAAGGGGTTCATCAGGATCCCCTGAATCCAAGGTTACCACAGAACCTGAACCATGTATCAAGATGGTACGCGCCATAGACTTCCGACATAGGGCCATCCATATCGTTGTGACCCGTAATTTTGAATCTAGGAGACTGTCCCGCGACCTGTGGGTCTAATCATCGGCATCGAGAGTACGGCCCATACATTCTCTTTCGGCGCGGTATCAAGAGATGGTTCTGATGTGTTCCCATCATCTTCATCCCTATACAGGCCCGAAGAAGGAGGCATCCATCCAAGAGAGGCGGCAGACCATCACGTGCAGTCTGCAGGGGATCTCCTCAGAATAGCAATGGAAAGCTGGGGCGCTGTCAAGAATGATGTTGAAGCTATTGCATTTAGCCAGGGTCCCGGCCTCGGTCCGTGTTTGAGAGTAGGTGGGTCTGTAGCAAGGTCCATGTCTATGGCACTAGACGTCCCACTTGTCGGGGTGAATCACTGTGTTGCCCATATTGAAATTGGTCGTAGAATGACCGGCTGTGTTGATCCAATATTGCTGTATGTAAGCGGCGGNAATACACAAGTTATCGCCCGAGCTTCAGGTCGTTACAGGGTACTAGGAGAAACATTGGACATAGGAATTGGCAACATGCTGGACAAATTTGGAAGGTCAATAGGAATACCCTTCCCTGGTGGGCCAGAAATAGAGCGAAAGGCTGCCAGATTCATAGAAGAAAATGGATCAGAACTTCTGTTAGATCTACCATACGCTGTGCATGGGACAGATATGGCATTCAGTGGCATACTAGGCGCTGCAATAGCACATGCGGAACGAGGAGAGGATCATGGACTAGTGTGCCATTCTTTGCAAGAGGTATCTTTTGCGAGTTGTATAGAGGTGGGCGAGAGAGCAATGGCGCTCACTGGAAAATCAGAAATCTTACTTGGTGGTGGTGTTGCCTGCAATCAAAGAATTCGGACAATGACATCCATAATGGCACAGGAACGGGGGGGCGAGGCATTTTGGCCAGAAAAATCGTTGTGCGTAGATAATGGAACCATGATAGCCGAATTGGGCAGAAGAATGCTCGACTCAGGTATCGAGACTATAATGGCGGATAGTGCTATCGAACCATCCCTTAGAACTGATATGACCCCTGTCTTATGGTCTTAGCATACCATATACTTATTCGGACACCTCTGAGCCCAAAGGCTGGTCGATTACGAAGTGCAGAGGAGAAGGAAGCNTAAAGCAGCACCCGCGAACGTGTTCTCCGGCGGTCAGAAACCGAAGAAAGCGAAGAGGCCTCCACCCGTAAATGCACCACTCAAAAAACCCCCAGTTAGTTCTCCCAGTCAAGTCTCATCAACTCAAAAGAAGACCTCCAGAGCTATATCAAAACAAAGGGAAGAAGACTCTTCAATAGAATCTGAAAAAATAGAAGTTATTGAATCTCAGATACTAGGGGTGCCTAGAAGGAAATCCGCCGGCNTGAAAGCAGAAGACTCTTCTCTTGAAGCTGGAGAGTCAGAAAAATCAGAAGATGAAATAGCTATAGACAATGAAGTTCAACAGGCCTTAGCAAGGGCAAAGGAACGTTCTGAGGCCGCGAAAACTATTCCAAGAAAGGCTCCCAGCCCAGCGCCATCGCCCAAACCCAAGAGGAGAAAGGGGGGGCGGGGAAGGAATAAGACGTACCAGCCAGCTGCGAGGGAGAAAAGGCTCGATAGGGCTAGGCATATGGAATACAAGTACGAAATGAAGGGGCTGCTACAGGAAATATCCGTTGCTGAAGAACACCGATCTTCGATAATCGGATCCGTATGGGCTAAAGGCGAGCGTCAAACAGCCGATGTGGCTAAGGCCTTTGTCGAATCTAAGGTTTCTGAGGGTGCGATAGATGATGATCAAGCATCCCGTTTGATTAGACTAATCGACAACTACACTGTCCGAAGATGAACGACTTGAAACACTAAACAGGTGTGAGATAAGCGTGGATACCCCACCTCCAGCTGGAAAGCCGCCCTTCACGAGAGGGATTCACGAAGGGATGTATAGAGATAGGATATGGACTATGCGCCAGTATGCGGGGTTTTCTGACCCTGAGTCTACAAATGAGCGATTTAAATCACTCCTTAAATCGGGACAATCCGGATTATCTGTTGCATTCGATCTACCCACGCAGCTTGGCTATGATTCAGATGATGATCAATCCATAGGGGAAGTAGGAAGAGTCGGAGTCCCAATAGATTCAATCTCGGATATGAGATCTCTTTTCGAAGGTATAGAATTATCTAACGTTAGTACATCGATGACGATTAATGCACCAGCAGCAGTCCTACTCGCAATGTATTCAGTGGTCGCAGAGGAACAAGGAGCAGAACTTTCTCAGATATCTGGTACTGTCCAGAACGATGTTCTGAAAGAGTACATGGCGAGGGGGCTCCACATTCATCCGCCAGAAGAATCGATGAGACTTGCTGTTGATATTATCGAGTGGTGCTCTGAACACACTCCTAAGTGGAACCCAATATCTGTGAGCGGCTACCACATACGAGAAGCCGGATCCTCAGCGGCTCAAGAGGTGGGATTGACCATCTCAAATGCCCTTGCATACATAGAGGCTGCCAGGGAACGTGGGCTCAACCTAGATACATTCGCACCTCGAATATCATTCTTTTTCGGATGTCACCGTGATTTCTTAGAAGAAATATGCAAATTCCGCGCTGCACGTACACTGTGGTATCAAATCATGAATGAAAGATATGATTTTGAGGATGTCAGATGTGGAAGAATGCGATTCCATACACAAACGGCTGGTGTTACCCTAACAGCCCAACAATCTACGAATAATATAGTGAGAGTAGCATATCAGGCCCTAGCTTCGGTTCTAGGAGGAACACAATCACTCCACACGAATGGATATGACGAGGCTCTCGGACTTCCTACTGAGGAGTCCGCTAAAGTAGCTCTTAGAACCCAGCAAATCATAGCTCATGAAATCGGTTTAGTGGATTATGTAGATCCTCTTGGCGGCGCGCCACTAATAGAAGATATGACTTCGAAAATTATATCCGAGGCACGAAAAGTGGTTGAATCTATAGATAATCACGGCGGATCTGTTGAAGCTGTAAAAGCGGGAATTCAGTCTAAGTTGATCCATGAAAGTGCTTGGATACAACAAAACGAGTTGGAAGATGATCTACAGAGAGTTATTGGAGTGAACCTACATGTTGAACGAGAGGGCAAGTATCCTGCCGGACAGGTAATCAATGATGAGGCGATTGAAAGACAAATCTCCAAACTTACTCGTCACAGGAATACGAGAGATAACAAAAATGTCAAGCAAGCTCTTGAAGCGCTTTCTATAGCAATAAGTGCGGATGTGAATCTCATCGACCCCATAAGAGTAGCCTGTAAATCGGGTGCTACTGTAGGGGAGATATGCGGCATTCTTCGTGAAGGGCTAGGAACTTGGACTGCACCAGGGGGGATTTAGGTGTCTAAAGTATGGTTTGACCACATTGGAATAGCCTGTGTATCGAACGAAGAATCTGAAAAATTCTGGAGACTAATGGGATTCAATAGGACCGGTAAAGAAGAGAATGCCCAGCAAGGAGTAAAGATACTATTCATGCGAGGTAATGATGCTCCTCAGCCTAGATTAGAACTCCTAGAGCCTATTGCGGAAGATACACCTGTTGGACGATTCATCTCTAAGAGAGGGGCAGGGGTACAGCAGTTGGCACTCGCAACAGACGATCTTACAGGACTCCTCGATATCTTAAAGGAAAATAATATCAGATTGATCAATGAAGAGCCTCTGCAAGGAGCAGGGGGTTCGGTGATATCTTTCATCCATCCTTCAAGCACTGGCGGGGTGCTCGTAGAACTGGTTCAGAAGGAACCATGAAAAGGGATACAGTAAGGCCCGTGACATGCTTGCAGACGTAGTAGATGCTGTTGTGAAGGACCCAATGGATATAGATGAGGTTAAATCACTTAGAAGTACGATTTCGGATCGTCTTGTGAGTGCTAGGGATTCTGGAAATATCACTAATGACGAATTCCTCTCGTCGGGTAAGATCGAGGGGGGATTGGACGTAATTATTGCTATGCTAGAAAATGGTGCTTCATCAAAAGAAATTCGAATTCACGCTGAATCTATGGTAGAAAGGATCCATGCTATAACAAATTAATATTCTCTCAGTAATACCAGAAACATACTTGAAGCATACACATCAGGCTCAAACATGCCTAAGATAAGCTTGGACATCCCAGGGCACTTACTTGACGATATCAAAAAGCACGTGGGGGAACAGGGCAAGTTCGTTAGCGTTGCAGATGCTGTTAGGACCGCCTGCAGAAAAATGTTAGACCAACTGGACATGATTGATGAGCGCCATGGTCGTATAAGGGGTGACTGAATGACTACCAGGGACGAGGCCGAGAAAGCCATAAAGACGCTCTTAGGTTATATCGAGGACGATCCGGGCAGAGAGGGCCTTGCGAATACACCATCTAGAGTAATCAATTCATGGGACGAGATTTTCGCAGGATATCACCAATCGCCTGAGGAAGTTCTGAGCTCTACGTTCAATGGAGAGGGATATGATGGGATTGTTCTGTTAAAGGACATAGAATTCCATAGCACCTGCGAGCACCATCTCCAGCCCTTCACTGGAAGTGCACATGTTGCTTACATCCCCACGGATCGTATTGTTGGTATTAGCAAACTAGCGAGAATCGTAGACCTCCATTCACGTAGATTGCAAAATCAAGAACGTATCACAAAGAATGTTGCTGATGATTTGGAAGAACACCTTTCACCACTCGGTTGTGCAGTAATCATCGAAGCCTCACACGGTTGTATGCAGTGTCGAGGTGTTAAGAAACAAAATGCAACTATGACTACATCATCTATGCGCGGAGTATTTTTTGAAAGGTCCGAAGCGCGTTCAGAATTAATGCGTCTAATCAAAGATTGAGATGATAATGTGACAGTCACATATCCCATCGTCGAGATTTTTCATTCTGTCCAGGGTGAAGGTTTTCATGCAGGTAAACCCCATGTTTTTGTTAGGTTCGGGAACTGCAATCTAAGATGTGAATGGTGTGATACTGATTTTCTAACATACGAAGAACGGATGCTAGAATCGATTGTTGATGAGGTTCTTTCTTATGGCTGCGATAGGGTTATTTTCACAGGCGGGGAACCTGCTTTGCAGGATCTCTTTACTATCGGAACTATACTAAAAAATAATGGTATTAGTTTGTCTATTGAGACCAACGGTACAATAGAAGTCGATCCGATTATTGATTGGATATGTGTGTCTCCGAAGGATCAATTATACCCGAATGCCAAAATTATACAACGCCATGGAGACGAGTTGAAGGTCGTATATTGTGGGCAGGATTTGGATATGTATGATGATCTAAAAATAGGCTTTTTACATCATTTTATCCAGCCATGTTATCTCGAAACAGAATCAGTGGAAGAAAATGGAAGATCATTTCAGGCGGTAGAGAAGATAGTGAAGGAATCTCAGGGTTGGAGACTCAGCCTCCAGACACACAAATGGATGGGGGTGCTATAATTAGAGCTGTAATGGCACTATCTGGGGGCATGGATAGCACAGCTCTTCTTGTGCATCTTTTAGCAGAAGGTTACAATGTTAGATGTATATCCTATAACTATGGACAGAAACACGCTATAGAATTGGATAGGGCCTGTGAGAACATCGCCTATCTGAGATCTGAGGGACATTATGTAGAGCATGAAATAGCAGATTTAACATCGGCAATGGGTCTTTTTCACTCCGCGTTGACTACTGATGATTATGAAGTACCAGAGGGCCATTATGAAGAAGATAAGATGAAGCAGACCGTTGTGCCGAATCGGAATGCGATTTTCGCATCAATACTGTATGGGTACGCCCTCTCTACCTCGGTTGAGGAAGATAGCGATGTTGTAGTGGCTTTAGGCGTCCATAGCGGGGACCATGAAATATATCCAGACTGCCGTCCAGAATTCTATGAGGCTCTGGAGAAAGCCCTTAAAATTGGAAACTGGGGGAGTGATCGGGTTTCTTTCCACCTTCCTTACATCGAGGGCGATAAAGAGTCGATACTAAGAGATGCAGAGATCTCATTGATGAAATTAAATCTGGACTTCGATATCATATTCAGAAACACAATCACCTCCTATAATCCAGATAATGAGGGCAGATCTTCTGGCCGAAGTGGATCTGATATCGAGCGCATACTAGCATTTCATGCGATAGGGAAGAAGGACCCCTTGGATTACATTGGAGGTTGGGAAGTGGTTCTTAAGCATGCTCTAGGTGTACAATTTGAGTGGGGTGAAAGAAATGGATGATCCTTCTCGAACAGATCATGAGTGGAAGGAAATTCTTACTAGCCTCGAGTATAAAGTTACTAGGAAAGGTGGTACAGAACCTCCTTTCTCAGGCGTTCTCTATTTGGAAGATCGATCCGGCTCCTATTTCTGCGTATGCTGTAATCATCTATTATTCACATCTGAGATGAAGTTTGACTCTGGCTGCGGTTGGCCTTCATTCCATACAGAGCATCCCGAAGCAGGGATACACAGGGTAATAGACCGAAAATATGGGATGGTTAGGGTAGAGGTCCGATGTGGATCTTGCGATGCCCATCTAGGGCATGTTTTCGAAGATGGCCCTAGAAAATTTGGCGGTGAAAGATACTGCATAAATTCAGTATCAATGAGTTTCCAAGAGAGTGATGAATATGACGACTAAAATAAGAAGATGGGTGGAAACGGATACTGGGCACAGGGTGCCGAATCACAAAAGCAAATGTAAGAATATGCACGGTCATAGATATCGTTGGGAGGTAGAGTTGGAAGGCGAGGTAGTAGCTCATCCAGGGACATCAGAAGAAGGGATGTTGATGGATTTCTCAGACATATCCATGATATTGCAGAAATATATTCATGATGTAGTAGATCATGCATTTATTCTCTATGAAGAGGATACAGAAGCAGTTGATGCCCTTTCACGCATCGAAGGGCAAAAAACATTGCAAGTACCATTCGTTCCTACTGCAGAAAATCTAGCCAAATGGGCATTTGAACAAGTTAATCCGCATGTAAAAACAGCATATGGGAATGAAATAAAACTTCTTGCTTTCCATGTTAGGGAGACTCCTAAATCCTGGGCAAGTTGGTCGCCAAGAGAATAAAAAACATAAATTTCATCTTTTTATGTCTACCAAAGAACCATGACATAGTCTGCACCTATATCGCCCATTAGATCGCTTGCATCTCATGTGTCTAATATCGCAAGAAGGGCAGACCCAAAGCCATCCGGCATTCATATTACGTAGATATGAGGTGAAAGAAGGGCCCATTTCACGTGCTATGCCATCATGCCATAGCGCCTCTAGCCTCCTGAATTCTTTACCGTGATTAGAAAATCCAAGGGCATGCAAGAATTCGTGAAAAAGGAGGAAATTAGCATATCTGCTCCATCTATCATTCAGAACACGCGGATGGATATCTATACATCTAACACTAATAGGCGAAATTTCGTCAGTTTTCTTTACCCCATTCTTGTATCTGCAAACAGCGTGTAATCTGACAGCATTATTTCTCAATTTCCCTAACGGAATTTTAGAGAGTCCTGTCACATCTAAATGTGATAAATCTGATATTTTCTTCATTTCTTCGATAACGGCCAAACTCAATTTTTTTACAGATATAGGAGTATTTAGAGCGAATTTTATTTCGTTTTCGACATCATTTTCAACGTTGATTCGGACATTACTCAGATTCATGCGGGGTACCTTCCTCAAAAGCGTCAGCGGCAGACGTGATGACAGAAAGTATTCTAGATATCTCTTCTTCTTTAGGAAGACCTCTCATTATGACTCTTATCAGAGTGTCCTCTATGCTCTTCCTTCTATGATTCTGGGTAGGTGCTAGCTGCGAAAGCCTACCAACCTCTTCCCTAAATCTTCTTCTAAGACCTGGGGATATGACCCTCAAGCCCTCGTAGCTTCCCCCCGACTCCGAATTTATGAACCATGAATAGCATATCACGGCTACAGCGTGACTGAGATTCATTATCGGGTAACCCTCCCAAGTGGGTATCGTAACTAGAATTTCGCATTCCCTTAATTCATGATTCAACAACCCTTTTCCCTCCGGACCGAATACTATGCCTATCTTTCCAGTATCTTCCTTTACCCTGCTTGGCATTTCTTCCGGGAGAAGGAAGTGCCTGTGTTGTGTCTTATCGCCGAGTTCCCTCTTTCCGGAGGTCCCTATCACAAGCGAAAGATCCGATGTTGAAGATTTCAGGTCATCGTGAAAGGAGGTTTCTTCCAATATCGAATTAGCGTGTTTGGCCCTCTTCCTTGCAATCTCTGTAAATTCTTCATCTCTTCCAACTATTCGGAGGTCAGTGATACCGAAATTCATCATACACCGAGCAACAGCACCTATGTTCCCTTCATGATATGGCCTGACGAGAATGATGCAAAGTTGATCTGCCCACTCCGGAGTTGACTCGAAGCTACGACTGCCCATAGATCAAGCCCGCCACCATACGGCATGAAGGATGCGTGTTAAATCAGTCGACTCTGCGCTGTTTGTACCTGGTGATATAGCCCGCTATCCAATTTCGCATCTTCTTATTATCGACATCCGTGAAGCGCTCCACAAGACCCTTATTCTCGTCAAAATCCGCTGTAAATTGATCAGGGTACCTCTCTATGAGCCTTAGAGCCCTTATCTTGATGAATGATGGTCTAATATTCCCCATTTCAATCCTCCATTAGCTTCACTTCAATTGGGAATCCTTCTTCCCTAGTGCAAACAACCCGAATCTTCCTAGGGGGCTTCTGCATTCCACGAGCCCAAACGGCATGATTGACATCCTCATCTATCCAAATTTTCTCATCTTCGGACACCTTCATGTGTCGTTGTACGTGTTTTCTTATCTCTGCCATGGCGCGATTGGCCCTACGGGTTCTTGGGACCTTCCAAGCAGCCCTGAGTGGAATTACCATTTCTCTAACTTCGGACATAGTATTCACCTCTGCAGTTTAGATCTGCGCCACATGTGACGCTTTGGGTGAGTAGTTACCTTCCGCGCGGTCCTCATCATTACCCACACGGGAACGCGACGGTTCTGATTGGTTACCTTGATCAGGCGCTTCTTCTTTGCATAGGGCTTGTGTCTTGCCATATGTTCACCTCAGTATCTAGAGAGCTCCGGATATCTTGTTTCAGCGGCCCCTCTTGCTTCGTGGGCCACAGAATCGACATATGATTGTCCTTTAGATGTAATCACTTTGCCAAGGTTAACGTTGCCGCCAGGCGTAGTTCTAGGCTCTATGAGGCCCCCCTTCTCTAACTGTTGAAGTATAGTTCTAATGATTTTTCTTGATCCGGATGCTGCGGCATTCGGCTTGACTCCGCGATCCTTTGGGCCCCCGAACTCATGAGCGAGCCTATTCACACCTATCGGGCCCTTCATTACCACTTTACGAAGTACTGCGGCGCTCCTTATGCTCCACCAGTTTTCTTGGACGGGTATTCTTTCCCTGTGTATTCCGGTCTTAACGAAGCGGCTCCATTCTGGCGCATCCACAGTATTATCATCCACAAGTCGGCTCGACAGAGCCTCGATCATTAGATCAGCAGGGATGTCATGTACAGTGGTCATGTCTACACCGGGCAATCCGCCGACCTTCCGTCCGTATATAACCGTGATGACATCCCATAATCGTCAGACAGCGCAGCGAGCGCCTAATCAATAACGAGGTTTCAAAACAGGTTGTGGACAGAGAGTACTGATGAAGAAAACCCTCTCGAGGAATCCGAACATGCTTAGAACCATGATTGGTCTGGGTATGACCCTTATTCTCCTCCTCGGATATGCGGTCTATTCAAACACGCTTGATAGTGAGTATTATCGATTTGAGACAACGAATGAAGAAGCAGTTCTCGAAACCATAGAATTAGATGACGATGGAAAATGGTACGTCACTACGACTACTGCAATATCGTGGTTGAACATCTCGATGGAAAACCTTCCAGAAGGGTCTGAAATGATTGTGTCCTCAAGTTCCATTCCATTCTACACAAGTGAGTCTTTGGGCGCAGATAATGATGGCCGGATGTTCACTTGCAAAGATATCAATGAGGATTTTGAGTTAATTGTAGAGTCTTGTGAATTAGATTTCTCACATGAGTCAATCGTGACAGATGGAATGATTGAATTCAAATCGATCGTCGCTATCGATCTTCCCCTGGGTGGGGTAGGATATGTCGAAGCCGAGGATTATGATAGTGCATTAGAGATAGCAAGTGATCGGGTATCCCAAGCTGAGGGGATTACTACGTGGTCCGTAGAAGTTAGAAAATCTGGGGAAGTCGTCAACCTTTCGGATGCACCCGAGATACATGTGGTTACGCACGAGTTGATTAGCGTTGAAGAGTTTAAGCTGGACCCAGTCACAGAAACGCTCTACGGGTTAGCATCTTTGATTGGGTGTTTTACTATGATGATCGTAGTCCCCATGATAGCCTACTTCTCTAGTGTCGCTAGGCAGAAAAGAGAAGATAGACTCAGAGTTGAAAATCCGCCTCCACTAGACTAGTTCCTGAGTATCCCCATCGTGTGGATTAATGATTCTAAAACACCATCGAGGCGTTCTGAAAGATCTCGGTCAACGAGGTCGTCGTCCGAAAGGTGAGATCTGCCACTCGGGATAGCAACTTGCTCGGGTGTGCACCATCCCCCAAGCCACCTCACAACATGACGCATATGATTGAGCGAGGAAGTGTTGGAAACTCCACCAAGCATGCTGACCAGCCCGAATGGCTTCCCTCCGACCTGATCTTTGCCCAACCAGTCCAACTGTAATTTCATTGTGCTGCTCATAGTTCCATGATATTCTGGAGTTAACAGAACGAAGCCTTCTGAAGATTCGGCCATGCTGCGGTATTCGGATACCGATTTTGATTCCCAACACCCTGGAGAGCCTACTAAGGGGAGAGTTACCATGTCGTTTCGGAATACACTACAATCCAAACCTTTGGAATTTAATCTAGCTACTATTGCTCGAGCGACAATGCCTGTGGATCCGTCTAGACCATACCCGCCGGATATTACCAATACACCCATGTCTATGCGAACACTATGGTCAATATTGTAGTTGCGCAGAAGAAGACATCCTTCAAAATAGTAGGCCCGTTGGAATGGCACCATGGAACCCTTCGATGGCCATACGGAATTGGAAAATCTTCTCGAAGAGGAGCCGGCCAGAGTCGTCAATGAACTTAGGGATAGAGTGCAAGGAGATCTAGCCTCGAATGGGCATGCTTGGCTAATGATCGGTCATGGTTTGACGAAACTTGGGTTCGAGGAACAAGGAGAAGAGTCCATTACTTATGGGAAGGGTTTGATCGAAACTAGTAATCTAGTAGAGGATGATGAATATGAGGACCTTCCCGAGAAGGTCGACGATGTAGATTATGCACACGATCTAGATTCGTCAGACTCATTGAGAGATGATGTAACGGATCAATTTGAAAATCAAGAATCGCCCATCGAGACGGCATCTATCGATATTACCGGAGATAATCCTGTAATAGAAGAAGAATCATCCAATGGTGTACTTTCCCGAGACTATTCGTTAGATAGTGAAGCAATAATGCTGATGTCCACAGGAGATTACAACGGAGCGATAGAAGCATGGACTCGCCTCATCAAGATAGCAGAATCTCCAGGAAGGTGGAACGGACTAGCGGAAAGCCTCGAGGCCCTAGGTTACAGTAATCGGGCCAATAAGGCTAGACTCAGAGCCTCGTCCACTCCAGAAGCGATAGAGGCAGCATCAAGAGTCGATTTGGAGGCCTTGGCTAGAAGTGTAGAATCTAAGCAACCCAATGAGCCAACAAGAGCGGAAACGGTGAACGAAGGCATAGAATGGTACAACAAAGGGTTAGTCCTGCTTCATGACGGGAAGCCGTTAGAGGCTCTTGGTTGCTTTGAGAAGACATTGTACACTAGGGCAGAAGGAACTGAGGATCTCCGGATAAGAGCTAAGATAGGGATTGCAGATGCTTATTCGGCACTTAACAGGCACGAAGAGGCGATAGCTGCCTATGTCCAAACCTATGAGGCTAAACCGGAAGCACTGGGATATGCGGCGATATTCAATATGGGCAACGCCTACACACATGTAGGGAGGTTTGATGATGCCTTAACATGCCTCAAACAGTCCTCTGAAATGAATCAGGATCGTGCTCACAAGAAGACGGTGAAGGCGCTCATAAAACAGGTCAAGGCTCTAAAAAAGGCGGCTGGCCGTTAATTATCACTGAAACCGATTTGGACGTAGGGGTGAAGCTCCCTTCAGCATATGACTCGATTGGAATCAAATGGTTAGATTCCGGGAAGTATGTTGCTACACAGCCCTTGGGAATTTCATAAGGAACTATGGACCATTCCCCAGATTCCATCCTCCTGCTCACTCCTGTTGTAGAAATAACTACCGTTTGTCCTGTTCTAAAGCCTCTTTCCTGTATATCCTCTCTCGACATAAGGACTATTCTTCGTGAGCCGGAAATACCCCTGTATCGGTCGTTATCAGTATATATCGTGGTATTGAATTGATCATGGGATCTTATGGTCATCATTGTATAAGCACCATCGTCAGGAGTGAATGATGATATTCCCGCTGATGAAAACTCAGCTCTTCCTGATGGTGTTCTGAAGGTTTTGTTATCCCTTGGCGGATTGGGCAATTCGAACCCTGATGGACGAAGAATTCGGGAATTATATGCCTCAAACCCAGGAACTGTGGCCTCGATTCCTTCTCTGATTAACGAAAAGTCCGAACCCAAATCTAACCATTTGATAGCCCCACCAGCCATATCCTGACGCTTGTGGGCTATCCCAGCTATTATCGTGGGCTCTGACCGCATTGACATAGAAGGCCTCTTTTTGTTGCCTTTTGACATATGTACCACCCCCATCGAATTTTCTACAGAAAGAATCTGTTGACCGTTTGATGTGACTTGTTCGTCTGTTCTCCCAAGGCACGGGAGTATTATGGAAGTTTCACCAGTTATCAGATGGCTGCGATTTAATTTAGTGGATATCTGGACTGTCAAACTACACGCTTCTAGGGCCTCCGCGGTACGTTCTGTATCGGACATCGCAGAAAGGAAATTCCCTCCGAGGGAGAGGAAAACACCACCTCTTTCCCTCATTCTCTCAACAGTGTGTACTGCGTCGGCACCATGTCCCTCCACAGGCCGAATTCCGTATGTTTTCTCTATGGCTGCTAGAAATTTTGCCGATGGTGCATGAGTGATTCCAACAGTTCTATCCCCCTGAACATTAGAGTGGCCCCTCACCGGGCACACCCCTGCTCCTGGCCTGCCTATATGGCCGCCCAATAAAAGGACGTTAACGATCTCACGTATGGTATCCACAGAATTTCTGTGCTGAGTTATGCCCATAGCCCAACAAATGATGGTACTCCTAGATTTAGAGAAAATTTTAGCTATGTCCCTTATTCTGGTTTCGGATTGACCTGTTGCCTTTTCGATCTCCTCCCAATTTATTTTCTTGGTGGCTTTAGCATAGGAGTCGTATCCGCTGGTACTGGAATCGATAAATGACTTGTCTACCCATCCATTTTCTACCATCACAGAACCTATAGCCCTGAATAGAGCCATATCTCCATTGATTCTAATATCGACATGATCATCTGCTATTTTTACCCCTGAGCCTAGCATATCGATGGGGTTCTGTGGATGCCGAAAACCTCGCATACCAGTCTCTTTAATTGGATTAATACTCAATACTGATGAGCCTGATCTCTTAGCAGAACTTAGGGCTGAGAGCATTCTAGGATGATTAGTGCCAGGATTTTGTCCCACGACCACTATTAGGTCGGAGTGGTCGAAGTCCTCAAGCCTCACAGTCCCCTTCCCAATGCCTATCGATTCCCCCAATGCCACCCCTGAGCTTTCATGGCACATATTCGAACAGTCTGGAAGATTATTGGTACCATGTTGTCTTGCAAGCAATTGCCAAAGAAATGCAGCCTCATTAGAAGCTCTTCCTGAGGTATAGAAATATGCATCATCTTCATTTTCAAGATTGAAGAGTGCTGCCCCGATAATGCCGAAGGCCCTGTCCCAGTCTATGGGTTTGTAGTGGTTCGAGTCCCTTTCCATGATTAGTGGTCTGGAGAGCCTGCCCTGTGCATTCAACCATATGTCGGATTTTCTAGCCAGCGATAAAACGCTATTCTCCTTCCAGAATGAGTCTTGTATCACCTTGTCAGTCGCTTCATCAGCTATAGCTTTCGCACCATTTTCGCAATACTCAAACGGAGACGGTTCCGCCGGATCGGGCCATGCGCACCCCGGGCAATCGAATCCCGAGTGTTGATTCGCTCTACTGAGGGTTTTGGCAGATTCCAGTGGGCCCATCTTCGCTATGCCGTGCTTCCAAGCCGATACTACAGCAGGGAGTCCCGCAGCGACTTCTTTGACAGAACTCAGAGTTGGCCGTTGAGAATTAGTGGGGCCAGTTCTCGAAGCGCCTCTGCCCATGACCATGTGTGTGGTTACACGGGTATATGCATGTCTGAAGATTCAATTGTCTCAATCGCATTACAGTCACTTATTTTATCCGTCTAGGGGCGGACAGAACTGTCATCCTATCACCCCTTACAAATGAGATGAGGGTGAGATCATACTCTCTAGCTAACTGTATGGCCAAAGTGGTTGCCGAGCCAACGGCCGATAGAATACAGTATCCACTTCTGATAGCCTTCTGTACCAATTCATAAGAAATTCGACCAGATAGAGTACATACTGAGGGCGCAAGCGACTCACTCAGCAAGTATCCTGTTAGCTTATCCATAGCATTGTGCCGACCTACATCTTCCTCGCACCCGATAATATTTCCTTTTGAGTTGAAGGCAGCAGCACCGTGAGTACCTCCAGTTTGCTTGAAGATACGCTGTTGTTGCATCGCGATGGCATGCATATCATGAATCTGTTTTTGTGAGAATATATCGTTAGAAGAGACTAGTTGATGGTCATGTAAATTAGCACGTCCACAAAGTCCGCATGATCCCGTCACCATGATGCTCCTATTGTGTTCGGAAGGCTCGTAGGGGGAATCATCTGTAAGGGCAATGTTTGCTAAATCGTCTTGAAGAGTCACATTTTCTATAGAGTCAAGGTCTGAAATTATACCTTCATTGTAGATTAGCCCTCTAATTAGATTCAAGTCACTGCCCGGAGACCTCATAAAAATTCCAAGTTCATTGGTTTTTCCTAGGTGTGTAATCGATATCCTCAATGGTTCTTCTAGAGGGGCCTTATAGTCAAATTCTACATCCTCAATCAAGGTCAGATATCTGGATTCTACGTCAACCCATTTCTCGTTATCGTGTCGATCATGACCTTTCATGGGAGATATCCCTGAACGGGTTCAAATATCAACAGACCGACTGGAATACATGGGGCTGATAGGCGCAGGCGGACTTGGACTGCCGATGGCTGTGGAAGTCGAGATCGTCGAAGTGAAAATAGAAGTCACTGATTCTGCAAAGTTAGCCATAGAGAAATCCATGTCCGACGATGGAGACGGGTCCGTACTCGTGATATCTGCAGAGTCCGGCGGATGCTCGGGCTACTTGTATGACATGAAAATAGTAGATAGGCCGGTTGAAGAGGGATATCAATCGATATCTGTCGGTGAAAGATCTATCATGATACATGATAGAGATTCCGATCTCCTTAACGGGATTGTACTAGATTACAAGGACACACTGATGGGTGGCGGTTTTCAGATTACAAATCCTAATGCAGACAGATCTTGCGGCTGTGGCCAGTCGTTTGGTTGATGTTATGAATTTAGAAGACTCGCGCCCCACGACCCTTCTCGAAGGAGATGGTGTGGAAGAAGTACTTTCTTCATTATCTACCGTGAAAATAGACCCTAATCCGCCTGGAGTGATATCCAGAGCCGTTATCTGCAATCCTGTTGGAAGAACTATTGATGCTCCATATGTCATTCATGATGAGGCGGGGTTGATCTTGCTCCATCAATCTCAGGATAAACCGGAGTATCTTTCTTCAATAACTAGGAACCTAAGCAAAAAGGGGGGCTCAGTTAGAGACGCATCTCTTGTGATAGCAAGATACTTCCATGATGTAGACGAGTCCGATCATCCTGATGGAATCTTGATTCATGAAATTGGGATTGAAAACAATTTCAGAATCAGAATTTCATCAGATGAGGGGGGTGAAGAGTCTTCAGATCTCTCGTTCTTGCAATTTGCACTGGAGCAAGGAGGGATAACAGAATATCATCTTGGCGGGAATTTTCTGCCTCATGAGATTGGTCTATCAGATTTCGTTAAGTTGGATAATGGATGCTATCCTGGTCAAGAAATACACGCTAGGCTTGATTCTAGGAACCCTGTAACAAAGAGGCTCGTCAGAATAAGGTCCGAGGAGCCCTTGGAAAAAGGTCGTTTGGTCACCGAATACGGTAAATTGAAAATTTTCACACCCTTTGTGAACTTATTTGCACACGCGATAGCCGATGAAGGTGTGGTTGATGGAGTGATGAATCACAAGGGGTTAGATGTGGAGATATCGACAGTTCATTCTGCATTCTGATTTTCTGAATCTACTAATTGATATGTCCCCAAATGGCGTATAAACCTATATTCATCAGGTTCCATCTGGTTCTCTACCTGCTCCTCAAAAGCGGACTCTACTACCCTACCTCGAGTTCTAAAGAATGACAGTTCAAGAGATATACCGATTAACGTGGCTATGTACAAGACCAGAACCACGGTCATAGCAAAATAAGATGGGTCGGAAAGAGTCCCAGTTCTAATTGTGGATGATAGGGCGATTTGTCTGGATAATAGGAAAAAAAGTCCGACTCCTACCCATGGCCCGATTAGTTGCTCGACAAAACTATCCGCTGGAATCATCCGACGGTTTCTGGCATCCATGAATACAAGCGATCCACTGGTTGCAGCTCTTATGATGGATATCGCTGCCACTAAGATGACATAGACTCCGACTGTAATAGCTGCGATGAGGTTGAATGAGACTGATAGGTATGATACAATAAGGTAGGCGAATACACCTAACAGGACAGTGATGGGGAGGCGATGTATGGCAGCTATAACCGGTTCCGGTGGGCGAGTAGGGTCTCCTGGTCTATCTATCCAGACCACATCCCAACCGGTTGCTTTCTTGACAATCCTCAACACAAGTAAGAGTACCTTTTTCTCAATCAAGACATATTCAAAAAATCTCGTTACCGGAAGAAGCGGAAGGAAGACGAATCCTGCAGGTATACTCAATATTGGCCACACTACCAAGGAGGGAACAAGCAAAAAATGTCTCATGTCGAGAGGATGTAGCATATCTGTTTCGATTCTTGTTTGCCGTTCTAAATCGATATCATACTGCCGGGCAGTTCTATCCAACTCTTGACGGAAATTCTTGATCGGGAATCCCGAATCGATAACTGAAGTGAAGCGTTCACGGTAGTGTAGGTGCTCTGGTTCGTTGCCAATCCACCATGACCAGAGAACCCTGAGAGGAACGGTGAGAAGCACGGGGATGACGAGTATCAGGACCGCCGAGAAGATGTCACCAGAGTCAGAGGCCACGTGGTTCGTCACTGGGATGCTGAGTTGAACCTATCCTCGATTACGGCCCAATTCACGACATTCCACCAAGCATCGATGTAATCGCCACGACCGGGGCCGAATTTCTTGTAATATGCATGCTCCCACACATCTATTCCCAGGATAGGGGAATCCCCACATCCACCTATATTCATCAGAGGGTTGTCCTGATTTGGTGTACTACAGATGCTTAGGCCATTATCTCCCTTGCAAAGCCATGCCCACCCGGATCCAAACCTGGTAAGTGCTGCTTTCTTGAATTCCGACTTGAACTCATCAAAGGATCCGAATGCAGAATCTAGAGCTTCAGAAAGATGGCCAGAAGGTCCTTCTAGTGTACTGCCCGGGCTCATCGACTCCCAGAAAAAGCAATGATTCCAATATCCGCCACCATTATTCCTGATACCGGGAGAATCAGCGCATGCAGATAGTATGTGCTCAATACTAGAGCCCTCTAATTCAGTCCCGGCGATGGCTGCGTTCAACTTGGTAGTGTAACCTGCATGATGCTTAGAATGATGTATCTCCATAGTCAAGGCATCGAGGTGGGGTTCTAAGGCGTCGTATGCGTAATCAAGGTCTGGCAATTGGAAGGTCATGATAGTTGCTGGAGCGACTGATAAATCAATATGTCGAGGGCAACAATAACTGACTCTTACACAGGAACATGGTCATGGCAAGGATACTCGCTACGGACGGTCTTGATTCGGAATGCGTGAAAATACTTCAGGAGAAAGGGCATCATGTGGATTTGATACACTTCGAAAGAGACGAGCTGCTAAGAGGAGCGATATCAGGATATGATGTCATAATCATCAGGTCTGCTACGAAAATAGATTCTGAGGTACTTGCTGCGAATATATCCCCGGAGTCGCACATTCATCTAATAATTAGAGCCGGAGTTGGGTTGGACAATATCGATTTGAAAAAGGCCTCAGAATTGGGTGTATTGGTGAAGAATACACCTACAGCCTCCACCATGGCAGTGGTAGAGTTCACCATCGGCCACCTTCTAGCTGGAGTTAGAAATATCTCACGTGCAGATAGGGAGATGCGGTCCACGATATGGGCAAAAAAAAGTTCGACTGGAACTGAATTATCTGGTAAGAATTTGGGGCTGGTTGGCTACGGTAGGATTTCGAGAGGAGTTGCGATAGTGGCTAAGGCATTAGGGATGAGTGTGCATGTTTTCGACCCGTTTCTCAAAGATGATCCCACAAAGAACTCTGATGTGGTTAAACACGACTCCGTAGAGTCTCTCTTCTCTTCTTGTACACACATAAGCATACATTGCGCATTGACTGAATCGACACGCGGAATGGTGAATTATGATTTGATTCAACTTATGCCGGAAATTTCCCCTGACGGGATAGTTTGTGGGAGACATATTGTGAATTGTGCGAGGGGTGGCATATTGGATGAGGCAGATGCACACAAAATGCTAAAATCAGGTCATATCAGAAGCCTTGGACTAGATGTTTTCGAAAATGAACCAGAGGGGAATCCTGAACTATCCTCTCACCCTAATGTGATTTCGACTCCTCACATCGGAGCCGCTACATCGGAATCTCAGAAACGGATAGGGATGGAAATTGTGAACCTCATCTTGTCCGAATTTGAGTCTTAGACAAGAGAATGCATCTTCTGAAGATCAGTGGCATAGTCTAATAATTCTACAGGTATAGAAATTCCTTCGAGAGGAGCCTTTAGAGATAGGTTCCTTTCCTTCTTAGTCCTCCATATCTCGGCATTAAACTGTACCATCGATTTCGTGACTAAATCACAAGAATTAATGGAGACCCCTGGTGATCGTGGATATTCACTTTCATACATGGTACTATTGCCGTACAACACGCTAGAAAGGTGGTGGCAGAACAAAGGACATACGGGGGAGAGTATAGCAAGAGAACCTGAGAGTACCGCATGCAGTGTCCATGCTGCACTGGGGTCACCGTCGTAGAGTCGGCTCTTCGCCATTTCCATCCAATGACTGGGGAATACTCCGGTAAGAAATGTCTTTACCGCTTGTGTAGCGGAGTATATGTCGATTTCTGACCAATGCCTTTCACTACTTTCCCTCATACCGTCATATTCCGAAAGTATCCACATGTCAGCATTAGTTATCTTAGAGGGCATGGTTTCAGGTGGATTGAACTGGCTTGCAAACCGTGCAACATTGTAAATCTTAGTTAGCACACCGAAATATTTTGATTCTATTTCTTCCGGGTTAATGTGAAAATCGTCCCCGACTTGTGCCTCAGCTGCTTTCCAGAGCCTGAAACACTCAGAACCTATCTTGTTTGCCTTTAGTTTGACTGATTTCCCATCGGGGCCTCTTATCTGCCATGACCCTGTTCTTCCACCAAGGCCACAATCTAAGACTGAATCTGCATCTATCCCATTGCCCCAAG
The DNA here is from genome assembly GCA_002170775.2 of Euryarchaeota archaeon TMED192. Taxonomy (GTDB): domain Archaea; phylum Thermoplasmatota; class Poseidoniia; order Poseidoniales; family Thalassarchaeaceae; genus MGIIb-N1. The sequence goes on along the minus strand of NHIP02000007.1, from coordinate 26,671 downwards.
ATTTTGACATCTTTCTCCCCCATGGATCCATTCCAAGTCCGTCGATCCAAACGGTCTGAAATGCCGGAGAGTCCAGAAGATGAGCGCTCTTTAGCATCGTATAATAAAGCCAAGTTCTAACGATTTCCTTCCCTTGCGGTCTTAGCGCAGTAGGAAAGCCTTTCTTGAAATTAGAATCGTCCCCTCCATATCCAGAAACAAATAAATTCGAATTAGAAGAGTCCATCCATGTATCAAAGACCTTGCCCTCACCAGAAAGTTCTCCAAGATCGAGTTCATCGTATTTCCCGAGTTCCTCTCTAGTTGATCGATTTATGGCAATAGAACCTGGCGGAGGGCTTTCACACCATGGCCTCACATATGTGCCTCTTGGAGGGACCACAATTGTCTCGCCGTCTCTGGAATACCATATGGGAATCTCGGTGTGATACCACCGCCTCCTGCTGATTGGCCAATCTATGCTTATGTTTTGCATCCAATCCAGTAGTAACTGCTTGTTACGCTCCGGAATAAAGCGTACTCTATCGACCAGTTCCTCAAGCCGTTCTTGTATCCCTACTTGCTTCACATACCATTCTTTCAATAGTATAATTTCGATAGGGTTGCCGCCTCTCTCACTAACCGGTATCTCCTGATCTCGTTCTTCAATGGAATCGATTTTATTTTCACTCTCAAGAAATTTCACGGCCTCACTTCTAGCTTCCAACACACTCATTCCAGAAAGAGGGCCGGCAATATCTGTCATTTTACCTTCTAAATCGATGGCTTGATGGGGTTCTAGGCCTAGTTCCCTGAAAACAGATACGTCATTTTGATCACCATAACTACACACCATAAGAACACCAGATCCGAAGTCCATTTTTACAGAAGGATGTGCTATAATTTCTACTGATTCTGCTCTTCCTTTCACAGGCATGGGAAGAGAAATTCTCTTACCGACCAAATCCGTATACCTATTGTCCTCAGGATGGACTAAAACAACACCACAAGCGCAGATTAATTCGGGTCTTGTAGTTGATATGATGACTTTCTGACCGTCTTCTGTAGACCATTTGACGTGGACCAACTTGGTTGCTCTAGATACTCTCGTAACCTCCGCATCGGCTATCGTTGTCCCCTCGACTGGATCATAGAGATTGGGCCTTAGATCCTCTACGATATCTCCTTTCAATAACAATTCTACAAAGATGGATTGAGTTACGGACCTATACTCCGGTGAATCTGTTAGGTACTGTGTATCGAAATCACACGAAAGTCCGACTCTTCTCGCAGTTTTCCGCATTGCGTTTGTGTATTCATCTATGGTATCCCTGCATTCGGCTATAAAATCGGCACGATCGAAAGTGCGCATCTTGCGGTTATGTTTTCGCTCAACTGTAAATTCGATATTGATGCCATTCCTATCGACCCCCCATGGGAAATACACTTCTTTGCCAAGGAGCCTTTGACTTCTCGCGATTACGTCTATCATGCTGTATTGTGCGACCGCGCCGATGTGCCATGTGCCACTCGGATAAGGCGGTGGGGTGTCAATTACGAATATCTCCCGTTCAGAAGACGGATTGAAGGAGTATTGGGATTTTAAGGAAGATTCGTCGATCTGATCTAGTATTTTGTGCTCGAGGTCCACAGACCATCTTTTGTCTTCGAACCGCGTCTCACCCATATTTCTTCACCCTCGGGCCTAGTGCAGTGCACTTGACGATTGTCATTCATCGTCTTTAACCCGTAAAGATACCCAAAACATCCGTCGTATTGAAGCAGTTACTGCCACGCTCATTAGTCATGGCGACTCGCGAGGCCCTCCAGCGCGCGAAAAAAGCGTTGGAAGGTGTTTCAGAAAAAGCTGGGTCGTTTCGAAGGACAAAGTCGATCAAATCGATAAAGGGTATTAGCGGGATAGATACGAGTGACATTCTCATTAAAGCCCCGATAGTAACCGTTGTACTGTGTCTAATCGTTACTGGTTTTTTCATAATGCACTCAGGTATCAATGATTGTAGGGATGGTTACAGCCCCTCATGGTGTAATGAAGACGCGTCGATGAATGTCAACGGCGACTTGGAAGTTTACTTGCCACAGGGTTCGGATGTTAGTCAGAATCTGTACAGAGTTGAAGAAACATGGACCACGAATGTGATGATAATATATGTTGAATCCGAAGATTACAACATTACAACTGTTCGGATACTGGAAGAAATGGATCGTGTAGAACGTGGCCTAAATACGCACAGGGATGATAATGGACAGAGCGACGATATCATCTACGCATTATCAATATCTACAGTTGTAAAGGAGGTCAATTCTAGTGCAGGTCGCGTCATAAGTTCTTTTGGATCAGGCATAGCTACCGCAATAGGCAATGAAGAGCTTGCAGAATCAATAAATGCCACATTATCCCAAAATGAAGATTTTCTGGGTAATTACGACATACCTGATGAGCAACAGAGAGTTGATCAGATTCTAGATGAAATGCCTCAAAACGCCCTTGACAAACTAGTTCGTGACGTGGGCAGAGATTCCAATGGGGATGGAATAAAAGAAGCGGAAAAGGCAGGCTATTGGAATCGAGCTGTAATCATCATAGGCGTCGCTGATGATGTCGATAGAGATGGAGATGGAGTTCCTGACTCCTCTGTGTCTGAACTCATTGAAAGGACCCAGGGCATAATATCCGACATTGCGAACGCAAATAATTGGAATAGTGACGAGTCTGATTGTATCGAGGACGCAAATTCAACGGATGGTGAAAGATGCCTCAATCTTAAGATGACCTTGACTGGTCCTGTTCCACTGACAAATGCCGTTACTGAAGAGTCATTCAAATTATTCTGGCAGGTTTTCCCGGTAGGGGGAATTGCTGTTGCTCTATCCTTATTCTTCTTCCACTGCGACCTACTTCAGACGGGAAGGATCCGCTTCGTGCAGGGCGTGAAGGTGGTGATAATATCCGGCCTCCCTACACTATGTTCTGTATTCATTACGATGGGGGTAATCGGGTTCACGAATTATGAGGTTACGATGACGGTGATTATTGTAGGTCCGATAGTGTTAGCTCTAGGAGTCTCATACGGATTACACATAACCAACAGTTATGCTGAATCTAAAGGTACACCTAGGGAAAAAATCAAGACGGCGCTTGACTCCACTGGACGGGCGGTTTTACTCTCCGCGATAACTACGATAATTGGATTCATATCCCTAACTTTCACCCCCATGGCCCCCATTCAAACAGTGGGTTGGTGTCTTGCTATGGGCATAGTGATAGTTTACATCATGACGATGCTAATGGTCCCGAATTTGACGATGATTTTGGACTTGAAGAAACCCTCACATCCTCCTCCCAGGATATTCACCGCGAGCGTTGGTGTGCCGACTAAGTGGAGTAAAATTACACTTACAGTGTTCTTGGTATTCGTCCTCATATCAGCAGGGTACAGTAGGACCAATGTGGAAGAAAATATCGATTTACTCGAGATGGCTCCACAAACTGTTGATGCAGTTGTGAAGCTAGGGACATACTCTGACGAATTCGAAGGCGGCCAACCCGGCTTCCTACTCGTAGAAGCCGATATATCCGCGAATCCATCATTATTCAGCGACCCAGTACTACTTGGAGATCCTTATGCCAACCTCGAAGGGATGGAGGAATTGGAGTCCAAATGTAATCTTGTGGAAAGCACAACTGCGTTATCAGTGGTTTTCCTAATGAAGGCCATAGCAGTTGGTATCAATGTCTCTGGTACACCAATTGATGAAGCAATAGACGATCTTCCTCTTCCTGACCCGATTAATGAGCCTGTTGACCAGGTTTCGGATATACTGTTCAATAATAGCCGAAACGGAAATGTATCATTCTGGGGTGCACTAGACCTCCTAGACGCGCAGGAAGCCGGTGGCGTTCAAGCACAAAATTTCCTAATCTACGTTTTCTACAACAGTTTGTCATTAGAGATGAGGGAATTCTTCATCGCTCCAGATTTCCAATCTAGCCTTATCTACATTGATATGCCGTTCATGGACGTCAAGCGTACGAAGTCAGCAACAGACCAGATCGATCTCTATGCTAGTCAAGACACGTCAGGGGCATTGACATCAACACCCCTTGTTGGCGTTGCATCCATAACGATTGAGGTGAATGAGCTAATTGTAGGATCCCAATGGGATTCCTTAGGTTTCGCCCTGCTGTTTACAGTGATTACACTGGGGTTAGTATTCAGAGATTTAAGATTCGCATTACTCACTACGGTTCCAGTGGGATTCACGGTTGGCATGCAGTGGCTAGTCATGGATTCTGGAGAAGTATCCCTATCCCTGGTTACTGTAATGATAGGTTCGATACTTGTTGGCGTCGGCGTAGACTTTTCCATACATATTGCCAATCGAGTTAAAAAATTGGGCGGGAGTATTGAAGCTATAGAAGCATCATGTGCAAGCACCGGTTTGAGCCTTTTCGAAGCGACAATAGTAACCGCTGCGGGCATGACCTGCGCATACCTGATACCCATACCTGCAATCAAGCCGTTTATTACAGTCATAATCATCCTACTGGTAGTTGCAGCCCTTTCGGCACTTCTCCTGCTTCCCGCTATGTACTCGTTTTTGGTTAAATCCGGCATACCGCTCACAGGAGGATCTAATTCTATGATACTGAAGATGTCTGGCAGGCGTTCTAAATCGGGCGATAATGAGCCTCAGATACCAGTATATGAGGCTAAGGAGGCGTGGTGATGGCAGTTTGGTTGATGAAGAGTGAATTGGACGTTTATCCTTGGAGTAAACTAGTGGAAGATGGCGAAACCCATTGGGATGGTGTGAGAAATTATCAAGCTAGGAATTTCATGAGGGACTCAATGAAAAAAGGTGATTTGATTCTATATTACCATTCTAACTGCAAGCCCCCACATGTTGCGGGAGTTGCGAAAGTGGTTAGGGAAGGATATCCCGATCATACCTCATGGGATCCTAATTCAAAATATATGGATGAAAAATCAAGCCCAGAGTCGCCAAGATGGTTCATGGTCGACATAGCTCCTGTCATAGAGATGGAGGCTGTTCCTCTCGACGCGCTACGACAAAATGGAGATCTTGAGGGTATGGCTCTTCTAGCTAGGGGCCAGCGGCTCTCCGTTCAGCCTGTAGAGGAAGAACACTTCAGAGTAGTGTGTCAGATGGGTGGGATCGACTCGACTTCTCTAAGGCTGTAAAATGACTCATACTGTAGTTGCAATGCGTTGGAACTATCCGGGTGCTTAGATAGCAGTCAGGATTGAAGTTGGTGGGCGCGTCATCGGTGGACGGTCGTTTTCACGTCTGCAAATTCATCGATCTCCTCCGCCCCGCTGTCCCGAGGCATCCAGAGTCCCCGGTCGGGCTGCTCGCTTCCGCGCCTGACCTGATTCCCGGGCAGTGTGGTCATCGATTCCCTCCGGAATCGACCTCCACAAACCTCGATCTCTCGGGGGCGAGGCATCTTAGTCAACCGATGATACATCCGTAAATCGTCTCCGCCGCCCTCAGACTTCGGGTCACCATATCGACGATTTGTGATACAGAGCACGCCAGCACTCCCCCTAGCCCAGTTATCCAAATGTGGCTTTACATTTGAAAGAATGCACGGTTAACTATCAGATTCGTACTTGGAAGGACATCCCGTCTGGACCTGAGTAGCATCAATTTCCCATCCGCCTGGTATTGGTCTGAATTTTCCTTGTACGACAACTGTGCTCCCCTCTACGAGTCCTTCAGGAGTTGAAATTCCGCTTACGTCAATGTCTATCTGGTAATCGTTCCCGCCCAGAATGAAGAAAAGACCGTTTTCGGATGTTGACCCTTCCACCACAATTCCCCGAACATGTACCTCTTTGCCTTCGTGTATGTTCGAGTTTTCGACGAGTTCATCTACGGTTATCTGTGGAAGAGGCTGGGCCTGTATTAACATGGCCAATACTAGTACTGTGATTAGGAGGCCGACGACGAGAAGACGTGAGGCTCGCGTAGAGGCCATGACTGTTGGTCGCCGTCGACATTCATCAGACTTACCTTTAGAATTTCACATCCATACCGACTGCCTCATGGATATGTTGAATTCCAGCAGTATCCAACCTTGATCTCAAACCTCGAACTATCTTCCTCACTACCCCCGGCCCATTGAAAACTAGAGCTGAATATATCTGCAATAATGTTGCCCCGTTTGTGATTGCGTTCCATGCGGCTTCTGGGCCATCTATGCCGCCAACACCGACTATCGGGAGTTCTGGGCCCGATTGCCTGTGTATGATCCGGATGACCTCGGCGCTACGATCTGCCAAAGGTTTGCCCGAAAGCCCGCCGCCTTCGCTGAAAGCTCTTCTCGAGCGAGTGGATGTGGGATCTGGTCTGCCAACTGTGGTATTTACTGCAACGAACCCATTTATGCCCCTTGATGAGGCTATATCCACCATCATCCTAATGTCGTCGTCATGCGAGTCTGGAGAAATCTTGAGCAGGACTGGACGATCGGAATCTCGGATTGAACGAAAGGAGTTTATAGCGTCAAGTAAGGACGCTAGTCGCTGTTCTTGACCCAGGTCCCTCAAACCGGGCGTATTGGGCGAAGAGACGTTTATCACAAAAATATCTCCAAAGTCCCATAGCTGCTGTAATGTGGCTACGTAGTCCTTTTCGGGTTGGTTGTCTGTCATAGCAACCTTGCTACATCCGACATTTATAGCAAGCGGCGTTCTCGGCCAATTTCCAGAATCAAGTGTCCTTTGTAGGGTCTTTCTAGCCTCGACAGCCCCAGGATTATTGAATCCCATTCGATTCACTAGAGCACGATCAGAGTCCGCCCTGAACATTCTAGGTTTCTCATTTCCTTCCTGTGGATGGTATGTGATGCCCCCCGCCTCAGTCCATGAGAAGCCGATGGATGGCCAGAGGGAAAGTGCCTCGCATTTTTTGTCGAAACCCGCAGCAAGACCCACGGGGTGTCTGAATCTGGACCCGAAGGCGTCGACTGGTAGCGAAGGCGTTCTGTATAGTGTTCCGAGAAGTTTCTGACCTACCATAGTAGATGCCACAGTAGACCCCAAAGAGAGGCTAATTCCATGTGCACTTTCAGAATCAAAGAATCTGAGAATTGGTCTCACCAACAGCCCGTATGACATGGTCTTCCCCCCTCTGTGCTGTGTCAGGTTCTTCAAGGATTGGCGACTCAACAGCTCCATGGTGCCAGATGCTGGGGCTCTAGAGCTAGCCAAACGTATTCTACAATCAAGGGGGCTGTTGCTAGATGGTAATGAGGCTGGGATACGTAGAATGGAAGAGGCTATTGTAATTGCAGGAGATGCTAATCCCTCAATAATAATCAACATCGAATACGGTGGTCGTGATTCTTCCGATCAGATGAGAATATCTCCTTTCGGAGGTCATGGGGGTGTTGTCGGGGGCAGTGAACCTGATACTGAAGATATTGTCTGGCTACCAGGCGATATTGGACTTCAAATTCAGATTCTTTTTTCTTCTATAATTTCACTTGCATCTGCTGGATATCCTGGTTGTATCGGGTGTGTTGATGTTGAGCCGTGGTCGGAAAGGGAATGGCGTTCAGTAGTGAAAAATTGACCACATATCGCCCATTCAAATTATACAGTTCCCTCGATACGGAGCGGATGAGTATCCATGAGTAGCCTGGTTATTGTGGAGTCAGGGGCCAAGGGCAAGAAGATACAGGGGTATCTTGGGAAAGAGTATCTTGTGGAGTCCTGCAGAGGCCACGTACAAGACCTACCGGGCAGGGCTTACCCAGATAGGAAACAAGCCAACAAGGCAATGTGGGCATCTAAGGAAGATGTACTTCCAGAACCTCCTTGGGACTGGTCAGGGAATTCCGCTAAGGAAAGGGATAATACAGAAAGATTGGTGGAGTCACTAATTTCTAAGGCCGAGAAGAATGGCGTGAAAATCGTCTACATCGCAACGGACCCCGACAGAGAGGGGGAGTTCATCGCATGGAGATTAGCTGAGATTTTTTCAAACTTTGAAACCAAGCGAGTCACCTTCAATGAAGTGACTAAGAGTGCTATAATGAAAGCAATTGATAGCCCACGAGAGGTAGATATGAATTTGGTGGAAGCTGCTAAGGTTCGGAGATTTATGGATAGGCTGGTGGGCTATAGGGCATCGAAATTTTCACGATCTTGGAATCTTACCTCAATGGGGAGGGTTCAGACGCCGACTCTGGGCATCTTAGTTGAGAGAGAGTTGGAAAGATTGGCATTCAAACCCCAGCCTTATTATGCTGTTACTTCAGATTCGGAGGAGTTCCATTTCAAGGTGAGGTTCCATGAAAAGGATGATGCAGAGGCGTGGTTTGATGAGTCCACTGAAAAGCCAAAGCATCATCCAGATCGTACCAATAACCAGAAATTGGCAGAAAAAGCATTTGCAGCTCTCGATAAGCATAAAATATTGACTATTACCGATGTTAAGACAGGATCGAGAAAGAGTAAGCCACAGCCACCATTTTCCACACCTACTCTCCTTAGGAAGGCTGGTTCTGATTTGAATTGGACCAGTAAAAGAATCATGAATGTTGCTAATGGCCTATATCAGCAGGGGCTCATAACATACCTAAGAACAGACTCCACGCGCACTAGTCCCGAGGCTAGGAGCACGATCAGAGAGTATATCTCAAAGAATATCGGTTCTGATGCCCTCAGATCAGCCCCAGGAATCGTGGGCGAGGTCAGCGATAGTGCAGTTCAAGATGCGCATGAAGCTATACGCCCAACTGACCCCTCCAACCAAACCCCGGATGGGCTCGATAAGGCGCAGATGTCTCTTTATTCGTTAATATGGAGCAGATTTGCTGCTAGTCAAATGGTTGATTCGCAATATTCAACTTTGTCTATCAAAACCCGTGTGGATGGATTCGAAAAAGTATTGACTTCCAGTAAGTCATGGAGGGTTAAGACCGGATGGGAATGGGCATTCGGCGATCAGAGAGCCACGCCAAACTTGAATCCTCCAAAAACACTCACAACTATTGGCAGCAAGATCGATATTCTGACGAATGAGGAAAGTCCTCGACTGATTGTAGATGAGACGAAGCCCCCCAGCAGGCTTAGACAACACACTCTGGTAGAAAGTATGCAAAAGAGGGGGATTGGAAGGCCATCGACATATGCATCAACTGTGGATAAGCTACTTGATGACAAGAGGAGATACGTTGTTAGCGACAATGGATCTTTAATACCTACAGACCGTGGAATTCTCCTTTGGGAAGAAATAGCTCCCATGTATGGCAATGATGGTGATAGAGGTGTTTTCGAATCTGAATTCACAGCAGGAATGGAAGCCAGTTTAGATAGTATTGAACATGGGAAAATCGAAGCGCCCGATGTCTGGTCTAATTTTGTAGGAGGGTTTTCCGAAGCGCATACCGCAGCTTTGGAATTAAGGAGGTCGAAGCCTACTCCGAAGCAGAAATCTTTCCTAAAGCAGCTTCTAAACTCTCTCGGAGAAAAAGAGCGGATTGAAATTATGAATGGAATGAGTCTTGAAGATATAGACGGCACTACAGCAAAAGATCTCATTGAGACTCTCAGGGAGATGGACGTCGTAGCAGGAGCATCTGAGAAGCAGATGAGTCTGATTTTGAGGCTCTGCGAGCAACTTGACATTTCTTTGGATGATGCTGCTATCTTGGCTGAAGTCAACTCGATTGACGAATTAACAGGGGGGAGATCTGGATCTGCATCCATATTGATATCAAAGTTGATCGAAATTCAAGGAGGAAGGCCCAGGCCGCCAACTGAACGTCAAATCAAATATCTTAGATCCCTGCTGGAGAAGGCTGAGGTGAATGAAGAAGAATTTTGTAAAGAGTACTCTATGAAAAGTATCGAGGAGCTTGATGGTTCCGTGGTTAGTAATTCTATTCAGGCCATGAGAGAACGACTTGGTATAAAGGGCAGAGGACGACGCAAGAGGAAGTGATTCGATTCAGATTGATGCATTGATTGTGGGAGCTGGGCCGGTTGGTGGCTATCTTGCTAAGAGACTTTCAAGTAAGGGAAAATCTGTACTTATGGTAGAAGAACATGCTCAAATTGGAAGGCCATTTCAGTGCGCTGGCTTGGTCAATCCTGGTTCAATGGCGAAGGTCGGTTTGGAAGAAGTGGCTCAGACAAGGATATGGGGCGCCAGGATTCATGGCCCTGAAGGTACACTTGTCGACATAGGATCTCCCGAAAGAACCAGGACCTGGTCTGTCTGTAGGAAACTATTCGATGAGGCAGTGGTTAACATGGCTGTCTCCTCCGGGGCTGGTTTGATGTTGAATTCTAGGCCTGTTGAGACTCAATTACGCGGGGATCGTGTAGAGACCACCATTGAGAGTGACGGTGGTACCTTACAGGTTTCTTCGAGAGTTCTTCTTGGTGCTGATGGCGCGCACTCTTGGACTCGGCGGTACCATAGGATGGGAAGGGTTCGGGAAATGATGATAGGATTCCAAATCGACGTTACAGGCTACTCACATTCAGAAGGAAAGTTGGATATGTACACAGGAAGAAGAGTTGCCCCTGGATTCTTTGCTTGGGCCATACCCACTGGTACGACTACAAGAATTGGAACTTTCAGTAGACCTGATCTTCTTGAAGGTCGCTCGAGCGAGGACACCCTGAACTCTCTTCTAAACCACCACCTTTGGAGGGATAGATTTGCAGGTTGTTCCGAAGTCGGAAGGTACTGCGGCCCTGTTCCAGCCAAACCAGTCAGAAGACCCTCGAGGGGTCGAGTGATGCTCTTTGGAGATGCTGCTGGTCTTTGCAAGCCCACAACGGGAGGGGGTATCGGCCCGGGTTTTGATCATGTAGATGCGCTAGTAGATCACATTTCCAAAATAATAGAATCGGATGAGATAAATGAGAAGAGTTCTGATAAAATTTGTGTTGATGCTATCAAACCAATAGCGAAGAAGCACGATAGGGCGAGAGCGTTAAGGGACGCCTTCCTAACATCAACTACAGATGAAGAATTGGAGGCTATCTTCAAAGTGTGGGCTAAACCAGAAGTGATAGCCTTGATACAGAAGTATGGAGAGATTGAGAATCCTATACCTCTGGGCTTACGACTCCTAAAGGATGTCCCTGAATTCAGAAAGCTGGCGCGTAAAGCAGCTGGATCTCTAATATTTGCGTGATATTATGTCCATAAGCAAAATATCGATGAGATATCCCCCTTTTGACAGGGATTCGGCTAATCCTGAGATGATACAGCCTGTCGAATGTTTGCTTAAGAGCGAAATAAAAAATTCAATTAAAATCGGATCCGCGTCAGATTGGTATGCGCATTGGACCCCTCTGGAAGAAGATCGTTCTGACATTGCAGTGGAGTTACCTCTGACAAACGCTCCTAGTGATCTAATCATATCGAAACGAAGAGGCTGGTTCATCAAACCTGATCCTCTTCACAAGATTTCTAGGCGGATTCTTCCATATGGGGTGTTTGCGATAATCGCGGCGCTATCTATTCAGGCCTTTTTTGGGGGCATACTAGAAGATATACCCCTGTTTGGGGGGATTCTCAGTGAGCCAGTTTCGTTCGGTCCACTGGATTATCCTGCAATACTACTCATAGCATTCCCGATATTCATAGTCCCAATATTCCTCAGAGTAGCCTCTAATCTCAGAGATTTAAGAAAACAGAGATCTTGGCTCTCAGACCCAATTTTACCACTAGAGGTCCAAACAAAGTGGAAGGGTGACGGTGTGGAAATAGAATTTCTATCCATACCCGAAGAAGTCTCACTTTCTCATGCGAGATTGGTCGTTGGGATGCCAGTTCCAGAAAGAGAGTCTATTCTAAACATGGTCGGGAGGGAGAGAGATGGTCAGCCTCCCCCGGGACTTTCCACGCCTACCCCCGTATCTCGAATAGCGCTTGGGGAATCTGATGGCACCAATGTGGGGGAGACTGTTCCAATGTCATCAGATAATTCAGGAACCCTCGTATTAGAGCCATTGAGGGTTTCTGACCCTGGCATGTGGGTGCCTGTCAAAGTAGATAGTAGAATCATGTTTCTCCCTGAGCCCGAGAATCTTTGGCCTGGCTCAATTTACTCACCATTATTCACCGTACATTGGGAAATTCAAGTGATAGGCAAAAGGGCAGCTCGAGGCTTAAGCATAGGTAAACAAATTCGCCATGGGGTGTCCGAAGGTGGATTGGATATCGGTTGGGCACAAGAACAGTCTGTCCCCATGCGTGGAGACGATATTGACATACCATTCATGCCGTTATCTGGCGTTATGGATTTAGATCCCCTGGGTGGATGGCCTGAATCATAGGTGCAGGTAATCTGAATCTCTCTTGACGGGTGTGAACCCTGCTGATTCTATCGTCTTCCTAAGCTCCAATTCAGAGGCTGAAGTTCGAGTTGTCCCTGAGGCAGAAACTACGTTTTCCTCCATCATAGTTGACCCGATGTCGTCTGCACCAGCACTGAGGCCTATCTGAGCTATTCCGAGTCCCATGGTTGGCCATGATGCCTGTATGTGCGGTATGTTATCCAGATAAAGTCTTGAGATCGCTAAATGGCGTAGATAATCTATTGGCCCAGCACCTAATTCGATTCTATTTCTACCCCTATTTCTAAGTCCAAATGAGTTGTTCTCAAGCTGGACGGGCCAGGCAATAAATGACGTGAAGCCTCTTCTTCCTTCTGAATTTGCCTCATCCTGTAGATTCCTAATTCTGTCTAGGTGTTCTATTCTCTGACGTAACGTTTCCCCGAAACCGAAGACATTTGTCGCAGATGTGGTCAAATCAAGTCTCTGTGCCTCCCTCATAACATCGATCCATCTATCTGATGAGCCCTTGATTGGAGAGACATCGAGCCTTACGTTATCTACCAACATCTCCGCTCCGCCACCGGGAAGACCGGTCATTCCTGATTCTTTGAGAACTGTCAATACTTCTGCCGTGGTCTTATTGGCTACTTTCGCAATACCCTCAATTTCGATTGGAGAAAAACAATCGAATGCTATATCGGGATGTCTGGACCTTAGTTCAGAAATTAGTTCAGTATACCATTCTAGTGGGAGATCAGGATTTACCCCTCCCTGCATGAGAATCCTGGTACCGCCGACCTCCTCTAATGCGGATATTCTTTCGCTTATCTCATCAACAGTTTGAGTGTAAGCCTCAGGATGATCGGGGGGGCGGTAGAATGAGCAAAATTGACAATTTATTGTGCAGGCATTCGTGTAGTTGATGTTCCTATCAACTAGGTATGTTACTTGATTTCCAGGATTCATATCCAGTCTTCTTGCTTGGGCCATATTCAAGAGATCATGGAATTTTGAATTTGCATATATGGCAGTGGCTTGGTCCATTCCAATCCGTGAGTCCGGCGTACTTACTCGAGGTTTGGAAATATTCAATCTCATACCTCCGAACCGATTGCCATCTCAATATCTTCAATTGTTTTCGGGCAGAAGTTAGTGAGAACTTCAGGCTCATCATCTGTGATGAGCACGTCGTCTTCTATGCGTATCCCGATTCCTAGATAGCGTTCAGGGGCGCCCCCATCACCGGTCCAAAGTGGGAAATACAATCCTGGCTCTACCGTCAGAATCATGCCTGGCTCCAATATTCTTCCAGGTCCCTCGCCATTGGGCCTTGTGACTCCTACATCGTGTACATCTAATCCGAGAGAATGGCTAGTTCCATGCATGAAATATCGACGGGTCTCACCATTCAAATCTTCGCCCATAGCGGCCTCTAACGAGCAATCAAGAATTCCGATATTGATTAATCCCTTTGAAATTACTTCCATTGCAGCTCTATGCGGGTCTGACCAAGAGTTGCCTGCCCTACACATGGATATGGCGGCCTCTTGTGCGTCAAGAACGATTTCGTAGATTTCCTTCTGGCTCTTAGTGAATTTTCCAGATACTGGCCATGTTCTGGTGATGTCGGAGGCATACCCATTCACTTCGCATCCAGCGTCTATCAGGACTAAATCTCCGTCCCGGATAGGCTCAGAGTTAGAATGGTAATGGAGTATGGTCGCGTTATCGCCACCTGCCACTATGGATCCATAACTGCATTGGGAACTATTGCGTGTAAAGACTGCTTCAATGATTGATTGTATATTCGATTCTGTCGTGGCCCCAGAAGTCTCTTTCATTGCTGAAAGATGGGCATCGCTTGCTATTGATGCGGATTTCCTCATGTGCTCAATTTCTGAATCTGATTTTCTCAACCTCAATTCAGCAAGGATTGAGTATGGGTCGATCAATGAGGTAGGCCCCCTGCCGGTGACGGTTTTATCCCTATTTTTTTCTGCAATCATTCCGATGACCAATTCATCGATATCCTTGTCTAAACCCTGCGATAACGCTACAGTCGTTCTTTTTTCTAATATGGGCTGGAGGACCTCCAGTCTAGATGGATGTGGGAAAGCATGATCTATGGGCCAGTTATCCAATGCCCCTTTGACGCCGACTCTCCTGCCTTCCCATCGTTCAGCTGCCTCGTCATTATCCCTGACAAAAAGCGCTGTTACCCACTTGCCGTCGTCATGCCATGCTGCAAAGAGAGCATTGGGCTCACTCCACCCTGTAAGGTAAAGGATGTTTGAAGAGGCCCTGTGCGGGAAGTTCACGTCATGATTCCTCCTCATAATAGGGTTAGTAGGGACCAACAGTACAGTGGATGTGTCCACCTGAGCAAGCAACGCAGACTGACGGCGGAGATACTCTTCACGACCGAACGGCGGACTGCTGTGCATAATTAGGCCTAATTCCAGCCTCTACTTGAGATTGTGGTCTTCACCAGCCACCCTAGAAGGCCATTTTGGTATGTCAAAGTTCGATCGCCTTCGAAAGAAGGAGGCAAAAGTCCCAGCGACCAAGAGTATTCCAAGGCTTAGATAGACGGTGAGATTCGAATCTTCTTGGACCTCATTCACCAAAATGAATTCCATAGAACTCAAAGACCCATCATCATCCATCACCTCAATACGTACGTTCCTGTGCTCAAAACCCACAGCCGGCCATTCTTTGATAGAGTGTTTGCAACCCTCAAGCCAGATAGAGTCGTCCAGATACCACTCACAATCAGCAACTTCGGAACCTGCATCTGTTGAAGCAGTTGCATTTATGGACCATGGTCCAGAACCTTCCGGATGTTCTATGGATGCCCCATCAGATATGGTCCGTGAGGCAAACGTTCCTTGTATCTGGGGCAAGACGTCGATTACCCTGACTTCATGCTCCAAAGTTGCAGAATTCATAGAAGGGTCGAATACTGTCAAACGTATCTTGTAGGTTCCTGCCAATCCAATCGGCATTAAGGCTATGGAATCATTTTCATTGTATTCTATCTCAATATTATCTGCGCCCCTTGTCCCTGACCAAATGTATCTCAAATTATTCGAATCACTACCTGGGTCGTAACTTAGTGATGCATTAAGAGTCATTGGTTCAGGACCCTCGATGATTTCCGCCATTATTTCGAATATGGGGACTGGGGGAGTTGAATCATTGTGACTTTCTGCTTCTTCAGCAGTAATAGAGCTGGAGCCGGATAGGACAATTATTGTCACGCCGAGAAAGGCAACTATAGGTCGGACCTTGCCTTTTTTCACATCCGATGCCCTTACCGGGCACGTATGAAGACGACGCTCTCCTGTTCAACGATCTGAGATTTTCATTTGCCACAGAATTTCATCGACTCTGAGTGTCAACGCTTTCCTCGTAAGGACAGATTCGCCATGAGGGGATGCCAAGATGCAGTCGCATGCGGCACCTGCCAGAATAGATGCGTCGATTAAATCATGTCCGTTGCCAAGAGCGAAGGAAAGCGCTGATGCCGCTGCATCGTGAAGGCCTATCTGTTGTCTTGGGTTAATTATTGAGGTAGGCGAAAACACCTGGCGCCCATCTGAATGGAAGAGTGTCACTCCAGCATTTCCCCCGAGAACCAACACAGCCCCCCACCCATGTTCTTTGATAAGAGCCTCAGTGGCGGAAGTGGCATCTTCGTGGCCCATTCTTCGACGAAGCAAATCTAGCCCTCTCCTTTCGAATATCACTATTGTTGAGTCGCCGCTCCTATCGAGGCCTGTCAGTTTCGGATCCATTATGACTGGAATCCCATGTCGATTTGCTTCATCAATCAGCTTACGTGCGCTTTCTCGTGTTACTACGCCTTTATCATAGTCTGAGATAACCAGTGAAATAGATCCCTCCATCGCCTCGAGTGCCTTGGAACAGATTCTATCCGAAATGTTGTCCGAGATGCCATCGGAGTCTTCCCTATCAGCTTGAAGCATGATCTGCGGCCTATCCAACAAACTCTCCCTCGAACCGAAATATCTTGTCTTGACGAGCGTGGAGTGGTCGTGTATAATCTCCAGCCCAGATGTTTCCACCCCCAAATCGTCCAGACTATCCCTAATTGCCATACCTTCACTATCAGAACCGATGACAGCATGCAAACCCACAGATATTCCAAGAGATGCTAAACTCTGGGCTATGTGAGCAGCTGCACCAGCGTTCTCTTCTGTTCTGGTTATTTTGAGAACTGGCACAGGAGCGGTAGAGTTTAGGTTATTTGCAAATCCATGGTGATAACGATCTAGCATCACGTCACCTACCAAGATAACTTTCTCTCGCTCTGATGATTGGAGAGTATTTGACAATCGCTTCAAAGCATCTCTCCGCTCTTTTTCGGATAGGCCTTGTCGGTCCACGAGGCCTCCACTAAGACTAGATGAATGAGGGTTTGGGAAGACCGACGAGTCCAAGTTGTATCCGCTACTCGCCGATATATGACCCGAGGTGATATCGCTGACGTACGAGTCACAACTCGGCGATGGTGGGATAAATCTGCAATAGGGAGGCCTGTAGACGACGTATTGCTACTATGCCCTACAGATGTTGTCTACTGCCACGACCACAGGGGCATGGACTGGCCCTCAGAAGAATGGTTTCCCAATGCGCTCAAAAAAAGATCTAGTCTCATCTATGAGGCATTAGTGAATGAGGCTATGCGGCAACCGGGTAACAAGGTGTTGTGGCACGATCATTTCAAAGAAATGAATTTTGTATTAACTGATGGTACCCAGGCTCTTAGATGGGATGCTAAAAATCACCCTGCAAGGGGCCTTCCAGATGCTGAAGTAAGGTGGAATCACGCTCGTTCCGAGTTTGATATCAGAGACCTCCTGAACTGGTGCAGGGCTGTGGAGGGACTTGATAGAATTGCCGAGATGTTAATTGTCGATGACGATCTTGATGTTGTTTCTTACAGAGTGAAAGAATTTCACCCATTGGGCAGTTTTGAGACACAGTTCTATGATGGAGACGGCGCGATAGACATGTTGAATGGTTCATCATGGGTTTCTGAGAATGGCGGAACAGAGAGAATTCCATCTTTCCTCGGGGGTTATGTTCTAGATGAGAATTCCTTGCCGAAGGTAAACGATAAGCTCGGTGCGAGGGTAGCAAGGGACATGGAGGGTAGAGGAATTCTTGTAAGAACCGGATTCAAATACGGTGTGCGGTGGCGAGCCTACGAAGGAGATATGTCTGAAAATCATGCTCCTTGGCTGATCTCACATCCAGATTCTCTCCCGACTGATTGGACATCAGCATGCCAAGGTTCGAGACTATCCTCCGGAGTGAACAAGACAATGCTGCTGCCAGTTGTGGATGAGGGTTCTGTTAGTTATGTGGCGATAGTAAGACCTCCTCCCGATTCAAGATGGTCCACTACAAGGCGAAGGCAATAGAATTTACAACCCTGGCTGTGTTAGATCTCGACCGGCGTTATCGGAAAAGCCTCCCTCATATTGTGTTGGTTCTTCTTTCTGAGGCCTTGCGTATGAGAAGAAGATCATGGCTAGGGCGACCGAGATTCCGTTCGAGGGTATTGATAGCCACCCAATGATTGGAATCGCGTCTAGGGGTCCCTCTGATTCGAGCACGAAGGGTATTCTAGTTTCGATACCGAAGCCATCATGCAATACGACTTCGCCTCTAGCAATCATGCCCGGCGAAAGAAGACCTGAAGGATCTACCTCGAGGTCAATGACATCTCCCTCTGAAAGACTGATTGGACTTTTTGTAGTAGCTATCTGGGAGGCTGGACCATCTATGATGACGTCGTAGATTACTTGACCGGATCCATTGAATCTAATTTCCAATTCAACGGATGAAGGAGAGGATGAGGAAATTTCCATTTTCTGTGGTATCGGGTCGATCTTGTGGTTAACCTTGTACCACTTGGCTTGGATGTTAATCTCACTTCCAAGGACTGTGTTATCGTCTTGGACGCAACTGAATATAACCTGCAATGTTCCTTTCATCCTGGAAGTATTCGTGATGTCCATTACTTTCACCGAATGAACCCCCTCCGAGTACCCCGCTTCACTAGTTAACACATCTTCCGATGAGGCAGACCATCGAGATGACATGGCTACATTGCAGGATTCTTCCATTATCATGGTGAAATGAATATCATCCGCGGGAAGAAGGACGAACGGAGCTCTTGGTGCTAATATTCTGATATTACTTTCGAGATGTTGGACCGTTATGTTGAGTGCCTGGTCGCTAGATTGAGAGACGCTGACGGTCCAATTGACTAGGGTTCCTGTAGAGTCACGTATCTGTATCCCTTCAGCTCCAAAGATAGACCCAGGAGCGAATGCATCTGTTGGGGATCCAGAATCATCATTCAAGAACAGTGCATCATTACCATCGGCCTCTACGATATAACTCCAAGGAAAAAACGGATCAGAGTTGAGCATATTATCGTCAGGGTCCCCGTTGGCTAGATCTTGATATTCCACAAGCAAGCCAACTCCTGGGAGCCCTGCATCGAAGCCCGATCCATCCCTGTATGTCATCCAGAGAAATTCGGTATCTGAAACTCGTATGGATACAATCTGGCCCGTTTTGCTGAATGGCTCAATCTCATAGATTCCTCCGAGTGAGGGGTTGATCTCAACATAATCCCTATCAGGATCTATTAGTGTAATTGTTGATGCTGTTGGCAATGCTGGGCTACTTCCCGCATCATTCCAGTTGCCACTAGCCATAATGCCCCAATCGCCTATTCCGTTCCATTCCCTTGTCGGTAAATCTCCATGGACATCGTAGAGATCAAGTGCGCCCATCTGATGTAGCATCTCATGAATTACTGTACCGAGTCCAGATTGTATCGATGTGATTGTGTAGTGGTTTATACTCCAAGATGATACGTCAATTGGGTTATCAAGTTCAGAAAAGTGACTCCATATAGATTGGCTGCCACCACCGGTTTCCTGGGGTTGTTCGCCATGCATAAACAGGATTCTGTCGATGATGCCGTCTGAATCGAGATCCCAGGGGGAAAGGTCGGTTCCAGTGAGCGAGTATGAGATAGCCATGCTAACAAGTTCTTGGACATCGACATCTCTAGAAACATCCGTATCTTCACCCCAGTATCCTATGTGTTGTGGAGCTATGTAGGGTCTCTGTGATATCGTGACTTCTAGTAAGCTTCGCCCTCCGCTTGCTTGATAGATATACTCTATAGCTCCATCCTCTCCTTCGACTAACGATGTTATTTCTGAGTCTGGAAACGGTGCACTTGGAAAGTGGATTGGCACTATCAACCAGCGCTCTCCACCTTGCAGCGTAACTAGGTCGGAATTGGAATTTGCACTATTTCCGCCCCTATCAGGTACGACTGCACTATTAACTAAATTAGAATTCAACTGTATTGCTAAAATCAGGAAGAATATGGTTCCAGCAACGGCCTTCCTAACCACATCCATGTTACGACGTGTGCTATGCTTAACTTGAACACAACGTAATCGTGTCTTAGTAAGGGGCCGATATTTGGGCTAAGATGATTTTTCGAATTGTGTGGGTACAAGTCTCGAGATGGACTCCGAGATGATTACTATGGAAATTATGATGATTATCCTCATTCCCTCAAAGCCATTTGAAAGAATGAGAAATAAGATTCCTGCAAAGATTACATGCAACCGTATTCGTATTCCGTCTCTTACCTCCCCAGGCGGGATTGTGACCTTCACTACGCACAATAGTCCCGTCAACAAAATAAGTACGACGGATATCCAAGAAAGGGAGACTGCCATTAAAGCGATTCCCATTGAGTCAATCGCGGGCCTGACTCCGGATATTTGATCGGCAGAAACAGCAGTAGAAGCTATAGATGGCGATGCCAATACTACTGCGAGCACCGTTATTGGTAGTAGGACAGAGATTGCTACGAATAAGGCTGATACGGTCTTTCTCTCGCTTTCAATTAGACCAGGTTCAACGAATTTCCATAAATTAAAGCAGAGGAAAGGATGTGCAAATGCTACGCCAATTAGAATAGCGGCCGACCACTTGAGTACGTACCAGTCATGTGGCGCGTAAACGGAGAGTTCCCCCCCACTACTGTCTTCGTATATCTCGATCCACCATGCCATCCACGAGACTAAGTCGTCACTAGTGGCATACAGCACAGTAATTAGTGCTGCAAGGATAACGGGGGGGATCAGCAATCTTCTCAATTCGGCCAAATGATCGTGGAGACCCATTTCCTTGGGCATGCGGATATACCCTCACAACATGTCCTTGGGCTTCACGGGGGCCCTTGCGGCCAGGATCGTCCGATAGACGCCGTATGCAGCCCAAGCAGCGCAGAAGTAGGCCGTGCCGGTCAAAAACCAATTTACGCCATCAGCAGTCCATGTTATTGCTACCCCCAAAGCGAAAATCGATGCTATGATTCTCCGGATCCCCTCCGGATATGCGAGTTCCGTAGCCAAAGGCTCGGGGCCCTCATCATATCTTCGTTCCAATATTTCTCTTTGGAAAACTGCGCCTATGATCAATGCGACCAGCGAGGCCCAGTAGAGTTGATTACCATTTGAGAAGACGGCTTCTGCGATTCTCATCTGCCTCTCCTCTTCCTCCTTCTCTGGAGACTCTTCGATTAGAAATAGGGCGTCATATGCGCCAACAGAAACAGTTCTTGTTTCGAGAGTCGCGGATGAGTCGTCTTCTGCGAGGGTACCGGGCGCATTCACGGTGAAGGATAGCATGTTCCAGTAATCATCATCGCCCGGTGCCCCGTCTCCATTCACAGCATTTCCAGCAATCCAGAAGTGAACGGCTCCTTCGTCCTCCGTTGGGGAAATCCAGGTCAAAGCCCAAATCCCATTATCCGATGTGTCAGAATGAGATACATCTTTTTCACTATCTTCTGCAATGCGAATTTCCTGGTCATCGCCCCAAGTGAAAGACCCTGCCTCGCCTGAAGTCATTAGGAAACCCGCATGGGTATTGCCCTCGTCTCCAGCCAGGACATGGGCATCTGCTACCTTGATCACCAGCGGGTATTCTTCCCCAGGAGTGTACTGAATCGGGACCCCTGTTACCATTATCACCGCCCTTTCAGAAATTTGTCCGTTATTGTGGCAATTACAACCATACTCTGCGGTTGGATCTCCATTGCTGTTGAGATAGGGGGGGCCGCCACTATTGGCCAAAGCAGGGAGTGAAAGTAACCCAATGACAAGAAGTGCGACCGCTGCGCGGCGCATTGTCGCTCTTCCCATGTGTCCCGTGTCAATCTGGATGCTCATAACCGTTCCCCGATTAGTCTTCGTTTGCCTACGACTCCTTGATGGCGGAATTCAAGGCAGTCATCATCTTCTTTCCGTCACCAAACAGCATCATGGTCTTGTCCATGTAGAATAGATCGTTATCCACCCCGGCATAACCTACGGAAAGGCTTCTCTTGATTATCACAACAGATCTGGCATTGTCTGCATCTATAATAGGCATCCCAGCAAGTGGGCCCTCACCTGATCTGGCGACCGGGTTGCATGTATCGTTTGCACCTATCACGATCGCAGCATCTGCCTCGGGTAGCTCGGGGTTTATCTCGTCCATCTCAATTAGCTGTTCATAAGGAACATTGGCCTCAGCCAAAAGGACGTTCATGTGCCCAGGCATTCTCCCGGCGACAGGGTGTATTGCATACTTCACCTCTGTTCCGTACTTCTCTTCCAAGAGGTCTGCAAACTCCTTGACCTGGTGTTGGCATTGACTAACAGCCATCCCATAACCTGGCACTATAATGACCTTCTGAGCGCCATCGAGGATCATGGCTACCTCGTCGGGATCGCTACCTACTTTGGTTCTAGTTACAGATTCTTTCTCAGTGCCTCCAAAGGATTTGAACAGTACATCGATCAATCTTCGATTCATGGCCTTGCACATGATGAATGTGAGGATCAAGCCGCTTGCGCCGACTAGCGAACCTGCTATGATTAGCACGGAATTAGAAATTATGAATCCTGTGAATGCTGCAGCAATCCCAGAGAGTGAATTCAGGAGGCTGACCACGACAGGCATATCGGCACCGCCGATCGGTAGGACCAAGATCACCCCGATTACACATGAAAGGGCTATCAGTAACCACACCAATTGGAGATCTGATGGTGTTTGTATTGTCATAAAAATCAATACAAAGGCGGCTACAATCGACAATGCTTTGATTGGATTCAACCATGTAGGGCCCCATGTAGGTGTTTTCCTCCATTTCCCAAGTATCATGAATCCTCCCTTCAATTTGGCATAAGCTACCAATGAGCCAGTAAGCGTCATCCACCCAACAAGAGCCGAAAGCCCGATGGCTACCCATGCTACATGCAGCTCCAATCCCTCAGGGATATTTCCGGATTCTATCGCAGCATAGGCCTCGGCAAGAGCGACGAGTGCGCTGGCTGCACCTCCGAATCCGTTGAAAAGAGCAACAAGTTCGGGCATTCCAGTCATCTCTACCCGTACAGCCAACCATGCGCCGATGAGGGCCCCGATAGCGATTCCACCTATTATGAGGAGAGGGTTGTTGACCAACTCTGTCTCGAGTAGGACAGTCACAACAGCGGTCAGCATCCCAAGTGCCCCGAGCTGGTTCCCACGAGGCGCGGTGCGTGGATGGCCGAGCATCTTCAAACCGAATATGAAGAAAGATGCTGAAAGGAGGTATCCTATCTGATACCACTGTGAATCCATCTAATCACCTCCTCTTTTCCGTCTTCCTGCAATCATCTGCAGCATCCTATTGGTGACTGCAAACCCGCCGACCACATTTATTGTGGCAAGAATGAGTGCGAAGAAGGCGATGATCCCTGAAATTTCAGTATGGCCCGCATCGTACAGTACATTTGCACCCAAGATCGCTCCAACAATGCTGATACCAGATATCGCGTTAGCACCGCTCATCAACGGGGTGTGAAGCGTAGCCGGGACCTTCGTAATCAGCTCGAAGCCCAGAAATATAGCGAGTGCGAAAAGTGTCAAACTTCCAATAAGTGTGGCTGGTTCCATCATAGGACCCCCTCTAAACGAGATTGTTTTTGATGGGTTTTTCCATCTGAGCACACGAGTACGCCACCCATGCCCTGGACAAAGAAATCCGAGTCTTCGGGTGGCCCTACGAGAATGTCGTCGTCTTCAGATAGCGTGAATCCATCCTCGTTCATAAGGGAAACTGCAAACGTAGTGAGGTTGTTAGAGTAAAGCATGCTTGCAGTTGTTGGGATGGTGCCCGGGAGATTGCTAGTCCCTACGACTATTACGCCGCCATCTGTTTGATGCACCTCATCGCAAACGGTTTGTTCGCAGTTACCGCCGACATCAGCATTCATATCGACTATGACACAGCCAGATTTGAATGAAGATACAGCTGATGAGGGTACGGTTATGGGTGCAGGGCGTCCGAAAATCCTAGCAGTAGTGACCACTAGATCTGCATCTGAAGCAACATCACAAACAGTGTCGTTCACTTTTTGAATGAACTCTGCTGTGAGTGGTTTCGCATAACCGGATTCGTCCTCGAAGTCATCCATGCCCTCAACTTCGATGAATCTCCCCCCAACTGATTCGATCTGTTCGGCTGCAGACTTCCTAACGTCAGAGGCGTATACCACTGCTCCGAGTCTCTTTGCCGTCGCTATAGCTTGCAGTCCTGCGACTCCTGAACCCATAATCACCACCTTGGCAGGACGGATCGTACCTGCAGAAGTGGTCATCATGGGAATTCCCTTGGGCACCAACGATGCTCCCAACAAGACGGCCTTGTAGCCTGCAAGATTATCTTGGCTGGAGTTTACATCCATGGATTGTGCTCTGGACAGTCTCCTTGGAATCATATCCATGCTCAAGAGAGTGGCTTTTCTCGAATTACAAAATTTGATCCTGTCAGGATTCCTGAATGGATCGGCGATACAGGCGATGACCTGTCCTTCGAAGAAATCGATTCCCTCGGGAAATCTGATGCATATGAGGAAAGGCGACTTCAGGGCTTCTTCCCTATCGACTACTTTTGCGCCGGCATCGGAATATTCCTGATCCGAGTAATTGGAAAGTTTTCCTGCGCCTTCCTGAATAGCAACTTCATATCCAGACTTAGCGAGTTTTCTTATCGATGAAGGGACAATGGCGACTCTGGATTCGCCCTCTGATTCGGTAATGACTCCAATACGCATTATAGACAACTCCAGTAGTCCGCTCCCTTTGGATGATGCTCGGTTCCGAAGGCGACTCTTGAACACGTCGGAGAGAGGCTCGGAGGGCAACTACCTCGCCAAAGCCCAAGTACCCCTTGCTTCATCGCTAGGAACATGCCCGCTGGACGTCGGACCATAGCAGTGATAGGAGCAGGGAATGTTGGCGCTACGTGCGCATTTGCCTTGGCTGAACGCAAACTCGGAAACATCGTGATGCTGGATATCTTCGAGGGCTTTGCCAAGGGGAAGGCGCTCGATATGAGCCAGGCTGGACAAATTCTCAACTATGATGGCGTGATTACCGGGACTTCATCTTACGAAGACATAGCAGGGGCGGATGTAGTAGTCGTGACCTCTGGATTCCCTCGTCAACCTGGGATGACTCGTGAGGACTTGATTTCTAAGAATGCTGGGATTATCTCAGAAGTAGGGAATGGAATCAGGGAATATGCTCCCGACTCAATCGTGATCGTAGTCACCAATCCTCTCGATCTTATGACATATCACATGTGGAAGACTACGGGATTCCCCGCTGAACGGGTAGTTGGTCAGGCAGGAATACTTGATTCTGCAAGAATGACCCATTTCATAGCGGAGGCAGTGGGTGTATCGAATGAAGATGTTCAAGCAATGGTCCTCGGCGGACATGGCGATACCATGGTTCCTCTCCCCAGATATACCACGGTATCTGGAATACCAATTACCCAACTACTCGATGATGAAACAATACGATCTATTGGTGAGAGGA
Source organism: Euryarchaeota archaeon TMED192 (assembly GCA_002170775.2). GTDB lineage: Archaea > Thermoplasmatota > Poseidoniia > Poseidoniales > Thalassarchaeaceae > MGIIb-N1. The sequence goes on along the minus strand of NHIP02000007.1, from coordinate 1,346 downwards.
CTGCTGGAGGAGGAGGCGAGATAGTGAAATTGCTTGAGCGCGGCTCGGCATTCTACGCACCAGGAAGTGCGGCTGCCATCATGGCTGAAGCCGTTCTGGAGGATCGGAAGCGACTTCTCCCCTGCTCAGCATATCTTAACGGGGAATATGGGATGAATGATGTTTACATCGGTGTTCCCGTTGTACTAGGTAAGAACGGTGTAGAGCGGATAGTCGAACTAGACCTCGAGGATTCGGAGCTAGAAAGTCTACAAGCATCTGGTTCATTTTACAAGACTCAACTTACTGATGTACTGAACTATGGGGCGTGATTAACGGGTGCTCGAGAGGTATGCCCATCTCGAGCATGATGGCAGACTGCTCCTCGTTAACCTGAATGGGGAGGGGCCTTGTTTACCCGTGCAAGGGAGAAGAGGTTTCTCTGCGGAAGAAATGTTACGTCTTCCAACTCCTGAAGAGGCTCGAAGTATGGGGATACAATGGTCTCCAAGAAGAGTGAATTGCTTTTCACTCGGCGATAGGAGAATAAGCATAGAAGTGGCTACTCCAAACATCCCCTGGCCATCAGAATGGGCTTGGAAAGATTCAGTGATATCTGATGATGCTGTCGACCCTGTAGCTCGGGAGTCTGTCTATAGGACTCTTCACAGGGTTGTCAGCAAGGTAGTTCTGACCAATGCCAATGGACAGGTTTTGATGGCCAAGGTCACGAGAGGTTTCTTCACTGGACACTGGACCCTTCCGGGCGGATTCGTGGATTATGGTGAGCATCCCCGGGATGGAGCTGTTAGGGAAGCTCGAGAAGAGTTAGGAATAGATATCGAAATTGCCGACCACAATGGGGAGTGCGGCGATATCACATTGGAGAAAGAGAACAGTGTCGTTAGAGAGGCTATATTCGACGATGAGGGGATTGACTGGATTTCATTCACCTACAAGGCGAATTATGAGGGCGCTGAAGAAGAGATAGTTCCCAAAGATGATGAAATCGAGGAGGCTCGATGGTTTGATGTCAAGGAAGCGATTTCACGAGCGATTTCTGTTTTCGACAGAGACGCGATAGCGATATTAGCCAGCAGAGGCTAACCCTGATCACTTCCTTGAATCGAGGTGATCAGTCACTATTTTCAAGAATCGCCCTATATACCCGAAAGCAAGAGAGAATACAGCCCCGTATACCAGCATATCAGAGGTCTCAGCACTCGAGACTATGCTTGAGTCAATAATTGACGCTTCTTTGAACCATGCAATGAGGATCCCTAGGCTGAAACCCTGAGAGAACAAGTTCCCATAGGCGCCCCCACCACCAGTCATGTATCGACACCGTGTAGGTTGTACCTATGAAA
>NHIP02000006.1 GCA_002170775.2 Euryarchaeota archaeon TMED192 | reverse complement strand
CACTTGGCTGCCGGGGGGTACAGACAGCGGGGGCAACAAGCTTTTCTGCATATGTCACTCAAGCAGATTCGACCCAACTGCTCTAGAGAAGAACACGAATAGGAACAGATCGAACGGTGCTGAGTTCGAATACTTCGGTATAAAGAGAGCCGGCGGGCCGGCGCCGATGGGGCTTCCACTCATTCCCTACACTCTGAATGGAGATGTTATTGAAGCACTGCCTGATTACATAGACTGGTACACGTACTGCGACTGAGGTGATTGAAGATGATGCAATTCTGGTTCCTGTGGCTATTCATCGCCATTGTTGTCGTGATTGTGGCCTTCACGCTCAGGAAGGAACGTGATGACGTCCCCCGTAAAGACATCCTGCGCGCCGTGGAGACGAGCGCTGGAAGCATGGGTCTGGCAGAGAAGTCGTTCCTGTGGGCGTTCTCCTGGCTAGACACCAGATTCAGGATTCAGGACTACTGGTCGATGAGCCGGGATTCGTACTACAGCATGCACAGGCAGATGCCGCTCACTCACGCCGAGAAGTACAAGCTCAGGATAATCTGGTACTGGTACCCGCTGTACTGCCTCGGAGGGATATCCTTCCTGGCATTCATCATCCTTGTGATCACCGGTAGCGTTCTTGGTCTGTACTACGTTCCGGGAGGAGAGGGTGACCCAACACCGGCCTACGGGTCGATGCAGTTCATCATGACCCAGCTCCCGTTCGGATACATCATCAGGTCGATACACCACTGGACGACTCACTTCATGGTTGCAGCAGTGTTNNTNCACATGTGCAGGGTATATTTCACAGGAGCCTACAGGAANCCCCGTGAGCTTAACTGGCTCATCGGCGTCGCCCTGATGTTCTTCACCATATTCTTCGGCTACTCCGGTTATCTCCTCCCGTGGGACAGCCTCGCATTCGGCGCCGCTACCATCGGCATCAACATGGCCGCGTCAACGCCTCTCATCGGCGGTTGGGTTGCTACAGCGATGTTCGCAGGCACGTCCCTCACCGCNCAGACCGTCACGAGGATGTACTTCCTCCACGTATTCATCCTGCCCGTNGTTGTGACCACCCTCATTCTAGCCCACCTGTTCATAGTGTGGGTCCAAGGGATAGCGGAGCCGCATTGAGGGAGGTTAAGATATGGGAATTATGGAGCGCTTCGGCAGAATAGCTGACACCTACATGGAGGAGAGGAATCAGCTANTAGAAGCGGATGAAGAGCGGCGGCGTGTCTTCGAGGGTCATGGCTTCTGGCCGACGGAGGTCCTTCGCGATACCCTCATCTTCGCATCGATAATCATGGTGATAGCCTTCTACTGCTGGCTCATCCCTCCCCCTCTGCACTCTGCAGCAGATCCATTCGCTCAGGCAGGTTTCGTATTCCCCGACTGGTACGTTCTTTTCTCGTACGGCTACCTCAGGTGGGGGGAGTATCTCCCNCAATTCATAATCCCCGCAGGCCCCATAGGGGAATTCTTCGGCTCCCCGGTCATCTCCTGGAATGCGGCATGGTGGGGCGCAGCNCTAACAGGCATACCNGTTGGCATACTCGCTCTGCCCCCGTTCCTTCCGGGCAGGGAGAAGAGAGGCGTCGAGGACCCTCGCTTCGCAACAGCGGGCGCGATATATCTGGCCCANGTTTGGTTCATCTCCGTCTTCTCGATCAACATCTTCCTAGAGCTGTATGCTCAAGATCGGTTAGACTACTGCTGGATAGACCACCATGTAATCAACTGCGGCCGGCAACAGCCTTGGACCGCCGAGGTATTCAATGCGATTCCGTGGGTTCTGACCGGAGTTCTGATTTTCGCGATACTTTTCTTCTCGATAAGATGGTTCCTCGTGAATTCCATCGGTGCGCGGCTNACGCCTGCTATTGGTCGCCAGCTCGCCCTTGGCACGATAGTNGCTGCGATAATGATCAGCGTCGTCACATGGCCAGNATATGAGAACGGCTTCTGGGACTATGGTGGACTTGGGGCCATGGACGATGTCGAGGAGCTTGAGAAGCTGCGTGCGCAGCCAGCTGACACCCTGATCGAGTACGATCACGGGGAGAGGGGTGACGCATGGGACAGATATGGAGAGCATTGCATAGGCTATGAGGACAGTAGCTACCTAAGCGCCTGGGACGATTTGCCGGAAGGGGACCCTGCGTCTGAATGGTGCGTGATGCCCGCTGAAGAGTTCATGGCCTGGGGCATATGGCAGCCGACTCAACGACATCTCATTGACTTCGCCAACGTGAATGGGCACATAGATGCGGGCAACGAGCTGAATGGGGCCTTCCACGAGCACACGTACACGGGATTCCAGGATGGCAGGGACACGGGTTACGAACGCACAGAGAACCTGTTCGTAGAGGACATCGGCGACGACGAGGTCATCGCTGACGTGGGCTGCTCTTTCAGAACCTCTGTCAGAAACGCGGGGGTTCACACTCAGAGCCTCGTCCTCATGGATTCCTCCAATAACGTGGTATGGTCGCTCTCAGAGGATGAATGCGAGACTGCCACCCTCAAGCTAGACAGTGGGGAGTCGTACTCCTTGACGTTCATTAGCACCTCTGCAGACATTGATGATACTGTCGAGGTCATCATCGGCATGACTCTGAGCGCATACCAACCGCTCATGCTCACCGGGGACGGCAGCGCCATCCTGCGCTCAGAGGGCAACTGGGGGAGCGGGGACTTGGAAGCCATGATGGTTGAGAACCCAACTTTCGAAAAGAACCCAAAGAGCCTGGATGCTAAGTTGATCTACTCCCTATTCGTACCCTGTCTTGGATTCGGGGCATTGGTCTACATGGCGCTGAGAAGCATGGCCCGGGGTTACGAGTGGGAGATGAACAAGTGCTATGGGTGCGACCTTTGTGATGACGCGTGCCCTGTCAGGCTGTTTAACGCGGGTGACAAGCTGAACATCATCTACAACACATGGAACAACGAGGATGATGGTGTTCCGCTATATTCGTGCCTCACTTGCACGGCCTGCACCAATGCCTGCCCCCAGCTGGTCGACTATGACTCATACGTGGACATACGAAGGAGCATGATTGTGGGTGGACCACCCGCGGCAGAGATACCCCATACCGTCCTACAGGCCGTTCTCGCNGCTGAGGCCGAGGAGGATGCAGATGAGTCCTTCATACCCGTGGAAGACTACCCGTTGGATTCCACAATCGGGTATTACCCCGGCTGCGTCGACTACATCGACCAAGAGATGGTCTTCAGCCATGTGAACGAGGGATCGATGAATCTGGGGGACACCACCACAGCGGCATTCACNATCTTCGACGAGATGGATGTTGGAGTCTCATATCTGGGGAGGGACTTCCTGAAGTGCTGTGGCCATGACCAGAAATGGCAGGGCATGAGCGAAGTCTTCGAGAAGCTGAAGGCATACAACCAGAAGAAACTCAAGGCCAGCGGGATAGAAACGCTGGTGACNTCCTGTGCCGAGTGCTTCAGAACATTCGCAATGGACTACGAGCTGGATGAGATGAAGGTGATGCACACTACGGAATTCATCACGCAACAAGGATTCGATGTGCAGATGGCCGTTGAAGAGGATGTCACCGTGACATATCACGANCCATGCAGACTAGGCCGTCAGATGAACATCTACGAGGAGCCTCGTGATCTTGTTCGCAAGGTGGAGGGGGTCAGTCTCGTCGAGATGGAGCATCATGGAGAAGACGGCCTCTGCTGCGGCGTCTCCAGCATGATGTCCTGCAACGAGAATTCGAGGTCCCTNCGGCTTCAGAGATTCGACGAGGTCAAGGCGACTGGAGCTGAGATTATGCTTACGTCGTGCCCGAAGTGCGTGAGTCACTTCGAGTGTTTGAAATTCGAGGGTGATCCGAGGCATGACTTCGAGATACTCGACGTGGTGTCCTTCCTTGCAAGGCAGATCGAGTCGAAGCGTGCTTGATTGAGGCAGCCTCACCCGCTCAGCGCGATCAATCCTGAGAACAGCGAGAGTGACGCAGCGATCAGAACGCCTATGACTGTGAGATTCGCGAACCGCTTCTCCCCATAGGCCAATGCAGTCAGCCAGATGAACAATCCAACGAGTCCCGAGCAGGAGAATGAAAACCACCCGGACTCCAACGTGGAGGCCATAACGAGTCCGACCCAGATGGATACGGGCATCAATATCGCAAGCNANTCCTTCGAGATGCCTGACCAGGANATCTGCTCGCCCATGGTCCTTGCCGCAACCATGCGTTCATGAGTGTGCCCTAAATGCGCATACTAACCATGACGCGGATTAGCGATCTTGAANCCCGTCGCGCGATCGAGCAGTATCGCATTAGAGCGATGATGACTGCTCAAAGGGCCGGGGAACGCGCGAAGCTGAAAATTGGGCCTGAGCATGTTGCATGGGTCAAGGAAGAGATGTGCATTGGATGCGATCAATGCACTATTGTCTGCGACGATGATGCAATTGATCTCTACGACGTTAAAATGCGCAGCCCGATAATAAACGTCGATATAAACAAGAAGGCGAAGATACTCAGGGAGCCTTGTACAGGATGCGGGCTATGCGTCCTAAGTTGCCCGACGGATGCGATTGTCATGATCGATCGATGAGCCTCGCGCTTATGGCAGCACGGTAAACTGACTCGAATCTCTCGCAGGATTGCCTGAATGTGAATTTATCAAGAGTTTTCTTCCTGCCATTGTCGCCCTTCCTAACCAGGCTCTCTTTGTTCGATAACTCCCCGACTACCACTTCAGCAAGGGAGAGATGGTCGCCAATCTCGAATAGGGCCCCTACTTTGTCATCGACCATCTCGGGGATGGGGCCCTCATTGGTCGCAACGATTGGTACGCCGGAGGACATAGATTCGAGCGGGATAAGCCCCTGACCCTCGTAATAAGAGGGGAAGACTGTCAAGTCGCTCGCACGGTAGACCTCAGATAGTTCATCGAAAGGAAGACTGCTCTCTATAGCTAGTGCATTCGCGAATCCCATTCTCGAAGCTTTGGAGATGAGTTTCGATTTCATGCCCCCCCTGCCTACGATGAGCAGCCTCGCACCAGGTTCGCTTTCCCGTATCAGGGGAAATGCCCTGAGGAGCGTGGTGTACCCTTTCCGAGCAGCCAACCTCCCCACGGCTAGGATGAGGGGCGAGCCCTCGGAAACGCCGTATCTCGATCTCAGCGTCTTCCTGGACGCCACATGCTCTGGGATGCTCTCATCGTATGGGGTGAACAATTTGTCATCCACCCCCCAGTGGATAGTCACGCAGTTCCAGGTGTCTGCAAGTCCGTATCTTTGCTCGAAATCCTGTCGAGTTGCGTCGGAGTTGGATACTGCGATATCGGCCATAGAGGCAGCGATTTTCTCAAATTTGGAGTAGTGCTTGGCAGTTAGTAGGATTGCCAGATCATTCGGATTTTGGAAGACGGCTGGNTCCCCCATCCTTCTAGCAGTAACCAGTCCGTCCCTCTCCCCCATCCATGAGCCGTGAAGCGAGGCGACGACTGGCGCTATTGACCTGCACAATGTGATTTGTTTCTTGTTCAGGCTTATCATCGGGAGATGTAGGTGGATCACATCGAATGGGTCTACCTTGTGGACTTTCTCCAACTCCTTCAGAGCATGATATGCGTATGATCTAGTGAAATACATGGGTATCCGCGCCCATGGAACNCGNATCACATCGATATTCTCGATTTTCNCATCGTCTCCTTTGGCTCCATTCCGCGTGATTATGGTGACTCTATTGCCTGATTCGACAAGATGCCTGGATAGATGATGCACCGTACTCCCCATTCCCCCCCATCGAGGAGGATATTCTGCTGAAATCATCGCGACGTGCATATCAGGCCCGTCTAATGGCCCCAGCACATCCGCTTGAATGAATCGCCATGATATGCATCTTCATTCAAACCGTTCAAATGGAACGCCGTCTCTTGTGGGGCATGGCTAAGGAGTCCGCGGACCCAGTCCGTTTTGGTGCCGAGTTCGGACCCAAGAGGAGCGCTAATTCGACAGGGGTTAGCCTATCGACTTTCAAATCGCTCGTATGGGTCTCGAACCTAGGGGGCCTCTTGCTTTTCGCAATAGGCCTCGAGCTCATGATTGTCCAACAATCATTCTATATCGGTCTGGGCTGCATCATAGCAGGCGTGGCAATAGCCCTGTTCCCATCCAACTACGAGATAGTCGGAATGGAAGATCTCGGAGATGAGGGCGAAGAGGATGATGCCCGAGTAGAGGATTGATTGATGCAGACCAAGACACTGGTTGTCGAAACGTCCCNTGGGAGAATTTCGAAAATCCTCGACAGTGGTAGGCTAATTGGGATATCGATTGAGGAGACTGGAGCGGGTTCCCTCTTTGGCCTTGAGAATAGGTTTGACTGGTCTGATTTGATCGAGGATATCGAATGGGGGAATATCACGCCGTTCAGGAGGCTCATATTCGAGGCTCTTCTCGACAATGTGCCGAGTGGGAGCCTGATTACATATGGCGAATTGGCCTTGGCTGCGGGTTCTCCGGGTTCCTCAAGAGCGGTTGGTTCAGCGTTGTCATCCAACCCCTGGCCCCTGGTCGTACCTTGCCACAGGGTGGTTCGAAGTAATGGCCACATAGGGCATTACAGCGCAGGTTCGGGGATATTCACTAAGAGGTCTTTGCTAGTCAGCGAAGGATTGGAGATAGATTCTGAATTTCGTTTCGATCAGAAAAATCTGACGAAGATCGCTAGAGAGGCCAGAGATGCCACCATCCAGACAAAGATGTAGGTGTTCTGAGACAGATTTTTTGGGCCCTCGTCCCGATTGTCCTCGCTCATCGGGCCATGGGTTGCAATGTCGGATGTAAACCTAACCAATATTACAGGAATGGATTGAGCAGTATTACTCCCGCGAGCGGTATGAGCACCATTGTTGCGTTGTCGTCAATAACATTGGTTCTGGGCAACTCCCCGATCACAGTCAGAGGCGCGAGGAGAATAGCAGCCAAGAGAGGTGTATCTAGGTAGAATGTACAACCCAGCCATATTGCGTATGACGCTGCTCCACCGACCAGAATCGCCGTTTGCAAGCCATTTGTCCTCCTCTTGACCTCGCCCATGACTGGGTCGACGATACATAGCCCGAGTATGATAGGGATTCCAAAGACTCCTGCTTGTATCCCTTCCCTCCCCATCGTCGGGGCCATGAGCAATGCGATGGAGACTGCGAATGTCCCCCACGCCAAGGCGGATATCTGACTGGCCTCGTATTCCCTCTGCCCCACGATAACGATGCCAGACTTGAGTCTGATAGCTTCCACGAGCAGTATCGCCACGCACGTGAGGCTCACGAATTCCTCTGGATCCAGATTAAGTCGTGAAGATATTTCTTGGCCGTAGACATAGTATAGAAGGGGTATTAGAGCCATGGATACATGAGTGATTCTTCGAAATATATGGCCGTAGTCGCCACCCACCGAGTGCCTCGCGTGGTCGATGTTTGGATCATACTCTTCCATCGTCAAACTCCACCATGTTCGCAGCCTCATCCGGTTTGATCATCCTCGAGGCCATTGCCTGGATCGCTCCCTCGTATGATGGCCTGCGCCTCATCCTATCGGCCAGAATAGAATCGAGCAGCATGGCAGACCTCATCAGCAACCGGTCGGGATTTGGCATTATTTGATCGAGTTTGTCCATCAAATCATCCAGGCCGCTTCCCTTCAGTGCCGATACGGATACAACCTCAGGGGCACCTTGGGAGAAGGAGAGGCCTTCTTTGATTGAATTGGCGGACTCCTGAGAACCTGGAAGGTCGGATTTATTGCATGCTATGATATCTGCAATCTCTAGAATGCCTGCTTTCTCAGCTTGTATGATATCGCCCCTATCTGGGCCCTCGACGAGCATGACGCGATCCGCCACCGAGGCGACAGTGAACTCGCCTTGCCCTGCTCCGACAGTTTCTATCAGAATCCTGTCCCATCCGAGACTCTGGAGCACTTCGACCATTCTCCGCACCCCATTGGAGATGCCTCCTGAACTGCCTCTCGAGGAGACTGATCTGAAGTATATCTTGGAGGGATCCGAGAATACCATCCTCGCCCTATCCCCGAGAAGCGCTCCGCCTGAAACGGGTGACGACGGGTCAACGGCCAATATTGCGATGCTTTCCCCCTTCTCCGACCAAATTGAGGCCAATCTGTCGATGAGAGTTGATTTTCCTGCACCGGGCGGCCCGGTGATACCGAGGATCCATGAGGATTTTTTCTCATGCGCATGCATGATACCCCCTTCCTCAGCAATCGTGAGGAGCTTCGCAAGTGCCCTTCTATCCCCCCCGATAGCTGAGTCAAAGAGTGTCTTAGAGGAATTCATTGCCATCTCCATTCGCCTCCTTCCCCCACTCCTGTGGGCTTGCCCTCTTCTCTTCTTGATTGGACTTCCTCTAGGAATCTGATTGGTTCGGACATACTTGTCCCAGGGCCGAATATCGCCCTCACGCCTGCACTGTAGATCGCATCCCTGTCAGGATCGGGAATTATGCCCCCNGCAAAAACTACGATGTCCCCCATGTCAGCATCTGCCAATGTTTTGCAAATCATTGGCAGGAGCCGCGAATGTGCCCCGGATAGAGTCGAGATTCCAATTGCAGATGCATCCTCGTCCCTCGTTATGGAAACTATCTGCTCGGGAGTTCTCCTGAGACCTGTGTAGATGACCTCGTGACCGCCATCCCGCAGGGCCCTCGCGATGATTTTAGCACCACGATCGTGACCGTCGAGACCGGCTTTTGCGATGATTATTCTCATGCGCTTCGGTTAGACGTGCGAAAGCCGTCGATTTCAACCAACCGCATGTCGAATTGTCCAGATGCCTTTCAGCAAGGCTCATTCACTATATCCGTCTGGGTTTGTTGTAGGACATGGATGGCGGCGATTCGCGGATAGCAGATCTGAGGGCTAGGAAGTCTCGCTCAAAAGCCGGCGGCGGAGCCGCTAGAACCGATGCACAGCATGCAAAGGGGAAGATGACTGCGAGAGAGCGAATAGAAGATCTTCTGGACCCAGGTTCGTTCGTAGAGATAGATGCTCTCGTCGAACATAGGTGCAGAGATTTTGGAATGGACAAGAATGTGATTCCAGGGGATGGCGTCGTTACTGGCCATGGTACGATAGACGGGCGTCTAGTGCATTGTTTCGCTCAGGATTTTACAGTCTACGGTGGATCGCTAGGGGAGATGCATGGGCTGAAAATATGTAAAATTCTAGATCTAGCGGTGAAAACAGGAACNCCGGTCATAGGCCTGAATGACAGCGGCGGCGCAAGGATACAGGAAGGCGTTGCCAGCCTGGGCTCATATGCAGAGATATTCTTCAGGAATGTGAGAGCGAGTGGCGTAGTCCCCCAAATATCCGTAATAATGGGGCCATGTGCCGGAGGTGCTGTGTACTCTCCAGCCATAACTGACTTTGTCGTGATGGTTGATGGCACATCTCATATGTTCATAACTGGCCCAGAGGTAATCAAAACTGTAACAAACGAAGATGTGAGTTTTGACGATCTGGGTGGTGCTTCTACACATGCCAAGAAGTCAGGGGTAACTCACTTCGTGGCATCAGACGATTCAGATGCGCTGGAGATTGTAAGGGATCTCGTGGGGAGGCTCCCCTCAAACAACCTCGAACGTGCTCCGAAACTCAGTCCAAACGATCCGGAAGACAGGATTTGCGTATCCCTTGACTCCATAGTCCCAGAAGACCCCTCAATCCCATATGATATGCTTGACGTCATAGAGGAGGTCTTCGATGTGGGGAGTTTCCTAGAGGTACAACCCGAGTTTGCAATGAACATGGTGGTCGGATTCGCAAGACTTGGAGGGGAGTCCGTAGGAGTAGTTGCTAATCAGCCAAAGGTATTGGCTGGTTGCTTAGATATCGATGCGTCAGTAAAGGCCGCCAGATTCGTTAGATTCTGTGATGCGTTCGGAATCCCGCTAGTGACGTTCACAGATGTTCCGGGATTCCTGCCCGGGGCCAATCAGGAGTGGGGGGGGATAATCAGACATGGCGCCAAACTTCTCTATGCTTATGCTGAGGCTACTGTCCCCAAGCTTACCGTGATTACCAGGAAAGCCTACGGCGGCGCCTATGACGTCATGTCATCAAAGCACATCAGAGGTGATTACAATGTCGCTTGGCCAACTGCACGGCTGGCGGTGATGGGCGCCAGTGGTGCTGTTCAAATNTTGCACAGGAACAGAATAGCCACAGCGGGGAATCCAGAAGAGGAGCGAGGTCGTCTTATCGAGGAATACGAGGAGGCCTTTGCTAATCCCTACCAGGCTGCGGCTCTGGGTTTCATAGACGATATAATCGAGCCATCAGAAACACGAAAGCGACTGATTCTAGCATTGAAGACCAATATGGATAAGACGGAGGAGAGGCCGCCTCGAAGGCACGGCAATCTCCCTCTTTGAGGCGTATATCATGTCTAAGGAATCGAGAAGTTTGGTTGCGTGCATAGTAGCAGCGCTCCTCGAAGAGCAACGATCAGAGGACCGGACAGAAGACATTCATCGAAGGAAAGGGAATCGATGGGGGCAAGCACATCGGCAAAGGGCGTCCACAGGGGTGAATGAGAGATGAAGGAAGAGCGCATATTCATCATTGATGGCGAGAAGATAAAAGCAGGAGTCGAAAGGGACGGGAGCAATTTGAGAATAACCATAGATGGAGAGACTCATACTGTCAAGATTGAGGGGGGTATCGGCCCTTCCAAGGCCGTACGCAGCAGGAGAGGGCGGCCCGTTGCTCAGAATGAGAGTTCCGGTAGCATTGTCTCTTCTATACCTGGTAAAGTGGTCTCAATCGATGTAAAGGTCGGCGATAGAGTGGAAGTGGGAGAGACGCTCCTCATACTGGAAGCTATGAAAATGCAGAATGAAATTTCCTCCCCCGTAAGTGGCATAGTCGCAGATATCTTCGTAGAAGAGGGGCAATCTGTCGAATCAAACTTTGAGTTAGCATCAGTCTCGAAGGAAGCACACGATTAAGTGTCATAGTGTAATTTCAGCACCATGGTCAAGTGCGACGTTGAGGGGTGTTCCAATGACGCCGACAAGGTCAGCAGGCTATCCCCGGAGGGTTTCCTAGTAGGTACGGGGAACAAAGCGTACTCTTTCAGAGAGGCGTATAAGAGATTCTCGTATTGCGCAGGTTGCCATGATGGGCTCATGAATTCTGTGTGGTCAAGGGTTTCTAGTAGCGGGGACAAATCCGACGACCACGTCGCCCCCACTGCCATATGATCAGATGAGGCCTAGGGCGTCTTCTATACGGTTCAACTCTGGGCCTGTTGTACCAGTTCCCGCGAGAACGGAGTCATTCGATGTTATGCACCCGGCGCCGACGTATGGCGAGCCGAAACATACCGTACCCACCATCAGGGGGACGCCCAATGCCTCCGAGACCACTGATGCCTCTGTCTCTGAGATATCCGGGTGTGCTAGAACGCCCTTGTCGTTAGCGACTAAAGCTGATCCNACGGTGTCTTGCCCGGATATCCGGACCCGTGCGGAAGGCACCCCGAGTATCTCGGAGATAAGATCGCAACCTGGGCCCGGAATAGTCATGCCCACCACTGCTCCGTGGTTGTTGCACGCGATCAGATTGCCAGCTGCATTCACGCCGGATTCCATGATCACCACTTCGCCGAAGGATGTCAGCCTATCGAGATCTTTCTCTGTGGCTATGTCGGCCACAGCGATACCATTCTTATTGCCGCGAATCAGGCTTCCAAGTAGGGTCGATCCCCCTATCGAAAAGGGAACCATCTCAAGATCGAAAGTCGACTTCAGTAGCTCTTCGCATTCCTCGTCGATGGATAGCGGATGGAACAGTACGTCCCCTATTATGGATACGTGGACTCCGACCTGAGAATGGCCGAGAACATCACCAGTTACAGTAGCCATACAATGTCGCCTCTGATCCTTGCTAACGTTGGGAATGGAAAAAGGATGCGGGGATGAAGATGGGTGGCACAGCGACGAACGTTCCCGTGGGCTCTCGCACCACAGTACAGGAATCGACGCAGGAGGGCTTGACTTCCGGGTTCGGGATGGGACCGGGTATTGCCCCTCCGCTGTGGCCGTGCACACCTCATCTTCGAATGTGATGAATCGAGAAGCCTATTGGACAGAGGCCCACCTTAGGCCAGGATGTAATAAATTGTCATGTAAAAATTGTCAAGAATGCTCGGGGGGTTAGTGCAGCTGGGCTGAACACCTCGGCGAACCTCGGTGCTTACACCCGCTGTCTATCAAACTCGTCTTCTA
>NHIP02000005.1 GCA_002170775.2 Euryarchaeota archaeon TMED192 | reverse complement strand
TCCCGCAAGCCCTGAGGATCATGGTCCCTCTCCTAAACAGCCAATACATGAACGTCTGGAAGAATAGTAGCTTGGCAATCGTCGTTGCATACAGTGACGTTTTCTACGTCATTTTCGTAATGATGAACAACGTCGGAAGACTGATCCCGCTGTTCCTCCTCCTGCTAGTCACATACCAGGTCGGTAGCCTCCTTATCTCCGGCATAATGAATGCCTACAATGCACGAGTCACGAGGGTGAAGATATGAGGGGGCAGCTATCTTTTCCCAGTCTATTTGAGGCGGAGAACGCATTCGCAGGACGGTCCAGCTTCGAAGGGGAAGATACGGATCGATGGCTTTCCATAGCAGCGTTATCGATTGCAGTCTTCTACTTCGCATTCAAGTTCGTCACAGAGATGGACATGTCGCTCGATGANCGAGTNANTGCAACNGATCGGCTGATCTACGNANTAGGCGTATCATCGATCGGGGCATTCGCNGCNTGGATATTCTCCGTNGTATTNCTGAAAATGACNTTCAAGCGATCACTATCCACNGCATTGCTNGGTTTGATNTCCGTCATTATNGCAAATTATGTNNTAGANCTCGTGCTAGATATCGCACTCTTGACNATGAGGTGGGACATCATCTGGTCAAACAGAGTGCTCACATTACTCGGNGCCAAGATGACTGAGGCGATGACGCAGGANTACATACCTTCTGAGAANTGGAGATTGTGGCCNATTGTGTATNTCACATGGGCNCTAATGGGCGCTGCATACGGAACTTCTANNACAACNGNAAGATCCTTCGCAGCATGGTTCGCAGTAGTCACAGCAGTCGTTTTCGCCTACGCCACAAACCCGCAACTCGCTAACTACAGNGTGGACTCNGTAAGAAACAAACTCGTCATNTCNACGATTCTTGCCGTATNCGCATTCGGACTTTCNAGGGCGTATTCGNTACGATCCGAGGAATACAAGNTNAACCGACTCAAACGGNTTTTCGCNATTCTCGCTGTCGNTGANTTCTTCCTTGCAATCCTNATAATGGATCCCCCNGAGTGGCTACAGGCNTTCGCCTCTTANTGNTCCAATATNCCNCTTCTGGGCGATNTNCTCTCACCACTAACCANTCCNGGCGTNCCCGCATCNGTATGGGGNGGNCTATTCGTCAANATNATCGTTGCAATGGCTGGNTGNGTGCTCGGNNTGGTCGTNGGAATATTCCTGGCATTCGGCAGACANAGCAGACTCCCTGTTGTAAAGTGGCCATCGGTCTCCATCATAGAGATAGTACGCTCCGGCCCTCTAATCTGCTGGCTATACTTCGCGATGTATCTTCTTCCCGACGTCGTCGACCCCCTGTTCACAAATCCCGAAGATTTCGATAACATACTCCGTATGATGGCAATCTTCAGCATATTCGGCGGCGTATACATCGCGGAGGTGATTAGAGGCGGCTTGCAGGCAGTGGATAGCGGTCAGAAGGAAGCAGCGCTGGCGCTAGGCCTCAGCCCGATACAGACCAAGAGATTGGTCGAACTACCCAATGCAATCAGGACCACCCTGCCTTCGATAGTCAGCGTATTCATCGGGCTTTGGAAGGATACTACGCTACTATTCATCATCAATATACTCGATTTCTTCAAGTTGGCCAAGGATATGCCGAATACTGACCTATCCTTCCTCGGCTATTTCCTAGAACCACTCTACTTCTCAGCTGTTGTGTTCTGGGTTTTCGCATTCTACCTTTCCCGCATATCCATGAGCGTCGAACGTAGTCTTGGACTTGTGAAAGAGGGAGGAGGAGACAAAGCATGAGCGAAGAGAAAGACATCATTATCAAGACAAACGGCGTTAAAGTCAATTTCGGAGATTTCTGGGCACTGAAGGGAATCGATGTGGAGGTCAGGAAGGGCGAGATCATCGTGATCCTGGGCCCATCAGGATCAGGAAAATCCACATTTATCAGAACATTGAATCGGCTTCAGCCTCACAGCGCGGGCAAAATCGAGATAGAAGGAATCGANATAAGTGAGAAGACCAGTGTCGCCAANCTNAAGAAGGTAAGGGCCGATGTAGGCTTTGTTTTCCAGCAGTTCAATCTCTTTCCACATCTTACAATCATGGAGAACATAACACTCGCTCCAATGAAGGTGAAGGGGATGACAAAGGCCGAAGCGGAGAGGAATGCCATGGAACTTCTTGAGAGGGTAGGCATACCTGAGCAGGCGTACAAGTATCCGAGCGGCCTTTCAGGAGGCCAGCAACAGCGCGTTGCGATAGCAAGAGCACTGGCAATGGACCCAAAGATCATGCTTTTCGATGAACCAACATCAGCACTTGATCCAGAGATGATCAAGGAAGTCCTCGATGTAATGGTNGACCTTGCCAAATCCAACGTTACNATGATTGTAGTCACGCATGAGATGGGATTNGCCAAAGAGGTCGGTGANCGCTGCATACTTTTCGATGAAGGGCANCTGATNGAAGAAGCNCCNCCNGAGGAATTCTTCTCNAATCCCAAGCATGAGAGGACNAAGCTCTTCCTCAANCAGATANTGTAGNCCNGATTACTNGNTAATCCANTTGGANACCCNGCCATATATGCCATNGTCGAAGGTGGCTAGATTCAGTTTGGGGCCATCGTTNCTCACAGTGATCCTNGCNCCNCTGGTGAAATGTATCTCNTCCCATCCGTCNGCCACNACNTANCCCCTGTGCATATCGCTCGTGAGGATGGTCGCCTCATTGGTCCACGCCCAATGAGATCCATTCACTCCTCTCGATGGGTGTGGGAGATCCCTGGATAGCGCCAGATAATGATCATCAATCTCATCCCTTGGGAACCTCGAATCTCGTATGTCCACCGCATGCCTAAACCATGCGCCCTGACCAAGGAATGTGGAAAATAGCATTCCGGATGAAGATTGACGAAGATCAAGACTCGGGTTATGCCTGTCAGATGCTCGCTCAATACGGTATTTCGATGGTTGGTACTGATGGGTATTCGCTACAAGGAGATCATTCAGTGCAGGATCAGATCTGAGAACATTTCCAGATGTGGTGAGAATTTCAGCTTGAAGGCGAGGAAGTACATTTACGACGCAGGTCCCGTCAAGCACTCGTCTTAGATCGGATGAGAAGTTGGCGGCGTTACTGCCCATGTAGAATCCGAATGATCCTTCGCCATCCCCCTTCATTGGATGGCTATTGACCCCCATTACCAGAGCCTTATCGTCAACCGAATGCGCTATTGATGTCAAGGTCCCGTCTCCGCCTAGGACGATAACTACGTCAGGACCGATGAAATCCTCTCTTGAGACGCTCTCCCTCGCGACAGTTCTGTATTCGATCTCTCCAGCCTCACGACTATCTTCCAAAACAGAAATCACCTTTCTCAATGCACTGTCGTGCACTTCCTCGTGGTTCTTCTTGAATACCACCAGTAGACGTTTCATACTCGCTCCCAACCATACGAGCGGCGGCACCGCTTTGAAACGAACGCACACCGAGAACACTCATGCCTATGTCCCTGTACGGTAAGATGTGCGCATCTGGGCGACCCTCTTCATCCTCCTCTCATCAGCTCTCGGGGGTTGCCTCTCTCCCGAGCCACAGTGCACTGAAATGTGCTGGGTACTGAACGAGGAAGAACTCGACGATTTTATTTCAACACCAGGGGCCCTAGACGTCTTGGCACTCTCCGACGCCAATGATAGGCTAAGGGTATCCACCGTGACAGAGGTCTACTCCTCGACGGACGGGCAGACAGGGTCGATCTCATGGGATGTCGCCAAGGATGATGTACTCCAGATATCTTCCATTGGGATGGCAATCAGTCTCGCAGGTACTCAAATGGATACTGAAGAGGTTGTTGCTGGCAACGTAACAAACATACGCGTCGGATCTGCATGGTTCGAGGGAAGGGATGCCAAACCCGAACACGTCGACCCATTCCATCTTCTAGCACTCCAAGCTGCTTCAGACCCATTGGGAACATACCCCCCGTTCGGATTTGACCCCTCTATCTTCTCAGGTATGGACTGGACGATAACCGCCGACGAGATATCTCTGCAACAGATAGCAACTGCCACTGATGATACGGTAAATGTGATCCTCGAGATAATTGGTGAACCACCTTCCTTGGTGGGGGTGCAGATGTACAACGTGAATGATGGGGGATCATTTCGATTAGATGTAGCCACTGGAGGTGATGTCAACATCGATGTGAAGCAGGGCATAGAACGCCTTCCCACGAGTTTAACGTTCCCCTCACAGCCGTATCTCTTGCAAGATGCAACTGAATGGACAACTGTTGTACCGTCGGGATTCATTCTTGAAGTGGAACCATCAGAACTCCAGATACACGGCCTTCACACCGAGGGAGATTCTCTGATAACGGCAGCATCCGCGATTATTTCCGAGGCCCCTGTAAATATCACTGACCAGAGAGGCCACTGGTGGAGTCTGGAGTGGAACGACGCGGACATTGACCAATTGGTGTCTGCTGGAGATCGGATCACCCTGAGGACAGATGCTGAGGGCACCATTGGCGCAGGGATTTGGGACATCTGGGCAGATGGCTGGTCCGGTACTGCTTTCAATTAGCCTTCAATCGCTCAAGATGGTCAGGAACGTATTCTCATGGGAAATAACTCGGAAAGTAAGCGACATCCCCTAAAGAGGTTGATTTCCCATCTTAGTAAGCATAGGGGAACGATCATTCTCGCTTCGATATGTTCCATTCTGAACAAGTTCTGGGATCTAGCCCCTCCCGTGCTCATAGGCATGGCTGTAGATGTTGTAGCTCTCCGAGAAGAGTCATTCCTTGGAAATATGGGTTGGACGGACCCCCGCGAGCAATTCCTGATTTTAGTCGCATTGACGGTGATAATATGGGTACTTGAGTCGCTATTCGAGTATTTTTATGCGGTCTTGTGGCGGAATCTCGCCCAAACTGCCCAGCATGAACTCAGGATGTCTGCCTATTCGCACATACAAGATCTCGAGATGCGATGGTTTTCGGAACAGACGACTGGAGGGCTTATGGCAATCATGAATGATGATGTGAACCAACTTGAGAGATTCTTGGACCAGGGTGCAACAGATCTCCTTCAGGTGGCCACTACTGTAGTGGTAGTCGGCGCGATAATGTTTGCAATAGCGCCCGAGGTAGCAATATTGGCAGTAATTCCCGTACCCATAATTGTCATCGGCTCATTTGCCTTCCAAAGGCGAATCGGCGAGAGATACACCCTCGTCAGGGAAGAAGTAGCAGATCTAAATGCACTGCTCAACAATAATTTGAGCGGAATAACCACGATCAAATCATTCACTGCTGAAGATCGAGAGGTCGAACGTGTAAGGATGGCTTCTGAAACATACAGGGAGGCCAACAAGTCAGCAATACGGCTCTCAGCTTCCTTTGTACCATTGATTCGAATGGCCATCCTCTTTGCCTTCACTGCAAATATGCTTGTAGGGGGGTGGATGGCATTAGACGGCGCACTTTCTATTGGCGCGTACAGCGTAATCGTTTTCATCACTCAGCGTTTGCTATGGCCATTGACCCGCTTGGGCCAGACTTTCGACCTCTATCAGCGTGCAATGGCTTCTACAACGCGAGTGCTGGATCTGCTTGATACAGAAATCGGAATCGTAGAAGGGGATGTTGAGATTGAGAACGTTTCCGGAGCGATAGAATATCGGGATGTCTCTTTCGCATATCCCGATCGTAGTCCGATATATGACGATCTTAACCTCTCGGTGCAACCGGGCGAGTCGATTGGGATAGTCGGTTCTACCGGGGCTGGAAAAACCACCATGATGAGCCTCATGATGCGTTTGCACGATCCCGTATCTGGAGGAGTGTTCCTGGATGGTCAAGACGTAAAGGGCCTTACCCTAAATTGCCTACGGGGATCCATCGCCCTAGTCTCTCAGAATACTACTCTCTTCCCCGGTTCGGTAAAGGATAACATCCTCTACGGGAGACCCAATGCGGATGATGCTGAGATATTGAAGGCGGCCACCGTGGCAGAGGCCATTGACTTCATTCGGGCTTTACCCGACGGGTGGGACACAGAAATCGGGGAAGATGGGCATCGACTTTCAGGGGGCCAGCGACAACGTATTGCCATTGCAAGGGCTGTGCTCAAAGATGCACCAATACTCGTTCTCGACGAGGCCACAAGCAATGTCGACAATGAGACGGAGGCGGCTTTACAGCGCTCCGTAGAGATTCTATCTAAGGATAGAACTACGATTATCATAGCACACAGGCTCTCAACCATCAGGAATGCTGACAGAATAGCAGTTCTCGATGGAGGAGTAATATCCGAGATAGGAACCCATGAACAGCTTGTTCGGGCAAAGGGACTCTACAGCAGGCTTTGGGATGTTCAAACAGGACAAGCATAAGGGCCAAACTCAAGCCATGTAATGCCTTCGTAGGCCACATGCCATCTGATGGATCTCGTTCATACCCGCATCTCGGACCATTGCAGAGATCGATGGGCATCGAGCTCGAGATGATGGGGGACGGCCGTTGTGCTGTGTACGTAGAAGTGACGGATGCACACCTCAACAAGGGCGGTGTTGCCCATGGGGGCCTCCATGCAACCCTCCTTGATACAGCAATGGGGGGCGCTACGGTAGCCGCTCTTTCCAAGGAAGAGTGGTGTGCTACCGCTCAGCTGGATATATCATATATCGAGGCAGCCCGGGTTGGCACGAGATTGAACTGTGAAGCTAGGGTCTTGCGCAGGGGTCGAGGAATAGCCCACGTCGAGGGCGAGATATCCGATCAAGAAGGCTCAGTCATCGCTAAGGCAAGAGGCACATGGGGCATCTGGCCCAGCAGGCCCAGCCATCTGAAGAAGTAGCAAACCGTACAACATTTCATGAGTAAAGTCCTGCAGTCAGGTGTATGGCTAGGAGCGATTCCATACTTCTGGGGCTCTTCGCGATAGCCCAGTTGATGATTTGGCAGTATCTGGAAGACAGTGCCATAAATTTCGCTGGAGAGCTATTCGGAGTTAGCGGCGCGACTACCGCATTGCTTGCAATTTACTTCCTAACCTCCGTGGGGCGCTATCAGAAGGAGTTCGATAACTCATATTCGAAACTAGAGAAAACTCGGTTGGAGAAGAACGAAGATGGCGCTTTGGAGAGGGTCGATAATCGAACTCTGACCAGGAAGGCTGGCTGGTGGGCAGTACCGATAATGCTGATTGTATTCGGGTCCATGAACGTCCTGGGCATGATCATCTCATGAGGGCGGCTCCATGTCCCGTGCAGTGGAACTCATCGACCGTGCTACGGACAACCCTGCGTTCGATGGCCTTGGCGGCTACTACATATTCATACGCAGGGTCGCTATTCCTCTTCTTCTGATTGGCGTGTGCATGTCTTCATACTACATGTCAATGACTTGGTTCTCCCATGGAACATCGATCATATTGGCGGGAATGGCCACTGGACTCAGCCTGGGTCCGATAATGGCGTTAGAGCAGATGTATGGCATTTGGGTCAATAAGAAGTGACTCCTGTCGGCGATAGCACTATTGGGAGCCGCCATCTGAGGTATAGCATGGCTGCGATGATAGACTTCATCTTCGGACTGCTCGATGCAACTGGCTTGGAACTGATGTTCGGCATTTCCGCATTGATCGGGGGAGTCCTGTTTCTGCTCTGGTTGGTGCTGGTGGTAGTTCTTGGCGGGATCGGGGATGTGGCAGAGGGAATTTTCGGCATTGACATCGACGCGATGGGCGCGGATGCGTCATTCAAGGCACTGACATTCCAAGGTGTGATGGCGTTCATGATGTTCTTCGGCTTGACCGGAATTATTGTCATGCAGTCGGGAGGGCCGGAATTCCTCGCAGTAATCGTCGGCGGCGCATCAGGCGCTGCTTCGATGTTTGCTACAGGTAAAGTCTTCCAGTTCTTCATCGCCCTCCAGGCAGAGGGCACCATCGAGATTGACGATGCTGTGGGCTCCACTGGAACGGTGTATCTGCGAATACCAAAAGGCGGAACTGGACAAGTATCCGTCAGCATCAAAGGATCTCTTAGGCAATATGATGCAAAGTCTGTCGATGGTTCTCTGATTCCGAACGAGGAAACAGTGGCCATCAAAGATGTCGTAGGCACAGTTTTGATGGTTGAAAAGGCTCATTACACCCCTTCCGAGGAAGAATGAGCAAGTTCCGCTCTTTTCAAAGCCGGCACAGCCTTCATATCCCTCCTCTATGAGTGCAACCTATGNCCCNTNGCACNCGAATGGCTNTTCTGNCNACNTTGACTGNACTAATGNNGNCCCCTNTNGCAGCNGCTCAAGAGAATGANAACANCAATGCNGCNGCAGGCATAGGCGTCCTGATGTTCGTGACAATACTNCTGCTNGTNGCAGTGGTNATTTTCTTCGCNCAGCGATACAAGCGCTGNCCNCCNGANAANATCATGGTNATNTANGGNCGAACNGCNGGNTCCGAGGCNTCCAAGGTNATTCACGGNGGNGCGACNCTGGTNTGGCCATTGATTCAGGANTACAGCTACATNTCTCTGACTCCGATGACCATCAACATAGACATGCGAAATGCACTGTCGCAACAGAACATCAGGATCAACGTTCCTAGTACATTCACGATCGGCGTATCGACAGACCCTAGGATAATGAGTTCAGCCGCCGAGCGTCTTCTTGAGTTGGATTTGGAGCAGGTTGAAGAGATGGCCAAGGAGATTATCTTCGGTCAACTGAGACTCACAGTCGCAACACTGACGATCGAGCAGATCAACCAAGACAGGGACGCTTTCCTAGACCTCATCAGAACAAACGTCGACGCGGAGTTGAACAAGGTCGGACTATATCTGATCAACGTTAACATAGTCGACATCACTGATGAGTCGAACTACATTGAGAGTATTGGTAAGAAGGCCGCGTCTGTAGCTGTCGAGCAGGCACGTGTCGACGTTGCCAACGCAGAGCGAGATGGCGCAGTAGGATCCGCAGAGGCAGTTAGAGCGCGAGAAATCCAAGTTGCTGAAAACATGGCTCAGGCAGAGAAGGGTAAGAAGGCGGCTGAGGCAGATCAGCGTGTTTACGTCAATGAACAAGAAGCCATTGCAGTCGAGGGTGAAAATTCATCTCAGGCGCAGATTGCTAGGGTGAATGCCGATCTTGCTGAGGCAGAGGCCACTGCAAAGCAACGTGCTGAGATAGCCAAGGCCCAAGCAGAGGCCGAGATCCAGAAGTCGAAGTATGTCGAGGAAGAAGAGCGTCTCCGAGCAAGCGACATTGTCAGGGAGAACATCCAGAAGCAGCAGATCGAGATCGCTGCAGAGGCCGAGGCAGAGCGACAGAGACGTATCGCTGCAGGTCAGGCAGACGCTATACTGCTGAAGTATGAGGCAGAAGCAGCGGGCGTTCAGAAGGTCCTCGAGGCAAAGGCAGCGGGTTATGCTGGGCTTGTCAGCAGTTCAGGCGGCGATGCTAAGGCCGCTGCAACCCTTCTCATGGTGGAGAAGATCGAAGGAATGGTGGCTGCACAGATAGAGGCCGTCAAGAACCTCAAGATCGACAGTATAACCGTCTGGGACGGCGGAGGAAGTGCGGATGGATCAGCCACCTCGGACTTCATCAGCAGCCTCGTACGAAGCCTCCCGCCGTTGCATGATGTCGCTAGGAATGCAGGTGTCGATCTACCTGAGTTCTTGGGCACCGTGACTGATAAGGATGATCAGTAGTCGGCTCGGTGAGTCGTTGATACGGATTCGTTCTGTATTCGCAATTACAACCGTTTCGCTGTTGGCGATTCTAACCGACTCCCTCTTTAATTCACAGGATGTATTGTCCCTGGGAGCAGGCACTTTCGGCTTTTTATTCGGTTTGTTACTTACCTCATTAATCGCTATAGAATCAAGTGAGAGGAAGTATGCAATTGACTCTATTTTGCCAGCTGCAATAGTACTTCTTGGATTTGGATTGAACATTGCCCTCCTCACATCTGGAGATTTGGGGGTTGCAGGTCTGGCTTCTATTCTGATTGCTATAACGGTAGCATTCATCACAACAATGATCGCAGGCAAAATCTTCGGAATCGATAAACCTCAATCATTTGCATTGGGTGCTGGGGGCGCGATATGCGGGACAAGTGCAGTACTTGCAGTAGCCCCCTCACTACGTTTAGGCCCTGCCAAGACAGGGGCAATAGTCGCAGTCGTGAACCTCCTTGGACTAGCAACATTCCTTTCTGTGCCAATTTTAGCTCATTTGCTCGGAATGAGCGATCAAACCGCAGGAATATGGGCTGGGTCAACCGTACATGCTGTCCCTCAAGCAATAGCAGCCGGCGAGGCCCTTGGGGGCGATGCTCTCAGTTTAGCCTCGGGAACTAAACTCACGCGTGTGCTTGGATTACTTGTCGTGGTACCTCTAGCATCACTTTTTGCAGAACATAAGGAAACAATATCGGCAGACGAGGGCAACAAAAAGTCAAACATACCGCTCTTTCTACCCGGTTTCATAATCGCTTCTATTTTGGCTACAACACTGATCCCTGAACAAATCGCCGCTCAATTAGAGGACTTCGGCAGTGTATTGATGGTTCCTGTGTTGGTGCTAATCGGATCTAGCATAGATGTCAAAGAACTGGCAGGAGCAGCCGGACCAATTCTCTGGACAGGCGCAGTATCAACCGTCGTCGTGATGGTGTCCACAGCATTAGCGCTCGCTATGCTCATGTAGCACCTGCGTAACGGAGCGACATGGCAGAGGATGTCGTCATTGTCGGAGGAAAGCGTACGCCCTTTTGTGAGTGGTCCGGTGGAAAGAGGGGCGATGGCGAATCAGGGGGGCTGTTATCCGATGTTTCTGCCGAGGAACTCGGCACTATTGTGATCGAAGGGGCCCTTACTTCCACAGGTACCGACCCATCCTCCGTAGATCATGTCGTGATGGGGCACGCCCTCCAGACATCTGGCCAAGCCATCTTTGGAGCAAGGCATGCCGGCCTACGTGCTGGAATACCCCAGGAAGTACCCATGTTGACACTCAACCGCCTGTGTGGCAGTGGAGCCCAATCCGTAGTCACCGCAGCTCAGATGATTATGCTGGGGGAAGCGAATACTGTAGTGGCTGGAGGCATGGAGAATTTGAGCCAGGCCCCAATGGTGCTCAGGGGCACTCGACCCGTAAATCGTCTAGGAAGACCGCCGACTCAGGGACATATTCTGGATAAGGATATGGAGGACTATCTCTTCACTAATCTGTTGGACTCCATTTCAAATCGTTTCATGGCTCAGACCAGCGATGAACTTTGCAGGCGACTCCGTGTTACGCGTGAGCAGGCAGACTCCTTTGCAGCCTTAAGCCATCAGAGAACAGAGGCCAGTATCTCAAATGGGATGTGGAATCAAGAAATCGTCGAGGTACGCACGCCGGATGGCGCCATAGGTCCATCAGATGAAGACCACGTAGTACCTGGGACGACCCCAGAATCCCTGTCACAGCTACGTACGCACTTCGGGCCAGAATCTCTTGTAACAGCCGGAAATGCGTCCGGAATCGTCGACGGAGCGGCGGCTGTCGTAGTCAAGTCATCGGCTAAGGCATCCTCCGATGGGGACGAACCCCTTGCAAGAATAGTCTCATGGGGGATTGTAGGGCTAGAGCCGGCAATTATGGCCTATGGCCCAGTCCCATCCAGCAGGATGGCTCTAGAAAGAGCCGGCCTTTCAGTTGATGATGTAAGCAGGTGGGAAATAAACGAAGCATTTGCTGGACAAGCAGTTGCATGTATGAAAGATCTCGGTATCGATGAACGAATAGTCAACGTAAACGGTGGTGCTGTAGGGCTTGGCCACCCACTCGCAGCCACCGGGACAAGACTACTACTCACCCTCGGACATGAACTACGTAGATCCGGCGGCGGTTTTGGAGTTGCCACTGCGTGTATAGGTGGAGGCCAAGGCATTGCAGTTGTAATCGAGTCATTATAGCCGGAATTGCCATATTTCACCAACCACCTCGTAGATTATGGGACATGCCACACCTATGCGAAGCCTCGTCAAGACAATGACCTGGAGGATAATTGCAACTACTGATACATTCCTCCTAACATATATTTCAGCAACCTACCTGGGGGCAGACCTCGGAATAACCTCTGATCAGGCCACAGGTTTGGCCGCTACAGTAGCCGGATTAGAACTAGTCACAAAACTGGCTCTTTACTACCTACATGAAAGAGGATGGGCACGATTAAAATGGGGCATAGATAAACAGGCCTTTGCGAATTAACCCAATATCGTACCTATGATTGCGGCCCCAGCAAGCCATGCTCCTAGCGAAGATCCTAGATTTCCAAGAGCCGTAACAAGTAAGATACGACCAACTCTATTTTTCCAGAGTCCAGCCACATCTTCGATCACAAGGAACTCTGAAGCATCTAGTCCAGTAGGTTTTTGCATTTTGTATTGGGTATACCCTGCAAACCATCCTGCTGCAAGTGCAGGGTTTAGTGATGTAAAGGGCGACGCAATGGCGCCCACCAAGATCGAAAGAGGATGCCCCCCTGCAATGGCTACCCCTAAACCTGCAAGGGCAGCATTTGCTATCATCCAGTATCCCAGGGTGTTTCCTATGCCCTCTAAATCTCCTTGGAACCACATCCACCCAAGAATGCCGACGAGAATTGCCGGGATGGCACCTACCAGAAATTTAGGCCATCTTGAAGGGGTTGGAATTACATCCAAGTTTGAGATGACCTCGCCAACACCTTCACCAGGAGGCGTCTCCCACGCAGTCTTAATTCCGCTCAAGTGACCAGCACCTACAACCGCCAGTACTCTTCCTTGCTCCGAGACTTGCCGTATCCTGCTGGCCATGTACTGGTCTCTTTCATCAATCAGGACAACACCTGCCTTGGGAGCCACATCGCGAGCCTCTTCCAGGACTTTACTGAGCATATCCGAATCTTCGAGCAATGCCTCAATGTCTTCCCCATCTCCCCCATCATCGCTCCATAGGAGTGCATTGAGAACGCGACCCTTCTCCACGATTCCCATCTTCTTCCAAGCCCTCCTGAGTGTGGTAACTATATCCCGATCAATCAATTCAACAGGCAGATCCATCTCATTCGCAAGATCAATGGCTCGTAGAAGCTCTGCTCCAGGTTTCTCTCCTTGTTCAATCCCCATCCTTCTTTGCTGACTGGCAAGAGCCGACTGAAGCAGAATCATGCCGGAACGACCGTCTTTTATTATTGAAAGAAGGTCTTCATTGTCCAATGCAGAAGGATTCTCCAGTGACTTCAATCTTGATTCACATAATTCAACTGCAACAATGTCCGGTTCGAATTCTGAAATTTGCTCCTGCACCAAATCTATCGACGTTCTACTAACATGTGCGGTGCCTACGACCCTCACATTATCATCGAGATCGATAACCGTGTCACTCATCCATTGGCCCCCTAATCGTCGAAGTCATCGCTTTGAGAAGATCAGCATGTTCCAGCACATCATGAACCCTTAGGACATCGACACCTGAATATACCGCAGAGGCCGCAACACCAAGCGTCCCGAAAAGTCTGTCATTGCTATCTTTTCGCCCTAGAAGATCGAGAAACATCCTCTTACGGCTGACGCCCCAAAGCAACCTGACATCCTCCCTCGGCACTACTTCTCGACCAGCCCTCAGCAATGCGATATTGTCTTCAAGGCGTTTACCGAAGCCAATCCCGGGGTCCACGAGTATATTCCTAGGAGATATGCCTGCTTCAATTAGAGCATTTACCCTGCCGCTTAGGTAGGCGCCTACCTCTGAAACCACATCGTCGTATCTAGGGTCCACTTGCATAGTTCGCGGCCCGCCTTTCATGTGCATGACACAGATTTGAGCCCCGGCATCGGCAATTAAGTCGATCATTTCTTTATTCTCAGCGCCAGTCACATCATTAATCATGCGGCAGCCCTTTCTCAAAGCCTCAATAGCGACTTTAGGCTTGCTAGTGTCTATCGATATGAATGCATCAGGCCTCTCTTGTAAGATTCCTTCAATCACTGGGATGGTCCTGGAAAGCTCTTCCCCTATACCCACCGGCATGGCACCGGGCCTAGTCGACTCGCCCCCGATATCAATTATCGACGCTCCGTCTTCCATCATAGAAATCCCTCGAGAAACAGCATGAACTGAATCAATTGAACGAGAGCCCGGATGAAATGAGTCTGGAGTCACATTCACTACGCCCATAAGCACCGGTGGACGAATACCCCCGGCAAACGCTCTACCCTCCAAGTCCACCCTCACGTGTGCTGGAAACAACGTTGGCTTTATGATGTGATGGAAGGCGATGAAGGCCAATGATGGAGGAGGGCAATGTCGATAACCCTGTGGAAGAAACCCTATCGCCAGAGACTATGGAGCTCATGCAATCCATTGTTGTGAGGCATAGGCCAAGAGATCCACACCACATGCGCACCCTCATGACTAACGCTGGATTGCAATCAGGGGCCTACGCCATGGCTGTGGGTCTGATGTGGTGGATCACCGTTGCTAAAGGAGGTGTCCAACTTGGTGATTCAGATATCCCTTCATCTCTAATTGGCATGCAATTCTACTCGATCAGCATCGTGGTTCCGGTCTTGGTCTTAATTTCCGCATTTGTCTTCGCACTCGGAAGTTACAGGGGCAACCCAGCACTTCTTCTCACCGGAGGCGCCACTGCTCTGCTGGTAGCTTATCTTGTAATAGAGCCTCTAGGGCTGTTCATGGTGGGGTCGATAGATGAAGCGGGAGTCGCTCTTTCGGCAACGGGACGTTTAGCCGTGCTAACTGCGCTAACATATGCCTCCACCATGAGTGGAATAAGCGCGATACTACTATCCTGGGTCCTCGGACAGCATCACTATCTTCCATTCGATGTCTTTGAGATGGTAGATGATTCTGATGAGGGTGATGATGATGTGTCTCCGCCGTTCCCGTGACTCATGGTCGAACAGCATTTGCCCTGGCTAGAGGTTGTCAGGCTAGGGCACCGCATAGACCGAGACAAGAGGATTACATCTCATCTCGGCCTCACTGCTAGGGCGCTTGGGGCTGATGGTATTGTTCTATGCGGAGATGAAGACCCCAGCATCATAGAAACTTGGAATAATGTTTCAGAACGTTTTGGCGGGACCTTTTCTGCGAGATACGAATCAAGGCCTATGGCGTATCTGAAATCCTTCAAAAAAGGAACAAATGAGAGGCCACCGGGAATCATCGTACATCTCACCATGTACGGGGAGGAAGTCTCAGAGTCGCTTCCGAAGATTCGGCGAGACCGTCCAGTGGCATTAGTCGTCGGCGGCGCGAAAGTGCCAGGGGAGCTATTTGGCATCTCAAATCATAATGTGGCCGTCGGGAATCAACCTCATTCAGAAGTTGCAGCTCTGGCAGTCGCACTCTCGCAGTGGCACAGTTCTATTGCCATACAGAGTCGATTTGAAGGTGGTTCAATAAGAGTCATACCTTCGAGAGAAGGAAAGAATGTTGTCGATAAGAAAAGTGCTTCTGAATCATGAATGTATAAGAATCGCATTCAGGCATCAAACTCGATGTCGAGGCCTCGTCACCCCGGTGGATTCAGCCCCGGCCTCAATCAAGAGGGCGTTTTAGACGCCCCATCATTCCCCGACGCCGCTGACAACCTCCTCAAAAATACGGTCAAAGAACCGTTTACAGGACCTCCAGGCGTGCTACTTTTAGCAGATGGAACTAGGATGGAGGGACGACTCTTCGGATCTTGTTCTTCGGGAGAAGGAGAACTCGTCTTCACAACCGGCATGTGCGGATACCAGGAGAGTATGACCGACCCTTCCTTCGCAGGCCAGATTCTAACATTTACATGGCCATTACTCGGCAACTACGGAATACATCCTGGAACAAGTGAATCTTCCGGCATACACCCTCGAGGGATAGTATGTAAGGAACTCATGATTAATCCGGATCACAGAGACTCGGTTGGCAGCGTGCATGATTTTCTCAGATCCCACGATGTCCCGGGTATATGCGATATTGACACTCGAGCCCTGACTCGTAGAGTTCGGGAACATGGGACGCTTCTAGCTATATTCGGACCCATCGATCGCGAGGATGATTTGAAGAAGAGACTCGAAACCATGCTCCCTCCCGATCAAGAAGATCTGGTCGGGGAGGTAACGCTGAATGAAGCCGCTCTCCTCAATCCCGGGGCCAGTGATGAAGAAGGCAAACCTCTCCCCAGACTCGCCGTACTCGACTGTGGAATCAAATATAACATACTTCGAGAACTATGTAGTAGATTCGAAGTAGTTTGGTGCCCAGCAAGTCTACCATTCGAGAACATCGCCTCAAATTGGAAACCAGTAGCATTGTTCGCCTCAAACGGACCCGGAGATCCTGCACACCCCGGTGCCGCCAGTGATGCTAGAAACACCTTGGCGGAGGCTGTCAGAGCAGGGCTCCCTGTCATGGGGATATGTCTTGGCCACCAACTAATGGGCTTGGCAGCAGGGCTCAGGACATACAAACTCAGATATGGGCACAGGGGTGCGAACCAACCTGTTCTAGACCTGCACTCCAACAAAGTGCACATTACCAGTCAGAATCATGGATTTGCTGTCGAAGATCCGGCCAAGGGGATGCTCGCACCACACCCTTCAGGAGCTCATTCAGACACGAATGAGAATGCCCTGGAAAGTAAATTCGAGGTACGATACGTCAATGCAAATGACGGGACTGTAGAAGGCCTCGACCTCATAGATA
Source organism: Euryarchaeota archaeon TMED192 (assembly GCA_002170775.2). Lineage (GTDB taxonomy): Archaea > Thermoplasmatota > Poseidoniia > Poseidoniales > Thalassarchaeaceae > MGIIb-N1. Next base: position 85,609 of record NHIP02000005.1, on the reverse strand, counting down.
GGCCATGCTTCACAATCCAATTTCACCCCGAGGCTTGCCCTGGACCCCATGACGCTTCGAAGCTCTTTGACCGATTTTCCGAAATCGTGGATGATCATCTGAATTCCACTCTGAGAGTCAGGAGTAGAGCCTGATGCCCCGGAGAGACGATCTGAAGAGGATCGTTATACTTGGATCTGGGCCTATCAGAATAGGCCAGGCTGCAGAGTTTGACTTTTCAGGATCACAAGCTTGCCGGGCACTTCGGAATGATGGTTATGAGGTCATACTCATCAATTCCAATCCAGCTACAATACAGAATGATCCCGAGATGGCCGATAAGATATACATCGAGCCACTTCTGCCCGAAGTCGTCGCGAGAATATTGGAAATCGAATCACCGGATGCACTTCTCGCCGGAATGGGCGGCCAGACAGCACTCAACATAGCCACAGCATTAGCACATGAGGGGACACTAGCAAAACTAGGTGTAGAATTAATCGGATGCGACCTACAGGCAATAGATGACGCAGAAGATAGAGACCGATTCAAGAAAGTTTGTGAAGAAATAGATCTTCCTGTATGTCGTGCTATAGCTTGCAGCTCGATAAACGAAGTTCTGGCCGCAGCAGATGATCTCGGAGCATACCCCCTACTAATACGACCGGCGTTTACGCTAGGGGGTCTTGGAGGCGGTACCGCGTTCAATACGGGGGAACTCGTCGAGATAGCAAGACAGGGAATACTCCATTCCTCCATAGGACAGGTTCTCATCGAGGAAAGCATCTTGGGATGGCAGGAGTTTGAGTACGAAGTTATGCGGGACACATCAGATAATGCAATAATTGTCTGTACTATGGAAAATCTGGACCCAATGGGCGTCCATACCGGGGAATCGGTTGTAGTCGCACCCCAACAGACTCTTTCAGACAGGGACCATCAGATTCTCAGGAATGCAGCACTCAAACTTATCAGAAGATTGAATATAAAGGGCGGCTGCAATGTCCAGTTTGCGGTAGAACAGTCTACTGGGGAATATCGAGTTATAGAAGTCAACCCGAGAGTCTCAAGGTCATCTGCTCTGGCATCTAAGGCGACTGGTTACCCGATTGCTAGGATGGCGGCGTTGATCGCAGTGGGTTACACGCTCGATGAGTTGCCAAATCCTATCACCGGAGAGGGGACAACGGCCGCCTTCGAACCGACACTGGACTATTGCGTTGTAAAAATACCTAGATGGCCCTTTGACAAATTTAGGACCGCGGACAGGACCATCGGGACATCAATGAAGTCCACAGGCGAGGTAATGGCGATAGGGAGGTGCTTCGAAGAAGCATTCCTGAAAGCATGGTCTAGCCTAGAATACGGCTCACCCCACCCCCGTCCACTTACAATGGCGGATGCATCTGGGGGAGAGACAATGGACGAGAGAGCCACGATTCCCCTCGATGATACGATTCTAGAATCATGGTTATCCATACCATCCGATCGCAGGATGGCTGCACTCTTTGAATCCTTTAGAAGAGGGTGGGGCGTAGAGAAGGTAAGAGAAATTTCTGGGGGAATAACCAGGTGGTTCTTGCACAGATTCTCGATAATGGCTTCAATCGAAGCAGAGATTGTCAAGACTGGTATCTCTTCAGACATAGAGGACATCGAAGAAAGCTCAATCAGACAATGGAAAGGATACGGCTTCTCAGACGCACATATCGTCGATGCGATGAATGGGTTCAAGCCACATCTAGACCTTTCCGCCGTCTCCGAGATGACGAAGCACAGGCACTCGCTAGGAATACACCCGATATTCAGGATGGTCGACTCATGCGCTGCTGAGTTCGCTGCGGTAACTCCCTACTATTATTCGACATATGAGGGTGGCAACGCATTAAGAGGAATAGACAAGGTTCAACAAGACCCCTCGAAAGGGGTTAGGAGAATGGTCGTTATAGGATCGGGACCAATTAGGATAGGCCAGGGAATTGAATTCGATTATGGCTGCGTTCATGCTGTTGGTGCAATACGAGATATGGGGCATGAGGCTATTATAATCAATAATAATCCTGAAACAGTATCAACTGACTTCGATACTAGCGATCGCCTTTATTTCGACCCCCTAACTCTTGAATCTGTCATAGAAATACTCCTGAGGGAAAGGGCGGACGGCATAATTCTGCAATTTGGCGGTCAGACCGCAATCAATCTCGCATTGCCGATTCAGGACCAGCTCGATCACCTGCATTCCATGGGAGTTGACTTGAAGATGGCTGGAACGTCACCTGATGCTGTAGATGAAGCGAGCGACAGGCATCGCTTCGAGGAATTCGCTGCTAGGAATGAATTAAGGATGCCAAGGGGCATTACAGCAAAAGATCCTATCGCAGTTAGGGATGGTGCTGTTGAGATAGGATTTCCAGTTTTGATAAGACCGTCCTACGTGTTGGGTGGCAGAGGAATGGAAGTGCTCGCGAACTCAAAGCAGCTAGATGCATACATGTCCGAGGCTTATGTCGCCCCTGAGAAACCCCTCCTCGTTGATGAATATCTAGGGAATGCAATAGAGCTGGATGTGGATGCCGTGTGCGATGGCAACGAGGTACTGATAGGCGCAGTGATGGAGCATCTGGAAGAGGCTGGGATACATTCTGGCGATTCAACGTGCTTCATCCCTACTCAGAATGTCTCAGAGGCTATCCTCGAGGAGGTCGAAGAGTGGACAAAACGAATAGGGCTCAAACTCGGCGTAATAGGATGTTACAACATACAGTTTGCGATAAAGGGCGACAAACTATTCGTCCTCGAGGTCAATCCGAGAGGATCCAGGACATTCCCCTTCGTCGCGAAATCAACTGGCATCCCCCTCGCAAGAATAGCTGCAAGAATCACGATGGGCGACCGCCTAGAGGACTTGAACATACCCGAGAGACAGATCGACGCAGTCGCCGTCAAGGCGCCAGTTTTCCCATTCATAAAGCTCAGAGGACTAGATCCGGCGCCAGGGCCTGAGATGAAATCCACGGGAGAGGTGATGGGCTCTCACAAGTCTCCTGCCGCTGCCTATCTGAAAGCAAGGATGGCCACAGAAATACCAGTTCCAACCCACGGAGGCGTGTACATCACGGTGAAGGACTCAGACAAACATTCGATCATACCCCTTGCCGGGGAGCTGCATTCGATGGGTTTCGAGATTTACGCAACGCACGGTACTGCCTCTGTACTCCGGGAATCCGGGGGTTTGCCCGCTAATACTGTCTACAGGATAGCAGAACAGGGCTCGCCGGACGCACTAGACTTAATGCGCCAAGGAAAGATCCAACTCATCATCAATACGCCTACTGGTTCTGGGGGCGCTATACTCGATGGAAATATGATGAGAAGACTCGCCGTCGAGCTAAACATCCCGTTCGTAACAACACTTTCAGGTGCAAAGATGGAAGTTAAGGCGATATCTGAATTGATCAAGGGAGTTCCCGAGCCGAGGAGTCTGACTATCGGGACAGTCTAAGTCAGGGAAAATAATTCTGACAACTCATCACGGGCACATTCTACCATTAATGTGGAGGCCTTGGGCCCGTTTCTTCTCTTGATCAGTATCGAATATATGGCCAAATACCCCTTCTTAGCCCCTATATCGCATACACCCATGGAATCAACGATCAAAGACCCTATGGCTGAATCGCTCCATTCACATTCTTTGAGTTGGGTTCCGAGATGCCTTATGAAAGCAATTTGATTGTTATCGAGAGAATCAAGTATAGCGCGATCTACAATTTTCGATATTTCTATCCTGCTTTCTTCTGGAAAGTGCCTTCCATTGATCCAAGCCCGCATCCTGGTTAGACGTAATTTCAACGCCTTAGACGGGTTTCCTGAAAGATGCCCGGATTTTCTTAATGATTCCCACACCAGTTCGTCTTCGGATCGGATTTGTGCCAAAAGTGAAAGATGTCTGAATGGAACCTGGCCTGCCTCAATAGGCACATCTCTAGCAATTTGACTCAGTCTGAGTGCACCATGTGCCGTAGCTGCTGCCACTTGCTTCCGACGAGGCTCGTCATCCCGAACTTGGGGGGGAATTTTCACAAGTCTTTCATATTCATCTGCTGTTTCGAACAGCATATTCCCTGTATTGAAATCGATATGCTTGGTCATCTTCGTTCTGGCAATCATGTACCTTACAATCTCTGGAGGGACGATTTCTAGAGTTTCTAGGGGGCCAATCGTATTGCCGCTGGAACTGGACATGGGCCCCATGCCTTTGATTTGTATCCATTCATAGACCATTTTGCTGGGAGGTTCATAACCTAGGAGACGTGAAATCGGCATTCCCGTGTCATATGAGCCGCCTGCTGAACCGTGATCCTTGCCGGCTGGCTCACAGGTTATGCCATGAAGGCCCCACCGAGCAGCCCAATCAACTCTCCAAGGCATTTTGCCATCTGCTTTTCTTATGTCTGACTTTCCTTCTACGCCGTGTCTATCCTTCCAATGGACATACGGGCGATCATACCCCGTCACCCTCACCCCATCGAGACTTCCATCGGACCCAAGAGGATTGTATGGGAACCAAGACTCATCAAGATCTCTGCCAGATATATTTTCTATGATGCTTCTTATCTCATCACGCTTTTCGATAGCGGAATGAATTCTGTTTTCTAATGCTCCCGATGCGTATACTTCGTGGTTTAGAACAACTTCTGGGACTACGCCTATGGCTTCTAGTGCTTTCAGAAAGGGACTTAGAAAGTGATCAGCATAGTTTCCTATCGAGGCATCTGGCTTTCCATCGACTCCAGGGGCTGGTATGAACGCAAGAGGATGGCCGATATACTGGCCATAAGAATCATCGAGAAATGAATATACCCTCCTCAATGGGTCCATGCTGTCTACGATGAATATGTATCTTGATTCGATGCCCCTGTCTAGGCAGCTTCGATGTATCATTTCCGCTGAGAGAATCTCTCTCAGATGGCCTATGTGAAAACTTCCAGAGGGAGTTATCCCCGATGCCACTGTCTGTGGTCCACCTCTCTCCGAGAGGACTCTTGCAGCATGATCCGCCCAGTGCATGTGTGCCTTCCTCATCAGATTCTAGCAGCGCGAACAAGGGCTCTCAGGGGGATACCATCAATCTCATCCATCCAAGTCTTGTTCACTAATACGAGACAGAGTAAAACTTTGGCTCCAGCGTTAGTGAGGTGTTCTATGGTTTTACGCATTGTCAAACCCGATGAAACGACGTCGTCTATCACGACGACTCTTTTACCCTCTACCCCTGCAAAAACTTCTGACAGGTGTCCACCTTCCTCTTCGCTGATACTACGAGCCACGCTGAGTTCAAGATCCATCCCAGAAGCTATGCATGTGGCAAATGGTATGCCATTGATGGAAATGCCGACAATTGAGTCGACTTCCTCTTCTATCTCTTCCAGCATTATGTCCGCGAATATTTCTGAGATTGCCTCGATCCTCTCACCTTTGACGGCTATGGACCTCCATCCTACTCTGATATCTGCAGGATGATCATCAACTGGCTGTTGACTGGACGATAACCATTGGATCGTTGTCTGGGACAAGGAGAGCTCATCAGCTATTTGTTGGGAGTTAAGCCCCTTTGCTTTCATTGTGGCAACTGCAGAGCGGAGCTCATCAATAGACTGAGGTGGCATGGCCTGAAGCCCACCCCGGGTAACAAGAATGCTTCGGACATAGTTTAGGTTTGGAACTCAGAAACGACCTGTTGAGCCAAAACCGCCTTCCCCTCGCTCCGTATCACCCAGAGACTCCAGTTTTACCTCGATAAACTCGCTTGGAGGGATAGGCGCTATCACCATCTGGGCTATTCGTTCTCCTTTCTCAATGGTGTACGATTCCCCTTCCCCAATCCAAGTCATGAGCACGAACAACTCTCCTCGATAATCTGCATCAATCGTTCCTATGCTGTGTGGGAGGATTAGCCCCTTTCGACCAAGAGACGATCTTGCACGTATCTGCCCCTCGTATCCCGCTGGAATAGCAACTTTCAACCCAGTGGGGACCATGGTTGAACTTCTGAATTCCACGATCGTCTGTTCGACGGCTCTTATGTCCCAACCAGCTGCGTATTCCGAGCCTCTCACGGGTAACGCAGCATCGGGGTGCGTGCGTACCACCTTCACTTCGATGGGAGCGACCATGCCCTTTGCCAAGGCTGTGTGCCCATATCCTCTCCGGTGAGGTGAAAAGGGACAGGTGGTTCAGCAACCTCATGGGAGAGTTCGATTACGAGTCGCTGTTGGACAGGGCTAGAGACCGTATTCCAAAGGATATCAGTGAGCGTGCCCGCTGGACAATGCCTGAGCCAGAAATCCTTCTGGAGGGAAATCAGACTATACTTCGAAACTTCTCCTCGATAGTCGACTCAATGGATCGTGATGCAAACCACGTCTATCAATTCCTGATCAATGAATTGGGCACTTCCGGCACCCAGGAATCTACTCGAATATTGCTCAAAGGAAGAGTGCCGCCGAAGAGAATCAAGGAGAAGATAGTGGCCTATGTCAAGACATTCATTCTTTGTGGACAGTGCAAAGCACCAGATACAAGGTTCATCAAAGAAGATCGTACTTATTTGCTGAAATGTCAGGCATGTGGAGCCACCAGGCCAGTACGTCTGTGACTCCTCTACAGCAGCCACAAAGGATATGCACAATGCATTCCGAGATTTTTGTATGGGACAAGAGAAAAACGCATTACTAGCAATATCGCTGGTTGGCTTTGTCCCCACTCTTTCGATACTGATGACTCTTCTTGTGATTGACGGCGAATTGGCATCCCAGGCATTCTTCATCCTGTGTAAGGCATGGATATTATTCATCCCAACATACTGGTTCTTGCGGGTCGAGGGAAATCCTCTCTCATGGTCGCCTTCAGATAAAAACGGAATAATCGAGGGAGTCGTCACAGGCGTGGCTATGAGCGTGATAATATTCGTAGTATGGATTGTTCTTGGAGATTCCATAGATACCGAATCCATGGTCGAACAGTTGCAAAACACCGGTCTGACCAGTATTGAAGTCTACGTGGCTGGAATGTTTTACTGGATATTTCTCAATAGTATGCTTGAGGAGTATGTTTTCCGTTGGTTCATAACTGTAAAGGGAATTGAACTTACAGGAAGTGAATCCGGAGGAATCATCGTATCCGCCTTGATGTTCACTCTTCATCACGCTCTAGCACTTCATCTCTTCGGGTTCGAATGGTGGCAGACTGTAATAGCATGTTTCGGCTTGATCTCAGCAGCTGCAATTTGGTCATGGCTGTACATACGCCATAGGTCGATATGGGTCTGCTGGATATCCCACGCCATTTGTGACGTCGCTGTATTCGCGATAGGATACCAACTGGTGTTCAATTGAAAATATAGATAGCCATCTCCTTTTCTGGGATGACGTGGTTTCCAACAATCCCCCTCCTCCTGCGCCGCCGCCCCCACCTGCGCCCCCATCTCCTCCAGAGGTTCCAACCCCCTCCCCTACTCCTGTACCCGTGCCCTTACCGCAGGGAATTCCCCCTGGCTTAGTCCAGGGAAATGTGGTAGTTTCCTATCAGCGTCTTCCGTCCAATAGCGCAGCTGCAGCAGGCATGGTATTGGGGATCGTCTCTCTTATATTCACCGTCATCGCCCCGCTATTCTTCTTCTTTTGTTGCTTCTTATCTCTGCCAATGGCCCTGATTGGAGTCGCCTTCTCGCATGCAGGGCTTTCGAACTCTAGAACATCCGGTGTGGGCAACGGTCAAGCAGTGGCCGGACTAATACTCAACTACATACAAGTCGTCCCTTTTGCGATACTAATGATTCTGGTTTTGCTTGGAGTCGCAACAATACCAGAGGTCTAATCATCCCACGTCGTTTTTACCGGGCGAAGAATATCTTCTTTCACGAAGGTCGTTGTGGTATTTGAGACCTAAACTGGCGCCATTTTCTGAGACCCATTCGCTGAACATTAATTTCCCGAGAGGCTCTTCTTCAGAAGCCATAAGACCCTGCATCAGACCCCTTATCTCAGCCATTGTTATGACATCATCTTTCAGGAAAATCCCGAATACTCTGCCAGCCAACCAGCCAACTAAAGGGGGAACTGGAACGATCAGTCTACTGACCCCCATCCCCCTTGCCATCGTCTTAACGAATTCTTTGTAAGTGTAAATTTCAGGACCCGCAACATCCATTGTGACATTTTCAACCTTCATGCCGGCTTCTATCGCCATAAGAGCGACGTCTTTGACGTGAACCGGTTGTATAGGGTATTTCCCCCATCCAAATAATCCGAAAACTGGAAAATTTCTAATCAGCCACGCCATATTGTTGACCAGCACATTCCTCCTGCCGCCAAAAAGAAGAGTCGGTCTGATAACCGCATACGAGTTTCCAGATTCTCTTAATGCACTCTCTGCTTCCACCTTGCCCTGGAAGTATGTCCACCCGGGAGCATCTTCAGGTCGAGAGACGCTGAAATGTACGACTCTGCCAACTCCAGCCTCTAGTGCAGCATCGAACAATATCGAGCAGTTTCTTGAGGCCAAAGAATGATCGTAACCGCCTGATTTCTTGTTATATCTGACCCAGTAGGTATTGTACAAAACCTCTGCACCACGTAAGGACCTAACGAGAGAATCCCTGTCTTCGAAATCAAGAGGCATCACTTCGACACTGCCATCAAATGGATCATCTCTCCCAATTGCATTTGTTAGAGTTTTGACCCTTACTCCTTGATCTAGAAGCAATTTGGCAATCCATCTTCCCGAATAACCGAATGCTCCTGTGACCACGTGGAAGCCATCAGCCATATTCGGCCCTGAGTGAGACGTGAGAAAAACACCACGGATGAAATTCTATACTGGCTGCGAGTATCGGCGTGCATTTCTGATCCGATGGATTCACAAGGCTCCTTCTTGGAGTGATATCATGACAGGGGATGATTCAGCTGAAAAGCCTACTTCAGGAGTACAGGCGAAACGCGTTCCGGAAATGACCGTCAATGGTCAGCCAACAATGTACTGCTTCGAAACTTGCCCTTTCTGCTTCAAGGTAAAGGCACTTCTGGGGTCAAGGGGTATCGAGTACTCGAAAGTAGAGGTAGATCCCACTTTCAAGACCCAACTCAAATGGTCCAGTTGGGGCAAAGTCCCGATCTATGTGGATGCTGACGGTACTCAGGTCAATGACTCAAATCATATTCTCCATTACATCGATTCGACAGGCGCCAACTCATTCCCCAGAGTGGGAGAAGATTCAGAACAAGATCGCTGGATGGAATTTTCTAATCAAATTCTCGGTAAGTCGATAGTAGCGGTGATTTATACGTCATACAGAACCTCTGTTCAGGCTCTCGATTATGTCACAAGGGTTGATAATTTCTCTTTTGGAAGTCGTTTGATAAACAAGTGGATTGGAGGTTTCATAATGCGTATGGTGGGGAGAAGTAGGGCGAAAATGTTCGAACTTCCTCCACGGGAAAATCTCCAATATCAGCTAGATGTCATGTCAGAAGGCATCCAAGGGAAATTCTTCGGAAAGCAAGAGCCCAATGGCGCAGATTATGCGAATTTTGGCATACTCCGTTCCATGCAGGGACTATATGGATTCGATATAGTACAGAACCACCCAATAATATCTGGATGGTACATTGGTATGCAAGATCACTCCGGCGTGTGACCTCATCTCATCCCATAATCGAACACCATCAAGATTTCCAGAAAACTCGACCACTAATGATGTAGTGACAGACATCATAGGGGGGGCTTGCGTGGGGTAATTGTACATGCGCAATCTTGGACATAGACTTGGCGCATCCGGAACTAAACTTGAGAACACAGTTCAGGGCTTGCACAATTCTTTGAAAATAGTCTCAGACTCCAATTTCAGATATTGGGAATTTGATGTAAGGGAATCCGCCGACGGCACATTATTCGTCTTTCATGATGATGATATGTGGTTGAAAGGTAAACTCATCGAGACTCGCCTTTTGGAGATGGGCGAAATCATCTCTGCAGGCGAGGAAATCGGCATTAGAATACCAACCCTTGACGAAGTAATGTCCGAATTGGAACAAAGAGAGGAACCCGTGATGGTAGATATAAAGGAGATAATGACGGATGAATGTAGGGTCGAAATAATCGATCTAGTCGTCGGCAAGAAGTGTTGGAAACTTATGGCGACCCCTAAGAGATTTGAAAACTCATTTCCAGTCAAGGACCGTGATCGATGGAGAGAGATGGCCAGCCAGAAAGGCGTGAAATTGGTAAGGGTCGGGAGGCACAGAGTTCAACTTTTCAGATTTTCAGACTCTGCTCTCGGAAGGCTTTTCTTGTATCCAAAGTGGCTATTCGGCTTTTAGCGTGACCATATTAAGGAGAGAGGACTTTTTTTTTCCATTTTTTAGGCCAGCCTAAATTTTATTTCCCTCTTACTGTCGGGCAGGTTCATGAACGTAGACGAAGTAACTAGCTGGGCCAAGGCCAACAAAGCAATCTCAATATCCATCCTGCTCCTTCTCGGAGGGGGATTCTATATTCTCATGTATGAGCCAGATTATGATCCATGCGATGAAGGTAAGAACTGCTTGACGATTGCATATCAAGTTCAGGAGGACTACCAGGTATGGGACAATAATCCGCAACACCTGGCCGATAAGATGAGCATCTTGATGGGGGATGATTGGGATGTTGAGATTTACCCAGTTAGCGACTCAGGACCTCTGATTGAGGCCATAGACAAGGGTAATGCCGATATCGGTTTTGTTGACGGAGCGGCTGCCTGGTTGGCATGGGAAGTATACGATCTGGACGTCCTTGCTGCTGAGACAAAAGGGGATGGCAGGACTTACTACAATGCTGCTGCATGGGTTAGGGCTGATTCCGACATAGCCGCAGCACATTTGGACGATGATCCTGATACCGACCCTTTCGCCCTGATGGAGGGCCAGAGATCATGCCACACTGGTTGGTTGAAGAGTGCAGGCATGTTGATACCGATGGGATATCTGATTGGAAATGGATACGCCGAAGTCAAAGGCGATGCTGATGATATCGATTCATTGGAAGCCACAGTACATGGATTCTTCTCAAATGACTCCAGCATTCCAAGGGGCAGTACTCCGTATTCGTCCTACAAAGGCGCCATGAGGTGCATGATGGATGGTACGGGAGACGTCGCACTGATCAAGGATACCGTGTATGACACATACTGCACTGGATCCGATGCGTACGACTGGTGCTTAGATCGGGACGAGGTAGTCATGCTAGAGCCATTCGGCCAGGCACCTAGCCACCCGACGCTTTACAATCCAGAGAATATGGATGCTGATACTGTGGCGCTTGTACAAGCCGCTCTCGGTGCGCTGAGTGATGACGAAGAAGGGAAAGAGATACTGTGGGATACCCTCTACACTGAGGACATGGTACCTGCCACTGCCGAAGATCATCTTGGCACATATGGTGCAGCGGTTTCAAACGTGCCGGGCATACAAGCCTACTTTGGGTGAGGTACCTGATGAGGGGTTTGTTAGTCGCTTTGATTCTCGTTTTATCGTCTGCGTCAAGCGGCTGCATGTCTGAATCTGAAGAAGGATTCGAATGGCCAGAACCCGCCTCCCGGGGCTGCGATTTAAATCCGTCTTTCGATTTGGATTGCGGCCTCTTTCTAGAAGCATTTGATACACCACATCAGTCGCTTATCAATCCGGTGAGTGGCGAATTATGGATCGTTTATCTAAGTGGCTACATCAAATCCTGGGACGGCGATAATTTGGAATTAGTAGCAGACTTGAGCGAAGTCGTAAACAGGTGTCATGTGGAGCAAGGCCTTCTTGGCGTGGCCTTCGAAGACGACTTTGAGGCGAATGACACTGTTCTGATATCATATGTCGCTGAAGGGTCATGTGAGGGCCCAAATCAATCGAATCTCACATTGGCAACTATTTCCGTCGACAGCGAGGGGTTACTGGATCCATCTTCAATTTCTATATTGAAGGAGATCGAACAGCCGTACAGGAACCACAATGGCGGCTACCTGCTGCCACTTGGCAACAATCAGTATCTGTGGGGGGTGGGTGATGGGGGCGGCAGCAACGACCCTCATCAGAACGGGCAAAATAACTCAACACCCCTGGGGTCCATCCTCCTGTTTGAATACGAACAAGGTGGTATTAGCCCCGTAGCGGAAAATCAAACTGGGAATCAATATGTCCTTCATAGCGGATTGAGAAATCCTTGGAGGTTCGATATTGACAGCTATGATAGATTATGGATAGCGGACGTAGGGCAGAATTGTTACGAAGAAGTAAATCTGATCCCACTTATGGAAAGTGCTAATTTCGGCTGGTCAGATAGGGAGGGAGAGCACAGATTCCATCCTAATGGTTTCACGAATGAGGACGGTACTTGCAACTTAGATGAAGATGGGCCGTCATTACCTGCGGGGATGACTGATCCTGTTGGATCCTATCCCCATGAAAATGGGAATTGTTCTATCACAGGCGGATTCTGGATGGATTGGGGTCCAAAAAATCTTCGAGACGGGTATCTTTACGGCGATTTTTGTTCGGGATCATTATGGATTATGCGTGAAGAATCAGGAACTTGGTCCGAGGAGTATGTCGGATCTTCTGGGGGGATGATAGTTGGTTTCGGGGAAACCTCTGATGGAGAACTTTTGGTGTTCCATTGGACTGGTGAAGTTGTAATAATCGGATGACTCTAGGGGAGATACTCCCTGATTTCAGTAATCGACTTCTTTTCCCTTTGAGGAATCGACGCCGGATAGCCCGCCTTCACAAATCCCACAATCTTCTCTTTTGCCGGCGATATACCAAGTGCCCCATAGACGAAATCAGACCTTGTTATGCCTCCTGTGGACCATTGAGATCCAATGCCCTGATCCCAAAGTGAGAGGGCGAGATTCTGCACGGAACACGCTGTTGCGGCGTAGTCCTCCATCTCTCTGAAATCATCTTCAGGAGTAATGGCGGATGTGACTGCTATTAGCACGGGAGGTGACAAAATCTTCGATATAGCCTTCTGAATTCCCTCTCGGACCTCATTCTCGCCCTTCCCTGCAGCCTTCTCAACGGCTAGTCTTTCTATCTCAGGAATCAACGACCTACGAGCTTCTTTTCCGAGGATATAGAATTTCCACGGATGAGTCTGCTTGTGACAGGGGGCATGCCTAGCAGCCTCGAAGGCAGCTTCAAGGCAGGTCATCTCAACAGGCCTTTCTTCAAATCGATAGATTGAGCGTCTGGACATTATGATGTCCTGCACCCTGCTCATCATGCCACCTTTCAGAGTTGGTCGAATTTGGCCGCGAGTACGAAGTCTGATTCAGTCAGGCCATCGATTTTATGGGTCCAAATTCTTGCCTCAACACGCCCCCAACCAACTTCAAAATCAGCATGATGCCCTTCCTGCTCGCAGATAGCGCCTGCCGAATTTAGGAAATCAAGAGCCGTCAAGAAGTCTGGAAATGCCCATACTCTCCTGAGATGATGCACATCCACTAGGGCCCACCCCTTGTCTATGTCGGACATAAATTTCTCACATTCTTCTTCTTTGAGAGGGGGAACGCCACCTTGACACGGCTCGCAGCGCTTGTTTGCAAGATCAGACATCAGAATCAGCCCCATACATGTGAATCATCATGGCCATCAGCTTTCCTTTCCGCCTGCTCACTAACGCTAGTCCGACGACGCATGTCCTCTCTTTCGAAGAATAACAATTCATCGTCATCTATGTACTGGGGCCTCATGTGGGCAACTAGTCGAATTTCAACGATCACGTCCCGAGAGAATGAGCGGAACTGACTATTTTCATCTATGATGTCTACAGAGCTCCTACCTGTCGAGATTAGCATCCCCCTGATGATATTCGACTCCCCAGATTTTACCGATCGCGCGTCAATCACCATTTCAACAAGATCATCCTTCCTGAGACCCGATTTACGGCCGATCAGGGGGCCGACGTAAACGTCTCCTCGCGTAGAAAGATCAGGTGAACCATATGCATAGTACATCGTTTCGGCCCAGTCGGGCAGGTCTCGCCCATGCTCTCCATCGGTGCTCGGCATGATGCCTATTGTCAATCCGAGATACATAAGGAAGACGCAGAGATGCCGACTTCAACGCCCATGCAATTCAAGACCGTCACACGAGACCGCTACAGCAGGGATTACCATGGTGTCGGTGGAATGGAGGCGGATACCAACCGTATTGCTGCCCCAGGAAATCGTCGATAAGGCTTTCAGAAAAGCGAGTAAGATGGCAGCACTAGTCGAGGACCCAGATAAGTATCATAGAGTCAGGAAGCAGATGAATAGGATGGTGCAGTCATCATCCGACACCATAGCAACCACACTGCTCGACTGGGTTGATAGGTGGCCAAGTCTGAATGCTCTCCCTCCTTTCGACCAGGCCCTCATTGATGCTTCAGTTGGCGCCGACGATTACCGCAAGAATCTCGGAGGCATACAATGGGGTGCTGAGCAGGTTCGTAGGATAGCTGGCCGAATCCAGTCTGAAATGTTGAGGATACGCGAAATTGCAGGTTTCCATGAGAGCCGAAGGTCCGCTTACGGACGTTTCGCTTCAGTTCTTGACCAGCTGGAACCGCAGCTCGAATGGTTGAACAAAGCGCGCGATATTCTCCGCGAACTCCCCTCGATAGACCCTGCTAATCCATGCATCGTAGTGGCAGGAGCCCCAAACGTTGGCAAGTCAGCCCTCATCACCGCATTGTCGTCTGGAGAGCCCGAAGTCGCAGCATACCCGTTCACAACCAAGCGACTTCATCTGGGCCACTTCACACATCGGAGAAGAAAATATCAGATGGTCGATACGCCCGGCCTCCTAGATCGCCCCAACATTGAAAGAAATGCAATTGAGATGCAGGCAATAGCCGCTTTGGAGAATACCGGGGATGTTGTATTATTTCTTATCGATCCGTCTGAGTCTGGCGGAACTCCTCTAGATGAGCAGTTGAGTTTACTAGGTGAGGTAAAGAGCCTCATAAGAGCCAGAGGGTTCATTTTGGTTCGTTCAAAGGCGGATATCGATGCACCTAGCCTCCCTGAATCAATGCCTGTTAGCTCGATAGATGGCACCGGACTGGAAGAACTTCGCTCAACCATCGTAACTTCGATAGCAGCAGACGTAGTGAAAGATCCCCTTAACCTCCCATCGGATTGGCATCGCGAGNATATAGGCATAGATCTGTGATTCACAATACGCGCCAGGTGTGGCCGCAAATCTTGCAGTACAGATCATAACCGCCGTAGGAACTCGGCAAACCCTCGATCTTCACAGGAGTATTGCAATTCGCGCAAATCTGTGACTTCATGACCTTGCCAAGGGCCACAGGTCCTTCAACAACTCGCAGGATCAGGAGTTAACAAAACGTTTCCAAAGCACTTCTACGGGGTAGACCATCTCGATAGCCCCGATCAATAAGGCCGCTCCAATGGCTATTAAGAGCAATTCTAGTACCGGCGCAATGCCTACTGATGGGCTAATTGTTACAAGCTGCTCATCTAGGTCCGCGCCTTCCTTCCCAGCCGATACGAATCTGTAGGAATTTGGTTGAAGATCAAGTTTGAAATTACCGGGAGAGTCCGGGCCCCCGGAAATGAATTCAAAATCGTCTTTGGTGCATGCTGTCAACCCGTCACCATCAGGGGGGCAAGAATCAGCATAAGATGCATCGACAACCCCTATCCAGCTTTTAGAGGGTTCACTCCATTCAATAGTCAGTTCTATGTCCATCAAAAGAAAGCCTGCAGGAACCTCCAGATCGGACCCTGTCATCCCAACCAGACAGCCTTCATTTGACACCTCTGTGCATGGTACGACTGGGATTTGAACACGTTCAGCATCCAAATTGATGCCATAAACGCTGATTCCCCCTATTAACAGGCAGAGTATCCCTACCGCGCCGGGTAGGACGGACAGTATACGCACCACTCGCATAGAGGGCTGCAGACGGCATGTCGCAATGACGCTTACGCTTGCATGGCGGACAGAACAGCCAGAACTAGGGCTATAGCAGGAAACAGGTAAAGCATCACTGTGAAACGCTTTCTAGAAGCCTCTCTCTTGGAATGGGTGACTGAACAACCTTCATCCCTGCATATCGGCGGATCTCTGTCAAGAGGTATCGGGGCCCAACATACCGTGCAATGTCTGTGTGATGTCATGGCGGTTCGTTGCCTCTTTGTCTGGCTCATTCACTCATTCTCCTCGTATGCTAGTACCATTGAAAGGCAGCCCTGAAAGAGCGGATTCAAGGGCTGCAAGGTCTTTCCCATCAACAACGTCAACATTTAGGTTGAACTCACGCGCACGCTTTGCCCCGACGGGATCGACTACGGTTCTTCCACCCGCCTTGTGCCCCGAAGCCTCTCCCACGATTGCTCTGAGATCCTCATGGCTCATCTGCATTATTTTGGTAGCCCCGGAGTCTAGGGACGGATCAGAACTGTAGACATGAGACACATTCGTCGCGATCAAACAGGATTCAGCTTTCATCCCTATTGCCAACTCTATCGCAACACAGTCAGTGGTATGGCCCGGTACTGTGCCCCCCATTACAACCACCCCGTTACCTGGGGATGCCAAGGCCTCTTCTATCGACAATGGTGCTATCTCGGATACATGAACCCCGACTCCAGATAGCCCTTCCCTAATCATGGAAGCATTGAGTCGAGTAGCAGCTATACCAATACGATCCAATGCATCTCTATCGCTAGTCAATGACGAGGCAGCCTCTATACCGCGCCTAGCGGCATCACCCCCGCCAACAACTATTGCAGTGACTGAACCTTCTGAAGAACGTCGTTTGAGAATTAGCGCGAGCTCTTGTATCCAGCTATGAATTTCATCAGAATCACCGCTCAAGAGACTGCCTCCAAGCGCCATCACGCGAGCATCCACGACGCACCCTAGTTCTCGACTGTCTATCAATAACTCGTCTGAGATGCCCACAGGCTTCATGAATATGGCCCTGTGAGTTAGGGCGAGGTTCCAGCGATGAGTGACGACACTGAACAGCAGTATCGACGACTCCGCCTGAAGAAAGCACTGGAGGATTTACGGGGTATGAAGGGCATGGGGACTGAGTTAGTTTCAGTGGTTATACCGCCTGACCGCAAGATTCACGATGTGAGGCAACAACTTTCTCAAGAGGCTGGACAGGCCGCCAACATAAAGTCAAAGTCGACAAAGAAGCACGTTCAAGATGCAATCGAATCCGCGATTGCGACACTCAATCGCCACACTACTCCGGGGGAAAGGGGAATCGCTTTATTCGTGGGACACGTCATCGTAGGAAACAACAAGACAAGACTAATTTCAGTAGTCGTGGATGACCCTCCTGACCCTCTGCAGTCATACAGGTATAGGTGCGACTCAACATTTGAGACATCTCAATTAGAAGAGATGCTAATTGACAGGACGTCTTACGGATTATTCGTAATCGATCGCGGAGAAGCAGCATATGGGATTGCAACAGGTAAGAGGATCCACTGTCAAGAGGAACTCCAAAGCAACATAATGGGCAAACACAGGCAGGGTGGACAATCTGCACAGCGTTTCGAGCGCTTGATCGAGGAAGCAGCCCACAATTTCTTCAAGAGAGCAACTGAACATGCATGTTCGTACTGGCTGCCCAACATTGAGAACATTAGCGGCATCATCGTCGGAGGGCCGGGGGGAACAAAGGATTTCGTGATGAAGAATGATTACCTACATCATGAGATTAAGAAACTGATAAGAGAGCCATATTTCGATGTCGGTTACTCAAATGAGAGTGGCCTAAGGGAACTCGTGCAGAGAGCAGGCTCTTTGATGGACAAGATTGATCTAGATGCAGAAAGAGAACTTGTTGACCGATTTCTTCGTGAAGTGATGCAGGCACATCCCAAAGCCACTTACGGGGAGGTCATGGTTCGTGCAGCTTTGGAACAAGGTGCTGTCGACACTCTCCTGCTCTCAGAGGGGCTGCGGGCCCGACGTGTTGGCTGGCGATGCAAATCCTGCAATCATGAGTGGAACTCTTCCCAACAATCCAGGACGGAAATTCCCGATTGTCCATCGTGCGGCGCCGAGTCTCCCGCGGAAGATCCTGAGAGGACAATGGATCTCGTGGATGAGCTTAGCCGACTAGCATTTAGAACCTCAGCCAATGTATCTCTTATCTCTCTTGATTCCGAGGAAGGTTCCACTTTGGCAAGCAGTTTCGGAGGTATCGCTGCAGTGCTAAGGTACCCGTGGAGCTGATACTTTGCGTGATCTCATAAAACCCATATCGGAGGTTCTTGAACCAGTTTTGATCGATATGGGGCTAGCAGATTTCGATTCAAAATCGATCATAGGGCCAGCTACAGATAAGTCACACGGAGACCTTGCAATACCCTGTCACCAATTCGCCCGAATTCTCAAAAAATCACCAGTTGAAATCGCCAATGAAGCCGCGGAAAAAATGAATCAACATCTCGAGGGCATCGCCTCGGCATCCTCTGCCGCAGGCTTCCTCAACGTAACGGCCGATAGCAAATGGTTAGCAGACCGTCTTTCAGAACTTGTCGAGCACCCCACGAATGGTGTGGAAAGAAATTCCACAAGAACAGTNGTGGTAGATTACTCATCCCCNAACATCGCCAAAGAGATGCANGTCGGACANCTCAGATCNACNGTGATAGGGGANTCGCTNGTCAGAATTCTTGAGATGAAGGGCAACACGGTAATCCGTGAAAATCATGTCGGGGACTGGGGCACACCGTTCGGTATGCTGATTGAGAGACTCGAAGACTTAGAATCTGAAGGAGTTCAACCTTCAGACGCACTTGCAGACCTCGGTATATTTTATCGAGATGCCCGATCCTCATTCGATTCGGATGAANATTTCCGTGAACGTGCAAGGAGGAGGGTGGTAGACCTTCAGTCCGGGGATGAAGCTACAATGGCACGTTGGAGACAATTGGTAGACCTATCCTTTTCATATTTCGACGAGGTTTACGACCTGCTCGGAGTTTTGTTGACGAAAGACGACGTAAGAGGAGAGTCATTTTACGACCCAATACTTGCTAGTGTCGTAGAAAGACTCGACGAAAGAGGGCTCCTGAGCAACAATTCTGGCGCAGAGGTCATGTATCCCGGTGACTGGATCAACAGGGAGGGAAACCCGCTCCCCCTCATCATAAGGAAAGGGGATGGAGGTTACAATTACGCAACTTCGGACCTAGCCTGCATAATCGATCGAGCAGAGAGGCTCGGCGCAGACGACTTAGTATACGTAGTCGGCGCTGAGCAAAAACAGCACTTTCAAATGGTATTCGCCGCTGCTAGAATCGCAGGATTCCTCCATCAGGATCACACTTCAAAACACGTTCCATTTGGACTTGTTCTGGGTCCCGATGGAGGGAAACTCAAGAGCAGGAGCGGAGGAGCGATACGACTACTAGATCTCCTTCAAGAAGCAATACAGAGAGCATCTACAGCAGTCTCGAATCGTAACCCGGGCATGACCTCATCTGAAATAGAATCAATTGCTAAGAGTATCGGCATAGGCGCGGTAAAGTACTCCGATCTGAAGGCAGACCGGACGAAAGACTACGTGTTCGACTGGGAGAGGATGCTAAGCTTCGAGGGGGAAACGGGTCCATATTTGCAGTATGCGCATGCTAGAATTAGAAGCATACTTGCTAGGTCTGGCAGTGAAGTATCAGTGGAGAACCCGGCGATTTACACATTGTCTTCGAACGAGGAAGCTCGCTTGGCTAGGGAGATCTTGGCCTTTCCAGACGCTGTCGATACTGCAGCTTCCGAGTTGGCGCCACATAGGATTTGTAAGCAGTTACATAGGATTTCACAGGCATTCGGCTCGTTCTACGAGCATTGTCCGGTACTGATTGAAGACGCCTCACTGCGGGCCGAAAGAATATCCCTATGCGCCCTCACGGGGGACATACTGCAGACCGGCTTGGAACTACTTGGCATAGATGCCCCTCCTAGGATGTAACCACCGGAGCATTGGTGTACCTTACACCATTACGACCGCACATGCTTACAGTCGGAGACACAGCTCCAAGCTTTACCCTAACCGCCCAAGACAAATCTATATTCTCGAGCGAGGAACATTCTGGTACCAGGATGTTGGTAGTATTCTATCCCGCAGCATTTACCGGTGTCTGCACGGAAGAGATTTGCTCATTCGCCGACATGATGGGCGACTTAGAAAAAGCTGATTGCACCGTAGTTGGCATTTCTGTCGATTCGCCCTTCTCAAATGGGGCCTTCGCTGAGATAAATAAAATAGGATTCCCACTTCTCTCCGATGTCCATAGGTCCGTAATCAATGACTTCGGAGTCGTTTATCATGATTTTTCAATCAAAGGCTACACGGTCGCAACAAGGTCTGTCTTCGTCATAGAACCGGACGGTACCGTCGGATATGCGTGGGCCGCTGAGAATCCGGGCATACAGCCGGATTACGCGGAAGTCATATCTTATTGCTTGAAGAATTAATCAACAGATCATTCTTCGCCCGAGCGAGCACCGCTCATGCCTCTAGCACCAATGAATATCAGATACAGGGCAATGAGGTACAGCGCCACAGCTACGAAGTCTGCAATGTCATCAGTGCTTCCATCGGCGCCTGTGCCGAAGTCAGTCCAGAACATCAATCCCTGATTGTCAATCACCGCTGAAACGAAGCTTTCAGCATCGTCATCAGAAATCTCTGAGGCCGTGTGTATCTCGAACACGGGGTGCGTGTCTACGCCAATCTCAGGGTTCATCATCCCGGGTCCTCTCAGGTCTAGGTGGAAAGTGGAAGTGCTCTTCCCATACATGGCAATTCCAGTTATTTCTTCGAAATATATGTC
Source organism: Euryarchaeota archaeon TMED192 (assembly GCA_002170775.2). Lineage (GTDB taxonomy): Archaea > Thermoplasmatota > Poseidoniia > Poseidoniales > Thalassarchaeaceae > MGIIb-N1. The sequence continues at coordinate 64,722 of NHIP02000005.1, read as the reverse complement.
CACATTGGATTCGAAGTACACCGGAAGTGCTCCAGGGAGGACATCCACAACGGTTCCAGACCCGATCAACTTGGCCTGTATCTGGTTCGAAGTGGGCTCCAATGCGACCGAATGGTGCACCATTGGGATTCCCTTGAAGTCCATATCGCCCTCGACGGTCGTCTCTGAAATCGCATATCCGACAAGGTTGATCTTCTGGGCTTCGTCAGCGTCAGTAGCCATGCTTCCGAAGGCATCACTCTGATCGGTCAAGTCATTTCCAACGTGCGCGCTCAATAGTCCGAGAGTTGCGGTCTCTGAGGCCGGCGATCTCCAGGGCATGTGCTCGCTCATGGCATATACGTCACCAGTGTCCGAGTCCAGGTATCCCTCGGCGACTCTTAGGCCGGGCGTACCGCCTTGTGTCGTAGTCGTCTCCTCATACACGCTGTAATCGCCTGTCGAGAAACCGTTACTTCCATAGTAGGTCATGTTGGTCTCTAGGCTAACCCAGCTGTTTTCAACACCGTATAGGCCTACAAGTACTGGATCAGACCATCCATACAGCCAGTTGCTTATCGATTGAGTTGTGAGGGGCCCAGCCCCGTACTGGAAGTTGAGAAGTAGGCCAACTACAGATCCGAACATCAAGTCGTTAACCCATGATCTGAGTAGCGATGCGTCACTTTCCGATATCCCATACATGCCTGCCACATACGCATCGTTCCATTCCATCTGGACTCCACCTTCGCCGGGGCCAGTGGAAGTCATTGGGAAGGTCATCCCTGATAGCTCGCCGTACATGAACATCGTTGCGATGTCAGAATTCATGAGGGCATATGGGCCATCATACAGAATTTCATCGACCTTATCGAGGGAAAGCGATGCTCCCTCGCCAGGTGACAATGCCCTGTTGAGGCCAACTGCGATATTGCCTCCTAGGAGGGGCTCTTCGCCTCCGAAGGACATCTTCCACCACGTATCTGCATCCATGGTCCCGGAAGCTGCTGGATTGACAACGCGCATTGGGAAATGCGATTCTGCCAGTTGCCAGTCTGATGACCAGCCTGCAACTCCTTGCATGGTTAGGATGCCAGGGATGTTGTATTCCTGGATGTAGCCCATGTAATCAGGTGGGTTTGCGGTTAGGGGCAATAATGACAGTACCACTCCGTAGAGAGGGATGCCGCTCAGATCCTGCTCGGCTAGCATACCTGCAGGGTACCCTGTGTCTGCATTCGTACCGAAGAGGAAATACTCCAGATCATCCGCTGGGAAAGAGTATCCTGTGAGAACCTCGACTCTGTGGGCATTGTCTGTTGCGAGCTCTGGTGGAACTCCTGCGCCATTGGTCTGCATCATGGATGCAGCGCCCGCGTATACGGCCCAGTCCATGAGAATCATCTCGGCTGGATCGGTCGTGCCGTATCCCAGAAGGTCCGCTCGCAGCGGCGTTATCACCGGGCTGGGCTCGCCCCATGCGGCGACCATCCATGGGCCATAGTCGCAAGTTAGGGCCATACAGACCCCGCTCGTCGAGTCAACGGCGCTGTTCATTATCGAACCCGCTGCAGAGCTGAAGTCAGGCGACATCATATCAGCTCCCAAACCGGCCTTTTGCGCATCTGTCAAGCTTGCGTTCCAGTTTGCGAAGAAACCGTCCAGGACCATAGCATCAGCCATGCCTGCAACAGTCACCGCGTCTAATGCTCCGCCTGTCTGGGCATTGATCGCGGTCTCCGCGCCTGAGGCAAGTGCTGAGATCTGATCTGATGTGTCCATGCTCGGAGCGAGGTACATCATGTCGTAGGTCATCATGCTCTTGGTGAATCCGGCCTTGGCGAATTGCTCGCCATACTCGATTCCCGTTGATATGCCCGCTATTCTCTGTGTGTTCCAGAGAATATTCACATTGGTTATCGATGTGTCTCCTGAGACTGAAGCCTCTCCAGCGTGTGTGCATTCCTCGCACCACTCGAAGACATCGTAGGAGGAGTAGGTCATTGTCCCATTATCCCCATCCCACTCGAGAAGATCGTTGTGAGTCGTGACATTGTAGATGAATGGCCCCAACTTCTCAAACTGGGGTGCAGCAGTACCGTCCGCCACCTCCACTGGGTTCGTTATGCTGTGCGCGAAGTATGCACGCTCACTAGTGGACGTGCCCCATGAATCATCGTCCTCAAAGTCCGAAGACTCGTCGTAGCCTGATTCCACCGCTTCAGACACCGTGTCGAGAGTCGCCTGAGAAACGTATGGCGCAAAGGCAAGGGCATTCATTCCGATTAGGATAATTCCGACAATTAAGAAAGTTGTAGAGCGGTTGCTGGACATGCTATCGAACCATGCTGACAGTGCTTTGCGAATAAGTGTTCCAGTCTACACCAGATGTGGGAGTAGTCACCTCAGATGAATCCGAAGCCATCCAGAGTTTGTGCAAATGTGTACATCATAATGGGGACAAGAATGATTCCCATCGCATGACTGCGCCTTATTCCGATACGAGGTGGCATCAATCCTATTCCCGTGCCTATGACCAGAGTCCCCACCCCAACCCAGCCTGTTGAGAAGTAAACGAGTATGGTGACGAAAATAGTGACTGCAAGAACGAGGGATCTGAGGGGTATCAGCTCATGGAGACGAAGCATGCCTCTTCCAACCTTCCCCATCATGGGCACGGCAAGTAGGCCGGCCGCTATTGTTATGCCAAGCAATCGTATGAAATCTGCTGGAGGTTCCACGGCCCCCCATATGTCAATAGGATACATCATGTTGAGCGCAAGGGCAGCACCGGATCGAGGCCTTCCAACCATATACAGGAAACCTAGTACCATAACAGTCACAGCGGTATTGACTGAAGAAAGTATGGCGATAATCTCGAGATCTCTCTTGGGGTCATTGTACCTGGGATCCAGATCAGGGGTCGTCTCGATCTCACCGAAGGCTGCTTTGAGCAAATCCCTGTCTTCGTCGCTCAAGTCCTGATCATCAACCTCTATGTCCACTGATTTAGTATTCCCTATGGGCTGATCGATAATGCCGTGTTCAAAGTCCGCAGGCACGTAATTAGGATCAGTCAACCTTCCCCAGAAGTTTCGCATAGACATTACCACCACAGTTGCCTGTGCTGCAGTCATCCCTGGGAGTATGGCCATTACGCTCGAAACAACTGCTGACAGAAATGTTGGAACAGCCAATGGGCGCATTGGAGGTAACTCCCAATCATGCTCCTGAGGAGGTATCTCAGATGAGGTCACATAGATATCAATTAAGTTGGCTATACCGAAAAGTCCAGCCAATCCAGGGAATAATAGGGTCGCAGATGGCATACCAACCGGGGATCTTGCTGGCAACTCGAAAACAGCCCAACCATAGAATCCAGTCAGTAGGAAGTAAGCTGTTGCCACCAAGATGCCCGCACTTCTCGACGAGTCCGTCAGTCGAAAGTCGAATGCGCGCATTTTCATGTTGAATCGACGGTTTCCGACTGGAAGGGTAATTCCTACAGGCCTAGAAAACTCATACCTCAACCCCTTGGTCAACTTCTGGAAAGGCCCAGGCCAAGGTAAACGAGTTGTCTCGGTAAGTATCAGGAATATGGAGATTACAAGAAGTAGCCACGGAAGTATGTCCCTACTTGTTTCATAGAGGCCGAGTCCAGGATTCTCTCCAAAGAGTAATCTTGCGACAATTAGTAGGGGTATAGACATCAATAGGCCCATTTGNGACCCTCTTGCAGAATACGCGACGCCTTGTGCAGCCTGACCAGATATGAGCATCCTATGGCCAGGGAGTAATGCCAGGGCCATGTTATCATCAGGAGCGCCCACCAATGCGCTGGGGATGTAGTTCAGGAATGTGTGGACCGTCCCGCATGCAACAATAATGCCCGCTACAGCATCAAGTGGTATGCCTATGCCAACCGCCACAGGAGAAAGTGATAGGGCAATCAGAGCCACATTATTCACGTGGAATCCGGGGATTAACCCTGTCAGGCTGCCTAGCATGACCCCTATTACAAACGACCCAATGAGCCATGCGAAGTCAAGTAGAAGAGGATCCATGTAAAGTACCCCTCAGAGAACGTTAAGACAGAACCTCATCTCATTTTCTACAAAGTTCTCAGTAGTCTCCAGTCTTCCAATCCATAAAATTGGTTCGCCAACAGCCGCTTGTTGACTAGTCTCAGAACCATCGCCAAGTAAGCAAAGACGTTCATCAGAACCAGAACGTTCCACCCACTGATCCCCTGAATCGTCCATGACGGCAATTCCCATGATGGATACTCTGTTGCCGATTTCCCATTTCCATGAGTTGTATCCGTCGCCCCAGTTTATTTGTGAGGGGTATGGGGTCTCACCAAGCGTCCATGAGCGTGCTTCGAGAACTACGCGCCCTTCACTCTGAGACCATACCACTGTCGCGTTGAATCGAATGCTCTGACCGGTTTCGATATATTCTGCATGTTCCCCTACTAGTTGTATACGAAGTTGAGTGGTCCTGTCGAAGTATGTCGCCGCATCACCGACATATCCTTTGTCGTAGTCGGGAGATATGGTGCTTGTCACCCAACCCTCGAAAGTGTAGGCCCCGCCTTCGTATGCAAATGGATTTGAAGCTACGGACCTCATGGGAAGCACGTTTGCGGAATTTTCTATCGGGTTGCGTACAGAGGCATCGTGCCCCCTGTCCAAACAAATGGTCCCTTCGTCAGTAGACCATAAAAGACGACCAGTCCATGTTTCTGAAGTACCGTTAGTCCCATTCTCAACATCCGAAGAGGAAGGGAGCATGCATATCTTGTCGCCTATGTTAGGCCCATTCAGGGTCCAACTCGTCTCGCCTGCCTCGGCGATCCCGTCAATTTGAACCAACTTTCCAACTTCGTATGTGAGGGACTGCGGGTCGAGGTCCCAGTCAAGCATTACTGTGGGCCCCACATTCAGAACATCAACAGCACGGGCTTGGACAAGTAGACGATATCTTAGAGAGCGCTGATCGTATTGAATCCATCCAGTAACCTCGACGTGACTACCAGATTCAATCCATTCAACAGGTCTACCTTCAACTTGCATGTACAGGAGGTGATCAGCATTTCCGTACGCCGGATTGTCCATGAGCGACAATGAATGGTATGTTACATCTGGGGCAATTGCCTCGCTAAGATACCCGTCCACCCTGACTGATGAATTAACCCATTTTGCAGGATCCATGGCAACTTCGACTAATTGCAGGCTCTCATACTCAATATTCGTGCAGCCACCTGATCCATCCCCTTCTTTGCATTGTATCGCTCCATACCCATTGGAAGAGAGCCATATCCTGCCACTCCATTCACTCACCTCGCCCTCAACTGTAACGACCGTCCCCACGGGAGGAACCTGGTGGTCCCTATCCACGAACCACCGTACCTCTACTACCGAGTGCCCGTCTAATTCACGAACTTGAAGATCTATTCTGTCTGCCTGTTCCCCATAGGGATCAACCACGAAGCTGGTCAAAACACCCTCTACCTTCACTGTCTCCCGGGGATACTCATGAATGTCGTCTATGTCTATGAGGTCCGGATCTCTGATCACTGCATAGAAATTCATCGCGGACACCAGTAAAAGGGACGTGAAAAACATCACCCACATCTTCGCCATGCGACACCTGTGGTGCCGAAGACGCTTGAACCTTGACTACCAATACGCGTCATTCTTCATCGCGAAGGTCCAAATCTAATTCCCGTTACCGACCATGCAGGACCCGTAGCTCAGTTGGTTAGAGCGCCCGGCTCATAACCGGGTGGTCATCGGTTCAAATCCGGTCGGGTCCACCAAAATAATAATCCTGACCGTCAAAAGGTAATAACTCGATAAAAGACACATTAAGCGTTCATGTCTGAAGAACCGCTAAATACGGCTTGTCGGGACCCACTCGCCATGTCAGGGCGAAGGTCAGCAAGAGGAGCCATCATGATCCTCGTTGTGTACGTACTCAGTACGTGGGCCGGAGCGGCTGCTGTTCAGGCACAGGGGGCCGTCCCAGACATCACCCTGACCTGTAACCAACCTTCGGCCATAGATGTAGAGCCCGGGGCACCACGTTCAACAATAGTGAACTGTAACTTGGAAAACCCCTCGATACACCAGGTGAAGGTGGAAATTCGCATACAGGCTGGAAATTTGGCATACTCGGGACCTGCTAGCGTAACTGTCGGAAATGGGCTCTCTGCATCGTTCCAGGTCACGCTCAGGGCAGATCTCAGGGCACCAGAGGGCTCTCAGACCGTCGCAATAACCGCCGAGGTCNCNCAGGCAAATGGCGTTCCAGTCACAAGCTCACCTTCCACCTACACGGTGTTGGCAATCATCCGCCAGTTCAGCCGACTTCGCGTCGAAAGCGATGTAGCGTTCATCCAACTGAGGCCCAAAGTCGATACTAACCTGGTGTTCGCTGTTCACAACGATGGTAACGCGATGGATAGATTTGCAATTGGGATCGACAATCGAGAAGAGCTCAATGACGAGGGTTTCCAACTGAGTATCCCCCTTGTTTCCGTTGAGATAGAGTCCTTGGCCCCACCTCAGAAGATATATGTTCAGATGAGGACGCCCAAGAACCAAGGTTGGACAGATAAGTACTACAACCTGAATTTCAAGGCAGTCAGTGATTATTCGATTAAGACTGTCGGCGTTCCGGATTATCAGATCCAAACCATGACGATTTACATACGAGGAATCTATCTCCCAGGATTTGAATTGGTCGGCACAATGATGATTTCCGCCTTGGCCGCTGCCGCCTTGGCAGGTAGGCGACAAGAACGGGGTGATGCCGAAGCCATCGACGAGGATGGTAACGTAATCCCGCTCGAGGCCTCTATTCTCTGAAAGCCCTCGACCGAAGCCTTCTCGGCGACTGTTTGATAACCGTCTCTTTGGCGTCAGAGGCCAACATGACCAGCGGCGGACTTCTACAAAAGGCAGCAGAACAGCAGACCGGAGAGTCGAATTTGACTCCCAGCACCCCTTCCGGCGAGCACGGATCCGGAGGATACGCTCAAACACAGCCGCTAAGCAGGACACTTGGATTGATCTTCGGCGGAATGGTGGTCCCATTCTTCATCGTCATGTGGTTCGGGGGCGTCTTCCTTGGTGAGAATGCGGGTTATCTGTCAGCAGCAGTTCTGCTCCTCTCTGCTGGAGCCACCTGGTTATTCATTGGAAGGCCAGCACCTGCATCAGCATCCACTATCGCAATTGGGATGTCCTTCCTCTTGCTCCTGTCCAGTAATTTCGCAATCGCCGTACTATTCACAGGAGAAATGTCGCTCGGAGAGATCGACCTCGATGAAGATGACGATATGATCGTGGTCAAGATAAGGCAGAACGGAGGTTCGGGATCATACGAGGCATCGGTGAGCATAACCCACGGAGGCTCCAACGCATATACCTCTACGATGGATATCTCCATCGATGAAGAAGACAACCAAGGCGATTATGGATTATTGAAGGTCCCAGTATCCGATTTCTACAACGGAAACGCACTCCCATCCACAGATTACGTCATGTCGCTAGAGATTGATGGCAATTCATGGACAAGGACTCTCGATGCGAATCATTTGACTCGTACCCTTACTGGTGTTGATGTTTCTGCAGCCCCTTCATTCTCTACACAGGACTGCGACGGTGCAAAGAACCGATGTCTGAGAGGTATCGCTTTGGGTGTCTCTGCAGGCTTACTTGGAGCATCGCAGGAATACATAGCCCCAATGCCGTTGGCCGATTTCGACCTCAAGGTCACAATGACTTATGAGGGCTCAATCGCCATAGATTACCCTGACGTGAGCGTGGAGCATACGGTAGCAACATGGGATTCATCCGGGGGCGCATACGGGTCTGGAAGTACGTATATCGGATTGGATGCGGCAACGATGAACCTTGGCGGTAGTACCGAAGCCTCTGACGTATCCTCCACTATTATCCTCAAGGAAGATTGGGAGGATGTTGGATATGGCTGTTATGAACTCGAGATAGAGGGTTCAAACACGTCTCCTTGGTCTGATACTGTCGTTGACCACACTACCTATTACGTGTACGAGGAGACAAACAGGGACGACTCAGGCCAATATACGTCTGAAAGCTGGATGGAAGTAAACTCTTGCTGATTATAGACGCCTTACGAGCAACCATCCTACCCCAATCACACCCATTGCAAGCGCTACGAGTATCGGAATTATGCTCCCAGCAACTTCTTCTTCCACCGATTCGAATGAGATGTACGGAGTCGTTACCGAACCTCCGCCCCATGCTTCCTCAAACACGAGTTGACTTGGAGTCATTATGGAGCATATCAGCGCCCAATCTCCCTCTTCCGTAGGAGTCCAAGATATGGGGAACACAGACTCCGATTGAGATTCAATAAGGCCACCAATGTATATGTCGCCAACGCTCTGACGATCTCCAGTATCTGCATCATCGCAAACGAAATAGACAACTGCATCCGCATTTCCATCATTTGAAATCGTAACATTAGCGTCCCATCCGTCATTGAGGTCAGCAGAATTCAGATCTCCACTTTCAATGGATGCTATTGAGATGCTGGGAGCGAACCACTCTAGAATACCCGGGGCATCCCTAGAAGCATCTATGGTTGTGAGGTTCCAGTTAATTTCCAGACTACCCCCGTAGTCATTCATGTTGGGGTCCGCATTCCATGCAGTACGGTATGATTCAGTTACGAGAACAGCCTTTTCAAACCAAACTGGCGATTCAGAATATTCTTGTGAATCGACTGCCCACCCTATTTCCACAACACGTTCAGCACCCATGCCAATGGTTCCGATGCCGTTTTGATCAGTTATTTGAGATCCAGAATTCTGTTGATTGTAACCGAGCCCTTCTATTCTGTATACGACGTCAGAGGCTTCAAAAATAACCTGCTGTGTTCCTACCCTTCTCTCCCATCGATCTGTGAGGCCATCCGTCCAGTTCACATCCACGAAGTCAGAAGATGTCGAACCCCCCATCTGCACGTCGTGATCATCAAGGCTACCGCTGATCAATGTGCCATTGATTGAGATGGAAGCTGAGTCGTCTTTTGCAAATATCGGCCCTGCATCATTGATCGCCCCTCCTATTATTTCGGTATCCCCGTTCATCACCCATCTGCCTCTTTCGATATCACTGGATGTTATGCGGACCGCTCCATTCGATTCAATCTCATAACTAGGATTCCCATATGGGCGCATGTTACGTGTTTGCAAATCGTATGATGGAATATGAATCAAATCGTCATCCCCTCCGGAGTCTAGAGTTATGACGACCCCTGATATCCCCATGGAGGCAGATGGTATCCCAGTCACTGTTACCCACGTATCGCCATCCTCAGCGTCAAAAGTCAACTCAGCCGCTGTCTCATTTCCATAGGCGGATTGACCATTTTCCATGATGAACTCCATGCCAAAGAATGATCCCTCATCAACAGCATTGATAACAGCAGTAAATGATTCTGAGTAGTCTGAAGCCGGTATTAACAATGCAGACCCGTCTGCCCCTACGCCATATCCGAATCCGACTATGTCGTAGAGTGGACCAGATGTGGTTATCGTTGATCCATCTACGATCAAAGCCCCGCCTTCTTCAACGACTATACGGGAACCTTCCGCCATAGTGATCTCAGAATTTTCGATAGTCAACGACCCTCCCCCTGCGATGATAATCTCTCCAGAATGTGTACGATCAGTATCCCAAACTATGTCTGAGTGAATGGATTCACTTTGTGCCGAAGCTTGGATTGAGCAGGTCATCAGCATGGTGAGCACAAGCACGGAGGCAAAGGTGCGCATGACCCTCCGCGCGGTAGGACGGACATCAACCCCTCCCTGCCCGAGGTATGTTCAAGCACGTGTTGGGGAGTCCGAAGGCATGGAAGCCACCATATTCCCCTCAGAAGACCTGAATGGTATGGCCCTAAATGTGGTCTCAGTAATCATCCTCTACGGGCCGGCATACCTCGCAAACACAGGTGCTATGCTTTTTGGGAAGTGGCTGCCTGATCTTACCGGATTCCAGAATCATAAAATCGATGCTGGAAAGATATGGTCCGATGGGAACAGAGTGCTGGGGGATGGAAAATCGTGGGAGGGCCTATTCGGTGGCGCACTCTTCTCAGCAGGATTGATGACACTTGCACACATTATTTGGGAAGGACGCTATTCCGCATCCGAGCGACCATTTCTAGATCCTTCTGGCTTGATTCCAGGGGATGCTTGGTATCACTTTGACGAGGGATGGGCATCTGCCTTCATGATCGGATTCATACTTGGTTTGGCCTGTATGATTGGGGATAGTGCAGGATCGTTCATCAAGAGACGAAGAGGTCTGAAACGAGAGGGAGAGATATCCTCCCGTGCTCCCCTATTGGACACCTTGCCATTCGCAATCGGGATATTCGGCACAACAGCCTTGTTGTTCCACGAGACCATATTCTTCCAATCTTCCATCAGGCCATATGTCATTGCTCTCCTAATCCTGACCCCCGTCATACACAGGGCGACTAACATCCTCGGATACAAATTAGGCTTGAAGTCCGTGCCATACTGATGCATTTAGGTCATATGCCGTACATCACACGGATTGTTATGCGAGAGGGTACCGTACTGATTGTAGGCGGCGGCGGAAGGGAGCATGCTCTTGCAATTGGACTGGCCCAATCAGAATCTGTCAGCGAAATACATGTGGCCCCAGGGAATGCTGGGACCTCAAGAATTGGCACGAATCACCCCATCTCCGCAAGTGATATTCCGAGTATAACAAGACTCGCAGTTGAAATCGAAGCGGATCTGGTTGTCATTGGCCCAGAAGCCCCCCTTGTAGCAGGGCTAGCAGATGAACTTCGATCAATAGGGATACCCTGCTTCGGCCCCGGCGCTAACGGGGCTATGATCGAGGGCTCCAAGCAGCATGCAAAGAAGATAATGAGAAAACTTGGGATACCAACTGCTGAATCTGTGATGGTCCGAAACACGGGCCGTGTAGCAGGGATACTAGACTCCATGGACCCACCATGGGTGATCAAGAGAGACGGGCTCGCTGCTGGTAAAGGGGTGACTGTGACATCTGATATTGAAGAGGCAGAATATGCAGCTTCTTCGGCCATCGAAAAAGACGATTCAGTATTGATCGAGTCCTTTCTGGAGGGTGAAGAAGCATCACTTCTGGTTTTGATGGATGAGTCAGATTTCGCTGTGCTCCCGGCCAGCCAAGACCACAAGAGGCTGAATGATGGTGACAACGGTCCGAACACAGGGGGTATGGGTGCTTATGCTCCAGCGCCTGTTGCTGAAATTTCCGTGATTGAACGAGCAATATCCAGCATCATTGCTCCTATGCACGAGTATTTCTCCAAGGGTGAGAGCCCCTACAGAGGCTGTCTTTACGTGGGCCTAATGATTCAAGATGGCATTCCAAGCGTGGTTGAATTTAATGCAAGATTGGGAGATCCAGAGACACAAGTCACAATCCCGCTTATTGAATCTGATTTGGGGCTTCTATTGCTATCCGTAGCTGAAGGTAGGCTAGGGGAATTTGATTTGAAGATAAGCGGCAACTACGCAGCTACAGTTGTTCTTGCATCTGAAGGATATCCTCACAATCCAGCCAAGGGAAGGGAGATATCGGGTCTTGAAGCTACTCGTTTAGATAAGGGTGCTATCATTCACCACGCGGGAACAAAACTGTCGAACGGCAGGGTAATTTCGTCTGGAGGTAGGGTGCTTAGCGTAACAGGTATCGCCGGGAGTCTCACCGAGGCTATCGAGGCTGCGTATGGAGCCATCTTGCACGTTAATCTGGAAGGTGGCCATTTCCGTCAAGACATCGGCTCACGAGCTCTCGACAGGCTTCAATCGGCCCCCAAATCGTAAGGCTAGGGCAGATACCTGTACCGTCCCGCTTAAATGCAGCAGCAAGGTGGCCGCGATGCTGGACAGTCTCGGCTGTACTAGGTGAATGAAATGGAAGACAAGAACGACAACACCAATGCGGCATCTCTCAGGGGGATTCTCGGCGGCCCAGTAATGCTGGCTGCAGCCCTCCTAGTGTTCTTAGTTGCTGCACAGGTATCAGGACAGAATGGATGGATGGACGAAACAAGTCTCCTTGCACTGCCTGTCGTGGCTGCCCTAGGGGCGGTCGTCGGGAGGATTAGCTCGGAGCACCCCTCTGCTAGGGATATCGATCCCTCGATTCTCGTGTCCTCTCTGATTTTTGGGTCATTGGCCTCAACGTTGATGATTCCTGTGGTGATGTCCATGACTTTCCTTCTTGTTGCACTGGGGACACATGTCATGGTGTCCCGTGGAAGACCGATGGAGGCAAACTTTCTCGCCGGTGCAGTCATTGGCTTGCATGTTGCCATACTCTTCGCATCCACCTCCAGTTTGGAAGATGCAGTCTCTGATGACGCCACTCGTTCCCTTCTTGCAGCACGATTCTCTTCAATGTGGATCGTAATGCTCTTGGGTTCTATTTACCTTGCACTGGTCTTCTCGAGAACTATCGATAGAATTAGTCAGAAAGGCATGATGGCGGAGTTACCGTTTGATCCACGCAATAAGATGGCACACCTCTCAGCCATTGCTGTGATGGTATCAGCAATCATCCCCCTGATTTGGCTTTCATCTATTTCAGATCCAGCTGAATACGAGAGAGGAGCACATCTTGGACCCCTCTGGGGGCTTTTCTCAGCTGCCATAGCCCTATTCGTGACATTTTGCAGGTCCGAGCGCTGGAATGTGCTGGCTTCTGTGGTAGCATTGAATTGGATAATCTACACTGTTGGTAGGCTTCAGGACATAGGGGTGTCAGGCTTCCCGAACGCTCTTTCCGATAGCGGATCTTACTCGATGATACTTTGGCTACTCATCACCATATGGGCAAATGTCGGTATCATAATGCTCGCCTCAAGAGGCTATATCGGTCCGATGGCGCCCCTAAGGGAACCCTCTGAATTCAGGAGATGGTGGCAGAACCACAATTACGCGATACTCGTCGGCACTGCGCTTGTTGCAGGCCTCGTCGTTAGGGTGATATGGAACGTCATCCCTGCTATGAACGCGTCAATAATCGGCGATTGGGATCTATCAGGAGGTTCCGATCCGTGGTACATGAAGCGAATTATCGACTATGTGGCAGTCGAGCGAGCCCACCTCGTCTTCGATGCCGATAGGAACTATCCTGTGGGCGGACTCAACCCAAGGCCACCTCTTTTCTCATGGTCACTCGCACTCGGCGGCATACTTCTGTCCTGGGTTGCAGACATGTCTTTGACTGAGGCTGTCTGGTGGTCTGTGGAATCCCAGCCAGCAATCTGGGGCGCACTCATCGTTCTTCCAGTAGCTGGTATGGCCCGACGCTTTCACAGCCCCCTCGCAGGAATAGCTGCTGCATGGCTAATCGCATTCATGCCCGGCCACATATCACACTCCACATTCGGTCTTGCGGACCACGACTCATTTGCGATGTTCTTCCTCACAATGGGTTTCTACTGGTGGGTCCGGGCAATGATCGATATCAAACAAAACAGGCTGTTTGCAAGGACTTCTNGGAATCCCGCCTATCTGATTGCAGGGNTCCGCTCTATGTGGGCCAACCAGAGAACAGTGATGTTATTCGCAACTCTTGCAGGCATATCATTTGCAACTGCGGGCCTTGCATGGAAAGGATTCGTTTACGCTCCGGGCATAATATTCCTTGCCTTTTCCGGCGTGGCAATCCTGAATCTCTTCAGAGGTAGGGACACACTCCCAATAACGTCTGCAATGAATCAGATGCTAGTCACATCTATGCTAATCCCCCTCCCATTCTACATTTGGCCCGGAATGAATCTCCTGTCCGATCCGAGTGGGATGGCGCCTCTGATCTACATGCTTGGATTCACACTGGGTTTGGGTTATGTTATCTCAGCCGCCAGAGACAAGCCTTGGCTNCTCGTATTCACAATGACTGCAACTCTGTCTGGAGCCGTACTAGGCATCCTCTACACACTGCAGGCTTTGGATCTATACGCCGGATGGGACATCCTCTTCACCGGGGGATTCTACTTTTCAAAGAACAAGGTATTCTCAACGATCGGCGAGGCCCAAGCGCCAGACAGGGGCATTCTATTTGCTTCATTTGGCCCGATAGTGGCCATCGCTGCAATAGGCTATGGGCTCATTCTCATGTGGAGAGGGGGCAGGAAAGAGGACAACGCCTCGTTCTTACTGGGGGCGTGGATCGTAATCGCATCTTACATGTCTTGGTCTGCTGGCCGATTCATATTCAATGCAGGCCCACCAATGGCAGTCGTAGGCGCGGTTGGATTGACCTCGATGTGGGTTGCAGTGAACCCAAGCGAGTTCGTCAAACATTGGAAGAAAAGCGGAATCGGGTCTCCAAGAGCGCGATTCAACAGTACTTTCTCAGCAAGCAGATCAAGACCCGGGGTACCAGCTGTAATGATGATTCTACTCATCGTATTCTCCCAGCATGCAACATATGGCATAGATTCCGGAATACCCAGGGGCGACTCTGCATCTGGTGATGTGGATGGGGCTATCCAGGGAATTATGCCGGACGTTCTTCGTTACGAGGTTCTCGGATTCTCAGTACTCAACTCTAACCAGTATTCTCCCGATCAGAGATGCACCACTGGCTGTTGGTATCTTGGAACGTTCGGACCCGGATTCAATGGCGGCGGTTGGAATATGGCCTACGATTGGCTGGCCAATCAGGATACAGAATCCGATTTCACCGAGCGTCCAGCATTCCTTTCCTGGTGGGACTATGGTTTCCAGGCACTATCGCAGGGGCAGCACCCTACTGTTGCCGACAACTTCCAGTCAGGTATTCCTGTAACTGGCAATACCCTGNTNAGTCACTCNCAGGAAGATGTNCTNGCANTGATGATCATGAACTCGCTGAGGATAGGGGGNGTCTCTGATGAATCCAATCTGGAGGTACTTGATTCGTATCTNGNGGAGAATCAGATNAGGGAACTCGAACGGATTCATAGCATGACTTCGGACGATGTCGAGAAGCGCTCACTNGCAATCATACATTCTGACGGAGAAGTACAACTTCTTCGAGGAGCGTACCTTGCAGATTCGGGTCTACCGTCAAAATTCGGATGGTTCGTCACAGACCAAGGTGAAATCGTCGGTGAGAGATTAGATAATGCAGATGATGCTATGGCCTTGTTTAATGATACGAGGGGATCTTCTTCGCCATTCTCTAACACACCGTCTCATTACCTNATAGGAAATCACAGGTACACCGCTGATCTCATCGAGGATTTCGATGACTTGTCCACAGGAATCCATCGAACGAATGCTAAACTTGCAGTGGGCAGGGCATTCATCACGCATGTTTTCGATTTAGACCAGATTGTTGATCTTCTCGAGGAGCTTTCCTCAATCGGATGGGAAGTGCAGACTTTCCAGGGTCGTATCGGCGAGACGGTAGAGAGAAACACGGACGTACGCTATTTCGCGATCGATGACAGACTCTACCCGCTTGGAGGGCTTTTCTATGAAGACTACTCCTATCACGGAGGGCAGACGACGGGCATATTCTACGCGCCCACCACTCTCGCTGGCCTCGATCCGGAAGACTACATTTCCAGTAGTTACTTGACGAAGAGGGGCGATGGGCCCATTATCCCTAGAACCTCTGGCGAGTATGAGCAGGAATACCTGGATGATATCGTCAGACAACAGTCAGGGGCTATCACTGATCCGAATCAGATAATATCTCTGGAAGATATCGACTACATTCAGCAACCTGCNTTCTTNGACACATTCCTTGCACGCATATACGTTGGATACGGGACNTCTNCTCTNGGATTAGATTCNGGAGCCTCNGGACAACCNGGTCCAACNTGGGCAAGACCCGGNACCCCCGGCACACCTCTAAGCAACTCATACGCACTTCCTGGCGCCATGATGAACCACTTCGTCATCGCCAACTACCACGATGATGGAGCCGACTCCCCTGATGAAGACGGCAATGGAGTGCCTGACATTTACGAATGGAGCGACCCTCGCGTAGATCCCAGCCAGTACTACAGTGCTATAGGCAGTGCAAACTCGAATGTCAAGATCGTCAAATATTACAGTGGAGCCACTCTTGAGGGGCAGGTAGTACTCGAATCAGGCGAACCTGTACCCAATGCAAGGATACTCGTGGAGAGAGATGCATTCAGCGGAGAGGGCCAGGAAGATTCCGACCCTCGTACCTATTGGATACCTATCGTTTCCGAAGTTGCTGATGATGAGGGCCGATTCACAGCTACAGTTCCTGCTGGAAAGATACGAGTTTCTGCATTCTACGGGGCAGTAGACAACACAGCCGTCAGAGCCCAGATTCAATCGGGCGCATTTGAAATGCTATCTGACATCACAAGGGAGCAAGCCGACTCCGAAGATCGAAATATCAATCCAATTACCGCAATCTTAGGCGGGGTGGCTGGAGCCACATACATCGGCGCATCTTCACTGATGATCTCGGGAGAACAAGGTCACAGCGGGGGAGAGGCTCTCATCTCGACTACAATTACCGTACCGTCTGCAACTGCAACGGGACAGCTCCAGTGGACTGGTGAGCCCTCATTCAACGGGCAGCCAATTGCAGATGCGACAGTGGTGCTCACGCCATCTGATCCAGAAGCAACACATCAGGGCTACTCAATATCGACTTCCTCGGGATCGATAGAAGGAGAAGGATTGTATTTCCAGGGCGACGGAACAGCCATTTTCGATGGTCCAGGGTCTTTCGAGTCACCTCTTCCCGCCACAGCCGTCGAGTTTACGGGAACTCTAAGTCAAACTCTGAGAAACAATCAGTCAGTAACTGGCACTGGAACCTTTGAGGGGAAGGGTACATTCGTCGGTGAATTGGAATCAAATGACCCAACTAGCCAGTGCACGGAGAATGGCACAATCCCGGATGGGGAACAAAAATGCTTGTTGGAATCTACAACATTCCTTCTGGACGGGGCATTCAACGGAACGGGGAAATTCGTCTCTGACGGCCAGTCTCTATTCATCAGGCTTTATTCCGATGCGACCTTTACTGCAGCAGGAAAATTCGACGTGAATACTGATGGCGATGGTCCATACGGCACGATTACAGGCGACGGGACATTCCAGGGCGATGGTACATTCAGTGGCCCAATGGTCAGCGAGGGAACATTCCACCTATCCGGCGCAATACCCGGAGACTATGCCGTGGAAGTATTGCTAAATTCTGGCCAGTCCATCCAAGTCGATGCCCCCTTCACAATACCGCGCTCATCAACATCCGGAGCACGATCTGTTGAAGTCCCAGGATTTTTGCTGAATATGCTAATCTCCGAAGAGGATGGTTCTCCTGCTGAAGGAACAGTCACGCTCAGGGACGCAGAGGCTCAAGATTCGACAGCATCCAACGCATGTGCAGAGTCTAATTTGGCACCCTGTACCATTGTCATAGGCGATGGGGGCACAGTGGCCATAGGTCCAATCCCGTCAATGGCACATACTGTGTCCTATGATGCTGATTCAGACGGATTTGATGACCTTGTAGCCGAGGTCCTACCGGAGGAGGCAACATCGGGAGTGCTTTCGATTGATGCTATGGTCCCCGTCAACTACGATCTATCTCTCTCGATTCTCTCTAGTGATGGCGAGGGCGTCTCAGGGCTAAGTCTCCAGATCACGAATCAGATAGATTCGAGCACCTATGACCTCACATACAGCGCCTCGACATCGACATATGACGCCGAGGTACCTCCCGGCGAGTACACTCTCAACCATACGCTCGATGATACTCAGCTATGGGAACGCTTCGATTTGCAGTCTGATATGGACGAGACCTTCAGATTCAAGATCAGCTCTACCCTCTCAGGCACAGTTTTCGTTGCTGATGGCGAAGATGAACCTCAACCCGAGGACTTCGTACAGTACGCACAGGTGGTTGCCAGATGGGCCGGATTCGAAACTACGACTCTGACCGACGACGATGGAAATTACGAATTCACCCTTCCTGTCGGCGAATCAGTAACTGTAACTGTGGTGGTCGGTTTGAACAACCTCGTAGATGGAGAGGTCGTAGAGATCCTACAGGATAACCCCGACCTCGATCTAGTCGCACGCAAGGGATCCACATACGAGGGCATAGTGTCGGTCAACCGGCTCAATTACCTGTATACTTCGAGCCTTCTCGGCTGGGAGCCGCTCTCCGTTATCGCGTCTAATGATTCCACTGATGTCACATGGGTATCAAACGTGGATTCATCCGGCCTCTTCCAAATAGCCCTGCCAGAAGGCGAGTGGTCGATCCAGATCTTGGAATCTGATCACCCTGCTACAACGGCATATACGGTCCAGGACCAGACGATTGAACTGACGATAAACCCTCAGAACACGACACTTGACTTGTTCGCATTCATTGACAACTCGAGAGATGGGGTTAGGGACAACGGGACTGGCGTATCGGTCGAATTCAACATCATAGCATTGACAAATGATGGAATAGGGACAAATCTGACCACTTCTGAAGATGGCGCAGGATCCGTTGATCTCGAACCGGGCTCTTACCGGATAGACACCACAGTTCTGAATGCTGATCAGACTCTCTTCGGGACTAGAATTCTAACTGGACAAACAGCTTTCGACATCGGTCTAGATGGCTCTCCAGTCGAGCGATCGATTGGATTCGATCCAGAGGGTGTCGCCAACATAACGGTACTGGACCAGACGCTATCCCCTGTTTCCGACCTTGAAGTTCGATTCAGGAATATCGATGGACAATTCGGATTCATATCCACGCTCACCACGGATGAGAACGGCTCAATACTCGCACTGCTCCCTGCCGGAGCCACGATAATCGAAATAGAGGGGTACGAACCCGGGGATGGCTCGGTTCTAGGCGCTCGCATTGCTGTTGACGTATCCGCAGGAGAACTAGCCGTTATCAGAACTATCGAACTAACCGAAATGGCATGGGTCAACCTGACAATCACCGACGATATGAACGTCGATGGTTCACAAGGCCTGAAACTAATCCTCGATTCAAACGATGGAATAGGCACCGTTCAGATGCCCATAACAAATGAATCAGGTAGCACCTCTGCGATGGTAGTGCCCGGCTCATGGGATACCTCGTATGACGTAGAGGATCAAGGAGTCCGTTTGATTATTGAAGAGACCACGATAGGCGATGTCTCAGCAGGAGAATCGATCGCTGTGAACCTCCATGCCATTAGGGAAGCAAAACTCTCAGGCAAGGTATTCTGGGACTTCGACAAGGACGGAAGCGCAGATGTCGCCGAGGGCGTGGCGAATGCCACTGTCAGCATCACAGGAGATAATATCGATATCGAACTTGTAGCTGATGAAGACGGCCGTTACTCCACCATGCTTCCATACAATTCCAGCGTCAGCATTAGCGTTCAGAAGGACGGATTCTCCGATGCCGCCCAAGATGCATCTGTAATGGGTTTCCCCGTTGAATCGGATATACAACTCACAGCCGGGACCGTAACCGCCTCCGGGTCAGTGAATTACCTCAGCGACACAATCAACCCGGATTGGTCGGATGATATTGAAATTATCTTAGTCCCCAAGGATGGATTCGCTGCCCCCCAGGCAGTTGCAGTAAAGGGCGGTGAGGGCTCTTGGGACGGAACATGGTCCGTAGACCTAGAACCCGGAAGATACGTCCTCCAAGTACGGGATACATCTCGAAATCTAGTTGCTTTCAGCGAAATATTCGCCGATCTTGTCGACGGTGGATCTGCGGATGTTGACCTCACACCAGGCGGGTGGCTCCTGCTATCCGGCTCATGGCTCGACTACGATGGGAACCTCCACAGCCTCTCTTCATCTGATTTAGATCTCGTTGGAGCCGATGTGGTTGATCAGGAATTGTCTTTGTTGATATCATCCGGGCCATCACTAGAATGGAGATTGGACATCCCAGAAGACGGCGATCTAAGGGTTCTAATGCCGGCAGGACCTATCTCCGTAGCGGGCGAATTCAGTGTTGATCAGAAGGACAGAATCATGGCATATGAGGCCGGTCAATCTGTACTAGTGCCGTCATCAACCATATCTGACTCTATCGAGACCGCACCTGTGGACCTTCGCTTCACAAGAACCTCAAACAGTTCGATGTCTGCAATGATGACCTCTTCTGATTCGGCAACTGTGGATGAGGACGGGGTCCTCTTCGCATTACCTAATGGGACTGACGGGTACGCACCCATGACCGTTCAGATAGAGCTCGATTATGAGGGCCATGAATCATCTGACGTATTCACTCTGAACGCTATTGTCCCTGGCACTGATGGCCCTTCGTGGACCGTCGAGTTCGACAACGGGAGTGGAATCTACACCGAGACGTCAACAGTCACGCTATCCATAGACGATGATGAGGCGTCGATCACTGCGAAGATAACGCCTCCAAATGCGTCCGTCGCACGTCATTTCCCCAATGCAAGAACCATCTCGATACAGGCATCAACCGACTCGGGCGTCTCTGAGAACGTACAGATCAAGGTAAACGTCCCGAAGTCTTCAGGTTGGTCTCTCGAAACTCCTCCTGAGGAACTCTACGGTGTCAAACCAGGATCCCAGACGTCTATCTCCCTCCCCTTCTCCAATGACGGAAATGCAGACGACGTCTTCTCCCTATCCTTCGATGACGATGCTCTTCCAGCGGGTTGGACCAGAACCGGTGTCCAGACTATCACAATGGGCGCCTTTGAGACACAGGCCGCATCAATCGTGCTCAATTCGCCTTCTGATTCTGAGGGCCAATCCTTCACATTAGTGATGTATGTCGTAGGCGATGACCAGACAGAATATGAACCAGTAGAAATAGATGTTAGTTCGGAGTATCCTGATTTGAATATCGATGAGAGCACTATCTCATGGCTGAGCGGCGGAATCGATCCAGTCTTCGGATCAATGCAGACCGTAGTGCTCACAATCGAGAATGATGGATTGGTGTCGGCTGAGGAGGTCATTGTCAGAGCAGATCATAAGGCCTCAGTCAATTCCGAATTCTCAGGAATAAATGATTCTGCAGTAATCACCATTCCTGCAGGAGGAGAATCTACTGCATACTTGGACTTGAATTTCACCGATCTAACACAAGGCGAAGCATGGATCGTCTTCTCCATTGAGTCGGTAGACGGAGAATCATCTTCTGAGAAGCATGAAAAGAAGTACAATCTTCTATCTCCAGCAGTTGAAGATGCGAGTAATGCCACCCAGGTACTCATGGTTATTCTCATAATATTCCTCGGAGGACTTCTGATCATGCTCACGAGGCGTCCGGGCCGGAGACCAAATGCACCATTCTGACAGCATATGCGGGGGGCGTGACCTGCAATGCCCTTAGACGGCGTCGAGCTGATGCCTGAGCCTGAAGACTCTGCGATATTAACCGCAGTCGATCCCAATGCCGAGGGCTATTCTGGGGATGCCTATGGCGTATCCGATGAGGCTGCAAAGAAGTTACGCAGACCAACCAATTCGTTCCAGCCATTCATATGGCCCTATGGAGCAGTTGGTGCCTCTGCTAGCATCATCATCATGATATTCATGTGGCCAATGATCCAACCGCTCATAACAGCGTACCTACCAGCTTCTGGATGGGCCTACGAATCCTCTGGGATCGATGAACTTCGAGATGAAGGCCTAGATGGATCCGACATCAAGGTATGCATAGTGGATACCGGAATCGACCCAAAACATCCTGATTTCAAAGATATGAATCTGGTGGGTTTCCGGGATTTTTATTCGTTTGATCATGGCACAGTGAGAGACGTGAGCCAATCCAACCACGGAACTGCCATGGCCGGCTTACTGATGGCGAAAGGATCGGGACCAATGAGGGGCATGGCTCCCAATGTTGAGTTGAGCGTAGCAGTGGGTCTCGGCCCAGAAGGAACAACAGGCAACAGCGTGAGGGTTGCAGACGCAATCCAATGGTGCAGAGTATCTCAACAGGTGAATATCATCAGCCTCTCCCTGGGCGGTCCTTTCGAGGCAACATCACAAATCGCATCGAGATCCGTAGCCGGAGCGGTCGAAGACGCATTAGATGCAGGCATATTCGTCATTGCAGCAGCTGGAAATGCTGGCCCTGATAACTCAGACGTTTCCACACCAGCTAATGTCGACCGGGTGATTAGTGTTGGCGCATATGACAGGTTCATGACGCCATGGTCGAATACCTCCGTAGGATCTCGGATTGACCCCTATTCTGAGACTGCAAGGGTTTGGCCAAATCAGAAACCCGAGATACTTGGCCCCGGATCGTATATCCTTTCAACGGTATCAAGCGACAAATCCCCTCCCTACGCGTATTCCACTGGAACGAGCGATGCGACCTTGTTTGTGACTGGCTCTCTGGCCCTAATTCTTCAAGACCTTTCACAGCGTAATATAGTGAATATCTCCTCACTCAATGACAACAGAATCGATATCGTCAAGCAAGCACTAGCGGAGAGTGCAAAGCCCATGGGCGGACAGATCGGGCACGATGAAAGATCAGGCTATGGCATGCTCGACGCAGTCGAATGGCGAGACCGAGTAGAGTCCTCAGCCGACCAATGGTAACCATTTACCATGGCGTTAACGTAAACTTGGCACACTTCGTCTTATATCCATGTACGCCAGCAGTAAGGGCATGCATGACCGTGCCGCCTCCAGAAGCCGCGCAATTGTACTCATACTTCTGATCTCATCCCTTTCAGCCTTAATCGGCCCAGCAGCCTCGGTAGCCGCTGATAATGAGACGAGTGCAGGATACATCAATGCGGTCGAAGTGTGGTCTGGAACGCACAACGTCGCTGGTGATATCATCATTTCACCTGGTGCCAAACTCATAATAGAACCATCCACAGAGGTCATTTTCTCGAATGGGACTTCCCTGGAAGCTAGGGGGAATCTATGTATCGGGGCCGCATCATGCGGTGCTTCTCAAGATGCCACTCCCGCTACCCGAATATCCATGACCTGGACAGATCCTGAAAATGCCTCTGCATCTGGGGATTGTGATGGTATGACCTTTGGCACCTCTACCTTGGGGATAGAAGATCCTTCATGCGGGGAGGGGATCATCATCAGAAGCACAATCGACCTCGCCCAGACTGCACTTCGCCACCTTGATATCAACTCTGCATGGGGCGTCCCATTCCCCGTACCCATCGTTAATCAGTTTCGTTACGGCGCATTAGTTCTTCAGGGAGCGTCGCCCGAGCTCATCGAACTTCAATTTACGGATACAAATACTTCCAGTGTCCTAGCGACAGAACTAGCACAACCAAGATTCATCGGAGGATCTTACACCGTGGGAAATGACGATCAGAGTGGAGTCACTGGAAATGCAGTACAGATTTACGGGGGCGGTACCGGCAGTATACCGATTCTGTTCGAGGATTCTGAATTTTTCTCCACAGATAGGGGATGCAGCAATCAGGACAATGGCAGATCAGCGGTCTGGATCGAGGAATCTTTCGCGGAATTCAAAGACATAACAGTGGCAAGCGGAGATTTCGGACTGAGTTACAGGTCCTCTGCAGGTAAGGTGTCAGGCTCGACTATCAATGTGAATTGTAATGGCATTGATATCAATGGCATGATATCTGTTGGAACGAATGAATATGCCACTAATGTTTCAGGCAATACGATTACGACTGCTGAAGGTACGCCAATAACGGCATATGCCGGGGCACTTGCAGAGATACATGACAATACCGTTTCCGGTGCTGCAGAAGGGTCCGGCATAGGAGTCCAGTCGAGCAGAGTCATAATCCACGGAAATGCGATAGGGCCCATAGGCGGATGGAACGGAATCTGGTTGTATGGATCATTCGACGTCGACGCCCAGAACAATACGATTACCGATACAGCGAAGGAACCAGTCATGGCAGGAGATTACTGGGCGGGAGACAACCCAGACGTCCGTCGTCTTTATTTCGCCAACAACGAAGTAACCGTGCCAGGGACTGGAATGTGCCAGAGTAGCAAGTATTGGGGCGGAGAATTCCCCTGCTCGCTCGTACAAGTCCACAGAGCAGGGGCAACAATCGTTGACAACGTCTTCACAGCAGGAGGCTCAGCAGATGGAATTCGAGCCACTGGGGCACTTCTCAATGTACAGCGAAATACATGGAATCTCAATGCCGAAGGCGCTGTCATTCAGAACTTCGACACTGGATTTGCAGGGGCTCAGCAGTATGGTAGCCTAGCATTCTTCAGTGAAAATGAATGGAATGGAGTTACTAGTACGTACAATATCACCAAGTCCTCTGTCACCGTACAGTCTGAGACTATACCGAATCCAGGTGATGGAGAAGTACCTGTAAAACTATCATGGAATGATCAGGAAGCGTGGCCAGGGATAGTTGATAATGACAATGATGGGGAGCCAGACGGCGATTGGGATACAAACATCATCCCCCACCAAGTCACAAGCTGCGCCATATGTCCCGATTACACCCCTCGAGGCTTCCCGTTGGCCCTCAATATGGATAACAACTCCACAGTCTTCACATTCTCTAACGTCGTCAATCTCAATCTCTCAAAGATCCAAATAGCCACGCAACCAACTCTGTATTCCGTGCAGGTAAAGAGGGCCGAGCTAGTCCGATTCCAAGTCATTTCCAAAGGCACAGCCGTACCAGGTACGAATGTACTCATCGAGGATGGGGTAGGTAACGACCTGTATTCTCTCGAGACACTTAGCGATGGTAGGACCCCTTGGGTATCTTTACCTTCCAATTCTCATCTAGATTTCAGAGGCTTAGAGGGCGGAGACAATCCTGATGGATTTGCCGATGACGAATATGAAGACTCTTGCTCTGACGGCGTAGATAACGATGGAGACCTCGTCTACGACATGCAGGACGACTCATGTGACTACGCTGCAGGGACTAGGGAGATGTCGAAATATTTCGTAAGGGGTTACAAGTTCGGATTCGGATATACCTCTCAAGATTTCCTCCTTCAAGAATCGACGTATGAAGGGACAGTAGTTCTCGAAAATACTGCTCCATCAGTTACCGTAGACGTGTCTAGCGACATATCCTATCGAAGAATAGTCACCATCTCAGGGACGGCTTGGGACGGGTCATGGGTGGGAGTCTATCCTTCAGCAGAAGAATCCATGTGGGCGCAGAAAGGATACGTGCACAGCGTTCAGGTGAAAGATCCGTTTACTGGGGGTTGGGCCGGCGCAGGGATGGCAACTGATACTTCGGGCATGGAGCCCGGTGTCGTCACTGGGACAAATCATCCTTTCAGAACATGGTCATACTCCCTCGACATGACTCAGTATTCGGAAGATGATTATGTGTTTGAGATCCGCTCATTCGATGGTTTGGATTACAGTGAGATCATATCCAAGACAATCAAACTCAACACCCAGCCGCCAGTGCTCACTGTAAGCGAACCAGCCGATGGAACGCTGCATAGAAACGATGAGAAGATAATAACATTCAGCGGAGTAGCCACTGATGACTACGGTTGCCCAAGTGACTGCGGGTCTGATATCGGTAACGTGTATATCGTCATAGAAGGTCCACAGTACTACAGCGATACACCTGCAGATGCCATCTGGAACGGAGATACTTGGACATACGATTGGAGCTATGCCGCATTGCCTCGAACATCGGATGATTATACATTCACGATATGGGCATCCGACTCTGATTTTTGTGTCGGCCTAGTTGATGAATGTGTTCCAGAGGTTATCTCATTGAGCATCGATAATGCAAACAGAAATCCACTCATCCAGATCAATGACCCCAATGACGGATCGTATGTCGAAACTGGGGAATCGACAATCATCAGTGGCGTAGCTCAGGACCCGGATGGGGATGTGAATCGAATTGATATTGAGATAAGGGACGTTGTGGATGAGATATTGATCGACACAATCACGTTAACCGGATCCGAGATTGATGGAGACAGATGGACCACAGATTGGGATTCACGTGGGCTCATTCACGATAGACCATACACAATATTGGCAAGGAGCTTCGACGGAATTGACTACTCTCAATGGGACCAGATTGAGATAATTGCAGACAACCCTCCCAATAAAGACAACAGCCGACCGGTATTCGACGGATCAGCATGGGTTGGCGAATTTACGTTATACTGCGACGCTGAGAATGACGACATACTCGATAGATGCACTGCTGCCACAATCGATCTTTCCGCATATTTCTCTGACCCAGATATCGATCAGGACATCATTCTGGCAGTCGCAGATGATCAACATGCAATCGGGATAAGGATCGATTCCAATGGAGTCGCAACCTACGATCCTGATGTAATGGCATTCTACACCACTGAAATTTCTGAGTGGAACATGGAGAATGTGGTTTTCCTAGCACAGGATGAATTCGGGTCCAAGGTCCAATCCGACCCAGTAGATTTCATCGTTATCCCAACGATATTTTCGGTCGACACACCAGACAAAGATACGCTATCCGGCACCGACAAGGGAATCATATTCCAAGGGACTGGCATACCTGGTCGCGCAGTAACTGCCTACATTGAGGCAAATCCAGCAAATTCGACCGTGGTTAGCGATGACAGCACTTGGTCACTGCTGATCCCTGCAAACAGGATAGTCGGCACAGTCACGCCTGAGTTCACGATGGGCGTTGGAGACTCGATTTATGGCCAATCAATCTCAGATGGCTCCGATCAGGGCAGTGACTTCCCCTTCGGCATCGTTGTCGCGGTATTGTTGGTGCTGGCTATTCTCGGATTAACCGCCGCACGGTTCATTGAGTTCGATGCAGATGAGCCGCCCAATGCTACTGAGGGCGAGAATACCGAGAGATACACCCGCGATCCAGACCATCCCGGTTGGAAATGGGACACTGAGGCCTCTGAATGGGTTCCTGACGAAGCTGCATCCGAATAATCAGGAAGCGCTCGGGAAATACCAATCCTTTTCATTGAGACAAACATAATAGTTGACCATGTCACGCCCAAGCACCGCGCGACCAGGGGTCCAAATACGGATACTGCTCCACCTTCGGGACTATGCAGATTACCGAGAAAGAGTCGAAGTCCCGTTCGCTCTCTCTCAGATGGGCATAGCCAATGCAGTTTCCATCGCCAGATCGAACGTGCCTCGTGCAATCGGGTCGCTCAAGGACTCAGGATATGTAATCGAACGACAAGCACATATTACAGGCGTAACTAGGAAGCGAAAAGCATACTTTCTCTCTGATGACGGAGTTTCCCTTTCTGATGAGGTTTGGTCCACTGTATCTGAGCGTATTGTGAAGGCAATACGACCCGGTGGAAAGGTAGAGGAGATGACAATAGGGGACATAGTCTCTCAATCTGAAATCGAACTCAGACACGTGGATATACTCCGCTACATGGATGATGATGCCACTATCGACCTAACCACTCTCACCCCCGGTCTAATTGAGAGGGATCTAACGAAGCATATTGAGAGACAATTCGTCTCCTCATTGGCCGACATGCCGAGAATTCGCCAATTTTTCGGGAGGGATTCGGAACTAGATAGAATTGCCCATCTTCTCGAAGAATCATCTACAACTGTTGTGATTCCTGGTATCGCAGGCATCGGAAAAACAGCTTTAGCAGTCAAGGTGGTAGAGCGCTTCACACACCGCAGAAATCTTCTATTCCACAGATGCCAGGAATGGGATGGCGCACGAGCCTTCCTCGAGGCTGTGGGTGAATGGTTGGGATTATTGGGGCAGACTGCACTCTCCGATTACCTGCAAGGCGCCAAGGCACCAAACCCTTCTATCTGCTCCAACCTCATCTTGGAGGGGCTCAAGTCGACTCCCTCGCTGATCGTTATGGACGATGTACACAAAATCGGAGATGAGGTGCTCGTCTCTATACTCAGGTCCATTGCAGAGAGAATCGATGAAACAGATGAATCCGGAATGGTCCTCTTCACAAGGTCATTCAGGAAAGTAGTGCCTGAAACTGATTCAAAGGGCCAAATAATATCCAATTATCTGAAGCTTGATGGCCTAGATCGAGATGCTAGTAGGATGCTATTGAGTTCTATGCCTTCCATAGATGATCCTGGATTCTCTCATATCTATGCCCTATCGAGAGGACATCCCTTGGTCCTAGAACTAATCAATAGGGGCAATCTGACTGACTCAGTCCATACAACACTTGAGGCATTTATCGAGAAAGAGATATTCAGTAGACTCTCATCTGAAGAAAAAACGATTCTCGGGGCAATATCGGTGTTCAGAGAACCAATTCCTGCAGAGGCTTTGCCTGAACTTATCTCGGCTGAGGCGATTGATGGCCTAATAGAACGGGGTCTCGTCAGAAGAGCCAATCAAGACGAACTTGATGTCCACGACCTCGTGCGTGAATTCTCCACTCGCTCAATGGACGATATGATCCAGAAGGACCTCCACAGGAGAGCTTCCGAGTGGTACGCTAGGAGTTCGATGACGACAGAAGATCGAATCGAACATCTTCATCATCTCAATCTAGCAGGTGACTGGGACGGTTTCTCTACTGTTCTAACGACCCACGGCCTAGAACTAGTGAGGGGAGGGCACACCGAATTGCTGGGCATTCTTCGTTCCATAGAACACGATGGCCTAGATCCCTCTGTGGAATGCATGGTGCACGAACTATCGGGCGAGATCCTATTGATACAAGGGGTTTGGAACGAAGCCGAGAAGCAATTCGACACTGCAGGGTCTATTGCAAGGCGTATCAAAGACCCAAAGGCAATGTCGAGGATTCTTTCCAGCCAAGCAGATTTGGGAGTAAAACGCGGGGCGTTAGACGACGCCCTAGAGATGTTGAGGCAGGCACTCGGGATTCAGATCAATATGAACGATGCCAAGGGTGCAGCTGACTCCTACATCAGCATGGGCGCAATATTCCGTCAGAGACGCGATGACCGGAGAGCAAGAGAAGTTTACGAAAACGTCGAGGAGATGCTCAAAATTGAGGATAATAATCTATTAACAGCAGCTCGGCTCCGACTCGCTGACGCATTCTTAGAGATTGGAGAAACAGAGAAAGCGAGGGAACACGCATTGGCTGTGCACGATTACACAATCGAAGTCAATGACATGCAATCCCATGCACGTTCAAGAGTGATATTGGGGAGGTACTATGCACGTACGAAAGATATCGAACTCTCACTCATTCACTACAATGCAGCCATGGACACATTTTCCGAAGAGGCCAATCCAACTAGCGCAGTGGAAACTGAGATGCTACTGGGGCAAGTGCTCATCGATGCGGGGAGAGTTTCCGAGGCTTCAGAACATTACCTGGACGCTCTCGCAATCGCACAGGCTAACGATTTCAGGCTATTCCAGGCAGAAATTCTTGCGAGATTGGGCAACATGGGGAATGACCGTTCAGAACGAGTCGCTTACTTGCAAAGATCGCTTACCGTATTCAAGGATCTTGGTGCATTAAGCAGGATGAAAGAGATTCAAAATTCAGTTCATAGGGCTCTAATGGGGAGATAAAACCGGATTCTGAAGATGCTTTCTAGCATCATCCAAGATGATGAACAAACTCCGGCCCAATCTTCTTGGATATGGTCAAATCTCCGTCGAAATACTGATCGATTCTTACTAGAACTTCGCTCTCTGCGATGTGAGGGGCATTATTTTTTTCAGAGAGATGGCACAATGAAATTGATTTTGTCTTCTCACTGACGACTTCTTCGAGAATCTTTGCAGTCTGAAGATTAGACAAGTGCCCCCCTCTTCCGCTGATTCTTCGTTTTATCGAATCAGGGTAGGGGCCGGAAAGTAGACGAGAGTGATCATAGTTAGCCTCGATTGAGATGTGCGCACATCTTTTCAGATGACCCTTCAATTCCTCAGTAGCTTCTCCAAGATCAGTTACATATGCCGCCCTTTCCCCTCCCGAAGACACGATGAATGCAACATTGTCAGCATCATCGTGGGGCACAGGAATTGGGATCACGCTAAGGTCGTCTCCGAGCACTACTCTATCCAAGTCGGCAAAAGTTCTCACATCCGACACAGGCTCCCACCCCATCCTAAGTGCGGTCTCAAGATTGCTGTGAAGGCGTGCCCCCCACGACTTCGAGGCTCTCATCGCGGATTTCGAATGATCCATGTGGTGGTGGGTAACTAGGATATGATCAACATCAGAGGGTTGAATATCAGCCAGAATAAGCCGCTTCTCCATTTGCTTCATCGAAAAACCGCAATCAATCACTACAATCGCATCTTCCGACCTGTATGCTGCAGAGTTGCCGCTGCTACCCGATCCCAGATGTGTGATTTCCAATGTCACAGGGTGGACGACGATAAGAGTACTCAATGAACAAATCTGTTAGAAACACGTCAATCAGCACTTCCAATCCCCCATCACATCGTGCCGTCGTCCGAACACCGCTCCATCACCGTGATAAGCCATATTGAGAGGATAGTGGTTGGGGGAAGGCCGTGAGGAGGAAGCAGACAGCCGCATTCCTTGCCATTATCATGCTATCCAGCGTGCTCTTTCTCTCCCAAACTAGGCCACAAAGTCCGGTTGGATCAACAGACCCGGACGATGCCACTGGTGGAGCGCCCGTCGCGGTAGACACCGATGAAGATCAAATTCCCGATGTCCATGAAAGTGCCTTTTCGGAGCCCCTACTCATATTCGATCCTCTGGGAGACGTCACTGTGCAAGGACTCGATCCACTTGATTCCACAGACAATATTAGCGATGCGGATCGAGATGGCGCCACAGCTCTACAGGAATTTTGCTGGCCTTATTCATTGGAATCATGCTTTTCCACTAGGTTATCTTTGACGGGGAAGTCTCCAGAGGAAACTGAAAGTGGGTTCAGAGAGTATCTAGACCCCAGAAAAGCAGATACTGACGGAGACGGACTACCTGATGGATTCGAAATAAGTATGTGCACTGATGGAGGTGCAGGTTACATAGATCAATCTTCTACCGCTTGGACTTGTCTCTATTTCGACCCACTCGATCCAAGAGACTCCATAGAAGACCCGGATCAGTGCTTCGGCCTTCTTGAATGGGGTTGCGGAGATGGATTCGACTTCGATCGTGATGGAGACGTGGAGCCTGGCGAACGATTCACAAGTCCTGAAGAGTACAGATACTCCCAGCCAGATGGTTGGGTCGATGAGAGAGACGGGCTGTGGTGTCAAGGGCCAATTCCTGGGATTGCTGATGGAGCGTGTCAAACCTCCCAAGAAAGTGAAACAGGGATACCCGGATGGCTCGGAAGCGATCCACGATATGCTGACTCAGACCACTATGTGATAGATGACGGCGTCGCAACGCCACTCGCCGTACGGGGAGACGGAATATCGGATGGTTGGGAGTATCATTACGGACTCGATCCGAGAAATGCCTCAGACGCCATAGTAGATCACGACCTAGATGGGTGGGACTCAGATAGCGACGGATATGTCTCTCAAGATAGTTCCATCGCGACATCAAGATGGGGGGAGGCATTCAGTAGTTATGAGGAGTACATGATCTCTATCGATGACGGATTCTCCGTTAGACCAGGTCTTCATTTAGCCTCCATGGAAAATCCCGACCAACCCTCTTTCTTAACAGAAATGTCAAATCCTTCATTGGCCGACTCATCGATAGTCGCAGTAGAAGCAATCGACTCAGAAGGCATCGTTCTGATCATCTCGAAATACGGAATTACTGTATTGAAACCTCTCTCTGAATCGACTACAATTTACGAGGGATCGGTACAGGGAGAAATATCAGACGCTGAGGTAGCAACTCTCTCAGACGGGTCAAAGGCAGTAGTGGTGTCCACTAACTTTGGAATCACAGCCATACCTGTGTCAGAAGGAGAACTTAATTCAGAATCTGCCGTATTCTTGGCCACAACGCCTCTTCTTTCGATAAGCCCCTTGCCGCCAATGGGCCCAGGTGCCATGATTTTATTCGGATCGGGTGGCTCCGTATTCAGTGTAGTAGTTAATTCTGATAATGGCGCCCTGGGTATCGATGGTTTGGAAAATGTCGAGACCCTTGAGCAGGCACTGTCAACCAAAAATGCCACTGGAACCGTCGCCCTACACGTTGTCAGGCCAGGGGAGCCGCCAATGCTGTTGGTTGGAACAGATACGGGCCTTATCCGGTGGACTACAAGCGATCTAACTGAAACGTTTGGGTCGCCACTATGGGTTTACGATGGTGAAAATGCAGAATCATTTGTCGGGATAGCAGATCTTCTCAATACTTCGAAATCAGCTGTAGTCAACGCTCTCGAACTCGCAGGTGTCTTGGATGCAAGTGGGAATATAGCGCAACTCACTGGTGTTTGGCTTGGCACTCCATCCGGGATTCACATCATCGACCTTGATGATCTTGTCACAGATCCTGCATATGCTATTTCGAATGATAGGATGTTCAATTCAGAGTCTTGGCTCTCAGGGGGCAACGATGTCCTGTCCATAGAGCAGATCCCAGGAATGGTGCTAGTCGGATCAAGAGAGGGCATTTGGGCGTTGGAGGGGGACGGCAGCGGAGTGCTTGGGATGATTGATCCACCTGTGAAGATGAACGGCCCAATTTCCGATATCGCATCATGGATGTCTGGGGGCGAGAGATGGATATCTGCAGGACTTGAATCAGGACGCTACATGAACATCCTCCCAATCGATCCCACCTCGTCGGACTCCGATTTCGACGGCATGCCTGATGGCTGGGAGTTCCATCACGGATTGGACCCGACCAATCCCTTCGATGCACCAAGAGATGCCGATCTCGATGGATTCGATGTCGGAGGTGCATTCGGATTCCTAGCACCTTGGACCAATCTAGACGAATATCGATATATCTCGATTTCAGAAAATGGGTCAAACGGAACTGATCCGAGACTCATGGATAGCGATGGGGATGGTCTGACCGACGGCCAAGAGTATTGGGGGTGGTTCTACGATTCAACGCCTTTCCAATGCCACTACCTTTCAACGGGCGGCCCAGGGATTCCTGAGCAAATATGTGATGAGTCTGATGGCATACTCGCAAGGCAGGTACATCTCTCAGGCTGGTTGAACTCAGGTTCAGGCGGCGGTGCAGACGTCCCTACCGACCCGTCTAATCCTGATACCGACGGCGATGGGATGCCTGATGGCTGGGAGATTGAGAATCGTAGATGGATAGGCGATTCATACACGGGTGGAAACCTATGGACATTAGACCCATTAGATCCGAGTGATGCGGATGAAGATGCAGATGGCGACGGCCTGACCAATGGTTGCGAATATCGATGGTCTGTGCTGCTCGAGACTGTGAGAGAAAAAGGTCTGGTGACTCATGGTGAGTCCGCAGAAAGTGCAGCATCATGGGTCGCTACGGATCCGAATCTTGTAGATTCAGATGGCGACACACTTCCAGACGGTTGGGAAGCTAGGTATGCATGTTCTTGGAATTTAGCCAACGTCGGAATCAACCCTCTCAATGGGAGTGACGCACTGGGCAATCCGGATGGAGACGGATATGACGTTGATGGGGATGGAACACTTGCACCCGAGGAGCAATTCGTCAATTGGCTCGAGTATCATCTAAGATCGGAAATACTTGTTGGGGGGTCTTGGACATCTGTATCAGATATCCCTGAAGGATTCGATACTTGGATTTTCAATGCATCAGAACAGATTAGCGACCCACAAGCCTCATTCGGGGAGTTAGCAAGTACAGAAGTCACAAGCTTATTGGCCGGCATAACCGAACTCGATATTGGTTCCTCCGACCCTGTCTCACCAGACTCCGACTCAGATGGGATGCCGGATGGATGGGAAGCATACCATGCAAGATGGTCGGTTTTCGATGAGCGTTGGACCCTTAATCCAGTAAATGGGAACGACGACGTCGGCGATCCGGACGGCGACGGGCTAACCAATTGGGAGGAGTATAGCAGTATACCCGGGAACATGAGTGAGATCGACTCCCTTGTGACTTCTCCACAATTCTATCTCCTCAGCAATGGGGGCGATTGGATACCTACTCCGTGGCTAACAGCCGACTCCATAATTTCCTTCGGTGAAGCAGCTAGGGCAATCAATCAAGAGAGTCCTCTGACGGCGGATCCCAATAACCCGGACACTGATGGCGACGGCCTACTCGATGGGGTGGAGATGGTATTTACCAAATGGAATTACGATGCTAACACCTGGACCCTAAATCCACTTGTGCCATCTGACGGGTATTTCGATTCAGATAGGGACGGACTAACAGACCTTGTAGAGCTCAATCTGACCAATACGAATCCTGCTAATGGCGCTCTCGCCCCTCCGGATGCACCTAGATTCCACGAGGAAGCGACTACATTAGACGCACTTGAGTCCATGAATCGAGTTTACAGGGTCCTATTCACGAAACAAGGCAGGGCACATATTGCAATCTCCCAATTCAATGAGTGGCAATCAAGCGGACTCATGCGGCCACTTCTAGAAGCGCTAATGGGCGTGTCTGACCCCAGCGAAGAAGACACTGATCGCGACGGGATGAGTGATGGGTACGAATATTGGTTCACTGAATGGGATTTGGAATCAAATGAATGGACGATCAATCCACTTACCTCCACGGATGTCGAAAGGGATTCTGACGGGGATTCGTGGGATTGTAATGGTGACGGCCTGATAACTCCCTCTGAGTCATTCGATAACCTTGCTGAATACGAGTCTAGGATATATGGCAAGCTCCTTGCCGTCGGTACAATCCCCTCCGGACTGGGTACAGTTTCCTATGGGGCCGATGCTATCACCGCACTCCAATATGAGGCTGGTATGTCAGAAAATGGCTCTATCGATGAGATGTACAACACATTCGCAACCAAGTCAGAAGAATCCTTCGAAAGGATGGGGCTGATCAACTCCTTCGATCCTGATAGCTTCAATCGCACTCTATTGGGCATAAGCGACCCGACCCATGATGATTCTGACATGGACGGACTTCCTGATGGATGGGAGTACTGCTACTCTATTTTCGGTCACTGGCAACCTCTCCCGGAGGGACAGCTAAGGTGGTCATTGAACCCACTGAATCCTCTAGATGGCTCCTATGATCCCGATTCTGATGGCTGGTATGACCGAACATCTGACGATAGCCCGGCAGAACAAGGTGCATGGGTTGACCGCATATTCCAATCTGCCAACTTCTCTGAGCAGATCGGATTCGGGAACTCACCGTTACTATTCACGAACTCAATGGAATTCGGCAATGGCACACTCCCGCTCTCCAACGATTCGGACTCTGATTCCGTATTGATGGAACCAATCTTTAGAATTGATGGCTCAGTCTCTGATTATCTTCAAAATTACAACCTCTCTGATGGTCGGGAGATACTCAAGTACGGCACCAATGCTCTTGATAATGATACAGATGGAGATATGTTGCCTGATTATTATGAGTATCATATGGGTTGGAATGAGGTGAATGACAACTGGTCCTCCCAGATGCAGATTGAAGTGGTCTGGCAACAGATATCATCCAGCAGCTGGAAACCTGTGAATATCAATGGTGGCGCCATCTCGAGACCCATCTTGAACTGGACTTGGTTCACTCTTGACGCCACTGATGGATCGGATGTAGGCGGTGATGCTGATCGAGATGGAGATTATGATTGCGGGACAGGCATCTGTCAATACGTCCCGTATACAAATTTCCAAGAATATTTCGGGATAGTAAATGCCACTCTTTCCTCTCCCGCCCTCGTTCGATCTGCACCCCTATTCGACTGTAGGGGCGATCCCGTTGAGGAGGGGTGGCAGTTCAGGGAGGTGGTCCTTGGCATATGCGGCCAGACATCATCGCTTTCTTCCAACTACTTCAGAATGAACCGGATCAGTATGGGCGACCGACTATATGCGCTGATTGTAGATGATAATGATGCTGACTACACCCAGATAGACACCAGCAATGACGATGTCCTACTAAGCGGCAACTGGACAGATTCCTACAATCGCTTTGCAGGGGATGAATTCCATCTTCCCAATATAGGCCTTGGCGAGTATTCCTACGGTTGGTGGCTGTTAGATTTCGATGGTGATTCAATAGCCGATGGAACAGACCCAACGAATTGGGATACCGATGGAGACTGGCTGAATGATCGTTTTGAGATCGCTGATGATTTACTCGATGGAATCAGAGGGAATTCCGGCTCCCCCATCAGGTACGATGACAGATCCGTGTCGTGAAAGAGGGAAACTGCATGGACGAAAATATTCGAATTCCGGGAACCGATCAACCCGTCGGGGAAAGGATACTATTCATCCATGAAAATATGGTGTCATTCGTCAAGCAATACGGCATGCCCGTAGTGGAGGTTGCACTGGTGCTTTCGAAGTACATAAGGATCATCAGCCTCGAACTCAAGAATATAGCCGAATCAGCCAATGAAGAAATGCCAGAGCACCTTCTGAATCCAATGCCCATGGAAGACGATATGCAGGCCCCGTTAATCGACTCATTCCCCCTAGATCGTCTTCTGGGCTCACTCGATGAAGATAGAATGGACATTCTCGATACGCTGATGCGTACAGCAATTAACTCCGTAGAAGCCCCATTTGCATCCGTGCTAGCACTCCTCAGAGACTGGGAGAGATTGGTCAGAACCCAACTTTCGACGTCTCGGAGCCCGGGCCATCTATTCAGCCCAATCGAGCTCCCGGAGACATTCTAGGCTATCGGGCCGACCCTNTGGATACTATNCCATTCGATACCCACCAGGAGTCAATGATGGACCAGATGTANATTAGAGGCCAAAGGACNATTGTGAGTATGAGCGGTAGTTGGAGTANGAACCACCAGGCNCCCTTCTTGTGCTGCCTGTTGAAATGCTGTCCNAGATANAGGAANGGTATCATGGCAAGNAGNGTNGANAACACNGGNCGGAANGCGCCCCANGGGCCGATNCCCCCNCTCANCTCGTTCCAGATTGCCTTTATNACCCCCAANGGAGTCGCTCNTCCAGGCCCTTNCGGGTCCAATGTGACTGCAAGCTCGCCGGATGCCATGACATGCGAGCCTAGCGACGCGACAAATATGTGATGCAACCTCGGGAGGCCAGACATGCAGATTCCACCCCCTATCAAGAAGCGGCCGATATTAGTAACCGGATTCGAGCCATTCGATGGACTGGGTGCCAATCATTCGTGGGATATTGCAAAAGCAATAGTCAAAGCAATGGGGGCCGAGAAGGCCATATGCCATCTTCTTCCCGTTGACGAGGAGGGTTCAAAGATTTCCTCACGAGCAATTAGGTTGGGGGAATATTCTGGAGTTCTTCATCTCGGTATAGCGATGGACAGGAAGAGAGTTTGCATAGAGGTAGTTGCCAAGAACAAGTATGATATTGGCAGAACCGATAATTCGGGTCGAATTTTGAGTATGGAAAAAATAGTCCACGGAGCNCCAGATGATATTGTTACGACTTTGAGTAAACATGTCATCGACGAATGTATCGAGGAGTCTGAAGACCTAGTCCTGAGTTCCGAATGTGGCGGATATATCTGCAATGAGACTTACTTCAGATCATTAAATTCCGTATTAGAATTAGATATGCGTGTCGGCAGAAGACCTCTTCCAGTTCTCTTCATACATCTTCCTCCAACTGACCTTTTGCCCCTTGATCGACAGATCAAGGCCGTGTTAGATGTCGCGGAAGCAATATCGGCACCTCCCTCTATGTTGGTGGTGGGGGCGCTTCTACGAGATTCATTGGGGCGAATATTATCTTGTAGGAGGCCCCCTGAAGACGAGTGGTCTGGATGGTGGGAATTTCCAGGCGGGAAGGTATCGAAAGGAGAGACTCTCATGGATGCCGTATCTAGAGAAGTTAAGGAAGAACTTGGAATCCACGTAATACCGGGAGAAGAGGTAGCCAGCGAATTCTACAGATATGAGGACCGTACTGTGGATTTGAGGATAATTGATTGTGGCGTGATAGACCCAGGCTCAATAACTCTTATCGAGCACGATGAATTTGCATGGCTAGATAGGGAGAATCTCAATGAGGTGAAGTGGCTTCCTGCCGATACTCCGATTATCGAAGCCTGGATAGCCAATGGCCTCCCTACATCATAATCTCCGAGTATCTATCCACTCCGTCGAACTTCCGTCGTCGTTCATTGCAAGGTCGTCACCAGGCTGCCTGGGAACACTGTCTCTACCCGGGTGGTACGTCAGCTTCGTAAGATAGTCGTCGAGGTCATTTTCCTTTATTGTGATGTCAATTGTCCCCCCGAGGGGGATTGCATCGACTACGAANGAGCATTTACCTGCCGCTGCAGCCTGTCTNGAGAGTGAGAATGTCGAAATTTCACCATCAGATTTCAAGGTCATTGCATCGAGAGCAGTGTCGAGGATCCTATGATTCCGAGCCTCTCCTATCATCGCATCCAAGCTCTCAACATTCGAAACAAGCCTGACTGAGGGGGAATTGGTGGGAAAGGCCCCTCTCTCAGGCATATTCTCGGGAGCCCAGTCTGGGAACATCTTTCGAACCGCATCAAGAACCAAATCAGGACGCTCATGATTCAACAAGGTGGTCGCGACGAGGATTTCCATTGCCTCCCCCAAGTGCTAGTCATACATCAGACCTATGCGAGGACAGGTGACATTCATGTCGAAAGTTGCAGGCCGACTACCATGGCCGGGCGGTCCTTCCCAATCACGTTCGGACTTCTGCTCACTCCAACAATCATCCTTCTTGTTGTCAGAACGTCCCTCCCAGTTGTTGACTCAATATTAGTTTCTGACAGAAATACACTTATCGGGATCCATGTATTTGCTGCTTTAATCGGCCTAATTCTTGCGGGAAGGGGCGTTAAG
Organism: Euryarchaeota archaeon TMED192; assembly: GCA_002170775.2. Taxonomy (GTDB): domain Archaea; phylum Thermoplasmatota; class Poseidoniia; order Poseidoniales; family Thalassarchaeaceae; genus MGIIb-N1. The sequence continues at coordinate 25,871 of NHIP02000005.1, read as the reverse complement.
AATAGGGATCATGAATTTCTAAGATCAGGCGCCATAGATCGATTAAGTCGGACGTACGAGCTTGAAGACGGAGGTCTTTGGTCTCGCGCAGATGAGGCACTGGCCCGACTAGAACGGAGAAACAGCAAGAAGAAACCGATTCAAATGTCAGGCGGGGTTGCTAGTATTAATGCGGAGTCACGAGAGATAGATCTCGGTGATGAGNAGCCAGGGGATATACGCGTGTCAGGGGTAGAGGTATCTACAGATGCCGGGGACGAACAAAACTTATCGGAATCTGTAATGAAATCACCAATTCCACGAAAATCGATAGGAATTTCTTCATGGCTGGATAAAAGAGCCGAGAAAGTGGCTAGGAAACGACTTGAGAAAATAAGGTCCAAACAATCTGAAAATAGTGTAGTGACTACCCTTTCATGCAAATCATGCGGATCCACATCACCCTACGGCACTTCTTACTGCACTACTTGCGGGTCTTTGCTGTAACGCCTGCGTCGGATTGAAAGAGCCCTCCCGCGAGGCATCGCTGGGAATGCTACATGGCGAAGAGGGACTACTACGATGTCCTAGGCCTCGACAGGGGCGCCAGCGAGGATGAAATCAAGAAGGCTTTCAGGTCTCTGGCTAGGAAGTATCATCCTGACAAGAATCCTGATGACGAGCAGTCAGAAGCCATGTTCAAGGAAGTACAGGAGGCATATGCCATCCTCTCGAATCCGGACGAACGTAGGAAGTACGATCGTTTTGGGCATAATCGTCCAGGGGGAAGCCCATTTGGGCCGAGTGGATTCCAAGGGGTGGACATCAACATAGACGATTTGTTCGGCGGGGGGTTTGACAGTATCTTCAGCACATTATTCGGAGGTCGACAATCTCGTAGAAATCAGAGGGGTTCTGATCTCCTGTATCGACATCAGGTATCGTTCCAAGATGCATTCACCGGTGCCGAAGCGGAAATAGAAATCGAAGTCATGTCTTCTTGTGAGGATTGCTCGGGCACCGGCGCAGCCAGTCCAAGCGATGTCAGGGAATGCTCAACATGCGAGGGTCACGGACGTCTGAGGAGAATGCAGCGGGTAGGCCCATTCACTCAGCAGGTCGTCTCTGACTGCCCTGCTTGCAACGGCGACGGTAAAACCATAACAAATCCCTGTGAGAAATGCAATGGCGAGGGCCGTCTCAATAAAAATCAGAGAGTTCGCTTCACGGTGCCGGCAGGAATAGATTCTGGCACAAGGCTCCGTATGAGTGGATACGGGGAAGCCTCGAGGGACTCAAGGGGTGCTACCGGCCATCTGTACATCGAAGTAAAGCATGACGAGCATCCTTGGTTCGAGCGCGACGGCGCAGATCTTCTGATGGCCCTTCCAGTCAATTATTCGAACATCGTCCTAGGCTGTGTATTGGAAATACCTCACGTAGACGACAAGCCTCTCAAAATAAAAATTCCAAGTGGATCCATGCCCGGCGATACCATTACCGTCAAAGGCAGAGGTTTTCCAAATTCAAGGCGAAGAGGACAACGAGGGGACGTCACAATAGTCCTAAGACTCAAGTCGACCACTCGTCTTTCTCGGTCTGCGAAGAAGGCGCTGGAAGACTTGAAGAGTCACATAGACGATGGCGCTACGCCAGAGGAGTCTGCTAGGAATGAGGCTGAACGGAGAAGGAGATAGACAGACTGAGTCACTCCCATCTGAGGGCTTTCCGTGGAACAATTGCTACGGGTTCGCCTTTTACACGACCGGTCACTTCCACTTCGACTATTTCTGGAGCAGGCCCCACTCGAATCGAAATCATAACGCTCTCCCCTGCCTGTAACTCCCCGATTAGAATCTCATCGCCGTGGAACTTCCATTCGCCATCCACCTCATAAATTTCAGACCGAGGTCCTTGTGGGAATGAAAGTCTTAGACAAGCCATTTTCCAAACAGCGTTTGAGGCCATCCCGAAACTAATAATTCCCTTCTCACTATCATCAATCCAGAGCCCAATATCCCCCAGCGGGGTAGAGGTGGAAATATTTGCTACTTCCCGGTTTTCAAGACCTTTCTCAACAATGAAACCCGCTCGTGCAGAGATTAAACCAGACCCTTCTACAGATTCCAGGGCCGCCTCTAAATCGCTATCGGAGAAACCCATTTCCAGCTTACTCCTTATTGATTCTATTTTTTCTTGATTAATCGTATTTTTTTCACTCCCGCCAAATATCTTGGATATTATTTCCTTCCTCATCATCAGCATCACGAGAAAAGCAGGCGTAAGTAGGAAAACACCTGCAAAGATGTAGTAGGGTCTAGCCTCTGATGAAAGATCAACATAGGCTCCGAGATCTTCTTCTGGAGGGCTATTCACGGAGATTATGAATGAATAAGCCCCTTCTTGACCTGAGCCCTGTTCGATTCTGATGGCATGCGTGCCCTTCGGAAGAAGCATTTGGGATCCATTTGTTGAATTCATGATCAAGTAATCAGCCTCGCCCCGCATTTCCTGGATCTGAATATTCGCCCCACCCATCTCTGTATCACTACGTATCACACTTCCATTATCTGATTCAATAGATACCAGGTATATGTCGATTGGATCTAAGTCCGATACGTCTCCTTGGAGGCGAAGCATGGATGATGAGTAATCACCTCGATCCGAGACAACAGTCCACATCGGCCATAGGGATGATTCTTCGAGGTTATTTGGTAGACGATTTGGCGCGTCTCCCATGAATGCACTCCTATTAGCCCCGACCGAGCCTGAGAAATCGGAAGATTCCGATTCGAGCAGGACTCGAATTCCCCATTCGCCTTCAACAGTCGATCCGATACGAATTTCTAGAGAAATCGAATCATGGGAAGTCAAACCTGACAGATGATCTATCTTTTCCGAGATGCTGCCATCCAGCAGATGCTCATAAATTTCAATCGACCAAGCCTCGCTATTACCCGCAAGCGAGGAGACTTCGTATTCCACTCCTCCTGCTGCCGGCACAGTGAATGAATCAAAGTCTCCAGGGAAATGGAAAAGTCCTCTAGCATAGGATGAGAAAGAACTTGTAGTCATTCTCCGATCTGCATATTGGGAGATCTCTCCTCCGTCCTTGTCGGAAGTTATCAACTCGACAGCATAAACAGAATTGCGTCTATCTTGCTCTGTTGCTGACAATACCATCCATGCCTCTTCATCACTGGAGGCACTGACCGCGATTCCAGAATGAGTGTGAAGCCCTTCGCTGGAGGTGGATGGACTCCTGCTGATCATTTCTCTACTCCCATCTGCCCTTTCTTTCCATATCTCAACTAGAAAAGGTGCTTCTGAGATTATTGAATCTACCAACGCCACTCCATTGGCGACAAGTAGCCACGCATCGGAATCGCCGCCTGAATCGAACCACCCGGACATCTTCTTAGTCGGCAATGAGTGACTATCACACAGGCCATCCATGCAAATATCTGATGGAGGGATGGAGTTGACTCCATCGAGGGCTCCTGATGATCCATTAACATCCGTATGCTCATGGATGAATCCACCTTCAGATGTGAGGACAATAACAGATGCAGAACCTATCGCACCAGACTCCTTTTGGATGCTGTAAGTTAGTCGACCACTAGCATTCCCCGACCACGATAAGTCATCTTCGAATACGGTTTGACCGGAACCAGAGATTTCCAAGGAGAACCCGGAACATGGCCCACCTTCACATTCAATCGCAATATGAGTCGGGCCAAATGCCTCAATCTCAAGAAGGCTAGAATCGCTACCTTGAGCGGCAGAAAGAGGGACAAGAAAAACAAGCGTCACTACGAAATAAATCGCTGACCGTACGCTTTGCATGACTACTCGACTAGCCTCTCACCTTAGAATCCTTCAAGGAGATGATACTGCGGCCCCCCTCATGGCCGAAGAGGCTGCACTCGGCAGAACAGTCGAGGCACGGGAAAGATTTGCTCGAATATTTGCATTGGGCGACAGGAAGAAACCGTCTGCAAGAACACCTGCTCTCGTTCTCGTGGATGGCGATTCCGAGATGGACCCAAGAATAGCGCCCTTTCTCCTCACTAGAGACCCAACCACCGTGCCGGCGACATTGAAATTCAGAACCAGAGGCAAGCTCTGCCCCCCATTCGATACAGAGATCGTTTGGGAGGCCTCTGAGGGCTTATCCTTGCCACCGACATTAGATGAGTCGGATGGAGGAACCTTGCCGTCCGGGGGAGCATTTCTGCCAGTGTCGCTCCAGTCGATTTCTCATGACTCCCGTCTCTCCGATCCTGCTGTAGAACCATCAGTAATCTGCTTGATCGATGCCCCACAGCTAGTAAATGACGATCTTCGTATGATTGGGGCGATAGACGCGCTACGTAGGAGGTTCCCCTCATCTCTGGTCTGGGCCCCCGGCATCGCGGGACCTGATAATTGCGCCCTCCTTGCTTGGATGGGAGTAGACCTGATGGATCTCTCTAGATCGAGGAGGGCACATTCGAGCGGGGTGCTGCTCTCCGCATTTGGCCCCAGGATGCGCGACTCAGACATAGATGATGGAGACTCCTGGGATCACCAGATTTCCATATGGAAGGATGCTCTGAGTGAGACAAGAATGGCTATCCGAGAAGGCAGCATAAGACAACTCGCTGAGGCTGTAAGCCTCTCAAGCCCTCGATCAGTCCAGAGGATGAGGCGTCATGATGCATATGTTTCGGAGGTGGCGATTAACGACCCGGGACAGGCTGGACTTGCGTCTGCATCCGAACCTGGCAGAGTATGGGATTGCTCTTCGCGAACATCTAGAGACGATCCGATGATCAGACACTGGCACCATTCAATCGGCAGCAGATGGGTGCCAATGCCACATCAATCGGAAATAGCGGTGCTGCTGCCATGCTCGGCAACGAAGCCCTACAGAAGATCGCCCAGCCATAGGAAATTCAGAGATGCCATAGTGAGTCGCGCAGTTTCTGAGATTATGGTTACGGCCCCACTTGGATTGGTGCCAAGGGAATTGGAGGTCCTGTGGCCCGCCTCCTCGTATGACATACCTGTAACCGGAGAGTGGGATATGGACGAGCTTCAAATCATCAGGAAAATGGTATCAGATATCGCTCCTCGTTCCGGTTTTGATACTATAATCAACCATTCAGGAGTCGAGTTAATTGTTGACGGATGCAATGTAATCGATACTAGGATGGGCGATACTGCTGGTTCGCAGGAGTCTCTAAAACGACTTTCAGAAGAGGTTCTATCCGCTACCAAAAGGGTCAATGCCCTTGAACCAAAGAGAGGTGTCGCTCTTCTCGAGTCCTTCCGATCCATCTCAAGACATCTCTACGAAGATGATACGTGGCTCCATGGTGCAAAGGTGTCCGGAAGAGCCCCCAATTACAGAATCACTCTAGAAGGACAACAAATAGCGGTATGGGACAGCTCAAAGGGAAGGTTTGCATTCTCGAAGTCTGTACTACCCGTCCTCCTAGAAAACAAAACACTACCCATCGTTAATCTCGTAGAGGGTCATACGTGGACCGGCGACTTGTTCACATCGAATGTTGCAGGCTTTACGGGATCCCCTCGTGTCGGCGATGAGATACTGGTTCTGCAGGCTGGCGCCCTAAGGGGTTCTGCTAGAGCAGTGGCCCCTTCATGGGAGTGGCCGGCGGCACCGGGCGCACTCGCTCGTGCCAGACACAGACTCTAGACTGCTGCGCAGCGGTTAAAGAGGGGCAGCAGGCCGCCTGCAAACTGAGGTTGACGCGTATGGCGAGGATGCACAGCGGAGGCAAGGGTCAGAGCGGGTCTTCAAGACCATACGTGGAAAGCCCTCCTGAATGGTCTGAGACTGATAAGAAGACTATCGAGGAACTCGTTCTCAGGTACGCTGGAGAGGGTCGTTCAACCTCCGAGATAGGGATTTTGCTGAGGGATCAACATGCGATTCCTGACGTCAAACTAGCAACCGGGGAGAGAATTACTGCGATTTTGAATCGCAATGAAATCATCCCTCAATACCCCGAGGACATGATGAACCTCATGAGGCAGGCTCAGAGAATCATAGATCATCTCGAGGCCGGTAATCGTAAGGATATTCACAATCGAAGACAATTAGAACTCACGGAGTCAAGGCTACGCCGGCTTGCCAAGTACTACAAGGGATCTGGAAGAATCTCTTCTGATTGGACGTACAAGCGTGACCAACTCAGATTGATGGTCGAGTAGATAGGCACATCTCAATCGAGCCGGAGCGTAGCGAAACACCCGGAGCAAGAAGTTCGGAATGGACGCAATTCGCTATGCACCACATTGGGCGTCATACAACTTGGACATGTTATTGTGGGTAATGACCTCCCATCAACTCCCCTGTTTTTACTTCTGGGCGAAACGAGAGCAACTGGAAAAACTCCGATAAGGCCAGCCGCTCCGACACCCAGCACGAGAGGAAGATCAAAACCGCCCACATACACGATAAAAGAGAGAATTCCGAATAGAGATGCAGTAGCAACTGCGGGCGCCCTTATCCTATTACGAGTCAAATAAAGTGAAAGTCCCGCTGTGATAGACATCACAAGAACAAGGATCAACGCCGAGACCAACGGACTCCCTGCAGGAGATGAAGGCGGAGTATAGGAAACCGAGAATATCAAGTCCGGATCAAGATCCGAGTCCTGGAAAGATATTGTCTCTATGAAAACCCATCTACGATGCTCAACTTCCAAATCTCCTCCGGAAACCGCTCCGAATCCTGCTAGGGCAGACGTTCTGAGCCCTGCATCGAGGTCTATCTTTGTGAACCAATCACTCTTACCTGGTTGAATGAATGTTCTTACGAGGTATTCTGATTGCCCTTGAACTCCCGGGGTATAGCGAGCCTCCAAGACAATCGTCACAGGTTCAGAAGAGAACGCACGCGTTGCTCCAAAGTCAATCATTATGTCTCTCTGCGACAGATCAACGAGATCTGAACCCACCATCGATTCGATATCTATGCCAAGTCCCGTTGACATAAATGATCTGATATTCGAGGATGATGTCTGGAGATGCCCCGTGAGCGCTGCTACTTCAGCATCATCAACACGGCCATTATGCTCCTCTCCCATGGAAAGCGAGTCCTCGTAGGAGTCCAGATTTTTCCACCATGATGATCCTGCTAGTGTGTTGTTTCCTATATTGTCAAGCCCCCATCGAATCCATTGAGACATTGCACCGTCAACGGTTATTTCCACATCACGATCTACGATTGAGGCTGTAGTGCGACCACTTATCTTCACATCCAACTTGGTGCCTGAGTCACGCTTCGGCTCATCTTCCGGATACCAGTCTCCCGTGCCCCCGTCGCTGTCGATATCAACCTCGTAGGTCCGTACCGATTCTAGAGTCGCCCCCGGATGGGGGCTAACGCTGAAGGTAACCTGGATCCCTCCTCCATCGTATGATTCGGGCCATTGCCATACGAATACTAGTCGAACCCCATTTTCGGTTTCAGTCACTACTGGGCTTGTAGTGAGTTGTTGAGAACCAACTGTAGTTGACCCAGAACTCCGCTTGTTCCAGATGTCAATCCCGTAATGGGTATCGATCTCGACAGGGAAATATGCGATTCCGTCATTGGAAGAAGAGTCTTCCATCTCTGCAGTGCCTAGGGGAAACTTCGCCAACATTCCTGCATCAGTAGTATCTCCCCAAAAGAATCGAATTCCTGCATCGTCCCCCGGTGCCGAGAAAGAAAGCGATTGAACTTCCAGCGTGAATCTAATTTGGTCGCCCTCGGAGATAGTGCCTGAAGACACCTGAATTGGAACAGAAAGAATACCGTTCGTGACCAGTAGGCCAGGACCTGATGATCCGGAGTAGTATGTGCCCCCTATGTTGACTCCAACAGTCGCATTAAATTGGAGCCCCGTAGCACCTTGAATCTCATATGGGATATCAAAAGTCCACTCTGAGCTTGGATAGTCTCCTTCTACACTCCAGGTAGTGCTCCACTTCCCAATTTCTATGGCGCCCAGTACCGAGGGGGTGACCACTGCCGAATGCCTATCCTCAAGATCAGAAGAGAAGGCGGTTAGGCCGCCTGATTGGGCCTCCCCAATCAGAAACATTCGAAAACCGTCTTGTTCGCAACAGGAACCATCTTCCTCAACTGCTGAAGTAACCATTACGGGGGCCAAAAGAAGGACAAAAACAAGAGAGACTGACCTCGCATATCCGCCACTCATGACAACTCGCCCACCTGAACCCGGCTTGAATCCGCCGATGCATTACACTGATAGAGACCTATCTGTGAAGCCAAAGCAATTTTCGAGAATTCGGAGACCACTCCTCTACACGGGCAAATCCCTTCCGCTCTAGTTGTACAACTTCCCCGATTTCCAATTGTGCATCTTCAACCAAGCAACTCATTACGTTCAATTCGCCTCCGTCTGCTATTACAAGCTCGCAAGGAACCGAAGAATCTGCGCTCAACCAATGAATAATTGGCCTGTCATCATCCCTTTCCACTGAACCAATCTCGAAGATTCCTTTGACCGATTCTATGTTAGCAAGCCCTTTGAGCCTGAATGAGGCTGTCAAATCCTCCTTCTCGACTATCACGGCCCCGGAAGCCAGTGAAACCTCCCTCATGCCTGCCTTTTCATCATCTGGATGGAAGGGTAGCACGATCTCGCGCGGTATCTCTCCCTGAATATCAATATCCGTCGGATCGGAGACCAATGATATTCTTCTGGATGTGCTATCTATTGATGCGGCATTTGATGCCTCGATGGACTCCATCGCAACAGCCACGTCTTTCTGAGTTACACCCATATCCACCCAGAAAGATCTGAGTGCTGCTGGATCGAAACCCTTCCTCCTCATGGATCTAAGCGTAGGGACTCGCGGATCATCCCATCCGCTGTACATTTCGCTTTCGATGCCACGACGAATTTCGCTGGTTGAGAAAGATCCAGATCCATGGATGCTAACTCTGCCCCAGTAGAGGGTCTCTGGATATTCCCACTCCAAATGGTCGTACAGAAGTTTCTGCTTTCGTGTCGAATCCATCAGGTCCTTGCCGCGGATTATGTGCGTCACGCCCTGTTCGTGATCCTCTATCGCGCTTTGGAAATCAAGCAGGGGCCATGCAAGATACGAATTGCCCACCATTGGGTGGGCTTCGTGCTGAATCCTCCAGGCCGGCCAGTCTCTTAAGGCCGGATTAGGAAGACTCATATCCGTCAGAACCCGTACAACGGCGTCACCAGGGGCGAACCTCCCATCAAGCATTTTACCCCATGCCTCGATATTCTCTTCCACAGTTCTACCTCTGTGTGGACAGGCTCTCTTAGAGACTCTATGAGCTCGGAATTCTTCTGCAGAACACTCACAGACGTATCCAGCACTTTTTCGTATCATCTCTTCTGCGTATCTGATATACACCGGCATTCTTTCACTCGCCCTAATTACTATGTCCGGCTTACTGCCTGTTAGCCATTCATAATCCTCTATAATCCACTCATAGGCATCCTTCAAGGGCGGTTTTACTTTCGTATCGGTATCATCAAAACGAAGAACCATTTTTCCATCATGCATCGATGCGTATTCGTGATTGATCACCACGCCTCTCGCATGGCCTATGGAGAGGGGCCCATTCGGATTGGGGGCGAAACGGAGAACGACACCAGCGGAGATATTATCGAGAGGCTTCAGGCCCTTTCTCTTCGTCTGCTTAGTCCTTTGAACAGCTTCAGGGTCGATATCCTCTATCAGGGCGCGTACCGATGCAGCACCCTCTGAATGAATCAGGGAGTTGGCCTTAGTCACCTCGTCCTTTACGATGGATGACAACTCCTTCGCCCTTGAGCGGAGATCCTGCCGTTCTGAAAGCAGCCTCCCGAGGGTAGACCCTATCTGCCCAGCGCCATCATACTCCAGTGCATTCTGAAGCGCATATTTCCTCACAGTGAGGATAGTCTCTTCATCCCAAGCGTCGCCCATGCTTTACCTCACCCCCTCCTCTGAGAAGGATGAATTCAATGGTTGCTGAATCAATGCCCCCTTTGAAGCTCTTATTGGAACTGGGACATTGTGCCGTTCAGACCAGATTCGAGATACGGTCGACCAAGTCCATCTGAGATTGGTATTTGGCTCACTTCCAGAGGTAAGGATTCTAATAGCATCTATCGTTTTCGAATCGGAGGGATATCCCGAGCCTACATTGAACCCCACTTCTTCACTAATTTCTGATATTATCGAATCTCGCATTACTTTGGCGAGAATCGAAGCAGCTCCTGTGGATGCACATATTCCATCCATCCCTATCTCACTCTTCACTTGGAGCCCAGGTCGAAGTCCAGATATTTTATTTCGCATCATTTTCGAAAAGTTGCTTGGATTGCTGCCAAGAAGATCAACATGCACCCACCCCTTAGAGTCATAATCCGAAACTTCCAGAATCGCTTGAACAAACCTCTCGATTTCGATGGAGTTCAGGCTCTTAATCGCTCGCTCTTCATCAATGGACTTAGCATTTATCGGAATTCTACAGATACGCCAATCGCGTTTCTTAGACTCTTCCAATATCGAAGACTCCACCTCTTTCCTTTTCTTCGAATTCATGGCTTTGGAGTCATTCGAACCTATACTTTTCAGATGTAATAAGTCTTCAGACGGTATGCATATCGACGATACCACCAGCGGGCCAACTGCAGGGCCCCTCCCCGCCTCATCAACTCCGATTATCACTGAACTCATTCCATCAGATCCTTGATTAGCCCCTCAACAGAATCGGCAGGGGATATAGAATTGCGTTGCACGGGTTTTTTACTTCCCGGGGGCAAATTCTCTATTTCTCCAATCACGTCATCGACGATTCCTTCATCCAATGCTAGATTAGAACGTGCAATCTCCTCTCTATTCTGAATGATTTTTTTCTCTTCAGTTCTCCTGAAACCACTTGAAAACTCCTCTGCCGTTATTGTAGAACTAAATTCCTCAGAGGCGAGATTCTTGGTCTTATTTCGTTCCAATGTCCTTCTAAGCTGAAATAGACCCACTAGGCTGAATAAAGAAATTAGGACCAAGAATGCTGTCTGCAGCAAACCCATATCTATCGAAGCAGAACCCCCCTCGTTCCCTGCAATGAACTCTTCAGAGAACGTACAAGCCGCACTGATCAATTCTGAGGGATTACCAGCCGGCGATGCTGAAACTTCCATGCGAACCGATCCGTCATTCGAATCTGACCAACCACCAATACTCGCAGACTCGCCAGGGAGTATCGGCCCGATTCGAACGGATCGCTCATTATTCTTTGACGAGTCGACGACGATGCCATGTTCCCCACTTCTGTCGAGGTCTATTGAAAGATCGACATAATCGGATTCCATGCCTATATTCGATATGAAAAATGCGAGGAGTAATTCGCCTTCGTCGCCCGTCGTGCAAGAGGTACTGCCCGTGATTACAATTTCCGCCTCAGATCTAATTCCAATGACAACATCCTCGGAGTCGATTATGAGTCCTTGTGTGATGAGCCGGATCTCAACCCCAAGGTCATCATTGGCAGGAGAGCCACTCCCAATGCCCATGGCCAAAGTAACCCTACTTTCCCCTCCACTTTCGATTTCTAGCGTTTGGATACCATCTACCCCCATCCAGTCCGGGGCCCCTTCCACATCTATCGAGTATGCTGTTCGACCCTCGCCATCATTTCGTATTGTCACATCCAGGCTACATTCGTCGTTGGGTTCAACATAAGAGCAATCATCTGAATCAATCACCATGAATCCGGATATCCGTGTTGAAATCATCGCGCCCACTTGAACTGATTCAGTATAACTCCCACCAGAAGGAGCAACTCTAATTTCAAAATCAAAAAAACCTGAAGAATCTTCAGAGGATGCAAGTTGAATCCTCACAATTACGTCCCCCCAAGGCTCCACTCCTGTCGTCAATGAAGAATCTAGCAATATCGCGCCCCAGCCATCTTGCGAGATGATGCCAGAACCCACGTCATTGGAGATGTCTCCTTGACCCACGATACCAATATCGATGTCGTCAACCCCATTTCCTTTGTTCAAGATTCCAACCTCTAGTATCGCAATAGAGCCCGGAGGCATGGATAGCGATTCTCCACCAGAGGTTATTCCTGCGTCTCTTGTACGACCAACTTCGAGGGCAAAAGACCACTGGTCGTTACCTCCAACCTCATCGAGCACGGTTACCGTCGCATAGTGTAGTGATTTCCATTCTGGCGCGAAAGGTCCTGGATTAGGTGCGTGAATCAATGCTGAAATTGAAACCCCTACATCGCTATCGATATTGAGCACCCTTGCACCGGGCTGTACAGTTGGATCACTCCATTCCCAGCCCCATCCCACTGGCAGATCTACATCCAACAAAGCGGAACGCTGCACCTCGCCATAATTGCGCACGAAAATCGTGATTCCTATGGATGAGCCAGGCTGAATTCCGTAGGTTCCTCCTGGTATGTTATCAAGACGAATCTTTGGCCTAGAATCAGAGCTGGGGGTGTTGAAATCAACCATATTGTTAACTGCCCTCTGAGATACATTCTCGAGATATGCTGCTGTATCCTGATCGATAGCGAGGGGCCTGTCAGAACCATCGCATACTTGATCCATCAGAGACAATAATATCGTACATGATACCAAGTACGATCCTTCTTGAGACGCATTAACTCCATCGTTCTCGTAGAGCCTAGAAAACTGAGAGTTTGCATCCAATGGATCGAAGCCAGATTCCAATACGTCTCGATAAACCGTATCATACGCTTCGTCCGTAGGTATTGCAAACTGGATACCCGTTGAAGAACCCACCATCAAAGACGTCGAACCGTTTTCAATAGCTTGATTCATAGCCTGAAAACTCCCGTGTGTTATGGGTCGTGACGAATCTCCTCTCATGTGCGCCCACGGAATCAACAACACCGGGTCGCTGGGCATGCCCCCTGCGATCGAAGATATGTCTGCCATCGAACTAGAAAGTGAACCAAATCCTGATGATGACGGGTGTTTAGAGATTTCAGTCGCCTCCGGTTGGAGAAGGAGATAATCGGATTGCGTGGAAAGAACCTCTTGCCAAGGGCTGAGCCCCTCCATGTAGAATGCAAGATGCCCAGCCATGCCCAGGCTTTCCCCCGTTACTGCCTCAACGCTACTATCAGTTGTTCGTGCCCCTATAATATCTTGAAATGTTTCAGATATGCTCTCTGTCTGCCTGTCTCCCATCAAGATGACATCGAAACTAGTCGACAGTTCATCCTCCGAAGTATCAGCCTGCACGCCTTCAAGGGAAGCGCTAGAGATGACGAGCATTAGTACTGCTAAGAGACTCCTCACACAACTTGCGTATAGCGCAGTAATATGAGTATCACCCGTGGTTGTTGTACCTTGGCCATCATGCAAGAGGGTCGGGTAGCAACTCTGTGAGGGCATGTACGTCGAACTCTCCTGCATGTACGGGGACCCTCAGTCCGAATACTGATGATATGGAGGGGTCAATCTCGCCGAAGGAGCCTATCTCCCGCCCTCCTATCTTCACTACTGCAACCCTCCCCGCGAGCCATGGCCCATATCCTGGAGAACCCTCAGAAAGTACAATTTCACTTTCACTAGAACCCAAATCACGAAGTAGGGAGAGAGCATACCCCTTTGCCGATGTGAAACCAGCATTCCTTTCAGCGCATGCCCACGCTACTGAGGTCGAGTTATGGTGATCTACTACTATCGCGCCGAGTTCGAAGATCCGATGGGGCAACTCATGATGTCTATTCGCCGCAAGAACTGAAAGCAGCGAAGGAAGAACGCTCTGTCTCAATATCCCGTGCTCTCGTGTGATGGGGTTCCTTATCCGAGTCAAAGCGCCTCCAGGATCCAAACGAACCGCCTCAAAGTCTCGCGCCTCGCTCGTCAGTGTGAGAGTTTGTACCTCATGGACGCCCAACGCTCGGATTGATTGACGAATTCTTCTTTCCATTGATGCCCCCTCAAGGGGGGAGCCGGGAAGATTCATCTCAGAGTCTTGTGAGGGGAGCTGATCGAGACCTATCCCTATCGCGATATCCTCGACAACATCTACTGGATGGAGTATATCGACCCTCCATGGTGGCATTTCAATAAGATAACCCGGCACATCTTGGTGCTCGCCGTCCCATCTTGAGCCTCCTGATGTTGAACCCATATTTTCCCTCCCGACCAGATTGCCCCCCATTCTGGATATCGATGAGCCAACTGCTTCGTAACCTGGGTCCTCTCCAAGTATCATCGATACCAGTGTAGTTGGCACAAGATGCTGTACAGGTTCCATGTCGATACTCCATGTCGAACCATCATATTGGGTGACTTCGACTGATTCAATGTTCCCACCCCTCTCCGAGAGGGACAGTGCAATGAGTCGCATGGCTGCGATACACGCACGCCTATCCCATCCCGTGACGTCGATTAGGAAGTCGGTTGTCCCGGTAGTAACTGTAGTCGATACCCCGTTTATTACCGGGGGGAAGGATATCACTGTATCATCGGAATCTGTAATCAGCGGGAATCCTTCAGCAGGCTCTATCAGATGTGAGTATTCTCTTCCCTTTGGATGCGATTCTAGAATTTCTACAAGCGTCATTTTTTCTTCTGCGCCTAGTGGTATGAATTCTGAAGATCCATCATCCGAAGTCACTCTGAAAGGCCCCTTTATGCTGTTTAAATCATGAACACCTATTGACACTGCACGCCTCCGCCTCCCAAGCGTCATATGCAATTTCTCCTGGTGATCCATTAGGGATTGGACAAATCGATCACGCTGCGCCTCGGATGAGCCCTGATCGACGCCTCGCACTATAGCTGCAAATACTTGCGGCCTAACACCCTCCATGGTTGGATCGACGACCATACTTTCGGTTCCTTTTTCCACCCGTAGTGAACAAGGTGACGTAATGCCCTCTAGGAATGACCTAGCGGCGCGAGCCATCGTTTCATGAGACAGTAAATCAGGCCTATCTGGAAATATTTCGATTTCTACCTCTTCGGAGTCACACCTTTCGACAACAACGCCGATTTGGGAAAGTCGATCGCCCCACGAAGCAGTATCGTGAGTGCAGCCATTAGATTTCTGAACTTCTTCTAGAAGAGAATGTTGGAATGTGACTGTAGGAATTTCAATCCCTCCTCGTCCATGTTGGCAACGGACGTTCCAAGCCCGCCAGTCTGAGCCCTGTTTGCATGGCAGTCCCATGATCAATCGCTCTGAGATTAGATCTGTTCACCTCAGAAAAAGACGTCACGCCCATTTCTCTCAAGATGCCTCTGATTGCACTATCAACAACTTCAGGCCCCCCCTCCAGATCAGGAGAAACCACGACGTCTATGCCTGCACATTTGGAAATCACAATCGTGTCTGCTGAGACAGCTCCTTCTAGCCGAATCATGATTGAACACCCGGCTGCCGCCAGCCCAGACTTCTTGCTAGCCATTCCTATTCTGGGGAGTGCAATCGTAGCCCCTGCTCCATCCAAACTCGCGGCATCCACTAAGATCCCATCAAGATTGAGATCAACACATCTGCGAGATAGCTCTTCGACTCTGTCAACACGATCGGCGAGTAAAAGAAGCGATCCTGGACCCATCCTGCTTCGGATTGAGACTATTATGGAATCTAACTCAGCATCATTGAGGCGGGGGAGATTGTCGAGATCAACAATCACTCCCAGACAGTCCAAAGACCCCTTCTCTAGTTCTGCAAGGGTGGTGTCTCCAACAACGAGTAGATCCCCACGGTCAGGATCGGCCCTGACGATGCTCGGGCCAATTCCATTAGAATCATCAAGAATAGGGATCCAAGGTCTTTCCAGAACTAGTTCCTGGCTGTCTTCCCTCGTCCCCCTTACGTAGGTCCCAGTTTGAACATCGACACACGAATCGATACGGCCAGATCCAGACCCAACGACACCGATGCCTGAGAAATTCCCTCCTCTGTTGACAGAAGGATGTACATCTGCGAAAGGAGCGTCGCCTGCGTTAAGGACAAGAGAGTCACTCGGGATATCAATCCCCAATGAGGACATCAAATCTAGAGCATCCTTGGACATATTTTTGGAACCTCTTTCGGTAACGACTCCTTTGGGGACACTGCCGCAGTCCCCGCAGATGATTATCTGTCCGCCAGTCATCCCAATCCCAGGATTGTCTCCGGATGATCCGATAATTATCACCGTCCCCCCAGACATCCCGGAACCAGCATTTGAACCTGAATCGCCTCGAATTAGAAGTGTGCCGCCAGACATCCTAGCTCCAGCATTATCATCGCTAGATCCGTGAATCACTATTGAGCCCCCGGTCATTTTGAATCCCACACGCGAGCCAGCATCTTTCTCCACGACCAATCTGCCCGATGACATCCATCCGCCTGCCATAGACGCTACAGAACCCTGCACGGTCGCAGTTCCTCCCCGATTCATCAGCCCGGCGCCTTCTCCGAGATTCCCGAGGAGCAGTGAACGCGACTCATCTGGAAGTAGGCTAAGCGCACCAATCTCGCCGTTTTTCGGCTTCTCGTCACCTTCTCTCCCCCATCCTATGCGCACTAGTAAATCACGCTCAATGGCCTGAACAAGCATCCTGTCCAGATCCCGATTCAGTTTCTCACTTCTATCGGACGCCATCGACTCCCTCAACCCCTCCCCTGCGTGGCATGTCTTGAGCATGACGGGATGTAGACGATATAATGCGGCTAATCTCCCAATCTTGATATCCCTCCGAAGATAGTAAGGCCCATGTCCTCGGTGAGAGTGGCCATCAACGGATTCGGAACGATTGGAAAGCGCGTGGCTAGAGCAATACAGGCTCAGCCCGATATGAGCGTCTCCGGAGTCACAAAAACAGGTCCAAGTCACGGGTGCGGCCTCGCACAGAGACTAAACCTCCCTTTGTATTGCACAAGTGACGACTTAGAGGACATTGCAGCCTTCGAGAAAGGAGGTTACAACGTCGAGGGTGGTCTGAGCGATTTGCTGGCGAATTCTGACATCGTGATAGATTGCGCTCCTGGGAAAATGGGTCAATCTAATCACCAGAAGTACGTCGACGCTGGAATAAAGCACATCTTCCAAGGGGGGGAGAAGCATAGCCTCACCGGACTGAGTTATACCTCTTCTGCGAACCACAAAGAGAACATCGATGCCAAAGGCACTAGGGTCGTGTCATGCAACACAACAGGTCTCGCGAGAACCCTAATTCCGCTGAGGGATGCCACTGGAGAGCTATCGGTGGAATGTACGATGATACGTCGCGCAGCAGATCCAGGCGACTCCAGGAAGGGACCAATTAACGCGATAGCTCCTGTTCTGAAAGTTCCGAGCCATCATGGTCCTGATTTGATGACCGTGGCAGGGGGAATAGGAATTACCAGCCTTGCAGTAGCCGTGCCCACAACAATAATGCATGTCCATTCGATTGTCGTTGAACTTCCCGGCGGCCATGGGATGACTACTGATAGCGTTCTCGATCTATGGGCTAAAACTCCCCGCGTGATTTCCATGTCTGGTTCTATAGACAAGATCCCATCCACTGCGGAAGTGATGGAGATGGCACGAGATATCGGCCGCCCATGGGGCGATCTACACGAGATATTCGTATGGACAGATGGTGCAAGTTTGGACGGCAATACATTGAGATATTTCCAAGCAATACATCAGGAGAGTGATGTGATTCCAGAGAATGTTGATGCCGTTCGTGCCCTCATGGGCATGGAACACGATTGGAGAGCCTCAGTTGAGATCACAGATTCTTCGATCGCAGCTTCTCTGGTTTGACGTCAATAATGCCCATTCTCCCTGAAGGGTGAAAAGTCCCACCGCGACCCCCGCTAGAGTATGATGGGCCGCTCACGAGCACAAGCGATGATTCTCATCATCATTGTCCTATCCCATACAACGGCCACCACAACCGCAAATTCATATGCTCAAGAATATGAAAACGATAGCCAGAATAGCGGCTACGTCAACCCTCCCGCACCATCGATGGCCGCCGTAGAATTGCTGCCTCCCTCGAATTTAATCCATAGCCCCTATGGCGCATACGACCCACTTCTGGATGCCCGAAATACATATTCGTTGATCGAAAGAATGGAATTCGACGGACTAGTGATTATCCAATCGACTTCAACGGATCTAAGGAATATGATGGAGATCGTAGTTTCATCAGGGGGTATTTTCCAGGATTTCTATCCAGATCACGCAGCCATATTTTCCATCATGCAAGGGCCAGAGGGAATCAACACGATTGAATCCCTGTCCATGGAACAATCAATACGGTGGGTAGAACCCTTTCCGACCTCTTGGAGGATAGACCCCTCCCTTGTAGATGGTAAGAGGGCACTTTTGGATATAGATGTCCACCTAACCAGGAACATAGAGCCATCCGAACTCAAATCAATGGAGGAGTCGCTATTACAGTTCACATACTCGCCTGGGTCAGATATCAGATGTGAAGACAGGCTTTGTCAAGCTAGGTCAATCGATTCTCTCGTGATAGCAAGGCTGCTTACGGACGGTCGTGTGATTCATATTTCCGAGGGAGCTAGCATAGTGTCTCATGATGCAGAATCGAGGTCAATAATGGGGCTATCTCCGATTTCCACCTCCCCTCCCTTGGATTATGACGGCTCAGGTGAGATAGTGTCGATAACAGATACCGGTATCGATGAAGACCACCCATCAATAGAGGATAACATCAGGGCTGTCTACAATCAGTTCGGCCCGGACAATTCAGCATCGGATACAAATTCCGGCCACGGCACTCACGTCACGGGAATCATCGTGGGAAATGCCTCCGATGATGATCAGACTCTGGGTATAGCGCCCGCCGCAGAAGTCAACTTCTATCAAATTGAGTACGATGCTTCCGGCCTTTTAGCTCGCTGGGGAACGATATACAGTATGTTCTTCCACTCGCTGAATAATCAGGCCCGGACCCATTCCAACGCATGGGGGAGCGTGAATCAACCGGGCGAATATACCACTGACTCAAATTCAGCGGATTCATTCATTGTGGACCAGCCATCGTATCTAGCAGTCTTCGCATCTGGTGACCTGGGATCCACACAAGGAGCAACCACCACGCCGCCTGGCACTGCAAAGAATGTACTCACAGTAGGAGCATCAACTCAAGGTTCGGGAGGAGGACAGCCCCTAAGCTCTCCATCATCAAACAATTCGGGCGGGTCTCTTGATGGGCGAATAAAACCAGATCTAGTGGCTCCAGGGGGCGCGATATGTTCTGCACGCGCTCAAGAAGCCACAGCAGTCCCCGGCCAATCCTGCTCCGATGCGTTACATGGCGATTCTACGACTCCCCTCTATTTCTCAAACAGCGGATCATCCATGGCCACCGGAACTGCCACAGGTGCGGCCTTGCTCGTAAGGCAGCATCTAAGAGAAGACCTTGGAATATCAGAACCAGATGCGTCCCTAGTCAAAGCAATTCTAATCAATGGGGCATCTGATCTAGGCCAACCAGACATACCCAACTCCGATGAGGGCTGGGGCCAAATTGACCTCATGAGAACTTTGAGCCCCATCTCGCCCGATGGTGTCACTCTGAGCACACTCATTGATTACGGTCATGAACTTAGTCCCGGGGAAGCACTGGTACAGCTTATCGACGTTCAACAGGGCCCTCTTGACATCACACTGTCATGGACGGATCCAGAGGGTTCAGTAAACGCTCTGGATAGCGCTTCGAGACTGATCAACGATCTGAATCTGCTTGTGACAAGCCCGAGCGGCGTCCAATATGCTGGAAACGCCTTCTCCCAAGGATTCAGTACCCCGTCAACGATCGCGGACCATCTGAATAACGTCGAAAGATTGCGTCTGCAAGATGCTGAAAGTGGCACATGGGTGGTTGAGGTCCGGGACGTTGCAGGAATCACTCAGAACGGTTACTCTCTGGTAATCACTGCCGATGCACAATGGGTAGATCACGCGGATTTCACAGTACTGGACGACTCCCTGAGAATCAATGACGATGTGATATTTGAGGGGGAACAACTCCTGATACAGATGAAATGGCGTAATCAAGGGAATATTTTGAGCGAATCTTACAGTGTCGAGATATTCGACATAACCGAACAAGAGAGCATAGCCACAAATGCAAGGCCGCGGCTCTCGCCGGGAGGGACTGAGACTTGGGCCGTACAACATGCATTCCAATCTGTTGGTACGCATCTGCTTGAATTGAGGATCGATGTCGGTGCCGACGTGGTAGAGTCGAATGACGAGGTTGCAGGGGTGAACAACAATATCGCTCAATTGGAGATACAGATATCCAAGCAGGGTCTCGAGATCACCCCTCTGATGCAGGATGGTTCCATGCCTGACTCTGACGAGATTGAATCGGCATCATCCAGAGTCCTCGACCCGACCTCAGAAATATCATCAGAATTTGATTTCATTGTGAAAAACGTTGGTACTTCGGATGTTACGATATCCCTCCTTGCCACTCCTGTCAAACAGGTGATTGATGGAGGCGCACTGGTAAACCCTGATGACGATTGGACAAGGGTAATTTCAGAATCAGGCCCCATTGAATTAGCAGCCTCAGGCCAACCAAATGAT
The DNA here is from genome assembly GCA_002170775.2 of Euryarchaeota archaeon TMED192. Taxonomy (GTDB): domain Archaea; phylum Thermoplasmatota; class Poseidoniia; order Poseidoniales; family Thalassarchaeaceae; genus MGIIb-N1. The sequence continues at coordinate 5,284 of NHIP02000005.1, read as the reverse complement.
AACATCACAGTCACTCTAACCATGACCGACGAAAGTGCCGACCCGAACGCACAGGGCACGCCCATTTTTGCAGTGCCAGGGGATTTCCTGTCACGAGTAGTCGTGAGGGACATCCAGAACCCCACCGTCGTCAATAGCAGAGCATTCGAGGTCAAGGTCCCTCGTGTAGAGGGGCTCCAGATACTTGCTAGCGGATTGGACGACTTCTCTTCCAGGCCAGGAAATTTCGCCTCTTTCGACATGGCGATTCTCAATACCGGCAACGGGGACACGGTGTATGAGGCGCAATGCTCCTCTGCCAGCGGCTGGTCGACTCGGATAGACTCAATTTTATCAGACACAGTTCTACTTCCCGAACTGGCAAGATTGGAATATATCACGATTCCAGTATCCGTCTTGGTCCCCCCTGCGACCTTAGGGCTGCCTTCCTCGGGACATGTAGAGATCGTTACATGCATGATATCTTCCCCTGACGGCGACGGTCCTAGTGAAACCATACAGGCTTCTCTTGTGGTTGAGGAGAGCAGGGACTTCACAACGAAGCTTTCAGACGGGGATGGGGACGAACTGCCCCCTATCGCGGCATCGGAGGACAGGCCAGTGCTGAATATGGTCAGGGAAGACTCGAAGTTAGAAATCTACAATAAAGGCAATATCGACATGCAAATGTCCGTGACCATCAGACTCTCGGACTCAACATGGGGGCTGGAAGCTACTCTAAATCCAGAATCCCCTGATCCCGTGGCGATATCTGTATTTGATGGCGGGGCCTCCATAGAAGTCTCTGTTGAGGCCGGCTCCATGGCCAGCATCTTGGCCACTTCGATTGCACCACCAACAGCATCCATGGGTGATCGCGCATTACTCACGTTCCGAACCACAGAAGGCCAGCAAGTCACAGTAATCGACTCTTCAAGATTCATTCTCCAACCACGTCTGGAAATATCTATGGAGGCGCCGGAAACGCTTGAGCTTCTAGCTGGCGAATTTGCAGAATTCCCCCTTGGGATATCTAATCCCGGGAATGTGCGACTTGATCTATCGTGGGCCTTCACAGGAACAGCCGAGGGGTGGTCAATCGGCCTACAATCGATATCCCCCTCATTCATCGAACCAAATCAGGACCTCACACTGGTCATGGGCGTCGGCGTTCCTGATGGGTGGCCTGTAGATCAATCCGGAGAGGTAGTTTCAATCATTGTCGAAGGCTCGAATGAGCTGCTTGAAGACCAGATAGAACTCCAGTCAGCCGATATCCGAGTCTCAGTCAGGGAGACGTGCGGATTTTCACTCGAGGCCTCTGAGTATCCTTCAGTAGAGGCAGGGGACACCGCCATATTTTCTGCAACGGTGCACAATGTCGGCAATATGCCATCTGCCTTCAGTATGGATTTGACCCAGGAATCAGACGTATTCGCAGAGTTGAGCTCCACGAGAGAACTAACAGAGATGGCACCAGGGGAATCCAGAATCCTCGACTTCACATTGGGCGTAGACAAGGATGCGGACCCAGGGATCGAAAACTTCCACGTAACATTCAATCCCACAGGCCAATCCTGCGATGAGACCAATTTGGTGTTAGACGAGCCCCAATCCGTAACGGTCTATATCCTGCCAGCCACCGGAAGCGGAATCGGTAACTCCCTGCCTCCGTTCCTAATGCCGCTCGTTTTCATCCTCCTCATCCTCGCCGCAACTGTCGGAATAATTTCTCTGAGGCGCTCATCGCCAGAATCAGAAACCCCTGGGGAGGACTTGATTCCCGAGGGGTCCGCCCTTATGCAGGGCGAAGCGTCTACGCGCAGGATGAACGCACTTTCTACCGAAGCGGCCGATGAAACCCTTAGCACTACCGTGAAAAAAGGCGATATGGAAGCTGCCATCAGGGACTCAATGCCCAAATTGGATTTACCCCCCCTTCCGGGCAAAACAACACCCCCCCTACCTCCAAGCGGACTACCGGATGGCTGGTCAATGGACCAATGGAGAGAGTATGGCTCCGAATGGCTCAAGGAGAACCAGAGTTAGACCCACAGCAATTTAAGCACTATCGACACAGGAGGCAAACTAATGGAGTCCTGGGATCGAAGTGAATCAATAATATTGTTCGGCCCTCCCGGTGCTGGAAAAGGAACGCAGTCCGGTCTTATATCCGAAATAACCGGAAAACCGCAGGTTTCCACGGGGGATATGCTGCGTGAAGCAGTAAACGAGCAGAGTGATGTTGGCAATGAAGCCAAGTCGTACATGGAGAAGGGCCTACTAGTTCCAGATTCGATCATCATCGAACTGATTAGGAGAAGGCTACAGCGAGAGGACGCGTCAGACGGACTTCTATTCGATGGATTCCCACGAACGATCCCTCAGGCGCAGGCTTTGGAGAGCCTGACTCCCGTGTGCATGGTTCTTTCTCTCAATGTACCTGACGACATAATAGTCGACAGGATAACTGGAAGGAGAACCGACCCAGAAACCGGTGAGATATACCACATAGCGCATCGCCCCCCTCCGGATGACATTGCCCATCGAGTCATCCAAAGGACTGACGACACTGAGGAAACCGTCCGCCAAAGGCTTTCGACATTCCATTCGCAAACTTCGCCCTTGGAATCCTACTACACAAAAAAAGGGATTCTGGTCGAGATCGACGGTACAGGCCCGATGGGGGAAGTGTCCTCATTAGTCCGCGATGCGGTCAACAGGCGTACGGTGGGGTGAATCCATGGGAGCAAGAGGCAGAACCAGGCCTAGAAGGGCTAAAATCGCCTCTGACGCTGTTGACAGCCTCGGGAGAATATGGCTCATCGACCCCTCTTCAGAAGTCGCAGAGGCTGCTGGATCTGCCATGCTCCGAACCGCTCGCAGAAATCGAGTCAGAATTCCAGGCGAACTTAGGATGAGGTCGTGCAGGAACTGCAGGAAAATGCTCAACTCCTCAAATTCAAGAACTCGGATTAGGGCTGGCCAGGTTATCGTAACATGCATCAAGTGTGGAAGGGTCCACAGATATCTTGGAGGTGATTATAATCTCTGAAATCAAGGTTCCGAGAACTATCATGGAAGCGGCAAAATCGAGAGATCTCCAGACCACAATAAGGGTAGGAAAAGGAGGCCTCTCAGAATCTGTGGTGAATGAGGTGAATGATCAACTCGGGTCCAGGCCCCTCGTCAAGATTAAGCTTAATCGGGGTGTAGCAGGGGAGAAAAATACGAGACTTAGCATAATTGCCGAAATCGAAGAAAAGACGAATTCGCACGCGGTCTTCGTCAGAGGCAACGTTGCTGTATTGTGGCGACGCTGAACAATCTCACAGGTAGCCTTCATATGGTCCACGCAGAAGGCGAAAGCATGCTTCGCACGAAATGGTATCGAAGTCCAATGAACCTCTCGATTTTCCTGGTCACTTGTTTGGCACTCATCCCCGTGGTTACTGCTGGTGCTATTTCGACTGGCGGAGGGTGGACTCCACCTGAGGATATGCCGGGATGGATCACGCCACTGGCCTTTGTGATCCTCGTCGCGGTGTACGCGTTGATTGTCTTCGAGTTCGTCCACAGGGCTCTGGCAGCCGCTATCGGTGGAATCGCTGTCGTGGTCGCACTCCATGCAGTGGGCGACGGGCCAGATCTTGGAACCGTTGTTACTTGGATCGACGAAGAGACTCTGGGGCTTCTCATCGGGATGATGGTCATCGTAGATGTGCTAGCGAAAACAGGTCTCTTCGAATGGGCTGCAGTGCAGGCATACGCCTACAGCGGTGGCTCAATTTGGAGACTTTCGATAATCCTATGTACAATCACGGCAGTATTCTCGGCCTTCCTCGACAATGTGACTACGATCTTGTTGATCGTCCCAGTTACAATCCAGATTTCCAAAGTACTCGATCTAGAACCGGTACCTCTGATTATTGCAGAGGTGATGTTCTCAAACATCGGAGGCGCTGCAACACAGATCGGCGACCCACCGAACATAATAATCGGCGCTCAACTATCGCCACAGGCTCTCTCAGATTATGATATGCTTGCAGGTCAGGGAGTCACATTCGTCGATTTCATAGTTCACGTCGGGCCTGCCGTAGTAATCGCAATAGCCCCCTCGTTCTGGCTACTTTCGCGTCTTGAATCGAAGGGCCTCTCCGGTGCCAGGCATCGCAATGTGGACCTGCTGCGCCTTCGATACGGAATCAAGGACATGCAGCTGCTGAAAAAATCCGGTGCTATACTGACATTGGTCATTATCGGATTCTTCGCCCATTCGGCATTCCCCCACCCGTTACTAACAGTGGCCACAATAGCCCTTGGAGGCGCAGTTCTGATGCTACTTGTCACATCGCCTCACCACGTAGAAGAGCAGCTCGATGCAGTGGAATGGACCACCATCATATTCTTCGCAGGGCTCTTCATCATGATTGGGGGGCTTCAGTACATGGGTCTGATCGACAGCATAGCAGACGGCATATCAGGCATCATTTCGAGAGCCTCTGAGGATAATAGGCTCATGGTGTCCGTTGTACTGCTTCTATGGGTCTCAGCGATAGCATCCGCTTTCATCGACAACATACCGTATACGGCGACTATGGTCCCGGTTGTAATCGAGCTTGCCAACGACCCCAATCTGGGCCTTGAGCTCGGCCCCCTTGCTTGGGCTTTGGCCCTCGGGGCTTGCCTCGGAGGGAATGGCACCATCATAGGGGCATCTGCCAACGTGGTGGCCGCGGGTCTTGCTGAAGGGTCTGGCAACGACATATCCTTCAATCGATTCTTCAAGACCGGATTCCCGATAATGATCTTGACCATAATGACCTCAACGGTCTACGTGATAGTCAGGTATGCCATTGTATGGGAGAGCAATATCTACCCATTCGTAATCATAGCGGCTATGATGGTTGCATCTCTGTTATGCACTCCAATCATCTATGGGAAGTTCGCAGATTCCGTTGATGATTCCGAAGTCGAGTGATAGCGTCTACGTACATCGTTCTCTAACTGGTTATTACGGCCTCATCACCCGTCTACTTGATATACCGAAGGCAAGTCGCAGGGCTGCTTTTAGTGCACCCCTTCAGTGATGCTGAGGGGGGAAGTGGATGAGGCCGCGTTGCCCTGCGGGGAGACAATGTGGCCTAGGAATCCAACGACGAATCGAGAAGCCTGGACACCAGAGGACTCACCAAAGGTGAGGAATCGAATGTACAACAATTGATCCTGATGCTACAACCCGACTGGGGGATGGCTCGGCTCGAGAGCCGAAGAAGGTCGTGACAAGCTGCGATAAGTCGCGGGG
>NHIP02000004.1 GCA_002170775.2 Euryarchaeota archaeon TMED192 | reverse complement strand
CGACTGTTTCTGTGTCTGGATGAACCATCTCCCCATCGGAATTCTCTACTGCGGCCGCTGAGAGAGCGTCCTTGTTAGCATCATAGTAAGCGTAGCCGAAGTAACCAATTGCTTCTTCGTTGGATTCTAGGTAGTTTACTATTACTTCATCCTCGGCGCTGTTGGTGTACCCATCTGGCCTGTTGGCGTCAAACGCTTCTCCATTGTCGTGATCAGCAAGAACTGTCTCCATGAAGTACTCATAAGTACCAGATTCGGAGTCTGCCCCGGATATCTTGATTTCCGCATTGGGACAGGATGTATCTAGCTCGCTCCATAGGTGAGTAGCGTCGTTATTGTCGCTGTTGGAAAGGGAGCTGGCGTCCCATCCAGTTGCAATCAGCTCAGCTGCTGTGTAATCACTGTATATCCATCGAAGCTGGTCAACTGACAGGCCGCCCATTCCGGACACACATGTGTCAGCTGCTCCACCCTTCTTCATTACTACAGAAAGTCCATCGATAGCGACATCAATCTGTATAGCAGATCTGGATGTGTCGCCCTTAAGGCAATCGTAGGTGAATCCATCATCGGTAGATGCCNCGGAGGACTTCCATCCCCTGGACATGTCTCCAATGTCGACTGGCGTACCTTTTTCGGAGTTAGCACATACTCTACCTGCACCTGCTCCGCTTCCACCGCCTTCCACGGTTATTGCGACGCCGTTGCAATACTTCTGGTAGGCCTCGGCCCATAGGTTAGCAACTGGGAAAACTGTACTAGAACCCGCTATCGAGATATCTCCAGTAGGTCCGCACTGGATGGAACTGGCATCGAAGCCTGCTATCCCGTCAAAGTCGATGTCCGTCGGGTCTTCGTCAAACTCACAGGAGCCATCGTCAACAGTCGCTGCTGAGTCGTAGTTATTGGCCGCATCATCCATGCATCCCATAACATCATCTGAGCCACCGTTGTTGTTGTCGTGAGTACAGGAGCCATCATCTGACGTGGCGCTTGGGTCGTAGTTATTCGCCGTATTATCCGTGCACCCCATTATGTCAATGGGAGCAGGCTCATCATCACTATCATCCGATCCGCTGAGGCAACCTGCCAGGGGGACCGTCAGCATAATTAAAGTCATTATCATAGGTTTTAGTTTATCATTCAAGAATTTCATCTCCGTTGGGCTACGCGTGTTTAGTACTCGGCATGAAAGAGAGCCGTATAGACACAATAGAGATTCGTATCATATAGAATCTATATAATTAAATGACTATAATCCTCAGTATGCCTTCTAGGCCAATATATATACTGATCTTGGAGGATTCTGAACTCCTTTAAGTATGTAGGTAATCAAACTACATATTTACTTCGACGGAGGATCTGTGGTTGTGAATATTAATTAGTATCTCAGCCATGTCTGAAGCGTAAGCACATATCCTCCTGAGAGACTCAGACAATCTGTATCGATATAGGGCATTTACCCTTCCAACTTTATCATCCCATAGATTCGACTCGTAATCCTCCATGGCCCATATGGCTGAGTTGAGATGTTTCTTTGCATCATGGACCTCAGCGACCTTATTTTTCCTGAGATTTGATATCAGGAGCTTCATTGAGCTCTGCCACATTGGTATTATGGACATCAATACTGAATCATTGGGCAGATTGTCTCCTTCGAATTCCATAATCAGATTGCTTATCCTGAAAGAGTGGTCTCCCATCCTCTCAAATGTCCTTACTATTCTCGATAATTCAGAAGCTTCCCATCTATTTGTCCCCATGGAATCCTCTAATCTTGAAGATTCTAGTATTAATCCGACCTGTCTTTCCATGAGGAACCTAAGGGCATCGATTTCTTTCTCTCTTTCTTCGGCGTCCTCTAAAATAGATGAATTGGCCCCTTTCAAGACTTCATTAATATCCCTAATTTGACTGGAGATAAGTAGATACATCCTGTTTATGCTTGAANATAGTGGCATCTCCGAAGGATTCAGTAGGCTTAACATTTCAATTGTTTTTTCGGTCTCAGTAGTGATTTCGATTCCCCTTGTTGTCTGTATAAAGGACCTGAAGATTTTGCGGTTGGTTCTATCGAAACCATCCTTTGATCTGATTCTGATTAATTGTGCTCCTGAAAGATAGGCACCTATCAAGTGATCGAGTATAAAGTCACCTGGAATATCATTCAGATTAATCTCAATCTCTCTCCTTCTGATTATTGATGAAGCCTCAGGAATTACTCTAAGATTTCCAGAAGGCCTCCACTCTACTCTGACTTGGTCTTTTGCGGCAAGTCCGTGCTCAGTGACCCATTTTTTTGGTAGGCTGACTATATACGTCGAGCCTCCGGTAATNTGGATTCTCCTGACCTCTGATTTCGCTCGCCCACTCAAGGCCATGATATTGGGACATAGCACTGGGATATATACTTAGATATTGCTTTCAGTATTAACATTTATTAATAATCTAAATATTATATATATCTCCTTAACATAAAAATTATATCCTACGAACACAATGTTTAGACAAGGATTAATTCTCTAAATTATGAAATATAGTTTGGAAATATATTATGAGCGATGTGTTAAATTTCATTGATGCAGATATCTAATTATATTCCAATCCCATCTATATTCTATATCAGTGGGCTGATTTGTCATGACCCACCTCTTCGACCATGTCGATGACCTTGGAGAACATCCTCCAGAATACGATTAATCGGTCCAGCCGTATTCTCTGGCGAATTGGTTCGGCCCTAGGTCATTAATCTCAGAGAGTGTTTTCTGCAGGGCCAACCATGCCAGGTGCGCGACGATTATCCCAGCCAGCAAATCGAACAGATAATGCTGTTTTGTGGTCAATATGCTGACCGACAGGAGCGTCCATTCGGTCCAAACAGTCACCAAGACGGCATTCCATAGAATCGGGGATCCGCCCCTTTTCCTCATGATCCACACGGTCATCGCCCTGGCGAGTAGGTAGGAATGCACGATGTGCAGGCTGGGCCACGCGTTCCAGGGGTTGTCGGACATGTGGATGAATTCGAATAGGATGGTCTCCCATGCATTCATCGAGTCCCAGTCTATCTGGTCCCTGAGGTCGATCTCAGCGGGCAGGACGAGGAATATGACGCAGCAGAACGCCGTCACCATGATGAGCATCTGCATGAAGACGACGAGCTCGGAATAACCGCGGTCGTCTTTTGGGCAGAGCAGGAGCGTTGCTGGGTAGAANATGTACAGGAGGGCGTATGGGAGGATGGTCCAGTTCCAGACGGGGATCTGCCTGTCGAGTGCTATCTCGGGGTCGAATACCGTGTCCAGATATGCGTTCGCGATGTTGTTGGTTGCGAAGTAGGGCACTGCAACGATGATTATGCCGATCAGAAAAATCTCCAGGGGCAGGCGGTACCCGCCCATGCCTCTTCTCCTGACCCAAATGGGCGCCCATAATCCGGTCCATGGCTTGAACCAACGCATGGGCCTACTCATCGGGCAGAGCGTATGAACCCAGCACAGTCACAGCAGCAGATCCAATGACCGCCGACAGGAAGACCCAGAGATTCGCCAGACCGAACTCGTTCGTAGGGGAGAAGATGTACTCAACACCCGTCCACAGGTCTCCTGTCCAAGCTCCGTAAGCTATCACCGATAGAAGGCCGGAGATCGCACCCAGAAGTGCGCCTCTCGAGGAGACTTCCCCCCACAGCGTGAGGAGCACCGGCATGACCGTGGCCGCGGCCAGCAGGTCGGCGAACAGGAATATCTGGAACACGCCGATTGCGTCGAAGGTGAATCCTCCGATATGCGGCATAATATCCGGGACGGTGGGTCCGGTGGCCAGGAAGATCGCTATCGGAATCAGACCGATTGTCAGGTATCTTGCATCTTCCAGGCTCATCTTGTTATCACTGAGGTCCCTCGATATCGAAGCCACTACGGCATTCTGCAGGGTATCGACGCTGGAGCATACCAGGGCGATTGCGAGGACGATGAATGCGGCTACGAACATAACACCGGCATCCTCGATCAGGTAGAAGAAGGCAGCAGAGGGGTCCTCCGCGTTACCCTGTCCCGCTACAACGGTGCCCAGCACACCCATGACGAACACCAGTGGCAGGACGAGTGCCGCGGCAAGCCATGCCCCCTTGGCGAGGGCCTCGTCGGACTCGGAGGCCCATGCCCTCTGCCAATTCCCCTGAGAGAACATCTCTGCAGCGGTGATAGCCACCACCAAGGCCAATCCGGATTTGAAAGAGTCCATGTACGACATTGAGCCGATGCTCCAATCTATGTCTCCTTCAGGGTTGTACGCCTTGGCGTCTGAAATGAGTCCGTCGATGTCTCCCCCGAAGAGAGTCAGCAACAGTGCCACGACAAGGAATAGAATGGTCCAAGCCTGAATGCGGTCGGTTGCAAGGGACGCAGGGAGTCCCCCTCGGGACGTGTAGGCTGCAGTGACTGCCCCTACCAAGAGCATCGGAACGAGTGGCTCAGCATCAGACAGCGTTTCAGTGGCCTTTCCGATTGCAGTGAATTCAGCGAATAGGAATGTGAACATGTACAGGACTGAAATCAGGCCCACGTAGATCTGCATCGGCCTGCCCAATCGGATTCGCACGTAGTCTGCCAGAGTCACTCCGAGCGGTAGCCTCTCGCGTATCTTCGGGCCGACATAGGCCAGAAGGAGGAATGGCGTTGCTGCCGATACTGCATATCCGACCACATCCCAGAATCCGCCGTAGTAGCCATTCTCGGAAGGGCCGAATAGAATCCATATCCCCATCCCAGAGGCGAAGAGGCTCAGCCCTATCCGAAGCCAGCCCTGCGATCCTCTGGCAGAGAGGTACTCGTCTGCCCCGATTTCCTTGTCAGTCGATGCCTGGTATCCGATGTAGCCGAAGATACCGAGCGTTGCAATCATCAATCCATATGCGATATTCGTTTCCATTTCTCTCCCTCCGCTGGCATTACCCAGATCAGGTCAAAGGGTCGTCGCCCGAAGGCGACCTCTCAGCGCTAAGCTCCCCTATATGCAGTGTCGAGTGATGGGGTATTGAATATTGGTATTGGCTTCTCGATGTTTGAAGCGGTATCCCGTGATTTTCATGATTGGGCCGAATCAAGACCACTCATCAGGATCGTCCTTCTTGGCTTTCTTCCATTCCCTGTAACATTGCTTGNACACGGACAGCCTTCTCCCGTCCGATGCGAGTCCATCCTCGCCCCAGACATCTGCTGCCCTATCGAATGCCAGTCTTCGACCGCCCATCGACTTGTCAGCCCAATTCTTGCAGCTCCTTACGTCGCAGGGGGTCACGCCCTCATCGTCATCCCCTGAGTCTTCTTTGGGTGGTCTCGCAGCATCGGCTGCGTGTTTCAGTTTCTTAGCTCGCGACTTGAATCCCATGTCATCGCCTCATGGTTACACGGTTAGAAATTTCCCAAATCAAGTGGGTGATCGAACATACCGCCCGGCCTTGAGAGCGTGGATCTTCTATCTGGGCCGATCCCCACGCACTGGACCTCGATGCCGGATAGCTCTTCTATCCTCGTGACGATCGATGCTGCAGCATCGGGGAGAGCTTCTAACCAGGATTTTTCCTCATGCGATTTCTGGGCCATTGCAAGCCACTCATCTTCGCTTATTGCCTCGAATCCTGGATGTGTCTCGTAAACAGGTATGCAGCGTGCGACATCCTCGGCACGGACGGGCAGCATGGTAATCGGACGCCCATCCAATTCGTATCCTATGCAGATCTTGATTTCATCTAGTCCGGCCAACACATCGAGTTTGGTGAGGACAAGCCCCGAGAACCCATTCACCCTATTTGCCTCCATTAGCGCGGGTATGTCTAGCCACCCTGTCCTTCTTGGCCTGCCAGTAGTGGTGCCAAACTCATGGCCGACTTTTGCGAGATGCTGGCCAGATGGGTCTTCAGAGGGTATCTCTGTCGGAAATGGCCCGTTTCCAACACGAGTTGTGTATGCCTTGGTTACCCCGAGGCACGGACCTATGTGTCCGGGGTGTATTCCCGCCCCGTGAGACGCGTTTGCCCTTGATGTGACGGAGGACGTTACGAAGGGGTATGTGCCCTGGTCGATGTCAAGCATCGCCCCCTGTGCCCCCTCGAGAAGTACTTGCTCGCCATTTCTGAGTGCAATGTCCAACATGTGCCCTGTTGGCGCTATGGCGCTACCGTATCTGTCGAGTATCCATCTCAAATCATTCTCGAGGTCTTGTGCAGAGATCTCCTGATCGATACCGATAGCAGCAAGTTGCGAGGACATTCTGGAAGCTGATGCGCTTAGTGACTGGCTGTTTTCGAGTACGCCCTCTATGTCTGCGAAACGTATGCCTACCCGCTCTATCCGATCCCTGTAAGCAGGGCCTATGCCTCTTCCAGTTGTTCCTACGACCTTGTCTGCAGAGTCATACAACCTGTGGAACGGGAGAATGATTGAGGCGCGCTCGGATATGAATAGCCTAGACCCCTCTGGTTCCTCGCCGGTGAGGGCCTTCCACGCATCGAGTTCCTTTTCGAGAACCCATGGGTCGATTACCATCCCGTCCCCCAGAACAAGGTTGCAATGAGGAGTCGGGAGGCCGGACGGTATCTGATGTAACTTCAGAGTCGTGTCCCCTATGACAATGGTGTGTCCTGCGTTGTTGCCTCCCTGGAAACGGACTGTCCACCCGTATCTGGAGGCTAATTGGTCGATTGCCTTGCCCTTTCCTTCATCGCCCCACTGGGCTCCAAGAATAACTGTCGCTGGCACCGTATCACTCACCTTTGACGAGGGTGTATGAACTCATTGGTTGCGGCATTAACGGTATTCAAACCCCATCGGCTCTTTTGGGAATGGGTTATGAAGGGGGGTTGGGTGGCTCGCTTCCATGGCACAGCGATTCCCCGAGGCAGAGAAGCGGCTTCTAAGGAAGTTGATCTGTATGCGTTGCTCGGCCACGCATCGAGGATATCGCGTCAAGGTATGCAGGAAGTGCGGCTATACCGGGCTGCGGCAGAAGGCTGTAGAGAGAAGGGCGACTTGAGTTGCTCCTCGCTCATGCACTGACTGGATTCGCACTATCCCTATCACTTATTCTGGCCATAGGTGCGCAGAATGCATTCGTGCTTAGGCAGGGCCTCTCCGGCAGACACGTCCTACTCGTATGTTCGATTTGTTCGATTTCCGATGCGGTACTGATCATACTCGGCGTCTTCGTTGTAGGTGAATTGGTTTCACAGAGCGGCAATGCGGATATCCTCGAGATTGCAGCGGTGGCATTCTTGGTAGTGTATGCATTAACTCGATTCCGAGCTGCTTACGCTGGTTCCAGTGGCCTTGATGTGAATTCCCCGGAGTATTCGGAATCTGCATTCAAGGTTTCTGTACTTACAATGGGCTTCACTTGGCTTAATCCTCACGTCTACCTGGACACTCTGCTGCTAATCGGCGGGGGTGCGGCTGGATTGGAAGGCGATGAACGTGTGGCGTTTGCAGCCGGGGCTGCGCTTGCGTCATTCGTTTTCTTCTTCTCACTTGGATTCGGGGCTCGTTCGATTTCGCATAGGATATCGGAACCCCGGACTTGGAAGTGGATCGATGCCGGAGTCGGGATTACCATGCTACTGGTAGCGATGGGAATATGGCTGGGATGACTACCCTTGGCGGACTTCGTTCAGCAGTATCTCGAGAGTTGTCTGGATTTGGAGGCAAAGCGGCCCGTAGTGTATGGGCAAATTGGCATCGTTGAATATCTCGTCCAGCATCGAAGCAGTCATGCCGAGACGGACATCCATGTCCTTCGATTCGTTGAGCAGCCACTTATCCACGGCGTCTTTCACTGAGTTTCGTATGTTCCTCGGAACTTGTGTATCCTCGAGCTGACCGAGTACTGTGGCTATTTGCTGAATCTTGGTCTCGATATCTGTCATCAGGCTCACCACGCAGCCGTCCCACCAAGGAACTTGGCTTAACCTCATCCCCTGATGCCGTCTGAGTTCCAGCTAGCCCATGGCATGTTCGTATTTGCCCGAGCGACGCATGAACCATCGCTACTCATTCCAATCAGGCCAATATCTGTCGATTCGTCAAAACGTGTTTCAATCACCTTCTCGAAAGCATGCACCATGGGCATGCCATCTCGATAAATCCATCCGTGGACCCTGTGGGAAAGAATCTCCCGAGTTATCGCTTCACCTATCCCTGTTGCAGCGACAGCAACACCGGACTCCACCCAGAAACCACATCCCGGGAGGGGGACATCTCCGATACGTCCCGCGGGCCGGTCACTACAGCCCCCAGTGCTAGTTGCTGTAGCCATGACTCCTTCAGAATCCATGGCTATTACGCCTACTGTGTCGCCAGAGGCAGTCTCTCCGGTGGTCCTCGGAATTACCGCTGACCTCGGTATGCCCCTCTGATCGGCCCACTCCCTGGCTCCGATACCCCCTAGGCCGTTTATCTCTTCATCGAGCAATGTTTGGGCCACTTTTATCGGATTTGGAGTCTCAGGCATGGAGGTCACGAAGCCTAATCGCCCATCGCTGACATGAATGGATGCATCGACTAGTACCGATCCGTCCAACCTAGTTACGCTTCCTGTTCCTGCGTTGAATATGGGGTCGTTTTCTAAGATGACACAGACGTCAACAGCAGCATCAACGGCAGATAAGCCTGATTCGAGGAGTGATGAGCCCTTCTGAATTGCATCCTCTATATTCGATTTCTTCTGAGGGTCTGCACCGGCGCCCCCATGAGCGATTATAGCCAATTTAGCCATTGATCATCGCCTCCTGGTCTCTGCTGGACTTCTTTATTCCGAATTGGATTAATACAGACATCAAGGCGATTAGTCCTGCTACTCTGAAAACCGTATGATATGTCCAGAGACCTGTTCCATTGACAGTCTCAGCCCAGATAAATGCTGCAAGAATAGGTCCAATTATTCGAGATAGGGCGCCGAATCCTTCCTGTGCGCCCATTGCCCTACCTAAATCAATTCCAGAATCTCTTGCCTCTGTTGTCAGCATTGATGACTGTGATGGTTGGAACAGCCCATTTCCTGCCGCTATGAACGTCATGACAAGTAATCCAACTGCAAGGGGGGTGGGCTCTAGATAGGGTATCCAACCAAGACCAATTGCAGTGAGCGTGGTGCCGACGATCATCAACAATCTCACATCGAATCGCTTTGATAAAGGGCGTATGAGTCCACCTTGTACCACAACGCCCACCAGCCCCACATATGCGAAAATATAGCCATTCATTCGCTCGTCATAGCCTAGGCCCCCGTCTTCAACGGGCATTGCAGTGAATAAAATGAAAGTCGCGTGCAACATCGTGAAGGCAAGAAGGAATGTCGCGTTTGTGAGGATCAATCGACGGACAACAGGGGTCAAGTCCCTGACGCCAATCAGATTTGAAAGGACTCTTCGCAATCCGCCCGACTTAGGACGAGTCTTTCTTTCAGATTCAGGGAGGCTCTCTGGGAGAATGCGACTGGCCAAAATCAATGAAATGAGGGATAGCATTGCTGCGAATAGGCAAGGCAGGAAATATGGGTGGTCTGTCCACCATTCTGTTGCAAACGGTCCGCCAAATCCCTCTGCTGGATCCGTTAACACTCCGCCCAGAAGTGGGCCTATCATGAATCCGAGTCCGAAAGCGGCTCCAATCATGCCCATTCGGCCTGGCAATTGTTCCCTATCGCTGATATCTCCAATATATGCCCTAGTTACAGCTATGTTCCCGTTGCCCGCTCCAGCAAGAAAGCGGGCAATCAATGCCATCCATAGTGTCGAAGCGAGACCGAAGATGATTAGAAAAACTGTGTTAGATGCTAGGCCCAACATGAGTATCGGACGTCGTCCGAACCTATCTGAAAGGGACCCTAGTAGAGGTGTGAATAGGAATTGGCCGAGAGTGTAAGAAGCAAGCACAATGCCGACCCAACGGTCACGGGCGCCTATGTCAGAGAATCCGTCACCTGTCGCCAGGTCCTGCACAAAGTAGGTGAGAAAGGGAATCACGAGGGTGAATCCAATCATATCAATCAAGACCACTAAGAAGAGCACTGTCAGAGGTGCTGCGCCATTTGGCCTTGTCATAAACCACAAGAAGGGTGGAAGGGTCTTCAAGTTGAGTGTGCTTGGATATCAAGCTGGCGTTGAATCAGATACTGAGGAGAATGTATCGATAACCTTGGCAAGCCTCTCGACGAGGCTAACCTTCTCTTGTTCGCCGACGAGAGCATGTTCCAGAACCTCATCTAGGCTGTCTACGGAGATGATTTCCACCATCGACTCATATTTCTCGTCGATTAGAACGTCTTGAAGATTCGTCCTTGGTATTATGACTCTCTCGATACCAGATTTCACGGCCGCCTCTATCTTCGCGGACACGCCGCCTATTGGAAGGACCTCCCCCCGTACGGACAGCGATCCAGTCATTGCTAGATTCTGATCGATGGGAACGCCTTCAAAGGCCGATATTATGGCAGTGGCCATAGTGATTGATGCCGAATCGCCATCGACATTGTGTGTGCCTGGAAATTGCACGTGAAGATCGTAATCCTTGATGTCCTTGCCAGTCAGTTTCTTGACCACCGCACTGATATTCGTAACCGACTCCTTGGCTAGGTCGGAGAGGCCGCCTGTTGCGATAACTTGGCCGCTTCTCCCTTGCGAGGGCGTGACCATGGCTTCGACAGGAAGAACGACTCCGGAGAAGTCCGACAGGCCGGAATCGGCACCCAAGACTGCAAGACCGTTTACTCTGCCAATCCTGTTGCCCCGATTAACGAGCATCGCATATTCGGACTGGCGCTCTAGATACCTGTCTGCGATTTGCTGTTCGAGCGGTTTGGCAATTGCACGAGCCCTGGTGACGTGTACCGTGGTCGTGAGTGGGCTGCCATCCTCGGATGCAAGATCTCCTGCTATCCTGATGAGTCCCCCAAGTTCACGCAGCCTGAGGGAAAGCTTGCCTCTCCTACCACTTCTGCGCTGTGCTTCTTTGAGTATCATCCCGATGGCTGCGCGGTCGAAATGGGGGATTGATCTCCCTGTGTCTCTCTTTGCCTCGTTACGAACTTCTTGGGCCACGAAACGCACTAGTTTCCGACGGTTCCTCTCAGTGTCTTTCATGTCGGTGTTGACGTAAACCTCGTATCCGTAACCCCTGATTCGGCTTCTGAGGGCAGGGTGCATTTGTTGAATGCTGTCCAAGTTGCCGGCTGCGACCAATATGAAGTCGCTGGGCACGGGTTCTGATTTCGTCAGCGCTCCTGAAGATCTCTCCGAGCGGCCACTGATTGAGAGTGCCTTCTCCTGCATGGCCACGAGGAGTGCCTGTTGCTCTTCCATCCGAAGCATGCGTATCTCATCGATATAGAGAACCCCCTTGTTGGCCCTGTGCACGGCCCCGGGTTCGACGCGTTCGTGGGCAGGCGTGGCCAAATCAGCACCAGACTGGAAGGGGTCGTGCCTAACATCGCCGAGGAGTGCGCCGGACAGTGTTCCTGTTGCATCTATGAAAGGCGCTTCTTCGCTACGTTCGTGCTTAATCAGCAGCTTGGGGATATTAGATTCGTCACCAGCAGTTAACCTCGTCCTAAGGAAAAAGTATCCGAAAATCAAGAGGAAGGACCCGAATATGAATGTCAACATATCCCCCGTTTGAATAGTTGCAAGAAGCAATGCTGCACCTACCACAAGTGCAATCAAGAGCAGCATCTGATTCGTTTTCTTCCTCTGTGCGCGAATTGCTGCCTTGCGTTCGGAGATTATTTTGTGTCCCCTTCCTGCTGGTACAGTCCTTACCTTGGGCTCATTCTCGTCTTCCACGTTACGGTAAACAAGGACGTCCTCAAGCTGTTCGAGCGGAAGGAACTCGGTCATTGAGCGAGCTAGCATCGACTTGCCAGTTCCTGGCTCCCCGACCATAATCACATGACGTCTCTGTTCTGAGGCCTTCCTAACTACGATAGAGGCAGCGTCTTGACCGATTACCTGGTCCACCAATCTTTCAGGGATAGGCACATCGACTGTGGACTCTATCGGGAGATCGAGGACCCATTCTTCCACAGGAGTGGGGCAAACAGGATCTTTATCCTCAGAAACACCGAATGCTGAGCCTTCTTCCCAGTCATCTAGTGGATCTGGAACAGGATCTTTGCCAGCCATGCTATGCCACTTCCTATATTCTCCCTCTGACCGGTCCCTCTTGAAGGTGCGTTACCACCCAATTCAACGTTCTCCGCGCAAATACTCAAGCCCATAGTACTGCCATTGCTCCATTGTCCACCCCTCCGGGAGTCCCTCAGGTGGTAAGGGGAGGGGTGCGTCAACCAGCATGGCTGTGGGGGTCTCGGGCTCCCTTCGACGGTTAGTAACGATGACGCCTGTGGCGGCGATCAGAGCTAAAGCGCCTGCGGCGCCTGCGGCCAAGAACAACGAAGAGGTTGGTGATTCGCTGCTCGGGTTTTCTTCGCCAATTGGCTCTTGACTGATGTCGGACGGCTCTAATGCATATGTCTTGAGCATCTCGGATTTCCTATCGAAACCTGAGGAGTCGACGGCCTTTACAGTGAGGCCGATGTAGTCGCCAACTCTCAATCCAACGCCTTCGTTGGCTTGGACGGTGAACGGGCTAAACCCAAAGGCGGCCCCCATGTCGGTACACACCCCTGTCAGACTATTGCACACTTGCCATCTGATCTCAACATTGGTGAGGCCATGGTTCGTCAATTCAGCGACAGTGGCTACGGGGTTCGTAGAGTAATCCATCGTGTCAAAAGACGCGCTGATATCCCCCTGGGTTCCCATGGATTCCCACGCCAGAGGCAAAGAGTCTACGACCTCTATCTCAATGATGTGAGTTGCAGACTCGCCTTCAGGATCAATCGCTGTGATGGTAACAAGTTCAGTCCCGGCTTCATCCCATTTCATCGTGATTAAGCCTGTATCAAAGTCATATGTTGCAGAACCGGCGTCATATGTGTCGACATCGATCCATAACTCGCTAAATTCATGATCTACATCCGAGACATGCGCCGGTACCGAGACTGTCAATGTACTCCCTGCCTTGGCGACAATGCGCTTGATTCCACTGGAATCTATCCTTGGGGCGTCATTGATGTTGTTTATGACAAACGTGACTGCGGTCTCGGTTATTTGCTCTCCATCAGATGCACTGATCGTGACTGTGGCTATTCCTGCGAAGTCCTCATCCACAGCACTCACAGAAAGAGTATGGCCTACAATAATCGCATCGAAGAATTCCTGTGGCTCTATGCTCTCCAGATTGAGGTTCAGTAGAGATGGATTGGAGGGTGCGCCTTCGTCATTGGTATCTGAAAGAAAAGGAGTGAGGATCAGACTTGCTGATTCGCCTTCATCGAACGATTGTGGCGATATTGATGACCATCTCGGTGCACCGTTCTCGATTACATTGAACAGTAGTGTGCCTGTATTGGAGTCCTCTCCGTCGCTTATTGTGATGAACAGGCCCTGTGGAATCGGCGAGCCGGTTGAGTCGTATATTATCCGGTCGAATTCTACAGTTACCGATTTAGTATCAGGATTCCAACTTCTAAACTGTGGGGCTTGACTATCAATTTCCAGATTTTCAATGGAAGTCTCGGCGTCCCATACTAGTCCTTCCAACGAGATGGTCTCCTGCGTCTCCACCTTCGCAGTGGGCATACCTGCATGAAGGGGGTCCATGGGGGATATCACCTGGGGAATAGCGTTCCTTAGTACAAATGCAGATTCGGTGTAGAGCCACTCGCTTGATTGGCCTCGTGCATCAGTCCATTTGACCCTCGTATCATAATCTCCTGTTGGAGCGTCGAGGGGCGTAAGCAGGGAATGAATCAGTTTGAGATTGCCTCCAGCACCCATCTGACCAATCCAATCTGTCCAATCAGATGTCCAATCATTTTGTCCGAAACGGCTGTACTCAAGCTCAGCAGTCATGGTGGTGATGTCATCCACTGCATCATTTGCAATTGCTGATAATTCAAAATCAAGAGAGGCGCCGCGGTATATTTCAGAACCATCTACTGTCGTCGGCCTAGTTGCTATGGGGGGCAGATCATATGGGATAAAAATCTCATTCTTATCATTGAAATCGACCCTATCTGAATCGCTTCCTTCGAGCGCAGCCCTGAGAGAAGCAGCTCCTGATGCCACTGAAGATAGTACCGATGAGTCGAATGTGGACTGGAATGTGATAGTTTGACCAGGGTACATGGATGGCAAATCATGGCGTTCTATCTCTACGTGGTCTAGTCCGTCCATGTACGAGATTACCAATTCAGCTCCATCTGGGTGGTCTTCAGCGCCATTATTCTCAACTGTTGCAGATAATGAGACTGCATCCCCAGGTATGAGCCCGGGGTGGCCCCCGTCGATATCTGCTTGGAAATTTGATACACCTAAATCCACGAGTGGCCCCATATCCGGGTCGATTGCAGCGTACATCTGGTTGTATGTCGTGTGCGGGCCGTCCATCAATGCGAAGACTGGCCAGAAATTTTCCCATTGGGAATATCCTGATGATGATCTGACTAGATTGACAGATTTGACCCATGTGTGCTCGACCGCGACATTCTTGTCCAGGGTAAGTTGCTGGAAACCTGAACTCGTACTATCGAGGAGCCATGACCTCCAGTTGTGATGTGGTTTGACGCCATTGTCGTAGGAATCGGCTCCAATCTTCTCCGTTACCGCGCCGTAAACGTAGACGTTTACAGATGACAAGGGGCCCACATACTTCGATTCGAGAGTTATTGTGACGTCATTTGTCGTGGAATCCAAAGACATTGTCAGTTTTAATTGNAAATCATTGGAGGACATATCCATGCATCCACCAGCCGAGTATTCTGGATCGTAGAAGTTTGTTCCGCCTGCTCCAACCTTGTAGCAAGCACCAGACTGTTGATCGGCGAACGAGAATGTGGGGTATCCGGATGAAGAAGCTGTGACATGACTCATTCGATTGATTGGGCCATCACTCGGCCAGCCGCCAGATGATGATTCGAAGAAAGATATGTAGGTGAAGTCTTCTGGATTGGAGGTCTTCAGATTGTCAAGCGAGGGAGATGCACTGCTCATGCAAGGGCCGCACCAATGTGCGCCGACATATTCCCCGAAAACAGTATGTCCGGGGCTTACTGCCTCCATCATCGGTGCTGGCTCAGTGAGCTCATCAGAAGTCCCTTCATCAGCCCATGGACTTGGAGTTAACACTGAAATTAACAAGATAATTATCACTGCGAGCGACGATGTGAGCGACCTATTCCCCAACTGCATTCCAACCTCGGGTTCCGTACTGAGTTATCAATGAAACCTGCAGAGGCGTATTTCAAAGTTCTAACTTGAGACCGGAAGTGCTTGTAACACATAACAGCGCCCGCCGCACAATGAGTGACGAGTGGCTAGCCCTGGTGGAATCGGATGGCAGGGCCTATTTGCTTCAAAGGGGATCAGGGGAAGTTCGTGTGAGGGGCCTAGGCCGATTCAATGTGGACGACACACTTGGGGACGTTGTGCCTGGCGACTCACTCGTGATTGGTCAGAAGACGCTCAGAGTTGTCAATCCGGGACTTCCCGAAGCCAGAAGGGCCATGAAGCGCAGAGCACAAGTCATCCTTGCCAAGGATGCAGGTTACCTGATATCCAGAATGGGCATTGGAGTGGGCTCAAAAGTTCTTGAAGGAGGTCATGGATCTGCTGGACTCGCAATGCATTTAGCATCGGTGATTGGAGGCTCTGGGAAGTTAATATCTGTCGAAAATAGGCCGGAGCATGCCACTGTTGGGCGTGAAAACATGGACACACTGAGAGAGATTCTCCCGGAGTTCCCCGAATGGCATCTTCTTGAGTCGGACCTCACATCTTGTAGTGAAGAGGTTTCAACCCTCACAGACCATCTTGATGCTGTTATCTTAGATCTTGCAGAACCTTGGACTGTAGTGAGCGACATTTCGAAGTTACTACGGCCTGGTGGGCGGCTAGGTTGCTACTGTCCGACCAGCATACAATTGGAGAAATCATGGGAGGCTTGCGAATCGGCGGGCCTGTACATTGAATGGGCTGGGGAAGTGATTGAGCGTCGTTGGTCCAAGGCGAGTCGCGGAGGAGTTCGTCCCGGCAACCAACCGATAGGCCATACGGCGTTTCTCCTTATTGCTGCCGAACAGCTTGTTGCCGAAAAGTAATTGATTTGAATAGTCTAACTTGTAGGATTATTTTGCCTCGCGGCCCGATATGATTCAAAACCCAACCCCGACACGACAGGGGTATGAGAGACAGCAGCGAGTGGTTGCCCACAGCATATCGTTCCCACACTATAGGACAGGTTGTAACAAATGGGGGCGATATGGTCGGTTCACAGGTTACTCTCGCTGGTTACGCCGAAACTGTACGTGGTCGCGGGGGTGTTTGCTTCGTGATGTTAAGAGATGGAACTGGCAGAATCCAAGCTTTCCTGAAGAGGGATGCCATGGACGAGTCGGTATTCGAATCAATTCAATCTTCAAGTCGAGAATCTACAATATCAGTTACGGGCGTTGTGGCTCAAAAAAGACCCCCGAAGACCCCTGAAGGGGTTTCACCGCCTCCGCCCGAATACGAGGTAAGCGTATCCTCTGCAGAAATCCTGGCTCTTGCGGATGCGCCTCTTCCAGTAGGGGTTGTTGATGATGTCAACGTAGGCCTGGACATCAGACTGGACAATCGCCACCTCGATGTCAGAAGAGCCCATGTCAATGCGATGTTCCAACTTCGCTCGAAGGTACTTCAATACGGAAGAGAGCATCTAATCGAAGAGGGTTTCAGTGAAATGAACAGCCCGAAAATAATCGCTAGTGCGAGCGAGGGGGGAACGAACCTATTTCCAATGATGTACTTCGATACCCCGGCATACCTCTCCCAATCTCCTCAGCTGTACAANCAACTGGCGGTTCTTGGAGGGCTTGAGCGNGTCTTTGAGATAGGNCCGGCTTTCCGTGCTGAAAAACATGACACATATCGTCATTTGAATGAATTCGTCTCCTTCGACATAGAAGCAGCATGGTGTGATGACGGGGATGTCATGGGCGTGCTAGAGCGCATGATTCACTCAATATGGAGCAGGGTTGCGGCTGATGATCAGGATCTTGTGGACATCATCAATGCCTACAGACAAACCCAGGGGCTGGAATCAGTTATCGTAGAGGTCCCCGAACTGCCATTCCCAAGAATACCTTACGACGATGCCATAGAAATCGTGAAACAAGGGGGAGGGGATATTGAGTGGGGTGACGACATAGAGAGCCATCATTGTGACCTTATTGCTTCCAAATACCCTGGTTTCCATTTTATCCCCCGATGGCCTATGTCGATGAAACCGTTTTACATCCACCACAAGGAAGGAGAAATGGGATCTACGGGCAGCCAACTAAGTCGCGGTTTCGACCTGAACTATGGCCGGGATGAGATGACTAGCGGAGGACAGCGGGAGCATCGTGTGGAAGTTCTAGAGCAGAATCTTAAGGACATGGATCTTGATCCCGATGATTTCTCTTTCTACACCGATGGTTTCCGATACGGCGCACCGCCGCATGCTGGATGGGGGCTTGGAGTGGCTCGGCTACTGATGGTTCTGACTGGGGCCGGCAATGTCAGAGAAGTGGTTCTTTTCCCTAGAGATAGGTCCAGAGTGACTCCCTAATCAAAGAGCATGCATTTCCAGAACCGATAATTCGACGATATCGAGGGTCTTGCGATGCGTCGCTTCCAAATCCACAGGAGGCGCGCAGCCCTCATCGAGTGCCTGTTTCCACCTTTTTGCGCAGAGGCACCACCTATCCCCTGGTTTTAGGCCTGGAAACCGCATATCTGGTCTCGGAGTCGTCAAATCGTTCCCTGCGCTTGCGCTGAACGTCAGGAATGCCTCATCGACCACGACACAAACTGTGTGGGTTCCTCGGTCTCTTGAATCGGTATTGCAACAACCGTCTCTGAACCATCCAGTGAGGGGATCTGCACTGCAGGTCTTCAAAGTGGTTCCAAGGACATTGATTGAAGGGTCCATATTAACCTGATATTGACACGGGATATCAAGCCTTGCCAGCATTAACGTCGGTAGTGATTACGATACGCTGGACTTGGTTTTTTTATCCTTGATGCCGAAGAGGAATCTGGAGGAACGCGAGACTCTTACGATCTCGAAGAATATCCAACAAGTGAAGACTGTGAATACAGTGGCTACCAAAACTGCGGGNATGTCTCGGAGCCCTAGCTCGGATGACAGGCGGAGGCCTGCAAATACAAGGGGCATATGTACGATGTAAAATGGGTACACTCCCTGATTAAGATATGATAATCGCTTACTAGGTCGATTTAGAAGATGGGCGCCCCAAGCGAATACGGCAAGACACCAAAACCATGCATGGAAGCTATGGATCGCACAGGCAGCCAAAGTTGTGGAGTTATGAAGAATGTATGGTTTCTCAAGTAGCCAGCCGCCATCAACATATGCAATTCCGGTGGAATGCTGTTCGAGGCGGATCCATACGAAAGCAAGAGTCCAGAGGAAGGCTAGAACAGTTATGAGGGTCCTTCGAGTCTCGAGTAAGTCGTACCATTCCTTCTTGGCAACGATGCATGAGAATCCTATTGCAAAGAATATGAAGAACCAGAACCATTCATATGCAACGCCTATGAAACCCGGGAAGAAGGGCTTGAACAGGATCTCTGATATCGTTAAAATAAGAGGCATCAGCAGGAATGGCCCGATACTGTATTTCATAGAAAATATGGTCTTTATCGCCCTTGACGATAACCCCTCGGGGTTATTCCGAACTGAGTTGAAAACCGGGGTCAGGATCAGGGAGTAGAGGAATAGATTCCACAGGAACCACAGATGGCCGAGTGCGATTAACTTTCCAAAGATGGGGATCCAAAAGGAAAGAGAACGCCAGACTATACCTAAGAGGAAGGCAGAGGTCATTTCTGACAAGTTAAAATCGATTTCACCGGTGATTAGTTGTCCTGCGAAGCCCATAGTCCAAGCTCCAAAGAACATTGGGATGAGAAGGCGTTTGACTCTCTCCTTTAGGAAAGTCTTCCATACCCTCCTCTGGAATGCGAAAGCGGTCCCCATCCCCGAAATCATGAACAGTGCTGCAAGCCTCCATTGGTGCATCCAATGGAGTATCATGCTCTCTATGGTAACAGACTCTGCGCTGTAGTCATTATTCGCTTCTGCAAACTCCAAACGATCTTGCTCCTCGATATCTCCGACATTCGGGTTTATTTCAGTTCCATATGTGGACCAATACACGCCTATGGCCACATGGAAGGGTATCAAAAGACCAAACAGAATTACTCTGAGCCAATCGATGTCATATCTTCTCTGANTGGCCACGATTCTCGAACGCTGGAAATTTACATTAGTAGTTTGTCACCATTGTCCATGTATGCGGTGGCTGATGTTCTTGGTGCCTGCGATTCTCTTTATCGGATTCATACCATTTAGTATCGTAATGGAGGAGATATTCGGCCAAGGTTTGTTTTTCTTCATCATGATGATACTCTACGTGATTTTATTCCCATTATCGCCGGTGATTGTAGGAGCCAATCTGCATGGCAGAGGAAGGCATCTAGCGATTGAAGAGGCGGGCGAACCCGAGGTAGCTGGATGGTGAGAACCTGATATGACCGAAAATGATGGGTACCAATGACTCCTCAGGAGAGTGTAACATGCCACCTAGTCCGACGCCGAAATTCGCCTATCTCCTGCTCAAGGAGCACCCCTACGGGAGGGAAATGTTGAGCCAGTTACTGTCAGAGAATTTCATCCCCTCGATAATAATATCAGAGGACTCGCGTATTGGCGATGAAGAGCGCGAAAAATTTCTCAAGAGGATTGAGGGTAATCCAGTCGCTCCGACCATTGAGAGTCAGATTGCCAAGCTTTCTGTGGATGGTTTCGTTGTGCCTCATGTCGAAGTGGGCAAGCACGACAGCCCTAATGTGATGCCCCACATAGAGTATCTCGATCTCGATCTGATTGTCTTCGGCGGAACTAGGATAATCAGGGGAGATATCTTAGATTTCCCCAAAGACGGCGTTCTTAATTCACATCCCGGATTACTCCCAGAATGCAGAGGTTCAGCTTCTCCTGCTTGGTCTGTTTACCATGACATACCGATAGGTTCCTCAACTCATTTCTGCGACAATGGCGTAGACACTGGCGACTTGCTTCTGAGGAGAGAAGTATCTGTAAAAAAAGGCATGACTTACGAGGATCTGTGCTATGAAACGCTTGTTCTATCAGGAGTTCTCATGAAAGAAGCCATGATTGCGTATGTCGAAGGGCGATGGGGTGAAATGCGACGGCCACAGGGAGAGGGTAGCCACCCTACCTTCCGAAACGCGCCGGATGAAATTCTGGAAGTCGTATATCAGAAGCTAAGTGAGCAAACATATGCGCATTACGTGGATTAGGTGAATGATGATGAATGATATCCTAGGTGAAGATTTTCCTTTCTCAGAAAACATACTTGATGGCAAGACTGCATTGGTCTGCGGTGCCTCTCGTGGAATCGGGCGATCCACCGCGCTGCTTCTTGCCAGGGCCGGGGCGAGGGTTATCGCCTGTGCCCGCAACAAAGAGTTGCTTGAGGGGCTAGTTTCTGAGATGCATGGTTCCGGGCATGAAGCTCTTGCCCTCGATTTAGAGGACACGGATGCTGTTCGCGCTTGTGCAGAGTCGTTGGCGGATCGAAAAATTACGATTTTGGTCAACAACGCAGGCGGGCCGCCTCGCAGTCCGCTACTTCAAAATGATCTGGGGGACTTCGATGGACCTTTCAAACGCCATCTCCACGCATCGCACATTTTGGTCAAGAATCTTGCACCCGGGATGGAGGCATATGGCAGCGGGAGGATTGTCAACATCATTTCTACATCGGTTCGCGAACCTGTGGAAGGAATCGGCCTGTCCAATACTTTGAGGGGGGCTATGGCATCATGGAGTAAGTCTCTTTCCAAAGAATTAGCTCCTTGCATAACCATAAACAACATACTCCCGGGGTATACAGATACTGATCGCCTAGTATCGTTGTCCAAGTCAAAGAGTGAGCGAACTGGCATGAGCGTGGAAGAGATTTACGATGATTGGCGCAATCAAGCGCCTATTGGCAGGCTTGTTCATCCACTAGAAACTGCTTCGGCAGTGGTTTGGATGTGTCTTCCTTCGAGCGGGGCGGTACGTGGGGTTAGTCTAGCTGTAGATGGCGGGCGTATGCGCTCTATCTGATGGGTAATGGTATGGAATTCGATATTTTCTTCTCGATCTCGCAGACGCCGGATTCAAGCGGTTACAAGCCCAGCGAGATGGAGATGTTCTCCAATTTCTTAGACCAGGCTGAGAAGGCTGATGAGCTTGGGTTTGGCGTTGGATGGGTTGCACAGGCTCATCTCTCGACGGAAGTTCAGAAAAGCAATGTTGATCCAGTAGTTCCCCACTATCCCGGCGAAGTTGGTTTGTGCACTGACTTCTTCCAAATCGCTGCTGCGGTCATGGCTCGAACAAAACGTATGGAGGTAGGGAGCGCAGTGATGTCGATACTTGCATCTGGAGGGCCGATCGCCCAAGCTGAACGGGTTGGAGCATTTCTCGCGATCCATGGAGTGGACCCAAAAGAGTCACGCCGACTTCATATCGGATTCTCTGCAGGTCGATTTGAATTCATGGCGCGTCCGTATGGGATCATTCCGAGGGATCCTGTTGAAGAGGCTGCATGGCCGGTATTGCGTGGTCAGATATTCGCTGAAGCGAGTGAAATTTTCCTTAGACTCCTATCAGGCGAGGTGATTGATTCATCCATGATAAGGGAAACTAGGCTTACACGCGACAATTTCAGAAGCGATGAAGACTGGCGCGTCGTCCAAGAATCGGCAATTTCGGAATGGGGGCTCTCTACTTCTCCAAAAGAAGTCCTTATCCCCCGGCGCTATGAGTTTGAGTCAATCGCCACGATACCCAAGGAATGGAGGAGAGACCTCTTGAATCTCGTTCTTGGCAGCCATGATAAGCGTCTCCAAGTCGAAGTCAATAAGTGGCGTCCAGTACAGGTATTCAACCTAAGCATAACCCCGCCGGATATCATTGAAGCTACGCATGAGCGCATGAGAAACTGCTACCACAGGGATGGAGGGGTTTGGAGTCGTTCTATGATGCCTCGAACCGTGATGGTATTTCTCAATGATGAAGATGGGCTCTCNNANGTGGAGCGATCNGNNCATGCTTTAGAGGAATCTAAGTCGTCGATTTCGACTTATTGGAATGCCTTGGAGGGNACCATNGACCCAGGTAAAGTNGANAAGGCNGTNGACAATGCAGTNATTGGGAATGTGGACGAAGTGGCNCANCAACTNATNGAAAGATTNCATCCNGATGATCGGATAATGTGNTGGTTCGACTTTTTCAATCACGACAACGAACGTGTGAAGCGTAACATGGAGGCATTCATGACAAANGTCGTCCCCCTCGTGAATAGGGGNGTTGANNGNTGAAGGNNATTAATCCGAATGACCGNCCNTCCTCCGTNTCAGCTGGAAGGCCTGGTTCNGCGGTGTATCCNACGACTCCTCTTGGAGAAAAATTNGAGAATATACCCACTGGACGNGATGTNGAATGGGAGCCTCTCGTTGATTTNAGGCGGATGGATGTTTCAGAGAACACAATTCATGGCGCGGTGGCATGGGCGCATGGGGATGAAATAATCCACTCTTTCGGAGGGAATGTCTTGGTCTATGGCCGCTCCATGATGAAACCTTTGATGATGAAGCCTTTTGTTGAGGTCTTGGAAGACTTGGATTGGAAGCAAAAGGCCATCTCTTGCTCCTCGCATAATGGGGATACGGAACACGTTGCAGCCGCTCAGTCTTTGCTTACTGAATCTGAGTGGGGGTTGATGCAATGTCCCTTGGACGTGCCGTTGATTCAATTCGGGCGTCAGGTGAGGAGGCCGAGGAGATGGTTCCACACATGCTCTGGGGAGCATGCTGCTATCCTCAAAGGCATGAGGCTCATGGGCATGAGTAGGGCTGGTTACACTTTACCTAGTTCAGATTGGTTTCCGTTGTATTTGGATGTTCTTCGAGAATACATGAATAAGCCAGACTGGGAGCCACTCAGAGTGGCGAAAGATGGATGCGGATTTCCCACAGTCTCCAATACGGTGAACGAATTGGCCTTGATGTTCGCAAATCTAGTTGCTAGACGCAATGATGACTGGATATGGGAGGCGATGAATCGTAATCCCGATCTGGTCGGCGGTTTCAACAGATTGGACTCGACTTGCCTGAAGGCTGGTGGGGGTCGCATAGTAGCAAAAGAAGGAGCTGATGGGCTACTCGGATTATCTGTAGTTCATGACGACTGGCCAAAGGGGCTCGGAATAGTAATCAAAATTGCGCATGGATGGAACAGTCAAGCGACTTGGTATGTGGCGAGGGCCGTACTGGGCGTATTGGGGGTCAATCTCAGGAATCCGTACCCCCTTCACCGCCAGAAGGCATTCATTGTGCCGGGCATAGTTCCCGAGAAATACTCCTCAGCATTGGAGTCAATCGTCACATGGGACGAATGGGACCCCGACAGAGACAGATTCTCCGTGGATTGGAAAGATTACACCTCTGCGATGACCAGATCAGATCCATTCTCTAACGAGGGAATCGGTGATTCCTGATGGATCTTATGAATTATGTCGATGGCAAGTTTCAGGCCCATACTGGGGAAGAGTGGCTCGATGTTGTCGAACCTGCCACTGGAAGGCAATTTGCCAGAGTCCCCCTTTCATCGCCATCAGATGTAGACTCAGCGATTCTTGCAGCCAGGAGGGCACAGCCAGAGTGGGGGGGCCTCAGCCATTCAGAAAGAGCAGACTGGCTGGAAATCATAGCAGATGAGTTGGAATCCAGATACGAAGATATTGCATCTCTGGAGAGTAGGGACACAGGGAAGCCAATATCGCTTGCAAGAGCAGTTGATGCAAACAGATCGGTGGCCAATTTCAGATTCTTTGCTGATATGATTAGGAGTCATCG
The DNA here is from genome assembly GCA_002170775.2 of Euryarchaeota archaeon TMED192. GTDB lineage: Archaea > Thermoplasmatota > Poseidoniia > Poseidoniales > Thalassarchaeaceae > MGIIb-N1. Next base: position 61,374 of record NHIP02000004.1, on the reverse strand, counting down.
TGGAGAAGTTTTCGAAATGGCCGATGCCGACAATTTCGTGACCTACAGGCCAGTTGGTGTGGGGGCGTTGATCACTCCTTGGAATCTGCCCCTATACTTGCTTTCATGGAAAGTTGCTCCAGCCATAGGCATGGGGAACACTGTGGTATGCAAACCCAGCGAGATGACTCCCATGACGGCGAATCTTCTCATGGAGGTTATCGATAAAATCGGACTTCCACCAGGAGTGGTTAACTTAGTTCACGGAAACGGAAATGGGGCAGGCAGTTGTTTGGTATCTCACCGTGGTGTAGATCTGGTCTCCTTTACAGGGGGTACGTCCACAGGGGCCAAGGTTGCTGCTTCAGCGTCCCCTCATTTCAAGAAACTAAGTCTGGAGCTCGGAGGTAAGAATTCAAGCATCGTATTTGCAGATTGTGATCTCAGCAAAACGATTGAAGGGGTCGGCAGGGCAGCATTCCTAAATCAAGGTCAGATATGCCTTTGTGGCTCGAGAATTCTTGTTCAAGAATCAATTTATGACGAGTTTATGGAGGGCTTTATCGATTCTGTTGAGTCTTTGAAAATCGGTGATCCTTCTGAGGAATCTACGGAATTGGGGGCCCTTATCTCCTCAGACCATCTACAGAAAGTCAAGGAGTATGTCTCCATCGCAAGAGATGAAGGGGGATTTTTCCTCACTGGAGGGGACGATTTGAAAATTCAATCATCCCTATCTAGAGATCTGGAGGACGGTTATTGGATGGCTCCAACCGTCATTGGGGGCCTATCTCCCGATTCGCGATGCTCCAAAGAGGAAATCTTCGGCCCTGTCGTCACAGTACATCGATTCAAGACCGAGGAAGAGGCTATCGAGATTGCCAATGGTACACGCTACGGTTTAGCGGGAAGCGTTTGGACTGAAGATCTGGAAAAGGGGAGGAGGGTCGCTGAAGGTATTCAAACAGGAATGGTCTGGGTCAACACTTGGCTCCACAGGGACCTTCGAACCCCATTCGGGGGAGTTAGGGATAGCGGAGTTGGGCGAGAGGGCGGAAAATGGAGCTTAGGATTCTTCTCTGAGACGCTGAACGTCTGTGTCAAACGCTAATTCAGCATTTGTCGCCTCAATATCTATACCTCTAATATTGAATATGCCATCATGGAAGAAGCCGGGCCACGAAATGCGACGATATCCAGCGGGGGATTTGATGAGGCAAAGGCGGGGTTCTACGCATCGATAGGCTTGGGTGCGGCAGTCCTTGCATATGCCATTTATTACGTGACATTCGAACTGACGGCTGAAAGTGATCATTCTTACCTGATTTTGGGAGGCATGCTCGGAGCCGTTGCGGTAGGGTGCATAGGTTTCCACGAGTGGCGGCGCAGCCAAGAGGGTGGAGATCGGAATCAAAATATGGTGGAGGATTATGTTGCTTCCACCGCAGTATTGTCGGGTGCACTTGCATCAATCTGGCTTTCTCGCTACTCTGCTTTCGCCCTGAAGGAGGCTGGAGCTTACGATGGGCAGTTCATTGAAGGGCAATGGGCGCCCACTGTTGAGCTCGCGATAGCACAGACGATTTTCATGTTATTAGTCATGGAAATATCCACTAGAATGATCAATCGGCATAATCTGGGAACTCTCCCCAGAACTATCGTCATACTTGCACCGATTTCCCTCTCTCTATCGGCGGTTTCGATATGGGTAGACTATGCCGGAGGAGTTTTCGAGCAGTGGAATACAATCTCACACGTTTTGTTACTGAGTTCTGCGATGATTCATGCACTTAGACTCGATCGATCGATCCTGTATCTCATATCTGCAGGGGCTAGTATGGCAGTTCCAGCGCTTGTGGTAATGAACTTGGGTGTGGAATCTGGGGGTTGGATGACCATAATGGTAGTAATCGTAGGGATGACTGCCACTGATCGCGGCCTATCCAGAGAAATGATAGAGCAGGGCTCTTGGTTTGTTATTTTCGGACTTCTTCTGTTGCAGATTGTTGCATCAATTGACCAAGCTAACTTNGTGTTNGGNTCTTTCTCGATTACTGAGCAACCTTTCGGNCTTTCATTCTGGNTGTGGGCTGCTNTACTCGNGGGNTGGTTCGCACCNACAACGATGCANAGGACTCCNGCTATGCCCATNGGTCTTGCATTGGCACTTTCGCTGTTGGAAGCNGANGCTGCATTGATCGCNTGGGTNGTAGGNATCGGTGCATTCGTTTANCTNGAAACTCGCGATCATGCGAGGGACTGGGTTGTTCGATCGACATATTGGGCGATGATCNNNGCATGGTTCATCTCTGCAGCGATNGCGAGCAGCCAGGGNGGCGTNTTCCTGGANATNGGNNGNNTCGAGATTAGTAATGCNCANGCGCTTGGGCTGGGATTGCTTCCCGTNTTNATCGGNCTAGGCATATGGAGTGAATCGAGAGGNCGGTTCAATTCNTCTAGCGGGTCCTCNGTTGCGATTCTGGCAGGGGCCCTAGTNCCACTNTCTGANAANGCTGGAGNGTTTCTNCCAATANTTCTGATCNTCGTNGCATTGGTNCAGCTNCGGAGGACGGATNTCGGCAGNGNTGAAAACNAAATATGGGATGAAAATTCCACTCTTGTCGGTTCATGGTGGAATTTGGCATGCATNCCTATTCTNGCTCTTGCGATATCCATNGTTGCCATCAGAGACAGGGGCGCCGTTCCACTNGANTTCGCNCATGCCAATCTGCTCCCNCTCGTGGTTGGGCTGGCTATCTACGCNGAGGCCCGCTCGCGGAAGAGAGNTGNGGCNTCCATACTACTGACGCCATTCGGGTTNACNTCGTTGTTCTTGGTGCTCGCTTCGATGCTTGCNNNACCGGGNGACATAANCCATTCAGACNGCTTCAGNGGAAGCGGGACCATGGCGGANGNCNNCATACTCGANTGGAGGTTNGCGATATTCCACATCGCAGTGGCAGGNGGCCTTCTNGTTGCGGAATGCGGGGCCATGGGGCGTGTCAGCCCCCTACATCGACTTGCAGGGGCNGTCTGCATGGCAGTCTTTGCAATCATTTCANCAACACAGTTCAATGCCAATCCNGAATNTGATGGGGAGTCANTAAGATTCCTNGAAAGGGTGCTGAGAGACATCGTGGTGGTGGCNCCGCTNGTNGTTGTAGACAGGNTNCTCAAGACNATAGAGGACCTNTCNGANGAGGCGCGGACCATAGGGTCCTTCACNCTACTATCCCTGATTGCGATCGGTGCCACAGACGTCTCAGGAGGNCTACTCGCAATACCCGTCTTTGCGATAGTCGCCTATCGCGCNACTACCCANGTNAATACGTGGATANTNCTAGCACTCCCNNTAGCTGCCGCGATCTANGCNGGGATATTNANCGNGGGCGTTGCTCCGGAAATGACNCTCGTCTACNTACTTGANANCATTCCTTTCCTCGGAGAGGAATCTGGGGTGATGGATATCCCGAGATGGGNGAGTCTTCTGCTCATGTTACAGATTGGCCTTTCAGCNTATGCTATTCGAGTTGAAGATCGNCCTGATGGGGACACGCGATGGGGTGCTGAGGAAAGGTTCAGCATTGGAATTGCAGCCGTTCTTGCTTTCGCGTTACTGGTACCCGACTTCAGATTAGTATGGATTTTCATAGCTGTAGGGATGTGGGCATGGGCATGGATAAATGGAATAATTTGGTGGTTCAATGTCGCTCCTCTATCGTTTGTTTTTGGCGTGTGGGCCATGCTCGAGTGGATGCTCGATAATTCCTGGATCGGTGTTAGTGGGAACGATATATTTGCGATAGGATGTCTAATTGGCGCAGTTGTTTCAGGTATTCAGATAGTTATCCAAAGAAGCGGCCTTCTAGCCAAGAACTATGATGCTGAAGATGTCCAACTTGAAGAATATCTGCCTGAGGGATGGGGCATAGAGAAGTCGTATGATCCTGTGGCCCTCGTGGGGCTTACGAGTCGCGTCTGGATGTATTTCCTGCTTTGGTTCGCATGGGACATCGGTTTCGTCACATGGGTCATATCGTCCGTAGTAATGACTGTGGACGGGATAGTGTCGGGACGTGAGAAACTGCTCTATCTCGGCATATTGCTGCAAACGATAGCATGGCCGGCAATGGGGTATGAAGATCTCGGTTACAATGAAGAGACGCTATTGTTGATACCAATCCTACAGTGCCTGGCTTTGATCTATATTGGATGGAAGGGGCCTTCGATGATCGGTAAAATATCGATATCCGAGAAGGGAGAAGAGCTCAGTAAGTTTTCGAGTGTTTGGGCCCTTGTAGCTGGATATGCTTACTCAATTAACGGCCTTGGCCTGATTCTTCCTGCACTGGTGCTTACAATATCGGCGCATCACTCTATGCTTGGATTCTCCAGAGACGAATCTTGGAGGAGGGGTTTCGGGCTTATTGGAATGCCCTTGGGGTTCATGGTCGTCCCGAGTCAAAATGATCTTGTATTCGTCGTGATGCTATTCGCTGCGGCAATGTCGCTGGTTGGACAGGGTGTCCTCTATGCTTCAAGAGGAGGATTGGGCATTGGCACAGCAAAGGAGGACTCCGGGGTTATCCGAGAAGATATCGGACTCAGGAAAACGAATGAATCAGGAGGTGTCCAAGCTAAAGAGACACAGGAGGATATGGTGGATATCGAGGCTAAGGCGGATGAGACTGAGGATGACGATGAAGACGTCGAATCCGAGGAAAGCGAGGGCGAGGATGATGACCAGGGAGGTAGTTCATCGCCACCACCTCCAGTCCCGATTGAAAGAGTGAATATCGGGGATGGCAGGTATGAGTCGAGTTCGTCGGCTCTGTCGGTCGATCTGCATCCCGAAATATTGCGCGGGATACGATCCTCGATACCCGAGGGAACCGACGGTGCAAAATGGCGGCCTGTGTTACGTGTCGCTCCGAACGGTTCGATGAACGTGCAGTGGGAGCCTATCCAGTAGGGTGCTCGAGTATCTCCCTGGCATAATCGGGGAAATGAGCCTTTGCTTCGCTGAATAGGTGCTCTGTACTGCGAATGGGCCTATTCTTGGATAGTGATTTTGCCCGTGTGGAGACCAATGCCCACGCGGTCTTATTTCCAATGCCGGGTATGGAATTGAATTGGGCCTCTGTTGCCTTCATCGTGTCCAGCCCCAATTCAACACCAGAAACACTTCTAGATCCATGGCCTGTCACTAGGACATCAGACATCGTCTCCAGAGGGATCTGATAGGGAACACCCACTAGAATTGGATAAGCGCCGATCTGCCTTCCGAAGGTTATCCCTGGTCGCCCGTGTCTTGATACGTCTCTGTAGGAGGGATTCTCTACCTGCTCAGGCAGCCTTATTCTGTCTCCACTGGATTCCCACCAAACGTTCCTCAGAATTGTTCCGACTGGGAGGAGTCGTTCAAGCATGGGGGTGTCGATTGTGGCTCTGACTTCTTTCTTGAATGCGGAGAAAGCCTTCTTCGGGACTTCCTGAAATCCGGCCCCCTCTACCTGTCTTATGTTGATTCTCCTGAGCATTAAGCCCTCTTGGAGAATAGATTTGAGCAGTTTCAGATTCATCTGATAGGTGGCTTCCGTCTCGCCATTCAGACCGGCGATTAAATTCAATCCGGGGAGCATCTTCGGAAGGCCTCTTGGACCACGTTCTCGACCATGTTCGTTCACATGCCTGATTGCAGACATAAGCTGTTCAGTATTGCAGTTCAGCCAGTTTGCATCATGCACCGCTGGGTCAGCAGACTCCAAGCCAAAGGAAAGAACGGCGCCATCAGTGAGCGTATTCACCAGTGTCTTCGTTATCTGCCCGGATGGCTCCAGATTCTCAGCTATGATCGAGGGATTTGCATTATCGACATGAAGAACCTCGATTCGCTCATCATCTCGTATCCCGTGCAGTACCTTCGCAATAGGCTCAGGATTCGGAATGGGGTACTCGAGGTCTACCACTCCTTCGGCCTTGTAGGTATACACATCCGTGGCTCCTCCAATCCTAACATTCCGTATGCCTGCGTCAGCCGCAGATTCTACCTCGGCTATGACATCCTCCTCATCTCTCCAGAGGGGCACCCCTTTCTTGGGCTCTATACAGAACTTGCAGCCCCTCTTGTACCTCACACAACCTTGGTACAATTCAACCTCGTAGGTGAGCGGGCCGGGGCCTCCATTTGGGGAGATGATGTCTGGATGATCGGTTACCGCCCTGGAAGATGCTCCTCTAAATGCCCACCTTGACCATTGCTCTGATGTCCTTCTGCGATGAGACCACTCCCCTGTTACGAGGAAGCTCTCTAGAGTAGCATCGGTATCCTGCAGGGAAAGGAAGAGGTTCTTCCTCAAGGGCGTCCACCCCTCCTGACGCCATATCCGCACAGCCCACCCTCCAATAAGAATCGGGCATCCAGATGGAATTGAAGGCAGTATGGAGTCTACCTCTTTACGGCTGATTGGGGTTCCCCTGACATATTTACCAGGCACTACAGCGCCTGCTAGAATGACTACTCCCTCTATCTCTTCGGCATCCGGCATCAATGAATCATCACCCGTATGATGCGATGCTCGCCTTCTAAGCCTCAAATCATCAATCGTGGAATATCTGTAATCTATTCCCCTCTCCTCAAGGACACCGCAAATATATCTGGCGTGGAAGCCGATGTAATTCGGGACTCCGAACGCAGCAGGTTCGTCCTCGTAACCATCCAAGACCAGCCAAGCACCAGCCATATGCTTTCGAGAAGGGGTTCGTGCTTGATGCTTCGCAGTCATCGCCGCTTTCGACGGCGATCACCGCCCTCTCTCTGGCTGGCCTCTACAACGATCTTTCTTCCTGCCAACTCTGCGCCGTTTAGGGCTTTGATGGCAGCTTCTCCAGCAGATTTCGGAGACAGTGTGACGAATGCGAATCCACGTGGGTTGCCGGTATCCCTGTCAACTGGCATATGGAAGTCGACGACTTCGCCGTGTTCGCCGAATGCTTTCTTGATGTCAGCCTCCGTAGCCTCTCTGGATAGCCTTCCCACGAATAGCCTCAGAGGAGCGTTTGCTTCAGCCTCTTTTCTGAGGGATATCAGCAGCTTTCTCTCTGCTGCTAGTTTCTCCTCATCTGCGTCCCCCTGCTTGACGGACTCAAGGCATTCTCTACAGCGAATCGGCTTGCCCATCGTTGGTTTGAATGGTACCTTGGTGTCTTTACCGCAGAGAGTGCATTTCGTATCATGCATCTCCCTCCTTGGACGATCTCGCCCCTGTCTCGACCTTGATCTCGCAGCCTCTCTCGGCATCTCATGCGACCATCCTCTCCGGTGGTCTGCAACAGGGGAAAGGTATGGGCGTGCACCATCATGACCGAGCATTCCCTCGGCCTCAGGAGACCATCTTGTGCCCTCCCGATTCAGATTCGAAGAGTCCATGCCATCGAGCCTATTGAATTCGGATGACAGTACTCTGTAGCCCGTGTAGTCGCATCGTCTGCAAGCCACGTTGAAGTCGGGTTTTGAATCACTGGCATGTAGCGGTTCGCCACAAGCCGTACAAATCGCATGAAGGACACCTAGCGTGTGTGCGGACTTGGTCGTTGCGCGTATCATGGGGTCATTAGATGTGACACGGGCTCGAACTATGTCTCGTCTCCTCATTGCATCACCGGCCGACGGCATGAATCGGTCGCATAGTTCTGTGACGGTTATGTCGGCAAAGAGTTCCTCTGCTGGGAGGGACTTGGCTTCCATACCGGGTTTCTCGACGCTTAATATCCGGATTATAGCGACTTTCGGCTGCAATCCGTGTACCTCTCCGATGAAATCATCGCCAACCTCCAGGCTATTGACTCCGAGGTTTGATTCCTTTACGTACCATGTCCCATCTTCCTGATGCAGGGTTCCTGTGACCAGAGCTACCACTCCTCGATCGGATGCAGACAACCCCGCCCCCAACTCAGAATCAGGAGTTATGTCGGTGAGCTGCCCCGGGCTGACAGCGTCAGATGGGGTTCCCATGATGCCCGCCACCTGAGAGTCGCCTATGAACGGTCCGGCGATGTTGCATCCGGGGGTAGGAGCCTCCAGAGAGTGGCTTGGGTCGTCGCTCGTCTCCTTGTGTGGTGGGCGTGCGAGGATCCCAGATCGAATTGCGCACTGAATGCCTCATGGACGTGCCAGCCCCATGAATCGAATCTTGCCGCTACATGCTTAGCATCACTGGAATGGAGCAAGTATGCTGGCACGCCAGCATTTCTGATGGCTTGCAAGAATGGTGCATCGGCACCCATCTTTTGTGTTCCCCACGGGGGGTTGCAGAGGATGAGGTCCGTATGCTCAAGAGTCACTGCAGCAACATCTGAGCAGATAATTTCGATATTCTCGGAGAAACCTGCGCTGACTGCATTATTGTGCACTATGTCTAACGCAGATTGATCGATATCAATCATAATTGCATTCGAAGCACCACAAAACAACGCGCCAAGACCCAATACCCCGGTACCACATCCTAGATCTGCTACTGTGCAGCCCATTGGAATATCTCCCATATCCTTCGCGAGGCGTATCCATCTGGCTGCTAAGTTTCCCTTGGTAGTATACTGTTCAAGTTCGATCATTGGCGAGGTGAAATCATCTAATTTCGAGATTCTCATCGCAAGATGCTTTGTTCGCACAACCATTGACTTGGGATTCTCCAATTCTTATCTTTCCTCGATTTGATTATTCATGTGCGTTTTTATTTACTCCCACTTGTACAACGGATAGTATGGAGTTAGCAAGTATTGCTCTAATCATCGCAGGCAGTTTTACTGGAGCGATAATTAGTTGGATAATCGCCGTGAGAGTCAAAGAGAACAATTCGAAGGAGTTTGAGTCGGAGCTAATTGAAGCGAGGGCCATGTTAAAGGCGAAAGAAACTGCTTTCGAACAGTCGAAAAATCAAATGATAGACTCGTATAGATTGGTAGCGAAAGAGGCTTTCAAATCAGCAGTTAAGGAAGCAGATGAAGAAAAAGAGTCTTCTTTCACGGGAGCCACTGAAAAATTACAACAAGATTTGCTCGTATTTACCCAGGATATCCAGAGATTTGAGCGGGAAACGATAAAACGTGATGTGGCTCTAAAAAGTGAAATTCAGCAAGTGACAAATCTTGGAATTCAATTAAGTGAGGATACGAAGTCCCTTACTAATGCTCTAAAAGCGGACTCACAAGCTCAGGGTGCGTGGGGAGAACTAGTTTTAGAAAATCTCCTGCAATCAATGGGATTTGTTGAAAAAAGAGATTATGTCAAGCAACTTTCAGAAACTTCTCCTGATGGGAAGCGTAAGAGAACCGACTTCATCATCAATTTACCAGATGATCGTAGAGTGATTATCGATTCTAAAGTATCGCTAAAGGCTTGGGATCGATTTGTTAATGCAGAAAATGAACTGGAAGCGGAGAAAGCAATGAAGGATCATTGTGATTCGATAGCAACTCATGCAAAGAATTTGGCAGAAAAGAGGTACCAAGATATGGAATCAGTGAACTCTGTTGAATTTGTTTTGATGTTTGTACCGTTAGAAAGTGCCTTTGGAGCCGCCATGCGGCAAAATCCAGAACTGTATATGGATTTAGCAGGAAATATCAACGTAAAGGTAGTCACAGGGGCGACCATTGTGACCGCATTGTTGCTAATCAAAGATATTTGGAAACGTGAAAATCGAACTAGAAATCAAATTGAGCTAATAAACAGAGCAGGGGCCCTTCACGACAAGGTTGTCTTGTTCCTTGAGTCATTTGAAGAAGTTGGGTTCGAAATTAATCAAGCCCGAAATGCATTCGAAACAGCACGTACAAGGCTGATTAGTGGAGACGGGAACGTAATTCGTCAAACAGAGATGTTACGTGAACTTGGTGCAAAAACGAAGAAAGAATTGCGTGAAAAGAGTGGTGTCAGGAAGCTCGCAGAAGAAGCTAATGAAGAGAGGTAGTATCTTGACGTCATCATCTAAAGAAGAACAGCGTAGTGCTGGAGGTTATCATCCCGTCGTGTATCTGCCCGAAGAATACGAAGTTCGAGATTTTACGACAGGCGAATATGTGCCCTCTGAATTCGAATTTGACATAGGCAAATACGATGAGTTACGTCCTGGCATGTATTCTACTGATCTCTTCTCTGATGGTAGATTCCTACACATTGGCATAGATATCGGAGGTCCTGTAGGGACTCCTTGCATGGCATTTGATGAAGGTGAGGTATCGTACTTTGGATACAACCCCGCTGATGGAGATTACGGGAATGTATTGGTCACCAAACATCTCATCGAAGGCCGTCCGATATGGGCTCTTTACGGACATCTAAATTCAGATTCGATTACTGACAAGAAGGTTGGACAGAAGATATCTGCAGGCGAGGTAATCTGCTGGATGGGCGATAAACATGAGAATGGCGGCTGGGACCCTCATCTCCACTTTCAGCTATCGTGGTCCGATCCTGGGACCCATGACATGCCGGGTGTAGTCAATCCCGCGCACAGAGAAGAGGCGCTTGCCAAATATCCTGATCCGAGAATGGTGATGGGACCGATTTACTGAATCTCTTCTAGATGCGTCTTGAGCGAGGGGATGGCAGCCATCTCGGATGGGTCTACGCCACGGGAAACCGCCAACATTATGCTGATCCAATCCGTTATGTGCGCCAAGCCGAGCAACTGCTCGACAAGGGTTTCTCCCGTGGCATTCAGAACCACTCTTGCTGTGCCGCCAGAGTGCTTCTCAAACCACTTCATTCTCGATGAGGTCCTATCATTTGAGAGACTGGAATTAATCACTACTAGAGCTTGGTTCTCTGATGCTCGCTCTGTCCACGGAATTATCTCATTGTGGTTCATCTCAGGCACCTCTGAGGAGCGGGCGAATAGATCTGAGTTCTCATTCAGTTGGCTTACGAATCTGCGAGCAGCGCACCCCATTATGCTCGGAGACACTATTCCGATGCCGTTCTCGCCAATCGATTTAGCAACCTCATATGCCAGTCTTGATCCAGTCGATGGGTCCCAATCCGACGAGAGTCGCCTCAATCTGCCAATCATGCCCCCAATGTCTTCGTCCTTCGGAGCTGGGAGTAGACCCATGGACCAGAGTACTGAGAGTTGCGTGCCGATGAGGTGGCCGAAGGCCGATCTCGGCATTTGGCCGCTGGGAACTTCGATGTGCACGGCATCCTCCCTGTCGGAAAGTAGCTCCTCCAATTTGCCCCCGGAGGATATTCCTATGACGCTGCCCCCCTCTTCCAGGGCCATTGACACTCCGTCCAAGGTCTCCTCTGTATTTCCAGAATATGAGGTTGCGATGATGAGCCATTCCGGTCCCCACCAAGATGGGAGCCCGTAGTCCCTCCAATGGAGCACGGGAAGGCCTGCCTGCCTATCTGCAATGGATGTCAGAAACGTTCCGCCCGCACCTGAGCCGCCCATTCCGATACACAGCACGCCGACCCAATCATCATCACCAACTATTCCGATTTCCTTCTGAAAGGCGTTTTCCAGATCATCTACGAAACTACGGGTAAACCCCGCCATGTCCTGCTTGTCGTACTGCGCCAGAAGTTCAATCGGATCAGGCATCTCCGAGCCCTCCTCCCGCTGCATACGGGATTGCCAGCCATTGATGGTCTATCAATCCAATACGAATCGAATCTTCTCCATTGTAGTCAAATGGGAGCGCGACGGTGGCCATCTTCCAATCGCCTGGTATCAGGACTTCTGCTGCAGATCCATCGCGATGGAGTATCTGAACTGGTATCTGATCGCTAGTTGGGCATATCACAGAAGATTTTTCCATGTCCCTCCAAGTCTTTCCGCTTCTTTGATTGGAGGAAAACGAACCAAGGATAGGTCCATCTTTCTGCCAAGAGGTGACTATCCAGAGTCTGTCCTTCAGCCTTAGGACGTCTCCTATGGAGAAAGCAGGCTTCCTGTAGGAAACGGTGAGACGCGTTACCTCCGCACCGTCTTTGACGCCGATTACAGTGGAGGTTTCCTTGATGGTGCCTCCGAAGCGGCTTGCCAGCCTCCTCGCCCACATCCTTGCCATTGATTTAGAGCCCAACTGAAGATCCCATCCACCTTGTACTGGTCCCTCTTTCGTAATGAAGAACAGTGGGTCATTGGTTCCTTCTCCGAGCATCTCATTCAGAGTGTTTCGGATGACGCCTATTTCATCCTTGGACAGCCTCCTTCCTGTGGATCTTATCTGGAACTCTGCCTCGAAGTAGGCGCCATCTTTTCTTGAACAGGTCTGGCAGATTGTGTCGCTTGTCTGGAGGAGTACTGTATGCTGGTCATCGAAGGGCAGGCCGTGCACCGTTGCACTGACATCTATGGATATCCTGGAGGTTCTATCGTCAATTATCTCGACAGTGAGGCCGACATCAACGTCCTCTGCTTCAGATAGAATCTCGAGATGGCCCTGGACTCTAATTTCTGCTATCGACAGATCGTCATTATCGCTCCAACTCTTCCCCACATTGTGAAGCCTGCACTTGGAGCATCTTGCTTGCTGTAGACGTTCAGGTATCTTGGATAGATGCGTTCTGTCCCGGAGGCAAGGCTCGCAAAGACGGCCGGCGTATACAGGCGGAGGGGCCCCACATACGATACAGAACTCCTGTGCCATCAGTCCTCGCCATCACGAGGGTGGGGGGTTCGGGCTTCAAGGGTGCTGGCCAGTGAATTTACGACATTACGGTATCTTGACCGCAACCAATTCCCATAAAGTGCCAGAGAGCCGATTAAGATGGCATATGCTACAATGAGATGTGTTTCCCCTGCCAATTCACTCGCCCCCTTTCATTTCATCGAGAGCCTTGAGGTTCGATTCTATCTCGGCCTCTGCAGAATATAGTTTATCAGAGATTATCGTGAATGCAATGAATAGGAGTGTGACAGAAACGAATCCTAAGATCATCACCGTACGGATGGCCGGATCGAGTCCGGATTCCTCGCTCTCTATGATTACAACTCCCGGATGCCTCTTCTGGTATAGGGTCGTTGCAACTGCCGTGATGGGAACTAGTATGAACCCGAATAGGCCCACTGCGGCTATAGTATCCCTTGTTGAATCATGATCCGGTTGCGATCGCCTCGCCATCACGATGAATAGTGCGAGGGCGGTTAACAGTGCGAAGGTATTGAGCCGAAGGTCCGCCCAATCCCAGGGGACGCCCCATTCAGCCATGCCCCATATTGGTCCTGAAGTTATGACTCCGATGCCGAATAGAAGCCCTAAATCAGATCCGGATTGAACCAATCTCCATGAATGTTCAGTGCGACGCAAGTACCATCTTAGTGATCCCAAAAAGAGCATACCGAATGCAAGAAAGGACGTCCAAGCGAAAGGCACGTGGAGGAATATTATCCGATATGCAGCAGGTGCCCTCCACTGGCTCGGGTTGACGTCAGGGGCCCATGTGATTCCAAGTAATATGGTCACAACTAAGCCTCCCGACCCTAATGCCAGTAAGGCAATGGCCGGAGCAGGGATGCGTACCATGGGTCAACCGTCACGGCCATCATGAATGAATCAATGCCTTCATTCGTCGGGTATGATAACAGCTGCACCCCAGACTGATGCAGAGATTAAACTTGAGCAAATGATTAGACCCAAGGGCGTATCGAACCCTAATTCGAAATACATTCCTTGGTGGAGTATCTCGGTTGTAGCATCTACCAGCATAAGAAATGGCCATATCAGTATAGCCATCATCAGGGATGCTGCGACTGCTGTGTTTCGTTCAAAGCCAGACACAAGCATGTGTATTGCAGTCGCTGCAGCTCCTATGTCCAACATCGAAAGTGCTGGGAGCCACAACCAAGCATATGCATGAGGATCGATATCAGATGAGCTGTTGGAGAGTACGATGAAAGATAGATACGTCAGTGGAATCGGCAGAATCCACGGTGAGCCGACTATTGATGAAAGTGGCCTTATCGATCGACCGAGGTGGGCTCGCCACCAATCCCCTGAGCGTCGCTCTTTGAGGCGGTCGATGAGTGCAGGTCGCACCAGGATTGCAATCAAAGCAGGGGCCAGGATGTAGAATGCGAGTGATGAGGGGGCTCCATCAGAAATTGCGTCTAACCCTATTGAACGGAGCAAGAAGAGTGCTAGAAGGGCAGGAACGATTCGCTGGACTGTATCTACTGGGTTCCTCATTTCGAGGGCCAGTATCCATCTGCCAAGTGCTGATATCGCGCCACTGATGGGAATAGCATCTGTAAACGGAATGTCGTCGACAGGGTGATCCGGACCGGACACTGATATGGTGCTTGCAGATATCTCAACTATCCTGTCAGAAATTTCGATTATGGCGTCGTCGTGAGTTGCTATGACAACTGAATGGCCTTTCTCCCTAAGAGAAAATATCGACTCGTGAAGGAGGTTCCGAGATGCTGAGTCCAGACCTTCGCTTGGCTCATCAAGAAGTATGATTCTTGGTTCACTGGATTGCATGGCGGGGAGTATGGCAGCAAGTATCGACACTCTTTTCCTCAGTCCTTGAGACAAAACAGCAAGTCTATCTTCAGACCTATGATACAACGCCCACCTTTCCATGGCAGCATGGATTATTTCATCGGTAAGCGATTTCCCGGCGACCATAGATGCAGTTTTGAGTCTCTCCATCACCGTTTCGTCCAAGCATGCTCCATCAGTCTGTAGTGCGATAGAGAGGCCCGGTACTGGTGTTCTCCTGCCTCCTGAATCTCGAATAGGTATCGATTCCTGATCAGGGAGAGGGACCACCACCTCACCATACCTCGGAGCATGCAATCCTGCGAATGTCTCCAACAGCGTTGATTTTCCAGATCCATTTGGACCTGTAAGACACAGTATTTCTCCACACATTACATCGAGATCTATGTCTTCCAACACAGTTCGAGAACCCCTTAGCACGGTGGCTCCCTTAACGCGAAGCACGGGGTACGACACGTGCTGTCCCACTACGGAGGGTCATTTCATTGCACCGTAAACAGCCGGAGGGGCTATTCATGGGCTTCAACCGTCTTGATCCGGGGAGAAGGGTGGAGATATACTGGAGCGACCTGACGCCGGGTGACTTTTTCACGCTCGGTGTTCTCTTGGTTTTCGCATTCGGCCCGTATGTCTATGCTCTCCGCTCAGGGGTCAGTCTTGCCCTTGCCACTGTTCTGTCTCTCCTGCTAGTTACATTCTTCCAAGCCGGAGTAGATTTACTGGGATTGGCGTTTGAGCCGATTGCATTTCTTTCACTGATACCCGCTATTGCCTTCGATCCTAGTATGGCCCACAGATGGATTACAGCGGGTTGGCTGCATGCTGATTGGGTTCATGTCCTTGGGAATATTCTCGTTATAGCTCTAGTCGGTGTTCCTCTTGAACAACGACTGGGGGGTAAAAGGTGGATGGCAATCTACTTTGTTGGGCTGCTGGCAGGCAATATCTCATGGGTTGGGACTCATATCGGGGATCCAGGGGCATCTTTGGGAGCGAGTGGCGCTGCGTTCGGACTGCTCGGAGCGTACATGGCGGGTTGGCCAAGAGACGAAATCGAGTTCCCTCTTCTGTTCTTAATCAGAGCATGGCCGATATGGTTGATTGCTCTAATCAAATTGGGATTTGAAATCTATACTATGTACGAGTTGGAAAGTCTGGGGCAGTCAACGGGAATTGCTCATCTTGCACATGTAGGAGGTTTCTTCGGCGCGTATATTGTTACTAGGCCGATCGCCCGAAGTGGCAATGTTCCGCTAGAAGGGGATTTTGAGCAAAATGAAGCACAGGGGATGATGCCGATTGGAATCGATCCTTGGCAGGAAAGGGGGTTAACCCCTTCAGATCCGGTAAAGAGAATACTCAGAAGACTGAGAGAGGAGGGGGATGAGATGGAAACTCGCCGGGCATGGTTAGAAGAGTTGGCTGAACAAGCGATTTGTCCTGAATGCGACGGGGCATTGGAAGCGCTTCCAGGGCCGATGGGAGGGTATGTTGTAGCGTGCTCATCTAACCGGAAGCATCTTCGGTGGCCGTAAGGACCGTGTGAGGGGGGCGAATATGGTATCTGAAATCCCAATGTCTGCCTTTGATGTGGCGAGAGTGCGCGTCGAACTTGAGCAACTGGTTGGTGCCCGTGCCCAGAAGGCATACCAGCCACATTATGAGCAGGTCGTTCTTAGGATGAAGAAAAGCGGCTCGCGCCCGGTTGATCTTGTGATTGTCAGAGGTAAGAGGATCTATCTCTCTGAACGAGATCGTCCTATGCCCCAGAATCCCTCTTCTTTTGCAATGACATTGAGGAAATACCTCGGAAATGCAAGATTGATTGGAGTTCTCCAGATAGGATTTGATAGAGTTCTGAGACTTGATTTTGAGCATGGGCGAGGAAAAATCTCACTTATTATCGAGATGTTCAGAGATGGTAATGCGATTCTAATTGACCATGAGGACGTGATCATCCAACCACTCACCAGTGCAGCCTACAGCAGCAGGGTGCTGAAAAGAGGAGAGCGTTACGCGCCGCCTCCTTCGGCTACAGACCCCCGTACACTTGATGAGAAGGGGTTATCGGAACTCTTCAGAGAGGGCGATCGCGACTTGGAGCGTACCCTCGCGGGGAGGGTAAATCTCGGGAGGAGGTATGCGGAATTGGTCTGTAGAATTTCAGAAATTGATCCACGATCTTCAATCTCAGATCTTGGCGAAGAGGAGCGTTCTTCGCTTATACAAACCATCCAAACGCTCATGGAAGAGTCTGACAGAATAGGGGAAGGTTCAGTATGGTCTGAAGATGAAGGGGTCTCTGACAAGTTGTTCTCACCGTTTACTCATTCACCGGGGGGAGGTCTCGTCAGAGAGGCTGTCGAGTCCCTATGTGCAGCCATTGACTCAATCTATGGAGAACATGATGCAAAGGCTCTGGCCAGAAGGGTCGAAGAAGCAGTGCTGGAAGAAGAAGGTGGCAGGGATGATGACAGGCTAGCTCGCAGGGCAAACCAGCAACGAGAGGGGATAGAATCGTTCGTAGAGGAGGCTTCGATAGTACAGAAGAAAGGGTCTTCCATGCTCGAAGCATGGGCCCATCTTGAAGAAGTAAGATCTCAGATTGAACAACAAGTTTCGAAGGTCGGATGGTCTAAGACATCAGAACAAGCATCCAATTCAAAATGGATTTCAAATATTGATCCGGCCAATAAAAACGCCAAGGTACTCTTACCTGATTCCAACGGCGAGCCTGGTCAAGAGGTCTTGATTTCAATAGAGGGCACAGTGCATCAAAGTGCCCAAGATTACTTCGAACGGGCTCATACGCTGAAGGCCAAGGCAGAAGGAGCTAAGAAGGCACTACAGAGAACGGAAAATGAACAAAAGAAGATTTCTTCCAAAGCTGAAAAGGAGCGTAATAAGGGTAAGGTAGCTTCAGTACGTAGAACTCGGAGGTTTTGGTTTGAGCGCTACCGATGGGGCATAGTGGGCCCAGGTAGGTTGATCGTGGGCGGGAGAGATGCCCGTGGTAACGATGCGGTGGTGAAAAAGCATCTTTCAACAGGCGATCTCTATCTTCATGCCGATCTCCATGGAGCAGCCTCATGTGCCCTCAAGAGAGTAGATGGTTTGGAATTGGGGGGAGATGACGATATAGCTCCAGAAGGAGTTTGTAACTTCAGGATCGTACAGTCCATAAACGGGGCTCCTGAAGACCTTCAGATGCTCTCAGAGGATGAGAAAGAAGAAGCCGCAGCGTTAGCAGCATGCTGGTCAAGAGCATGGGGGGCTGGTTCGGCAGCAGCGACAGCATTCCATGTTCGGCCCTCTCAGGTAAGCAAGGCCACAGAAAGTGGAGAAGCACTCGGGAGAGGGTCATTCGTGGTACGGGGCACCAGGGGATGGCATCGCGACCTCGTATTGAAAATGGCAATCGGATTGGGGACGATTAATGGCATCCCTATGCCTGTGCCTGGCTCCACATCTGCAATTAGCAACTTATGCAATCGTTGGGCGGAGATAACCCCGGGAAGAGAGAAAAAAGAAGATGTTGCGAGGCGTATATCGAAGGCCACTGGGCTTGATCATGGCGAAGTTCTTGCTGCGCTACCGTCGGGGAATTGTGATTTGATAGATCACGGGCTTCTGAATGCTTAATCGCTAGTATTCCATTCTCTAGCGGTTATTGCATATTGAACAATATCAATCCAATGATCATACAGCCATTCTCTCTGGACGCTCACGCCTTCTTCTCGGAAGCCTAACCTCTCAGGTATGGCTCTGGATGGCTGATTATCGATTCCTGCTTCTATCACAACTCGATGGAATGCGCAGGCGTTCAGTAGAACATCTATCAATGCGCCTGCCGATCTAGTCATCAAGCCATTTCCACAATGATCTTCATCCAACCAATAGCCTATCCACGCAGTTCTATTTCCGTGATCGATCCGATTTATGCTCAACGTCCCCACGATTCTATTTCCGTATTCAAGCAGTAATAGCATGGCCTCCATTCTATTGGCTTTCTCGGATTGGTCGAGGATAAAGTCAGTCTCGTCGGATATGCTATTTGTATCATCGAGCCAGGGCAAATGTTTTCTCAAGAATTTTCTATTTTTATTGACAACCCTGAACAGCTCTGAAGCATCATCGGGTCTAGCAGCCCTTAGATTGAGATCATCAGACACCGGAATAGCATCTGGGAGGTAAATCACGTCTTTTGGTTGCATCGAGAGAATATGAATGCCATGGTAAGCTGGTTAGGCAGATTTGGTTCAGTAAATACCGGACTCAACTGATAAGGTGTGGCGTCTCTCGACAGCCATGGCCGGAGACAAGTCCGATGGCAATTGGACCTACGGGTCCTACCTCGAGTTGGATCGTTTATTACAGCTTCAGGGCGATGAAAGAGGAGTCTCGAAAGATGAAATGCACTTCATTATCGTCCATCAGACGTTTGAGTTATGGTTTAAACAAGTCATCAAAGAATTGGAAGGGGTCAGAGACGAACTTGGGGCCTCCTCAGTTCCAGAAGAGGCGATCCCATCCTGCGTCCACGGGATGCGCCGTATAACCGAGATATTCCAATTAATGGCTCACCAGTGGGGCGTTCTTGAAACTCTTACCCCGCAGGGCTTTCTTGCATTCAGAGATGGACTCGGGACGGCATCAGGTTTTGAATCGTATCAAATGAGGGAGTTGGAAATTGTTCTTGGGCTCACGCCTGAAATGAGAGGTTCTAATTTCGACCCGCTTCTTCAATTTAGGAAAATTGCAGAAAGGGATCCGACTCAGAAACATGCTCTTGATCGTCTCATTCGTGCCAGTGAGAAGCCGTCCCTACATGAGGCGGTAAGAGCGTGGGTGCACAGAACTCCGATTATGGGCTCTAATCCCGACGATGAGGGGGATGTGGACGTCGTTTCAAAATATATCAACGACCATCTAGATGCATTTGAAAGGCATTCGAAGCATCAAGAGGAGGCCATGCTTCAATCCAGCGATATGCCTCCAGAGGCTATTAAAGGTAGATTTGAGGGGGCTAGAGTCCAAGTGAGGGAGTTTCTTCTTCCAGATGGTGAGTTGGATAGAACTAGAGCAGGGCTCCTATTCATAGAGTCGTATCGAGAGTTACCCCTTCTTACTTGGCCGAGAGCACTTGTAGACGCTGTTGTGGAGCTTGAAGAGGCCATGGTAAAATGGAGGCATGCTCATGCCAGGATGGTTGAGAGGATTATCGGTAGAAGGGTAGGCACGGGAGGATCATCTGGCGTCGATTATCTTGATGCTACAGCAACCTATCGTATATTCACAGACTTGTGGGGTATTCGAACAGTCTTGGTCAGGCCGGAACTGAGGCCAGAGATTGAAAGTCCGGAATTCTACAGTTTCTCTTCAGATTCCGAGTGAAGAAACCTGATTATTACCGCTTACCTTTGTGACCGTACTATTGAAATCGGCTCGTTACTAGGGTGGCCCGTGACGGTAGCAGTGATTGCGGGTTATGCCCGCACCCCCTTTGGCAAGTATAGGGGCAGTCTCTCGGAATATTCCGCCGTACAGTTAGGCACGATGGCAATATCTGGATTGCTAGAATCCATGGAAATACCTCCGGAATCTGGAGTTGTTGATGGCGTATACATGGGGATGGTCCTGCAAGGGGGTGCCGGACAGGCTCCGGCCAGACAAGCCGCATTAGGTGCCGGGCTCTCCCTAAAGACCCCTGCCACTACCCTGAACAAGGTATGCGGTTCCTCATTGAAGGCAGTCATGATAGCTGCATCGGAAATTGAAGCAGGTCGGTCTGATGTCTTAATCGCAGGCGGTATGGAGTCAATGACGAATGCTCCGATGATAGCCCGGGACGCTTCCAAAGGGGAGTCTGTAGAATACTCAAGCCTGGTATCAGTAATGCAACATGATGGATTGAGGGACGCATTTAGCGGCGAGTCAATGGGCATTACTGGAGAAAACATCGCTATTGAAGAAGGGGTATCGAGATCTGATGCCGACGGATATGCACTTCAATCCCACAGCAGGGCATCGACCGCATGGAGCAGTGGATGGATGGAAAAAGAAGCGATAACAATGCCAAACCTAAGTAGGGACGAGGGCATAAGAGATAATTCGACAATGGAGATTCTCTCCGGCCTTAGGCCGGCCTTCTTGGATGGAGGGGTAGTTACTGCTGGGAACTCAAGTCAGGTGAGCGATGGTGCGGCAGCACTGTTGATTTGTTCTGAAGAGGCCGCAAAACGGGAATGTTGGCCAATTATATCTAGAATCATTGACTTTGAAACATCCGGGGTCGAACCCTCAAGGGTGATGTCTGCGCCAATACCGTGCATACAATCTCTGTTGGAAAGAAATGATCTAGAGGCTCGAGATATTGATCTTTACGAGCACAATGAGGCATTCGCTACAGCGTCTTGTGGCATACGTGGACATTTTGGGATTGATCATGATTGTTTCAACGTGCATGGGGGTGCTGTTGCGATGGGTCACCCGCTGGGGGCTTCTGGGGCTAGATGCCTGATGAGTCTGCTAAATGCTCTAGAAAGAACTGGAGGGTCTCTCGGAATCGTCACACTGTGCCTCGGTGGCGGAAATGCAGTAGGGATGTTGGTCTCACGAGATTGATGATTACACGTCGGTGGCCTTATGAGCGTCATACAATCGGCTGGAACTATGCCTCGAACACATACTAGGTTTGAGAAAGCTCGTATTCTCGGCGCTCGTGCTCTTCAAATTAGCATGGGTGCTCCTCTTTACGTCTCTGAAGAAGAGCTCCGTGAGGCATTCATGCATGAGCTTATCCAACTGTATGGGACCGAGGAAGCAAAAGTTCGCTTCGTCCTTGATCCTCTCAAGATTGCAACTCTCGAATATGAAACTGATCGAATACCAATCGATGTTGAAGCTGCTGACAACGAGTGATTGAAGCAGGTGCGTCGCCTCGGTGAGGGCATGGGTGCAAGGAATCTCGCCGAGAGCGTTCCAATAACGGCTCTCTCCATAGCCGTTCTAGCCGTAACTGCATCAGTCATAGCAATGGGCGGGATGATTCGTATCTATGATGCAGGGGAGTCTTGTCCAGACTGGCCGACTTGCTTTGGAACATGGGGATTTGATATCTCTGAAGATGAACAGGAAGCTTGGTGGGATGAGAATCCGGAAGAAGAGGATTCACGCGGAGCTGCCCACAGGTACACTACTTTCGAGATTTTTACTGAATGGTTCCATCGTCTATTGGCTGGAGCCTTACTTGGTCCGATGATGTTTTTACTTTGGGTGTGTACTCGTGTTCAAAGTACGGACAGACAAGTTAGGAATGCGGGTTTTTTGGGCCTTATTCTGATAGTTTGGCAGGGCTTCTTGGGATATCTCACAGTGAGGATGGATAACGAACATTGGTCGGTTGCTCTTCATCTCGTAAGCGCACTGGCGTTTACTCTATGCATCTTGTGGTTACTTTTGTCACGTTGGAGAGAGACCGATAAAACACCAGAAGTAATGAAGATATATGCGAGTTCAAAACAGAGAAGGATGGTCGCATTATCATCCATGGGGGCTCTATCGGCCGTGTTCATCGGAGTTTATGTCTCTACGACAGAGGGTGCAAATTATGGGTGCGGTGTAGCAGGAATTACCGAAAGTTGGCCGCTATGCCATGGCGGGTTACTGATTCCAGTGGATGACATTGCTGCTGATTCGCAGATAATTCATCGTGTAATCGTGAGTTTAGAAGGAGTTGCGCTCCTCATAGCCTCATTTACAACCTGGAAACGTGTTTCATTTGAGCCTGAATCAAGGAGGTTAGCGCAGTGGGTATCTCTTGCCACGGGCGTTTTCCTATTCAATGGATTATTGGGCGGCCTATATGTGGTGTCATACGATCCTGGCACCAATTCATTCTGGGAATTCCTATCACTTTTGCACCTGCTGATTGGATCTATTTCATTCCTTATTCTTGCGACTATCTGGATTGCGAGTCGTGAAGACATGCCGTCCATTCCCGATGGTATCTCTTCATAGGCGCAGGGGGGAGTCGCTGAACATGATGGCATGGCTTCGGTTGACAAAGCCAGGAGTAGTAATACTCCTACAAGTCACTGCAGTCTGCGCCGTTCTGATACATGATTTGACACTTGACACCAGGCCCAGCCTTGGCCATACCCTGCAATCAGTTGGCATAACCATCTTGGGAGGTTACCTAACAGCAGGGGGGGCGAACGCGATCAATATGTGGTATGATCGCGATATAGACCCCAAAATGAGACGTACGAGTAAGCGTCCTATTCCATCAGGGGCTATCGGTGCAAATGGAGCGCTTTTTTTTGGGATATCGATTTCTGTAATAGGTGTTGTTTGGTTCACATTAATGGGTGGCGAGATCGCAGCTTTCTGGGCTGCTTTTAGCATTCTTTTCTATGTGTTCGTATACACAATATGGCTCAAGAGAAGTACTGTTCAGAACATAGTTATTGGTGGTCTTGCCGGTTCAACTCCCCCTCTGATAGGGTGGTGGGTGGCCTCGGGCCCATCTTCCTTGGATTGGTCTGGAGTAATGCCATTGATTAGTTCATCTTTGGATACTGGAAGTTTTGTCCCATACTACATGGTAGCTCTGATATTCCTCTGGACGCCCCCTCATTTCTGGGCCTTGGCCCTGTATAAATCAAAGGAATATCATGATGTTGGGATTCCGATGATGCCTGGTGTCAAGGGGTCGAAAAGAACAATCCTTGAGATGCGTGTGTATGGGTTTCTTCTACTTCTAACTTCACTCATTGGGCCGTACCTGATATTCTCCGGAAATGACTCAATAGCATCCATATCTTTTCTAATTGGTTCGTTATTCGTAGCAGTATGGTATATCAGGACTCTTTTCATGTTGGATCATAATGAAGAGATGGATAAGACGGGCAGGATGCCGAAGGCAGCCCGTTCATTCTGGGTGTCCCAACTGTTTCTTGGACTCATGTTCCTCATGGCATTATTTGCATCGTCAGGGGATTTTGGCTCGGTTATTGGGTCGATATTGGCTGCTTTGATTATAGTCAGGAGTGAGAAAAAATTCTCAGAAACAGGGAATCCATTTGTGTGATTTCCTCCGAATGCTTGAAACACATCCAGTACGGTTGAACAGACGGCGTAGAAGATGGACGAGCGGGAATTGATCTACGACTGGAACAAAATAAAGCCTGAATTCAAGAGGAATTCGAGCAATCACCCTCATCCTGTATGGTTCGATGATGAGACGCTCAGAGATGGTCTGCAAAGTCCGAGTGCTAGAAATCCTACGATAGAACAAAAAATCGAACTTCTGGATTGCATGGAAGGACTAGGGATTCAGAAAGTTGACCTTGGTCTGCCGGGTGCGGGCCCATATCATGTTGAGCACATAGATTCGATGCTTGGACATATGGGAGAGAATGATTACTCGATACGCCCTGGTTGTGCCGTAAGGACCTTAGTTTCAGACATTGAACCTCTTGTCGATCTGCAGGCAAAACATGAACGTCAGATACAAGCAAGTGCGTTTCTCGGTACATCCCCTATTCGCCAATATGCTGAAAACTGGACGATGGATAAAATCATGAAAACTGCGGAGAACGCAGTCGAATTTGCAATCGACAACGACATTCCTGTGATGTTTGTTACTGAAGATACGACTAGGAGTCGCCCGGAGGATATCAAGGCAGTCTACACAAGAGCAATTGAGCTTGGGGCAGATAGGATTTGCATTTGTGATACTTGCGGTCACGTCACTCCCAGTGGAGTGCATAACCTAATGTCATTTATAGAACAAGAAGTGATACCGGACTCAGGAGTAAAACGTCGTGATATAGAAGTAAACTGGCACGGTCATCAAGATCGAGGTCTTGGAGTTGCAAACAATCTCGCAGCAGTTGAGTCCGGAGCCGATGTAATACATGGCACTGCATTAGGGGTGGGTGAGAGATCGGGTAATGCCCCTATTGACCAGACTCTCGTCAACCTAAGCCTCATGGGTGTTATTTCGAATGATTTGACCGGTCTAAACAACTACATGAAGAAGGCTAATGAGTACATCGAAGTGCCATTGCCGAGAAATTATCCAGTCTTCGGAGATGATGCATTTGAGACTGGTACCGGGGTCCATGCTTCTGCAGTCATCAAAGCCATGAAGAAAGGAGATGATTGGCTTGCGGACAGAGTTTACTCTGGAGTCCCGGCAGGTGACTTTGGCCTTCACCAGGTCATAAGAATTGGACACATGAGCGGTAGATCGAATATCATACACTGGCTAAATCAACACGACATTGAAGAGTCTTCGTCACTGGTTGACCATTTATTCAATGTAGCAAAATCACAAAGAAGACTCATGAGTGAGGAGGAAGTCTTCTCTGCAATCAAGACGCACAAAGAAGCGGTCTGATTTTTACTATGTTAGGAGTCCTGAGGACGTGCGATCCTCAATAGCGATGGCCTTCATCCTGTTTTTATCGCCCATTGGAAGCGTAGCTGGAGGATTGGTTTCCGACGATTCTTTTGACGGTGACGCGATTCTACAAGAGTTTTCTCCAGGGGTCTCGGCGGCCTTCGAAAGAGCCCTCTCGGATCATGATTCATATGAGGGGCACAATGGTAGTTGGATACTTCTGAGTCAAGAGGATGCAGATTTCCTCATTGATGTCCTCCCGAGCGGACATTTGGATGCCGTAGATTGGATGGATGGAACATATGTGTGGACGCCCTACAAATCTGCAAAATCTTTGGAAGTGCTTGAGAGGCTCGAAGATCTAGATTTCATCGAGTTATTCATACCCGATAAGCAGCACCAGAAGACGCCCAGGTTGATCCCAAACGATCCTGATTTTCCCGATCAATGGCACCTCTCTAACACAGGACAGACAGGTGGATTGCAGGGGGAGGATGTGAACATCACAGGAGTGTGGAACTCCTACAATGGTTCTGGGGTGACCATCTCGATTATCGATGATGGCCTAGACCATTCGCATCCAGATCTCAGCCCTAATTATGAAGCCTCGACGTCCTATGATTTCTGTGATTCGGACTCGGACCCCACCCCATCTGGAAACGATGCTCATGGAACCGCTGCAGGGGGAGTGGCGGCAGCCACAGGAAATAATGGAGTGGANGTCACNGGAGCGGGNTTCGGGGCNAATCTGGCNGGAAGNAGGCTAATTGCATGTTGGGGCGGTGATTCNTTGGANGCTTCTGCACTTGGNTACATGCCNCAAGATATNGACATCTACTCGAACTCATGGGGTCCCTCCGATNATGGTGCNACTATTNCGGGGCCGGGNCCATTGACACTTTCAGCAATCGAGAATGGGGCGTACAATGGNCGAGGGGGATTGGGGAANATCTACACCTTCGCAGCAGGAAATGGNCTACAGAATGATGATGACTCGAATGCGGATGGGTTCACAAACAATAGATTCACAATCGCNGTNACAGCAGTGGATCACAATGGTGTACANTCGTGGTACGCTGAACCGGGAGCGAATATCCTTGTCGCTGCCCCCTCGGACGGGGATGGTGAAGGCATAACTACAACAGACGTAGCGGGTTCTTCAGGGTATAACGAAGGAGATGTGACAGATTCCTTTGGAGGGACTTCTAGTGCCACACCTCTGGTATCTGGTGTTATCTCACTAATGCTTGAGGCGAATGGGAACCTATCTTGGAGAGATGTTCAAGAGATCATAGTTCTAACCTCAAAAAAGAATCATATTAGCGATGTATCTTGGGCATCTAATGGTGCAGGTCATCTCGTTTCGCACAAGTATGGGTTTGGGGTCATAGATGCAGGGGCAGCGACCTCAATGGCGTTGAATTGGTCCAATCTAGTACCCGAGTCGAACTCTACATATGGGCCGACAACGACTTCTCTATCAATCTCTGAAGAGAGCGGATGGGTCGAATCTCAATTCATAGTTACAGACAATATGAGTATCGAATCGGTAAGTATCATGGTGGATATCTCACATTCTAACAGAGGGGACCTCGATATTGAATTGATGTCGCCTTCTGGGACCATTTCGGTCCTCCGAGGTTCAAATAACGATACCGGTGATGATATCCAGGATTGGGTTTATGGAAGTGTCCATCATTGGGGGGAGTCTTCTGCAGGGAACTGGACATTGAGGTTGAAAGACTCCTCTCCAGGAACTACGGGGACTCTGAATTCATGGAGTCTGACCCTGCATGGGGTTGACCTTGAGAGCGATCATGATGATGACGGCCTTCTGACAGTGGATGAGATCAATCTTCACGGTACTGACCCATATGATTCAGACACTGATGACGATGGTCTCGATGATGCCTTCGAAGTTGGGGGTGGTA
Organism: Euryarchaeota archaeon TMED192; assembly: GCA_002170775.2. Taxonomy (GTDB): domain Archaea; phylum Thermoplasmatota; class Poseidoniia; order Poseidoniales; family Thalassarchaeaceae; genus MGIIb-N1. Next base: position 34,542 of record NHIP02000004.1, on the reverse strand, counting down.
CTAATCCACTCGTGTCCGATAGCGATATTGACGGATTAATAGATGGCGACGAAGTGGAAATTTTCCTTACGGATCCACTGAACTCAGATACTGATGGGGATGGGTTACTAGATGGTCAAGAAATCGCAATCTACGGAAGTGACCCACTGATATTTGATCCAGATTCTGATGGTGATTTGTATTATCATTTTGACGATTGTGACGATTCGGATCCTGGTGTGAACCCCGGTAGACCGGACATTTTGAATGGTATCGATGACGATTGTGATCAGATGATCGATGAGGGATACAATTTCACCGATAGAGACGGTGATGGATTGAAAGATTGGCCTGAATTTCATATCCATAGTACGGATTATCTCGATCACGATACAGACGATGACGGGCTCTCGGATGGAGATGAGGTTCTAATTTACTTCACAGACCCCCTAATTGCTGATGAGGATTCAGATGCTGATGGCAGATATTGGTTCGAAGACTGTGATGACTCAAACCCCCTAATCTCGCCAGATGCTTTGGAATATTTGGATGGAATAGATAATGACTGCGATAATGAAGTCGATGAGGACTATCTCGATACAGACTCGGATTCAGATGGCCTTTCCGACTACGAGGAATTCAATCTACGATTCACTAATCCATTCCATCCCGACTCTGACGGAGATGGCCTTTCGGATGGACATGAAATCAGTACAAGTCTTACCGACCCCCTTGTTTTCGATAAAGACGAGGACGCTGATGGTTTCTATTGGTTCGAAGACTGTGATGATCAAGATGCGAACTCGTCTCCCGTTGGAGTAGAAATTTTAGATAAGAAAGACAATGATTGCGATGGTTTCTCCGACGAGGANTTCATTGACTTGGATAGCGATGTAGATGGCCTTTCAGACTATGATGAGGTACACATCCACGATACTCAGCCATTGGATTACGATACGGATGGCGATTTAATGAGTGACGGGGATGAGGTGTTATTATTCGAAACCGATCCCAAATCATTCGACTCCGATGAAGATATGGACGGATTCTACTGGTTCGATGATTGTGATGACCTTGACCCCGAGATAAGACCTGATGCGAATGAGCTTTGGGATGGTTTGGATCAGAACTGCAATACTCTGGTGGATGAAGGTATCAATCGCTTTTCAGAACTTGGACATACTATTGGCGCTGCAATTGTATGGGAGGCGTCTAATGACTCCATGGTCATAACGGCCCCGAGTATCCCAGAAGGAGTCAATGCAACCATGTATTGGTCATTAGATGGAATTCCACTCAACCAATATGAAACAGGAGATCTTAGTTCGATCGAAATCGGCCCCCTTAGATGTGCTGAAGAGGATATCCTCCGTAGTCTGTGCGAATCGCCCGAACCACATATGCTTGAGCTCCGCTTAGTTGATTCTGGAATTCAGACGATTCTTGTATGGAGTCTCGATATTCGGACTTGGTCTGAACCCCCGACCCTGTCTGAGCAATTGTTGGATGTAATTAGCGGGCCCCTTGGATTCGCAATTATCGGCTGTATCATACTAATTCTAGCAATAACCGTTGCAGTCACTGGAATGGTCTCTAGAAGAAGAGCTGTCCTGAAAGAGGCACTTGAGGCCTATGGATTCTCAGAACAGCATATTCACGAGGCTTCGGCTCCGCAGAATATACCTCGTGCTCCAGATTTCAATCGTGACTGACATTATCGTTTCAATCATCTTCCTCTTCTAGCATCGGATCATCAACGCTGGCCCACCCATCTGGTGAAGGTTCATCCATTGACTCGAGATCTATGTCTTCAGTATCTTCTTCTCGCCAGATCGGGTCTTCGAGCACTCCACTAAGCATTAGAACATCGTCTTCGTCTAGTCTACTTTTTATTGTCGATAGCCCTTTCTTTAACGGCAGAAGATGCCCTATGGGTGTCCCGGATGTAACGAATGGGTGAGTTGCCATTCCGATCAACAGGCCTCTTACCGGGGAACGAATCTCTACAGATTCCCTGGCATGCTCTGGATCAGTTACAGTAGCAACGATTTCATCTGCTTCTATTACAGAGCCTACAGGAGCCAATACATCAAGGAGTCCTCCGTGATCTGATCTTATCCATATTGAGCCGGATGCTAAGAGTCTGAATCTTGGACTACTCGAATACCCAGGGATCATATGCAGATATCGTAGTATGTTCAATATGCCATATGTTGCAACCTGTACAGCATCTGAATCTAGTGAATCTGCACCGCCTCCTTCGAATGTTATGCATCCAAGATCATGCTCATTGGAGACTCTTCTAAGAGAACCTCTTGGTCCGAGACCGTCAAGAAGTACTTCGGTTCCAAAGGCCCTTGCAAGCGTACTACTGGGCGGATGGGCAAGATTAGCCCGAATGTGGGGCAGGTTCGTCCTGCCGCTTGCTGCTGAATGTAAATCGATTATGAAATCGCTAGTCTTGACAATGTGTTCCCACAATCTCAATGCTATTCTCTGCGTGGTATTCCCCCCATCTCTACCTGGGAAGAATCGATTCAAATCTCTCCCATCAGGGATATATCGTGTTCTCCTCCTGTAACCGGGGAGATTGACGATCGGTACTATCCTCAGTGTTCCTGCCATCGTACCGGCATCAATCGCCTTGCCTTCCCCCAGTATCTGGCTCGATTGAAGGAAGGTGAGTGCCTGTGGGCCTACCAATTCATTCCCATGCACGGCCCCGAGAAGGGTTACTGTTGGTCCTGGCCTAATCCCATTGACAACGGTTATCGGTATCGACCAAGATTCACCGATCTCAGTATCTATCAAATCGAATGGTATGGTGCGAACTACGCCCGGTTTAGTCATTCTACGTTCAATTTTGTGATTTTTCTGACCAGATTTTCGAGACCATGCCTCAGGGCTGGAAGATTTTTCTTCACTTGCGTCTTCAATCTCCCTTCGTCTCCTCTTGGGTATCTGGTTTACCACCTTCAGGGGGGATCTGCGCCTCTTCGAAGCACGTTTGACTCCTTTTTTGGAATCTTCAGTCCCAGGATTGCCACTCAACGCCCCTGGGAGGTGGGGGTCCGAGATAAGTGGCACTGAGGGCGGATTAGTTCCGCAATGATTGAAACCGGATTCTTTTGAACGATAGATATGGTCGATATAGGCGACATGTCTGTCCAAGAAAAGTATGCAAGTAACAGCATCTGCTTTGGTTGTGGCCCTTCCAATCTAAACGGGCTAAGAATTCGGTCTTTTCGTTCGGAAGAAGGTCTCATAATGGAATTTGACACTTCACCTGAGCATCAAGCATTTCCAGGAATGGTTAATGGCGGCATAATAGGGACTCTGCTTGATTGTCATGGTAATTGGGCTGCTGCAATCGCAATCATGGACAGAGATGGTTTGGATGAGCCTCCTTGCACAGTAACTGCTAGTTACACTGTTAATCTAAGAAGGCCAACTCCTTCAGACTCTAAATTGATTATCAAGGCGAAGACAGTGGATGAATCAAAATGGGATGATAGGATAAAAATCGAGATGACTCTCGAAGCGGATGGAATCCTATGTGCAGAAGGGAAGGGACTTTTTGTTGCGGTTAAAGAAGGTCATCCAGCATTTCACAGATGGTCTTGATTCAAAATAGATGTTTCATGCATTCGGCATCCTTTAGCGCCCTGACTTGAAGCATGGTCATGATGGAAGTTGGTTCGGGGGCCAGAGTTCGCTCACTCGGCATTGATCGAAGACTGGCTGAGTCGGTTGAGAATGTACTCGGAATAGATTCTCTTTATCCCCCTCAAGAGGAGGCTCTCAGGCATGGCTTGACAGGCAAGAATCTGATGTTATCAATCCCCACGGCAAGCGGGAAATCTCTAGTTGCACACATATGTATGCTTCAGAGGGTAATTTCGAGTGACGGCGGGAGAGGTATCTACGTGGTTCCACTAAAGGCATTAGCTAGTGAAAAGCACGAAGAGATACATGCGCTATGCGAAGGAGTTGGCCTCAAAGCAAGTCTTGCTCTTGGAGATAGAGGAGAAGAGATGGGTTCACTACATGACTGGGACGTTCTTGTCTGTACTAGTGAGCGGCTTGATTCTCTAATCCGGACCCGTCCAAATTTTCTAGATAATGCGGAAGCGATCGTGATTGACGAGTTCCATCTTCTTGATGACCCTGGCAGGGGCCCTACGCTCGAGATCATAATTGCCAGGATAAGGCATGAGAGGCCTGGATGTCAGATCATAGCCCTATCTGCTACCGTTGGAAATTCAGATTCAGTAGCGAATTGGCTCAAGGCCGACCTGGTAAAATCTGAATGGCGTCCTGTGGAGCTTCAGTCGGGCACTGTGAATGGGCTAGACCTGAAGATTCACAGAATAGATGGGATGATTGAGAGAGATCTCCCCTCGCCTAGAGAAATTTCTGGCAACCCCAATCAGAACCTTAGGGCATTGGTACTTGATGCGATGGAAACTGGTGGACAAACTCTCATATTCGTAAATTCAAGGGCCTCAGCGCAAAAAGAGGCTCGAGAATTATCTAAACATATCAAGCGTATTTCCAAAAAGGAAGGGAATGAACATATACGATCTCAAATAGAAAATTGGGGGAGTATTTCGAAGTCGATTACTGGTGCCAGCGAGGGGACTACCATGAGCAAGGCATTGGCTGAATCTGTTTCAAGTGGAATTGGATTTCATCACGCTGGTCTTTCCTCTCGGCAGAGGAGAATTGTAGAAGATTCATTCAGAATGGGTATTTTGAGGGCACTTGTGGCCACTCCGACCCTGGCACAAGGAGTGAATCTACCTTCGAGAAGGGTCGTAATAAGAGATCATAGGAGATGGAATTCCGCTGCGGGGGGATCAATGCCGATTAGAGCAATCGAGGTTCGTCAAATGCTAGGTAGGGCTGGCAGGCCAGGTTATGACCCCCATGGTGAAGGTATGATATTAGCTAAGAATTCGGACGAGGAGCAGTTTATTGTGGATCGATATTTACTTGGAGGGATTGAGCCGATTGTCTCCAAACTTGCAAATCCGAATTCATCCATCGCTGAGGAAGATCCGTCCCTATTGACCCATCTGTTGGCACTGATAGCGACAGGGGGTTTGAATGACAGATTCGCACTGGGCTCGTTCCTATCTCAGACATTTCTTGCAGATTCCTTAGATAGGGAGGAGATGGAAACAAGAATCGATCGGTCAATCGTGTGGTTGGCAAACAACGGCATGTTAGAGAGAGCTGGGGAAGATAGTAAAGTCTCGGACAGAATATCTGAGTTAGAATCTTTAGAGGAGTCGGTAGAAGACTGGGGAGATGATCTTCCGGATTGGGCACAGGTTGCAGGAGGGTTGGTAAGAGTTGAGAATATTCAACGAGAAACACTGGAAAGACGTGTGATAAGTCCGAGAAAGGGGCCTGCTGTCTTCGGATTCAGTCGGGCTAGTGATGTTGAAAGGGCAGTGCTGGAGTCACCTGAGTCTCTGTCGATGACGTATCGGGCAACAGGGCTTGGAAGAACCGTGGCAAGGCTGTATCTTAATCCGATTTCAGGTCGGATAATATCTGATGGTTTGTCTAGAGCTGGCGCCATTCTTTCAGGTGTCGATGATGTAGGGCAGATTACTCCATTCTCACTCATCCATCTGGCGATTTCAACACCTGATTTTCAGAAGCTATGGGTAAAACGGAGTGAGCTAGAGGATATGGAAATTCGATCGAGCATTCGTGAGCGAGAAAGGCTCATTGGTCTTGATGTCACTGAGGAGCTTGAGCGGGTTAAATCAACTTCAATGCTATTAGACTGGATCGAGGAAAAATCGATGGGTGAACTAGAGTCCTCTTGGGGTGTTCAACCAGGGGATATTAGGTCTCGAGTAGATGGTGTGGAGTGGTTACTGAGGTCTTCTATCAGGATTCTTGCAGAGTCTTCTGAGAATATTGTGGATAGTGGTTCAATTGCTGATTCGTTGACTGAACTTCTCGGGGAGATACAAATCAGAATTAGACATGGATGTAGATCTGACATAATTCAGCTGGTTTCAATTCGTGGAGTTGGCAGGTCAAGAGCTAGAGACATGGTTGAGAAGTTGTCTCTAGAGTCAGTTAGCGATGTTGCAATGATGACTGATTCGGATATCAACAAGCTATCTACGCTTCAGGGTTGGAGTGTCAAATTGGCTACCAATATCCGGAAAGAGGCGTCTTCAAAAATTAAAGCTATGAATAGAAAGGCTTGATTTTGTGTGATGTTCTGGGACAGTCATGACTGCCTTGGTTCCATGGTTCCCAGTATGGGGAATCGGCTTTCATAAACCCATTATCATCCATGACCTTCTTCGGTCTCTGCATGAATGGAGACCCAGCGAAAGGTGGGGTTTGATAGGAGATGGGGTCGTTGCCAGTGAGAATCATGCCTGGTCAGCATGGATGGCACTTAGGAGGCTGGAATCCCGTGGAGACAGTATGGCCAGAAGCCCTGAAACGGAATTTATGAGAATCGTTGGCGGGACAAGGCAAATCACTGAAGGGATCAAGCGTTCGGGTTTAGGCGAAGGAGATTCACGTGCTTGGCTATTCTATCTCCCTGAAGAATCGAATGGTTCACCACTGCATGAGATGAATATCTCACGAGAATATTACAACGATTTCAGCAATGATGCTGATCTATTAATTGGGCATCTCGGAGGGGTATTGATTCCTGAACGTCCGATTCCAACACTTAGCGGCCTAAAGAAGATCAAAGGTTCTGTTGATGAGAGTGAATTTGTATCTCTCGAAGAGGCATTCATAGTACATCTTTCTAATTCAGTCATTAACTGAATCAGTCAATCTGATAGGTGAGCCTGTTCTGCGACCTACAATGTCCAGATTCCTTGGCTACGGGAAATGCTCTGTATGCGGTATTGGTTGCACTCCCAACAACTTTGTTGATCATGCCGGAGTACGATACTGCTCCGCTTGTTGGATTGAAAAAGAGAATCCTAATCACCCAGACTTGGAAAAAATAAGAGAAACGGTTCATGAGGCGGCCAACAAATGGAAGCGTCAAAAGTATTCTAGAGAGGATGGGCCACTTCCAATCGGGCCCTACTCCCATCGCAATTGAGGAATGAAGATGTTTCCCCTCACAGATGATTTCAATGCAACCTCGTGGAATGATTTGGAGCCCGTGGCTACAAATCTTCTAGAGCGTTCAGTTGAAGATGCAAGTGATTTGGAATCTCTTTTCAAAGATATATCCGACATGGCGGAGCATGTCTCTGAAGCCGGTGCAAAATTATACATCGGGATGACTTGCGATACTGAAAACGAAGAGAAGCAATCTGCTTTCATGTCATTCGTGGAGAATATACGTCCAAAAATGTCAGAGATTTCGAATAAGATCGATTTGAAAATAGCAAATCTTGACTTCCTAGGGAGCCTTCCAGAACGTTATGATCTAATTCTAAGAAGTATGCAGAACTCGATCGACATATTCAGGGAGGAGAATATCCCACTATCCGTGGAATGTACGAGGCTATCTACGGAATACCAGAAGATTACTGGTGCTATGACTGTCGAATTCGATGGCATAGAGCGTACGATGCCTCAGATGAGAAAATTCTTGGAATCCAATGATCGCGATATTCGGCGTCTGGCTTGGACTAAAATCAGAGAGAGAAGAATGATCGATTCTGAAAGAATTTCTGAAATCATGGACGACTTAGTCCGCATAAGACACAATATAGCCATTAATTCAGGATTTGAAAACTATGTTGACTATGCATTCCGTTCTATGGAGAGGTTTGATTATGCTCCGGAGGATTGTCTAGCGTTTCACAAGGCTGTAGAAATTCACTGCATGCCTTTGATTCGTATCATAAATGAAGAACGGCGGATTGGTTTCGGTTACGATGAGTTGATGCCCTGGGACGTTAATGAGAAGTCAGGGGATTCCCCCGATATTTTTGGCCGGCCCCCCCTACAGCCTTTCGAAGATGTAGATGATTTGGTATCAAAAACTTCGAAGGTCTTCCATACGCTGTCTCCTGAATTGGGTGAAATGTTCAACCGACTGATTGATGGCGAGGTTCTGGATCTTGACAGTAGGAAGGGAAAGGCTCCAGGAGGATACCAGTATAACTTGGAAAAAACCGGCCTTCCTTTCATTTTCATGAATGCATCGGGTCAGCAGGGGGATGTAGAGACTATGATTCATGAGGCTGGACATGCTTTCCATACAATGTATTGTAGTCATCATGACCTCATACAAGATCGTAACTATCCAATCGAATTTGCAGAAGTTGCTTCAATGTCGATGGAACTTCTTACTCAACCCTACTGGGGCGAGTTCTATGACTCGAAAGAAACGACAGACCGTGCGAGAAAGATGCATCTTGAGGCTATTATAGGCCTTCTAGCATGGATATGCAGGATTGATGCTTTTCAACACTGGATGTACTCAAACCCCAAGCATACACGTGAGGACCGCTCGGAAGCATGGCTAGACCTTAGGGCGAAATATGGACCTGGGACAAACTGGAGTGGATTCGAAGAAGATGAGGCACTCTTTTGGCAGACTCAGGGCCACTTATTTGGAGCTCCTTTCTACTATATCGAGTACGGCATAGCTCAACTTGGAGCTTTGCAAATATGGATGACTCAGCTCGATGATCCTGAGAAGGCTTTGAATGATTATGCGAATGCCATGAAACTCGGGAATACGCGCACGCTTCCCCATCTTTTTGAATCGGCGGACATCGAGTTGAGCTTCGATGAGGGGCATATTGGGAATCTTGTAAGTTCGGTCAGAAACTCGCTTTCTGAGCTTTCTGTTTAATCGATTATTCCCTAATTCCTTCTGCTGTGACTGTAAATACAGCCTCGCCTTCTGGAAGGTTTGGGCTGTCAATTAGTCTAGCTATTCTCCTACCGCCCTTTGACTTACGCAGATAAAGTCTGAATGTGCTTGCATGGCCCACAATATGTCCACCAATCGCCTTAGTTGGGTCTCCCCACATTGTCCCAGGATTCGACATTACTTGATTTGTAACCAGTACTAGTGCGTTGTTTACATCGGAAAGTTGCTTAAGCTCCTTGAGATGCTTGTTCAATTTCTGTTGTCTGTCTGCTAGCATGCCTCTCCCAACATACTCAGCCCGGAAATGACTTGTCAGTGAATCAACAATGACCATCTTAACATCGATGCTTTTTGACATTCTCTTAATCTCGTCCACAAGTAGCATTTGGTGGGCAGAGTTGTATGCTCTAGCAACGTGAATTCTGTCCAACACAGCATTAGGATCTAGTCCCGCCCCTTCCGCCATCTGGGCAATTCTTTCAGGCCTGAATGTGTCTTCCGTATCTATGTAGAATACTTCTCCATCAAATCCTCCTTGAGCAATAGGCAAGATCGTATTGACTGCGAGTTGGTGTCCTATCTGCGTCTTACCACTGCCAAACTCTCCGAAAACCTCGACAATAGCCTGGGTCTCGAAGCCACCTCCGAGGAGTTCATCGAGAGCGACGGCTCCAGATGTCAATTTTTGGACTTGAGAACGGCGTTCTAGGAGAGAGACTCCACTTACGAAACCGCCGACGTTTACCATCTTCTTAGCGCCCGCTATTATTTTCGATGCAACGGCTTCGCCTAATTCTGCTTGGTCCCCGAGTTCTTTTGGACTCATGACTGCAATAGTCATGAGTTCGTCGAATCCTGCTTCTCTGAGTTTCTCTGCTGTCGCAGGCCCTACGCCTGGCAAGTCTTCGATGCCTGGTTCTTCATCTTCAGCATCGATAACTATCTCTTCGTCTTCGATTTTCTGTGTGGTCTTCTTTGATGCCATATTCTCCTCCCAGCATCGAGGGTATATGAATCACGCATCGACCCTTGTTATCTAAAACTATATTATTCAATAATCAGATTGCTCTCAGTCTATCGAAAATTCACTTTCAACTCACGTTCACTTTGAAATGTAAGTGGTAGCGGATGGTGGATTTGAACCACCGGTCTCCGGGTTATGAGCCCGACGAGATAACCTGACTACTCCAACCCGCTGCTTGTTCGCTATGCCATCGATTATTTGAAGCGAGCGGGGAGATAGAATGTTATGTCGATAATGAAAACAGTATTGGGATGGCTGCCTTACGACGGCATTGGAACCACACATGACCGGCCATATGCTGATTCAAAATGCATCGTTAGTTTTGCCTGATGTAGTGACGACGGGGGACGTTCGCGTTACCAATGGGTCGATTGCTACTATAGCACCTGGCGGAGGCTTAGAACCCCAAAACGGCGAGTATACTATCGATGCCACGGGATTGCATCTAATCCCGGGTGTTATTGATCCGCACGTACACTTCCGGGAGCCTGGTCAGCCTGAAAAAGAAGATCTGCGAAGTGGGAGTCGCGCTGCTGCTGCCGGCGGTGTAACTTCATTCTTGGACATGCCAAATAACATCCCCAATGCCACTAATCGGACAACTCTTGATGTAAAAATAGCTCTCGCAGCTAAGAAAACTGTTACTCATCATGGTTTCTTTGTAGGTGCGACTAAGGACAATGTAAGTGATTTGCAAAACGTACAAGGGATGGACGGAGTTTGTGGAATCAAGGTTTTCATGGGAAGCAGTACAGGAGATCTGCTTGTAGATGAACAGAAGCATCTCGAAAATATCTTCTCCAATACAGGAGGAATCATTGCAACCCACGCGGAAGATGAGACTAGACTCCAAAATAGAATAAGGGAGTACGCACATCGCTCGGATATTGCCGCTCATGCCGAATGCAGAGATGTGGAGTGTGCGTTCCTAGCAACGAAGCGCGCGGCTGGTCTAGCTCGTGATTTTGACCATCGATTGCACATAGTACATCTCACCAGCGCCAAAGAAGCAGATTGGTTAGTTGGAAATAAAGGTGATTTGATTACAACCGAAGTTTGTACCCAGCACCTAACCTTTGACCAAGATGATGTTGAAAAACTAGGGGTTAGAGCCCTGATGAATCCTCCAATCAGGTATACAGAGGATAAGGACACCCTCTGGAAGCGCCTCAAAGACGGCACCATAGATTGCATTGTAACAGACCATGCCCCGCATACATTGGAAGCCAAATCGGCTGGTTTCCCCATGGCTCCGGCTGGAATGCCGGGGGTTGAGACATCGCTACCCGTGATGCTCACTCACGCAGTAGGTGGGAAATGTAGAGTCACAGACGTAGTGAGATGGATGAGTGAAGGGCCAGCAAAAGTCTACGGAATCGAGAAGAAGGGATCGATAATAGAAGGATATGATGCTGATTTGACACTGGTTGATCTTGAGACTCATAGAATCATGTCTGATGAAGATACATGGACAAAGGTAGGATGGACACCCTATGCGGGAAGGGAGCTGACGGGATGGCCAATATACACCATCGTAGATGGAAAAATAGTGCATAGACGAGAGATCGGGGGATCCCTGAAAGGAATATCTGTGGCTGAACCTGGTTCTGCGGGAAGGGTATTGAAGTTCAACCAATTCTAATCTTGGCAGGAATCTCCTTCAGGGCCATCGGGACATGGTTCATCTTCTCCCGAGGACTCGTTTGACTCCTGTTCAGACTCTTCTTCTCCTACATCTTCCGCATAGTGCGATCCGGGAATTAGCATATCTTGCATGTGAGTCAGGTCAGTGGTATTGTGGATTGTTACGCCCAGAGTGGAGAATGCATAGATGTAGTCTCCCATGAATATCGACCGGCGGATACTGGTGCTGTAGAACCACCAATTCGGTCCATCGTCGTCATTGTAGAACGATGAGTGGTCTATTTCGCCATGTTCCGATAAGCTCAGATTTTCCGTATCTACATCAATCAACTTTAGCATCGAGATGTGTTCATAACCGCCGTCATAGTAGTTTTCATCGTACACGTATCGGTAAGTGGATAGGGGTACTGCAAGCATACTTTCTGGCTCCCAATATGTGAATGCCTTGTGTTCGTATGTTGCTTCCGACCATGACCAGGACCATCCGCAGGTACGGATATTTTGGCAATCATCATCCGCGTAAACTGGCGATATCGGCAGAGAGTCGGCCAATATCGGATTCGTCGGATCGCTGACGTCGAAGAGCGATATTTGAGTCATAGACCAATCGAGTCCGAGACCGTCATCGCCCGGTCCGATTCCAATTGTCAGGAGGGTGTTCTCATCAACAGGATGGATGTATGTTGAGACTCCGGGAACCTCCAACTCACCCAGTATGGTGGGGTTGACAGGATCGGACAGGTCTAGAACCCAAAGAGGGTCTATGGTTTCAAATGTGACTAGGTATGCTCTGTCCCCCATGAATCGAGCACTCCATATTCTCTCTCCATCGGCTATTCCCTCGATTATGCCAATCTGGTTTAGATCGCCAGATGAAGTTGGTTCTAGCATAGTGACTCTGTTGGATGGACCGGAGAATACTGGTTCGTCGGTTTCCGGGCCCGTAGAATCTGATATCCACCAACGCCCCCATGCATCGGTGGTCGAGGCTACTCGGACGACCCCTTGAAACTCGGATATTGAAAACTGATCCTGGACGGTTCCAGATACTCTGCCAGATGCAACATAGGATGTAGTTCCTGGTTGGGAGATATCGAATACATGGATATTAGTTGCATCCTCATATTCGTCATTGCCCCAAAACCACCACCAGTCATTTGCAGGTTCAGCGAAAACCAACGCGTCAGGAGAAGCGTATACATGGGCCCATGATGATGCTATATGATCGACCTCCATCGATACATAATCATTTGATATGTCGAAGGTTGCAATCGACAAGAAGCCTCGAGCCACGCTATCTGACGATGCTGCATACTCGCCGCACTCACTAACAGAATATGGCAGAGTGGTCACATTGAGACCATCCACCACATACCTTTGAGGGAGAAGGTCATCGAGTGTGAGCGCTAGAATCCTGTCACGATTATCGGACAATGTCTGCAAAAGAGAAGAGTTCCAAACATCCATTCGCTCATACATATCTTCAATCGACCAGTATTCGTCTGGAAGCGCAACATAATACTCCAGGCCCCAGACATCCAACTGTGCATGGGTAATGCTTCTTACAGTACCGTCCACCAAGCGAGCAGTGTTGTAGTAGCCTTCCAGGTATATCTCATGCTGGATGGAGGGAGAATTCCTATCACTTATGTCGATGATTGAGTACTTTACCAAATCAGATCGATAATGTTTGTAGACATAATCAGAATTTGGATAGGTGTCTTCCCTAGCGAGGATTTGTGTCAAGGGATGGCCTTCTTCAAGCTGCCATCCGTACACGGAGGAGGCGACCACCATGGTGTCTCCTTCAATCATCATAGACATCGGATTTCCTTCAAGTTCCATCGTACTCAGGAGGCTGATCTGACCAAATTCGGGTATCTCCATAATCAACAACAATGGACCATTGAGCATGTATGTATGGAAACCATCTGTCTTCAGGAAATCCGCCTCATCTACACCAGATTCTTGGTTATTGGTTCCTGAATACTCGCCCTCCCTTGAAGGAGATGATTCAGTGTTGCTATCCAGAGCGGTGTCTGCTCCTTCCGCCATAGCATCGTCGAACCAGACTCCTCCGGAATCACGTAATATTGGATTAGACCAGTGCCAGTAAGATTCCTGGTCGAGTCGAACAGCCATCTCATCGAGGAGGTTCTGTTGGAGTGTCTGTAGCAATGAGTCGCAGTCATTGAAATTTTGCAGAACAGCACTGGATCTGGATTTTTCTGATAGTTCAAGTCTAGGATAATCACCATCAGAGGGCCATACTTCATCATCCGGATTCACCGATGCAAGGCATCCTTGCATCAGAAGAGCGAGTATCACAGCGATTGTCGAGATGCGCTTCATAGAAACAACTTGACACAGTGTAAGATATGAACGACTTGGTATTGTGATTTGACAAATTATTAGTTATTCCTGGATTTATAATCCAAATAATCTGTCCGGATTGGTTTTTTTATTTGTCAAATCAACACACCACGGCAATCATAGGGGGAGTTGGATTTCAAAGGTCAATGAAAGACGTCACTGTCGTCAGAATCATGACTTTATTTGCGATATCTGCGATACTCTCCAGCATGTGGATTACATATTCTCCATCAGAAACTTCTGTTCTTTCGATGGATGATGAATCGTATGATCTTACTCTTGAGGCTGAACATGCAGCCGATTCAAATGAAGACGACGGGGGCAAGGGTGGCACCAATGAGGGTCGCTATTCTGAGTTCTATCTCTCCAGTGGCTTGCTGGCTGGCGGGATTGGAATTATTGGGTCTCTGATACTGGGTTCATTTGTTCTTGAATTTGTGAAAGTTGCTGTATTAGCTGCTTTGATCTCTCCCCTAGTGGCTGGGGTGAAGAGTAGTCGCGACGATATTCTGACACGTGGGCGTATTCTTGGTTATCTAGAAGGTAATGCAGGAATACATTTCTCAGCTCTTAGAGATGGTCTTGGTCTTGCTAATGGAGTGACATCGTATCACCTACATCTGCTCGAGAGTCATGGAAAGGTCATCTCTTGGCGTGATGGTAAACTAAGGCGATATGCAGTATCAAAATTATCTAAAGAGGAAATTGGACGCATACAGAGTCCGATAGTAGGAACTCGGCTGGCGGTATTGGAGATACTTGCTGAATCAGGCCAAATTGGGTTGACTGGAAAGGAAATACAGAATAAAATGTCGATATCGAGACAGTTGCTCAGCCACCATCTCCGAGAATTGCGCCAATCAGAAATGGTTGAAGCGGCTTCGAGCGGCAGAAGGCCGAAATGGAAAGTCTCAGAAAATGGCACGAATACACTATCCATCTCAAAGGAAATGTCGAGAGTCGGAGTTACCCCATAGATAGAAAACCGGAGATGTTTTTGTCGATGAGAGGCGTATTTTGATACAGACGTTTTACCAAGGTCGACCGTAAGCGAGCAGTATATCGGAGGTGTAGCGCGCGTGGCTGAATCAAGTGAAATAGATGTTAGTGAGGAAGACCTACTGATATCTGCTAGGACGGTTATTCATTCATGCATGGAAGTTCGAGAGCATGAAAATGTGCTTATTGTAACCGACACCAAGACGACTAAAATTGCAAGAGCGGTGTACGAGGCGTCTTCTGAAGTGACTTCAAGAGTGCTGATGATGATGATGCCGGAACTCGAAGAGCAAGGGATTGAGCCGCCTTCCCCTGTATCCGATCTGATGAAGAGGCAGGACGTGATATTTCTCCTGACCACTAAGTCGATGACGCATACGAGGGCGAGGGCTGCCGCCTCAAGAGAGGGTGCAAGAATAGCATCAATTCCAGGAGTTGGAGTTGAGTCATTTGCCAGAGGCGGATTTACTGCAGACCATAACGCAATAGCGACTGAAATTTCGAGTATGGGGTCCAGGCTTCGAAGAGCGCGTGAAGTCAGAGTCACGAGTTCTCTTGGAACTGATTTACGCTTCCAAGCGGGGGGTAGATGGATACTAGAGGATACAGGCATTTGCACTCGTCCGGGGCAAGTCACAAATCTTCCTGCTGGGAGGGTATTTGTCATGCCCAAGGAAGGCACTGCCCAGGGAAGACTCGTTCTCGATGGGTCGTGGGAAGGCAGCGATCTAGGGAAGCCGCTGCAGATTGTGATCAAAGACGGGTTGCTATCGTCTGCAACGGGCGATTCTATTTCTGCAGACATTGAATCGGAATTCAAATTGGCATCGGAGGGAACGCGATCGGGCAGGGGGCATCTTGTCAGAACCTTCTCAGAGTTCAGTTTCGGCATGAATCCAAGGGCCATGAGGGGTCTTGGTCTTCTTGAGGATCAATGCTGGAGAGGGGGGGCTATGTTTGCGTTTGGCAATAATGTAGGTCTTGGTGGCTCTGCAAACGTTGCTATCAATGTCAGGGGGCTCCTCATCAAACCAACGATTGAAATTGATGGTGAGGCCCTCGTCGTAGATGGAAAATACATGTCGAGGTCTAGATAATGCGCGCTGTTTTATGGCTTAACTCGAATGGACCATCTGAGGATATTTGGAGATCGGTTATCTCTGAAGCCGATCTGATAGTGGGAATCGACGGAGGCTGCGATCGAGCACAAAGAGCCGGTGTCCAAGTAGACCTTATTCTCGGCGATTTGGACTCGATGGAAAATCCTCACGAAGGAGTTGCGAAGGTTCAGTTGAAAAATCAAGAAGCCAGTGATTTTTCAAAGGCGGTCAAATATCTGTACAATGAAGGATATGACCAGATGGATGTGATTGGGATAGAGGGTGGATGCGAAGGGCATCAACTGGGGATATGGGGGTCAGTCGTAGAAGCGCCTGATGAAGTCATAATGAGGCTTCACTCCAGTCAAACTGTGAGTCATAGAGTTGCTCCTGGTTGTATTGATTTTTTGATCGATGTTGAACCTGGAAATCACTTCTCAATTTTTGCTCTTGAGCCTTGTGAATCTGTTACGCTAAAAGGTGGAAGGTGGTTGATTGAAGACGAGTTTTTCTCACTCTCTACGAGAGGCTTACACAACGTCTCAGAATCGTCACTACTCAGAGTCTCGACTGATGGAACCATGGTTGTTGTTGTCCACAGATGATGGTGGATTTCTCGATAGCATAATCGCAATTGGGAGTGTGCGCTCATCCGCCTCTAGTA
This sequence comes from Euryarchaeota archaeon TMED192, assembly GCA_002170775.2. Lineage (GTDB taxonomy): Archaea > Thermoplasmatota > Poseidoniia > Poseidoniales > Thalassarchaeaceae > MGIIb-N1. Next base: position 17,920 of record NHIP02000004.1, on the reverse strand, counting down.
GAATCTTCATTATGACTGCCAAGGGTACACCGAGGATCATTCCCGTGAGGCCCCACGCCCAATACCAGAAAGCCACCAAGGACAATAGGACTATGGGCGACATATCCAACCTCTGCCCAGCTAACTGGGGTTCCACGATGCTACCCCAAAGCTGTTGATTTGCAACTAGGATAAGCACGACTGCTAGGAATCCAGCTGGTTCCAGTATGATGAATGCAAGAAGGACTGGGGGTATGAAAGAAAGAAGCGCGCCGAGATAGGGTATGAAATCTAGGAGGAACACCAAGAAGGCCCAAATGAATGCCCCGGGTATGTCGAATAGGGTCAATGCAATGCCTGCAATGACTGCTTGCCCGAAGGCGACAGTTGCCTTTGTTTTGATGTATACATTGATGTTTTGCTCCGCCTTACTCGCAATATTGTCGAAGCGTGCTGATTCATCGGGGAAGGCGGCCATGATTCTTCTAGGAAGAGATTCAGCTTCTAGAATGATGAAAGTCAAGAATATCAGGACAGTTAGGAGATTGGCAGTGAATGACGCTAGAGAGCCTATGAACTCAGTGACTAGGCGATTGATCTCTTCAATTGATACCACTGTTTTCAAACCAGCTAAATCAATGCTGTACCCGTAGAATTCTACCCCTTCCAACTGTTCGATTCGTTCGTTGAATAAGGGGGACAGGTTGTCAACCTCGCCTGAGAATTCAGATAGGCTAGAGTATAGTATCTGACTTACAAGGAGTATGCCGCCCATGAAAGTGACCAAGATTGCGCTATACGACAACAACGGATGCCCGAATCTATCTTCAAGCCATGATGCAGGCGGGCGTATTGCGAAAAATAGGAATATAGCTACAACCATTGGCTGGATTATTGTTGAGAGTTGCTTAATACCGATTATCACGACGAAAAGAAAGACAGCCAGGTTGGTAGCAGTGCGCAATCTGAGTCCGCTTGTACCCAGCCGCGTGACGTCACCCATACCATTCACTCAAGGCGTAGAGAAATGAAGTGTTCGCCGGCATGAGGGTCACCACTAGTCGTTAAGTGGGGGAAATCAGTGGAAAGGGTATGGCCGACGACATTTTGGACGTGCGCGTCGATGTTGTGATACCGACGAGGAACGAAGAAGCAGCTATTGTTGATACTATCAAATCAGTGCCTACAGGAAAATGGTGTCGTGAGCTTAGATTCATAGTTGTAGATGGAAACTCAAAAGACAAAACAAGGGAGCTAGCAGAGAAAGTGGGTGCCAGAGTTCACTTGGAAGAGCGGAAAGGGTATGGGCGGGCCTATAGGACGGGATTCGCTCTCTCCGATGCGGACATAATTGTGACAATGGATGCTGACTGCACATATCCTGGAGAAGAGATTCCTTCTCTAGTCAAGATGCTGATTGACGAAGATTTGGATTTTATCACGTGCGACAGGCTTTCAAAGGCAGAAGATGGCTCTATGTCGATGCTGCACAGTCTCGGGAATAAGACGCTCACCTTCTTCACCAGACTTCTCTTCTTCGCACCCATTTCAGATTCACAGAGCGGCATGTGGGTATTTAGACGTGGTATTCTTGATCGTAAGGATCTCCGACCCAAGCACGATGGAATGGCAATGTCTCAAGAGTTCAAGATTCGGTGTATGACGAAATTAGCAAGCAACCGAAGAAGAGAGGTTAGCGTGCCATATAGGTCGAGAGTTGGCGATGCTGAAATTAATACATGGAGAGATGGGCTTGGCAATCTTCTTTCACTATTCACCCTTAGAATGGGGCTAACCAGAGAAAGGACCCCTTGGGGCCTTGGCGATAACTGACTATTCGAACGCTTCATCATCTGGATTAGAAGTAAATCCGCCCCATGATTCGATCATTTCTATGTCTGCTATCGTAGAGGCTCGTCTTGAACGAGCGACGGCCAGGCCGATTATCCCGAGAAGGGCCATTGCCGCCGCGCCCCAAGTCAGAATGCTCTGAATTATTTCTGAATCCGAATCATCATCCTCTATCGGGATAGTGACTGTGAGCGTAGGGCTTACTGTCTCGCCATCTCTTGCCCATACGTCGATTCTCATCCAATCACTATCGTCCGGCGACACCTGGACATTCCTCGTCCAAACTCCGTCACCAGGCACTGAATCTCCAAATGCCCCGTTATCATTTAAATCGACTACGGTGGGGTTCCCTGAAACTGTTATGACAGCCGATACCTGCTCAGACGTCCCATCGAGATCGACTAAGGATACTTCTATCCTTATTGTCTGAATCTGTTTGCTGTTCAGACTGTCCGGAGATACTGAAAGAGAAGAGAGGAATGGTGCACTCGAACCCACCATTATTGAGATTGAGTCTTGATCTAATGCTCCTCTTGAGTCTTTAGCGGTTAATATGATAATATGCTGCCCAGGTGGTAGATTAGCCTCTATAATTGAATCAGAACCAAGGGTTGTCCCATCAACAAGAGTCCATTCCAAGAGTAATAGATCGCCATCATAGTCCACAGTCCCCGTGGAGTCTAGCAATACTCGATCGCCGGGGGTGAAGAAGCGTCCATCTTGGGGGGATGCAATGGTTACGACGGGGGCGCTTGGAAGAATTTGTAGGGATATTTCACTAGTTCTTGAAAGTCCTGTGGAATCCTCTAGGATGATTGTGAGATTGTGCTGTCCAGTTGAAAGATGTCTTTCATGGACTTGATTGGGATTTACTCCTTGTAATATGGGGGTCTCCAACACATCAGAATAAATCGTCATGGAAAAGGGATTCGCATCCGTATCAAACGAGTTGCGAAGATCGAAGACAACTTTCTCGTTTGATTTTGAGGATTCGCCGTCTTCTGGGCTATCTATCACGATAACAGGGGCAGAGGGGGATATAGTGACATTAACAAATGAATATGCAGGGTTTCCTAATCCATCATCCACAATGAGAGATAGGAGATGGCTTCCTTCTGGAAGCCGCGATCGGAAACTCCATTCGGTTGAAAGCGGTTCCAATTGGCCGTTGAGGTTCCACACAACGCTGACCAGATCATTTGAAGACTCTCTTGTGGAGCAGAGTAAGCCCCACCCTTCTTGAGGGAGGTCCAAACAGTGCAAATCCTGATCTCCTGATCCGGTCGCACTGAATTCAATCAGATTTGAGGAGTCTGTGGTGTAACCCTCGTAAGGAAAGGCAATTACGGATCTTGGATTTGAATTAGTGACTTCAATTTCTACATGATCTTGGGACTTTCGACCGGTGTTCTCCGGGCTATTGTCCCATGCACTCAACGTTAGAATGTGCAAACCCTTCGAAAGTCGTCCTTGCCACGTGTTGCCATCGGATCCCTCAATTCCAGACCATATGATTCCATCCAAATTAGATCCTATTGAGAGATGCAAAGTATCTCCTTCGGGATCAAAGGTTCCTTCGAAGCTTATATCCAGCATATCCTCAGATGTTGTTCCTAATCGAGTGATTGAATGATTTATCTCAGGCAACTCATTGAAATGATCGACGGTAAAGGTCCATGAGACTGGCTGGTTTGAGCCGTCGTATACGGATACTGTAGAGGTGAATGCATCTTCTGATGGGTCAAAACCGACCGAGAAGACCGAATTGCAAGGCGGGCTGAGAGATATGTTGGCACCGTAGCTGGTTCGAATCCAACATTGGAGAGAGTCGTCTTCTGGATCATAGGTCCCAGACAAGTCGACAGTCGCATTTCTTGTCATGCCGAGACTCATGACTCCAAACGGAGAGATTTGAGGAGATGCTTCGACGGTTACAGAGGGAGGGAGGTTTAGTAATGCAATTGAACGTTGTTCGATTGAACACAGGCCTGTCAAATCACAGACTTCGAGAGTGATTGTATGTTGGCCGTCACTTAGATTTGGAGCGGCCTCATGTCCACTATTCGCTGTTACGTACGATGATTCTGTGGACGGTCCGGCTAGGATACCATCTATCGAACTTGACCACAAGTATGTGAGTGGGTCATCGTCCATATCCCATGAATTAGTGGCATTCAGGATGATCTCATCAGAACTCCCGAATACCGATCCATCCAGTGGTGAGTCCCAGATAATGAATGGGGGTTGATTGGGTAAATCAATTTCACAAACCATCGAAATATCCTGATTCAGGAGCATGATATTAGTTGAGTTACTGTGACCATCATAGGAGCAAACGCCCTGTACACTGGCTACGGAAGACCAGCCCGCACTGTTATTCCAGGTTTGGCCCACATATGGGCCGATATTTGACCTGCCAGAATAGGGTAAGACCAGAGTCTGGTCTAGCTGAAGCGAATCAAATGAGAGGTTCAAGTCTGCATATGGTATTCCATATCCGTTTTGATTGACTGCCTCTGCTTGAATCATCCAGGAGATGTTTAGCAGATCGTCATCATCGTCTGATGATGGCTCGCTAATGGGCGAGGAAGAAATCCAATTCACGATACTTCCTGATGAGAGATTTAAGGAAGATGGCCCGATCAATTCGATATCGCTCATAGATGCGCTTGATGAGTGGAATGAAGGCCGATTTTGAGTTGTGCAATTAAAGATTACATTCTCGATAACCATGGAGTGGAATCCCGAGAATGAGGCACATCCGCTAACTCCTGTGATCTGGCTGTTGACCATGCTCGATTCTGATGAGCTGGAGGGAGACCATTCTAGCCCTCCAGAGATGCCGGATATCGATACATCAAGAAGATGGGCGTCGATTGACTGCATTACGACAGCAGGACTGATTGAATCTGTCTGCAAATCTGCTCCATGTATTAGAACTGGACCATTTCTCTGAAGATTAGTCCCATCTCCAGATATTGCGAGTCCGGATAACGGGGAAAAAGAGCGAATCCCGATCAGCTGCAGATCTATGCTGTCGACTATGGAAAAGCCCACTTCATCCCCATTGGATGTGCAGTTTACACAACTCACATTCTTACCCGAACTGATAAAATCGTTTGAACGGATAAATGAAAATCCTGCTCCCTCTGAATTTATCGTCGCAATAGCGCCATTTCCCGAAGTAAGAGCATCCTCTATCCAAACATTAGAGGAATCCATTATTCGTACTCCAGAGAGTTGATTCATCGAAGATTTGAGTCCTACTACCTCTGGGTGGAACTCTCTGACATCGATACCTACGCCACCATTCTGAGTAGTTGTCCAATTGTATCCAGATGCCCCTCCCTTCCAGAGTAGGATTCCAGATCCCTGCGCACCCGTCACGCTAATATCTTCCAAGGTTACAGGCCAGCTAGCACTTCTGAGATAGATGCCGGCCTTTTCCCCTGGGCCGGATCCGGGATTTCTTGAGCCGTCATCGGAAGATGCGATGTCTCTGAAAACAGATGTACCATCAATCATGTATGCCTTAAGTCCTGTAGCATAATTTGAGATTAGGACCAAGCCTTCGATAAAAGCGCCACTGGTGTTTAGTTCAACAGCAGCAGTGGCGAGGCCCTGTGTTTCTGAGTCGGGCCCCCCGGTTCCCGAAACAGTAGCATTTCTGATAATTGCATTCACATTCAAATCATTCCACTTGGATCGATTGTACTGTTCAACCATGATTCCACGGTACTTCGAATTGGAAATGGAGATATTCTCCAAAGTAGGGCGTGTCGTGAATCCCTCGGATATGTGACGTACGAAAACCCCATTATCCGATTTCTCTATCTCTGTGTCTGATATCAACAAAACGGAATCTTCGATCCATATTCCTGAAGAAACAGCAAGAGTTGCTCCACTGATATTAGTGATTGATAGATCGCTGATCACTCCGCCAGAGCCCCCCCATACATTGAGTGCTCGAGTGACTAGACTGTCTGCCAGTAAGCCGTCTACTATTGGGGCGCTTCCACTTCCCAGAGATAAGCCGATACCATATCGCCATGTCCCAGCTATTCCATGTACGTCTTGTCCGCCTCCCAAAATAGTCAGATTAGTGATCTGGGGATTTGCAGATGAGAATAGGTCGACTGCCACGAAGTCGGCATTTAGAACTGTGAGATTGTTAATTAATGGATCAGAATCAACGATTATTATTCCTCGTGAAGCATTTTCAATTTTTAGATGGGAAATCGATGATCCAAGACCTCGGCTGACAGAGGTGAAATGTATGCCGTCATGTTTACCATCGATTGAATTTACAGTGACTTGCTGGTTTTCTGTTCCTAAAACTGAAAGCCTTCCATCTATCTCAATCGATTCCCCCTCTCCAATTCTTATTTCCGTTCCGGGTTGTATTTGTACCACTTGATCATCATCGATAACCGCCCCGTCTGGTAAATTCACAATTCCAGACCAAACTACAAGTGTGGTTGAAGAAGTGACAGTTGGGGCTAAAGAAAGTACCATTATTGCCACTATGAAGAGGGGCCATGGACGGGTCCGATTCGCCTCCGCTCGCACTCTCACTATCCGATTACAGCATGCTATCGTTGTATGCTTTGCCATGCTATGTACGCTGTACAGATTTTAGGAGGCATGATAAACGGACTTTCATCCCGATGATTTGAGGGGATTTATATCGAGACTGCGTTTGTTCTGATCAAAGCCCTTCCGATGAAGGAGAGAGATGTTTATGCGAGCCTCCTTCAAATGGACTATGTTGTAGAAACCCACTCTGTTTATGGTGAGTATGATCTTGTAGCAAGGGTTGATTTTGAAGATTCTCGCGCTATGACTAGATTTCTGATTGAAGAAATGCGCGCGATACCAGGCGTATTAAAGACTGAGACTCTGATATCTGCCGAGGTGTGACTATGTCTGTAGGTTTCGTGCTCATAACTACCGAACCAGGTAGTGAGATCTCCGTCAGGAATGCATTGGACTCAATAGACGGTGTATCCGGTCGATGGGTTGTCTTTGGAAGTCACGATCTTCTAGTCAAAGTAGAAGCGGGTGATGAGTCCAGAATTACAAAGATAGTCATTGGAGATATTCGTGCAATCGAGGGCATTACCGATACACGAACGCTCATCGGTGCCGAGATCTGATTTCCACATGGATTTCATCCAGAACTTCTGAAGCAGCTTTCATACAACCTGCCGCTCTAAGTCTTCGAGCTGCCTCTGCCCATAACCGTATCCGATCATCAGGATGGATGGCCCCACTCCAATACCATGCAAATGCATCAATCCTCCTATGCTCAGGCCTATTCTTATTCTCCTCGGTGTTAAATTCTGCATCATGAGCGTTGATGAGCCATTGTGGAGTCTCGGGGGCAGATGAATCGAGCCCCCAGTGGATTTTCTTGAGTCGCGCGTATCTTCCAACTGTGCCCTGAATAGATTCAAACAGCCTCGATTCTGAGACATCGTTCCAAGGCCGTAATGTAATTTTCAAATCTATCTCTTCCAATCGGGGATGGCCCTCTCCGAGAATTTCGACTATTGATGATCTGAGAGAGGCTGCTTGGATTACATCGCTGGAACCTGAAGCAATGATATATCGAAGAATTAACGTTGAAGCCATGAGGGAAGGGCTCATTTCAGATGATATCTCCTCTGTTTTAGCTAGCCTTTTAGTTAACCTGATTGCTAACTCCGGGTCTAAGGGCCCAGGTAAGCGATCATCATGCATTGCTATTGCCCCCCTAACCAATATGCTTGCTCTTTCAGAGTCAGGGAGTCGATTGAGAAGTAATTCCTCGATTCTGGAACACTCGTTATCATCTCCGCTCATGCGAGCGCATTCGAGATCTATTTTCCAACGATCTGTGCCTTGCTCAATATCGCTTGCTATTTTTCTTGCTATATCCGTTTCTCCTCTTGAGATCGCTAGATTTGCAGCGATTATTCGTAAATCCTCCCTATCCTCTCTTTCTAGAGCATCGCTAAGCAATGTCGCTGCTATGGCAGATTCAGATTCATGAGAGACAGCGTTTACGAGCTCAAGGTCAAGGCTTTGTCCTGAAGCAATTTTGTGATGCATTTCGAATGCCCGTGCTTCATGACCTTGTATGGTAGACCAATGAGCGGCTAGATTGGAGTGTATTGACTCTCTTGTCATATCATCCATGGCGGCTGAATGTACATTCCTGATGAGATGATGTGCTTCGAAGCCAGACTCGCCCCATTTCAGGATAGCTGCCTCATCCAGATCGTCAACAGTTTGATCGGAAAGGGAATGGTTCCTCTCAACGGGGAATGGTTCCAAAGATAGTTTATCAAGACCTTTCACGGCAGATATACTCAATCTGCTTAGGACAGTAGAAGTCACAAATTCAGCAATTGGGGTTTCGGGTGTCGGGAGGTCATCACCCTCCCTCCACATCTCGATTGCCAGAGGATGCCCCCCGAGAGCGGTGGCTATCTGGGTTGCACGTTTCTTTTCCAAATGCGGTGCTATTTTGGGTGCAACCTCGATATCTACCCCTTCCAATGGATATCTGGTAGCAGAAGGAATCGTTGAGAAGATGCTGGGAGTTCTCGTTATGACCAATATGGTTGCTTGAGAAGCATTCTGAATCATAGATTTGATTGAATCTGCATGTCGGCGATGTATCTCCTGTGCCTCATCGAGAACATAGATAAAATCTTCTTCAAGTCTCGATGCAGAGAGTTTTGGGGACTCATTGAAAGAAAATTTTGTCCATGATTTCATGATTAGATTGAGATCAGTTCCCGCATTGGCCGTGCACCATCCGAATCTCCTGCCTTCTTTATCCAGATCATATGTAGCAGCTCGTGCAAGAGTTGTCTTGCCGATCCCCGGTAGTCCGGTGAGAGTCACAATTCCAGACTCAGAGAGTAAGTTCTGAAGAGTCTCGATATCGCCCGACCTTCCGAACGCTACCGGGGCATTTTGATCGTTATGATGTAGTATCCCCATCTCGTTTGCTAACTCCAGTCCTCTTTTGGTAATCAAAAGGACTGTTCTTCTCCTTGTGGCTCCAATTATATTGCTCTTGATTGATTGGATCAATCCCTTTGACTCGAGGGAGGCAGACGGCACGTGGAGGGCCGAGCGGACCACGCCTAGTTCCATTGCTAAGGCCGGCAATGAGAGTGCTGGGGGGAAGTCTCGACGTAGATTTCTATCTACCTCTACACTTGCAAGAGCGGTCAACAACCTCTCCTCGGGCCCTGTCAGCACATAGCAGGGGTCAAGCCATCACTTCATGGCCCTTGGCCTAGGAGGAGGTATCGAAGATGCCTCTCGAACCTCGCAATCTCGACCTTCCAGATGCTCCTGGCGTCTATCTTTTCAGGACTGATTCAGGCAGAGTTCTCTATGTTGGGAAGGCTACGAGTATCAAGAGCAGGGTTCGCTCATATTTCTCTCCAAATCCAGACAGGGCGATGATTCCTCAATTAGTGTCTAGTTCTGATGATGTTGATTTCATCGTGACAGGGAGCCCTAGTGAGGCTCTAGTGCTTGAGAAGCAGTTGATCAGGAAGCACAAACCAAGATACAATTCAATGTTCAAGGATGACAAGTCATACCCTTTTATTGCAATCACAAAACACGAATATCCCCGCATCCTTTACACAAGGAGACCACCGAAAGGATCGAAGATATGGGGTCCTTTTCCAGATGCTGGTGCGGCTAAGAGAGTCATAAAAATGCTCAGGAGGCACTTCGGCATACGTGATGAGCGGGACAACATACCGTTTGGTTATGACGATCAGGGAGGACTCGAAGGCTATATCGGCAGAGTCAGAGTGGTCGAAAGTGTCCTTGATGGCGATGCTGCCTCCATAATCAAAGGTCTTCAAAGGAATATGGATATCGCTTCAGAGACCATGCAGTATGAGAAAGCTGCAAGTTTCAGAGATATGATAGCAGTCATCCAAAAAACAATTTCAGATCAAATCATACGCAGTCGATTCTACACCGAGGTACACGCCATAGGATTCGCATCGAGAGGGGATTTTGGTAATGCAGTAATCATACAAGCCGATGAAGGAGTAATCCAGGGGCAGGTTACGTATCCAATGATACACAGAGGGGACATTGGGGAGTCGGTGTCGTTGCTTGTTGCAGAGCATTATTCGGGCCAGAGGCCCCCGAAGATTCTCCTTACACCGAAGACTCTCGGCGAGGACCTCAAAGAGTGGTTGTGTGAAAGACGCGGTGCTGCAGTGGAGGTTCGTGTTCCAGAAAGAGGGAAGCTTGCAAAACTCAGACGTTTGGCCGATCGGAATGCTGAGATGCACGTTGAACGTGCGAAGAGCAGATCTTCAGGAAAGATAGAACATCAAGCCGCCGAGGATGCGGCCAAGTTGCTTGGAATGAGCGGTCTAAATCATGTTGTATGCTTCGACATGGCGCAGCTTCTTGGAGAGTCACGAGTAGGGGCGTCCGTCGTATTCAGAAGTGGTCGTCCTGAAAAGTCAGAATATCGAACCTATCGTGTTAAAGACGGGGCTGCGGATGATCTTCGAATGATGACTGGCGTCGTAGAACGTTGGTTGAAACATCAGAATGAATGGCCAGATTTGGTCATCTTGGACGGTGGAAAGACACATTTGTCTGCAGTGCTGAGAATGCTCGATTCTCATGATCTAGCTGGTGTTTTCCCGGTGATAGCTCTGGCGAAGAGAGAGGAGACAGTATTCACAGAAGACGGAAGGGAGTTCGTTCTAGATAGAAAGGGTCGGATGATTGTTCATGCGAGAGATGAGGCACATCGATTCGTTAATTCCTATCATCGGAAAAAGAGATCGAAAGGAAGTCTGAGGAATCCTCTAGAGGACGTTGAGGGGCTCGGGGCAAAAAAAATTCAGACCCTTCTGAGGCATTTCGGTGGAATTCAAGGCATAGAGCATGCCAGTGTGGATGAGTTAAAGGCCATCCAGGGGATAGGAAGAGAGCTTGCTAAAAGGATTCNGGAATCGTTCAACAAATACTAGCCNNCTAGGCAACCGATTCAATCCATTCCATGGTTNCTTTCTCAAGCGCATCCGCTTTCTTTCTTCGCTTCATTATGCGCTTTACACGCCTCCTCCAAACTAGTAAACCAAGGATTACTGAAATCCCGATTAGATAGGGGACGGCCTCTGTTAGAACTAGTGACCAAGATATCACGATTGAGAGTTCTACGGTGTCTTTCTTCGTCTCACATGGAGATTGTTCTCCCGCATCTTCGCAATCGAAGACTGGAGTCAGATAGACAAGGGTCGTATGTTCTCCTGATCTTTCTATGAATGCTCTTTGCATACTGCTCTCAAACACAAGGACATCTATCGATTTAGGGAGTTTNATGCGTTCGATTACTACTGGTCTGATTGTTCCAAGTTCAGTTTCCTCATCCAAGGGGACGACGTTGACTGCTCCTGAGAATGGCCCGATACCGTCCATGCTTATCTCTGGTGAGATAGAATTTCTGATTGTGGATATGAACGTCCCAAATGCGGTCTGCTCAGCCACTNTGATNCCGAGTTCATCGTCATTAAGCGAAATTCTGACTTGAGCGTCNGACATAGAGCCGCCGATTTGAAGTGGTTGTTGATCAGATAGTTCTGGCGACTGCAATGACTCGAATCTATCGACAAAGAGATCAAGAGGNGCGTCTGAGAGATCGATTATTGGAGTGACAGAGCCTAGAGTTCCTAATTCAATTTCAGAACCCTCTTCTTTGCTCAATTCAATCATCTGCAAACGGATTCTGTTCGTCATCTCGTCTGCTAGGTCTTGCAAGCCCTCATTGGATATGTCGAGATCTATTGGGTGATTGTCATTGGGAAACGGGGAGTCGATTCGCTTGAATTCAGTCCCATTCAATATACCGCCCTCAGCCCTNTCTCCTACGCTAACGACGTGTCTCATCAGATCAGAAGGCATTGGAGAAATTTCTACCCCCTCTATCCCGAAGTCCACATCGACTCTGTAGAGGTCTATGGTGAAGCGAAGGTCAAAGTCAACTATTGCTGAGGAGGACAGTTCTCGAATGGATATGCTTTCTATACTGAAGTCAATAGTNGCCGCGACACATGTGGACTGTGAGGATTTGCAAATCACGTCTTGGCTATCATCCGTACAGGGGGTTGAATTCATGCATATCGCATGCCTCCAATCGAATTGTCTGGTTCCTTCAACGCTAATTTGTTGGATAGCGTCTCCCTCAGAGNCATCGAGAATGAGGTTTGACGGATTTCCACTGGTCGATCTGACCCAGCTTGGAAGATCTATGCGTATNTGNAAATCTGAATCGGGGAGTATGTCTGGAAGGCTTCCTGCTATCCAACCGACATCATGAGANAGNTCAACTGATANCACNGACATCATCCTTGCAAGATCTTCGTCTGTGAATGCAGAAATGTCAATCTGTGCAACGTCCATGCCACTATTCTCNAGAAGACGTTCGAAAGTCTTCGAGAGTTCGATTGGAGCNGGGTTACTGTATGCGGATATTAGNATTGGATATGTCGTGNCCATCGAATTNGGCCCANCTAGGCAATAGCGAGANGGNGACGTCTCTGAACAAGTTGAGCCCGGNGTNTGGATGAANTCNAGTCCGCCAGTTTCATTGGTCTGAGAAAAGAANGGNGTCTCNAGTTGTATNTCGTTTCCAAGGACTTCGCTGAGAGNTTCNGATATCTCATCCATCGGTATGCCNTTTATGACNTGGTTCAACCCNACGTCTGTTTCCTCATCTAGAAGTCGAAGTCCATCAGCAGTGACCCATGGAACNTCGACTCCGTCCTGNTCAATATCGATTGACCATGCCTCTAAAGTTGANGANTCCAAGTGGTGCAGGGCGATATCTAAGCCNAATCTGGCTCTAGATGTATCAACTGCATCAACGACTAGGTTGATGGATAGCCCTGGTTCNTCTGTCTGGCTCAAATCNACNGTGGGCGTTTNGTCNGGAAGGTGNNGAATTGTTGNATCCAATGTCANAGGAGATGCTGGTTGGAGCGNNNTTTCNCCGATTCTNTCNTNNTCNATGACNGCAAATCTTTGTGTTCTGAAATCAGCGATNTCTTGGCTTNCAATAGATGTGNCTTGNCTTNCCGAAGTTNCTTCANCATANNGNGGNGGAANGAGGGACATCTCTAGGGACTGNCCCGGCTCGACTAGAAGNTCGAATTCNAGATCTACCGAGGCGCCCATTATCANGAGGCCGAGNAAGGTTCTATCGAGATTCCCCCTGGTTTCGTCCATNCCGATTGAGGAGGCGTTGATTGTCACNGAGAGTGCNGATCTAACACATATNGGGGGCCAGAANGGNTCGTTGTCCCTGAATTCGTCTTCATCAGCAGAATCGATTGANGAATCTGCGGTGCATTGCAGATTCGANGAAAGTGTTCTCGGTACNANGCTGACTGTGTTCGTAACTGGCTGNCCTATAGATTCGAAATTCTCGCCNAGNACATTTNCGACCATTCGATCTACCTCGTCGAACATCCTGTCACTTACAGTTCTCCCATCNCCTGTTTCTTCATCGAAGAAATTCCTGATATGNTCNGCTGGAATTCCGTCCTCAGGNCCNGAGTCGCCTTCGANATCTACTTCTTGTAGNCCGAGTTGTGTTCTGCTTACCTCNTGCATTGCAACAAATATCTCTATCTCAATCTCACTCGCACTTTCCATGGACAGNTGAACTGCGATTTNTGACCAATCTGGNCCNATGCTTNCATCCAGATTTGAGTCNTAGTCGTCGCAAATTCCNCCAGGGGTTGCATTNGTGTCGCAAANTGAATTCTGAACCTCCGNNGAACCNGGNGGNGGNTCTGCACTNACCGTCGATATGGCCATTATGACGACNAGNAAAACAGAAGTGGATTTCGCCCCCANAGTACTNTNCAGAGGGGTGACCGTCTTTATCATCGCGCCTTCCCGANCACTCATGGNTCGTTTCGNCCCTCACNNTAATTTGGAGNAGGGTNTCAGGAATCTATTGATTCAAAGTGGAGTTTCAGNGNATGTTNCTCTNCCANCTGACNTTCCCAAGAAATGGGAGCGTTTCGATGACGTCGTGATTCTNCCNCCCNCGGCCTTCNTCAGCGAATTCTGGAATTGCGTTTCTGAGGCATCTCTCTGGGTNTGCGTGGCTNGATGCNTAGGGGCGGAGAGGGTCTTCCGNAAGGGGGAGNTCGATGGTCCGATGAGGAAGCCTATNATTGAGCCTTTGCTGATGNGCTCNAGAGGGNGNTGGGCTGTANGAAAGGAAAATGGCATTCGNTATGGCTACGATATTCTNTCGATGCATGTGGAGTNCGGGAAACGTCAATGAGAGGAGGAGGATGCGTCAAATAGCNAAAAAGGGAGAGAGGATTTTGGATATGTTCGCGGGAATTGGNTACTACACCCTTCCATCNCTCATNGCTGACCCNAGCATCACAGTATGGTCCTGTGAATGGAATGATGCCGCGATAGAAGCACTGAGATGGAATCTTAAGGAGAATAACGTTGAATCTCAATGTACTATCTTGGAAGGAGATTGTAGAGAAACGGTGACGTCGAGTGATTTAGAAGTCGATCGAATCATCCTAGGGCTTCTTCCCGATGCTACGTCTGGTGTTGATGCTGCTATTGGAGCCATGTCTGAAAAAGGGGGCATGATTCATCTGCATGGATTAGCAGCCTCAGGAGATTATGATCACTATTCGAGTAATTGGATATCGGAAATTCAAGTTGCTTCGAACGATTATGATATTCGTCCATCGGCAATGCATCGAATCAAGAGTTATGCGCCAAGATGGGATCATGTGGTGCTAGATGTAATTCTAATTCCTCATCACGACTATGAATGAGGGGGATGTGGGTTGAATGATGCGTGAAGCGATTCCTGATTGGCTGCTTACTGCAGCTAAGAGGTACAACCTAACATCTCTTGAAAATCGAGATGCATATGCTGGTCTGATGGCTATCCCGATGAATTCACTATCTGAAATACTCGATTGGACGTTCAGATCGCTTCCAGATGAGATCTTAGTGGGATTGGATGTCGATACCGAGAAAATGGATTATTCAGATAGATTGGCTCGTTATATCGGTTCATCGGATGAGCCTAGCCTATTTGCGGGCCAGGGGATGTTGGTTGGGAGGCCGCATCTTGTGAATCGTGGCGATTCCTATGAGGTTCATCATGTTCCAGAAGAGTGGGTCGATGGTTTATTCTCAGAAGACAGGGGACCACGCGGAGGGAGGTTTACGCACTGGCTACACACACATCCGAATGCTCCAGCGGTTCCAAGCGGGGCTGATGCTGAGGCTGCCCAATTCACTGAGGGTGTAGACCTGATTCTTGGAGTCTGGTTTTCCCCTGAGGGAGCAGCTCCTTGGTTCGATGATGTAGAAGGTGTGAGAAGGCCTCTTACTGAGCTGCCCGACGAAGAGGATCGGCCGGTGATCGGACGGGCTATAACTGGACACAGGATACATGGGGTGGAGTTGATTGCCTTTCACAAACGTGGTTTGGCAATAAATGTGGTATTGACTGATCCGGACGGAATGCCAATCGAATGACTAGGTATCACCTAAACACTCTGTCGATTTCCCCTTGTGATGGGGGCCTTAGAAACCAGATTAGAATGATGATTAAGGGCATTGATATCAAGATTGCTGCAGAAAAAGCAAGTTCCATTGACCGGTCGTATTCACTATCAATTTTAGGGGCTGGCTACCTATATCTCGTAGACTATTGAATTTGTATAAATTAGATTATGATTGATATTTCAGGTTCTTTCAGATTTTGAAAACCGAGTCCCTGTAATACTGCAATTCGCTTATTGAGCCCCTTATGTCCTCCAGAGCCTTGTGGTTGGGGGGCTTCGTATGTCTGGGGAGGTCTGGCGCCCATCTCCTGATGACCTCTTTGAATGACGAAACATCGACAATCCGGTAAGAGAGAAACTCGTCCAGAGCTGGCATCTCCTTTCTTATGAATCGTCGATCATGGTGAACTGAAGATCCTGCCAGTGGAAGTCCCGGCGGACAGTGCTCCTCCAGGAAAGATAGAGTTGCGGATTCCGCCTCCGATATATCGACGCCTTCCCTCTTTATCCTCTCTACTAATCCAGAAGATGTATGAGTCTTCGTATTCCATTCATCCATGGAATCAAGACGGCTCAAATCGCTGGGGGCTACTGCAAGTACTGGCCCCTCTGCGACTAGCGAGAGGTCCCCCTCCGTGACTATCGTGGCGATTTCTATTATGCAGTCCCCCTCATCCGGGCGTAAGCCAGTCATCTCTAGGTCGATCCACACCAAACGCCGCTCGCGCATATTATGAGTTGCCATGCTGAAAACACATAGCAATTGGGTTGATGCATTAGATGATAACCTGCTCCTTCCGGCTTGCATTGTGGCAAACATAGGATATCTGGAGCTCCTTCAAAGGAATCGTCCATTCAGGAGGCTCTTTGCCGCGAATATGATATCATTCATCGGAGATTGGTTCACAATAATCTCGATGTTTCTGGTAGCGGGGGAGGTCTCCGACGGTTCCCCACTCGCCATAGCTGGCGTGATGGCTGTTCGCAGCTTGACACATGCGCCCCTGGAGCCGCTGACCGGGATGTTTGCAGACAGGTATTCCCGCAGAGGTCTGATGGTTCTTGCCAATGGTTCATCATTCGTAGTTCTGACGACATTTCTAGCATTTGACCTGCTGGGTAGTCTCTGGTCAGTTTACGCCTTGACCTCGACATTGGTTTTCGCTAGAGTCCTGTTCGACCCTGCTGAAACCGCGTATCTTCCGAATATATGCGATGAGGAAGAACTCCTGACGGCGAATGCTATGGGGAGTGCGGGATGGTCTGCCTCTCTTGGCATAGGTGCTGGCCTAGGTGGGCTGACAATCTCCCAATTGGGTATTGAGATGGCGCTCTGGATTGACACGCTAACATTCCTGATTTCCGCACTGATGTTCGCTAGTCTGCCATTCGGTGGTCCTAGTAAAGAAGAACGAGGTGAGGGGGGTATACTGACCGGTCTTGTGGAAATCGTGGATGGTTGGAAGCACATAAGGTCGAATCCGCCCATACGCAGAGTTGTTTTCGCCAAGGCGATGTGGGCTGCTGGCGGCGGTGCCCAGGTATTCCTGTTGATACTTATCGGCATGGAGGCAGGATTCGGATCAGTCGCTGCTGGGTCCATTGGAATACTGTATATGGCTCGTGGGTTTGGATCTGGGACTGGGCCCGTCGTGGGTAGGAGACTCATGCGATCGGATAAGCTGAGGCCTTCTCTCCTAGGATGGTCAATTCTGATTGCAGGTGCATTCTATCTCGCCATATCAGCTGTTGAGTGGACGTGGGCGATCCTAGTGCTGGTTTTCATATCTCACGGAAGTAGTGGGATAAACTGGGTTCTCAGTACCACCCTGCTCCAGGAGAGGACGGCGGATGAATGGCGTGGTCGAGTCGCAGGCACGGATTACTTCCTCCTAACGGGCATGATGGGCTTCTCAGCGTTGGGGGCCGGTTTGGTTATGGAATATGATGTCCTGAGTCTTCGAGAAACAATCGCTGTTACGGCGTTGATTCAAGTGGTCATGGGACTCATTTGGTTGGCCCTAGTTGCCCCCTCGGAGCGATCTATGGGGTAACGCTTCCCAATGAGGATATTTCAATCGAGCCACCCATATTGCTATGATTCTGGCAGTAGTAAAACAGATCATCAGGGGCATTGAGGGGAACTGTGAATGTCAAAATCTGGTTAGCTGTGCTTGTTCCGGATGTATATTGGCCTCCCTCAGGAGACGTTCCCAAAGTGAATGGATGAACTGCCAACGTAGATGAGGATAGGTCGAAGTTGTACGTAAATCCCCTATAAAGAACGATATTAGCTTGTTGCATCCCATTGACGTGATACTTCATTCCTGAAACCGTGATTGTCATTTCCATTACAACAGGCATTGTTCCAGGAGGGCCTTGTGCGCCATCGGCGCCGTCTTGCCCGTCAGTGCCGTCTTGCCCGTCAGCGCCGTCTTGCCCGTCAGCGCCGTCTTGCCCGTCAGCGCCGTCTTGCCCGTCAG
>NHIP02000001.1 GCA_002170775.2 Euryarchaeota archaeon TMED192 | reverse complement strand
CCCCCCAGCCGTTACCGGCTTCTTCGCCCATCTGTCGCTGTGGGCCCTGGACAACTCAGGCCAAATAACAATCGTGGGGGATTCTGCCGAGTTGGTCCGATCGCCTCTCTCCGCCCTTTACACCCCGTTCTCCATACTTCTGACCTATGAGGTGTACCAACTCATCAGGACGATACCGGATTCCTTCTCGTCATCGGTCGGAAAGCAGTACGAGATCGCTACCCTGCTTGTGGTCAGAGACATACTGAAGCGGCTACCAGAGGTTGATGGTTCGGATGGTTGGAAAGTAAGCGACGACGTCGCTTTCCTCTTGGTCGAGTGCGCGGCCTTCTTGGCGTTATTCTACACTGCCCTGACATACTACAACATGAAGAAGGGCGAGGAAGGTGCCCTCAGCGTCTCCGAGGAAGTGAGCGCGTTCATAGTGATGAAGAAGGCGATTGCGATCTTCATGCTCGTCGTATTCGTCATAATCGCACTGTTCTCGCTGACAAGTTGGATAGCGGCCGTCCAAGAAGGCGGTGGATCGGTCGACCGCACGATCTTCTTCCTGGATTTCTTCACGTTCCTCATACTCGCAGACATCCTAATTCTCCTGATATCCTACTGGTTTTACACGGATTTCAGGAATCTGGCTAGAAACACCGGGTTCGTGCTATCCACTGTGATAATCCGGGTGGCCATATCCGCAGCTGGGGTATCTTCGATGATCTTGTTTACCCTCAGCGGTGTCTTGGGCATCGCCATTCTCAGAATGTTTGTCACGAACAGGCCTTCGGGGGCCTGATTTTGACAAAAGGCATCCTTGGTGTATGGGATGGTGAGATGGGAGAGATTGATTCCTCTCAGATTCCCATGAAAATATGGTATCATGACCTATACACGACAGGCATTCATCGTGATTCGAGGTTCCCCAGAGAAAGATATGAGATGCTCAAAGACCGTATACAGAGTTCACAAAGTTCTGGTTTGATCGATTTTATTTCCCCAGAATGCGCAACGGAAGAGGATCTGTTGATATCTCATGATCCGGGGTTCATACGCCGTTTTATTGATGGAGCGTTGGAAGAAAAAGAGATCAATAGGATTGGTTTGAAGCCTTGGACCGACCTTTTCGTGGAGAGGACCCTTCGTATTATGGGCGGGTCTCTGTCTGCGTTGGAGCACGTTTGTGAATTTGGTGGGATTTCTGGAAACATGGCAGGTGGCACCCACCACTCACACGCAGGCTTTGGATCTGGTTACTGCGTATTCAACGACATCGCGGTCTGCGCGAAAAATGCAATTGAATCTCATGGATGCTCGCGCGTGGCCGTCCTAGACCTTGACGTGCATCAAGGGGATGGCACAGCGACCATGCTGGAAGATATCGACGGCACCCTTACGATCTCCGTCCACTGCAAAGATAACTTCCCATTCAGAAAGGCGGTCAGTGATTATGATCTGCCTTTGGATTCTGGAGATGGGGATACACGATATCTGGAGAAAGTGAGAGAGAGTTTGGTTATCCTTGAGGAATACGAGCCGGACCTTATTCTGTTCCAAGCAGGCGTCGACGCCCTGGAGAAAGACGGGCTGGGAAAGTTGAAGGTCACAAGAACGGGGATGAGGACTCGGAATCGGATGGTCTTCTCTTTTCTCATAGAGAGAAAGTTGCCCTGTGTTCTTTTCATGGGAGGGGGGTACTCTAAGCCGATAAGTCACACGATAGATGCGTTCTATGACCTCTTCATCGACGGTGCGATTGCTGATAGGCATATTCAGAAAATAAAGACTTCCAGATGTTGAAAGGCGGGTAATGAGGTGGTTTGATGCCTATGGGCCCTATCACTGTGGTTGGCTCGCTATGAAGGTCTGAAAGATCGTGGAGTATTGTAAAATTCTTAGATGAGGATTAAGTGCTTGGGCCTGAATTTCATCTTATGTCAAGGAATCTTACACCGATAATGCTTGTAACTGGACCGCTGTTATTCATGGGAGCCTTCTTCCAATGGCCTATCACGAATCAGGTCGGGATGGAGGCTGTAGAGCTCCTGAATGACAGGGGCTTGCTCATGCTTGCTGTCGGGGGCGTCCTCGGCATGTCGCTCACTTTCGCTGGCCTTCACCTCCTATCCATGGACATGAAGAAGGGCGCTAATCAGTGCTCGACCCAGCTCCTCAATATGGCAGACCTGTTCATCTTCGGTACCTTCGGCCTCTTCCTCGCCGGACTAGGGGCGCAGGTTGCCGTCATATTGACCATGACAGACACAAGCGCGGTATTCACGGATGATTTGATGCGCGAGTCCGTAGCCGTGACTGTATACAACGCCGGCAATGGGATATGGGCGCTGACCCCGGTTGTATGGGGCATGGCGATGATCAGCATGGGTCTCGCATATGTGGGGCTGAAGATGCCGGAAGGGGTGTCCGAGGGAGCGTTCTTCATGCTCATGCCTATCGGCCTAGTCAACACCCTGCTGCCTCTGATACAGGACGGGGAGCAGGCCGAGCTGCAAATCGTCTTCCCTCTCACGATGCTGCTTTACGTCGCACTCGGCGGGCTGATGCTTGCTGGGACGATCGATGAGCCCGGAACCGAGTGAGGGTAGAATGTTTATCGCACGTTCCTAGACCTTAGGGCCATGCGAGACCTAAAAGCCGCCGTTGTGATATTGCTACTGACCGCCTCACTCGCTGCCGGGTGCACAGGCAACAACTCTGAAGAGGATCTGGACGCAGAGTATCAGGAGGGTTATGACGCCGGTTACGGGGATGCATACGACGCATCCTACGACGGCGTTGCCCAGCACCACTACAATGAGGGGTGGGACGATGGATGGGAAGTCGCAAACTCCGACTCGCAGGCTGAAATCGCAGAGATACAGACAACAGTCTCGGTGCTCGAGGCGACCGTGTCGGGGCACGAGACCAACATCGCGGGGCTCGAGGCCGCGATCGCCCTGATGGAGGGGCAGCGGGACTCGCTGATGGCCCTGCTCAGCGACTCGCAGGAGTTCGCCAACCAGACCATCGCGCTCGCCGAGGCGATGAACGAGACGATCGCCGGCCTCCACGCCATGCTGGAGGAGAACGCGACACTGGTACAGCAACTGCAGTCAGACCTCGCATATTGGCAACAAACCGCTGAGGACAACCGTGCCTCCCTACATGGTGCCGACCTGCGTGATGCCGACCTGCGTCATGCAGACCTGAGTGGTGCCGAACTGAGTGATGCATTCATAGTTCGTGCAGACCTGGGTGGTGCCGACCTGAGTGGTGCTGACCTGGGTCGTACCCACCTGGGTGGTGCAAACCTGGGTGGTGCCGACCTGAGTGGTGCCTACCTGAGTGATGCCATCCTGGGTAGTGCAAACCTGGCTTATGCCAACCTGAGTGGTGCCAACCTGAGTGGTGCCTANCTGNGTNGTGCCNNCCTGAGTGGTGCCNACCTGNGTGGTGCCNANCTGNGTGGTGCCGNCCTGANTNNTNCCGNCCTGAGTGGNGCNGACCTGNGTGGTGTTGATTGGTACAATACAACCTGTCCTGATGGAACCAATTCAGANGACAATGGAAATACCTGTGAGGATAATCTCTAGAGTAGCCAAATTGCTTCTATTATCTCGCCTGCCCTGCCGTCGGTATCCGGAGGGAGGAGCGTGAGGCCGTTATGGGCGACCATGCTGTGCATGTTGCCGCTGCCCTGATGAGTGTGCGTGGTAGCGAGCAGCTTTCCGTTCTCAGACCTTATCCTGATCCTCCTGAGGCATAGCTTCCCAGGTGCTCCGGGGATGCCCTCCTCGAGTACGACCGATACCCTGCGACTGANCCTCGGACCCAATTCCGGGTGATAGCCGAGGGAGCCCGCTATCCAAGGCGCAACAAGTACGTGAAAGGCCACGAGGCTGCTCACGGGGTTGCCCGGGAGGCCGAAGAGCGGGGTCCCCTTCCATGTTCCGAAGAGCGGTGGTCCGCCCGGCCTGATCTTCATCCTCCAGAATGAGATGTCCCCCTCCTCCTCCATGATCCTGCGCACGAGGTCCCACTCGCCCATGCTGACCCCCCCGCTCGTCAGGATCGCATCATGGTCGGAGAGTTTGTCCAGCGTCCCACGGAGTTCGTCCATCGAGTCATTCGTCGATTCTTGTCTCACAGCCCGGCAGCCCATCGACTCGACGAGCGACGCGAGAGCGTAGGAGTTCGACTCGTATATCTGGCCGGGTGCCAATTCCGTCCCTGGAGGTACGAGCTCGTCTCCTGTGGACAGAATAGCAATTGTTGGTCTCTTGACCACCTCGACTTCGCCGTGGCCCATCGTCCCGGCTAACGCTAGAGCCGCTGTAGTCAGTGCTGCGCCCGCAGGGAGCGCTTCCTGTCCCTTTGACAGGTTCTCGGCCCTCTTTCGAATGTAGCCCGTTCTGGCAGGGCCGTGTATTGTCACCCTATTCCCATCTATTTTAGTATCCTCAACCATGACAATCGCGTCTGCACCTGCAGGCAATGGGGCGCCCGTCATTATCCTGCATGCTTGTCCGGGGCCGATCTCAGGGGGATGTTCGCCGCCGGCCTGGCTGACGCCAACGACTGTGAGCGTCGAGGGGGACTCTTCGCAGTCAGAGACGCGTACGGCAAAGCCGTCCATGGCTGAATTATCGAATCTCGGGTCGTCCACGTAAGATGCGAGGGGATTCGCCAAGACCCTTCCATTGGCATGATCGAAGGGAATGACTTCGACGTTCTTTGCCAGGGGATAGGCGAGTGCTATCTCAAGTGCGCGGTCGTGGTGCACCCCCTGCTCCATGGCCCGTCAGACACCGCCTCGTTGAAGAGTGATTCCTGAGTCCTGCATACGTGCTTGGCAACGAGCAAGTGATGATTTCGATCGTTCTTCTTGTGGTCGCGTCGATGTACGCATCTGTGGGGCATGGCGGTGCTTCTGGTTATCTTGCGATTCTATCTCTGACGTCTTTTGCGATGATGGAGGATGATTGGCTGAAGCAACATGCTTGGTCGTTGAATTTGATTGTCGCCGGCCTGGCATTTTATCAGTTCAGGAAGGCAGGGCACCACTTGCCTTCACTGAGTGTACCATTCATCCTAGGGGGCTTTCCGATGGCCTTCATAGGGGGTTTCATCGAAGTGAATGGCGGGGTCTATGACTCGCTGTTGTCTGCCATTTTGGTTATGGCTGGATTGAGGTTGTTGTTTCCCGTGGAAGCGAACAGACGGAGAAGAGCCGAATGGGGTTTTTCGAGATGCGTTGCTATTGGGGCTCTTATCGGCCTTGTTAGCGGCTTGGTTGGTATCGGTGGAGGAGTCTTGCTATCGCCTCTTCTCATCATACTACATGTTGGCTCGCCGAAGGAAGTGGCTGCAACATCGGCGTTTTTCATCTGGGTTAATTCTGCCAGTGGTCTAATTGGATCCACGACCGCAGAAGGGGTTTTACTGGATTGGGGCACTCTTTTGCCATTTTCAACGGCTGTCCTAATAGGGGGTTTTCTAGGGTCGAGATACGGGTCTTCTATGGCTTCTGAAAGGGGTGTTCGTCTGATGTTGTCAGCCGTCCTTCTGATCGCGGCTTCAAAGCGCATCCTATCGATCTTCTAAATTATGCGGCGGGATTCTAGAATCCGACTGAATCAGCATGGCCGCACATAGGGTAAGAGCACACTATTCGATATCTCTCCCTCTTGGGTTTAGGGATGGTCATCAAAGACCCGCACATGGAGCATTGGTGGGTTATGGTCTTCGGCTCCTCAACAACCTCGGCTTCCTCTTCCAAAACGGTTCCCATAGCTGTATTCCAGCCGACCGTGTCTGTGTAGTTGTCTTCTTCCGTGGCTATCTCCTTTGATTTCATTCTCAACTTGAGTCTTCTTCTACGTCGCTTTTGCTTGCCCTTCGGAGGGGCCTTCTTAGGAGGCTTGGCCTTGGATGGTGGGGCCTTGCCCTTCTTCGGTGGCGGTGGCGGTGGGGCCTTGCCCTTCTTCGGTGGCGGTGGCGGTGGGGCCTTGCCCTTCTTCGGTGGCGGTGGCGGTGGGGCCTTGCCCTTCTTCGGTGGCGGTGGCGGTGGAGATTCCTTCATCTTCTTCAAACGAGCTGCCAATTCGTAGTCTTCGTTTGCGACTGCCTCTGCTATTTTCTCTTCGATTCCGGGGGGCGGTGGGGGTGTGTCCGGCATGGCAGTCGTCTCCCTAGGTACACGACCGCGATTTCAATTAATCGGGTCTCAGGCGGGTAAAGAGATCAGCGAATGGATGGGTATCGGCTCTATTTTATGACGTCCATTCAATCCCAGGAGTTCGATTACGAAACATGTCCCGACGGTCTGGGCCCCTGTTTCCCCAATAAGAGAGATGACAGCTTGAATGGTGCCTCCTGTTGCCAGAAGATCGTCAACTATGATGACGCGGTCTTTGTGATTTAGGGCATCCTTATGCATTTCCAGCGTGTTTGTTCCATATTCGAGTTCATAGGCCGCAGAAAGGGTATCAGAGGGTAGCTTTCCAGGCTTCCGGATGGGGATGAAGGGACAATGTAGCGTTGCTGCTAATAGGGGGCCGAAAATGAAGCCTCGGGCCTCTGGACCAGCGACAGCGGTGGGTTCAGACCCTGCAACTGATTCTGCAAATGATTCTGTAATGCGCTTCATCAGGGTTGGATTGGCCAGAACGGGGGTTATGTCTCTGAACTGTATACCAGGTATGGGGAAATCCGATACTGTCCGTATGCATCTTTCCAATGCGTCATGAATGTTCATGGTACCACCTTTGTTCCACCTCGGGACCCGACGGCCCCGAGGCGGTTTAGGTTAATCCTTCACTATTCAGAATATAAATCCGAAGAGCCACTCGAAAGTGGTCTCGTTTCCTGGTCCTAGATAGAACATCGTCATGAGTATAGCAATGGCCCACATGACTGGATTGATTTGATCGGTCTTCTGTGTGCCTATCTTGATGGCGACGTACGTGATGACGCCCCATGCGATACCATCTGCTATGGAGTAGGTGAAAGGCATAAGCACGATCGTTAGGAATGCTGGAAGAACCATCTCATTGTCATTCCAATCAATGTCTACGACCGATTTCATCATCATAGCTCCGATGATCACGAGAGCACAGGCCCCTGCATAGGTTGGTATTGCCTGGAACAAGTCGGACAGGAACAGTCCGGAGAGCATCAGAACGCCGACTGTGACTGCCACGAGACCGGTCTTGCCGCCCTCTTCTACACCTGCGCCTGACTCGATGTAGGTCGTTGTGGTGCTGGTTCCCGCGAGAGCCCCGACGATTGTCGCCGCTGCATCCGACATGAATGCCTCGTCGCTGTTCATGAGCTGGTCATCAGCGTCCACGTAGCCGGCTTGGCGACCGACTGAGTAGAGTGTTCCAGCGGTGTCGAAGACATCGACGAAGAAGAAGGCGATCAGGACGAGCAGGAATATGTCCATGTTGTCAGCCACTGCAGAGAGGGTGTCGCTCGAGAATACGGCGAATAGCGTCTCTTCTGGCAGGGATGGCATACTCACGATTGACCCGGGATCGGGTGCAGATGAGTACATGCACGGGTCTGGTGCTTCGGCTCCAGGTGGGCAGTTCCATCCGGCTCCCCCGTATCCTGTGGGGTCGTTGTATGGGTCGTATGCCTCGAATATCCAACCCCAGATCGATGCTCCCATTATACCCCAAATCATGGCGCCCTTGATGCCTCGCGCCATGAGAACGGTGATCAGCACCAACCCGAGCATTCCGATTAGCGCCCCGTGGTCTAGTCCCCATGTCTCATGAGGTCCGATGTTTACCAATGTGGCTGGATCATCCCATACGACCCCTATCTCTCGAAGGCCAATTATTGCTAGGAAAGATCCGATTCCGGCTCCCGTTGCGATTTTGAGGTCCTTTGGTATGGCGTTGATCATAGCCGTTCTAGCACCCACCTGAGGCAGGGAGAGGATCAGGAATAGGACACCCTCAAGGAAAACAGCGAGTAGTGCTACTTCCCAGGCACCCATGTGCCAATCGACGCCGGGGATCGGGCTAGCTACGATTGTCTCGCCTAGCATCCCGTCGCCTTGGTCCCACACAGTTCCTACGACTGTGAATGTGAAATAGGCGTTCAAGCCCATTCCCGGGGCTAGCGCAAAGGGCAGATTCGCCCATAATCCCATGACGACGCAGCCTACGAATGCTGCGATCGCGGTTGCGAATAATGCGTCTTCAAAGGGTATGCCTGTTAGGGCGAGCATCGACGGGTTCACGAAGAGGATGTAAGCCATCGTTAGGAACGTGGTTATCCCTGCTCTGATCTCTGATGATGCGGTTACGCCTTTGGCGCTAAGTCCGAATGTTCTGTCTAATATATTGTCTACTGCGCTCATAATTTAGTCTCCTGAGGAAGCCTCTTAGTCGGCGCTTATATCTATACGGCATATCAACGATTCGTCTGTCATGCGTCNGTNTCGATGACNGTATCTCTGCCATTTTNAGGGATTATTATCTGNAANGGAGGNGNNTCGCCGAAGCTTCTTGCGAAGTCATCAACATCNTCATCTGGAGTGTGGAATAGAACGANGTGNTTCGGTTTNCAGTCTAGAGCNAATTGNATTAGNTCGGTNTTNCCNGCNTGATTNGANAGNTCNAACTNNTCTATTTCNAGNTNTANTTTCGTCATTTTCCCAAAAATNGGNAGCATNCCGGTATCCAAGAGNGANCTGCCGCCNGAACGATCTGCCTGATACCCCGTNAGGAGGATTGCATTAGCAGAATCGTGTCTAAGNCGATTGAGATACCATATTGCAGGGCCNCCNTCTAGCATNCCAGANGTGGTAACGATTACGTCNGCCTCTAGAGCTTTGAAGCGATCCGACTTTCCACGCACTCTTTTTGACCAGCGATATGCTCTCTCAAANGCAGANGNNTCNCTCAGATAGGANGGGTTNTCCATCCAGATNTGGGATATNCTNGTTCCCATNCCATCATANTGTACATTCAATGNAGGNTCGTTNTCATAGAGGATNNTGATGATGTCTTGACCNCTTCCTGANGCNAAACTGGGNATGATGGCAGTNCCGCCGCGAGATCGTATTTCCTGAACTCTTTCNACNAGTCTCTTTTCTTCTTCTGATCTNTCATTGTGNTCNCTTGCAGCGTATGTNGCCTCCATGACNANGATNTCGCATTTGANGGGTTTNGCNCCGAGGACGTTTGGNCTGTTNCNTGTATCGATATCTCCTGTCCANAGTATNGTGAGNTCTTCCTTCNTCAGTTCGATCATGGANGCNCCGGGNACNTGGCCTGCCANATGGAGNGTGCAGTNCCATCCGTCCAATTCGAATGCCTCGCCATGATCATGNGTNNGCCAGGAGTCNAGNGCNTCGTCGATNTCNCTCTTNTCCCATGTNAGNGGATANCCNTCTATGNTGGATACTTTGTANGTGTCNCTCCACATGATCCCNGATAAATCCGCNACNAGAGGNGTAGCNTGCAANTTNGCATNNTGNTGNCCCACNANCCANGGCGCCATNCCNATGTGATCNATGTGNGCGTGTGTGATTATCGCATTGTTNACATGNGGTGANGGNGATGGNTANCTNGGNGGCCTNGAAGCNGCNAACCCATAATCNATCAGAATNCTNTTAGTNCCGTGTGTNTCGATNGTACANCCCACATTTCCNACTTCTCTNGCNCCNCCNAGNAAGTGNAACCANACNTTNGGCATNCNNCGTTGTTNNANCCCAAGTTCATGAANCCTCGGACCCACCCCNCNATTTCNTGTGGAANTAAAAAACTTCANTNNNANNAAAATAATAATTAAACTACGAATCTTCAGCGATTAATTCTACATTAGGATTTAGGTTTATGATTATTCATGGAACTATTCTCATGACTGAAAGAGGAAATTCTAGTCTCCACTGGAACACAAGGGGTGGGTATCAATGAAAAAGGAAGATCATCATGCCTAAATCATGGCGAGGGCACCAGGCTACAACTTAGTCTTGGATGAGCTCCGATGTTTCGGGTGCGCTGCCTGCATAGCAGCATGTCCAATCGATGTCTTGATCTTGGAACCTCCTATAATAGCAATCAAAGAAGAGTCATGCACTCATTGTGAGATCTGTATTCCCACATGTCCCGTTCATGCACTTTCAATCGTGGAAGTAGAATCATGAGAATTTTGGTGAATGGGACCTCAATTCGACATCTAGCCTTTTCTCTCGAAGCATTAATCGAAAGAAGAGACATACAACTTCACATGATTACCGAGGAACCTGAAATCGGCCTTTCGCAGTCCTTGCAACCCGGTTCGAGACTAGATGCTCACCCTATTCTGAAAATTCTTGTCAGGCATTTACCTCGAGATGCAAGCGAGAACACTTTCATACGAGGTTCATGGATTTCAAGAGCTTTAGGTATCGAAGCTGCAGAACGAGGTGCCAGCATTCACCTGCGTAGCGCATTAATCGAACTTCCAAATAATACATTTCGAATTAACGGTGCAGGACATATATCAAACGATCCAATATCCTTTGACTATATCTACGATCCAAAATCAGAGCCTAAAGATACAGAAAAATGGTTTGGGGCCTCATTTCCATACCCATGTGAAGAGGAAATGTGCCAGTCAAGGGGCGACGGGACATGTGAATTCTGGTCAAAGAAACCAATCGTAAGCAAAGCATCCCTGGAAGTATCAATTTGGTTTGGAAAAGATCCTTTTGAATCAATATCTACCGAAATCGAAAGGGGGGCAAAAGATGCAAGGGAATACCTTCAACTTCCGAAATACTCCTAATACCATTATCCCATGTGCAAGCACGTGGTAGGCATTGAAAGCATAGTGAGGAGAGATACCCCGAGGCATGCCTTGCTCATAGATCCGGCCGACCAATCGCCCGATGTTGCTGCTAAACGCGCGATTGCAGCCGCAATGGCCGGCTCCTCCATGATTTTGATCGGCGGGTCCTCTGGTACAGATTCAGATAACGTGGACCGCACAGTAGTCGCTATCAGAGAAGCACTGGAACTCATAGAGTGGGCGGCCACTCAAGACTCCGATGCGGAAACCCAGGGAAGAATACCAATCATACTCTTCCCACAGGGAGCAAACGCACTATCCCCCAACGCCGACGGAATCACATTCATGATGCTGATGAATAGTACAGATCCGAGATTCTTGATTGGTGAACAAGTCGCGGGTGCGCCATTCATCAAAAAAGCAGGAATTGAACCGATACCCATGGGCTATCTAATATGCACTCCAGGGGGGAAAGCAGGGGAGGTCGGCAAAGCGGATTTGATCAAACCAGAAGATACAGGGAGAGTGGCCTCCTATGCCGCAGCAGCTGAATTATACGGTTTCAAACTACTATATTTGGAGGCAGGGAGCGGGGCGGCAACACCTGTTTCTCAAGACCTCATTTCCGCAGCTCGTAGAAGTACCGACCTACCTATTGTGGTAGGCGGAGGAATAAGGAATGGAGTCACTGCCAGAATTGCGGTAGAGGCCGGTGCAGATTGGATTGTAACAGGCACACTGGGCGAGGAATACTGGGATGCCGACGAACTCAGAGAAGTACTGTCAGAACTCATAATTTCCATGCGGTCAAATGAGTGAAAAAGTTGAATTCGCCAATTTACTCATATTGAACTATTTGTTCACCCTATTGTGTGGTATTAGGTTTAGTTTCATATGTTTCCGGGTATTGGATGTAAACTCTTTGAAAAACATCGATGTAATCCTGTCCTTCTTCATATTCGATGTGGAGCTCGTGAACTTCATATGTACCGAAGTGAACCGTATTCCATGCAACTTCTTCACCTTCGTCCACATACCCTTTCTGACTCTGACATGCGATGCCTATCTCATCTATTAACGCCCAAGATATCTCAACTTCTCGTCCCCCTCCGATGTTTTCTATAAGAACCGGATTCTCAACTTTTGAATGTATTAAGATGGAACTAGCGGGAACACCACTGAATTCGGAAACTGAGTCTATTGCAAGGGGCTTCGGATCATAGGTAGTCTTCTCTTCCCATTCAATTTGCAACTCTACCCGTATGACAATCTCTTCTGTAGCCCTAGCCCCATCTTCACTCAGAGCAAAAGCCGTTAGGTCCCATATCCCGTGTTCCGAAAAATCAACTGAAATTACATTTCCATTCTTATTTTGTGAAAGGGGCCCTTCAATGCCCCATATTCCGAATTCAAATGGAGTGGATGCTTCAGTTTTCGTAAAGTCAAAATCGATGGTTACCACAGCCCTGGAAACCAACTCACCATCCACAAATTCCTCAACAATCGTACCATTCGAATGAGTGTATTCGACAGATAGCAAAACCTCCTCTTCTGTAACCCCCACACATCCTGTGTGAAAGACAGACCCTACGAGAAATAGAAGGAGAGGAAAAATTCTGAGCAGTGAAACCATTCTGATTATCCCCTCTGGAACCCAATCGCAATCATATTCACTGAGAAGACGCAAACTCCCTCTCAAGGTCTAATAGGGCTGTTAGCAGAGCCTCTTCTTTTTCTCTGAGACGTGCCAGCTCCTCATCCGCCGCGCTTCCAATATCTTCTTTCACAGATAAGACAGAAATTTCTCTTTCCAACTCTTCGATTCTATCTGCCATTTCCACCTTGGTCGTTGATACTCCCCTAATCCCTCTTATTTTGGCGTTTTCAATCTCTAACTGCCCTGCCTTGATCCGCACCTCGCTCAATTCAGCCTCGGAATACGCCAAAGCGTCCCAAGTTCGAATCACCTCCTCAACAAGATCTTCCTTAGCCAACTCGAGAAGCCGCCGCCGATGATCCGAGGGATCGCTGTGTCCACCCGCTGACAACACATTCACCCAGATTTCACTACATATCTTTCCAGATTAACCTTCGCTACACAGGACCCTTGCCAATTAATCATAAACACAACCACTCGACATTGGCATGTTAAGGGGTGTTGTGCTGAAGTCAGCGATAATTCTCGCAGCGGGCATTGGAAGCAGGCTAGCCCCGTTGACGAACGACATCCCAAAATGCTGCGTTCAGGTGTCCGGGAAATCTATAATCCGAAGAATAATAGATCAATTACTTACATGCAATTCTTCCATGGAAATCATAGTAGTAACGGGATACAAATCCCATATTGTCGTGGATGAAATGAGAGATTATCCTGAAAATGTAATCCTCATAGAAAATAAGGAGTATCTAACAACTAACAACATGGAATCCTGCAGAATTGGATTAGGAAGAAGAACAGCTTCTACAAAAAACTGCATGATCATTAATGGTGACTGCGTTTATTCTCAATCAATCATTAGGAATGTGTATGAGTCTGATAGAAGCTGTATAGCCATCGACTCTTCTATGTACTCTGAAGAAAATATGAAAATATTAATTTCAAAAGGCAGAGCAACTACCATTTCAAAATCTATATCTGAAGCCCAGGGAGGAAAAACATCGATAGATTTGTACAATTTTTCAAATAATGACATTCAGATTTTACATTCAATAATGAGCAAGTACAACGAGGCAGGCGACAGAAATAAATGGACTGAAGTTGCAATAAACGACTTTCTTTCTCTGGAAGGAAGCAAAGTCGCCCCTCTTGATATCAAGGGGGATAAATGGATGGAAATTGATAACCATAATGATTTGGAGAAGGCCAGAAATTTATGGTGATAATGGGAGTGGATTAATTTGATCAAACCACTCAATCAAAACCGAACAATTTTTTCTAGAGCACATCACCTTTTCAAAAGAAAAATTCCATTCTACAAGCCTTGGGCCTGGTACTGGTGGTTCTTCTTCGGTCCTTGGACCTGGTCATTCCGCTTCCTGAGCATCTTCATTCCAAAAAAGAAGGGGATGGTATTATTCGGTTCAAACGAAGGCCGTTTGTATTCTGATAATTCAAGAGCATTATTCGAACATATCCAAAAAAAAGATACCCATCTCCAAGCAATATGGCTCACAAATAATCCAGACGTCTACCGCCAAGTACACGCCATGTATCCCGGTTTGGTTGTAATGGCCCCATCTATCAAATCAGCATATTATTATTTGAGGTCCGAGCAAATATTCCTATCCTTCGGATGGCAAGATATGTGTAAAATGCCATGGATACCTTCGAAATATGTAAATCAATTATGGCATGGTATCCCCCTCAAAAAAATAGGCCTTCTCAAATTCAAAAGTGAGTTAAAAAAAGACTATGGGAAAACCGTCAACCTCTTTCTTCGCTCCTCTGGAAATGTAAATCGCTTCTTTGTGGCTTCAGAATATGAAAAGAAAACTCATACCGCTGCCTTTGGTTTAACTGATGATAAATTCAAGTTGACGGGAAACCCAAGAAATGATCATTTGTATAGTATGAGCCAAAAGAAGAAACCAACTGAACAAACCATATTGTACACTCCCACATTTAGAGAAAGAAGAGGAGGCTCAGGAAATCATTCTCAGGTATTGATGCATCCGGAAATAAACGAAGAACAGATGCATAATTTCCTAGTTCGAAATAATGCCAATCTAATCATCCGACCACATTGGATAACAGATCCCCCTGTGTTTTCATCAGAGAGAATAAGTTGCGTTACTCACGATGAGGAGCCGGATTTGCACCAAATTTTCAAACAGGCCGATATCCTCGTCACGGACTACTCCAGCGCATACATCGATTGGCTCATACTCGATCGACCAGTGATTTTTTCCCCATATGATTTACAAAGTTACACCCTAAAAAATGGTTTACTTGAAGATTACACCGGATTAGTCCCATCTCCAATATGTCACACACCCACAGAATTATTCTCAGCTCTTTCCGAAGCTTTGGAAAACCCTTCAATACATGCCACTCAACGTGAATTTATGAAGCAAAAATACCTTGGTGAATTGGGCGGCAACGCTTGTGACAGAATACTCGATATCATGACTCAAGAACCGTGAAATACTGATTAAACAGACACATTCACACATCTGCAAACGTGATTCTTAGAGGGGATACAATAATGCGAAATGGTGAAATTCACCCTTTCCGACTAGAAAGCATGTCGAAATATCGTCTTGTGTGGTTCCAACATCTTCACAAGGCGGCTGGTACTTACGTCATAAGGCGAGCAAAAGCAAATGGAGAGATATTTTATCCAACGAACGAAAATGGAAATCCCTGTGATGAGCATGGAGTCATACCTTTGTGGAAAATGTCCGGATCGAAATTAACCAAATTCATCGATAAGTGTGAGGACAAAGGGGTCACATTTGTCGCCACAGAATGGGGCGGACCTGATTTTGATGTCTTATCCAAAGACCCTCGAGTATGTCTTATTACCTGTATCAGAGACCCGATTAACCGATTCATATCTAATTTTAATTTCGATTATTACTGGATGTGGTCTAAGTCAATAAATTATGATGAGTACCTTTCCGAGAAAGCAATTCACACATCTCCTAACTATTACATTCGAATATTTTCTAGGAATCACAATCCAACGCATCCAGTTACAGAAGAGCATGCACGAATAGCCAAAGAAAACACAAGACTCTTTGACAAAATCATAGTTGCTGAAACTGGAATGAATGCTTTAGATGAACTTGGTTGGGAGAAGGAGTCTGATACCAAACACCCAACATTTGGGGACAGATGGGCGATGCTTTTCTTATTCAAGAAATTGCGATTATGGCGACTCTTCCAATACATCACGCGCATCAAACACGAACCCCCCAACAAACCCCATATTGAGAAATTGAACAAATTCGACATCGAATTTTACCATTTTGTTAATACGCCTTGAGAGAATTACCTTATCCCAATTTTTCTACAAATAGCAAGAAAGAAACCCCTCGACCAAAGAAACCAACTCTCCATTCTGTTGAGTGGCCCAACAAACTCATCCTCATAACTCCTGAGTGCACTCCGCATTTCTTTCAATTTTCCATTTTTTAGTGTTTCAAAAGATACCATCCCAGCAACCACTTCAGCATATTTCCTACTATCACACCTGTATAGCAGTATCTCGCTCCTTGGCATTATCCTCTGCACTCCCGGCCGATCGGGGTGATGCACGATGCAATCCGGCGCCCATGAGATAGAGAATCCGGATTCAATGGCCCTCCATGCTATATCCGTGTCTTCTCTATGTATGAAATACCGCTCATCAAAACCACCAACTTCATCTAAAACCCTTCTTCTATACGCCATATTTGCAGTTTTGAATCGATTCCAACGATCCCCTGGATGCGGGTCCATTGAAAGTATAACACCTTCATTCTCGGTTGTGATGGAACCCTCAATGATATCGACATCAATATCCTTGAACTCCTTCAAAATTGACTCAATCCAATTAGGAGACGGCACGCAGTCGTCGTCAGTAAAGGCGACTATGCTAGCACTCCCCTTCTTCCAACCAATATTTCTTGAAAAGGCAGGTCCTCGATCTATCTTTGAATCATCTACTACTTCTATAGAAGCCGGCGCTATACTTTGATTGTTAAGCGCATTAAGACATCTTTCCAAATTTGCAGGCCGTCGAAAAGTCGGTATCACCACATCCACACTCAGAGAATCTGAGATTGGTGCTTCGACCCTCATGACTCACCCTTTTTAGAAAAATGAAGCAAAGCCGGATCTTCATCCCCCATGACATCTGTGAAGCCATCCATAGTTCTCTCCCACAACTCCTGCTCCGAATTCCAAGATAACCACCTGTCAACAAATTGGGTGTGTCTCTCAATATGCTCGTCATCTTCAGCTATTCTCTTTAGAATTTCATTCGTTTGTGCTAAGATTGAACCGACGGGGCCATTCAACATGTAAGTCGTATACGGATTTCTTTCCTGTATTACTGCCATATGGGCCCTCCAGAGTGAAAAAATCACATCATATAGCCAACCAATTATCATAACACACAAAATCACAAACAAACCAATCGAAAAGAGACCCCAATAAGTCGATGATATACCAAATGTGGTAGAATCACTGTCGAATCTCCAGCGAACATACGGCCAGGTTAGAAGAGTCAATGTGGTGACCCAGAAAGCCATCGAAATCAGCGTCTGACTTTGCTGTATCCGCCAATATTGACGCATGACCGCTTTCTTTAGCATAACCATCCCTCAAAGCCCGACCGTATCACCATTGTGACAGAATGGGTTACAAGTCATTCATTATTCTCTGAAAGCAGAAATGACACGAGGATCTGTTGACTCGGAGGGGTCGATTTCACCCATCGACGAAACCACCACGAATCTCCTCTTCACACCATGCCTGCTGCCGAAGTTGGAGTAGATGTATTCCATCGCCCCATCTTCATCATCAGCTATCACGTCTATTGTAAACGGCTGATTCTTCCCACCGCTTCGAAACGTTCCGACCGCTCTAAACGCCTTGACCATGCCTATCCGTCGAGGGAACCTGATTTAATCCGCACGGATGCTTCGAACCACCCTACAACAAACCATCTTTGTATCTAATACCCCCATCGTTTAGAATAGATGCCCTACAACACACACCCATGGAGCCAGACGAAGCAAGGCGAATTTCCCGCCTCATAGAAGCCAACCACTCCAGACAAGAGGCACTTAGAGCACAATTAGAACGGCTTTCAACACTCCTCGATGAACAAACTAGGGCCCAAGGAACTCTTGAAGCCACTGCGACGCAGACCAACAAACGTACAATGATCCCCCTTGGAAGCGGCGTCCAGATTCCAGTGACCATCGAAGATGGAGCACTCCCCGTAATAGACATCGGATCCGGCGTCCAGATTGAGACAACTCAAGAAAGGGCCATACAGATGTTGAATCAGAGGAACACGGAACTGGCGAACCTGATAGAAAGCATGGTTGAAGAATCGAGAGCAATAGAGTCCACAATTCTAGAACTCACCAACCAAATCGAAAACCACCAATTAGATACCACTTCTGAAACCCCGAAGGAATCAACAGATCAAGAGATTCCACAAAGCCAACCAAAGAAGCGAACTCCGAGACGCAAGAGAGGAACTGAGCTAACGCTCGACGATTGAGGTGGACCCATGGGCTTTCTAAGTCGGTTTAGACGCAGTGCTAAGAGAATCGAGGACCCCGATGCTCTGGCGGGGGAGGAGCAAGAAGAACAAGAACCCCAAGTAATCGATGAGTTACAAGAATTTCCCCAACCGCAGAACCAAGATGATCTTGGGAGCGGAAGCGAATGGGAAACCCACGAATCCCTGGAGGCAATTGAAACCCCTTCCAATAAACGGGCGAGACGTCTCAGAGATCGAACCTCGAAGTCAATCAAAGTACCAGTGAAGCCTTCTCCTGAAACCAAGTCATCTAAATTGGTTCCAAAACCATCACAGGGGTTGTCGATCGACCTCGATAAAATAGTGAACCAACCCTCTCGGAGAAGAATATCAGCAACACCCGCCTTTGAAGAAATAATGTCAGAACTTGAGACCACCCTTCTAGAAGCGGATATGGGGCATATCGCTGTTGACGCGGTACTTGCTGAGATGAGATCGAAACTCATCGGTGCCCCCCTTCCCAAGAAGGGAGACGTAGGGCAACTCTTGGATGCAACACTTGTCTCCGCATTAGATTCATTGTTGAGAGTTTCATATTGGGACTTTGATCAGACCATTGAAGCACTGCTCGAAGAGGAACCGCCGGTAGTCATAATGCTCGTCGGCGTCAATGGGACTGGTAAAACAACCACAGCAGCCAAGATATCCTACAGACTGATCCAACGTGGTCTCTCTGTCGTTTTGGGAGCATCGGACACATTCCGCGCAGGCGCGATAGACCAATTGAGCGACCATGCCGAACGAATCGGCGCAAGATGCGTCAAAAGCCAGAGAGGTGGCGATTCTGCCGCAGTGGCAAGAGACGCGATAGACAGTGCCAAAGCCAGAGGGGATGATGTGGTCATAATCGATACAGCAGGTCGCATGCAGAACAAAACCAATCTAATGCAGGAACTGAAGAAAGTCCACAGAGTAGCATCGCCTCATATCGTTCTGTTCGTAGGCGATGCTCTTGCAGGTAATGATGCAGTCGAACAAGCAAGAAAATTTCAATCCGTATTACATTTCGATGGCGCCGTTTTGACCAAGTTAGATACAGATGCCAGAGGCGGCGCAGCCCTGTCAATCGCGCATTCTACGAACAGGCCGATCGTACTAGCAGGCTCTGGCCAAGAGTATCAAGATCTGATAGACTTCGAACCAGTACAATTTCTAACAAAATTGCTTTCTGAGGACATCGACTCCTCTGCATTCAACATCTTTGGAGTTGATGCCTGATGAGTGATAAACCATGTGCGTTGATCGCATTAAGAGACCCGATAACCACAGGCCGTTTGAAAATGATATTGAAGCAAAGGGGATGGGCCACTGAATCCACATCAAGTAGCGAGGACGCCGTTTCCATATACAGGGCGATACGGCCAAGGGTAGTGTTCCTGGGAATAGATTTGCCACCGAATGATGGACATGATACTGCTCTTCAGATAAGGGCTGATGACAACCAAGGAAGAATAGTCATAATCACCCCTAAAAATAGGGTAGAGGTAGCAAATAAAACATCCATCTCAATTGGCGCTCTGGCTACCTTGATTACTCCTATTATCGCCTCGGATGTCGAAGCCGAGTGGGCCAAGATAATGGGAGTAATACCCCCCGCCCCCGGCTTGGAAAATTTCCGATCGCCCTTGCCCGATCCACCCCCTCCATCATCACAGCCCTCAGAGATGCCGCCCCCTACGCCGGCCAATCCTGTTCCACATGTACCATCACAAAAACCGAGGAGAAGGGGACGTTTTGTCATCCGATTCACACTCCTCGTCCTCACTATCGGAGCGGCTGTCGCTGGGGCGATATACACTGGATACATCCCTATCTGATAATGAGATCACTCTTCTATGGGAATCATTCTTATCGCGTCGACAGCCATGCTTCCTTCAGGCGCCTGAACAATTTCAATCACCTTGACCCGCGAGTCGTTCAGAAGCTCAGCATCCCCCATCAACACCCTTAACCGAATACGCCATCTGAACACGATTTCCCTGAAAATAAGGAAAACGATTAGGAAGAGGACTAGAATGGCTGCAATATCTGTGAGCATGGAATTCATGCCGCGGTCTCCTCAGCATATTTCTTAGCAGCACCCAGGGGATCTGCATTTCTGATGATGCCCGACCCCACGATTACTGCATCGGAACCAGCCGCAATCGCCTCTCTGGGGTGTCCATATCTCTGACCCATCCTAGCCTCTGCTGAATTCAGATTGATGCCTGGTGTCAGAATCATCTTAGCGCTACCCACCAAACCCCGTAATTCAGAAATATTGCTCGAATTGCTCCCATTCCCTATGAAACCACAAACACCATCTATTCCACGGCATGATTCCACGACCTTTTTGCAGTATTCTTCATCCAACAGATTGCCCGAACTAGACATTTGCGCCAAAATAGCCACTGAACCCTTTCTACCACACTCTCTCCAGGCTTCATGAATACCTTCTACGATATCGGGACCAGATATTCTATGCGCAGTCACCACATCTGCCCACTCAGCTATTCTTTGATGCCCGAGCATCTGGATTTTTGATACGTAACCTATGTCGGCGAACTTCCTATCTTCAAACATAAGAACGCCCATTTCCCTCGCCGGGCCGACCACTTCATTCATCCACCTATCCAGATCAAAGTCGTGTATCCCATCAACATGGGTCTTCAGCATGCAGATATGACTTCCCACTTCATTGAGAATATGCGAAATTTCTGAGATTGTAAAGAAGTCCGCTGCAAGTATCACACGAGTTCCCCTCTCTTCCATCGATGAACGAATATCATCGACGGATAGGCACGCATAACCCGGACTCATCCTAACGCCCTCTGATGACCAGTACCTCAAGGTTCCCGAGAATTGTATTGGAACACGTTTAAATTGGACCCCAATTAGCCAACCACGGGTTGTATAGCCTAGAGTTGATCAAATGTCTGTCGGAATAGAGCCAATGGGGGAAATGGTCCTCCTTGAGATGGAAAACGCACCAGAGAAGACCGAGTCGGGGCTCTTACTCCCTGAGGAAGCCCGGGAGAAGATGAATGTTGGAAAGGTGGTCGCTATAGGGCCGGATGTGGAGGGCCTAAACCTCGATGATCGAGTCATCTACCGTCAGTACAGTGGGACAAAGGTGGAATGGCTTGGGATAGAATACATGTTGATAAAATTCGAAGACCTTCAAGCGAAGGTACTGGACCTCTGAAGAAAAGGAGTTGAAATGAATGGCAAAGCAAATGTTGTATGGAGAAGAAGCACGAAGAAAACTACTCGAGGGTATTGACTCAGTTGCGAATGCGGTAAAAGTCACGCTCGGACCCGCCGCTAGGACCGTCGTACTGGAGAAAAGTTGGGGTAGTCCCACCATCATAAACGACGGCGTTACCATTGCCAAGGACATATCTCTTGCCGATCCATTTGCCAACATGGGTGCCAAATTAGTCCAAGAAGTCGCGAGCAAGACCCAGGATAATGCTGGGGACGGCACCTCGACGGCCAGCATACTCGCCCAGGCACTTTGCCACACGGGACTCCGTAATGTCACTGCTGGCGCAAGTCCAGTGGAGTTGAAATCAGGTTATGATGAGGCGATATCTGTTGTAGTCGATCGTCTGAAAGAAATGGCGAATCCTGTAGAGACCAGTGAGACGATCCATCAAGTTGCTACAATAGCCGCTAACAACGACTCAGACATAGGGTCGTTAATCGCAGAAGCCGTAGAAGCTGTAGGCCAGGAAGGAGTCATCACGGTGGAAGAAGCGAAATCAGCAGAAACCGATCTTAAAGTCGTAGAAGGAATGGAAGTTGACAAAGGATATATCTCGCCATATTTCATCACTGACCGAGAAAAGAAAGAATCCATTCTGGAAAACCCTATGATTTTGATTACGGACCAAACGGTCAACAGCGCCCAAGACCTACTCCCCAGCCTAGAAGTGAGCATGCAGCAAAAGAGACCACTACTCATCATAGCAAAAGATGTCGAGGGTGAGGCCCTTGCAACACTCGTTCTAAACGTAGCCAGCCGCGTAGTCAAGGCAGCAGCTGTGAAAGCCCCAGGCTTCGGAGACGAACAGGGTGAATTGTTAGACGACATAGCCATTTTAACTGGTGCAACGGTACTTGCAAAGGATAAGAGCGCAGATCTGAAAGCCCAGGGCCCAATGTCACTCGGCGGTGCTGAGAAAGTCATCATAGCCAAGAATAAGACAACATTTGTCGGCGGCGAGGGAGATAAGAAGGCCATAAATGAACGAGCTGACATGCTAAAGAGTCAAGAGAAACTCTCCAAGTCTAAGTGGGACAAAGAAAAGATGCAGAAGCGAATCGGTAAGATGACCGGTGGCGTAGCCGTTCTGAGGATAGGCGCGGCCACGGAGACTGAAATGAAAGAGAAGAAAGCCAGAGTCGATGATGCACTGAATGCAACCCGTGCCGCCATGGCTGAAGGCGTTGTAGTCGGCGGCGGCGTGGCTCTTCTAAGAGCCAGAGACGCACTTAACCCACTCATGGAGAAGAGTTCAGGAGACCA
Source organism: Euryarchaeota archaeon TMED192 (assembly GCA_002170775.2). GTDB lineage: Archaea > Thermoplasmatota > Poseidoniia > Poseidoniales > Thalassarchaeaceae > MGIIb-N1. Next base: position 34,476 of record NHIP02000001.1, on the reverse strand, counting down.
TTCGATAGGAGTTCAAGCTGTATATGATGCTCTTTCAGCCCCACTCAGACAAATCAGTGAGAATGCAGGAGAAGAGCCTAGCGTGGTAGCTGCAAAAGTCATCGAGAACGACTCAGATAATTTCGGCTATAACGCCAGGAATAAGAAATACGTCGATCTTTTGGATGAAGGCGTGATCGATCCTGTAAAGGTGACAAGAAACGCTCTTCAGTCAGCTGGATCCATCGCAGGGCTCGTCCTCACCACCGAGACCCTCGTTGCTGACGAGCCTAAACCCGAGTCCCCTGCGGGTGGCCCAGACATGGGCGGCATGGGCGGCATGGGCGGTATGGGCGGCATGGGCGGCATGGACTTCTGATGCAACTCATGCGCATCGTTGATGGACGTCCCGCCGGACCACGAGCCGGGAACCATCGATGAACAACAACGTCTTGCGCGTGGATGTACTTCCAAGAACCGGCTCGGGATTGATCGACAGCCGAGCACTTTCTACGAAGAAAATACTTCCAAAAGAAATTGAAATTAATGTGAAAACTATCAGGACCAGCTTAGGCTACACCGTTAAAGCCGATTTAACTGAGCAAGAAAGAGGGAATGCAGCAAAAGACCTCTTTTCAGACCCGATCATAGAACACTACTCCCTCGATGGCTCGATAGCAGCAGGATTACTCCCAGACCTCGGCCGTTCGGACATCACTATTCAGGTCGGTTTCAAGCCCGGTGTAACCGACAACAGGGCCATGGCCGCAGAAGATGGCCTCAGAACATTGTTTCCTAGAAGGAAGACAAAGGTCGCCTCAACAATATCATATCACTTTTGGTTTGGGAATAATACCCCGGATATTGGACCGATAATTGCGCTTTTGCACAACCCAATGCTCGAGCAATTCGCCATTTTAGAATCGGACAGAAGAATAGAGCACTTGATACCGTTCCCTGTACTCCCCGCTCAGAACACACGTAAATCAGAATCCATTGATCTCGAAGTGGGGGATGACGAACTTCTTGACATTAGTGAGAGGGGTTTGTTAGCCCTGAATCTACAAGAGATGAAGGCAATACAATCACATTACAGAGACCCTAACGTAAAGCGAATAAGAGAGAAAATGGGGCTCCCTGTAGATGCACCCACTGATGCTGAACTAGAGTGTTTAGCGCAAACCTGGTCTGAACATTGCTCCCACAAGATATTCGCAGCTAAGATTCATCACAAAGACACCGAAACCGGCGAATCAACCACGATAGATTCTCTATTCAAGACATATATCATGAAACCCACCCTGGACATTCAAAAAGAAGTTGATTGGCTACTTTCGATTTTCCATGATAATTCCGGAGTTATCGCTTGGAATGAAAATTGGAGCCTCTGCATGAAAGCCGAGACTCACAATTCACCCAGCGCCTTGGACCCTTTCGGAGGGGCAATGACTGGAATTGTTGGCGTCAATAGGGACATCCTTGGTACAGGATTGGGTGCAAGACCGATTGCAAACACAGACGTATTCTGCTTTGGCCCTCCGGATTACTCAGGGAACATTCCCAAGGGACTATTTCACCCTTCCAGAGTATTTCGCGGGGTCCACGCGGGAGTTAGGGCTGGTGGAAATGAGTCTGGGATACCCACCGTAAATGGCGCGATTATCTTCGATGAAAGATACCTTGGCAAACCATTGGTGTATTGTGGCACAGTCGGCATAATGCCACGACTCCTTCCCGACGGAAGAGAATCACACGACAAAACACCCACTCCCGGCGACATCGTCTACATGGTCGGAGGAAGAGTAGGCTTCGACGGTATCCACGGCGCTACTTTCTCCAGCCTTGAGTTAACAGAGGATAGCCCGAGTTCAGCGGTTCAAATCGGCGATCCAATCACTCAAAAGAAAATGCTTGATATGATTATCGAGGCAAGAGATGAAGGATTGATACAAGTTATCACCGACAACGGTGCAGGTGGTCTTTCAAGCTCAGTCGGAGAGATGGCCGAACTGACGGGGGGAGCAGACCTAGATCTCGCTGTAGTGCCCCTCAAGCAGGCTGGCCTGAGCCCATGGGAGATATTGGTCTCAGAATCTCAAGAAAGGATGACTGTGGGTGTCAAACCAGAGGATTGCGAATCGTTCGAAGCACTCGCTGCCCTTCATGAGGTCGAAGCGACAGCGATTGGAAAATTTACTGACTCAGGTGCGTTCATTGTCCGAATGGGAACCGATGTAGTCGCTCATCTACCCATTTCATTCTTGCACGACGGCTGCCCTCAATTAGAGCTCGCATCTGAGTGGACCCCACCAACACACGCGGAAGTGATACTTCCTGAAGACTCACAAATGGGAGAAGCACTCTTGAGACTCATAGCCAGACCTAACATCGCTAGCAAAGAATGGTGGGTCCGTTCATACGATCATGAAGTCATTGCTCAATCGGTGATTAAGCCGTTCTGCGGTGTCAATCATGACGCTCCAGGCGATGCTGCAGTCATCGCCCCAATCCAAGGTCAAACACAAGGCGCGGTGATATCGAATGGAATCATTCCCAGATATTCCGACATCGATGCATATGCAATGACAGCTGCCAGCATCGATGAAGCCCTGCGCAATGCAGTTTGCGTTGGAGTTGACCTCGATCTTATTGCGGGGTTGGACAACTTCTGTTGGCCGGATCCGGTGGAATCGCAAAAGACTCCTGATGGACGGTATAAATTGGCTCAATTAGTCAGAGCAAACCGTGCTTTGGATGATGTATGCAGGGCTTACAAATTACCATGTATAAGTGGAAAGGACTCAATGAAGAATGACGCTAAACTACATGGTGAAAAGATCAGCATCCCCCCAACAATTCTATTCAGTCTAATTGGCAATCATAAGGATGTCCGAAAGGCCGTATCGAGCGATTTCAAGACTCCGGGGGATAGGATATATCTCTGCGGTGAGTCCCATCAAGAACTCGGAGCCAGTGAGATCGCATACATGCTTAGGGACGAGACTCGAGGACAATCCGGGATCGGTGGGCGTATACCAGAAATAGATACGACTCGAAATCTGGCGTTGTATAGAGCTCTAACAGAGGCGATGCAAAAGGAACTAGTCTCAAGCGCTCATGATTGTAGTGATGGTGGATTAGCAGTAGCGATTTCAGAGTGCTGTTTTGGATCAGATTCTGGAGCGCGGGTAGACGTGTCCCCAATCATGTATGATTGCAATCAGATAGAGCCATGGGGGGCCATGTTCGGAGAATCTCTGGGCCGAATACTCGTAAGTGTAAAACCAGAAAATAGTGAGGCATTTGAAAATTCAATGACCGGCAATGCATGCTATTTCTTAGGTGTAGTTGAAGCAGGCGATACAATATCAGTAAACAATGGGGATACCAAATTAATCTCCACATCGATGAGTACCTTGCGGAAAGCGTGGAAAGAAACCCTCGATGGAGGTGGCCCACAGTGACTCAAGTTCGAATTGCCGTCCTCTCTGGCTTTGGAATCAATTGCGAAACTGAAACTATGGCGGTGTTTGAGATGGCCGGCGGATCCCCAGAAAAAGTACATGTCAATATGCTCGTCAATGGGGATTTGAATCTGGACGATTACCATATCATGGCTGTCCCGGGAGGATTCTCGTTTGGAGACCACCTAGGTAGTGGCAGGTTGCTGGGCAACAGACTCCGATTTGGCCTCCGTGACCAGGTCAGACGCTTCGTACGGGCCGGCAAACCTGTAATTGGTATTTGCAACGGGTTTCAGGTGCTGGTAAAGATGGGGTTGCTCCCAGGCGACGAGGAAGTAACACTCACTCAAACAGCATCACTCGCACTCAATGACAGTGCTCATTATGAAAATCGGTGGGCTACACTCGAATTTGATCAAAATAGCCCTTGCATCTGGACTAAAGGACTTACCAGAATCAGAGTGCCGGTGAGGCATGGAGAAGGCAAATTTGTCACAAGCGACAGAGAATTGCTGGACCAATGGGCGAAGAGGGGACAACTCGTGGCAAAGTATGTCGATCCCTCGAAAGAATATCCCAGTGCCACGGACGAAGTGCTACCTTATCCAATCTCCCCAAACCAAAGTTGGAGAAATATCGCGGGGGTCTGCGATCCAACCGGCCTCGTCTTTGGCCTAATGCCTCATCCCGAGGCATATCATAGCACATGGCTTTCACCTGACTGGACCAGAGATGAGGGGATCGAACACGGGAGAGCTCCTTCAATCACCATCTTTCACAATGCCGTAGAATACTCACTTCAGAGTAAAAAGGAGACTTAAGACGTGGTTTTGAGAAGTATTCTCATATCCCCTGTTGCGAGATACTTTCGCACAAAGAGGATGTTCTTTGAAGCATCAGAATATGCCAAACAAAAGGAGAAGCCATTGATGATGATCGGCGACCCATGCAGTGGCAACTATTTCCACTTCATGTCTAGTATGTTCCCAAACAGCGAGCATGGGGACGTCACTATCGATCTATACGGGTGCCAAGAGTGCAATAGGATGGACATCAACGATATCGACTCATGGAAATTATTCGACGACGACTCATTCGTGGTTATGGAGACTGGCGTATTAGGATTCTCAGAGGACATAGAGCGCGTAATCACCCAAATCAAGAGGGTATCTGGGGGAGACTTCCTCTCAGCAGGAGGGAACAAAGGGTTGCTGTGGGAAATGCTGCTGTACAAGACATATAGCAAGAAGTTGAATTACACCATGAACCCATTCGACTCGAGAAAACATAGACATTACACTGGTAGGAAATTAGGTAGAAAGGAAAAGGTAAAACTTGAATTTTAACTTGCTTTTACCCATTTTTAGGAAGGCGCTTTGTACAACCAGATTAGTCGCTGGGCGTGCTCCAGCATCTTCCATGTCGTGACAGGGTCCCGATCGATGCCCCTCTGACGCTCCCCCCTCTTCCAGATTCAAGACCTTGGTCTGGGGCCATCGCATATCTTGATCGGGACGGTGTGTTGAATATTGGGTCTGAGAATTACATTAACTCTCCCTCCGAGGTCACCTTGCTCCCATATGCAGCCAAGTGCGTCGCTAGATTACGTAGATCCGGCTTCCGAATCGCTGTTGTGACGAACCAGTCCCCAATCGGTAGGGGGTACTGGGATTCTGAGAATCTAGCACTAATTCATGACCAGATACAGAAACTCCTCTTGATTGAAGATGAAGATGCGATTCTAGATTTGATACTCCACAGCCCCTATGTCCCGAACCAGAATGCGTGGGCAAGAAAGCCAAATCCAGGTATGTTAGAGGCAGCCCGTCAGTTGATCGACCACGCAGAATCGACCAAGGAATGGTCCGAACTATCGATGAGATTTGCCAGTGATTGGATCGAAAGGCCATCCGAGTCCGATTCAGTCATGGTGGGGGACAGGATTTCGGATATGACGGCTGCAAAGGCATTCGGAGTCAGATCTTTGCTATGCCCCGCCGATCTTGGACTATCAGCTGTGATAAACGACATCATCTCGCCGGATATTCAATGACTCAAAGAAAGACAATAACGTAAGTTGGGAAGACCTTGAACGGCGATTTTTGGCGCCCCGACCGGGATTTGAACCCGGGTCGCAGCCTCGACAGGGCTGCATGATAGGCCACTACACCATCGGGGCTTGCTTCCCAACCGAGTTGGGGATTATCTTTCAATCTGCCCCTCGTTCATATTCTTCGATTCCACTGCAATGTATTGATGGCCCGCCTAGGTACGCACCTCGTCATGAGCGAGGCTCCACTCATCATCGACGTCATTGATAATGGCGGTCAATGGACACATAGAGAGTGGCGCATGCTCCGATATCTTGGTGTCGATACCAAGATATTTCCAAATGACACACCGCTTAGTGAACTTAGGGAGGTCGACGGGCTGATCCTCTCTGGCGGGGCAGCGCGAGTTGGACTGACAGGAGAACTGGGCCGTTGCGCCGACTACCTTTCATTGGACGTGCCAATCCTTGGAATTTGTGCAGGTCTCCAATTCATGGCTGGTTTTTACGGTGGTAGAGCAGAGGAAGCCGAAGAGCCAGAATTCGGCGCGGCGACCATGAAGCTGTCAGACGACCCTGGCCCGCTATTTTCATCCACCCCCATGGAACAAATCGTATGGGAAAGTCACAATGACGAGGTGGTAGACGTCCCTGATAATTTCAGGATAACAGCGTCTAGCGACTCTTGTCGTGTTCAAGCAATGCAGAACGATTCCGGCGATCGTCTAGGGGTGCAATTCCACCCAGAGGTCAATGATTCCGAGTTCGGTGAGACCATATTCAGAAACTTCGTCAGCATATGCGATAGTGCTCGGAAGACCAACTGATATAATGGGCAGGTTGAAGAAGGCTGCCAAACCGGCCCAATTCATGACGAACCGCATGACATTGTACAAGTGCCGTTCTTGCAACCGAACTGACAGGAAGCCATTCGACGCAGAGGGACCGGCCACCTGCAACCATTGCTCATCTCCAATGGACCCCCTCGAGATCAGGTATAGATGCGTTCGATGCGGTCACATCGAGTTCATTGAGATAGGCGCTACGGGCAAATCATGCCACAAGTGCGGCTACCGAATATTTGTCAAGCCCCGCAAAGAAGGCCCCGACGGCATCAAGACTCTACGGGCAGAGTAACGCGGACTTCAAGACCCTAGCCGCAATACACAGTACGTGTCCGGTTGGCTTGTCGATCACGCTCCTCGAACTTTCGATCAGTTTGCAGCCCCCGAGCGCGTCATTGAGCGCGTAACCGCAATGTCACTCCTGCCTCAACCACCGCACCTCCTCATAACGGGCCCCCCAGGCTGTGGTAAGACCGCCTTGTGGCGTCTTTATGCGCGTCAGGTTTTGGGCCCCTCCTGGGCATCCACCGTTCATGTCAGAAACATCAGAGATATGAAGAGGAAAAGAGGCGCAATGGAATTGTTTGAGACTTTCCTCCGGCCGGAAGGAAAAGAATCATCGGACACCCTCGCAGGCAGAATGTCCCTCGCAGCATTTTCAAACACCAGAGAACACAGTTCCAATGACGATCCACCGCCTGCCGGCAAAGAAACCATATCAAACAACGCCCAACCCTTGAGCCGATTGATTATCCTCGAAGATGCAGATCATATGAGCATGAGATGGCAAGCATATCTCCGGAGAATGTTAGAAAAAGTGGGTCCAGCTTCTAGATTCATATTCACGGCCCGGGCACCATCTGCTATCATAGACGCACTCAGATCTAGGACACAGATGATCCGCCTTCCTGCCTGTGATGATGGAAGCCTCAAGAGGACCTTGGAAGGAATAATTGATGCCGAGCGCATAAATCTGGAAGAAGGCATTATCGATGATATCCTATACGTTAGTCAGGGTAATATTCGAAGAGCGATATTCATGCTCGAATTACTTTGGGCACATGACAAACTATCCGACCGTTCATCAATTCATGATCTGATCCAAGGAATCACCATGAAATCGGGCAGGGATATCATTGAGATGGCCCTTCAGGGAAAGGTCGTCGGCTCCAGATGGTTAGATCGTAATGGGAGGAGAATAAAGGTAAGAACAGGAGCTGTAGCTGAAGTGGACCGTCTTTTGGATGATCATGGGCTTGAGCCAGAGGACGTAATAGACCAGATACATGCGGCTCTCGTCGGCCGACGACTCCCATTGAATGATTTACTTAGGAGCGAGATACTGCAAGCACTTGCTAAATGCAGTCGAGATATTCAATTACACACTCATGCACGAATCCATTTCGAGGATTTCCTCCACAGGGTTGCTGAAGTCGGGCGTAGCCGCCTCGTCACAACATAATGGCGGGCGCGGCAGGATTCGAACCCGCGGTCCCCGGCTTAGGAGGCCGGTGCATTATCCAGGCTATGCTACACGCCCGTCTCGCCCAGGCCGCCCCCTTCAAGAAAGCCTCCTATCGAATCGTCATATTTTTGCGCCATCAAGCGATGACATCAAACACATCCAGCAAAAGCGCCGCTCGAACGACATATGGATTTGCCAACACCCTATGCCGAATCCGAGCAGCAGCAATCTTCGATTTCATCAGCGATGGAGCGAAGAATATTGTCGAGAGACAAATGGAGAGGAAGATGGACAAAACTCACCACGAACCCAGTTCTCCGCTTTGCAAGATACACGCTCGCCTTTACTCTTCCAGCATCCATCGTAGCCGCATCAACATTCCTAGACTCAGACTTCCTTAGTATCTCTAGAATAATGTGGTTGGCCTCCATTATTTTGTTCATCCCCCCTCTAATTGCATCTTCCTATGCAAGAATGGCTGCCAAAGACCGGTTAGAACTCAGAAGAGAGGGATTTTCACTCCGAGAGTCATATGTCGGCGTAGATCGAATCTTGAACCAACTCGAAGAAAACAAACTCAGGGAGCGAACTAGGGTTTCTGCAGCCATAGTCGGCTTCATTCTCGCTTCTATCGTATCTTCAGCCACTCTTCAAACGGACCTCTCACTAACTCTTTTGAGTCTCACGGCCATTCTCTCAATTGTTATTCTATTTGCCACATTATCGATCGAAAAGCAAAAATCAATGGATACCGGAAAGACTCCCTTGTTGAAACTCCATACCCCCTCTCTTCACGACACTCTTGCCGAACCCCTGCTTGTCGATTTAGTCTATGCACATCTCGACCCTGAAACTTCTAGCAGGTGGAACATTTGGATGGAAAAAATCAGTAAAGGAGTAAGACGACAACAGCGATCAGAGGATGCTATTGAAACAATTTTGAGAGCCATTTATCTCTCAATGATCGGAGAAATTGAACAGAATGAAAAAGATAGGATTTGTACTGAGGTCTTGAACACTAGATCCGTAGAACGCCTAAGGGGAAAGCAAGAGCCGTTTAATCTCGAACAACTCGAGAAATTATTGACCCATGTCATTGAAAGAAAACCCGGACTTTTCAGGCTGTTATCTAGAACGATGCAAAGAGCCTCAAGAATTCGTAAATCTGAGACATGGACACTAGATGCAGACCTCCCTCCCAGAGCAACGCACGGTGAGAGCGACCTATTCGTTTTGGCAAGCCCCGATCAGAACTCTTCGAAGCCATTTGAAATTGACATAATAACCGTTGAGGGCGAACCTGAGATTCAGGTAATTCGCCTTCCCCCGATAAATCGAAGTGTAAGACCCGGCAGAACTGATGGCACAGACGGATGGAATAGGTTCAACGCAACCGTTGACAATTCGCATATCCTCTGGATTGGCATGGCTTGGAATAAATCAGGACATGAAGGCCGTTCTGTCCAAGTCAACCTTCTCACAGAAAACGAAACTACAGTCAAGTCACTCGTACTCTGGACTATCATGGAAGATGGAGACGGGTTCATCTTCAGTACAATTCGAAACGCAGTCAAAGAAGTTTATTCCATGATCACTCGAACTATTACCCGATGATGAACGAAGCGTCACGTTCATTCAGAACATGCATCTGGACATGACTGAGTAGCATGGAGTCGTGGGACGTATTGGTCATAGGAACTGGGCCTTCAGCGCTTCGCGCTGCTATTGCGTCTTGCGATTCTGGTGCCAATACCGCCATAATCCACCAATCACCTGGACCAATCATTAGCCCATCTACCGCCGGTCTTGCAGCATCGCTAGGGGAAACCACCCCTGAAGCGCATATCGAAGACACAATTGCATTAGGAGATGAGAGCACGAACGAGCATGCCGTTAGAAGAACATGCTCTTCCTCAGTAGAGATTCTTTCTGAGCTAGAGCGATGGGGGATGATACTTCGTAGAGACAAGGGAGGGTTACCACACCTTTCATCAGTGCCCGGGCACGCCGCCCCTCGACTTTCAGGCGCAGGAGATGCTACTAGCAGATATCTAACCCAGATCCTCGATGAACAGGTTCTGAAGAGATCGATTCAGAGACGACAGAATCACATACCATTATCCATGGTAATGGATAATAGTCAGATCCGAGGAATTGTGGCGTTGGACTTACTCGACGGCAAAGTAAAACCATACCAATGCAAAGCGATAATATTGGCTGATGAGGGATATCAAGGACTCTGGTCCAACCCATCAATCGGCTCAGGAAATGCAATCGCAATGGCAATAAGAGCCGGAATCAGTCCACAGAATTTGCACAAGGTGCCCCTTCACCCTATGGTCATCAGAGGAACGGACATCCCAATCCCCTTCGAGATCTTAGACGTCGGTGGAAGATACAGATCTGAATCAGGGGATGATATCGACCCATTGAATCATGAAGGAGATGCGGTGGTCGATATGAGATTCATCGATCAGCAGCACTCACTTTGGTTTGACTCGATTAGAAAGACAATTTTAGATTCCACAGCACTGGACGTCTCGATCGATGTGATTCCAGTAACACACCAAGTCATGGAGACCACCGGCGGGATTCCTGTGGATCAAAAAGGTAGAGTTACAATCGAGTCAGGTAAGATGTGGGCAACAGGTGTTTATGCAGCGGCCCCCTCTGCAAGCACAGGGTTTCACACTTCATCGATATTGCCTGGGAACGCTATGTTAGAAAACCTCTACACCGGCTCATTAGCAGGAAAAGAAGCAGGAAAATGGTCATTAAACTGCGATTTTGGAGGATCACAGAATATTCTTCAAAGTCTGGATTCAGCAAATAAGAGAATTGAAGATCTATACAAGGAAAAAGGAGACTCAGTAGGGGCTGCTGAGACAAAATTAACTACACAAGCAAAGTCTTTCTTATCAGGCAGTGCAACCATCGAGTCCTTGATCGAAACTGCAGAAAAAGCCGCTGAAGCAGTGAGGACTACCACCAATACGCGAGTTATGAACCAGGAGATTGTAGGGGCTATAAGAGTCCAAGATCTTGGTACTATCGCAGCATCATTTGCCATGTGATTGTATGACCGAGCACACACTCTTCACTAGAATTATAGAGGGAGAGATTCCTTGCTACAAGTTGTATGAAAACGAGCATGTATTTGCATTTTTAGACATTAACCCCCTCTCTAAGGGACACACGCTGCTTGTGTCCAAAGAGCCAGCACCCTCGATTGATCAACTGAGTCCAAACTCTGCAGCAGCCGTCGGAAAGGCATTGCCAATTCTCTCCCGCGCAATAAAAGAGGCCACAGGGGCCATTGCATACAACATAATTCAGAATAACGGAAGAGAAGCTGGCATGACTGTCCCACACGTCCATTTTCATATAATTCCGAAATATGTAGAATCCAAACACACTTTCGCATGGGAGCCAAAATCACTAGACGCTACAGAGGCTGAAACGATTGCCGAGGCTATCCAACTCAGTTTGAACGAGTGAATGCTTACAACATCACGTGGCCCATGGAGGGTCAGCATGGACTCTAAGCCCGAGGCCCTGGCTCCGGAACTTTCCAGTAGCGCAATGCGGATAGATACAAGAAAACTCGACTCAGTTCCATGGGACCATTCGGGAAAACACCCGGGATCAATAATCGTGTGGTGGCTATTCAGAGCAATGATATCCGTCGGCCATCGAATCATTTTTAGAAATTCCAAGGCCGACAAAGCTCCTGATATAGGCGGTGGCAGAATATCCGTTTCAACTCATATCAACGGGTTAGTGGATCCTTTAGTCATAGTTTACAGCCAAGATCGCAGATTTACAGCACTTGGGCGCCATGACTTGGTTACAAGGCCGATACTTGGCTGGTGGACAAGAGGTCTTGGTATACAGCCAATCCTGAGAAAGGCAGAAATGGATGAAGGCATAACTAACTCAGACTTCGCAGGAGAGATCAACAGAAGAAGCATGCTAACAGTTTCAAATTGTATTTCTAATGGTTATTCTGCAGTTGTATTTCCTGAAGGCACCTCGCACCAAGACTCAGTCCTACATGGTTTCAAAACCGGACCATTTCGTACAGTTTTCGCTGCAGCAGCACTCGCAGAGCTTCGAAAACTCCCCCAGCCGCATCTGCAACCCGCTGGTCTCCATTGGAGAAATCATACAAAATTTAGAACGGATCATCATGTCGAATATCTCGATCCGATACCTATCCCCAATCCGTATTCCCAGAAGCAAGCCCAGTCTTTGTTGAATGGAGAGTGGGTCGAACCCCCCAAATCTCAAGTAATCGCTATGCGCGATTCAGTATATTCAATTCTCAAAGACGCAACTCCAGATTCTCCTGATTGGGAAACATACCGCGCATGGGTATTCATGGCACACAGAAAATCCAAAACCCCCATCACTGACCTTTATGAAGAGGTATTAGAAACAAGAGAGATAAGACAAAAATGGAGAGAGGGGAAAATCTCTCAAGAATTATTCGAGAACGCATCAAATGCTGCCAAGATACTACATGATCACGACTTGGACGCACGTGATTTGACCGTGGAGGGACAACTCATAAGGAAAAGAAACAGCATATTTTCTTTGATTTTAGGAACCTCTGTGATGCTAATTACGATGCCAGTTTTCGCGTTAAGTACATTCCCTCAAGCTATCCTTGCATGGTGGCTGGGAGATAGAACAGACGAGGGAATCGACGCCAGAACAACATATCATCTGATGGCAGCAATGTTTTCATTAACGCTTTTTTGGCCAATAATTGGTATTCTTTGGACCATTTCCGCCATTTTACTCTACGATCTTCCACTTTTATCTACACCTCTCTTCTTCACGGCGCTATTCCCCATTTTCTATCTAGCAGCCATTCTAATGGCTTTAGGTTATGATCTTGTAACTGATTTCAGGCGAGACCGCAGAAGGGCCGCATTGATCCGTAGCCAAACTGCAAGATATCTCTATGATTGCATGAATTCAGTGGACGAATCTCTCGTTGCCCTCAAATAGGACGTATTTACATCCGGGCTGCGTGGATGCAGAGGATGCCACTGCCGCAATCCGCGAGTGGCTTGATGATGAGAATTTAGAATACAGGGTCGTCGACGATGGAAAAGCAACACTTCACCTTCATGTCAAGTATCCGCCTACGAAAGACGGCCATGTTTTCAACATCGTGATACCTAAGAAAAGATCACTTGTTTTGGTGTATTCGATCACCCGAGTTGATCAGGGACAACAAGATGAGATGGTGAGTTACAGGGATGAGGACCTGATTGGGTGGAAAGGCTGGCTACACGAGATTAGAATGCACCTCACTAGATCTAGGCTCGATTGGGTTTTACACGTCGGCAAAGAAGACGAACAGAGTAGACCGGGGCCGCTTCAAGCATTCAATATATCACGTCCAATTTGGTTTGACGGACTTACTCAAAATGAACTCATGCAGACAATGAGGGGGGTTTGGTTGACAAAACTCTCCATAATACACCAAATAAAATTCGATTATGGTAAAGGAATAGGTAAACCAGGGCCGGTAGATGACTGGAAAGGCAGGAAACCGATATCCAGACCTAGTCAAAAATCAAGTTTAAAATCCGCTGAGGTAGATTTCGATGAACAAGCCGGCTTCGGTCAGAGCTTCGATCCTAGTGAGTGGGTCTAGCCATATCTGACCCGAATGGGTCGACATTAAGTATGGTTAGAGTTGCATTTAGTATACTGAGTGGTATCCATGCAGAATAGAAAGAAGCGTTCCAGCATCATGATGACTTTGCTAATGCTTTCCAGCATAGTCGCCGCTATGGGTGCAGCAGTTCCGGTACAAGCCAGTGAAATTGTTCTCACAGACGCTATTAACATCGTCAACAGCGGGCCCAATTCAGATTCAATGGTTGCTGTCGACTCCGACTCAGAGGGCAATGTGCACTTTGTGTGGAGTCGGAATACTCAGCATTTGTACTACAAGATGCTAGGCCCTTCGGGCGAGACGCTGATCTCTGAAACACAAATCTCCAATCCTGGTGCGCATCAAGCATGGCATCCCGACGTCGCAATCGATTCCGAGGACAAAGTGCATATCGTCTGGGCGGACAGATCCGGACAATGGACAATCTGGTATCAGTTGTTAGATCCTGCGATGCATGAACAGGACGGCTCGAATGCAATCGATGGCTTGAATGGCATATCCATAATCGACGACTATGAAATAAGGACTGGAAACCAAGACAGGGATTGGCCCGCTATAGCCGTAGACTCTTTGGATAATGCACACATTGTTTGGCAAGATAACAACGACCCATTAGACCTCTATTATTCACAGACTCAGATTTATTATGAAATGATTGAGATAGATGTATCCAGCAGAGAGGCTCAATCAAAAATAGACGCTACACTTCTGACACCAATAATTGGGATGAAGGGACACCCAGATATTGCCGTAGACAATGACGACTTCGTTCAGGTGGTTTGGGACGATACTAGAGGAGGCAAGGTCGAGATGGTTGTGCCAATCGATACTTCCGGTTCAATGGGGACGGAATGGGCAGACATGTGCACAGTTTTCTATGGTGGCCAATTCTCATCTGGAGGTAATTTCATCGGACTCAAACCCATGTTGGAACAGGCAAATATGACGGTATTTGAGACATTATATGGAATAGGGGGAGTGCAACAAGTCGCTGCAGCAACTTCCGGTTACTGTACAACGGCATATCAGACAGGGGGATCAGGAAGCCAAGGCCCTCGTTCAAACCATCTCGGTCAAACCCCCGCAGACACATCTGGTGGCATTCGAAAGTTGACCGGTGCAGTGTTGAGTAACGCCGCCATATCACTGAGTTACGACGGAGGAGGTCAGGGTTCGGAAGCATGGGGCCCATCTTCCACGTGGTCGTGCCTCTCATGGAGGGATGCACAGGGTAGGCTCGGCAACCTTGCCAACCCCCCGACAGCAGAGGACCACCGATGGAATCCAAATGCCACCAAGATCATCATTCCAATTTCTGATGAGAATGCTAATGACGGATCTCCTGAGGACGCCACTGATCGTGAGAGTGTGAATGAGGCACACGATGCATGCGTCCTCGCTGGAATCTCACCAGTACCCCTCTGGGCAGGTGCAGACAGCAACGTAGGCTCTCAGATGAGAGACCTCGCTGAGTGCCCCAACAATCAACCAGGCACCCCTTCAGTGGCCAGATACTGCCCTGGAGGGGCACCTAGAACGACACATGCCGAGGGAGCAGTCTATGCATTCCCAACAGGAGCCTCCTCAGCAGCCGAACTCCAGTTCATGGTAGAGGCGCTCATATATCTGGCAACAAACGCCTCTCGTGAAATATTCATTTCAGTACTCGACCCATATGCCCTTCTAGATAACCCATGGGTCGGTTTTGCCCCGGGCCAGCCTGCTACCCGTTGTGTCCCACAGTGTTCAGCGACTTCTGGAAGCCGATATTACATCGAAGATGTAGGCCCATCCCTCGATCTCCAGGGATACGGGCATCTTGTTGTTGTAAACGACACCCGAGTCACACTGCAAGACGCATACAGCCTACACCCACAAGTCGCTCTGGACAGCCAAGGGAACACGCATATTGCGTGGATGGATGGAAGGTCATATGGATTCGAATTAGACGTTAATTACGAGATTTTCTACACACGTCTCAAACTCAAGGGCGCGGGGCAATGGGACGGTGCAAGCGACGGATTGCCAGCTTTTGGTATCAAGCAAATTATGGACTCTGCGATATCCAATGTCGAAGGATTAGATTGGTTTGACGATAATCCAGACAGAGGCCCGTATGAGGCCACATCGTATCTTCCAGGCATACTGGTCGATGATTTCGACAACATACACATTGCATGGCTCGATAATAGCAACCAGTCCCAAGGCGAGTCCATCATGTACACGCGCCTCAACAGTACTACCGATCAATACCCCGATGGATTCCCTACCTTGAACAATCTCGCTATAGCAGTATTAGATGAGTGGGAGATTTTTGAGGTATCCACATGGGAATCTGGTAAACTGGGCCCCAACTCCCCCAGGAACCCACAGCTAGGAACCCCACCGGCCTTCTCTAACGACCTTGGAAGCGGAGCTCACGTAGCTTGGTCTGACTCAACTAAATGTGGAGAAGCAAACAGCCCAAAACAGACATTGTGCTACGTCCACGTTCTAACCGGGCTTGTCGATGTCGCACTTGCACCTTCTGAGACCTATTATCACGTCATTGAACCGGGTGAGAGCACGATCTACAACTTAACTATCGACAATCCAACGCCCGGCCCCTCTGATCTTGTGGCCGATACCTTCCGCCTCACTGTAGAGGACGTTCCCATGAACTGGAGCGCTACTCTCTATTACGCCTCTAACCATACGCCGATTTTCGAATCCACGCCCATACATCTCAAGGGTAATTCAAATGGTGAAAACCTAGTTCCCCTTTACTTGAGGGTAAGAGCCCCCACAATATACCAAGCTGAGGGCGACCAATTAGCGGAGATTAAGGTGAGAGCAGTTTCATACAAAGACCCCGCTATTGATGATGAGAGGCAACTTGTGATTCTGATGGACGTGGTACATGGAATCGACCTATCCACAATCAACAAAAACATCGATGTTGAACAGGGCGGCTCAGGCACCTTTTCCATAATTATCAGAAATACAGGCAACGTTTACGATACGTTTGCATTCCACGACCCGTCTACGCTTGATGGCCAAATGGAGTGGGGCCTACAATTCGGATGGGGCGTAGATTTCCCTATGGAAGTCTCTCTAGACCCAGGACAGGCAGTGACCAAGAACCTCAGAGTCACCATACCAACTTCACAAACCCCCGGGACCTATGTGATATACCTCAAAGGATGGTCTACAGGGGAACCGATATTCCAAATCGATCATGGAACCTATGATGTTCTCGGCCTTTGGATAAACGTCTCAGTGAAGACTTCTGGAAACATTGTGTTCAAGATACCAGATGGCACGAGCTTGAACGTCTTGCCCGGAGACTGTGCCGAATTCGATATCGAGGTAACAAAGAACTACTCTCCAGGATCCTTGATATTCACCACACCCGGTGGCCCAACGGAGAGGCCATCAGATATCTCTCAAAGCGTGTGGAGATACGACCATTGGACAGTAGACTTAGACTTCTCAAGCGCGCCCGGGGGTAATGGAATCCCGGAAAACGCTCCAAGATATTGGGCTGTTGTCGGAAATCCATATGTGGTCACAGCGAGTATGTGCTCCCCTTACAACGCAACAGCTGGCTTCGGAGAATCCGTTGTTGTCAAAGCACACCTCGAAGGAACACCTGAAGTTAGAGATTCTGCACTGCTTCTAACAAACGTGATTCAAGTATACGAACTCGAAGCCGAAGTTGACTCCAATATCCTAGAACTCTATCCCGGACAAGCGTATCCTTTGACCACTAAGATCACGAACACCGGCAACGGCCCTGATCGATTCGACATCACGGTCGAGTCAGTCACTGGCCCAGAAGGCGCGTATATCTGGGACATAGATATTCCAAGAGCGTACTTCGGCGAACTTCTGAGAGACGACTCAAAAGAATTTGATTTAATCATCAATGTTCCAGAGAAGACTCTGGCAGGAACATACAGCGTAGTGCTGAACGTCCTCAGCGAAGAACCATATGAAGGGACCAAGGTTAGAGAGAACATCGAATTACAAGTAGAAATAACAGAATTCCACGATCTTCGGATTACGTTAGACCCTGCTATGGAGTCCAAAATAAAGACCAGCGCGCCCGGGAGAACCGTCCGATTCTTGATGAATCTCACGAATGCTGGGAATGTCCCAGATACGCCAATGCTGCACAACCATACAAAATTACCCGGGGGAGGCGGTTGGGACCCAACCCCGGGAATGAATACACTATCAAAGTGGATGATCACATATGCCTTGGTAGAGGATTTTGACACAGAGTATCCGAAGGAGGCGCCCTGCCTTCCCCCTGAGCCAAGTATAGCGCCTGAACCGGACGCATGTTACACTTCGACAACTAGCACCGTAACATTCCCTGAGATGGATGCCTTCACAACTATTCAATTTGTAGCGATTATATCGATTGATGATGAAGCACAATTAAGTGACAGGTTGATCGGAATAAAAGCAACATCGATACACGGCTCTGCTGCTAATGATGGTGATTTTGATGAGACTCCTGAATGGGATGACTCATGCACCCTTGATGAGAATAAAGACGGCCTTCCAGACAATTACCCACCGACTTGCGATTCCAATGAGCAAGTCCTGCAACTTATGCTCAGAGCACCTGATCTGAAGATATTGTCAGCCGAGGCCCCGCAGTCCAGAGCACCGGTTGGTGAAATGATTTCAGTCACTGTCAAGTTACAAAATGTAGGAAATATACACGCCACTGATGTCAGTGTAATCCTTTGTGCCGACCAGAGCCCATCCGACATCCGAAAGAACGGTTGTGATGAAGACAACATCGTCTATCGTCAGCTAATCGAGGCAGTCATGCCCGTGTCCCAATCTAGCAATCAAGAACTCTTGGAAATATCCTTGCTATACATAGTGGAAGCAGGTTCCCAAGACGTAGTAGTTTACGTAGACCCTGATAACAACATCATCGAGTCTGATGAGTCAAACAACTACTGGTCACTATCCGACAAGATGGGCTCCAATAACAGGTTCCTTGATCCGCTCCTAGAGGCCGTCGCAACCTACTCCGTTCCTGTGATCATCATAGGGGCAACAATCGCTCTTGGAGGAGTCGCTGTGGTAGTCATTTGGGGTCGAAGAATAGAGGCCATGAAAGAATACGCCGAAAAGAGGAGCATGATGGTCTACACTGATGACGACATGGAATTCTAGTTAGCGTACTAGCCACCAGGGCAGAGGGGCACCTTCCCCGCCAGCGATAACATTCCCCTTGCTTCTAGCCAGATCTCTGATCAGACGATCGCGCAAGCCCGTCATGATGTCCTCAGCTTGGGAAGACTGGATTCTGATACTCTGTGAGAAGAGATCTAGATCAACAGGACGTCTCGGCTGATCTAACATGGCATGAGCTAATTGGCGCTCCTCATAATTATCCGTCAGATCGTCGATGCTAGGCGCCACCTTCATCATAACTTGTTGATGAAGAGCAATCAAAGCATCCCGCTGTTCGTCCATTTCCTCAAGACGCATCTGCAATTTTGAAAGAATTGACATAGCCTCATTCATAGGTATTCTACGACGAGTTCCCATTGTATCGATGACATCCTCTAAACCTCCTGGAAGCTTTGATGAAAGACGTATCGGG
This sequence comes from Euryarchaeota archaeon TMED192, assembly GCA_002170775.2. Taxonomy (GTDB): domain Archaea; phylum Thermoplasmatota; class Poseidoniia; order Poseidoniales; family Thalassarchaeaceae; genus MGIIb-N1. Next base: position 15,364 of record NHIP02000001.1, on the reverse strand, counting down.
CCGCCAGAAGGCATCATTTTGCCACTTGTTTTGAACAATCTAGGCCCCAGATCAAGTCGCAAACAGAACGACTCTGTCACCTTGTACACTTTTCTGGGCGGCCCCCCCTTCTCTGAAGGAACCTTATCCACCGAAACGAAACCAGCCTTCTCAAGTATGGTAAGATGTTTAACCACTGCTTGTTGGCTAATTTGTAGAAGTTCAGACAACTGAAGAGCGTAATGCGGCTCCTTCGTGAGTAGTTCTAATATCTCCCTTCTCGACTTATTTTCGAGAATCGAGAGGACATCGTCGAACCCCGCCATGACTTCCCAACCATGGGTTGGTTAGTGGCGACTCGCATAAACCATGCGAGCCGAATCTAACCCCCGTCCCAAGTTTGCCAATCGCCTTCAACTCCGTCTAATTGAACCTCTTCAGTAGAATCACCAACTTCTTCAGTCATACCTTCAACCTCAGAAACCTCTTCCTTCCAAGGATCTGGAGTAGTGGCGGTGGTTACGCTTTCTTCAGAGATAACATTCACAGATCTGAAAACTTCTTCAGTCGTTGGAATCCCCACATTCGAATCGAATATCATTATTTTGGGGCTTATTTTGGAAGGTTTAGAAGATCTAACGAGACCAACTATACCCACCATAACCAAGAATGGAAAAAGGCAGCAAGAGATAGCCATAATCTGTACAGAAGATTCCTGCCACAGATCCTCCCCTATGCCTACCATATCAACGAGATACAACAAGGAAGATCCATCATTCTCAAACACATATTCTCCCTCTTCCCCCGGCCCGAGTTTAGTCAAAGGCACATACACCCTCTCTCCATCTTCACTGGTAAGGAATGTATCCCACCATTTCACTGAAGTGCCATTCACAACCTCTCCTTCCAGCGTAATTTTGAAACTGGCGTTAGAACTAGCCTTATTTTCAGAATAAACCCAGATCTGATCTAACTCATCGAGGGTAATAGAGAAAGAATTGCCAGATTCCAATATCTGCAAGCTATTTTGCTCAGGATCGAGATCACCATACCCATCAAAATTCGAGTAAGATATAGCAAAAGAGGCCACACAAACAAAACTCGCCACGAGGGCAATGATGGGGTAACTTACGCGGGCCATACACCAATCACAACAGACTCTGATTTGGAGTTTAGCCGATTACAAGCCCTAGTTTCTGCTGTAACTTCTCCGGAAGATATGTGTCCGTGACGAAATCAAGACCATATTTAGCAAGAGACTGCTGCTCCGCCTTCTTCCCAAGGTCGAGCATCAAATCAATCTGATCAATCCACTCCTGGCTTTGGAATCGAGGATCGCTCTTCTCCGCTTTCAATGCCTCTATGTCCCGCGATGTCAACTCATCAGATGGAAGATCATATGCTTCTATATCTCCAGACTCTATACCAAGATATACTGCACTTGGGGTCGCTAAATATTCTGAGATGTGTGCTGTTTTAATAGCACCATACGCAATAGAAGCAAAGATTCTGAAAGACCAGGGATCTGCATCTGTAAACACGACAATGGGTATTCCCCATTCTTCGTTAATCCTTTTCATCACACGTCTAGTAGAGCGAGCTGGCTGCCCTTTCAGGTGAATCAAACCACACCTTGCTAATTCATCAAACCCATTCTCAACAAGCCGATCGAACATACCTCCTGTTTCGATCGCCATCATGAAATCAATGTCATGTTCTACCAATTGTAATTTTTCAGACTCTACATTGTATGGAACTCCATACCCCGAATCACCGACATCATCTCTGCAGTTTATCCTCATCCATTCTCCACGTCTGTTTCTTTCTTGGAATGTAAGATTCCCAATTATTCTAGCACCATCCTCTTCTGGCCTTAGTTTGAAATCCTCTCTCAAACAACCTGTCACAATCTCCAAGTCCTCAGCAAGATTATTACTTTCATTCTGAGAGCCGAATTTTCCATATCCCCAACCTTCAGAGATGTAGTACATCTCTCTCAGAGTTGACGATTTTTTACTTTCAATCATGTCCTCCATGAATTCAGTGACATGCAATGCCCTCAGGAGTTGATGCGCAGAACCGAGACTGGTTGCATCTCTAATCGTCTTCTTGCTACCATATTTGTACACATTCAACTTTTCATCGAAGGCTATGTTCTTTTTCGATCTTACTGGCAGAGTCATTCTCGGCGGCTCCCCCCTCATCATTCGATCATGCATTTCTGCTGCTACCGCATGAAGTGCATCTACCGTCTCTTCTTTGCTCCGACTTCTATCTTGCATAACAACCACCATCAGAATAGCTTACCATCGCTTCTCCACTCCTTTTCTCCATCTGCCACGACGGATGAATCCCCCTCTAGCGCTTCCTCAATCATTGGACTTTGGACAGGAGACTCATCCACGAACTCCTCTACCACTCCTTTGAGTCCCTCCTGCTTCCGAATCTCTTCTAGCAAGGACTCGTCTATTCTTTCAGAGCCTATTATCTCCCCATTACCGCGGTAGAATACTTCGGCCTCTTTCCAATCCCCATTACTCAGTCCGTTAACCGCGAACGAAATCTCAGTCATCCCACCTGGATTTATGGCATCCAATCTCCATGCCCATAGCCCTCGAGTTTCTTTACGACCGCCTCTTTCATTCTCAACCAGGGCCACCCCATCCCTCTCTGGCCACTTTACAATGATGGTATACGCCCTAGCTCTTGCTGTATAATTGTAAATTTTTATGGAGCATCTGGCTAACTTTTCCTTGGAATCCCAAATTACACCCTCCTCACAAAATACAGCATTCATGATCTTGGTTATTATGGGTGAGAGATCTGGCTCAGGGCGCCCAAGCATCGATGAAGATTTGGAAGCGATTTCTGGTAGGATCTTATTGATCAAGTCAAACTTCTCTCGAGATTTCTCTCTCTGACCTATCCTCTTTCGATGGCCTTGAAGCCCTCTTCCCACTTCGAAAAGGGCCCTTCGCAGCTCATCAATAACCTCTTCATTTTCTGACACGGCCTCTTTTGCCTCGCTAGTGAATTGAACATTAGTTGAAGCTAGATGCACGAGTATAGCAGCCGGTCCCTTGGGAACTCCCTTCCCCCCCGTTTGCTCGAGACCGTATCTTCGCCAGTCTATCGATTCAATCCCCTTCGTCAGCAAACACCCTCCTTGTTGATACATTAGAGGCACCCTGTTTGCGAATCTCAGAACTTCCACAGACCCATCTGAAGGAAGGTCCCCGCCAAAGACTAGGCCAACCTCCACTTGGAACGGATTCCCTTGGCTTACAGTAGGAGTCCTCGTGACTGTCGCTGCATATCTCGAATCAATTGCCTTCTCAAGTCCCTTTTTGATCAAAAGATCTTCAATGGGTGAAAGACAATCTGTTGGAGGTGCTTGTATTTTCACCGTCATGAAAGCAGAGAGCAAATTTTGAATCCCCTCTACACTCAAACCAGAAGGCCTACGCTTCTCATCTATTTCCGCATGTTCCAAGATTTTCTTCGAGACGAGCGGAGATACTTTCTCAAACTCCTTTCTAAGAAATGATCTAACATTCCTCTCTTTGGTATTCTTCAGCATTCTCTGTAGCGTTCCAAATTGCATACCATGGGGATGAGGGCGGATTTCAACAACGGGTCTCGGCAATATCTTGGTGGTCCTTATCCACTCTCCCTCATCGATAATTTCACCATCCTTACCAAACACTCTCAGTCTGATTGTGGCATGAGGATTGACAATGGAAGTCATTCTCAGATATTGATGGACAGATTGCCTCCCTCTCTGATACTTAGCAGCCATTACCGTTTTAATTCTGAGACCATGAAGCGATTCCATCCCGCTTTCTTCAAACCATTCTTCCAAAGGCAACCTATCTTCATTAGACCTCAAGGCCCTGTTGTTCTTCGTATCCAATGCAAGATCAACTCTGACAGCAGTTGATTCTGTTTCAATCTTCGATAGCACAGTCGTCGTTGAACCAGTCGTTAGCTGAGCGTACATCACGACTCCTGTTATCCCTATGCCTTGCTGTCCACGGGTTTGACGGATGGCGTGGAACCGTGAACCAAGCAAGAATTTACCAAATACATTGGCTATCGAATCTCTTGGAATTCCGGGACCGTTATCTTGAGTTACCAGCTCTAGGCGATCCCCGTCCAACCGCTTTATGTCGACATGTATTTCAGGTAATATTCGTCCTTCTTCACAAGCATCAAGAGAATTGTCAACAGCCTCTTTTACAGCAGTTATAATCGCCCTTTGATGTGTGTCGAATCCAAGAAAATGCTTATTTTTCTCAAAGAACTCGCTTATCGAGATTTGCTTTTGTTTGTTTGCAATCCTCTGTGCCTTATCCATTTCGACCACCGTCCTACAAGGTCCTCCCTATGCCCTGATGACATGGGGCCTCCTGTCGGTAGATTGAACATAATGTCAGAGAGCACTTAGAGCATGCCCTGTCATAATGCAAATTATTGGCAATGAAGCATATTCCGTATTCAACCGAAGTCAACTAAGAATTGAAACTCTCATGAGCCCAAGTTTAACCACATTCCGGGCTGAAATCAATCGAAGAGACTCGGATCCCATGCAGATATCTTACCAGTGAATGCACTTGCCATCACTGTTAGCGGGCTGGCTAAGTACAGTTTGCCCGGGCCAGAACGCCCCTGAAAATTTCGATTGATTGCAGACACAGTAACCTGATCGATATCATTCGAAACCCCAGGACCTGCCCCGATGCATGCGCCACAACCAGGATCGATCAATTTCACACCTGCCCTTTCGAACATCGAATTCCACCCGTTTCTTTCGGATAGATCTTTTACGGATTTTGATCCGAATTGAATGTAACACTCTACACCATCTGCTATTTTCATGCCCGCGTCAAGAGCGGCTTTAGTGACCATTGCATAATACGCAAAATCATCTTCCTTTCCAGCAGTACACGAACCAGCATATGCTATGTCAATTCGAACATCCCCGATTTCGTCAATGTAGGCCCCATTAGTAGGATCAGAGGGTACGCCTTCGTCTGGATTGCCCGGATGTGCGACCATTGGTCGTATCCGGTCGAGGTCGATTACGTGTATGCCCCCTTCATAGTGTGCATTAGGATCTGGGTACACAAATGAACTACGGATATCTGCTTCATTCAAATCCCCCCTTCGTTCTAGTAACCAATTGACTGTTAGCTGATCAGGCTCACATATTCCTGTCTTTGCACTACACTCTGTTGCCATATTGCATAATGTCGCTCTTTCATCCATCGATAAAGAAGCAAGGCCGGCCCCACCAAACTCCATTGAACGATCCAGAGTATCAGAGTGCTTGGCATAATGCCAAAGTATGTGTAAAATCACATCCTTGGCGGTACAACCTGGATTTAACGACCCTATTAACTCGAAACGAATACTTTCTGGAACCTTTACGAATGCGAATTGATTGTGAACAAGATTCGCGTACTCTGTCGAACCGACGCCATAGGTTAGGGCGTTAGATGCTCCACCCATGCAAGTGTGGCTGTCGGTTGCTTGGATGAAATCTCCCACATCAATGAACTCTTCTCGAGCCACTTGATGGCATATCCCCGGGCTCACACCATCCTTTGCAGAATAATCTCTCACCCCTGTGTGCCGTTGGAAAACCACTTGCAAATCACGTAAAGTTTGGATTTTATCGGTAAACGCTCCAAATCTCGGAACTCCAGGCGCATAGAGCAAATGATCTTCAAAAACAGCAAATTTTGGAGGATTCGGTAAGGAATAATCAGCACCATATTCCTCCTTTAGAAAATTATGGACTTGAGCTGTTGTGAACTCATGACTGTATCCACCGTCTACTGTCGCGAGTACTGCATCGCCCGGAGAGACGAAACACGGTGCACTACCTTTGCCAATTAATTTGTTAGATATGATCTTCTCTATCATTGTCATCGGTTTTTCCTCAGTCGATATCTCTGGCAAAACCACATCACCTGCTTCCAATTTTTTTGCGAATGGGAGAATTCCTCCATTTTCCAAGATGAGTCTGGTTACGGGATCGTATCTTTTAGTGAATTCTGAAAGAGGAACGACTTCACCATCCTGTAATCGTTCCAATATCGCATGATTCCCCATCACCTGACCAAGATTGATGTTGTTACGCTCATGTATAGGGGCAAATGAGGCTGCGATTACTATTCGTATTCCAGACCACCTTTCACATTGCGGAGCCGTTTCACGACTGCTCCCCGTCCCCTTTCTATGACCACTGACAATCACTTCAAATCCACCTTCTTTCAATGCGCCTTGTCGAAACACCCTTTCGCCTTCATGAAGCAAACCCGCGTAAGCATTCTCTGCAATTACAGCAGGTTCGTGATCGAAGCAAACCCACGCCGGCGTCATCACGTCTGTATTGATATCATCCATCAGATCTTCAATATCCAGATCCTTCATTTTAAGATCAAGGCCATCGTATAATTGAGCCTTAATGAGTGAAGGATCCTTCGTTAGGAACAGAACACGTCCATTTTTGGACAGAGATATTTCACTCGGAGGCCATTCTCCCATTGTTCTCCCCATAACTAAACCAGAGGGCGAAGGTTATGATGCCAACGGCAAAAATCTAAATTAAAGCACATCTGTTAACATAGTGACATATTTAAATAACATGACTTTTGGAGAATATAATACCTTCTCTTTTGATGGTAATGATAGGTGATATATAATGTCAGAATATTTGGTCGAAGACACCGTAAAGTGCACGGAATGCAGTAGCCGAAATCTAACCCGCGACGAAACCCGTGGTGAAGTGGTGTGCAATGATTGCGGTCTTGTTCTCGAGGACAAAGTAATCGATCAAGGGGCAGAATGGCGCGTCTTCAGCCCTGAACAAGGAGATCAGCGAGCACGTACTGGAGCACCAATGACTGTCATGCTACATGACAAAGGTCTCTCAACCGATATCGATTGGCAAAACAAGGATTACTCCGGGAAGACAATTTCAAGCAGATACAGATCGCAGTTTTACAGAATGAGAAAGTGGCAGAAGAGATCTCGAGTTTCTAATGCAACTGAGCGGAACCTTGCTATGGCTCTTGCAGAACTAGATCGAATGGCTAGTAGGCTAGATTTACCAAAAACAATCCGTGAAACTGCTGCTGTGAATTACAAGAAGGCTGTAGAAAAGCGATTGATACGAGGACGATCGATTGAAGGCGTCGCTGCAGCGTCGTTGTATGCTGCATGCCGGCAGTGTAACAATCCGAGAACATTGGATGAAATTGGGGAGGCTAGTCGGACCGGCCGAAAGGAGATTGGAAGGACATACAGATTCATGGTCCGCGAGTTGAAGATGAAAATCCCCCCAACCAAGCCAGAGGATTACATACCCAGATTCTGCTCCGGTTTAGATCTCGATGCAGAAGTTCAGTCAAAGGCATACGAACTCATTGCCAGAGCTCAAGAAAAAGAGTTGACAAGTGGGCGTGGTCCTACTGGAATCGCTGCATCTATAATTTATATTTCAAGCGTATTATGTGGCAAGCGGCGCACACAACGAGAAGTCGCTGAGGTAGCTGGAGTCACAGAAGTCACAATTCGAAACAGATACAAGGAATTAATCCAGAATCTAAATATCGAATTAGAGATATGAATCTCGGTGCTAAGATGCACCGACGAGACTCACGACCACTCATCTTTGAGATGGTTGGAAATCTGATTGACGAAGCCATCGAGGCTGCATGGTCGTCTGTTAAGATACATGACCCCATTCATGAATTACCAGACTTTCCAGCCCTCAGACCCACTAGCCCGACCAAACTGACCAGGCAGGCAGCAGGATTACATGCGGCCGATCGAAGAGGTTTCGACCTTCGTCTTGATGATGTTATAGGGATAATGTACCGGCCTACTCCGGGCTTATTCGATCATGAAGAGAGGCTGGAAGCGTGGCTTCACAAAAATGCTCATGATATCGCAGATCAGATATCGATGATGATGGCCATAGACTGGCTTAAATCAGCATTGGATGAAAACTTCCCAGATACAGACCGTTGGTATCTTGGTTATGCCTTATTCGCCGGTCGAACCATACAAGGATCATTTGCAGCGATTGAGAAATCCAATTCAGTACTCTCAATGGTCTTTGGAAGCATGGAGAAACCAAACCATGGTGAACAGATACTACATCCACGAGGAGTACTCGCGGTGAACTCGATTCTGGATGCCATGGATAATACACAATCTATGCCCGCTGTTAATTCATGGCTCCCCGCTCTCGCAATGTATCCCTCTGTCGCATTCAGACTCCAAATAGCAAATAGGGCACTAGAAGCCATAATTCGATATCCAGAATCCAATTGCTCGGGATGTGTGGACGCTATGATACAGATTTCAACGCATGATTCAGATTCGGCAAGACGCACCCTGATGAGCACATGTGATTTGAAAAATCGATCAGTAAGCACTTTACTCGCCGAGCGCCTCGACTCTCTATCTGGAAGAATGCCCAATTTAGCGTTAGAAATACACGACAGGCTTACCATTACTGACGACTCTTCTTTGATATCCATACTTTCCAATACTCTCGCTTCCCTATGCACTCAGAGACCTGAAGAATATTCTGTTCGCGCAGCACATCTCATTTCTATTGGAAATGACCGTTCGATTAGAAGACTGATCGAATCTGGCTTCAGAACTTACCTCGACCACGATCCGAATGACCAACAAGGTCTACTGAGCAATGCATGGGTTGATGGTGGCGATCTCTCCAGGTCACGCCTCAAAGGGCTGATCTCTGAACAACGAAAAATATCGATTGATGCCTTTGAAGCCACATTAAAGCGAATTAATGAGGTATCGGAAAGTGAAGCGATCTCTCTACGAGAGGAAATTATGAGTAGAGAAACCCGATAATTTCACGAGCATCCGGTTGTCGATCCGCATGCGTTGCATTTCAGACAGGTTCCGTTTCTGACCATCTGGCTGCTCCCGCAATCATCGCAAATATCCCCTGTAAAACCACGCTCACGCGCTAACCTTCTTGTTTTCGTCATCTCATCTTCGATCGGCCCCGCCGTCGAGGATGTGAGGGTCATCTGAACCTCGCGCTTCTCTCCTTGATGGCGCAGAAGACCATCATCCGTTGGAATAGGCCGGCTTATCGAGGTCGTCTCAAGATCTTCGTCAGACACATGTGCAAGATCGTTTCTTCCAAGATATTCAATGGCTAATTCTCTAAAGATATAGTCTACGATACTCGTAGACATCCTCACTCTCCCAGATCCACCGACAACCATCCCGCTAGGTTCGAACTTTTGGAATGTAAACGACTTCACGAACGCATCAAGCGGAACCCCGTACTGAAGACCAATGGACACAGCGATTGCGAATTGATTCAACATAGATCTCCATGCTGCCCCTTCCTTCGAGGTTGTTATCATGATCTCTCCAAGCCTGCCATCTTCATACTCACTGGAAGTTAGGTACACTGTGTGCCCGCCAACCCTCGACTTTGTCGTCTTTGAATCTCTCACATCTGGCATCGCTTTTCTCGTCGCGATGAAGCTCTGCACAAGATTCTCCGCTATTGGCTGAGCCAGGTCGTCAGGAACAGGTATGATTTTTACAGCCTCTTCAACCATCTCATTGATAGTACCAGACTCATCTTCATCCTCGAGAATCGAGGTATCTACGATCTGACTCATCAGCGGCTGTGACAGTTTGCTGCCGTCTCTGTATACTGCACATGCTTTGTTCATGGTGCTGTGACTGAGCTCATATGCTTCTCGGATATCATCGATAGAGGCATCCCCTGACATGTTTATCGTCTTTGAAATGGCTCCTGAAATGAATGGTTGTGCGGCTGCCATCATTAGAACATGAGCCTGCCAGTCAATGGAGCGCTTTCCATGTTTACCACAAGGCGTTGCACAATCAAAGACAGCCAAATGCTCATCTTTCAAACCCGGTGCGCCCTCTATGCTACCATATCCAAAGACCACATCATTCGCCTCCTCTATTTCACTCGTTGAAAGTCCGATATGGGATAGAGTATCAAAGAAAACATCCTCACAATCCTCTTCTGACAGGCCCAATACTGTCGTGCAGAAATCTGTTCCAAGAACAGATGGAGAGAATGCGGATCGAATATCAAACACATCGGGCATCGACGATTCAATTTTATTGACAACCTCATCCGTGAATCCCTTCTTCTGTAAGAGATCAGCATCCAGCCCCGGACAACCTGAAAGACGACCAGTTCCCATAATATGCTCAACGATGGCGGTCACATCCCCTTCGGAATAACCAAGTCGCTTCAGCGCGCTAGGAACACCCTTGTTGATGATTCGAAGCGTACCGCCACCAGCTAGCTGTTTGTACTGAACAAGTGAGAATTGAGGCTCGACACCAGTCGTGTCCGCAGCCATCACAAGGCCAATGGTCCCCGTAGGGGCAATCACAGTCGTCTGAGCGTTTCTGTACCCATATTCTTCACCGCCCTGGACAGCTCTATCCCATGCCGACTTCGCCGCATCTAGCAGATCACTCGGACATCGCTTTGCATCAATTCCCATAGGGGTGATCGTGAGCCCTTCATACTCGCTACCTTTACTGTCGTAAGCAGCCCTCTTGTGATTTCGCATCACACGTAGCATATGTTCAGCGTTCTCTTCATAATTGGGGAATGGCCCAAGAGCCCCTGCGAGTTCCGCTGAAGTTGCATACGATTCTCCGCACATGATCGAGGTCAGAGCGCCGCACACAGCATAAGCGCGGTCATCGGCATAAGGGAGACCCATGTGCATCAATAGAGAGCCAAGATTACAGTATCCAAGTCCGAGAGTCCTATATTCATATGATTTTCTAGCTATTTCTTCAGAGGGGAATTGAGCCATCAACACACTCACTTCAAGAGTTATGGTCCAAAGCCTGACGCTGTGTTGGAATGAAGTGATATCGAATTTTTGAGATCCAGTATCAAAATAGTGTAGGAGATTTATGCTGGCTAGATTGCAAGCAGTATCATCTAGGAACATATACTCTGAGCATGGATTTGATCCATTGATCCGCCCACCTTCCGGACATGTGTGCCATTCGTTTATGGTTGTATCAAATTGAACACCTGGGTCAGCGCAGGCCCACGCTGTATACGCCACCTTGTCCCACAATTCCTTCGCAGGCATAGACCGACAAGGCGATGGCTCGCGCCCTTCTTCTCTAGCGCTCTTCAACTCGGTTCTGTGATACAGGTTCCATACACCATCATTCTCTAATGCATCTATGAATGAATTAGGAACCCGAACGGAATTGTTTGAGTTCTGTCCAGAAACGGTACCGTATCCCTCTCCCTGCCAATCAGTATCCATCGTATCAAATTGTATAGACTTCCAACCCTGGCCAGCAAGATCGAGGAAGCGCTTGACGTGAGAATTTGGAACATGGTTTCTCAGGGCCTTTGCTGCTGCTGTTCTGAGCGCTGAATTGTCATTTACATCCAATTTATCCCCACTGCCGTCATAACTCCAGATTGCGTCCATTATTGCATTCGCATGTCCCTGTAGTAGATTAGAACCGATAACCAGAGCGGAAACCTTCTCTTCTTCGGAGAGCTTCCAGTCGATGTACTCCTCTATATCTGGGTGATCCAGATCAAGCGTCACCATCTTCGCAGCTCTGCGTGTGGTCCCGCCTGATTTTATAGCACCCGCAGCCCTGTCTCCGATTTTAAGGAAGGACAACAGACCACTTGACGTCCCTCCTCCGGAAAGAGGCTCACCAGATCCACGGATGTTGGAGAAGTTAGAACCTGTCCCCGACCCGTATTTGAAAAGAAGAGCTTCGCGATTCCAGAGCCCCATTATCGAATCATTCCCTCCAACTAGCGAATCAGATACTGATTGAATGAAGCACGCATGCGGTTGAGGGTGTTCATAGGCGTTTGTAGAAGTCATCAACTCCCCAGTGGTCGGATCGATGTATCGGTGACCCTGTGCAGGTCCTTCGATACCATATGCCCAATGAAGGCCCGTATTGAACCACTGCGGACTGTTTGGTGCTGAACGCTGACTTGCGATTAGGAAGCACATCTCATCAAAGTAGGCTCTTGCGTCAGCCTCAGCCTCGAAATACCCATGTTTCCAGCCCCAGTAGGTCCATGTTCCTGCCAGTCTTCTGAATAATTCTCTCCCATGATTCTCTCCAACGTATCTTTGATTTGACTCTAGTGTCTGCAGTTTTTCATGATCCGGCTCACTTCTCTGAAGCCAATCTGGTACGCCTTCTTCTGCCACTTTTCGTAGAATCGCTGGAACACCCGCTTTTCGGAGGTATTTCTGTGCTAGTACCTTGCCTGGGACGCCTGAATAACCAGAAGGAAGCCGCACCTCGTCTATGCGATGAGCTAGGGAACCGTCTGCATTTCTTATCTCGACATCCATTTCAATCCACTCAAATTGATCGAATGGATCTTCGCCGACCGTTGTGAAACGACGTTCAATGACCAGACCTGTTCCAACCGGTCTATCTGAATCCGCTCCTTCTTTCTCAGTTCTTGTTTGCATGGTATCAACTCTTCCGCGCACACGCCCCGAAACCTCAGAGCGAGGGACTCAACATCGACACTGGGGGGTGTTTAATGGTTCTCTAAAAGAACCTCCGAGATAAGACAATCCGACTGATGTCTAGAGTATCAGCAGGCACGCCGTTTAGCAAATTTATGGTTTAAAATCAAGCTCCCATGTGAGATTTACACCACCGCGCGTTAACATGATGCCAACGGAGCATAAAGACTCATGAGACCGATGAATGATCCTTTCTACAAGAGCCTCGGGAACATCTCCTCTGATCACATAGACAAAGTGCACTTTTTCGAAGACTCTTGGAGAATTTTCAGATCTCTCTGAATCGATATCAATCCGCGCTACTCTAAGGCCATCACGTCTTTCTTTGAGCCCACCAACCACATCAATGAGTGAACATGCCGCATGTGCGTGAAGAACCATTTCCATGGGACTGGGAGAAGAATCGTCATAGATTGAGAACTCTTTCCCGCGCCCTGTTCTACCTTCATACCCGTCTCCTTTCCATCGCACCATGCCCTGCATGAACGAACCTCATCTAAGCACCATCATGAGGGTTGGCTTCATGAGGGGGTCACCAGCCAACGGTAACGAGGGAATGCCATGGGGACACAAATCGAAAAAGAAGGACAAACCATCATCGTACCTGAAGACCCCATAATCCACTATATCGAAGGCGATGGAATAGGCGTTGACATAACTCCTGTCATGATACGTGTAGTGGACAAATCTGTGGAAAATGCATATTCTGGTGCGAGGAAGATCACATGGAAAGAGGTGTTAGCGGGGCAGAAAGCCTTCGACAAGACAGGAGAATGGCTGCCCGAAGCAACACTCGACTCGATGAGAAATGGACTAGTTTCGATTAAGGGGCCGTTGACCACCCCTGTAGGCGGTGGAATCCGAAGTCTGAATGTTGCACTTCGTCAAAAATTAGACCTATATGCATGTGTAAGGCCGGTTCGTTGGTATTCCGGAACACCCAGCCCTGTAAAGGACCCATCTGCAGTTGATATGATTATCTTTAGAGAGAATAGTGAAGATGTTTATGCAGGAATTGAATGGGAAGCAGAAAGCGAGGAGGCCAAGAAGGTAATCGATTTCCTCAAGACGGAGATGGGCGTAACTAAGATCAGATTCCCAGAAACCTCAGGCATAGGCATCAAGCCGGTGAGTAAAGAGGGTACAGCAAGAATCGTTCGAGCAGCGATCAATCACGCGATTTCAGAGGATAAGTCTAGCGTAACGCTAGTGCACAAGGGCAACATCATGAAATTCACCGAGGGAGGCTTCAGAGATTGGGGCTACCAGATTGCATGCGAGGAGTTCGGGGCAAAGGAGCTTGACGGCGGACCTTGGTGTGTTTTGGTCAATCCTGAAACCGGAAATCAAATCACAATCAAAGATGTCATCGCCGACGCAATGCTTCAGCAGGTACTAACAAGGCCACGAGAATACAGCGTCCTCACGACGATGAATCTCAATGGCGACTATATTTCCGACGCTCTCGCTGCTCAAGTGGGCGGCATAGGAATCGCTCCCGGTGCGAATATCAACTACGAATCTGGCATCGCTATATTCGAGGCGACTCACGGGACGGCACCAAAATATACAGGCCAAGACAAAGTAAACCCTGGATCACTCATACTATCAGCAGAGATGATGCTTCGTCACATGGGTTGGTTCGAAGCTGCTGATTTGATCGTCAAGGGAATGGAAGGAGCCATCTCTGCGAAGACAGTCACCTATGATTTTGAACGGCTCATGGAAGATGCTACCCTACTATCATGTAGTGAATTCGGTGAAGCAATCACATCTCACATGTAATCGAGTAGAATGAGTAGGAATTAGGGGACCGAGGCCGCGTTTAGCGACCTCGGCCCTTTACGTCTGTCAGTAGTCAGCAGGACAGTCCGATTATTCGGCGTCCATTGTTGCTGCGTACCAGACCATCATACCGAATGCGGTCTTGTTGACCAAGTCGGCTATGTTGTAGATGATGTTCATGTCGTCGACGTCGAAGCCGCTGATCATGTCGTTGCCCATCATGTATCCGAGTGGGTAGATTGCCCATCCGACCGTAACGATCCACCTCATCGAGGTGAAGGCGAACTGGACGCCATCGCTGCCGGAAGCAGATGCCTCCTTGACGTCGCCTTGCCATAGGGCATACAGGATGTAACCCCATCCTGCCATACCGATGACCCACCAGATCTCGGTGCTCATGTCTCCGAAGACATCCCATGCTCCTGACTCGCCGAAGAATCCGGCTACTAGCATGACGATCGATGCTCCCATGAGGTTCCTGAACATGGCGAAGGTTGCTGCTCCGATAGCTGCCATGATTAGATAGAACTCTACTACCTGTAGCGGCACGGTGATGAGCCAGTCAATGTATCTGTAGACGAGTGGAGACCCACCGCCTTCCATAACAGCGACTTCGCGCATGTAGGTGTAATGATACCATGCAACACCAGTAACCAGTGCGGCAACTGTCATGGATGTCTTCCACTTATCAGGCACATTTTGTCTCTCTATGAGGAAGAAAACAGTTGAGGCTAGCATCATTGCTGTTGCTATCCAGAAGCTGATTCCCACCCAGTCATTCTCTGCAAGTATCTGAGTCTCGGCAGCAACAGATGGCAATGCTATCAAAGCCAATGCCATAGACCCACCAAAGATCGCAGTCTTTCTTTTGTCAATACGTTGTTTAAGCTCCATGCCCTTTGTGCCGGGCATCTCATCTTTAAGATTTAGTCTCAATTAGTATCTCAATATCACCAGTTCGTTGACGTGCGCCACATACGAAGAACATTTGAGCC